>JAUSBR010000012.1 GCA_030651895.1 Sideroxyarcus sp. | reverse complement strand
CACAATCTGGTGATGACCATGATCGGCGCTTCCCTGCTGTGGGTGGGTTGGTTCGGTTTCAACGCGGGTTCCGCGCTGGAAGCGGGCGGTACAGCTACCCTGGCCTTCGCTAACACCCTGATCGCTACTGCTGCCGCAGTGCTGACCTGGATGGGCGCGGAATGGCTGCTGAAGGGCAAGCCCAGCCTGCTGGGTGCAGCATCCGGTGCAGTTGCCGGTCTGGTTGCCATCACTCCGGCCTGCGGCTGGGTCGGCATCGGCGGCGGTCTGGTTATCGGCGCACTGGCTGGTGTGGTCTGCTTCTGGGGCGTTACCGGTCTGAAGAAACTGCTGGGTGCGGATGATGCACTGGACGTGTTCGGTATCCACGGCATCGGCGGTATCCTGGGTGCGCTGCTGACTGGCGTATTCAACGGCTTCGCCATGGGCGGCACCGGCATCATCGACTACGTCAACAACACCATCGTCACCACCGAGATGGGCCCGCAAGTGTGGATCCAAGCACAAGCGGTGCTGACGACTCTGGTCTGGTCCGGCGTGGTTGCCTTCGTCTGCTACAAGATCGTCGACCTGACCATCGGTCTGCGCGTGGCTGAAGATGCGGAACGTGAAGGTCTGGACACCACGTCTCACGGTGAAAAGGCTTACAACCTGTAATCCATCACAGGCAAGTTGGGAAAAGGGCATCTTCGGATGCCCTTTTCATTAGAGATACAAGTTTAGGAGAAGAGAATGTCTGGAGAGATGGAGATACTGTTTTCGCTGGCCGGACGGGTGCATGTGTTGATGCGGCGCGAGATCAACCGCATCATCGACGTCGAATGGATGTGTGCCGATGCCGCGTACGCGAAGGAAGTCATCAAGCTGGCACGCACCGTCGATTCCGACGAACTGCAGAAACTCGCCGACCGGGTGGAGCAGGTGCATCCCAAATTCCTGCGCACGGAGCATGTCGCCGATCACCTCCACGCGATGGATGAATCGAAATACATGACGACCTTGCGTTGATCATTCCAGCTGGTTACAACAACTCGGGGGCGCTTCGGCGCCCCTTTTTCATGTCCCGTCCGTTCCCGGCATCACACTCCTCGAAAACCCGCTGCGCGAGAACTCGCGCGAGGCCGACATGTAGTCGGACAGTACCGATTGCGTGGACATGCTGAAGCCGCGATACAGGTCGACGTCTTGGTCGTACATGCGGATGGTGTGCGCGGCCTGGCCGAAGTCGTGCAGGAACGCGTCCCAGTCGGCGTAGCGCTCGTTGGCATCCTTCTTCATCGCCTTTTCGATGACGGCGATCAGGTTGCGCGGCAGTTCCTTGCGGTACATCTCGATGGGGGTGATGGGGAAGTTGAGCACCGCAATGCGCGCGTCAAAAGGGTTGTCGGCCTCGAAGGTGTTCTTGCCGCACAGCAGGCGGTACATCACCGCACCCAACGAATAGATATCGGCACGCTGGTCCAGCGCTTCGCCTTCGAGTTGTTCGGGTGACATATAAGCCAGACTGCCCGCGATGGTGGCTCCCAATTCGTTGCTGGGCACGGCGCAGCCGAAGTCGGTGAGCTTGGCAGTGCCGTCGCGCATGAGGATGATGTTGGCCGGTTTCACATCGCGGTGCACGATGCCGAGACCGGCCGCATAGCGCAATGCGCCGGCGATCTGTTCGATGACCGAGAGCACCGTCAACAGGGGCAGCAGGTTGTCGCTCTGCTCGTGTTTATCCAGCGAGACGCCCTTGGCATATTCCATCACCAGATAGGGGCCGCTCCTTTCGTTCAGGTCGGCAGCCAGCACATGCACGATGTTCTTGTGCTGCATCAGCTTCCCCAACTCGACTTCGGTGAGGAACATGTTCTTGTGCACATCGGACTGGAATACCTTGCGGAACTGCTTGAGTGCGACCAATGCCAGAGTCTTGTCATGTATGCCCAGATAGACAGTGGATGTGGCGCCCTCGCCCAGCGGGCGCACGATGGAATAGTTGCCGATGCGTAACGGCGCGGGTGGCGTCATGCAGCTGCGGGATCAATACATGGAATGTCTCTCATGCATGCATAGAGTGCCGGGCGGCGGAATAAGTTTCCGCCAATGAACAGAGCGGATGCAGCTTCAGACAGCGACTTCGACGCGGTTGCGCCCGGATTCCTTGGCACGGTACAGCGCGCGGTCGGCTTCTCCGAAATTCTCTTCCAGTTTGCTTTCGTTCCTGACCGGCGCAATGCCGATGGAGATGGTGATCTTGAACACCAGATCGCCGCTGTGGATCTCATTGGCGGCGACCGTGGCGCGCAGACGCTCGGCGATGGTCCGCGCTTCCTCGATGCCGGTATCGGGCAGCAGGATGGCGAATTCCTCGCCGCCGTAGCGCACCAGCAGATCATGCGGCCGCAGATGGGCCTGCATGATGTTGGCCAGCGACTTGAGCGCGACATCGCCGACCAGGTGGCCGTAGGTGTCGTTCACCAGTTTGAAACGGTCGATGTCTATCACCATGACTGCGCTGTGGACATGGTCGAGCGCGCAGCGGTTGAGCACCCGGGGAAACGCATCGTTCATCCAGCGCCGGTTGTGCACGCCGGTCAGCGCATCGACGGTGGCCTGGTGTTCATACTGCGCGCGTTTGTGGTGCGACTTGATGAGGGCGGAATTGTCGTTGCGCATGCGCCCGGCGATGATGGCCAGCAGGTTGCGCGCGACGTCGTGCGACTGGTCGACCAGCGACCACACGGTGTCGTGCGGCACGGCCAGTACGCGGGTGGGTTTGGAGGCCACGACCAGCGCCGAAGGATTCTGCCCGTCCACCAGCGAGATCTCGCCGGTACATTCGCCCGCTGTAAGCGAAGCATGCTCCAGTGTCTCCTGTCCGATCAGATGGACGCGCAACTCGCCTTCCAGGATCAGATACAGATGGCTGTTCGCCACCTCCGGTTGCAGCAGCTTCTCGCCCCGCTCCAGCGTGCGCAGACTGCTGCGCTCCAGCATGTACTCCACATTGGAGAAGTCCACTCCCTCGAACAGACTGCTCTGTTCGGTCAGTGCGCGATCATGGGCGTCCATACCTGCCTCCGCTGAAGCTGGTGCAACAAGGTGGCTCCCGCTGTCAGGGATGTTAGCGGGAATACGTGGTCGTCATCTTGGCCAGACCGATGCGGTTGGCAATGATGTTGAAACCGATCAGCGCGGCGCTGGCATCTTCCGGCACATTCAGTTTGTCGACCTTGAGCGCGTGCACGGTGAAGATGTAATGGTGCGGCCGGTCGCCCACTGGCGGGCAGGCGCCGCTGAAGCTGCGCTCGCCGAAGTCGTTGCGGCCCTGCTTGCTGCCGATCGGCATCTGCGCCTTGAACCCCGCACCGGCGGGCAACCCGCCTGCCGACAGCGGGATGTCATACGCCACCCAATGCCAGAAACCGCTGCCGGTGGGCGCATCGGGATCGTACACGGTGACAGCGAAACTCTTGGTGCCCGCGGGAACATCCTTCCACACCAGTTCGGGAGAGAGATTGTCACCGTTACAGCCGAAACCCTTGTACTCCTGCGGCTTGGGCATAGGCTTGCCGTTCTTCACCTCGGGATCGGGGCTGGACAGGTCGAATGCGAGCACATTGCCCGCAAAGATGGTTGCAACAGCGATGAGCAGCAAACGTTTCATGAAATCTCTCCTGTTAATAACGCGACACTTGAAATCTTTATGTGAATCAACGGAACACGATGGTCTTGTTGCCACACACCAGCACGCGGTCCTCGACATGGTAACGCAGGCCGCGCGACAAGACCGTCTTCTCGATGTCTCGCCCGTAACGTACCAGATCGTCCACGGTGTCGCCATGGTCGATACGCACCGTGTCCTGCTCGATGATCGGTCCCGCATCCAGCTCGTCAGTGACGTAATGGCAGGTCGCACCGATGAGCTTGACCCCGCGCAGGTAGGCCTGGTGGTAGGGCTTGGCACCGACAAAGGACGGCAGGAAACTGTGGTGGATGTTGATGATGCGGCCGGGGAAACGCTGACACAAAGAGGGCGGCAGAATCTGCATGAAGCGCGCCAGCACCATGCTGTCGCCGCGATGCTGCTCGAACAGCGCCGCGATCTTCTCGAACGCGGCAGCCTTGTCCTGCATATCCACAAAGATGAAGGGTATGCCGTGCCACTCGACGAAGCTGCGCAGGTCCTCATGGTTGGAGATGACGCAGGGAATATCGACCTGCAACTCGCCGCTGCGCCAGCGGTGCAGCAGATCGTCCAGACAATGATCCTGCTTGCTCACCAGCACCACCAGACGTTTCTTGATGGCCGAGTCGGAAAGCTGCCAGCTCATCTTGAACTCATCCGCCAGTGTTGAGAAACGACGGCGGAACTCTTCCGCATCGAACGGCAGCGAATCGGCGCGTATCTCCTGGCGCATGAAGAAGCGCTGTTCCTCCTGCTCGGTGTGATAACTCGCCTCGACGATGAAACCGCCATGCTGCGCGATGAAGCCGGTGACGGCCGCGATGATGCCGGAACGGTCGGGGCAGGAGATGGTGAGGGTGTAGTGGCGGGTGGTCATGCAGGCATCCGGTTATTGATTGGGGGGGATTGTAACGAATATGCCGCCTGACTATGCAAAGGCCGCCGGCAATTGTTGCGCCAGGACTTCCCTGCCCCACAAGACCGACATGATGCGCGAGGAATGTTCCGCCTCGCCGCTGGTGAAGAATGCAACGCTGCCGACCGCGCCGTCCAGAGTGCGCAGCGGCAATTCCACATCGACGCGGCGCTTCAGTTCGCGCGCGACCGCCGCGCCGGTATCGATCAGCGCGACGTCATCACCCACCACTTCGCGGATAAGCGGGGCGAGGAAAGGATAGTGGGTGCAGCCGAGAATGATCGTGTCGGCATTGTGTTTGAGCAGCGGCTCGGTGTAGCGCTCGATGAGGCGTCGCGCCTCGTTGCTATGCAAGTCGCCGCGTTCGACCACCTCGACCAGTCCGGGGCAACCCTGGGTGACGATCTTGACCTTGCCGCCGTATTTCTCCAGCAAGGCGGCGAAGCGCGCGCTCTCCAGCGTGCCGACGGTCGCCAGCACACCTACCACGCCGCTCCGGGTGGCGGCAACGGCAGGTTTGACGGCGGGCTCCATCGCCACGATGGGCAGCTTGCTGAACTTGACGCGCAACGAGTGCGCGGCGGCGGCAGTGGCGGTGTTGCAGGCGATGACGATAGCTTCCGCGCCCTGGCTGACGAGGAAGCGGGTAAGCGCAATTGAACGTGCTTCGATATAGGCGGGCGATTTGTCGCCGTAGGGGACATGGCCGGAATCGGCCACGTAGATCAGGTTCGCATCAGGCAAAGTGGCACGGATATGCTTTAGTACGGAGAGCCCGCCCACGCCGGAATCGAAAACGCCGATGGTTCTGGATGATGATGCCATCACTCAATTCCCCGTGATTCCGGCTTGGCCGGAGTTTAAGCTGCCCGGAGCCTTTCTAAGGGCCGGCAGGACGATATTATTCCGCCATCTGGTCACGCAGGAATTCTTCGTACGTTCCGTGGTAGTCGTTCACGCCCTTGGCCGAGATCTCGATGATGCGCGTGGCCAGCGACGACACGAACTCGCGGTCGTGGGACACGAAGATCAATGTGCCCTTGAACAAATCGAGCGCGGTGTTGAGCGACTCGATGGCTTCCATGTCCATGTGGTTGGTCGGTTCGTCCATCAGCAGCACGTTGGGCTTGGCCAGCATGAGCTTGCCGAACAGCATGCGGCCTTTCTCGCCGCCGGACAGCACCTTCACTCGTTTCTTGACGTCATCGCCCGAAAACAGCAAACGGCCCAGTGTGCCTCGCACCACCTGGTCGTCGTCATGCGGGCCGCGCCAGTCGATCATCCACTCCATCATCTCTTTGTCTTCGGCAAAATCGGCAGCGTGATCCTGCGCGTAGTAACCGAGCTTGGCTTTTTCCGCCCACTTGATGGTGCCGGTATCCTGTGCGAGGTCCCCTGCGAGGCAGCGCAGCAGGGTCGTTTTACCGATACCGTTAGGGCCGATGATAGCGACCTTCTCGCCCGCGTCGATGCGGAAGTTGACGTTGGAGAACAACATCTTGTCGTAGCCCTTGGCCATCTTCTCCACTTCCACCGCGACGCGGTGCAGTTTGTCACGCTCGTCGTATTCGAAGCGGATGAACGGATATTGGCGGCTTGAAGGCTTGATATCCTCGATCTTGATCTTGTCGATCTGGCGCGCGCGCGATGTGGCCTGTTTCGCCTTGGAAGCGTTGGCCGAGAAGCGCGCCACGAAGGCCTTCAGTTCGGCGACCTTTTCCTTGGCCTTGGCGTTGTCGGAAGATTGCTGCTCGCGCGCCTGCGTGGAAGCCAGCATGTAATCGTTGTAGTTGCCCGGGTACACGGTGATCTTGCCGTAGTCCAGGTCGGCCATGTGTGTGCACACGCTGTTCAGAAAGTGACGGTCGTGGGAAATGATAACCATCGTGCTGTTGCGCGCGTTCAGGATGTCTTCCAGCCAGCGGATGGTGTTAATGTCCAAGTTGTTGGTCGGTTCGTCCAGCAGCAGGATATCGGGATCGGAGAACAGTGCCTGCGCCAGCAGCACGCGCAGCTTGAAGCCGGGGGCCACCGCGCTCATGTTGCCCTGGTGCAATTCAATGGCGATGCCCAGACCCAGCAACAGTTCGCCCGCGCGCGCTTCGGCGGTGTAGCCGTCGTATTCGGCAAAGGTCGCCTCCAGATCGGCGGCGCGCATGTACTCTTCTTCGGAAGCATCGGGATTGGCGTAGATCGCATCGCGCTCGCTCATCGCTTCCCACATCTCGGTGTGGCCCATCATCACCACATCCAGCACGCGCTGGTCTTCGTAGGCGAACTGGTCCTGGCGCAATTTGCCGAGACGCTCGGTCTTGTCCAGCATGACCTCGCCGGAGCTTTGTTCCAGATCGCGGCCGAGGATCTTCATGAAAGTGGACTTGCCGCAACCGTTGGCGCCGATGAGGCCGTAACGGTTACCGTCGCCGAATTTGACTGAGACGTTCTCGAACAACGGCTTGGCACCGAACTGCATGGTGATATTTGCTGTAGATAACATGGGACTGCCTTATTTTCGAAGGCGCGCATTCTACCACTGTGCGCTGGCGATTCGGCCTTCGGCTGAATTGTTGCAGGGACGGTGTGGGCGCGCTCCGTTCTTTAGTTTGCCGGTATGGACGAGATTTGGATTGACGCTGCCCATTCGACTACGTACACTCCAGCGTACATTATTAAGGACATAATCATGAATGCCATCCATGCAGGGATCACCATCGGTGTCACCGAGTTGCGCGAGTCGCCGACACGCATACTCAAGCGCGCAGAAGATGAAGACCAGGCCGTCGCCATCCTCAACCACAACAAACCTGCGGGTTACATCATATCGCCGAGGATGATGGAAGCCATGCTGGATTCCATCGCCGAACGCATCGCAGAGACACGCGCGAAAACTCGTCTTTCCACCTTAAGCAAGGCACGCAAGGTCACGCTTGATGAGTTATGAACTTGCCATTCATCCAGAGGCCGAGAAGGAATGGGGCAAACTGGATGCCAGCATCAAACGACGCTTCAAAGAAAAGTTCGCCAAAGAGCGTCTCAAACATCCTCGCGTAGCAAAAGACTCACTGCGAGAACTCCCCGACTGCTACAAGATCAAGATCACCACGCCACAGTTTCGTCTGATCTACCACGTTAACGATGCCAAGCGAATATTGACCATCCTCTCGGTAGCATCAAGGGATGATGTGTATGAAGAGTTGAAGTCGAGATTGTGATAATTATTGCTCAAGATCAATGGGGTCATTGATCCCCCAAGAATGAATCGCTACGTCCCCGAGAACTCTGCTGGCGGCATCCGCTCCCTGAAACAGCAGTCACCGGCACGGCCATATTGAGGACGCGGGATACAAAGAGTATTCTCCGCGCCATGCCATGCTTCAAGAACGCCCGCACTTAGCGCCGGCGGGAACCTGAAAATTACCCCCCACCAAACAATGGCGGCATGAAGCAAATAGGAGATCGTGTGGGGCTACTCAAGCGCGTACGTTTGTGGATGATCGCAATCAGGGATAGTTTCATCACCCTGCTTCCGGTCACCTTTCTTGGCGTTGTCGCAATCCTCGCCAAAGACTTTCCCCTGCCTGTTTACCAGACGATGATGACCGCGTACTGGGGGCCAGTCTGGCAGGGGCAACTGCAACTGATCGTCGATGCCACGCACGGGTTGTTTGGCATGACACTGTGCGTACTGCTTTCTGTCCAACTCGCCAGCCTCCTGAAACGCCCCGGCAGCGAAGAGCTTCCGCATCTGTTGGTTGGCATCTCCGGCCTGACCAACTTCATGATCCTGACCGTCGTACAAGGTCCGCTGACTACTCACAGCCTGGGTCACGACTCCATTCTCACCGCCATCGGTGTCGGCATATTTTCCGCGGAAGCTTTGCGTTGGGCGGCAAATTCCGGGTGGCTGAATCCGCTGCGCATGCCCTATGACACCGATGCCGTTTTTTACCATGCCATCAGGCTGACCACGCCCTTCATTGTGATAGGGCTGGCTGTCGCGGCGGCAGCCTTCGGATTCAGGATGCTGCCGACAATCGAGGCAAGCCCGTGGCGTTACCTGATTGAAATAGCGCAAAGCCATGGGGGTGGCGCCTGGTGGTTGAGCAGCATTGCTGTGCTGATCAACCAGGTAGTCTGGTTTATCGGCAGCCATGGCAGCCACTTTCTCGACACCTACGCCATTTCACTTTTCTCGCCGTGGGGCACGGCATATGACAGCGCCCTTGCTTCGCGCCCGATGTTCAACACCTTCGTTCTGATCGGCGGCTCCGGCGCCACCATCGGCCTGCTGCTGGCCATCGCCATTGCCTCCAGGGAAGGCCCGGCCCGTAAGGTGGCGCAGTTGTCTATCCTTCCCGGCATTTTTAACATCAACGAGACGATTCTCTACGGCCTGCCGGTTGTGCTGAATCCAATCTACCTGTTGCCCTTCATCGCGGTACCGCTGCTGCTGAATCTGTTGGCTTTGGCCAGCGTCAATCTCGGCTTTATGGAAATTCAGGCGGTGACCATTCCCTGGACCACTCCCCCCATCATTTCGGGATGGATGCTGACCGACTCCTGGCGTGGCGCAGTTTTTCAAGTGGCCGAGATCTGCCTAAGCACCGCCCTTTACCTGCCATTCGTAAGAAGAGCCGAGGCTGGGCGCATCCGCGAGCAATCCCTGAAACTCGCCAAGACGACTGAAGCCATCCTGGACGAAGGAAGGGCAAGACTTCCTGTGGTGAGACGAAACGATCAGATTGGCCTGATGGCGCGCGGCCTGTTGTCGGACTTGCGGGCTGATCTGGCCGGTAACATGCTGAAGCTGGCCTACCAACCCAAGCATGCGCTGGATGGACGCATTGTCGGCGTCGAAGCCCTGCTGCGCTGGCCACACCGCCGTTATGGTGATCTATCACCAGCAATGGCCATCTCGCTGGCTGAAGACAGCGGCGACATTCATCAGTTGGGACGCTGGATGCTCGAACAGTCCTGCGCTTGCAAAGCACGCTGGAACAAACAAGGTTTCGGTCAGATCAGCATGGCCGTCAACGTCTCGCCGCTGCAGCTGACCGATCATGCATTTGTTCCGCGCTTGGCGGGCATTCTGAAAAAACACGGCCTGAGCCCCGATGAGATCGAACTCGAAATCACCGAGTCGCGTTACATACCCAACACCCTCGTCGTCGACGCCGCTCTGCGCGACCTGTCCGAACTGGGGATACGTCTGGCGATGGACGATTTCGGCATGGGCTATTCCTCGCTGCTCCATCTCAGACGCTTCCGCGTCCATGCCATCAAACTCGACGGTTCATTGACCCGCGATATCCTGAGCAATACGGCTAGTGCCGACATCATCCGCACGATCGCAGAATTGGGACGAGCCCAGGACATCGATGTAATTGCCGAATTCGTCGAAACCCAAGCCCAAAGAGACCTTCTGGTCGAGCTTGGCTGTGACTGCTTCCAAGGCCATTTCCACAGCCCGGCACTCGGCGAAAACGAGTGCCTGGACTATTTCAGGGTCCATTGTTAAACACTGCCGGAAAATCAAAAGGAGCCTCTTCCGAAATGCTCCCTGGTTTAAACTCCCGCCTTCCCAAGTTCCAATTCCCGCAATCGCATGACAGAAAAAACCATCAACATCACCAAGCTGGTCAATAACCCGAAAGACGGACTGACCGAAGAAGAACGCAGCGGCATGAAGCGTCACCTTTCTGAAAAACTGCAGGCGCTCGCCGCGCTGACCGGTGCCGACCCCTTGCCGCGCGCGCGGCTGCAACTGGATATCGCCGAGATTCTGAACCCACTGGAACGCAAGAAGGAAGCATGGGATATCGCACGCGAAGCCTTCGTCACGGCTATGCAGCAAGAATCCTGGACGGATGCGGTAGAGGCCTGTGACGTGCTCTATCAGTGCGGGCAGGAAGATTCGATCGCGCTACTGGGCATGGGCATCTGGCTGGCCGTCACCTTTCCGGTCGATCCCGAACTGACAGTCGCCATGCTGATCCACGTGGTCGACGAGACGCCCGACGATTCCGACGGTGCCGCCGTAGCGGCAATCACCGCGCGCTATGTGGTCGATCTGCGCGCCGACGAAGAACAGCATGAAAACTTGTGCTTCCTCGTCGATAACCTCATCTCCATGGTGGCCAAGCGCCACAGCAACGTGCAGGACCAGGCGGCGATGGATAAATGGCTGAAGCGGCTGGAGCTGCGCGAACCGCAGGTGTTCCTGCCGCGTCTGGCGCAAGTCATTGATGCCATCGTCGGCGGCAAGTGGTGGTTCGACCGCGAGGTGTTGCGCGGCAGATTGCCTGATTAGTAGCGAAGGCGGTTCCGTCTAGTTCCCGTCAAATCGGCTAGAATGGCCGCATCGTTTTTTCAGGTAGTCCTATGGTCCCGCACCTCACCACCGCATTAAAAGGCCCCTTGCTCGATCTGGAGCGGCGTTTCCTCGACGAGCAGACCGCGATCGAGCGCTGGTTCCGCACGCAATGGCTGGAACACACCATCCCCTTCTACAGTTCGGTCGATCTGCGCAACAGCGGTTTCAAGCTGGCACCGGTGGATACCAACCTGTTTCCCGGCGGTTTCAACAATCTGAATCCCGACTTCATGTCGTTGAGCGTGCAGGCCGCACAGAGCGCCATCGAGAAGATCTGTCCGGAAGCGCGCGGCGCGCTGTTGATTCCGGAGAACCACACGCGCAACCAGTTCTATCTGCAGAACGTGGCGCACCTTTCACAGATTCTGCGCAATGCTGGCTTGAAAGTACGCATCGGTTCGCTGCTGCCCGAGATCACGCAGCCGACGACGCTGGAGTTACAGAATGGCGCCTCGCTGCTGCTGGAACCCCTCGTACGCACCGGCAACCGTCTCGGTCTCAGCGATGGCTTCGACCCCTGCGTGGTGTTGCTCAACAACGACCTTTCAGCCGGCGTGCCGGATCTGCTGAAGAATCTGGAGCAGGCCGTGTTGCCACCACTGGAGGCGGGCTGGACGACACGACGCAAGTCCAGGCATTTCGGCGCCTACGACAAAGTGGCCGACGACTTCGCCAAGCTGCTCAACATCGATCCCTGGCTGATCAACCCGTATTTCGCCGTATGCGACAAGGTGGATTTCCACGCGCGCACCGGAGAGGATTGCCTCGCTGCGCAGGTCGATCTCGTGCTGGAGCGCATCGCCGACAAATATGAACAATACGGCGTGAAGGAAGACCCCTTCGTCATCGTCAAGGCCGATGCGGGCACCTACGGCATGGGCATCATGACGGTGAAGGACGGCCGCGAAGTGCGCGACCTCAACCGCAAGCAGCGCAACAAGATGGCGGTGGTCAAGGAGGGACTGCAAGTCTCCGACGTGCTGATCCAGGAGGGCGTGTACACCTTCGAGGACATCGACGGCGCAGTGGCCGAGCCGGTCATCTACATGGTCGACCATTTCGTTGTCGGCGGCTTCTACCGCGTGCACAACAGCCGCGGCGTGGACGAGAATCTCAACGCGCCCGGCATGCAGTTCTCTCCGCTCGCGTTCGAATCCTGCTGCGCCTTCCCCAATCCCGACTGCGCTCCGGATGACACGCCCAACCGTTTCTACGCTTATGGTGTGGTGGGCAGACTGGCGATGCTGGCAGCGGCCATCGAGATCGAAGAGATGCAGCAATGAGTCTGGCCCGCCTGCTGCTGTTGGCGCTGGCCTTGCTGATGTCCTCCTGCGGCAAGGAGCCGTTCTATCAGGAGCAGGCTTACGTCTTCGGCACGCAGGTGGATGTGAGCATCTACGGTGCGGACGAAGCGAAGGCACGGCAGGCGACCGTCGCGGTGATGCACGAGTTCCAGCGCCTGCACGACAAGCTGCATGCGTGGAAACCTTCCGAATTGAGCTCATTGAATGCGGCCATCGCGCGGGGTAAAACCATGCAGGTCTCGCCCGAACTTGCCGCGATGCTCAAGAATGCAGCGCAAGTCTCGGCCCGGTCCGAAGGGCTGTTCAATCCGGCCATCGGCGGACTAATCCAGACCTGGGGATTCCAGGCCGAGGATTTCCAGGCCGTGCTGCCGGATGCGAAAAAGATCGCGGCACTGGTGAAGTCGAATCCGCGCATGCGCGACCTGGTGATCTCCCACAGGGAAGTGAGAAGCAGGAACAGGTCGGTCAAACTCGACCTCGGCGGCTATGCCAAAGGTTACGCGCTGGATCGCGCCGCCGCCATCCTCAAAGAACAGGGCATCCACAATGCACTCATCAATATCGGCGGCAATGTGATGGCTCTGGGCACGCATGGCACGCGCCCCTGGATGGTCGGCATCCAGCATCCGCGCAGGCCGGGACCGCTCGCCGTGCTGGAACTGCGTGACGGCGAAGCGATCGGCACCTCGGGCGATTACCAACGCTATTTCGAGTTGGATGGCAAACGCTATTGCCACCTCATCGACCCGCGCAGCGGCTATCCCGTGCAGGGCGTGCAGGCCGTCACCATCCTCGTCCGCGGCGAGCACGCGGGCTTGCGCTCTGACTCGAATTCGAAACCGCTTTTCGTGGCTGGAACCCAGGGCTGGCGGAAGGTAGCGCACAACATGCTGCTCGAGGAAGCCCTGCTGGTCGACGGGGAAGGCGTGGTGCATCTCACCGCTGCCATGCAGAAACGGCTAAAATTCACCGATGAATCCACCCGCCGCGAGGTCGCGCCATGAGTCATGATGATCCGTTGCAACAGAACATCCGTCGCACCGCAGGGTTGCATGCGCTGAAGCAGATCGGTGCCATCGTGGAAGAAGAGAACCGCAACGACGCGGCCAAGGCGGCAGCCGTGCGCAATATCGTGCTCTACGGCTCGCTGGTCCTCATGCTCGTCGTCACGGTGCTGGGCTATGTAATGGGAGTGTATTGATTGGTCGGTATCCTGCTTGTCACACATAACGGTCTGGGCGACAGCCTGATCGATTGCGTACGCCACGTATTGGGCAACGTGCCTCCGCACCTGAAGTCGCTATCGGTTCTGGCGAACGACGACCCGGCCGTCAAGGAAGCCGAAGCCCGCGCACTCATCGCGCAGCTCGATAACGGCAAAGGCGTACTTCTGCTGTCCGATGTGTTCGGCGCGACGCCCTGCAACATCGCCAGACGTGTCTGCCTGCCGGGACGCATCGAGGGCGTGGCCGGAGTGAACCTGCCCATGCTGCTGCGCGTGTCCTGCTATACCAACAAACCCTTGGCAGAACTGGTACAGCGCGCACTGGAAGGCGGCAAGGAATGTATCGTCACCATTGATTCGGAAGGCTCAGATGCAGCAACAAGATGCGCAAATCATTAACAAGCTCGGGCTGCATGCCCGTGCTTCCGCCAAACTCACCCAGCTTGCTTCGCAATATCCCTGTGAAGTGTGGCTGTCACGCAACGGTCGCCGCGTGAATGCGAAGAGCATCATGGGCGTGATGATGCTGGCAGCAGCCAAGGGTTCGACCATCAACATCGAAACGACCGGCGATAAGGAGCAGGAAGCGATGACCGCCCTGGTTGCCTTGATAAACGACTACTTCGGAGAAGGCGAGTGAGCTTTACCTTACACGGTTCCCCTGTCTCCAGCGGCATTGCCATCGGCCATGCCCATCTGGTGTCGAACACTTCGCTGGAAGTGTCGCACTATGTACTGCCCAAGAATCTGGTGGGCGAGGAAGTCGACCGTCTGGATGCAGCACTGGAGACCACACGCAAGGAACTGACCGCGCTGCGCCAGCTGCGCCCGCAGCAGGCCGCCGCCGAATTCGACGCCTTCCTCGATTTGCACCTGATGATCCTCGGCGACGAGCACATCAGCAAGGCGGCGCGCGAGATGGTGAAAGCCGAGCATTGCAACGCCGAGTGGGCGCTGAAATCGCAGATGGACGAGCTGGTCGCGCAGTTCGAAGCGTTCGAGGACGCCTACCTGCGCGAGCGCAAGACCGATGTGATGCAGGTGGTCGAGCGCGTGTTGAAAGCGCTCAACGGCCAGTCCGGCCATGTGCCGCCAGCGGCCAAGCATGACGTGGAGATGATCCTGGTCGCGCACGACGTGAGTCCCGCCGACCTGATCCAGCTCAAGCCGCACCAGTTCTCCGCCATCCTCACCGACCTCGGCGGCGCGACCTCGCACACCGCCATCGTCGCGCGCGGCCTCAACACGCCCTGCGTGGTCGGTCTGCACCATGCGCGCGAGCTCATCAAGGACAACGACCTGCTCATCGTCGATGGCGAGCAGGGTGTGGTCATCATCGATCCGGACAAGCATCTGCTGGCCGAGTACAAGCTGCGCAAGAGCCAGTGGGAACTGGAACGCCAGAAGCTCAAGCGCCTGAAGACCGCACATGCCGACACGCTGGACGGTACGCATGTCGAGCTGCACGCCAACATCGAGATGCCGCACGACCTGCCAGTCGTGAAGGAGAACGGCGCCACCGGTATCGGTCTGTTCCGCAGCGAGTTCCTGTTCCTCAACCGCGACACGCTGCCCGACGAGGACGAACAGTTCCGGGCCTACCGCGACGTGATCGAGGGCATGGACGGCCTGCCGGTCACCATCCGCACCTACGATCTGGGCGCGGACAAGCAGCTCAAAGGCGTGACGCGAGTCGCCAGCAACCCGGCGCTGGGCCTGCGCGCTATCCGCCTGTGTCTGGCCGAACCGCAATTGTTCCGCACCCAGTTGCGCGCGCTGCTGCGCGCCTCGGCCTACGGCAACCTTAAGATCCTCGTGCCCATGCTCTCCGGTGCAGCCGAGATCAACCAGACGCTGCAATTCATCGAAGGCGCGAAGCAGAGCCTCGCCAATCAGGGCGTCGCCTACAACCCCAACGTGCAGATCGGCGGCATGATCGAGATCCCCGCTGCCGCGCTTGCGCTGCACGCCTTCATCAAGAAACTGGATTTCCTCTCCATCGGCACCAACGACTTGATCCAGTACACACTGGCGATCGACCGTACCGACGAGGAGGTCGCGCACCTTTACGACCCGCTGCACCCCGCCGTGCTGCAACTGCTGGCGCTGGTCATCAGCGGAGCGAACAAGGCGGGCGTGCCGGTCTCGGTATGCGGCGAGATGGCCGGCGAACTGGCCTACACCCGTCTGCTGCTGGGTCTGGGCCTGCGCCAATTCTCCATGCATCCCGCGCAACTGCTGGGCACCAAACAGCGCGTGCTCACCACCAGCCTGCCGGTGATCGCACCGCTGGTGCAAAAGATCATGCGCGCGGACGACCCGCTGAAGATACGCGACCTGCTGGACAAGCTGAATGCCATATAAGGCCTGTGGTTGACAGCTTTCAGCAAAACACGGACACTTCAGTCCGGTGCCGATTTGAGTCAGCTTGCGGGGCACGTAAAACATACCAGCTAAAGCGAGAAGACCCGCTCTAGCCCCAAGCTGTGCGGGTTTTTCTTTTGGAGCTTCTTTGAGCAATTCGGTTGGAATCGTCACGGCGCAACGCGCCACCTTCGACACCCCTCTTCAATTCAAGAGCGGCGCGGTGCTGCCGCGCTACGACCTGGTGTACGAGACCTACGGCACCCTGAACGCCGACCGGTCCAACGCCATCCTGATCTGCCACGCGCTCTCCGGACACCATCACGTCGCCGGGACCTATGCCGACGACCCCAAGAACGTCGGCTGGTGGGACAACATGATCGGCCCCGGCAAACCCATCGACACCGACAAGTTCTTCGTCATCGGCCTCAACAACCTCGGCGGTTGCCACGGCTCCACCGGCCCTTCAAGTATCGACCCCGCCACCGGCAAGCCTTACGGTTCCAGTTTCCCCATCGTCACCGTCGATGACTGGGTGCAGGCGCAGGCGCGGCTGGCCGACCGACTCGGCATCACGCAGTTTGCCGCCTTGATCGGCGGCAGCCTGGGCGGCATGCAGGCGATGCAGTGGTCGCTGACCTATCCCGAGCGCGTGCGCCATGTGCTGGCCATCGCCACCGCGCCCAATCTCACCACCGAGAACATCGCCTTCAACGATGTGGCACGCAACGCCATCCTGACCGATCCGGATTTCCACGGCGGCGATTTCTACCAGCACGGCGTGGTGCCGACGCGCGGACTGCGCCTTGCGCGCATGCTGGGGCATATCACCTATCTTTCCGACGACGCGATGGCGGGCAAGTTCGGCCGCGGCTTGCGCTCGGGCGAATACAAATTCGGTTACGACATCGAGTTCGAAGTCGAATCCTACCTGCGCTACCAGGGCGATAAATTCGCCGCGTATTTCGATGCGAACACCTATCTGCTGATGACCAAGGCACTGGATTACTTCGATCCGGCGCGCCACACCGAGCACAACCTGGCGCATGCCTTCGCACCGATCAAGGCGAACTATTTGGTAGTGTCGTTCTCCAGCGACTGGCGCTTCTCGCCGGACCGTTCGCGCGAGATCGTCAAAGCGCTGCTGCACAACCACCGCAATGTGAGTTACGCCGAGATCCAGTCGCGCCACGGCCATGACTCCTTTCTGATGCAGGACGAGCAGTACTTCGCGGTGATGCGCAATTACCTCAACAACGTGGCGAAGGAGGCAGCATGAACATCTCCATCGTCCAGGCCCGCCCCGATTTCGCCGCCATCGCGGCATGGATACCGCAGGGCGCTTCCGTGCTAGACCTCGGCTGCGGCGACGGTGCGCTGCTCGACTATCTGAAGAACACGCGCCAGGTGCGCGGCTACGGTGTCGAGATCGACGACCAGAACATCCTGCGCTGCATCGAGCGCGGCGTGAACGTCATCCAGGGCAACTTGGATGAAGGCCTCTCCGGTTTCGAGAACAATGCCTTCGATTTCGTCATCCTGTCGCAGACACTGCAAGCCACGCGCCACACCGAAGCGCTGATGAAAGAGATCCTGCGCGTCGGCCACGAGGGCATCGTCAGCTTCCCCAACTTTGGCTTCTGGAAGAACCGCATGCAGGTACTGCTCGGCAACATGCCCGTATCGCGCGAGCTGCCCTACCAGTGGTACGACACACCCAACGTCCACCTGTGCACGCTGGACGATTTCGAGAACCTCTGCGCGCACCAGAACCTTCACATCCTCGGGCGGCATGTCATCAGCGCCGGAAAAGACATCCAGGTGATGCCCAACCTGCGCGGCAGTGTGGCGGTGTATCGTTTCAAACGTGCCGACTGAGCGATGACCGTCTGGGAGCAACTTTTCACGAAGCGCATGTTGATCTGCGTCTTCACCGGTTTCGCTTCCGGTCTGCCGCTGTTCCTGCTGTTCAACCTGCTACCCGCCTGGCTGCGCAGCGAGCAGGTCGATCTCAAGACCATCGGTCTGTTCGCGCTGATCCAATTCCCCTACACCTGGAAGTTCCTGTGGTCCCCTTTCCTCGACCGCTATGCCGTGCCATTGCTGGGCCGCCGGCGCGGCTGGATGCTGCTGACTCAGATCGGTTTGCTGGCGACCATCGCCGCCATGGGTGGCTTTTCACCGACGAACGATCTGGCAGTCATCGCGTGGATCGCGACCCTGCTCGCGGTGCTGAGCGCCACGCAGGATATCGTGCTCGACGCCTATCGACGCGAACTGTTGAATGATGTCGAAATGGGGCTGGGCAACGCGATCCACGTCAACGCCTACCGCATCGCCGGGCTGGTGCCCGGTTCGCTGTCGCTGATACTGGCCGACATCCTGCCGTGGAGCACCGTGTTCATCATCACCGCGCTGTTCATGCTGCCCGGCATGGCGATGACGCTGATGGTGAGCGAGCCGCACCGCGCCTCGCCGCCCAAGACCCTGCGCGAAGCGGTGGTCGAACCCTTCCACGAATTCATCACCCGCAAAGGCTGGAACAGCGCGCTGCTGGTGCTGGCCTTCCTGCTGTTCTACAAACTCGGCGACAGCATGTGCACCGCGCTGGCCACACCGTTCTATCTCGACATGGGATTCTCCAAGACCGACATCGGCCTCATCGCCAAGAATGCCGGACTGTGGCCCTCCATCATCGGCGGCATGCTGGGCGGACTGTGGATGGTGAAGATCGGCATCAACCGCGCGCTGTGGCTGTTCGGCGTAGTGCAGGTGGTGTCCATCTTCGGCTTCGCCTGGCTGGCTTCCAAGGGACACTTCGAAGTCATCGGCGTCGCTGAACGCGCGCAACTCGCCATTGTGATCGGGCTTGAAGCTCTGGGCGTCGGCCTCGGCACCGTCGCCTTCGTCGCCTTCATCGCCCGCACCACTCACCCGGCCTACACCGCTACACAGTTCGCGCTGTTCACAAGTTTAATGGCGATACCGCGCACGTTTGCCAATGCGGCGACGGGGTGGTTGGTGGAGTCGATGGGATGGACGATGTTCTTTTTGTTGTGTGCGGTGCTGGCGATACCGGGGATGTTGTTGTTGTTGAAGGTTGCGCCGTGGGGTGAAAAACAACACAATTTAGCAAATCACTGAACTTCTTTACTATAAGGAGCGATTATGGAACTCATTGTCGTTTTAGTAATTGTCATAGTTGCTTGGGTAGCTTATTCAAATCATCGTGATAAAAAGCGCCGCGAAGCACTTTTTGCAAAATATGGCGATTCTGAAATCGTAAACAAAATTATGAGCAAATCGTTTTGGCAAGGCCAAACACCTGAGCAATTAACCGATTCCTTAGGCGATCCTGTAGATATCGACACAAAAGTTTTGAAGACAAAAACAAAGGAAGTATGGAAATACAATGAAACAGGAAAGGGACGCTTTGCACTCCGTATTACGGTTGAGGATGGAATAGTTGTCGGTTGGGATCAAAAATCATAATTTAGGTACATCCATCATGAGCAGAAAAAGAGGTATCCCGGGATTATCCTTTTCATGGAAACGAGCACTTGGGATTTCAAGCGCAAAAGCTCAATTGTCTCGTCAAATTGGTATTCCCCTCACGCGCTCAGGCCGACAGCGCAAAGCAGGCCAAGCTATTGGATGTTGTGTGCCTGCTGCATTTATTGTTATTGGTTTCAGCGCCGCCATGCTTGGATTCAAGCATATTGTTGTTTCATTGTTTTCTTAGCCCGCGTAGGATGGGTTGAGCAACGCGATACCCATCGATTGTTTGTTGGGTATCGCTACGCTCCACCCAACCTACTCTGACCTAACTGCCTGTCCTGCACTTTCCCCAACAGCACCTGCGCAACAACCGCCCCGATCAACGCCATCAACATATCCGACTGCGTATCCCACGCATAACCCTGTGTGCCGAGGAAAGCATCCGCGCCCTGGCCCATCATTTCTGCCGCCGCCCATTCGATGAGTTCGTACACTGCGCTGACCGCGAGGCAGCAGGCGGTCACCAGTGTGAACAGCAACTTGCCCTGTTTCAACGGTGAGCTGCGCATCAGCAGTTCGCGGAACAGCATGGCTGGGATGAAGCCCTGCGCGAGGTGGCCGATCTTGTCGTAGTTGTTGCGCGCGAAGCCGAACCAGTCCTGCATCCAGTAGCCCAGCGGCACTTCGGCATAGGTGTAATGGCCACCGACCATGAGGATGAGCGCGTGCAGGAACAGCAGGCGGTAGAGCAGAGGAGTGAGGGTGTAGCTTTTGTAGGTGGCGACGAGGATGGGGACGGCGATGAAGACGGGCGCGGTTTCCATCCACCAAGTGGGGTAGTCGTGGGGGTGGATGGCGGTGAGTGCGAGGAGGGCGATACCCAGCACCAGCAAAATCAAAGGTTCGTTGAGCTTGTTCATTGACATCCCTTGTTGTGTTCACCCTTCGACATTGCCTTTAGTCCTGAGCCTGTCGAAGGGTCACCACGAACGGCTTTCTTAATTAGTCGGCGTAATCCACCATGAACGGTGCGTGATCGCTGAAGCGCTGTTCCTTGTAGATGCCGGTCTTTATCGCCTTCTCGGCCATACCGGGTGTGACCGCCTGATAGTCCAGACGCCAACCCACATCCTTGGCCCAAGCCTGGCCGCGGTTGGACCACCAGGTGTAGGCTTCCAGTTCGGGGTGCAGTTTGCGGAACACGTCGACGAAGCCGACTTCGTTGAACAGCTGGGTGAGCCAGGCGCGTTCTTCGGGCAGGAAGCCGGAGTTCTTTTTGTTGCCCTTCCAGTTCTTCAGGTCCTTCTCGGTATGGGCGATGTTCCAGTCGCCGCAAACGATGACATCGCGACCGCTCTTCATCAACGCAACCATGTGCGGCATGAAGGCTTCGAGGAATTTGAACTTCACGGCCTGGCGTTCTTCGCCGCTGGAGCCGGAGGGCAGGTAGAGCGAAACCACGCTGAGCTTGCCAAACTGGGCTTCGATATAGCGGCCTTCGGCATCGAATTCAGGGATGCCGAGGCCGACGATGACTTTGTCCGGTTTGTTCTTGCTGTAGATGCCGACGCCGCTATAGCCCTTCTTCTCGGCATAGTGGAAATAGCCGTGGTAACCGAGCGGGGAGAGCATATCCGGGGTCATATCCGGTTCTTGGGCCTTGAGTTCCTGCACACAGAGGATGTTGGCATCTTGCTTGCCGAACCATTCGAGGAAGCCCTTGTTGTAGGCGGAACGGATGCCGTTAAAGTTGAGGGTGATGATTCGCATGTTTCGAATTCCAATTCATCGGTGATACTGCGTTGGCTTCCTCGCAAACTCCTAGCCGTACTTCTTGTACTGTCTTCGTCGTTTGCTCATCGCCGCCTTGTCTCACCTTCGACTTGAAATTCGAAATTAATGGTGAGGCGGGCATTATAATGGTGGCTCTTACCAATCCATCTGCAAAGCTTACCCATGCACGCTTACCGCCAGGATTTCATCCGCTTCGCCGTTGCACAGAATGTGCTCCGTTTCGGCGAGTTCCAGACCAAGGCCGGCCGTCTGTCGCCTTATTTCTTCAATTCCGGACTGTTCCAGGACGGGGCCGCCTTGCGCGAGCTTTGCCAGTTCTATGCCCAGGCCATCCTGGCCTCGGGTATGGAGTTCGACATGTTGTTTGGCCCAGCCTACAAGGGCATTCCGCTGGTAGCGGGTACTTCCATTGCGCTGGCCGAACAGGGGCGCAACGTACCCTATTGCTTCAACCGCAAGGAAGCCAAGGACCACGGAGAGGGCGGCAATACGGTGGGGGCGAAGCTGCAGGGCAAGGTGCTGATCATCGACGATGTGATCTCGGCAGGCACTTCGGTGCGCGAGTCCATCGAACTTATCCGCGCGGCCGGTGCCACACCGTGCGGCGTGGTGATCGCACTGGACCGCATGGAGCGGGGCCAAGGGGAATTGTCGGCGGTACAGGAGGTGAATCGCGACTACGGGCTGCCGGTCGTCTCCATCGCCGCGCTGGATGACCTTCTGGCTTATTTGCAGGGGCAGGCCGAACTGGTGCAGAATCTGCACGCGGTGCAAACTTATCGTGACCGTTACGGGGTGAAATGATGATCGATTCAAAATTGCTGGTGACTGCCGCGGCATTGTGCGCGGCGATGGTTTCCGTGAACGCCGAAGCCAAGTTGTACAAGTGGGTGGACAAGAACGGACAGACCCATTACGGCGAGACCATCCCGCCGGAATATGCCAACCGGGACACCAAGCTGCTGGAGAAGGGTCGCGTCACTGAACGCAATGACGGTTTCGATGTGAAATTACAGCAGGAAAGCAAAGTCGATCCTGAAATTTCCAGGGCTGCCAAGGAAGCCAAGCGCCACGATGAGGCTCTGCTGAACACCTACAGCAATGAAAAAGAGATCGACCTGTCGCGAGACCGCAACTTGTTGCAGGTCGAGGCCCGCGTAAACAGCTATACCACCATGCTGAAGTCGGCCAAGGAATCGCTGGACGGGTTGTACAAAGAGCGTGACGCGCTCACCCAGAAGAAACGCAAGATCCCGCAGTCCTTGACGGAAGACATCACGGAAGGCGAGGCGTTGATCGCCAAGCGCCAGAAAGAGCTGGATACCAGCCAGAAAGAGATGGATGGCGTGAAGGCACGCTACGCGGCCGACAAGCAGCGCTACCGTGAACTGAAAGGACTTGAGCCGATCAAGTGATCAGAGCTCTTCGAACTGCCGGGTAGTTGTGTCGTACTGTAGCAACTGCCCGTTCTCGATATCGAAGTACCAGCCATGCAGTTTCAACTTGCCGTTCTCCACGCGTTCGCGTATCCACGGAAACGTCATCAGATTCGCCAGCGAGACCAGAATCGAACGCTGTTCGCAGGCACGCTCCTGTTCTGCCAGCGGCGCGTCCGGTAACTCGGCGATCACCTCGGAACGTGCACTTTCCGCAAGGCACATCCAGTCGTCGATGTATGAACCCTTTGCACAGACGCCACCGGTCTTAACCAACGCGTTGATGCCACCGCAGTGCGCGTGCCCCAGCACGATGACGTGTCCGACGCCAAGAAAATTGACTCCGTATTCGATGGCGGCGGTGGTGCCGTGGTGGCCGTGGTGGTCTTCCAGAGGTGGAACAAGATTGGCGACGTTGCGGATGACGAACAGGTCGCCGGGATCGCAATCGAACACCAGCGCAGGATCAACGCGCGAATCACAGCAGGCGACCACCAGTATCTTGGGGGTCTGGCCCTGGTTGACCAGTTGCTGGTAGAGGTTGTCGTGACGCTCGAAATGCTGTTCGCGGAATCGACGGAAGCCTGCGATGAGTTGCGCTACCGCACTCATGCGCCAGTCAACAGCCGCTGCGCTTCGCGGTATTTGTCGGCGGTCCTTTGCAGCACATCGGCCGGGACCTGCGGTGCGGGCGGCTGTTTGTTCCAGCCGGAAGACTCCAGCCAGTCGCGCACGAACTGCTTGTCGAAACTGGGCGGGTTGCTGCCGACCTTGTACTGGTCGGCGGGCCAGAAGCGCGACGAGTCAGGCGTCAGCGCTTCGTCGATCAGATACAGCTTACCGTTACTGTCGGTGCCGAACTCGAACTTGGTATCGGCGATGATGATGCCGCGTGTCAATGCGTAATCCGCGGCCTGGGTATACAGCGCGAGTGTGGCGTTCTTCACCTGCTCGGCCATGTCGGCGCCCAGCAGTTTCTTTGCTTCCTCGAACGAGATGTTCTCGTCATGCTCACCCGCTGCCGCCTTGGTCGACGGCGTGAACAGCGGCTGCGGCAGTTTCTGCGCTTCCTGCATACCGGCGGGCAACTTGATGCCGCAGACCGCGCCGGTCTTCTTGTAGTCCTTCCAACCGGAACCGACCAGGTAGCCGCGCACGATGGCTTCGATAGGCAGCGGCTTCAGTTTCTTGGTGACGAAGGCACGACCACGCACTTGCGCCTTTTCCGCCTCGGTCTTCACCACGGATTCCGGATCGATACCGGAGAGGTGGTTCGGGATCACGTTCGCCAGTTTCTTGAACCAGAAGTTCGACACAGCCGTGAGCACCTCGCCCTTGCCGGGAATGGGCGTTGGCAGGATCACGTCGAATGCGGAAAGACGATCGGTCTGCACGATGAGCAGGTGGTCGGCGTCCACTTCGTACAGGTCGCGCACCTTGCCGCGATGCAGGAACTTCAGGCTTGTCAGGTTAGATTCGTGCAGGGCTGGATTCATGTTGGTTGATGGTTGGTTTTATGGAATATCGGTTCTTTTCAGAGTGGTATCGCCGCCGAGATAGGGGAAGCGTACATGGCCGTAGCGCACTACCAGCACGGACAGTGTCAGAAGCAATACCGATCCGCTTACGGCCAGCAAGCGCCAGTCTTCCATGGCCTTGATATCCAGCACCAGATAGCGCGCCAGCGCCACTATGCCGATGTAGAGCGGGAAGCGCACCTGCATCCTGCCGGATTCGTAATACGCACCAACCATGGCAA
This sequence comes from Sideroxyarcus sp., assembly GCA_030651895.1. Taxonomy (GTDB): domain Bacteria; phylum Pseudomonadota; class Gammaproteobacteria; order Burkholderiales; family Gallionellaceae; genus Sideroxyarcus. Next base: position 113,130 of record JAUSBR010000012.1, on the reverse strand, counting down.
ATATCTCCAGGTACAGGAACAACAGCAGCAAATCAGCCAGCGTCACCTGCCTGGCTTCCAGCATCGTGATGATCTCGCCAGTCATGGCGATCACCGTGGCAATAGCGATGACCAGCAGACCGATGTGCTCCACGAACTGGAGCAACTTCTTGTTGAATACCTGTACCGGCTTATCCATGTGGTTTCTCAGCAGGTCAGCTCAATGCGGGCAATGTCGTTGCTGCGATCTGCTCCGCTTGTTTCTTGCGATAGGCCGCCAGCTTGTCAGCCAGCGCCTTGTCGTTCAGTGCCAGCATGGAGACGGCGAACAGACCTGCATTCGCCGCGCCCGCTTCGCCGATGGCGAAGGTCGCTACTGGGATGCCTTTCGGCATCTGCACGATGGACAGTAATGAGTCCATGCCCTTCAGATATTTGGAGGGAATGGGGACGCCCAGCACGGGCAGCGTGGTCTTGCCGGCAATGACGCCGGCCAGATGCGCCGCACCGCCCGCACCGGCGATGAAACACTGCACGCCTTGCGCGCTCATTTCCTTGATGTAGTCGAACAGCAGATCGGGAGATCGGTGCGCCGAAATGACGCGGGCGTCGAACGTCACACCGAAATCCTGCAGCGCGCGCGCGGTCTGCTGCATGATCTCCCAGTCATTCGAACTGCCCATCACGATGGAAACGAGCGGCTTGGCCATGTCTTATGCTCCCTTGTGGTAACCCACCACGCGCTCGACTTCTTTCTTCGAGCCGAGGATGACGGGCACGCGTTGATGCAGACCGGTGGGCTTCAGTTCCATGATGCGCTCGCGGCCGGTGGAACTCATGCCGCCTGCCTGCTCGACGATGAACGACATCGGGTTGGCTTCGTACATCAGGCGCAGTTTGCCTGCCTTGGCCGGATCCTTGGTGTCGAACGGATACATGAAGATGCCGCCGCGGGTGAGGATGCGGTGTACTTCGGCAACCATGGAGGCAACCCAGCGCATGTTGAAGTTCTTCTCGCGGCCGCCGTCCTTGCCCTTGACGCACTCTTCGACGTAACGCTGCACGGGCTTTTCCCAGTAGCGCTGGTTGGACATGTTGATGGCGAACTCGGCGGTGTCTTCCGGGATGGTCATGTTCGGGTGGGTCAGGAAGAACTCACCGACGTCACGGTCCAGCGTGAAGCCGTTCACGCCGTGGCCGGTGGTGATCACCATCATGGTGTTCGGGCCGTACAGCGCATAACCGGCGCAGATCTGCTTGGTGCCGGGCTGCATGAAGTCGGCAGCGGTCGGGTTGGTCACGCCTTCTGGGCAACGCAGGATGGAGAAGATGGTGCCGACGGAGATGTTCACGTCGATGTTGGAAGAGCCATCCAGCGGGTCGAAGGTGATGAGGTACTTGCCCTTGGGGTACTTGGCCGGGATCGGGTAGATGTCGTCCATCTCTTCCGAAGCCATCGCCGCCAGGTGACCGCTCCACTCGTTGGCCTTGATGAACACCTCGTTGGTGATGATGTCCAGTTTCTTCTGGGTCTCGCCCTGCACGTTCTCGCTGCCGGCGCTGCCCAGCACACCGATCAACGCGCCTTTGTTCACGTCATGGGCGATCTGCTTGCAAGCGGAGATAACGTCGCTCAGCAGGCCGGTAAAGTCGCCGGTCGCGCCGGGGATGTGGCGTTGTTCTTCGATGATGAACTGGATCAAACTTTTGCTCATTACTGCTCTCCTCTGATTTGATTTTACAACTAACGGATTTTACTGCTTTTGCACTTTGCTCTCTACGGCTATTTACCGGTGATTCGCGTCATTTCCCTCCGCGCGTTGCGATCAGGCTCGCAACCACGCTGGTGCCGATCAGCACGGCAACGATCAGCAGCGAGGCCTGCACAGGCACGTGATACCAGGGCGCGATCAGCATCTTGCAACCGATGAAGGCCAGCACCAGCGCCAGCCCGTATTTCAGCAGGTGGAAGCGGTCGGCCACGTCGGCCAGCAGGAAGTACAGCGCACGCAAGCCCATGATCGCAAAGATATTGGATGTGAACACGATAAAAGGATCGGTGGTGATCGCGAAGATGGCCGGGATGGAGTCCACCGCGAACACCAGGTCGGTGACCTCGATCAGGATCAGCACCAGGAACAGCGGCGTGAACCAGCGCAGGCCGTCCTTCATCACACTGAACTTTTCGCCGTGGTCGTCCGTCGTGATGCGCAGGTGCCGACGCGCGAACCGCAGCACCGGGTTCTGTTCCAGATCCGGTGTCTTCTCCGCCATCACCAGCATGCGCAGGCCGGTGACGACCAGGAAGGCGCCGAACAAGTACAGCACCCAGCTGAATTCACGCACCACCCAGGCCCCGGCCAGAATCATCACGGCACGCAGGACGATCGCGCCGAGCACGCCGTAGACCAGCACGCGGCGCTGGTACTCGGGCGGAACATGGAAGGCGCCGAAGATCAGCAGGAACACGAACACATTGTCCACCGACAGTGACTTCTCGATCAGGTAACCGGTCAGGAACTCCAGCGCCTTGGCATCGGCCACCGTATCGCCTGCCGTTCCCCGCAGGTACCACCACAGCAGCCCGTTGAACAGCAACGCCAGCGTCAGCCAGGCCAGCGACCACAGCGCCGCTTCCTTCACGCTCACCTTGTGTGCCTTGCGCCCGCCGAAGACGAACAGGTCCAGCGCCAGCATCACCAGCACGAAGGCGATGAACATCCCCCACATCCAGGGTTCGCCGATATCGCCCATGCGCATGTCTCCCTGTTCGTTCATTTGGTCAATGAGATGAACAGTTCCGGCAGCTTCACCGGCAGTTGCGCCACGTTGTCGACGATGGTGTATTGCTTGCCGAAGATGTCTGCCACGTACTCGTCGGCCTTGGGATCGAGGTTGATGCAGTAGCTGTAGATGCCTTGGCGGTCCAGTTCCTTCACCGCCTGGCGCGCATCCGCGATCAACAATTCCCCGTCCTTGGTATCGATGTCCGCGGGCTGGCCATCGGTCAGGATCAGCATCAGCTTCTTGTCTGCCTGCTGCTTTTCCAGATAGTGGGCGGCATGGCGCATCGCGGCACCCATGCGTGTGGAATAGCTGGCTTCCATCGCCGCCAAACGGCTTTTCACCTGGTCGTCCCAGGGTTCGCTGTAGCCTTTGATGTGCAGGTAGCGCACATCATGACGGGTGTTGGAATGGAAGCCCGCGATGGCGAAGGGATCGCCCAGTTTATCCACTGCCCAGCCGAGCAGAGTCACTGCTTCCTGGCTTAGCTCCAATATGGTCTGTTCGCTGCCGGCCGGCTTTTCGTTGAGCGATTCGGACAGGTCGAGCAGCAGCATCACGGCGATGCTGCGACCGTCGTTGCGATGGCTCATGTTGATGCGCGGATCGGGTTGAGCACCGCTCTTGTAGTCGATGAGAGAACGGATGGCGACATCGAGGTCCAGCTCGCTGCCTTCTTCCTGGTAGCGGATGCGCACCTTGTCCTGCGGCTTGAGCAGGTCGAGTATCTTCTTCAGGCGCTTGGCCAGCGCGGCATGCTTTTCCAGCAGCTTGTCGATATCGGCCGCCTTGCCCGCCGGATGCAGGCCTTCGTACACGCTGACCCAATCCGGGCGGTAGCTCTGGTTGTTGTAATCCCATTCGTGATAGTGGCGCGGAGGCAAGCCTTGCAGCTCTTCGCCCGGCTCTATCTTGCGCGGCTCGTCGAAGGCTTCTTCCTCGTCGCCTTCCTCGATGAATTTCCACATCTGCCGGTTGTCGTCGCGATGATCGACGACCGTATCGGTGAAGTGCGTGCTGGCGAAGTTGTCGCTGGGCAAGCGGGTCCTGGCGATGAAGGATATGCCAAGGTCGGCCATCTCCTGCGTGCCCGACTCACCCTGTTCCATCAGGGCATGGAAGCGCTGCGCGTATTCGGTGATGTGCTTGTTCTTGTAGGGATGCTGCGGATCAAGAATGGCGCGCGACAGCATCGCCAGGCGATGGCGCACAGTGGATTCGCTTTCCGGGTCGCAGGCATCTTCTTTCGGCACGGGGTGCAACGCGGTAAAGATGCGGCGCAGGCCGGGATATTCGCGCATCGCCAGATATTCGACGCGGCTGTCCTCAAGGAACTCCGCTGCCATGCGCTGGAAGGGACTCATGTTGTCGGCGATGATGGCCTTGGTCCAGCGGCGGTGGCCCATGATGTGGGCCAGCGCGGCACGGTAGCGGTCGATACCGGGAATACCGTTCGCGTCATCGAACACATCGGGCAGACGGATGCCGAGCTTGTCGTAGTAAGGGATCGGCTTATTCGATTCGTCGAGCGTACCGGAGAAGGGGATCAGCATGTCCTCGTCCTCCCACAGGCCGCGCAGATACATGCCGAGCTTGCGATCGTTATCCACCAGCAGGGTGCCATGCCGTTCGCGCTGCAGCACCGCGCGACTGTCGGCAGACTGCAGACTGAAATATTCGGTCTGGCGGTCGGGATGGTCGTCGTAATAACGCACCCCGTAATCCACCCAATTCTTCAGGCCGTTCAAGGATAGTTGGGCGAGCAGCACCGGGACTTGCTTGAACATCTCGGGCAGGCCGGGACTGGGGAAGGTCTGGTGGATACCGTGTACCGAACTGGTGGTGCGCTCCATCAGATCGAGCGCGATGGCAATGTAGCCGTTCATCCGCTCGCGCGTCTGCAACCTGCGCCCCGTCACCGGCAACGATTGCAGGAATGGTGTGATCGCCTTGCTGTTGGGCGATTTCGACATCTTAAGAATGAACTGCATGATGTCGGGCAGCACGTCCTCACCGACCTGCATGGCGACTTCCGGCCACTCTTCCAGGAAGATCAGAATCGGCTCGGCGCCGCGCCCCATCTTGCCGAGGAAACGCGCGTATTCGATATACGCGGCCACGCCATCGTCGGTCAGCAGCGACAGGGCCCTGCGCATACAGTCGGGAAACACCTCGCCCACGCGCGGGAAGCCGCAGTCGAGTTCCGACCAGTAGGGTTGCAGTTCTTCCGGTATGTCTACCGTTTGCGTGGCCATGATGTCAGGCGAAGGTCGCGTCGATGGCGTGATCCAGTGTGTCGCGGATATCCGCGTCGTCGGTGATCGGGCGCACCATCGCCATGCGGCAGGCCGCCTTCGGCGCAACACCGCCCTTGATCAGGGTCGCTGCGTAAACCAGCAGACGCGTGGAGATGCCCTCGTCCAGTCCGTGACCTTTGAGGTTGCGTGCGGCGTGGCCGATCTTCACCAGTTGCGATGCCAGGCCGATCTCGATGCCCGCTTCCTTGCTCAGGATCTCCGACTCGACCTTGGCTTCCGGATAATCGAACTCGAACGCGGTGAAGCGCTGCTTGGTCGATTGCTTCAGGTCCTTCATCAGGCTCTGGTAGCCGGGGTTGTAAGAGATCACCAACTGGAAATCGGGATGCGCTTCGATCAGCTCGCCCTTCTTGTCCAGCGGCAGCGTGCGGCGGTGATCGGTGAGCGGGTGGATGACGACGGTAGTGTCCTGGCGCGCTTCGACGATCTCGTCGAGGTAGCAGATCGCGCCGATGCGTGCAGCCGTGGTCAGCGGACCGTCGAGCCAGCGCGTGCCGTTGGCATCGAGCAGATAGCGCCCGACCAGGTCGCTGGCGGTCATGTCCTCGTTGCAGGCCACCGTGATCAGTGGCTTGTTGAGTTTCCACGCCATGTATTCGATGAAACGCGATTTTCCGCAGCCAGTCGGGCCTTTCACCATCACCGGCAAACGCGCGGCGTAGGCGGCTTCGTACAGCGCCACTTCGTCGCCCTGCGTCTGATAGAACGGTTCCTTGTGGACCTTGTATTGATCTGTATTCATCATGGTTGCTCCATGTATCCGCAAGTTGAGCGGCTTGTACTTCGGGAAAAAAACGCCCCCAGCTTGTGGGGGCGCGTTGTTAATGCAAGCTGATCTGCGACAGCTTTATTGTTTCAAGCAAACAGCTATTTTTCCTCTGCCAGGTCCTTTTGGAGCCGCGCCTGCTGCTTGAAGCTGCAGACGCTTCTCCACTCCCCCCTGTTTTATTACTTGTGTACACCCAGCTTTTCGCGCCAGCCCGGGAACAACTTGTCGGAATCTTTCGGGAAGGATTCGAACGCGCGTGCGAATTCCTTGTGTTCCTTGGCCCACTGGATCGGGTCTGCACCGGCTTTCCAGCACTCGTAAGCTTGACGCAGAGAGATCGCGCCGGCTGCCGGGCTGTCGATGTGGCCGTAAGATCCGCCGCCAGCTGTGTTGATCACGTTGCCGTGACCCAGATTCTCGAAGAAGCCTGGCAGACGCAGCGCGTTCATGCCGCCGGAGATGATCGGTGTGGTCGGCTTCATGCCGTACCACTCTTGATGGTAGAACGGACCTTGGCAGCTGTCGCGCTCGATCATGTAGGCGATGACCTTGTCATCCTTGCCGCCTTCCATCTTGCCGAAGCCCATGGTGCCGACGTGGATACCGGAAGCACCTTGCAGACGGGACATCTTGGCCAGCACGAACGCGGTGTAGCCGCGCTTGGAAGAAGGCGATGTCACCGCGCCGTGACCGGCACGGTGGTAGTGCAGGTACTGGCTTGCGTATTGGCGACGGGCTGTGGTGATCATGCCGGGACCGCCGACATAACCGTCAACCAGGAACGCGACCTTGTCGGCATCCGGACCGAATGTTTCCAGAGCGAAATCGGCACGGGCACACATTTCGTAGTGGTCATCAGCGGTGATGTTCATGGAGAACAGTTTGGCCTGGCCGGTTTCGTCCTGGGCGCGCTTCATCGCGTCGTAAACGAGAGGCAGCACCTTCTTGATCGGGCAGAACACCTGGTTGCCTTGCGGCTCGTCGTTCTTGATGAAGTCGCCGCCCAGCCAGAACTGGTAAGCAGCCTTGGCGAAAGGCTCGGGACGCAGACCCAGCTTCGGCTTGATGATGGTGCCGGAGATGTAGCCGCCGTCCTTGACCGGACGACCCAGAATACGCCACAGGTCGGTGATGTCCTTTGCGGGGCCGTCGAACAGTTGCAGCATGCGCGGCGGAACATAGAAGTCTTGCATCTGCAGATTCTCAATGTCGCCCATGCCCTGATTGTTACCGATCGCGAGCGTCAGGAAAGAGACGATCATCGCGCGGCCGTCGGTCACGTTGCGGTCGAACAGGTCATTCGGATAAGCCACCTTCATGATGCCCTTGGCTTCGTCGATGGAGTACACCAGCGCGTCCACGCCCTTGGTGAATTCGTCGGTGGTGCTAACTTCGACGTTGGTACCGGTCGAAGATTCGGCGGCGATGTGCGCTGCCGCTTCCAGGTAGCCGACGCCGGCTGCCGGGGTCATGGTGTAAGCAACCAGAATATGGCCGCCGTTCTTGATCAGGTCTTCTTCTTTAAGGCTCAGATCCGAGTAACGATTCGATTGATCCATCTATGTTCTCCTCTTTCGTTTGAATGACTACGGAGCGAACTATACGCCCGGCAATCATAAATAATAGTCAAATATATTTATGTGAACCATAAGGTATGCTTATGGTATAAATCCCCCCCATGCTGCCCATCTCCATCCGCCAACTGCAGGTCTTCGAAAGCGTGGCCCGCCATCTTAACCACTCGCGTGCGGCGGCCGAGCTGTTTTTGTCGCAACCGGCGGTGTCCATGCAGATCAAGCAGGCCGAGACTGCTGTCGGTCTACCCTTGTTCGAGCAGACCGGCAAGAAACTTCACCTCACCGCTGCCGGGGAGGAGCTGCTGCACTATGCCCGCTCGATGCTGCAATTGATGGACGAGATGGAATCGGTGTTCGACGAGATGAAGGGGCTGGAGCGCGGCCACCTCAGCATCTCCGTGGTCAGCACCGCCAACTACTTCATGCCGCAACTGCTGGCCAAGTTCATCCAGGCCCATCCCAAGATCAAGGTCAGCCTTTCCGTTGCCAACCGCGATGCCGTCATCAAACAGCTATCGGACAACACCACCGACCTCGCCATCATGGGCCAGCCGCCGCAGGGAACAGAAATGCGCGCCGAGGCCTTCATGGAGAACCCACTGGTGGTGATCGCCGCACCGACGCACCCGCTGGCGCGCGCCAGCGACATCCAGCCCAAGCAACTGGCCAGCGAGACCTTCCTGCTGCGCGAACAAGGTTCCGGTACGCGCGGCGTGGTGGAACGCTTCTTTGCCAGCCACAAACTCGCCCTGCCCGCACACATGGAGATGGACACCAACGAAGCCATCAAACAGTCTGTGCAGGCCGGCATCGGCATCGGCATCATCTCGCGCCACGGCATCGAGATGGAACTGGAGACCAAGCGACTCGTGGTGCTCGACGTGGATCACTTCCCCATCGTACGCCACTGGTACATCGTGCACCGCAAGGACAAGCGGCCTTCGGTGGCGGCACAGGAGTTCGAACGCTTCCTGCTGAGCGAGTCGCAGGCCTGATCAGGCACTGCATCGCGTCACCTTCACAACTTCAAAAGGTATAGGCCGTTTGGCATATTGACGGGGCAGGATTGGGCAGTTACGGTGCGTACCGGAGACATAATCAGATCACAAAGGGTGATGTCGTTTTTTCTGGCGAGGATGGGGTGTTTATGAGAGGCTGGCCTAAGCAAATCAATGGATTGGAACTTTCCGCTCGGATTATCCGACATTCAAGTCCAGATTATCAGACACTCATGGTATCGAATTTAAGTTAGCCCACCCATAGGACATCCATATGAGCTTTGCAAGTTTCTGGGCAGATCTTCTTGCTACCGTAGTGGGTGGAGTCGTATTGGCCGTTCTCTTCTTCCTCGCTAAAGAAAAATTGTTTCCGCTTCCGAAATTAACCGGTCGCTGGCACTTAGAGCAAACAACTCAGACAACAGCGTACACACCCTATGCTGGGATGATATTGAGGTACGTTGTGATGCTCTGGCATGAGGGCAATAGAGTGGAGGGTACGGCGGAAAAAATATACGAAAAATCTTCAACGGGTGAGCGCACATTCACCGGAGAAAATCGAACGCGCGCAACTGTCACTGGCTACGTAGAAAAGAATTATTTTGGGAAGGACAGGATTTATCTCCATGTGGTTGAGGATGGCCATGGGCGCGAATCAACAACCTTTTACGAAATAGCTTCGGACTGTGCAGATACCTTTCACGGCAACTTTTCATCAATGGTCGCGGATCAGAGTGGGAAGGTCAAGTGGCAATGCAAGCCATTTTGAAAGTGGTCTTATACATGCTGGCGTTACCATTGATCCTTGTTTCGCGCGTGATGATCAGGTTCAGGCTGTGCGGGCTGCACGATGACCTACAGCGGTGTCTGGCAGCTGTCGATGCAGCACCATCAATTCCAAATCGCTTCGTAGTTACGCTGGTAACCGCGGAGGATCATCGGAGTTTGATTCATCCGGGCGTCGACCCCATTTCAGTGCTGCGTGTTCTGCTACTTTGGGCGCGAACTGGTCGAGTTCAGGGAGCTAGTACCATAGAGCAGCAACTGGTTCGGGTCGTTCTGGAATGCTACGAAAAAACCTTGCGCCGTAAGTTGCGTGAACAGTTGGTTGCCGTCGCACTTTCCAGCAAACGATCAAAAGCACAGATCGCCAAGGCTTACTTGGGCAAAGCCTTTTATGGCTCAGGTCGGCATGGGCTGTCCGCGCTGACTTGTGCTTGCAAACCAAACTTAGAAACAACATCACAAGAAAGCATTTCGTACATGATGGCGAGACTCAAGTATCCAGAACCATTGTCTCCAACGACGGAATGGCATCAGAGAGTTAGCAGCAGAGTCCAATACATCACCGGTCGTCTACAAAGATCGGCTAACCCATCATTCTACCGGACGCTGCGCGATGAAGCCGCGCAGCTCCGGTGAATTCAGATGCTAGATTTCACTATCCCGACCGCGCCATGCCCGAAGAACTCGACCCCGCAGAAGAGATTACCGCCGCGACAATCCATGTGAAGCGACTTACTACACTTGCGTATGCCGGCTTCGCTGCGGCAGTCGTAGTTATTGGATTCTTCACGTTCAACTTCATTGGCCCGCTTTCCGATGACCCAGGGAGATGGGGGCAGTTCGGCGACTACGTCGGCGGCGTACTCAACCCGACCTTTAGCTTCCTAGCACTATTGGCCTTACTTGCCACACTTGGGCTACAGATTCGCGAGTTGCGCATATCTGCAAGAGAGCTAAAGAACTCTGCCGACGCGCTTATCCATCAAAACGAGACGCTTCGCCAACAAACATTCGAGGCCACATTTTTTCAACTGCTTCGCCTTCATAACGACATCGTGGCATCAATGGAGGTACTAAGTTCTTCACTCAAAGGACGCGCGTGCTTCGCACACTATCTCAACGAACTCGAAGGCACCCTGATAAACGAAGCCGCAACAGACAAACTCGAGCAATTTGCGTTGTTCTACGACATCTTTTATCGGGAGCACCAAGCCGCATTGGGACACTATTTCCGTCTGCTGTACAACATCGTAAAACTCGTCAAGCGGATGGATGGAATTGACAAACGCTTCTACACGAATCTTGTGCGAGCGCAGCTTTCGAGCGCGGAATTGAAGCTCATCTTTTACAACTGTCTATCGGCGTGGGGAAGCGAAAAATTTAAGCCGTTGGTCGAAGAGTTTGCGCTTCTGAAAACAATTCCAAACGATACCGTCCCTGCAGACGAACTGCTTCATCAGTACTCTCCCGGCGCATTCGGCGGCAAGTATCCAGAGTCTTGGTTATGAGCGAAGAAGTGAAATCTTGGCTATTGGGGCCAGGCTCGATATAGATTCTCCCAATAAATCGCAATTTTCTACGCAATAAAAAGCGACCCGAAGGTCGCTTTTTATTTGCTGCCTGAAGCGATGATTACTTCACGATCGCGTTCAGTTCGCCCTTGATGTAGCGCATTGCCATGGCGTCCAGCGCGATCGGCTTGATCTTGCCTGCCTGTCCGGCGGAACCGAAGGCTTCGTAACGTGCCTTGCAGATCGCCTTCATCGCCTTGGTGGTTTCGGCCAGGAACTTCCGCGGGTCGAAGTCCTTGGGGTTTTGCACCAGGTAGCGACGGGTTGCGCCGGTGGAGGCCATGCGCAGGTCGGTGTCGATGTTCACTTTGCGTACGCCGTGCTTGATGCCTTCGACGATCTCTTCGACCGGCACGCCGTAGGTCTGCGGCATCGCGCCGCCGAACTCGTTGATGATCTTCAGCCACTCTTGCGGCACGGAAGAAGAACCGTGCATGACGAGGTGGGTGTTGGGGATGCGGGCGTGGATCTCTTTGATGCGGCTGATCGCCAGGGTGTCGCCTGTGGGCGGCTTGGTGAACTTGTAGGCGCCATGCGAGGTGCCGATAGCGATCGCCAGTGCATCCACTTGCGTCGCCTTGACGAATTCGGCTGCTTCGTTCGGGTCGGTCAGCAGTTGGTCGTGGCTCAGCACGCCTTCGGCACCGTGGCCGTCTTCCTTCTCGCCGTGGCCGGATTCGAGAGAACCCAGGCAGCCCAGTTCGCCTTCGACGGAAACACCGACTGCGTGGGACATTTCAACGACGCTGCGGGTGACGTTGACGTTGTATTCGAACGAGGACGGTGTCTTGCCGTCTGTCATCAGGGAGCCGTCCATCATCACGCTGGAGAAGCCGGACTTGATGGCGTTGATGCAGACAGCCGGGGATGCGCCATGATCCTGGTGCATGACGACGGGGATGTGCGGATACATCTCGACGGCCGCTTCGATGAGGTGACGCAGGAAAGGTTCGCCAGCATATTTGCGCGCACCGGCGGAGCCTTGCATGATCACGGGGCTGTTGGTCTCGTCAGCCGCTTCCATGATCGCCTTCACCTGTTCCAGGTTGTTGACGTTGAATGCGGGCAGGCCATAGCTGTGCTCAGCCGCATGATCGAGTAGTTGACGCAGGGATACGAGTGCCATTTATTCCTCCTGAAATTGAATTTACAGATACGTTTACAGTTATTGCCTAAGTTTTGCGGTAGTCGCCCACGCGCACGATCTTCAAGGTATTGGTGTGTCCGGCAGTGCCGATGGATTCGCCCACGGTCATCACGACCAGATCACCATCCTGCACCAGCCCGAGCCTGTGCAACTCATCTTCGGCCTGATGCAGCGTGACCGAGTGGTCTTGCGATCCGATCTTGAACGCGATGGGATGCACGCCGCTGAACAGGGTGACCTTGCTCAGAGTGGCTTCCATCGGGGTCATCGCGTAGATCGGCGTGTTGCCGTTGATACGCGACATCCACAATGCGGTCGAACCGGACTGGGTCAACGCAACGATGGCCTTCACCTTGAAGTGAGAGGCAGCGTACAGCGCCGACATGGCGATGGACTGGTCGATACGCGAGAACTGGCTGTGATCCAGGCGGCGATCGGACGAGCTTTCCTCGGTCTCCTTCTCGGCGTTGAGGCAGATACGCGCCATCGCTTCGATCGTCTCGACCGGATAGTCGCCGACGGCGGTCTCTGCCGAGAGCATCACCGCATCGGTACCGTCCAGCACGGCGTTGGCCACGTCGGACACTTCCGCTCTGGTCGGAATCGGTGCCGTGATCATCGACTCCATCATCTGGGTCGCGGTGATGGCCAGCTTGTTCCTCGCGCGGGCCATCTTGATCATCTTCTTCTGCAGACCGGGCACGGCAGCATCGCCGACCTCAACCGACAGGTCGCCGCGCGCCACCATGATGGCATCGGACGCATCGATAATCTCGCCCAGCACGGGGATGGCTTCGGCGCGCTCGATTTTGGCGACCAGCAGGCTCTTGCCTCCGGCCGCTTCCATCAGTTCGCGCGCCAGCTTCATGTCATCGGCCGAACGCGGGAAGGAAACTGCCAGGAAGTCCGCCTGTATCAGTGCGGCCGTCTTGATGTCTTCCTTGTCCTTGTCGGTCAGCGCGGGAGCGGTGAGCCCGCCGCCCTGGCGGTTGATTCCCTTGTTGTTGGACAGTACGCCGCCGCGAACGACGACGCAATGCACTTCGGGACCCTTGACGCCGGTGACGTGGAATTCGAGCATGCCATCGTTGAGCAACAGCACGGTGCCAACATCCACGTCATTGGGCAGTTCCTTGTAGTCCAGCCCGACGCGCTCCTGGTTGCCCAGGCCATCCAGTGTTGCATCCAGAATGAACGCGTCACCCTTGTTCAGGGTGATCTTGTCGTTCTCGAATTTGCGCACGCGGATCTTCGGTCCCTGCAGGTCTGCCAGGATACCGACGGTGCGGCCAGCCGCCTTGGCTGCCGCACGCACCTTTTCGGCGCGACCCATGTGGTCCTGGGCCGTGCCATGTGAAAAGTTCATCCGTACTACGTCCACTCCCGCGCGGATCATTTGTTCCAGTACCTTTTGGTCGCTGGAAGCGGGCCCCAGTGTTGCTAATATTTTTGTTCTGCGGAGCATGTGATTCCTAGTTGATTATTGTTTGGCGCGTTGTTCCAGGATCTCCACCGCCGGCAATACCTTGCCTTCGAGGAATTCCAGGAACGCACCGCCGGCGGTGGAGATGTAGGACACCTTGTCGTAGATGTCGTACTTCTGAATCGCTGCGATGGTGTCACCGCCGCCAGCCAGCGTGAAAGCGCTGGTTTCTGCGATGGCCTTGGCGATGGTCTTGGTACCTTCGCCGAACTGGTCGAACTCGAACACGCCGACCGGACCGTTCCACACCACGGTGCCTGCCTTCATGATGATGTCGGCCAACTCTTGCGCAGACTTTGGACCAATGTCGAAGATCATGTCGTCGTCGGCCACTTCACCGGCGTTCTTCAGCACCGCCGGTTCGTTGGCGTCAAACTTCTTGCCGCAGACCACATCCACCGCGATGGGGATATTAGCGCCGCGTTGTTTCATTTTTTCGATCAGCGCTTGAGCAGTCGGAACCAGGTCGTCTTCGCACAGCGACTTGCCAACGTTGTTGCCCATGGCCTTGAGGAAAGTGTTGGCGATACCGCCGCCGACCACCAGCTGTTCGCACTTCTCGGACAACGATTCCAGCACGGTCAGCTTGGTCGAGACCTTGGAGCCGCCGACGATGGCGACCATCGGACGTGCCGGGCTCAGCAATGCCTTGGTCAGTGCTTCCAGTTCTTCGGTCAGCAGGATGCCGGCAGCGGCCACGGGTGCGAACTTCGCCACGCCGTGTGTCGAGGCTTCGGCGCGGTGCGCGGTGCCGAAAGCGTCCATCACGAACACGTCGCAGAGTGCGGCATATTTCTTCGACAGTTCGTCGTTGCTCTTCTTCTCGCCCTTGTTGAAGCGGCAGTTCTCCAGCAACACCAGCTCGCCCTCGGCGACGTTGAAGCCGCCGTCGATCCAGTCGCGAATCAGACGCACGGGCTTACCCAGCTTGTTCGCGATGGTGTCGGCGACCGGCTTGAGCGAGTTCTCTTCCGAGAACACGCCTTCTTCGGGACGGCCGAGGTGCGAAGTCACCATCACTTTGGCACCGGCTTTCAGTGCGGCATTGATCGTGGCCATGGATGCGGTGATGCGCGCATCGGAAGTGACTTTGCCGTCCTTGACGGGCACGTTGAGGTCGGAGCGGATCAGGACACGCTTGCCCTTCAGATCCAGGTCGGTCATTTTGATAACGGACATGATTGTTCCTTATTGCAGACTTTAAATGCAGAAAGGGCTGGCATCAGCCAGCCCTTGATCGGATGGATTACTTGGCGACGTGCTGCACGAAGCGCAGCATGTTGCAGGTGTAACCGTACTCGTTGTCGTACCAGGCAACGATCTTGACGAAGGTGCTGTCCAGCGCGATGCCGGCATCTGCGTCGAAAATCGACGAGAAGCTGCAGCCGCGGAAGTCGGTGGCAACCACCTTTTCATCGGTGTAACCCAGCGTCTTGCTCATGTCGCCACTCTGCGATGCCTTCTTCATGGCGGCGCAGATGTCTTCGTACTTGGCTTCCTTGTTCAGTTCGACAGTCAAGTCGACCACGGACACGTCGGAGGTCGGCACGCGGAAGGCCATGCCGGTCAGCTTGCCGTTCAGCTCGGGCAACACCTTGCCTACCGCCTTGGCTGCGCCAGTGGAGGAGGGGATGATGTTTTCCAGAATGCCGCGGCCGCCGCGCCAGTCTTTCTTGGACGGACCATCAACGGTCTTCTGGGTCGCTGTGGCTGCGTGAACAGTCGTCATCAGACCGCGCTTGATGCCCCAGTTGTCGTTCAACACCTTGGCGACCGGTGCCAGGCAGTTGGTGGTGCAGGAAGCGGCGGAGACGATGGTCTCACCCTTGTATGTATTGTGGTTCACGCCGTACACGAACATCGGTGTCTTGTCCTTGCTTGGCGCAGACATCACGACCTTCTTTGCGCCGGCCTTGATGTGAGCCTGGCAGGTTTCGTCGTCGAGGAAGAAGCCCGTGCACTCCAGCACGATGTCGGCGCCGACTTCGCTCCACTTCAGGTTGACCGGGTCCTTCTCGGCGGTCAAACGGATCTTCTTGCCGTTGACCACGAGGTTGTTACCGTCGACCTTGATGTCACCCTTGAAATTGCCGTGCACGGAGTCGTACTTCAGCATGTAGGCCAGATAGTCAGGCTCGAGCAGGTCGTTGATCGCGACCACTTCGAGATCCGGAAAGTCCTTGGAGATAGCGCGGAACGCCATACGACCGATACGACCAAAACCGTTGATACCAACTTTGATTGCCATGTTTTCTTCTCCCGATTAGCTAATTAAAAATTCTTGTCGATTTACAGCACGCCTTTGACCGTCTTGACGACGTTCTCGACGGTGAAGCCGAAGTGCTTGAACAGTTCCGGTGCCGGAGCGGATTCGCCGAAGCAATCCATGCCGATGACCGCGCCTTCGAGGCCGACGTATTTGTACCAGAGACCGGTCACACCGGCTTCAACGGCCACGCGCTTCACGCCCTTGAGCAGCACGCTGTCCTTGTAAGCCTGGTCCTGACGGTCGAACACGTTGGTCGACGGCATCGACACCACGCGCACGTTGACGCCTTCGGCAGCCAGAGCGGCCTGTGCCTTGATGGCCAGATCGACTTCGGAACCGGTGGCGATGATGATCGCTTGCGGCTTGCCGCCTGCTGCTTCGGACAGAATGTAACCACCCTTGCGGATGTTCTCGATCTGCTTCGCGTCGCGTTTCTGGAATTGCAGGTTCTGACGGCTGAAGATCAAGGAAGACGGGCCGGTCTTGCGCTCGACCGCGCACACCCAGGAAACCATCGACTCGACGGTGTCGCAAGGACGCCATGTGTCCATGTTGGGGATGTAACGCAGGGTCGTGGTTTGCTCGACGGGCTGGTGAGTCGGGCCGTCTTCGCCCAGACCGATGGAGTCGTGGGTGAACACATAGATCACGCGCTGCTTCATCAATGCCGACATGCGCAATGCGTTGCGGGCATATTCGGAGAACATCAGGAAGGTGCCGCCGAACGGCAACAGGCCGCCGTGCAGTGCCATGCCGTTCATGATGTGCGACATGCCGAATTCGCGCACACCGTAGCTGATGTAGTTGCCTGGCTTCTTGCCGGAAACATGGTGCGCGCCTGTCCAGTTGGTCAGGTTGGAACCGGTCAGGTCGGCGGAACCGCCGAGGAATTCGGGCAGGGCCGGAACCAGTGCGTTGATCGAATTCTGCGAGGCTTTACGAGTAGCGATGGTCTCGGCTTTCTCGTTGACTGCAGCGATCGCCTTGGCAGCGTGGTCAGCCCAGTTGGCCGGCAGGTCGCCATTGGTGCGGCGTTCGAATTCTGCAGCTTCTTTCGGGAAAGCCTTTTTGTATTCGGCGAACTTGTTGTTCCACAGCTTTTCCAGACCGGCACCTTTGGTGCGCGCATCCCATGCGTCATAGACATGCTTGGGGATCTCGAACGGGGGATATTTCCAGCCGATGTGCTCACGGGTCGCCTGGACTTCTGCATCGCCCAATGCAGCGCCGTGCACGTCGTGCGTGCCTGCCTTGTTCGGAGAACCGACGCCGATGATGGTCTTGCAGCAGATCAGCGTGGGCTTGTCTGTAACAGCTTTGGCAGCAACGATAGCGGCATTCAGTTCTTCCGGATCGTGACCCTGTACATTGGCGATGACATGCCAGCCGTAGGCTTCGAAACGTTTGGCGGTATCGTCGGTGTACCAGCCGTCGATGTGGCCGTCGATGGAGATGTTGTTGTCATCCCAGAAAGCGACCAGCTTGCCCAGACCCCAGGTGCCGGCCAGCGCGCAGGCTTCGTGCGAGATGCCTTCCATCATGCAGCCGTCGCCCATGAATACATAAGTGTGGTGATCGACGATGGTGTGGCCGGGTTTGTTGAATTCGTTGGCAAGCAGCTTTTCTGCCATCGCCATACCCACGGCGTTGGTGATGCCCTGACCCAGCGGGCCGGTGGTGGTTTCGACGCCGACGGTGTAACCGTACTCGGGGTGACCCGGTGTCTTGGAGTGCATCTGGCGGAAGCGCTTGATCTCTTCGATCGGCAGGTCGTAACCGGACAAATGCAGCAGCGCGTAGACCAGCATGGAGCCGTGACCGTTGGATTGCACGAAACGGTCGCGGTCGGGCCATTTCGGATTGGCAGGATTGTGGCGCAGGTGGTGGTTCCACAGCACTTCGGCGATCTCGGCCATGCCCATCGGCGCGCCGGGGTGACCGGAATTGGCCTTTTGCACTGCATCCACCGCCAGCATGCGGATCGCGCCGGTGATGTCATTGAATTTTGGTGGAGTTACGTTACGTACTGCTGCCATTTTCCTGCCTCCTAAATAAGCTTCTCTTGCGGATTAATAATCAGTATTAATTTCTGTGAAAGGCGTTGATTATGCCTGAACGACGCCCCCTCGGGCAACTTCGGCAAGTAACCCAGAATGGTTATAGACAACCCTATTGCTGTTCGCCCGAGCTTTTTTTGAGGGGTTTTATCCCCAGTTGTTTTAGTTTTCGGTACAGATGCGTGCGTTCTATGCCCGCCTTTTCGGCGATGCGCGAGATGTTCCCGTTCTCTTTTTGCATCTGATAGTTGAAATACAGACTATCGAATTGCTCGCGCGCTTCCCGGAGCGGCAAATCTAACTGCAATGATACTTGCGCGCAACCCTCCTCGCTGTCGGGTTTGGTAGCGCTCTCTTTCAGTTCCGGCAGCGCCGGGGCGATGCCGCGCTGGATCGCCTTTGCAACTGTGGACAGTAGTTTTTGCAGGGCGATGGGCTTTTCCAGGAAATCCGTGGCGCCGATGCGCATGGCTTCCATCGCGGTCTCTATCGTTCCGTGTCCCGACATCATGATCACCGGCATGCTCAATTTATCCTGCGCGACCCATTCCTTGAGCAGGCTCAACCCGTCGGTATCCGGCATCCAGATATCGAGCAGCACCAGATCAAGGTGCTGGCGGTCGCGGATGTTGCGCGCCTGCCCCGCGTTTTCCGCCAGATGGATGCGGTAGCCCTCATCGAACAGGATTTCAGATAAAAGCTCGCGTATGCCCACTTCATCATCCACAACCAATATTTCTTTTGTCATTGCTATACCTCTGCTTCGGTTTCAGCCAGAGGCAGGATCACGCTTACGCATGTTCCGCCCGCGGGCTGTCTTTCTAAAGTGATCTGCCCGCCGTGTTCTTCCACGATCTTCTTCACGATCGCCAACCCCAAACCGGTTCCCTTCTGCTTGGTGGTCATATACGGTTCGAACAGGCGCGCGAGCAGACTCTCCGGGATGCCGCTGCCGTTGTCGCGCACCATCAGTTTCAGAACGCCTTCATCCGTATCTTGCGTTTCGAGGATGATCAACGGGTGTTTGGTCTGCTGCAAAGCGTCATGCGCGTTCTGCAGCAGGTTATGAATCACCTGGCGCATACGTGTCGCGTCGCCGTTCACCCAGGTGTGCCGCGCCGCCAGCTTCAGCGAGATCGGGCTGCTGTTGGCCTCGTACAGCCCCATCACCTCGTTCAGCAACTGGTGCATATCGAGTCTGACCATGCGTGTGGCCGGGGCGCGCGCATAATTGGCAAATTCCAGGACCATGTTCTTCATCGCCGCGACCTGGCTGACGATGGTCTGCGTCGCGCGCTGCAACAGCTGCGCATCCTGATCGTCCAGTTTGCTGAGCAGTTTGTGCTGCAGCCGCTCCGCTGAAAGCTGGATAGGAGTGAGCGGGTTCTTGATCTCGTGCGCCAGCCGCCGCGCGACTTCGCCCCAGGCCGCCTGGCGTTCCGCCTGCAGCAGATGGGTGATGTCGTCGAACACCACCACGTAACTGCTGTCCTCTTCGCGGGTGGACAGGCGTGTCCCGCGCAGCAGCAGGATCTGGTCGCCGTTCTTGCTCATGCGCTCGATTTGCTGGCGCCATTCGTATTGCGACACTTCGTTGAACCCGCGCAGCACCGCCTCGACGAACGAGCGCAACAGGACGTGCTGGGCCGCGATCTCTTCCAATGTCTTGCCTTCCATCTCTTCCAGCGATAATCCGAGGATCTGGTTCGCGCTGGGGTTGGAGGAATGCAGGCGGTGCTTTTCATCGACCACCAGTACGCCCGATGACAAGTGCGACAACACGCTTTCCAAATAGGCCTTGGCATTCTCCACCTGCAACTGTTGCTGCTCTCCCTTTCGTTTCGCGTCGGCCAGATAGGCGTTCATCTGGTTGAACAGCCCGGTCAATGCACCCAGCTCGTCGCGGCTCTGCACCGGATAGCTGCCGCTGAAATCGCCTTTCGCCACGGCCAGCGTACCTGCCGCCAGAGCCGCCAGCGGCGCACTGAGTTGTTCGCTCAGATAGAACGCGGCCGAGCTGACGCTCAACAGCACGATCAGCAGCGACAAGGTGAGCGTGATGCCATACAGGCGTTTTAAACCAAGGCGGGAGAGGGACAACTCCTGATAGTCGCGATAGACCGCCTGCACGGTCTCCGCATCCGCCGCGATCTGCGCGGGGACCTGCTGCACGAATTGCAGCGTCCGCCGTTCGTCTTTCCAGCGCGCGGACTTCACCGGGATCAGCACGCGCAAGGCCAACTGGTCTTCGGGCAATACCTCCACCATGCTGTACCCGTTCTTCTCCCAGGCTTGTCGCATGACCTCGGCCGTCGGCGCCATCTGCGGCTGTCTTTTCCCGTCGCTTCCGGTGAAAGTCAGCAACTTGCCCTGTCCGTCGAACAACGCAGCTTCCTGGGCGCCGCCTTCTTCAACCAGACGTTTCACGGTCTTGCCATGCTGGCGCGGTTCCTGTTCTGCCAGGATCATCGCAACCAGATGGCCCTTCTTGCCCAGCTCGGCCAGCCCGTTCTCCAGTGTACTGCGACCCAGATTCAGACCGCCTTCCAGCGCTTTTTCCACGCGCACGTCGAACCAGGACTCGATACTCTTGCTCAGGAACTGCACCGACACCGCGTAGACCAGCAATCCGGGCATGATCGCGATCACCGAAAAAATCAGTACCAGCCGCAGCGTCAGTTTCGCGCCGTACACCTTTTGCTTGAGTTTGTTGCGCAGATGCATGACCTGCGAACCGACCAGTCCGGCCAGACCCACCGCCAGCACGCCTGTCATGATCAGCAACACATAATAGTTGTGTGAGAACAGGTCGGTGTTCGCACTGGCGCTGGACAACAGATACAGCAAGGCCGCGCCGATGATGCCGCTGAAGATGACCAGATATTTCATTGCTCGCCCTCGGCAGCGGGAGGCAGCACTTCCCAGCGGTAGGGCTTGGATTCGAGGTTCCAGTCCTCATTGGTCAGCGCGTTCACCTGCAAGGGCTTCGGCAACTGGGTCACATCCAGCCGCATCTGCGCCATGGCCGAACAGCAGTCACTGCCTTTTTTCATCAGGCGCGTGAAAAAGCCGCCGCCTTGCCTGTCCAGCATGGATAGCGGTACCGGCGGGGCAGTCTGGTGGCCCAGCACCTGCAGGGCATCCTTCAATTCGTGGAAGCTCTGGAACAGCGAACCGTGGGTAATGCGGTATTGCTGGGTCAGTGCATTGTAGGAAAGCTTGGCGGTCTGTTCGTCGCGCACGACATCGGTGTCGAACCAGTACCAGCGAGAGCGGTTGATGGTAAGTTCACTGACGAAGTACAGCGTGACGCCGCGCGTAAGTGCCGTCTCCACCGTATGAGACAGCTGGATATCATAGACCGCAGAGAGTTGATAACCTTCGTCGGTCAGGCGCGCTTCTGCCTTGCTGATGAAGATGCCTTCGGCACAAACACTGGACGCACACAGCCACAGGCCGATCAGAGAGATCGAGCGACGCAACCAATCAGACTTTTTTGTGCAGCAAAGCATAGAAGAATCCGTCATGCTCATCGTTCGGCAACAACTGTCCGTCTGTCATTCCCGGCGCGGACAGGCCGATCCGCACCGCATCGGCATGCTGCCCCAGAAATTCTTCCAGCACTGAATTGTTTTCCCGCGCAAAGATGGAACAGGTTGCGTAGAGCAATTTACCATCTCTTGCCAGCAGCGGCCACAAAGCATTCAGTATCTGCAATTGCTGCCTGGCGAAACTCTCGATGTCCTCCGGACGGCGCAGCCACTTGATATCCGGATGACGGCGCACCACGCCGGAAGCGGAGCAGGGCACATCAGCCAGGATGCGCTGGAAAGTCTTGCCGTCCCACCAATCCTGCGGGGTGGCGGCATCGCCGCAGACCACTTGGGCATCAAGACGCAAGCGCTGCATGTTCTCGCGCACACGCTGCAACCGTTGTTCGTCTTTGTCCAGCGAAACGAGTTCGATGTCTGCGGATTCCAGCAGATGGGCAGTCTTGCCGCCGGGAGCGGCACACGCGTCCAACACGCGCATGCCGTCCTGCACATCGAGAAACTGCGCGGCATATTGCGCACCCGCATCCTGCACCGAGACCAGACCCTCGGCGAACCCGGGCAGGCGTTCAACGGCGACCGGGCGCTCCAGCTTCAATGCGCCCGGTTCGACCGGAAGTGCGGGGATGTCCTGTTCCGCGAGACGCGCAAGGTATTCCGTAACCGTCGTCAGTCGCGTATTGACACGCAATGTCATCGGAGGATGCAGATTGCCGGCTTCCAGTATCGCAGCCGCCTGTTCGCCGTATTGCGCTTTCAGCGCCGCTACCCACCATTGCGGATAGGCGTAGCGACTTTCATCGCTGTGGTCAGCCGCTTCCTGCAGCGCTTGTTGTTTACGCAGGAAGTTGCGCAGCACGGCATTGACCAGCCCGCTGGCCGCGCCGTTGATGCTCTTGGTCGCGCGCACCGCTTGGTCGACGATGGCGTGCTGGCTGGCCTTGGTATATTGCAATTGATACAGCGCCACCAGCAGCAGGCAGCGCAGCGGGGATTCCTGCACCGGTCGTTCAAGCAGGTTATCCATCATGAAAACCAGCCGCCCGTAGTAACGCAGCGTGCCATAGCACAAGTCCTGCAGTGCTCCGCGCTCCTGCGCAGTCAAGTTCGCTTGCTTGCGCAGGCTTTCGTTCAGCACTTCATTGAGATTGCGTCCGCCGCGTACGACCTTGCTGACGACTTTTGCTGCTTCGTGTTGTATGCGCTGCATCTTCAGTGGGTACCCAGCCAGTCGCCGACTTTGAGCGGAAAGCCTTGCACGAATTGCGCCACGGGCAATGCCTTGCCGCCTGGCTTCTGCAACACTTTTAAGGCCAGCACACCGTTGCCGCAGGCAACATGGATCGTCTCCTTGTCGACAGCGAGCACTGTTCCGGGTATCGCTGAGCTTCCTTCGCCAATGGCGGCTTTCAATATCTTGACCGGAGTCTCGCCGAATTGGGTGTGGGCGACCGGAAATGGAAAATATCCGCGCACGGCTCTTTCAAGTTCTGCTGCGTTCTTGGTCCAATCCAGTTGTGCTTCAGCTTTGCTGAGTTTGGCGGCATAGGTCGCCTTTTCACTGTCCTGACTTTGAGGATGCAGTTTCCCTTTTTCCAGGTCGCGCAATGTCGCGACGATCGCTTGGGCACCCATCCCGGCCAGCTTGTCGTGCAGTGTCTCCGCCGTGTCTTCGGCAGTGATGGTGCACACTGTCTTCAGCAACATGTCGCCGGTATCCAGCCCCTCATCCATCTGCATGATGGTGATGCCGGTCTCGGTGTCACCCGCCAGGATGGCGCGCTGGATCGGGGCGGCGCCGCGCCAGCGCGGCAACAAGGAAGCATGGATGTTGAGGCAGCCGTAGCGCGGTAATTGCAATACCGCCTTGGGCAAGATCAAACCATATGCGGCGACCACCATCAGCTCCGCACCGAATGCAGCGAGGTCTCGTTGTATCTCCTCGTTCTTGAGTGAGGCCGGTTGCAACACCGGCAGGGCCAGTTGCCGGGCAAGCTGTTTCACCGGGCTGGCCGTCAGTTGCATACCGCGCCCCGACGGCCGATCCGGTTGTGTGAGTACCGCTACGACCTGGTGCTCTTTGCCCAGCGCGGCTAGGGCATCGGCGGCAAATTGCGGTGTACCTGCGAATATGATCTTCACGGGTCGCGCTTAGAGCGTTTCGCGCCGCTGCTTTTTCAGCTTGGAGCGGATGCGGGTCTGTTTGAGATGGGACAGGTATTCGACGAACACCTTCCCCTGCAGGTGATCCATCTCATGCTGTATGCATACAGCCAGCAAGCCTTCGGCTTCCAGTGTGAAAGGTTTGCCGTGCTCGTCGAGTGCGCGCACGGTCACGCGCTCGGCGCGGCTTACTTTCTCGTAGATGCCGGGGACGGACAGGCAGCCTTCCTCGTTCTCTTTTTCTCCTTCCAGCTGCTGCAATTCGGGGTTGATGAACACTTTCAGGTCGTCATGTGTCTCCGACACGTCGATCACGATCAGGCGTATATGCTGATCCACCTGTGTCGCTGCCAGTCCGACGCCGGGGGCGGAATACATGGTTTCGGCCATGTCGCGCACCAGCTTGCGTATGCCATTGTCGACCTGATCGATCTTTTTGGCGACCTTGTGGAGTCGCTCGTCGGGGTATTGCAGGATAGGGAGAATTGCCATAAAAGCTTGCCAACTTAAGAGACTAGATGCAGAATTTAAACCGCCGTGCAAACATCACACTGCACTTTCCTTACTTTGCTGGGGTTTTCCATGCGCAAGATTATATCGCTGATTTGTCTTCTTATGCCCCTGACGGCTTTTGCCGACGAGCTCCAGCTACAGGAGAATGCACCCGAACGCTACGTCGTGGTGAAGGGAGATACGCTGTGGGACATCTCCGCCAAATTCTTCAAGGACCCGTGGAAATGGCCTCAGATCTGGGGTTACAACAAAGACACGATCAAGGATCCCCACTGGATCTATCCTGGCGATGTGGTCTATCTCGATCCCAATACCAAGACGTTGAAAGTAGGGCAGCCTCCAGTTGCTGCTTCCTCCTCAGAAGATTCAACTGCTCTCATACCGCCTGTCGATGAGGTTGGTACGGCCTCTGATGCTATAAAGCTTTCTCCACAGGCCCGGGTTGTAGCCGGTTCAAGCGAAGCCATTCCCATGATTTCCCTGAAAGTGGTCGGTCCTTTCCTTCGTCGACCGCTTGTTGTTGAAGACGCGGAATTGGAAGGCGCACCCAAACTGGTGGGAACATACGAGCAGCGCCAGCTTTTGGGTACTAACGATATCGCCTATGCCAAGAGCATGCCTGCTGACAAAGGTGAGCGTTGGCAAGTCTACCGCCCCAGCGTTACTTTTGTTGACCCGGATACTGATGAAGTACTCGGGCACGAGGTAACTTATCTGGGAGATGCAGCAGTTGAAAAATTTGGTGATATCACTTCCCTCAGGATCAGTAGAGCGATTCTGGAAATTCAAAAGGGAGATTACTTCGCCCAATATGGGACCGGCTATTCCAGCAACTATCAACCGCGCGCGCCTTCCACCAACATCACTGCCAAAGTGATTTCAATTTACGGCGGCGTACAGCAGGCAGGACAAAATGCGGTTGTCACCCTGAATAAGGGTAAGCGCGACGGTCTGGAAAATGGACATGTACTGGCGCTGTACCAAAAGGGCGAAGTAATCAAGAACAGTGGTTGGTTCACCCCAGACACCGTGTTGCCAGATATGCGTTATGGTCTGCTTTTTGTTTTCCGCGTCTTTGACAAAGTTTCATATGCCTTGGTCATGGAAACTAAGCTGCCCGTGCAATTGTTGGATCGCGCCAGCACCCCGGAATAAATCATGCCTCTCGACGCCTCACTCGCGTCGTGGCTCACCCTGAGCCAGATACCGGGACTGGGTAACGAAGGCTTGCGGCGATTGCTGCAAGCCTTCGGTTCTCCCGAAGCGGTGTTGCAAGCCTCTCACTCTTCGCTTTCCAAACATATCAAACCCGCCGTGGCACGAGCTATCGCCGACGGTATCGATGATTCTGTGCTTGCCGCTGTCGCCGACTGGCTCGTCGATCCGCTCAACCGCATCCTCACCATCGCTGATACCGAATATCCGCAGGCGTTACTGAACACCGTCGATCCGCCCCTACTGTTGTATGTGAAGGGGCGTCTCGATCTGCTCAACGCGCCTTCTCTGGCCATCGTCGGCAGCCGCAATGCCACAGCGCAGGGCAAGCGCAATGCAGAGGCTTTTGCACAAACAGCTGCGGATGCCGGGTTGTGCGTCGTCAGCGGCATGGCGCAGGGTATCGATACCTCGGCTCATATCGGCGGGTTGCAGGGCGCCGGCTCCAGCGTCGCCGTCGTCGGCACCGGACTGGACAAGGTCTATCCCGCCTCCAACCGCGAGTTGGCACATCGCCTGGTGCAGGGCGGCACCATCGTCTCCGAATTCGCCCTGGGCACACCGCCGCTGGCGGCGAACTTCCCGCGCCGCAACCGCATCATCAGCGGTTTGAGTCTGGGTTGTCTGGTGGTTGAGGCTTCGGTGCAGAGCGGCTCGCTCATCACCGCTCGCATGGCACTGGAGCAGGGGCGCGAGGTGTTCGCCATCCCCGGTTCCATCCACTCGCCTCAATCCAAAGGATGTCATCTGCTCATCAAGCAGGGGGCGAAGCTGGTCGAGAGCGCCCGCGACATCCTGGAAGAACTCGGGCAAACCATACCTGTTTCCTCTTTCGGGAGCGAAAACCAGCCGCAACACCCGCTGTTCATGCATCTGGGCTTCGATCCGCTCGACGCGGAAAGCCTTGCGCAGCGTAGCGGCTTGACGATAGCCGAGCTATCCGCCATCCTGTTGCAACTGGAACTCGACGGACATATCGCATCTTTACCCGGCGGCCTCTATCAACGCATCACCTAAACAGACTCTTAAATGTTCGACATCCTGTTATATTTGTTTGAAAGCTACTTCGATATCGGTAGCTATCCCGACCACGACAAACTTTCGGTAAAGCTCACTGCTGCAGGCTTTGACGAAGAAGACATCAACCAGGCGCTGACTTGGTTGTCCGGCTTGCAGGAACTGACCCGCGCCGCTTATCCGGAGACCATCAACCACAGCGGAATCCGCCTTTACACCGATTTCGAAGAACAGCGCATAGGCCAAGAGGGCCTGCGCTTCCTCGCGTTCTGGGAACACAACAAGGTCATCACCCCGATCGAGCGCGAGATGATCATCGACCGTGTACTCGCTCTGGGTCGCAAGAACCTGCCGCTGGACAAGCTCAAACTCATCGTACTGATGGTGTTGTGGAGCCAGCATGAAGACCTTGATCCGATGCTGATCGAGGACCTGCTCACGCCAGCCGACGTGACACAAGCACACTGATATAAATAGATGGCATCCAACCTACTCATCGTAGAGTCTCCGGCCAAGGCCAAGACCCTGAAAAAGTATCTCGGCAAGGACTTCGAAGTCCTCGCTTCCTATGGCCATGTGCGCGACCTGATTCCCAAGACCGGCGCCGTCGACCCCGACGATAACTTCGCGATGAAGTACGAGACCATCGCGCGCAACTCCAAGCATGTAGACGAAATTGCCAAAGCTGCTGCCGCTGCCGACCACATCTATCTCGCACCCGACCCGGACAGGGAAGGGGAGGCGATCGCCTGGCATATCTCCGAGATATTGAAGTCCAAGCGCGCGCTCAAGGGCAAGACGATGCAGCGCGTGGTTTTCTATGAGATCACCCAGTCCGCCGTACAAGCCGCAGTTGCGAATCCGCGCGAGATTTCCATCCCACTGGTAAATGCGCAACAGGCGCGCCGCGCTCTGGATTATCTGGTCGGTTTCAATCTCTCGCCGCTGCTGTGGCGCAAGATCCGTCCCGGCTTGTCGGCGGGCCGTGTACAGAGTCCCGCGCTGCGCCTGATCGTCGAGCGCGAACTCGAGATCGAGAAATTCAAGAGCCAGGAATACTGGTCGGTGCATCTGGATAGCCAGAAGAACAGCATTCCGTTCAAAGCCAAGCTGTTCCAGTTCCAGGGCAATAAGCTGGAACAACTCAGTATCGGCAGTCAAGCCGAATACGACGCGATTCATGCCAAACTCAACGATGCCAAATTGCCTCCAAAAGTGGTACGCGTTGAAAAGAAAGCCAAGCAACGCAACCCGACCGGACCGTTTACGACTTCGACCCTGCAACAGGAAGCCGTGCGCAAGCTGGGCATGACCTCCGACCGCACCATGCGCACCGCGCAATCGTTGTACGAGGGCGTTGATATTGGCGGCGGAACAATTGGTCTGATCACCTACATGCGTACCGACTCGGTGAATCTGGCGAACGAAGCTGTGGCCGAGATTCGCGGATATATCGGCGACAACTTCAGCGCCGAGTACCTGCCGGCCAAGCAGCCCGTTTACAAGAGCAAAGCCAAGAACGCGCAAGAAGCGCACGAGGCTATCCGCCCGACTTCCATTTTGCGCACGCCCGACAGTCTGCGTGAGCATCTGAACATCGACCAGATGCGCCTGTACGAGATGATCTGGAAGCGCACGCTGGCCAGCCAGATGTCGCCCGCGCGTTTCGACACCGTGAGCGTCGACATCCGTTTGAGCAGCGACGACACCCTGTTCCGCGCCTCCGGCCAGACGCTGGTGTTCCCCGGATTCATCGGCGTGTACATAGAAGACGTGGACGATGCCGAAGAAGAGGACAGCGCCAAGTTGCCGCCGCTGGTCGAAGGCGATGTGCTGCCCATCGAAAAACTCTACGGCGAACAGCACTTCACGCAACCGCCGCCACGCTTCTCCGAAGCCAGTCTGGTGAAGGCGCTGGAAGAATACGGCATCGGCCGTCCTTCCACTTACGCCACCATCATCTCTACGCTGCAGGCACGTGAGTACGCCACGCTCGACAAGAAGCGCTTCATGCCGACCGACGTTGGTCGCGTGGTCATCAAATTCCTCAACGAGCACTTCACGCGTTACGTCGATTACGGATTCACCGCGAACCTGGAGGACGAGCTCGACGATATCTCTGAAGGCAAGCGCGACTGGATCCCGGTACTCGAAGAGTTCTGGAAAGGCTTCAACAAGCTTCTGGGCGAGAAAAAAGATGTCGATCGTCCAGGCACAGAGATACTGGAAGAGCCCTGCCCGAAATGTGGCAAGCCGCTGTCCAAACGCCTCGGCAAGCGCGGCAGTTTCATCGGCTGCACGGCCTATCCCGAGTGCGACTACACGCGCAGTCTCGGTGGCGAAGAGGACGCGGGCGAAGCACGCAAGGAACTGGGCGTGCATCCGGAAACTGGACAGATCGTTTTGCTGTTGCGCGGACCCTATGGCCATTACGTGCAGCTGGGTGAAGTGGAAGAGGGCGCCAAGACCAAACCCAAGCGCGTTTCCTGGCAGAAAGAGATGCCGCTGGAGACCGCCGATCTTGCCTCTGCTCTAAAGCTGCTCTCGCTTCCAAGAGAAGTCGGTACTCACCCCGTGACGGGAAAGAAGGTCATCGTCAACATCGGCCGCTTCGGTCCCTACATCGGCCACGACGGCAAATTCAAATCCATCCCGCGCAGCGACAGCATCTTCGACATCGGCCTGGATCGTGCCGTGGAACTGCTGGCGCAAGCCAAGACCGGCGGTAACACCGTGTTGCGCGCACTGGGCGAACACCCGGCCGACAAGGCACCGGTCGAAGTTTGTAGCGGCCGCTATGGCCCCTACGTGCGCCACGGCAAGGTCAATGCGACCCTGCCCAAGGACGTGACGCCGGAAGCGGTGACGCTGGAGGAAGCGCTGGAACTGATCGCTGCGAAGGCAGCGAAGGGTGGGACAGGGAAAGCCAAGACCGCGCGCAAGCCAGCGGCCAAGAAAGCGACAGCCAAGACCAAGACCACCAAGGCAAAAGCGGCAGCGAAACCAAAGACGACGGTAAAGAAAGCTACGGCTAAAACTGCAGCCGAGAAACCGGCGGTCAAGAAAACCACCAAGACGGCGACAACCAAGGCCAAGACAACGACAGCAAAAACGGCCACCAAGAAAGTCGCCACCAAACCTGCCGCGAAGAAACCTGCAGTCAAGAAGACCACCAAGAAGTAAGTCTGACCTTCAAATCCGTTCATGGTGAGACAAGCTCACCAGAAACGGATTTATTCTGCTTGGACCCCACCCCCCACCAGCATCCTGAAAGTCGTTTGTAGCGTGTTTTGAGCGGCCTATGCGGGAAGCCGCGTGGCTATTGGCATTCAGGCCGCAAAACTCAAAAATATGACGTAGGATTGGTGGAGCGAAGCGATACCGAACTGTAGTTTTATTTTGCAGTACATGTGGAAATCGAAACTCGATAAGCCGACTTACAAGCAGTCCAAGTTGCGACAACCCTACCAGAATCTCCAATTGTTTTAGAAGCCTCAGCAACGCATGCTGAGTACACCGCGAGAGATTGCCTCACGCAGACTGGATCTTTTCCTGAAACATTTATGTCTTCAACATTTCTCGCATCCAGCTCAGCTTGTGAGGCACAACCTGAAAAGAGGGCGACTAACAACGCAACAACAGTTTTTTTCATTGATTTTCTCCTTTCAGATTTTTCCCCTTAGCCTGTGTCACAGCATGTCTATTTGCCGCATATCATCGAAGCTTAAACATCCAGATTCTTCACCCCCAACGCATTCTTCTCAATGAACGCCCGGCGCGGTTCCACTACATCCCCCATCAAGGTCGTAAATATCTCATCCGCCCCCACAGCATCCTCGATGCGCACTTTGAGCAAAATGCGGTTCTTCACATCCATGGTGGTTTCCCACAGTTGCTCGGGGTTCATCTCGCCCAGACCTTTGTAGCGCTGGATGGCGACACCCTTCTTCGCGTCTTCCAGCAGCCACTCGATGGCTTGCTTGAAGCTGGTCACGCCGCGCTTCTGTTCGCCGCGCATGGCGTAGGAGGTGGGGGAGATCAGGCCGTTGAGTGCGTCGGCGGTCTGGCGGATCTGGACGTAATCGCCGCTTTGCAGGAACTCGCGGTCCAGGTAGCTCAGCGAGTAGTTGCCGTGGAATAGCTTTTCCAGACGCAGGCGCAGTTCACCGTTGATATCGGTCTCGACTTCGGCGCGGATGACGCCACCGCAGACATCTTCCAACAGCTTGGCACTTTCTTTTGCCTTGGCTTCGTCGTCCAGCGACAGGGCAGGCAGGATAAGCAGGGCGTGGCTGGCTTCGGGCGCGATGAAGTGCGAGAGGCGGTCGATAACTGCCTCGGCCAGGAAGTATTGCTTGGCGATCTCGCCCAGCGCTTCACCCTGGATGGGGGTGGCATCCAGCGCGGGGTAGAACGCGGCGTTGTTGAGGGCGGAGCCGAGCATGTAGTTCTTCAGCTCGTGTTCGTCTTTGAGATAGCGTTCGTCGCGGCCCTGTTTGATCTTGTACAGCGGCGGCTGGGCGATGTAGATGTGGCCGCGTTCGACCAGTTCCGGCATCTGCCGGTAGAAGAAAGTGAGCAGCAGGGTGCGGATGTGCGCACCGTCCACGTCCGCGTCGGTCATGATGATGATGCGGTGATAGCGCAACTTGTCGGCGTTGTATTCCTCTTTGCCGATGCCGGTGCCCAGCACGGTGATCAGGGTGGCGATCTCCTGCGAGGAGATAAGCTTCTCGAAGCGAGCGCGCTCGACGTTGAGGATCTTGCCCTTGAGCGGCAGGATAGCCTGGAACTTGCGGTCGCGTCCTTGCTTGGCGGAGCCGCCGGCGGAGTCACCCTCGACCAGGTACAGCTCTGACAGGGCAGGGTCCTTTTCCTGACAGTCCGCCAGCTTGCCAGGCAGGCCTATGCCATCCAGGATACCTTTGCGGCGAGTCAGTTCGCGTGCCTTGCGGGCAGCATCACGGGCACGGGCGGCGTCGATGATCTTGTTGCAGATGATCTTGGCGTCCACCGGATTTTCGAGCAGGAAGTCGGAAAGCTTCTGCGCTACCACTTCCTGCACGGCGGGCTGGACTTCGCTGGATACGAGCTTGTCTTTAGTCTGAGAGGAGAACTTGGGGTCTGGCACCTTGACTGACAGTACGCAGGTCAGGCCTTCGCGCATGTCGTCGCCGGTGGTGTCCACCTTGGCCTTCTTGGCCAGTTCGTTGTCCTCGATGTACTTATTGATGACGCGGGTCATCGCCATGCGCAGGCCGGTCATGTGGGTGCCGCCGTCGCGCTGCGGGATGTTGTTGGTGAAGCATTGCACGACTTCTGAATAACTGTCGTTCCACTGCATGGCGACGTCGACGGTGATGTTGTCTTTTTCGCCGTTGGCCTGGAAGCACTTAGGGTGCAGCACCGACTTGCTCTTGTTCATGTACTCCACGAAACCACGTACACCACCGGAATAGGCGAAGTTCTCGCTCTTACCCGTGCGCTGGTCGACCAGTTCGATCTTTACACCATTATTCAAGAAAGATAGTTCGCGCAGGCGCTTGGCCAAAATCTCATAGTGGAACTCGACCAGACCGAATATTTCTTTATCAGCCAGGAAGTGGACTTCGGTGCCTCGCTTATTGCTGTCGCCCAATTCACGCACTGGAGAGACTTCGACACCCTTCTGATTCTCGATCAGACGATCTTTGACTGCACCGCGCACGAACTCCAGACCGAATTTTTTGCCATCACGGTAGGTCGTCAGCTTGAGCCATTCCGACAGTCCGTTGACGCAGGAGACACCTACACCATGCAGGCCGCCGGA
Organism: Sideroxyarcus sp.; assembly: GCA_030651895.1. Taxonomy (GTDB): domain Bacteria; phylum Pseudomonadota; class Gammaproteobacteria; order Burkholderiales; family Gallionellaceae; genus Sideroxyarcus. The sequence continues at coordinate 81,124 of JAUSBR010000012.1, read as the reverse complement.
TACCTTGTAGCTGTTCTGGTTGAACTTGCCGCCGGCGTGCAGCACGGTCAGCACGATCTCGGCAGCAGAGCGCTTGGGCTCGTGCTTGTCGTCGAACTTGATGCCAATCGGAATGCCGCGGCCATTGTCGGCTACAGAGATTGAATTATCGCCATGAATGATGACTTTGATGTCGTCGCAGTGCCCAGCCAGAGACTCGTCGATAGCGTTGTCGACCACCTCGAACACCATATGGTGTAGACCGGTGCCATCGGAAGTGTCGCCGATATACATACCTGGGCGTTTTCGCACTGCCTCCAGGCCTTCGAGTTGCTGGATACTAGATTCGTCGTAGTTATCGCTCATGTGTCTGTTTTACTTTCGTTACTGTTTCACGTGGAACAAGTTAGATGCGCATCGGCATGACTACATATTTATAGTCCGTCTTCTCGGGGATGGTGATCAGCAAGCTGCTGTTCTGGTCGCCGAATGACAGGGTGACATTCTGGGTGCTGATGTTGTTAATGCCGTCCAGCAGATAATTCACATTAAAACCGATATCCAGCGAAGCGCCGGAATACTCGTTCTCTATGTCTTCCTGGGCTTCTTCCTGCTCGCTGTTGCTGCTGATGATGCGCAGGTTCTTCTCGGTCAGTAGCAGACGTACACCACGGAACTTCTCGTTAGACAGAATAGCTGCACGCTGCAGGGCTTGCAGAATGGTCACGCGATCCATGGTCAGGTGATTGGTATGGGTCGGAATAACGCGGTTGTAGTCGGGAAATTTGCCGTCGATGACCTTGGAAGTCAGCACCACATCGGCAAAGGAGATACGGACCTGCTTCTCGGCCAGTTCCAGTTGTACCTTGTCTTCCGAGTCTGCCAACAACTTCAGCAGCTCATTGACCGTCTTGCGGGAAAGGATGACTTCCTGCTTCTTGTGGCTTTCTTTGAGTTCTTCACTAATGAAGGCCAGGCGATGCCCGTCGGTAGCGATAAGTTTGATACTGGTACCGTCGATCACCAACAGGACACCGTTCAAGTAATAACGGATGTCCTGCTGTGCCATGGCGTACTGGACCGAGCTCAACAGCCGGCGCAATACGCCTTGTTCGATCTGGATCTTGGCTGCTCCCACCAGTTGTTCTGAGAGCATCGGAAAGTCTTGCGCTGGCAGTGTCTGCAGGCTGAAACGACTCTTGTTCGCTTTGACCAGCAGTTTGTTCTCCTGGTCATCCAGAGAGACACTGCTGTTGTCCGGGATCGCCCGCAATATCTCTTGCAGCTTCTTAGCGGAGATGGTGATCGAACTCTCGGTCCCGTCCAACTCTGCATTAAGTTGCGCTTCGATTTGTATCTCCAGATCGGTGGTGATGAACCTTGCACCGTCCTTGTTCTTTTTGATCAGTACATTTGAAAGGATAGGAAGCGGCTGTTTACGCTCGACGATGCCTACGACAGCCTGGAGTGGTTTCAGAAGTTCGTTTCTATCGATTTGTTTGATAAACATATGTTTCTTTCTTTAAATACTTAACAATCTTAATAATGGACAACTAATCTGTGGATATTCCAAATTTTTGTTATTTATTAACTGGTTAATCTATAGTTAGTAGGCAGTAAAACATTGCTTAACGATGTGTACTCTTTGTGCATAACTTTTCCCCTTTGCTCGATTCACCGCTTAATCTACAAACTGTGCACAGGTATTGCCTGCTTATCCTCGTAAAGTCTGATTCAACAGATTGAAGTCTGCATTCAATGCCGAATCGGAGTTCCGTAACGATTCGATAGTCTTGCATGCATGCAGTACCGTGGAGTGGTCGCGACCGCCAAATGCATTACCGATCTCCGGAAGGCTGAGTTGTGTCAGCTCACGCGCCAAGGTCATCGCGATCTGGCGTGGCCGGGCGATGATGCGGGAACGCTTCTTGGAGAGCAGGTCGACGATTTTGATACGGTAGAAGTCGGCCACGGTCTTCTGGATGTTCTCCATGGAGACTTGTTTGTTCTGGGCTGCCAGTAGATCCTTGAGCGCCTCTTTGGCCAGCTCTATCGATATCTGGCGCTTGTGGAAACGGGCGTAGGCCTCGATGCGGTTAAGCGCGCCTTCCAGTTCGCGGATATTGGAGCGCACATGCTTGGCAATGAAGAAAGCAACATCCTCGCTGATCGGGGAGCCGCTGGTGGCGGCTTTCTGCAATAGGATGGCAACACGCATCTCCAGGCCGGGTGGTTCGATCGCTACGGTCAACCCACAGGTGAAGCGCGAGGTGAGGCGCGGCTCGATGCCAGAGATTTCTTTGGGGAAGGTGTCACAGGTGATAACTACTTGTTTATTTGTGTCGATGAGCGAGTTCAAGGTGTAAAAGAACTCCTGTTGCGTGCCCGGTTTATCCGCGATGAACTGGATGTCGTCAATTAGCAGCAGATCCAGCGAATTGTAGAACTGCTTGAATTCATCGAAGTTTTTAGTCTGAAAGGCGCGCACGACGCCAGAAATATAGTTGGTCGCGTGGATGTAGCAGACCTTGGCTTGGGGATTCTGCTTTGTCACCAGGTTGCCGATTGATTGCAGCAAGTGGGTCTTGCCCAGGCCTACGCCACCATAGATGAACAAGGGGTTGTAAGCCACGCCGGGCGTTTCGGCGACTTGAATGGCTGCTGCATGCGCCAATTGGTTGGCTTTGCCGGTGACGAAAGTATCGAACACCAGTGCCGGATTCAGTTTGTTAGGACTCTTGGCTGGCTTGGCAGGCGCAATAGCAATGGGTTTGCTCGCAACCGCAGCTTCCATAACAGGCTTAGCATTTGATTTTGCAGAACGTTTCTCTATGCGCAATTCGATCTGGGGCGGTGCAGAGAAGAATGGCAGGGCTCGCTTGGAGATCTCGGGCAAAAAGCGTTCCTGGACGATGCGCAACGTGAAACTGTTGGGGGCAGTCAGAACAAGCTTGTCACCGTCGATTTCGAATATCAACGGTTTGATCCATGAATTGAATTGTTGTGGAGGAAGTTGTTCTTCGAAAAAACGGAGACAACTGCCAGACAGACTCAGGGCTGACATAGCTTATTGGAAATTGTTATAGCAAAGACTGCAGCGCATTCTACAAGCTCTGCAAAAAGTTATCCACAGCATAAAAAGACTTGACAGAAATCGCGCTAACGATTGTAATCGCGCGCTTTTCAATAGTTAAATACAGTCAGGAGCAAGCATGAAACGCACATTTCAACCGTCGGTAACCAAAAGAAAACGCACCCATGGTTTTCTGGTTCGTATGAAGACCAAGGGCGGTCGCGCCGTCATCGCAGCCCGTCGCGCACGCGGCCGCGTTCGTCTTGGCGTGTAAGCAGTTAAAAGAAAAGACTTTTCCCCGGCGTTATCGCATAAGTCGCCGGGAAGGATTCTCGCAGATACTCAAGACAAGGGCGCAAACCACGAGCTGGTTCGCGATCCACTGGGAAGACGGTAAAGCAGGACACGCTCGTCTGGGTGTCACCGTTAGCAAACGCGTGGTTCCGACCGCAGTTGGTCGAAATCGTATCAAGAGATTGATTCGAGAGCAGTTTCGGGCTATTTCACGGCATGGTTTGAGTCGCGATATCGTGGTCAGATTGCGCAAACAACCTGGCAAGACAGAGCGGCTGGAAGCTGGCAAGGTATTGACCGATGCATTCAAAAGAATCCTTGCGGTGAACGAATGAAGCAATTGCTATTATTGCTGGTCAAGGGATATCAGTGGCTGATCCGTCCGCTGCTGCCCCCGACCTGCCGCTTTCACCCCTCCTGCTCCCAGTACTCCATTGAAGCGATCACCAAATATGGCGCGCTGAAAGGTTTTTGGCTTACCATCAGGCGGGTTGCACGTTGCAACCCTTGGCATCCGGGCGGATACGATCCCGTCCCTTGATTAAGAAAAACAGGTGATTTTGCAATGGGCTTTCAACGGCTGTTTCTAGTTCTGATCTTTTCATTCTCTTTGGTTGTTCTGTGGACCGAATGGGAGCGCCATAACCTTCCGCCCGCACCGCCGGTAGCCGCCGAGACCAAGCAAGACCCATCCGTCCCGACAGCGACAGTTCAGCCCAGCAAGGCTGCGGTGACCGCAACTCCGATCGAGAACAAAGCAGTACCTGCCGGCCAGAAGATCACCGTCATCACAGACACTCTGCGCGTCGAGATCAACACCGCAGGCGGCAACATGCAGCACTTGGATCTACTGCAGCATCGCGATGCAGAAGATCAAAGCAAGCCCATCACCCTGCTGCAACAGGATGCGCATACCTACTTGGCTCAATCCGGCCTGCTTGGTAAGGATCTGCCCACCCATAATGCTGAATTCGCCGCCGATGCCACAGATTTCCAGTTGGCAGAAGGTAAAGACACGCTGGAAGTGCGCCTGACCGCTATCGGTTCCGGCCCGGCACGAGTCACCAAGGTCTACACCTTCCACCGCGGCAGCTATCTGGTGGATGTAAGCTACGAGATCGAGAACAAGAGCAAGACAGCGCTGACCCCGTCGGCCTATTTCCAGTTTGTGCGCGACACAGTTGCGGCAGCGGGGGAATCCTCTTTCGTGCCAACCTACACCGGACCGGCGCTGTATACCGATCTTGAGAAATTCCAGAAGATTGACTTTTCCAGCATCGAAAAGGGCAAAGTCAGCCTGCCAGCCAACCCGGAAAATGGCTGGATCGGCATGCTGCAACACTATTTCGTGGCTGCCTGGCTGCCTGCCGGCAAGGGCCCGCGCGAGTTCTACACCAAGAAACTGGATACAGATCTGTACTCGGCCGGCGTGATCCTGCCGGTTGCCAGCATCGAACCCGGCCAGAACGGACGCATCTCCACCCAGCTCTACATGGGGCCGGCACAATCCAAACTGGACGATATCGCTCCCGGCTTGGGCCTGTCTGTGGATTACGGCTGGCTGACCATCTTCGCCACCCCCTTGTTCTGGCTGATGTCGCATATCAACGACCTGGTTCATAACTGGGGTGTATCGATCGTTCTGCTCACCATCCTGATCAAGCTGGCGTTCTTCCCCTTGTCGGCAGCCAGCTACCGCTCCATGGCCAAGATGCGCGTGGTTGCGCCCAAACTGGAACAGATCAAGAAGCAATACGGCGATGACCGCGAGCGCCTGAACAAGGCCATGATGGATCTGTACAAGACCGAGAAGATCAATCCGCTGGGCGGCTGCCTGCCGGTGCTGATCCAGATTCCGGTGTTCATCGCGCTGTATTGGGCCATCCTGTCGAGCGTCGAGCTGCGCCATGCACCGTTCTTCGGCTGGATCACCGACCTGTCGGCGACCGACCCGTACTACGTCCTGCCTATCATCATGGGCGTCAGCATGCTGATCCAGACCAAGCTGAACCCGGTACCGCCGGATCCCATGCAGGCGAAACTGATGCAGATCATGCCGATCGCCTTCAGCGTGGTGTTCTTCTTCTTCCCGGCCGGACTGGTGTTGTATTCCATCGTGAACAACATCCTCTCCATCGCCCAGCAGTGGTATATCAACAGCGGAACCGAAGCCGCACGCAAAGGTGGCGCCAAAGCCTGACAACATCGCGGCGATCGCCACCGCCCCAGGGCGCGGTGGCATCGGCGTGGTGCGGGTATCCGGACACGGTTTGGCCGCAATGGCCGCCACACTGACCGGACGCCAACTTACCCCCAGATCTGCGACTTACACCCATTTTCTGGCTGCCGACGGCAGCACGCTTGATCAGGGTATTGCCCTGTTCTTTCCCGCTCCCCATTCCTATACTGGTGAAGAAGTACTGGAGCTGCAGGGCCACGGCGGTCCAGCCGTGCTGCAATCAGTTCTGCATCGCTCACTTGAACTGGGCGCAAGGTTGGCGCAGCCCGGCGAATTCACGCAGCGCGCTTTCCTCAACGACAAGATGGATCTCGCCCAAGCTGAAAGCGTGGCCGATCTAATCGATGCCACCACAGAACAGGCGGCCCGTAGCGCCATGCGCTCCTTGCAAGGCGAGTTCTCGGCCGCTATCCATGGCGCAGTCTCCCTACTTATCGATCTGCGCATGCTGGTTGAGGCGACGCTGGATTTTCCCGAGGAAGAGATCGAAACGAGTGATCGCGAGCTTTGCAGCAGCAAACTTGCCTTGTTGAGGACGGAGCTGGCACGTATCGAAGGGTTGGCGAAACAAGGCAGCATCCTGCGCGAGGGGGCGCAGGTGGTGCTGGTGGGCGCACCCAACGCCGGCAAGTCCAGCTTGCTCAACCGCTTTGCGGGCGAAGAGATCGCGCTGGTGAGTGAGATTCCCGGCACGACCCGCGACTCGATACGCCAATCCATGCAGGTTCGCGGCGTGCCTTTGCACCTGATCGACACCGCCGGGTTGCGCGAAACGACCGATGTGGTCGAACAAATGGGCATAAACCGCACCCTGCAGGCGCTGACACGGGCCGATGTGGTGCTGGTGTTGCTGGACGAGTCGCAACAGCGTGCCGAACCGGAAGACCAAGCCGTGCTGGCGCAACTGCCGGCCAGGACGCCACGCTTGTACCTGCACAACAAGATCGACCTGAGCGGGCATCCACCCGGCGTGGAAGTGCGCGAAGAGAAAGCGCATATCTACCTGTCGGCCAAGACTGGGGTGGGCATGGCGGTGCTGGAAGAGAAGCTGTTGGAGATCATCGGCTGGCATCAGGAGACCGGCGTCTTCATGGCGCGGGCACGTCATCTTGAAGCACTTGCAAGCGCCTCCGGGCACTTGGAGGCAGCCGAACAACAACTTGATCGCCCAGAGCTTTTTGCCGAGGAGTTGCGCCAAGCACAGGAGGCACTCAGCAGCATCACAGGCGAATTTACTGCGGACGACCTGTTAGGCGAGATATTCAGCCGCTTTTGCATCGGAAAATAGCGAAAAAGTGTTTCACGTGAAACATTTTGACGTGCTTTAGTTTTCGTCGGATTTATCTTTTGGGGTATGATGCGCGTCCTAATTTTGGTGGTGAAGAATGCGCGACCCGAAACAATTCGATGTCATTGTGATCGGTGGCGGCCATGCCGGGACGGAAGCTGCGCTGGCCAGTGCTCGCGCGGGTTGCGCGACGCTGCTGCTCACCCACAACATCGAAACGCTGGGCGTAATGTCCTGCAACCCCTCCATCGGCGGCATCGGGAAAGGCCATTTAGTCAAAGAGGTAGACGCGCTGGGCGGTGCCATGGCAGCCGCGACGGACGAGGGTGGTATCCAGTTCCGCATCCTGAATGCCTCCAAAGGTCCGGCAGTGCGCGCGACTCGCGCCCAGGCAGACCGTGCTCTCTATAAACAGGCAATCCGCAATCGCCTCGAGAACCAGCAAAATCTGTGGCTGTTTCAGCAACCTGTAGAAAAACTCATTCTTAAACAAGGACGTGTAATCGGTGTGCAGACTCAGCTTGGTCTGAGCTATCACGCGAAGACCGTGGTGCTCACGACCGGGACTTTCCTGGCCGGACTGGTGCATGTCGGCCTGACCAACTATCCGGCCGGGCGCGCGGGCGATCCCCCTTCTATCGGGCTGGCAAAGGATCTGCGTGAACTGGGCATGCCGACCGGACGCCTGAAGACCGGGACTCCGCCGCGTATCGACGGCCGCACGATCGACTATTCCGTGATGCAGGAACAGCACGGCGATACGCCGGTGCCGGTGTTCTCTTTCCTGGGTCGTGCGGAACAGCACCCGCGCCAATTGCCTTGCTGGGTCACCCAGACCAATGCGCGCACGCACGAGATCATCCGCAACGGTTTGGGCGAATCTCCTTTGTTTACGGGCGTCATAGAAGGAGTAGGCCCTCGCTACTGCCCCTCCATTGAAGACAAGATCACGCGCTTCGCGGGCAAGGATTCGCATCAGATCTTCCTTGAGCCGGAAGGGCTGAGCACACACGAGATCTACCCGAACGGCATCTCGACCAGTCTTTCCTACGATACCCAGTTGGCGTTGGTGCGCTCGATCAAGGGAATGGAGAACGCGCACATCACGCGCCCCGGTTATGCCATCGAATACGATTACTTCGATCCGCGCGGTTTGAAGATGTCGCTGGAAAGCAAAACGATATCCGGATTGTTTCTGGCCGGACAGATCAACGGCACCACCGGCTACGAAGAAGCGGCCGCGCAGGGATTGCTTGCCGGCGTGAATGCCGCGCTGCAAGCGCAGGAAAAAGATACCTGGTGCCCGCGACGCGACGAAGCCTATCTGGGCGTGCTGGTCGACGACCTGATCACGCGCGGTGTCTCCGAGCCCTACCGCATGTTCACCAGCCGCGCGGAATATCGATTGCAGTTGCGCGAAGACAACGCCGACACGCGCCTGACCGAGACCGGTCGCAAGCTGGGTCTGGTCGATGATGTGCGCTGGCAGGCATTCGAAGAGAAGCGCGAAAAGATCGCGCGCGAACTGGAGCGCCTGAAATCGACCTGGGTCAATCCGCGCATGCTGGACAAGGCCGACGCTGAGCGCGTGCTGGGCAAGGAGATCGAGCGCGAATATTCCCTGTATGACTTGTTGCGCCGACCTGAAGTGACCTATGAATCGCTGATGACTTTGCCAGGCGTGCAAAATGCGGAGGCTGCAAGTGTCGCCGAGCAGGTCGAGATCCAGGCCAAATATCACGGCTACATCGAACGCCAGCGCGACGAGATCGCGCGCCAGGAAGGATATGAGACGACGGAGTTGCCGCTCGACTTGGATTACTCGGTCGTGCGTGGACTGTCGATCGAAGTCCGGCAGAAACTGAACCAGCACAAACCCGAGACGCTGGGTCAGGCTGCGCGCATCTCCGGCGTGACCCCGGCGGCGATCTCCCTGTTGCTCGTGCATCTGAAGCGGGGCTTTAAACAAGACGAAGCGGCATGAGTCTGGAAAAGGAATTGGCGGCAGGCATCGCGCAGATGGGCATCGCGGTCACGCCGGAGCAGCAGGCGAAACTGCTGGAATACCTGGCACTGCTGCACAAGTGGAACGGGGTGTACAACCTCACCGCGATACGTCAGCCGGAGCAAATGGTGAGCAACCACTTGCTCGACAGCCTGGCCGTACTGCCGCATCTGTGGTCGCAGCGCTGGTTGGATGTGGGTTGCGGCGGCGGTCTGCCGGGTCTGGTGCTGGCAGTGATGCGACCGGAATGGTCGTTCACCCTGATGGACAGCAACAGCAAGAAGACCGGCTTTGTGCAACAAGCCGCCATCGAACTGGGGCTGCGCAACGTGGAAGTCCGTTGCGGAAGAGTGGAGCAGTGGCAAACGGAAAAGAAGTTCGACGGGATCATCTCGCGCGCGTTTGCTGAGGTAGTGGATTTTGTCTCGCTGACGCAGCATCTGTTGGCGGACGGAGGTCGTTGGGCAGCGATGAAGGGGATGCCGGAGCAGGAACTGGCCAAGCTGCCCGAAGGGATAGAAGTAGAGAAGGTAATCACATTGCAGGTTCCTAAACTAGAAGCGGCCCGCAGTCTGGTCGTGTTGGGGGTAAAAAAATGAGCAAGATATTGGCGATCACCAATCAAAAGGGCGGCGTGGGCAAGACCACGACCACCGTCAACCTTGCAGCCAGCCTGGGGGCAGCGAAACAGCGCGTGCTGCTGATCGATCTGGATCCGCAGGGCAACGCCACCATGGGCAGCGGCATCAACAAGGCCGATCTGGAGGCGACCGTCTACGACGTGTTGCTGGGCGAGAAAACCATCGCCGAAGCGCGCATCAGGTCGGAATCATGCAAATACGACGTGTTGCCTGCCAATCGCGAACTGGCCGGTGCCGAGATCGAACTGGTGGATGTGGAAGGGCGCGAGATGCGTCTGAAAGAAGAGATCGAGCCGGTCCTGAACGAATATGACTACATCCTGATCGATTGCCCGCCAGCGCTGAATCTGCTCACACTGAACGGCTTGTGCGCCGCAAAATCAGTGATGATCCCGATGCAATGCGAATACTACGCACTGGAAGGTTTGAGCGATCTGGTCAACACCATCCGCAAAGTGCGCGAAAACCTGAATCCGGAGCTGGAGATCGAAGGTCTGTTGCGCACCATGTTTGACCCGCGCAATGCGTTGGCGCAACAAGTCTCGGACCAGTTACAGCAGCACTTCGGCGACAAGGTCTACCGTACTGTCATCCCGCGTAACGTGCGTCTGGCCGAGGCGCCCAGCTTCGGTATTCCGGCGCTGTATCACGATAGCCAATCCAAGGGGACGCTGGCCTATCTGGCGCTGGCGGGCGAAATGCTCAACAACTCGACGGCGCAAGTCGCGGCATAACAAGTTTCAATTAAGGGAAAATCATGGCAAAACCGATCAAGGGCCTGGGGCGCGGTTTGGACGCGCTGCTTTCGGGCAATAGCACATCGAAACAGAACGACGTATTGCGCGACCTGAAAGTCGAGCAACTCAAGCCCGGCAAATATCAGCCGCGCAGCCGCATGGACGAAGCATCACTGAACGAACTCGCGGCTTCGATCCGGGTGCAGGGCGTGATGCAGCCTATCCTGGCACGCGAACTGCCGGAAGGTGGTTACGAGATCATCGCCGGTGAGCGCCGCTGGCGTGCGGCGCAACTGGCCGAACTGAAGATCGTGCCGGTCATCGTGCGCAAAGTACCGGACAACGCAGCACTGGCCATGGCGCTGATCGAGAACATCCAGCGTGAAGACCTGAACCCGTTGGAAGAAGCCATCGGTATCCAGCGTCTGATCGACGAATTCCAGATGACACACCAGGCCGCTGCCGATGCAGTCGGCCGCTCGCGCAGCGCCGCCAGTAACCTGCTGCGATTGCTCAAATTGCCGCAGGCAGTGCAGGACATGCTGATGGAAGGGTCTTTGGACATGGGCCACGCTCGCGCGCTGCTCTCGCTCGAAGGCGCGCATCAAATATTGCTGGCGAACAAGATTGTGCTGGAAGGCTTGTCGGTGCGTGAGGCGGAGAAGCTGGTGCAACAGCAGGGTGAAGCGGCTCCGGCCAAAACGACCTCCGGCAAGCAAGCGGGCAAAACGAATCGCGATACCCAGCAGTTGCAGGATGAATTGAGTGCCCAACTGGGCGCACGAGTGGAAATAAAGTCGAACAGCAAGGGCGGCGGCAAACTTCTCATCGAATATTCCAGCAACGACCACCTAGATGAACTGCTCAGCGGACTCAGAAAAGGACGCTGAGATGGGCGATGCGGAGGCCGCGACCGCGCAACAGGGTTTGACACCCCAGCTGAACGCCGCTATCATCTCGGCGCTTTTTCGAGCCGAAGTCCAAGAAAAACAATTGGCGCGCAAGGTAGTCTGGCTTCAAGCCCTGATCACTATTGCCGCCGCAGGCGCAGCCTATGGCTGGGAAAGCTCGCCGCAACATGCGATAGCGGTGTTAGGTGGAGGATCGGTTTCCGTTCTCAATGGTGCTTTGCTAGCTTGGCGAATGTCCCGAGCGGCTTTGCACCCTGCCCATGACGCGCATCAACAATTACGGCTTATGTATTTCTACGCTGCCGAGCGAATTCTGGCAGTCGTGGCATTGCTGGGAATCTGCCTGGCGGTGCTGAAATTTTCGCCACTTGCATTACTGGGTGGCTTTGTATTGGGGCAAGCGGTGCTGTTGGTAGCCCGCTTGTTGTTAATGATCAAGACTGAAAGCGGCGTAAAAAATGTCCAGTGAAATGGCGCATGAAACGGGTGATGTAGCGCACGAAGCAGCGCATACCTCGGCTGAATACATCAAGCACCACCTGCAGAATCTGACCTACGGCCAATTGCCGGATGGTAGCTGGGGCGTTGCCCACAGTGCCGAAGAAGCCAAGGAGATGGGTTTCTGGGCGCTCAATCTGGATACCTTCATCATGTCGCTGCTGTTGGGCGCCGTGATCATGTTCCTGTTCCGCCGTGTAGCCACGAGCATCGTTACCGGTGCGCCAAGCGGTCTGCAGAACTTTTGCGAATGGGCCATCGAATTCATCGACAGCAGCGTGCGCGGCTCTTTCTCTGCCAAGAACAACATGGTCGCCCCGCTCGCGCTGACCGTCTTCTTCTGGGTATTCAGCATGAACCTGATGGACTTGATCCCCATCGACTGGGTGCCGCTGCTGATGGCCTCACTGGGCGTTCCATTCTTCAAAGTCGTTCCTTCCACCGATCCAAACGCGACCTTCGGCATGGCCATCGGTGTGTTTGTTCTGGTGCTTTACTACAGTGTGAAAATGAAAGGTTTTGGCGGGTTTGTCGGTGAATTGACGATGATGCCATTCCAGAGCAAGAACAAAGTTGTACAGCTGCTGGTTGTGCCAATCAATCTGGTCCTCGAAGGCGTGAACCTGATCGCCAAGCCGATTTCGTTGGCACTGCGACTGTTTGGCAACATGTACGCGGGCGAAATGATCTTCATCCTGATCGCGCTGATGGGCGGCGCCTGGGCGGGATTCTCGGCCGGCGGCGTGACCCTGTTCGGTTCGCAGATCCTGCTGTCGCTGGGCTGGGCGATATTCCACATCCTGATCGTGACCTTGCAGGCGTTCATCTTCATGACGCTGACTGTGGTCTATCTGGACATGGCGCATCAGGAACACCACTGATTTTTAGTTTCATTAACATCAACATCACTTTTATCAAATAGGAGAAATACAAATGGAAATGGCAAACGCACTGCTGTACATCGCTGGCGCATTGATGATGGGTCTGGGCGCTCTCGGCGCAGCCGTCGGTATCGGTATCCTCGGTGGCCGCTTCTTGGAAGGCGCTGCACGTCAACCCGAACTGATCCCGATGCTGCGTACGCAGTTCTTCGTGGTGATGGGTCTGGTCGACGCCGTTCCGATGATCGCTGTGGGTATCGCGATGTACGTTCTGTTCGCTGTGGCTTAATCCGCGCGACACGAAACGTTTAACTAAGAAAGGTAGCTTGCATGAATATCAATGCAACTCTTCTCGCCCAGCTCATCATGTTCGTGCTGTTCGTATGGTTCTGCATGAAGTTCGTCTGGACGCCCATCGTGGCGGCACTGGATGAGCGCAAGAAGCAGATCGCCGACGGTTTGGCTGATGCCGAGCGTGCCAAGCACGACCTCGAACTGGCTTCCAAGCGTTCCGCCGAGATCCTGCGCGAAGCGAAGGAAAAGGCGGGCGAGATCGTGACCAATGGCGAAAAACGCGCCAGCGAGATCGTCGAAGAAGCCAAGAATCAGGCCAAAGTGGAAGGCGACCGTATCGTCGCCGGTGCCAAGGCCGAGATCGATCAGGAAGTGTTCCGCGCCAAGGAGCAACTGCGTACGCAAGTTTCCGCGATCGCACTGGCCGGCGCAGGCAAGATCCTCGGTCGCGAGATCGACGCCAAGGCACATAACGATCTGCTCGACAAACTCGTCGCGGAAATCTGAACGCCATGTCCGAAGCCATAACCACTGCACGCCCTTATGCCCAAGCGGCATTCGATGAGGCGCAAAAGCTGAACGCACTGAAGGCATGGTCGGAGATGCTGCTGTCTCTGGCCGAGGCGGTCAACCATCCTGATATGCGCGCCATCGTCACCAACCCGCGCGTAGCGAAGAAACAGGTCGAAGGCCTGATGGAAGCGCTGGTCGGAAAAGATGCCAGTGCGCAACAGCGTAACTTCGTGCGCATCCTGGCCGACAACCAGCGACTGCTGGTGTTGCCCGAGATCTCCGGATTGTTCGAAGCGCTGAAAGCGGATGCGGAAAAGACCGTGAACGTGGTGGTGGACTCTGCATTCGAACTGTCCGCTGCACAGCAGGACAAGATCGTCAGCTCGCTGAAGAAGCGCTTGGGTCGCGAGATCAAGCTGGTCTGTCAGATCAACAAGGAATTGCTGGGTGGCGTAGTGATCCGTGCCGGAGACAAAGTGATCGACGGTTCTGCACGCACCCGACTCGGTGAAATGGCGAACGCGCTAGCCTGATAAAGAATTTTCAAGAATGAGGAAATCCAGATGAAGCTCAACCCTTCCGAAATTAGCAATTTGATCCGCAGTCGCATCGATAACTTCGAAGCACTGACCCAGGCGCGCACCGAAGGTACGGTGGTCAGCGTGACCGACGGTATCGTTCGCGTGCACGGCTTGTCCGATGTGATGCAGGGCGAGATGCTGGAATTCCCCGGCAACACCTTCGGTCTGGCGCTGAACCTCGAGCGCGACTCCGTCGGCGCCGTTATTCTGGGCGAATACGAACACATCACCGAAGGCGATACAGTCAAATGTACCGGCCGCATCCTGGAAGTGCCGGTCGGCCCCGAACTGCGCGGTCGCGTAGTGAACGCGCTGGGCCAGCCGATCGACGGTAAAGGTCCGGTCAACGCCAAGATGACCGACAAGATCGAAAAGGTCGCTCCCGGTGTTATCGCCCGTAAGTCTGTTGACCAGCCCGTGCAAACCGGTCTGAAGTCCATCGACGCCATGGTTCCCGTCGGCCGCGGCCAGCGCGAACTGATCATCGGCGACCGCCAGACAGGCAAGACCGCTGTTGCCGTTGACGCCATCATCAACCAGAAGGGTCAGAACATGACCTGTATCTACGTCGCTATCGGCCAGAAAGCATCGACCGTTGCCAACGTGGTACGCAAACTGGAAGAGCACGGCGCGCTGGAATACACCATCGTCGTGGCAGCTACCGCTTCCGACTCCGCCGCGATGCAGTTCCTGGCACCCTATGCCGGTTGCACCATGGGCGAATACTTCCGCGATCGCGGCGAAGACGCACTGATCGTTTATGACGACTTGACCAAGCAAGCATGGGCGTATCGTCAGATCTCCCTGTTGCTGCGCCGTCCGCCGGGCCGCGAAGCTTACCCCGGCGACGTGTTCTATCTGCACTCCCGTCTGCTGGAGCGCGCAGCGCGTGTGAATGCCGACTTCGTCGAGAAATTCACCAACGGCGCCGTCAAAGGCAAGACCGGTTCGCTGACTGCGCTGCCGATCATCGAAACACAGGCAGGTGACGTGTCCGCATTCGTGCCGACCAACGTGATCTCCATCACCGACGGCCAGATCTTCCTGGAAGCCGACCTGTTCAACGCCGGTATCCGTCCCGCGATCAACGCCGGTGTATCGGTGTCCCGCGTGGGTGGTGCAGCACAGACCAAGGTCATCAAGAAGCTGGGTGGCGGTGTGCGTCTGGCACTGGCCCAGTATCGTGAACTGGCTGCGTTCGCGCAGTTCGCTTCCGACCTGGACGAATCGACCCGCAAGCAACTCGAGCGTGGCCGCATGGTGACCGAACTGATGAAGCAATTGCAGTACTCGCCGCTGTCCATCTCCAAGATGGCCGCAACCCTGTTCGCGGTGAACAAGGGCTACTTCGACGACGTGCCTGTTAACAAGGCACTGGCGTTCGAATCGGCACTGCACGCTTATCTCGGTTCCAAGAACAAGGAATTGTTCGACGCGATCGAATCGACCAAGGACCTGTCCGCAGACAACGAAAAAGTGCTGACAACCGCGATCGAAGCCTTCAAGGCAACTGCAGTCTACTGAGTCGAGGTGAGTTATGGCGGGCAGTAAAGAGATCCGCACCAAGATCAAGAGCGTAGAGAATACGCGCAAGATCACGCGTGCGATGGAAATGGTGGCAGCAGCGAAGATGCGCAAAGCGCAGGAACGCATGCGTGCCGCTCGCCCCTACGCCGAGAAGATCCGCAACGTCGCTGCACACTTGTCGCGTGCCAACCCGGAATACAAGCATGCATTCCTGGCCAAGCGCGACAGCGTCAAGAACGTAGGTCTGATCGTCGTCACTTCGGACAAAGGACTATGCGGTGGTTTGAATACCAACGTGCTGCGTCTGGCAGTGCAGGAAATGAAAACCTGGGAAGGTGAAGGCAAAGGCATCATGGTTTGCCCGATCGGCAACAAGGGTTTCAGTTTCATGAACCGCATCGGCGCCAAGGTCCAATCGCACCTGACCGGCCTGGGCGACACACCGCACATCGAGAAACTGATCGGTGCCGTGAAAGCCATGCTGGATGCCTATGTCGCCGGCGAGATCGACGCGATCTACCTGAGCTACAACCACTTCGTCAACACGATGAAGCAGGAGCCGCGCGTTGAACAGTTGTTGCCGTTGAGCGGCGAGCAACTGGGCACGAGCGAAGGCAACTGGGATTACATCTACGAGCCGGATGCGAAGAAAGTCATCGACGAATTGTTGCTGCGTTACATCGAATCCTTGGTGTATCAGGCCGTGGTCGAGAACATGGCATCCGAGCAAAGCTCGCGCATGGTGGCGATGAAGGCCGCATCCGACAACGCGAAGAGCGTCATCGGCGAGCTCAAACTGGTTTACAACAAAGCGCGTCAGGCAGCGATCACCAAGGAAATCTCGGAGATTGTTGGTGGTGCGGCAGCCATTGGCTGATCGGCAAAATATTCAGAAATAATTTAGACGGGGAATCTTAAAATGAGTCAAGGAAAGATTGTTCAGTGTATCGGCGCGGTGGTTGACATCGAGTTTCCGCGCGACAAAATGCCCAAGGTCTATGAAGCCTTGACGCTGGCTGATGCCGGCAACTCCACTGCCGAAGTTGGCCTGACCTTCGAGGTCGAGCAGCAACTGGGCGATGGCGTTGTGCGTACCATTGCGATGGGATCATCCGACGGTCTGCGTCGCGGCATGGCCGTGAACGCAACCGGCAATGCGATCCAGGTCCCGGTTGGTACCGGCACACTGGGCCGCATCATGGACGTGCTGGGTCGCCCGATCGACGAGATCGGACCGATCAAGTGCACCGAAAAGCGCTCGATCCACCAACCCGCTCCCAAGTTCGACGAACTGTCTCCTTCCGTTGACCTGCTGGAAACCGGCATCAAGGTGATCGACCTGGTTTGCCCGTTCGCCAAGGGCGGTAAGGTCGGCCTGTTCGGCGGCGCCGGCGTGGGCAAGACTGTGAACATGCTGGAACTCATCAACAACATCGCCAAGCAACACGCGGGTCTGTCCGTGTTCGCCGGTGTGGGTGAGCGTACCCGCGAAGGTAACGACTTCTACCACGAGATGACCGATGCAGGCGTTATCGACAAGGAAGACTTCACCAAGTCCAAAGTGGCGATGGTGTTCGGTCAGATGAACGAGCCGCCCGGCAACCGTCTGCGCGTTGCGCTGTCCGGTCTGACCATGGCTGAAAAATTCCGTGACGAAGGCCGCGACATCCTGTTCTTCGTGGACAACATCTACCGCTACACACTGGCCGGAACCGAAGTGTCCGCGCTGCTGGGCCGTATGCCTTCCGCCGTGGGTTATCAACCGACACTGGCCGAAGAAATGGGCCGTCTGCAAGAGCGTATTACTTCCACCAAGGTTGGCTCGATCACTTCCATCCAGGCCGTTTACGTCCCTGCGGATGACTTGACCGACCCGTCTCCCGCGACCACCTTCTTGCACCTGGACTCCACCGTTGTGTTGAGCCGCGACATCGCCTCGCTGGGTATCTACCCCGCCGTCGATCCGCTGGATTCCACCTCCCGCCAGCTCGACCCGCTGGTCGTGGGCGAAGAGCACTACAACGTTGCCCGCGGCGTGCAGCAGACTCTGCAGCGCTACAAGGAATTGCGCGACATCATCGCGATTCTGGGTATGGACGAATTGGCACCGGAAGACAAACTGGCCGTGGCACGTGCGCGCAAGATCCAACGTTTCCTGTCGCAACCGTTCCACGTTGCTGAAGTGTTCACTGGCGCGCCTGGCAAGTACGTTACTCTGAAGGACACCATCAAGGGCTTCAAGGGCATCGTTAACGGTGAGTACGATCACCTGCCGGAGCAAGCGTTCTACATGGTCGGCGGCATCGAAGAAGCGGTAGAAAAAGCCAAGACGCTGCAATAATAAATTAGGAGCCGATTATGGCAATGACCGTACATGTGGACGTAGTGAGCGCCGAAGAGCAGATCTTCTCCGGCCTTGCTGAAGTCGTCGTAGTACCGGGCGAGATGGGCGAACTGGGTATCTACCCGCGCCATACCGCCCTGATGACCCGCATCAAACCGGGCGCCGTGCGCATCAAGCGTCCGGACCAGGAGCAGGAAGAGTTGATCTACGTGTCCGGCGGCATGCTGGAAGTGCAGCCCAACGTCGTTACCATCCTGGCCGACACCGCGATCCGCGGTGCCGATCTGGACGAGGCGCGTGCATTGGAAGCCAAGCAATCCGCAGAAGAAGCGATGAAGAACCGCACTTCCGATATCGACTACGCGCAAGCACAAGCCGAGTTGGCAGAAGCCATCGCCCAACTGCGTGCCATCCAGCAACTGCGTAAGCATACGCACTAATCGACATCGTTTCAGGATCGAACAAAAAAGCAGCTTCGGCTGCTTTTTTGCTATCAGACGGGCTAAAAGCAATCACACCACCTCAGCCTGGCCGGGTCGCGGTGGGACCTTTGTACATGTTAGTAAGCAGCCCGCCATCGGCTATAATCCGCCATCTTCAGAAAGCCGAACATGAGCCCGTTGAACATCGTCATCCTCGCTGCCGGCAAAGGCACGCGCATGTATTCCGACAAGCCCAAGGTACTGCACGCGCTGGCGGGCAAGCCGCTGGTGCAGCATGTGCTGGATTGCGCAACATCGTTGCAGCCGCAGCAGGTGTGCGTGGTGTACGGGCATGGCGGCGATGCCGTGCCGCAGGCCATGCAGCAATACGGCGCAACGTTCGTGATTCAGGAACCACAGCTTGGTACCGGCCATGCGGTGCAGCAGGCTATCCCGCACCTCAAGGACGACAGCCGCACGCTAGTGCTTTATGGCGACGTGCCGCTGACCCGGCACAGCACCCTGCACCAGATGCAGCAAGCGGGAGAAGGGCTAGTGCTGCTCACTGTAAATCTCGACAACCCCACCGGCTATGGCCGCATCGTGCGCGACAAACAGGGAGATGTGCAGTGCATCGTCGAACAGAAAGACGCTTCGCCCGAGCAGCTTGAGATCAGGGAAGTGAACACCGGCATCATGCTCGCGCCGACCGCCAAGTTGCGAGAATGGCTGGGCAAGCTGGGGAACAGCAATGCACAAGGCGAGTACTACCTCACCGACATCGTGGCGATGGCCGTGCAGCAGGGTGTGCCGGTGCATACCGTGCAACCCGCGCAGCGCTGGGAAGTGGAAGGCATCAACAACAAGAACCAACTCGCTGCGCTGGAACGCATCTGGCAGCAGGAAGTTGCCGGCAAACTCATGGCTCAGGGAGTGACCCTGGCCGACCCGGCACGCATAGACGTGCGTGGTGAATTGTCCTGCGGGCGCGATGTCGAGATCGATGTCGGCTGCATCTTTGAAGGCAAAGTGACCTTGGGCGACCGCGTGCATATCGGCGCCTATACTGTTATTCGCAATGCGTTCGTCGCGCAAGACACCCTGATCGCACCCTATAGTCACATCGACAGCAGCGAAGTCGGCGCCAACTGCCACATTGGCCCCTATGCGCGTCTGCGCCCCGGAAGCAAACTGCATGACGATGCGCATGTCGGCAATTTCGTCGAGATCAAGAACAGCGAGATCGGCAAAGGCAGCAAAGCCAACCACCTGAGCTATATCGGCGACAGCACCGTAGGCAGCCGTGTCAACATCGGCGCGGGTACCATCACCTGCAACTACGATGGCGCAAATAAATTCCGCACCGTGATCGAAGACGACGCCTTCATCGGCTCGGATACGCAACTCGTCGCACCCGTGACGGTGGGCAAGGGCGCGACAATCGGTGCCGGCTCGACCATCACCAAAGATGTGCCTGCCGGGGAACTGACCTTGTCGCGCAGCAAACAAATGACCATCGTCGGCTGGCAACGTCCAGTGAAAGGGAAAAAATAGTATGTGTGGAATTGTAGGCGCCGTCGCCAAACGAAATATCGTCTCTGTTCTCGTAAACGGCCTGTTGCGCCTGGAATACCGCGGCTATGACTCGGCCGGTCTGGTGGTCGTGAACGAGGGCAAACTGGATCGCGTGCGCAGCATCGGCCGCGTCGCAGAGTTGGCGCAGAAAAGTGCCAACACTTACGGCGAACTGGGCATCGCCCACACCCGCTGGGCTACGCACGGTGTGCCGAGTGAACGCAACGCCCACCCGCACATCAGCCGCAACCTCATCGCCGTGGTGCACAACGGCATCATCGAGAACTACGAAGAACTGCGCAATGATCTGACTGCGCACGGCTACGAGTTCACATCCGACACCGACACAGAAGTCATCGCTCACCTGATCCACAGCCACTACGCCCAGGGCAGTCTGCTGGTTGCGACACAGATGGCGTTGGCACAACTGGTCGGCGCCTATGCGATCGGTGTTGTCGCCGCCGACAACCCTCACCAACTCATAGCCGCACGCAAAGGCAGCCCGCTGCTGCTGGGTGTGGGCGAGGGTGAGCACTTCATTGCATCCGACATGTCGGCTCTGCTGCAGGTCACCAAGAACGTGGTGTATCTGGAGGAAGGCGATGTGGTCGAGGTGAATCTGGCCAACTACCGTATCTTTGACGCGGTGGGAAATGCCGTGCAGCGCGAGGTGCATGTCAGCCAACTCAACAACGACAGCGTGGAACTGGGCGAGTACCAGCACTACATGCAGAAAGAGATCCACGAGCAGCCGCAGGCGCTGGCCGACACGCTGGAATCAGTGTGTAACAGCCAATCCATGGTACCCGGCATCTTTGGCGCCGAAGCCAACACCATCTTCCCGCAGATCGACAGCATCCTCATCCTCGCCTGTGGCACCAGCAACCATGCGGGACAGGTCGCCCGCTACTGGCTGGAAGAGATTGCGGGCATCCCCTGCGCGGTCGAGATCGCCAGCGAATATCGCTATCGCACCAGTGTCGCCAATCCCAAGACGCTGGTGGTCACTATCTCCCAATCCGGCGAAACAGCAGACACGCTGGCTGCGCTGAACCACGCCAAGACCACCGGACACGCCTTTACGCTGGCCATCTGCAACGTGCCGGAAAGCGCCATCATCCGCCAATCGAAGCTGCGTTTCCTGACCCGGGCCGGTCCCGAGATCGGCGTCGCTTCGACCAAAGCCTTCACCACCCAGCTAGCCTCGCTGTTTTTGCTGACGCTGGTGCTGGCGAAGTTGCGCGGACGTCTGGATGTGAACCGTGAACAGCAGTACCTGCACGAGCTGCGCCACTTGCCTGCCGCTGTGCAGAAAGTATTGGCTTTGGAACCGAAGATCGCCGAGATGTCGAAACACTTCGCCGACAAGCACCATGCCCTGTTCCTCGGTCGCGGCATGCATTTCCCGATTGCGGCCGAAGGTGCGCTCAAGCTCAAGGAGATCTCCTACATCCACGCCGAGGCTTATCCGGCGGGTGAGCTCAAGCACGGCCCGCTGGCGCTGGTCGACAAGGATATGCCGGTGGTGTCGGTCGCGCCGAACGACAGCCTGCTGGAAAAGCTGAAATCCAACTTGCAGGAAGTCCGTGCCCGAGGTGGTGAATTGTATGTGTTCGCCGATGCGAATACCCACATGAAGGAAGCGGAAGGCATCCACATCCTGCAAATGCCCGAACACGCAGGCTTTCTCAGCCCTATTCTGCACACGGTCCCGCTGCAACTGTTGGCATATTACGTAGCATTGCAAAAGGGAACGGATGTAGACAAGCCGAGAAACCTCGCCAAATCAGTCACGGTTGAATAATACCGTTACTATGGCGATGTTTCCCGGCTTGCGGTGAAGACAAGCCTGCGCAGCAGGTTAAGCCCGTAAGGGCGGTCGGAGCCAAAAACCCGTAGTTAAAGGTCCATCAACATCCGTTCCCACACCGAGGAGAGAACATGGCGGTCATCGCCGTATTCAACCAAAAGGGCGGCGTGGGAAAAACCACCACCTGTCTGAATCTAGCAGCTGCGCTGTCATTGGCGCAGCGCAGTCCCATTGCGATCGATATGGATCCGCAGGGACACTTGAGCCTGGCGTGCGGGCTGAAGAACGGTACCAACCAGGAGCGCAGCATAGCTGCGTTCTTCCGCGACAAGACCCCGCTGGCCAAGCTGCTGCACAACACGCCAGCCGGCTGGCAACTGATACCCGCGACATTGGAGCTTTCCAAGATTGATGCCCTGTACGGCAGCGACCCGCAGGCCGCGAAGATGCTGAAGCAGGGCCTGGGCGAAGAGCTGACACTTACCGGCGCGCCCATCCTCATCGATTGCTGCCCGATGCTGGGTGTGCTGACGTTGAATGCCTTGCTGGCGTCGGACCGGGTGCTGATCCCGGTATCGGCAGATTATCTGTCGCAACACGGAGTGCACCGCCTGGATGCGGCACTGAACGTGCTGGAAAAGAAACTGCAGCGCAGTTTCGAGCGCCGCATCGTGGTGACCCGGTTCGATTCGCGCAGAAAACTTTCCTACGATATCTACGACAAGCTCAAGGAACGCTACGGCAATCTGGTGTGCAAGACGCGCATCGGAGAAACAGTGGCCCTGGCCACCAGCCCGATGCATGGTCTGGATGTGTTTGCTTACGCGCCGCAGAGTCCCGGCGCGGCGGACTACAAGGCGCTGGCCAAGGAACTGATGGACAGCGGATTCGTTTAGGCGAAGTAGGTGTAGGCAGCGAACAGCAGCGAAGTACCCAACAGAAGCGCAATGACCATCAACCAGGCATTGCGCTTTTTTTGTTGGATGAGCATCTCGAGCAACAGCGGTGCCGCCCTTGCCGCCAGATTGTCATTCAGGCGCTCATGCAACAGACGCGGCAGTTGCGGCAGCAGGTTTGCATAACGCGGCGCTTCAGTGCGCAAGGCCTTGATGAAGCCGCGCCAGCCGACCTGCTCGCTCATCCAGCGCTCCAGCCAAGGCTTGGCGGTCTTCCACAGGTCTAGTTCGGGATCGAGCTGCAACCCCAACCCCTCCACATTGAGCAGCGTCTTCTGCAGCAAAACCAGTTGCGGCTGGATCTGGATACCGAAGCGGCGCGAGGTCTGGAACAGGCGCAGCAACACCTTGCCGAACGAAACATCGCGCAGGGGCTTGTCGAAGATGGGTTCGCACACAGAACGGATCGCTGCCTCGAATTCGTCCACCCGGGTATCGGCCGGCGCCCAGCCCGATTCGATGTGCAGTTCGGCCACGCGCTTGTAGTCGCGGTTGAAGAAGGCGATGAAGTTCTGCGCGAGGTAGTTCTTGTCGGTATCGGTGAGCGTGCCCACGATGCCGAAATCCATTGCCACATAGCGCCCGTCGCGGGTCACCAGGATATTGCCCGGGTGCATGTCGGCGTGGAAAAAGCCGTCGCGGAAGACCTGTGTATAGAAGATTTCGACGCCATTGGCAGCCAGCTTGCTCAGGTCGACACCCGCAGCCCGCAGCCCCGGAACGTTGCCGATAGGCAGTCCGTGCATGCGTTCCATCACCATGACAGTTTCTGAACACCAGTCCCAATAGACTTCCGGTACCAGCAGCAGTTTGGCATCGGCAAAATTGCGACGTAGCTGGCTGCAATTGGCAGCCTCGCGCATCAGGTCCAGCTCGTCGTGCAGGTACTTCTCGAACTCGGCGACCACCAGCTTGGGCTTCAGGCGCTTGCCGTCTTCCCACCAGCGTTCCATCAACCCGGCACAGATATCCAGCAAAGCCACGTCATGCGCGATGATGCGCGAGATGCCGGGGCGCAGGATCTTGACGGCAGCCTTGCGCCCATCCGGCAGGGTGGCGAAATGCACTTGCGCCACAGAAGCGCTGGCGACCGGAATCTCGTCGAACTCGGCAAACACATCATGCAGCGGCTTGCCATAGGCTTCTTCCAGCAGTGCGACTGCCTGCGCGGAAGCGAAAGGAGGCACCCGATCCTGCAGCTTGGCCAGTTCGTCGGCGATATCGGTGGGGATCAGGTCGCGGCGCGTGGAAAGCATCTGGCCGAACTTGACGAAGATCGGTCCCAGCGTCTCCAGAGCCAAGCGCAGCCGTTCGGCGCGAGGGCGCGCGGTATTGCGGAAGAACAGCAGCATATTCAGCGGACGGAGCAACCAGCTCGTGCGCTCATGTGCCAGCAGAAACTCGTCCAGACCGAAGCGCAGTACGACGAAGATGATGTTGAGTAATCTGAAGAAACGCATTGCCTACGGTTCCAAAAGAAAAGGGCACGGTGAAATCACCGTGCCCTCTAGTTTACTTGAGAAACCCTTAGTTCTGCTGGATACCAGCAAGCAACCAGACAGCTTTGTCGTCTTTCAGGTTCTTCTGCACATGCCAGATCTCGTCGAAGCTTTCGGCCGCGCCGTTGTTCTCGCGCAACTGACCGCTCATGCGTACGCTGGCGATAGCCAGATCGCCCTCGGTCACGACTTCCAGCAGGTCGGTGTTGATGGAGACCACATCGGTCTTCTGTGCCGCGTCACCGCGCTCCTGCATCTGCATAGAGACTTCGGCGAACATCTCCGGCATCGTGTATTCGCGGATGTCGTCCAGGTCCTTGCGGTCATTGGCGGCCTGCAGGCGGATGAAGGTGGTCTTCGCACCGCGCAGGAAGCTGTCCACCGGGAAATCGGCGGGGATGTTGGCTGTCGTAGCTGTGCTGCTGGAGCCGCCGCTCAAGGGCTGTGTCACCGGCTGCTGCGTACCGCCGTAAGGCGCGCCTGCACCTGCGTATTGCATCGCTGGCTGCTGTTTCTTGCGCAGCAGGGA
This sequence comes from Sideroxyarcus sp., assembly GCA_030651895.1. GTDB lineage: Bacteria > Pseudomonadota > Gammaproteobacteria > Burkholderiales > Gallionellaceae > Sideroxyarcus. Next base: position 56,528 of record JAUSBR010000012.1, on the reverse strand, counting down.
GAGCACGAAGAACACTGCAACGGCGCCCAGGATGATCATCATCAGCATGCCCATGCCTTCACCCAGACCGAAGTGCGAGAACAGCGCAGCCAGACCCAAACCGGCAGCGATGCCGGCCAATGGGCCGAGCCACTTGTTTCCGGTGGATTGCGGTGCGGCAGGTTGTGCCGGGGTATTCTGCGCGGGCGCAGCGGTCGACTTTTGCGCAGGAGCGCTCAAGGTGCGCTGCTTGCCGAAACTGCCACCGCCGCCAAAGCGCTTGGCCTCGGCATTCGCAGCGAGCAAAGAAAGACTGGTCAGAACAATGGTCAGGAAGATGGCGAAGCGTTTCATGCGGTTCCTTATGAGTGGTTGATACTACGGAAGAAGTTTAACAGCAAAGACCAAATGCTAATCCCCATTACTGTCCGGGGATCTTGCTTGCCTCTGGCAGCAGTCTGATGTCGTTGACAAAATATTCAGTCTCGCCGAAACACGAGGTCGGCAAGCCTTTATGCTGTTCGTAAATCAGGGCGACACGCTGTCCGACCAGCTGGTTGATCTTGTCAGCAACAGCATCGTCGCGCACCGTGAAAATGAACTTTTCCGGCGCTGCACCTGGCAGAGCCACCAGCGAAAGCTCACCCTCCCAAGTTTTGCATATCCAGCCCTTGCTGGAAAGTTTCTGCATGAACCCAGCGCGCTCGCCCTCCGAATAGCTCCATTGAAAGGCGATCCAGATATAGGCCGCGAACAGAGCCGCTACGACGACAAGGAAACCGGCAGTAATGGTCAGAGCACTTTTCGGCAGCGGCATGATGTATCCAAGAATTAAGGGAAGAGCGGCGGCGATTATAGTCGGGCCTGCTTCACTGTCAGGCGTTTAAAATGGGGCCGGACTGGCGAAGTTCAAGGGCTCGCCGCTCACAGGATGATTGAAGCTCAGAGAACAGGCATGCAACAACAGGCGCGGCGCACTGGCCGCATCGCCATACAAGGCATCGCCGAGGATGGGATGGCAGATGGCAGCAAGATGCACCCTGAGCTGATGGGTGCGTCCGGTGACCGGCTCCAGTTCCACACGTGAATTGCCGCTTTCCATACCCAGCAAGTGATAGCGTGTAAGCGAGGGCTTGCCTTGCGTGTGATTGACCATCTGTCTGGGACGGTTCGGCCAGTCGCTACTCAACGGCAGAGATATCTCACCGGCCTCCCGCTCCAGCACGCCGGATACAATCGCGAGGTAGCGCTTGCTCACCTCACGTTCCTGAAACACCAGCGAAAGCCTGCGCTGCATCCCGGCACCGCGCGCGAACACTATCAGGCCGGAAGTCGCCATATCGAGGCGGTGCACCACCAAAGCATCGGGAAAAGTTTGCTGCAAGCGCGCGGAAAGACAATCCTGCTTGTCCTCCCCGCGTCCCGGCACAGCCAGCATCCCGGCGGGCTTGTTCACCACCAGCAGGGAGTCATCCTGGTAAATCAGTTCGAAAGGGTTATTGCTTGTCATCGCCCTGTGCAGGCGTTGCCGAGACCTGATCGTTCTGAGTCTTCTTCGGGCGGTTCTTGCTCGGGTCGGCAAAACGGAAACGCCCAGCCAGCACGCACCCCTTCATGCCGATGTCGCACGGCTTGTTCAGTACCTTCTGGCACTTGCCATCCAGTTCATGCGGACAACCCCAGCCACCCATCTTGAAACCCCATCAAGCCTTTTTAACGAATTCGGTCTTCAGCGACATGGGTCCGATGCCGTCAATCTTGCAATCGATGTCATGGTCTCCGTCCACGAGACGGATGTTCTTTACCTTGGTGCCTACCTTCACCACAGAGGAAGAACCCTTGACCTTCAGGTCCTTGATCACAGTGACTGAATCGCCATCCGCCAACACGTTGCCGAACGCATCCTTGAACACCTTTGCCTGTTCACCGGCATCGGCGGGTGCGTCTTTCGACCATTCATGCGCGCATTCGGGGCAGACGTAGTTGGCTCCGTCCTCGTAGGTATATTCGGAATTGCATTTGGGGCATTTGGGCAGACTGCTCACTTGTATCTCCATGGATTGGATGGATCGACGAAGCGGAACCATCAGGGGGAGGAATTATAACGGTTGATGGGTATCGCTACACTCCACCCATCCTACGCGAGCTGGATCGGTGGCATAGAAATTCGGCGCACTGCCCGCTGGTTAATGCGCCCTACGTTGGTTAGATTGCACACAACTTTTCGCAGGTAGATCCTGCCATGGCATCAGAAATCTGACTGAGGAATTTGACGACATTTGCCGAGTCACCAGATGGTGCACTTGCTGGGATCAGAGTAGCTATCGTCTTCGCATAAAAGGCAAAATCAGAAATTTGCTTGCGTGCATCCGGAGTTAAAGCCGATGAATATACTGGAGCGGTTTCTGCTAAAGCCTCAAGAAGTTTTATACGATACGAGAAGCTATAAACATTGGAATTTGCTAACTGCAAAACGCCCAGATACATCTGAGAAATACCACCGCGCATCTGGCGAGCACCTGCGCGGCGAACATCAGTAAGTTGCTCTGATGGCAAGCTGGCTAAGAATTGGGCCATAAGAGGGATTTGTTTGGCCAAGCAACGAAAAGTGAATGGCTGCAATCTTTCCAATTCGTCCTGAAAGGTCAAAGTGTTTTTTTCAACAAGCGCTGAGATTTTTTTAGCTGCGACCTGCGGGTCTTTTTCGGAATCAAGCTCTTTTCTTAGATCAAATAGACCCAGGAACAAATAGGGCGCAGTGACAGATTGAGCTTTGTCACAAACAGCCCCGAGTGCCTCCAAATCGGCTAATTGAAAAGACGCAGCATTCAAAAAACGCTCAGAATCAGACAGAACAGAAATGATCTTTGCAGATTCAGTATCGCTCAATCGAGGCAAAGAACCTTTTGCTAATGATTGCTCAACTAGCTGGTCAAATTGTTTACTGGCTGCGAGATATGAAGAGTTATCAATAGCTAGTGCTAAAACTGGTGCGAATAAAACGAATGGGAAGAAGAAAATTCGCAGATAGAATTTCATAGCTTATACCCCCGATGCACCGCCACCACCCCACCCGTCATATTGAAGTACTCAACGCGCTCCAATCCCGCATCCACCATCATCTGCTTCAGCTCTTCCTGTCCCGGATGCATGCGGATGGATTCGGCGAGGTAGCGGTAGCTTTCGGAGTCGTTGGCGATGATCTCGCCCATTTTGGGTAGCAGCTTGAAGGAATAGAGGTCGTACATCTTTTCCAGCGGCTTGGCGACCTTGGAGAATTCCAGCACGATCACGCGGCCACCGGGTTTGAGCACGCGGTGCATCTCGCGCAGGGCGGCGTCCTTGTGGGTGACGTTGCGCAAGCCGAAGGCGATGCTCACACAGTCGAAGTAGTTGTCGGGGAAGGGCAGGTGCTCGGCGTCGCATTGCGCGGTGGGCGTGGCTTTGCCTTCGTCCAGCAAACGGTCGCGGCCAACGCGCAGCATGGCGTTGTTGATGTCGGTGAGGACGACTTGGCCCGTGCTTCCGACCTTGTCGAGGAACAGGCGCGACAGGTCGCCGGAACCGCCCGCGATGTCGAGCACGCGCTGGCCTTCATGGACGTTCGCCTGCCCTACGGCGAAGCGCTTCCAGATGCGGTGCAGACCGACCGACATGAGGTCGTTCATGATGTCGTATTTGCTGGCGACGGAAGTGAATACGCCGGCGACTTTTTTGGCCTTCTCTGTTTCGTCTACGGTCTCAAAACCGAAATGTGTCTTTGCCATGTTGCTGCTCCTTATGCTTGCGAGTTCACCCGTCGAAGGGCCTGTCCTGAGTTTAACGAAGGCTCAGAGTGAACGAATGTTTAGTCAGGGTTTGTCGCGGCTTGCGCCTGCGGCTTCCAGCTTGCCCAGATAATCGTGCCACATGGCATCATGGTATTTGCCGAGTTCGCACAGGTATTCCCATGTGTACAGACCGCTGTCGTGACCGTCATCGAACGACAACTTCACGGCATAGCTGCCCGCGGGCTCGACATCGGTGATCAGCACATTGCGCTTGCCGACTTGCAGCGTCTCCTGACCGGGACCATGGCCGCGCACTTCTGCCGAGGGCGAGAACACGCGTAGAAATTCGAACGGGAGTTTATAGCGCGTGCCTTCGTCAAAGGCGATCTCCAGCATGCGCGACTGGTTGTGCAGAGTGATTTCGATTGGGATCATAGGGAACGAATCTTTTTCAATAGTGCTGTTGTTGAGCGCTCGTGCAGGAAAGGGATGCTGTGCACCTTGCCGCCCCAGAGTTGCAGTTCCTTGCTGCCGACGATGTTGGCCGGCTTCCAGTCGCCGCCTTTTACCAGCACGTCGGGCTTGCAGGCGAGGATAAGGTTGAGCGGTGTGTCTTCGTCGAACTTCACCACCAGGCTTACCGATTCCAGCGCGGCCAGCACGGCCATGCGGTCATCCTCGGCATTGATCGGGCGGTCGTCGCCCTTGCCCTGGCGTTTCACGGAGGCGTCGCTGTTCACGCCGACGATGAGCGAGGCGCCGAGCGCGCGGGCCTGTGCCAGATAGGTCACATGGCCGCGGTGCAGCACGTCGAAGCAGCCGTTGGTGAACACCAGCGAACGCGGCAATTGCGCGACCCGGTCGGCGAAGTCTTTCGCCTCGCAGATCTTGCTTTCGAAAGTGGGCGTCGGGTATTTCACTAGTCGATGTACTCGAAGACGCGCACGACCTTCTGTACACCCGATGTCGTGCTGGCGATGTCAGATGCGGCGTCGGCTTCGGCGCGGGTGACCAGACCCATCAGGTACACCACACCGTTTTCGGTGACGACTTTGACATGATCGGCCTTGAACTTGGGGCTGTTGACGAAGCGCAACTTCACATTGCCGGTGATGCGCGAGTCGGAACTATTGGCAACGATGCCGGTTGCGCTGCCGACGACCAGTTCGTTGGCGATGCCTTTGACATTGGGGATGGAGCCGACGATGCGCTCGATATCCATCTTGGCATTTTCATTCGCGGTAGTGCCGGTGACCAGCGCAAAACGGTTGAAAGCGGTGACGCTCACATGCGCGGTTTCCTTGTACTTCTCGTCGATGCGATTCTGCGCCTTGCTCTCGATAGTGTCGTCCTCGACCATCGTCCCTGCGCTGCGGCGGTCGTTGGAAGTCATCAGTGCGCCGCCGACTCCGGCGGCGACCACGGGGGCGACACAGCCCTGCAACAGGCCCAGTACAACGAACAAGAACGCGAACGGATAACGCATCACTCTCCTCCCAGAATTAGATGATCGATGGCATCGCACATGCAATGCAAGGCAAGCAGATGGACTTCCTGGATGCGCGCGGTGCTTTTGGCCGGGACGCAGATATGGAAATCCTCCGAAGTGAGCAGCTCGGTCATCTTGCCGCCGTCGCGTCCGGTCAGCGCCACCACTGGCATGTTGCGCTCGTGCGCGGCCTGGATGGCATCGAGGATACTGGGCGAATTGCCGCTGGTGGAGATGGCGATCAGGATGTCGCCGTCCATGCCCAATGCGCGCACCTGCTTGGAAAAGATCTGGTTGTAATCGTAGTCGTTGGCGATGGAAGTGAGCACCGAAGTGTCGGTGGTCAGCGCGATGGCGGCCAGGCCGGGGCGTTCGACTTCGAAGCGGTTGATCAGCTCGGCGGCGAAATGCTGCGAATCGGCAGCGGAACCGCCGTTGCCGCAGATCAGGATCTTGCCGTCGTTCATCAGGCAGTTGACCATCGCCTGCGAAGCTTCCGCGATGGGTTTGGCCAGCACCTTCTTGCTTTGCAGTTTCAGTTGGGCACTGTCGTCGAAATGTTTACCGATGCGTGTGGTCAGGCTCATGGGCGGAATGGATGTGGATGACAGGGGTGAATATTACCTCAAGGCGGCCCGGCTTAAACCTCGAAAGCGTTCTTTACCCACTCGATGTTCGAGGCCGCGTCCAGCAGCAGGGCGTCAAAACGGCAGGGCGGGATGCGGGGCAGCGAGGTCAGGTATTGCTGGGCGGTGAGGATGAGACGCTGTTGTTTGTGCATATCGATACTGGCAGCCGCGCCGCCGAAATCGCCGCGGCTGCGTTGGCGCACCTCGGCGAACACCAGCGTTTGCCCTTCGCGCAGGATCAGGTCTATCTCGCCGAAGCGGCAGCGGTAGTTGGTTTCGACTAGCGTCAGGCCTTGTCGTTGCAGGAACTGTGCAGCGAGCTGTTCGGCCTGAACGCCGGGTTTCATTATCGTTGTTTGCTGTCGATCGGAACGCCCTGGCCCTGGCGGATGATGGCCAGAATGGCTTCGCGCTGGAAGAAATGTCCGGAAAGCGTGACTTTCCCGGTGACGCCGTCCAGCGGCAAAACGCTCGAATAACTGCGGTTGAACAGCACCTGTAACAGGCGATAGGCGTCGATCCCCAGTGCATACAGGCGCTCCAGCTCCGGCGGCAAAGGTGTCGCGGAACGCGGATAGATCATCACGGCGGGGTGGTCGGGTTGCAGCATCCACGGCATATCGACGAAACGCACATCGGACAGGTCGTAGTTGGTCAGCGTGCGGTTGTTGCCGGCGAACACCTGCGATGTGGAATAGACCGGAATCGTGGCGGTGATATAGGGGCGCAACAGGCGCGCCTTGTCCAGTTCGGCGGCGAGGAACACCGAGTTGCCCGGATCCTGCGGCAGCTCTTTCAAGGGGGTGGTGTCGCCGGCATAGACGATCTCGGAACGCAGGATGCCACCCGCGCGTTGCCATTCATCCGCGAATGCCTGCGCCAGACGCTTGGAAAGCGGCGTGTTGGTGGAGACGATGTAAGCGCTCAGCAGCCCGGCGGCGGTGGCGCGTTGCGCGGATTGGCGCGCTTCGGCTTCCGCCGGCAGGCCGAAGAAATAGAGCTGGTCCGACCTCGACTCGTCCAGCGTGTTCAAGGCCAGGGTCGGCGTCATCAGTTCGGGGTTCGCGGCCAGCGCGGCGACACCGCCACGGGTGATTGGGCCAGCCACAGCCACGGCACCGGCTTTCAACGCCTGCTGATACAAGGCGACGACTTCGGTGCTTTCATCGTTGCAGGGGTAGACGCGCACCGGCAGTCCGTTCACTTCCTGACCGGCAGCAGACATGAAGCCCTGCTTCACGGCATCGGCGGCCTTGGCGAAGAGTTTCGAATTCAGCGGCAGCAGCAGCGCGATGTGCGGCCCGGTCGGTTCGGTGCTGAGCGGCGCCAACAGCGGCGTTACCACGGGTGCGGGTTCGGAAACCACGGCAGAGACGACGGGCGGTTGTGCCGGGGCGGGAGCAGGAACGGGAGCAACGACGACAGGGGCGGCCGGTGCAGCAGGAGCAGTTTCAGTGACCGGCGTAGTGGCGCAGCCAAATATGCTCACGTATAGTGCAACGATAACGAATCCGCGCAACCAGGAAGATACAGAGGCAATAGTTTGCATATCGAGGCCAAACAAAAATTGGAGTGCGCATTATATGTAGTCGCCACCCCGATTGGAAATCTAAGTGACATCACCCTGCGCGCACTGGAAGTGCTCGGCGCAGCCGATACCGTGGCGGCGGAGGATACGCGCAATACCCGACATCTGCTGCAACATCACGGCATCGGCGACGCCCGGCTGCTCGCGCTGCACCAGCACAACGAGCGCGGTGCGGCGGAAAAGGTCATCGCATTGTTACAGCAGGGGCAAAACGTCGCGCTGGTCACCGACGCCGGAACCCCGGCGGTGAGCGACCCCGGCGCGGTGCTGGTCGAAGCCGTGCGCAACGCGGGCTTCCGCGTCATCCCCATCCCCGGCGCAAGTGCGGCTGTAACCGCTCTGTCCGCCTCCGGACTGAGCGCCCCGCATTTCCTGTTCTACGGCTTCCTACCCAACAAATCGGGTGCGCGCCGTACCGCACTGCAAGCGCTGGTCGAGCATTCCTACACCCTGGTGTTCTACGAAGCCCCGCACCGCATCCTCGAATGTACCGAAGACCTGCATGCCCTGTTCGGTGACGAACGCGAGATCGTGTTCGCCCGCGAGATCACCAAACTGTTCGAGAGCATCCACCGCTGCAAACTCGGTGAAGCCATGGCCTGGCTCAACAGCGACCCCAACAACCAGCGCGGCGAATTCGTGCTGCTGGTGTCGGGTGCGGTGGCGCGCGAAGGACTGGATGCAGACATCGAAAGGACGCTGGCCCTGCTGCTGGAAGAACTGCCGCTCAAGCAGGCGGTGCAACTGGCCGTAAAGATCACCGGCGGCAACAAGAACGAACTTTACCAGCGCGCGCTGGCGCTCAAGGAAGAGCCGAATGACTGATAAAATGTTGCTGAAATTTTGAACAGGGTGAACGCATGATCGTAGGCATTGATTTAGGAACCACCAACAGTCTGGTGGCGTATCTGAAAGAAGGTGTTCCCACTGCCATCCCCAATTCGCATGGCGAGTTTCTTACTCCTTCAGTGGTCAGCGTGGACGACACGGGAACTGTGCTGGTCGGCGCGATCGCCAAGGAACGGCTGATCAAGCATCACGATCACACTGCGGCTTCATTCAAGCGATTGATGGGTTCGCAGCAGATCGTCAAGCTGGGCAAGCACAAATTCAAGCCGGAAGAATTATCTGCGCTGGTGCTGCGCGCGTTGAAGGCCGATGCGGAAGCCGCGCTCGGCGTGGAAATAATGGAAGCCATCATTTCCGTCCCCGCCTACTTTAACGACCAGCAGCGCAAGGCCACGCGCATCGCGGGTGAGTTGGCCGGGTTGAAGGTCAACCGTCTCATCAACGAACCCACCGCAGCGGCGCTGTTTCACGGCATTCAGGAACGCGGTACGGAAGCCAAATTCCTCGTGTTCGATCTGGGCGGCGGCACCTTCGACGTTTCGATCCTGGAAAAATTCGAGGGCGTGATGGAAGTGCGCGCCACCGGCGGCGACAGTTTCCTCGGCGGCGACGACTTCACCAATACATTGGTGGAACTGTTCGCGAACAAGGCAGAACTGAGCAGCAAACAAAAAGACAATCGCCAGAACATGGCTGCCATCCGCTTCGCGGCGGAAGAAGCCAAGCGCAAACTGAACGACGCCCACAGTCACGAGATGCAAGTGGTGATCGATGGCGAAAGCAAAACCGTCACCATCAGCCAGGAAGCCTACGAACAGCAATGCAAGCCGCTGCTGGAACGCCTGCGCGCCCCGGTGGAGCGCGCCTTGCGCGATGCTCGTTTGCGTGTGGCCGATCTGGATGAAGTGGTACTGGTGGGCGGTGCGACGCGCATGGCTGTCGTGCGTAAGTTGGCGGCACAGTTGTTCGGCCGCTTGCCCGCGCGCCATCTTGACCCGGACCAGACCATCGCTCTGGGTGGCGCGGTATGCGCGGGACTGAGCATGCGCCATGTGGATTTTGAAGAAGTGGTGTTGACCGATGTGTGTCCGCACAGTCTGGGAATCGAGATTTCCGAACGTAACGCGCAGGGCGGTCTGGAAAACGGCATCTTCATGCCGATCATTGAACGCAATACTGTTATCCCGGCCAGCCGCGTTCGTAGTGTTTTCACACTCGCCGATCAGCAAGCTGCGCTGAAGATATCGGTCTATCAAGGCGAATCGCGTTCATGCAGCAACAATGTGCTGCTGGGCGGTATTGAAATAGCCATCCCCAAACGCCCAGCCGGAGAGATTTCGGCGGACATCCGCTATACCTATGACATCAACGGCATCCTCGACATCGACATCGACATCGAGAAAGCGGGCATCAGCAAGAACCTCGTGATCAAGAAACTTGCCGGCAACGTGAGCGACGAAGAGATCGAACACCGCCGCCACGAACTGGCCGCACTCAAGGTTCACCCACGGGATCAGGAAGAGAATCGTCTACTGGTCGAGCGCGCGAGCCGTCTCTACGAACAATTGCTGGGCGACGAGCGCGAGCGTATGGGGTACATGCTGGGACAGTTCAACGCGATACTGGAAACACAGGACAAGGCCAGCATCGCCAAGGCACGCCAGGAATTCACCCAAGCGCTGGATGCGATAGAGCGCAACAATGTATGGTAAGGCGCAAAGCATGAACGCCTATCAAGTTCTGGGGATCGAGTCGAGCGCGGATGAGCGCACCATCAAACGCGCCTACGCCGCGCGTATCAAACAATATCGCCCCGACACACACCCCGCCGAGTTCGCCCAAGTTCGTGCCGCCTACGAAAATGTTCTGCACTGGCTGCGCGAGAACCGGCAGTGGGAAGAGCAACAGCAACTCGAAGAAAGCTTGGACGAGCCTGTCGCAACGGAGCCTGTAGAATCGAAAACACTGACCGCAGAAACAGCGCCAGAATCTGAACCGGAACAACCCGCGCCTCAGATCGCCGGGAACGAACGCAACTTCATCTCTGGACAACTCACCCAACTTGAAGAGATCGCAATTCAGGGCAACGAGCAAGCGATACTTGCCAAGTACCGCGAGCAGTCAGATCTGATGGCAATTCAAAATCTGGATATGCAGCTGGAATATGAGCATGCGCTGCTGTACTGGGTACTGGCGACGCAACATCCGTCGCTGCTGGTCTTCGCCGAAGCCAACAAGCGCTATGACTGGGTGTCGGACAGTATTGCGATCTGCCGCAGGTATGGGGAATATGCGGGGTATCGGCTGGCTACGCTTAACAGGCTTTGGCAACAATATGAAGATGCAGTGAAACAAAATAATCCATTCATCAAAATCAAAGGCCGACCGGAGAATCAGTCGCCTTGGATTTCAACGCATCTGAGCATGCGGATAGCAAGCCAGTTCACTATAAATTGGGGCAGAACATGCGACTCCTTCGGATTATCCAATTTGACTGGCCATGTTGGTCTGCTAATGCCGAAACCCAGGCAGATCTACTGGGTTGATGTATTCATTGGGCTGGGAGCTGCTGGAGTTGCATGGTTACTTGTGAAAGAGCCAAGAGGTGCTAGCGCCTGGTTAATTGTGATTGCGACACAGATATCGTTTACCAGTTTGCCGCTCCTGCTAAAAATGGCCCATGGTTGGGTGAAGGCTAGATCGGGAAATTCACAAAAGCCGCTGGACCAGTTTGTATTCAAGCTATATTGGGCGGCATCGATAGTATTTATTATTATTGCGATTGGCGCCAAAAGCGATTGGCTGATTGTTGGCATATTGGCACTATTCCTGCCGCTATTGGTCCGGGGTGTATACGAATTTCTGGGAGATGTGGAAGAGAAATTCCTCAGTATTGGAAAGAAACTTGTTCGACTAATTCTGTGGACTAAGAGAGCTATGCTGGCTTTGAAAAAACGCTTGATTGGTTTGGTCACAGGTCAAGAATCAAGACCGGTACCAACACAGGAGGAACCTGGCCTAGAGCAGATAAAGGCTGAGTTTGGTGCGGGTCTAAGAGTGGCAAAGGTAGTGTTTTTGGCTTACGCACGAGAAGTACCATGGTGGGGTTGGATAGTCATCATCTGGTTTTCGTTTACCATTGTTCTCAGCTTGCTTAAATAATGTAAGAAGATGACTTATATGAACACCCTTACCTTTACACGTCCCGACGACTGGCACCTGCACCTGCGCGACGATGCGCTCATGGCTTCGGTGCTGCCCGACACCGCCAGACAGTTCGCCCGCGCCATCGTCATGCCCAACCTGCGCCCGCCCGTCACCACCACCGCGCAAGCCGTGGCCTACCGCGAGCGCATCCTCAAGGCGTTGCCAGCAGGCATGAAGTTCGAGCCGCTGATGACCTTGTACCTTACAGACATCACCTCTGCCGAAGAGATCAAAAAAGCCAAAGCCAGCGGCGTGGTGCATGCGGTGAAGCTGTACCCCGCAGGTGCCACCACCAACTCCGACGCGGGCGTGACCGACCTGCGCAAGACCTACGCCGCGCTGGAAGAGATGCAACGTTGCGGCATGCCGCTGCTGGTGCACGGCGAAGTCACCAGCCCCGACATCGACATTTTCGACCGCGAAGCCGTATTCATCGAGCGCGTGATGCAGCCGCTACTGAAAGACCTGCCCGGCCTGCGCGTGGTGTTCGAGCACATCACGACGAAAGACGCCGCACAGTTCGTGGCCAGCGCGCCGGATACCATCGCCGCCACACTCACTCCACAGCATCTGCTCTACAACCGCAACGCCATGCTGGTCGGCGGCATCCGCCCGCACTTCTACTGCCTGCCGATATTGAAACGCGAAACGCACCGCGAAGCCTTGGTGAAAGCTGTCACCAACGGCAGCAAGAAATTCTTCCTCGGCACCGACAGCGCCCCGCACGCGCAACACACCAAAGAGAACGCCTGCGGCTGCGCCGGTTGCTACACCGCGCACAGCGCCATCGAGCTGTATGCCGAAGCGTTCGAGGCAGCGGGCGCGCTGGACAAGCTGGAAGCTTTTGCCAGCTTCTATGGTGCGGATTACTATGGACTGCCGCGCAACAGCGACAAGGTTACGTTGCGCAAGGAAGAGTGGGAGATTCCGGCGTCGGTGGGGTTTGGCGAGCATCGACTCGTACCGCTAAGGGCGGGGGAGAAGATGAAGTGGAAGTTGGCAGCGTGAAGCATTGGGCAGCTTGTTAAGCTAGGGATGAAATGGAAATTCCACCATCAGCATATGTAGCCGTCAGTGCAGTTGTTGCAGCAACAATTGCTGGCGGTATTTCTTTTCTTGTTTCAGTTATAGCAAAAGATCAAAAAACCTCTGAATTCCGTCAGGCTTGGATTGATGGATTGCGCGATGATATTGCTGACATGGTTTCATATTTCTATGTGTTGTCAGATATGGTTCGCATAAAGATTCGCGAAGGAAAAAATCCGGAAGAAATCACAGCTTATTTGTGCGAGAGAGAAGAGCATTTCTGCAAATTGGAAATGGTTTACGCGAGAATCAGACTTAGAGTAAATCCTAATGAACACGTAGGCCTGATAAATGCGCTCGCCGCTTTAAGGGAATATTTCACTTCGCAGCAGCTTCTAGATTCGAAGGCCGCCGACACCTTAGTTAATGAGTTGGTAAATGTAAGTCAGCAAATTTTGAAACAAGAGTGGAAAAGAGTTAAGCAAGGCGAGAAAATTATCGTAGTAACAAAATGGTTTTCACTGTCAATGCTAATTACCGCTCTAATAATTGGGACATTATTGGCAACAGAACATTTGCATATTGTTTTTCAATAATTGAGAACTCAACTGTCTCAACTAAAGGGGTTAGGCTCGAATCAATTTTCCAGCTTCTGAAATAATCACATGCCATTATCTAACTACCTCAATACCACCCCCATCCTAGGCGACCGCGTCTACCTGCACCCCTCGTGCCAGGTCATCGGCGATGTGAAGATTGGCAATGACAGCTCCGTCTGGTGCAACACGGTGCTGCGCGGTGATGTGAACCGCATCGTGATCGGGCGCGGCAGCAATGTGCAGGACTTGAGCATGGGCCATGTGTCGCACAAGACGGCGGACAAACCCGACGGTTCGCCGCTCATCATCGGCGACCATGTGACGGTGGGGCATTCGGTCATATTGCACGGCTGCACCATCGGCAACGACTGCCTGATCGGTATGGGTTCCATCATCATGGACGATGTGGTGATCCCGGACTGCGTGATGGTGGGGGCGGGCAGTCTGATCTCGCCGGGCAAGACACTGGAGAGCGGCATGCTTTACATGGGGCGTCCGGCCAAGGCCGTCCGCGCGCTGACGGAAGACGAGATCAAATACCTGCGCTATTCCGCCGAGCATTACATGCGGGTGAAAGACAATTATCTGAGCGGCACCAACTAACCGTGCACTCCAGGGATTTCCTGCTGAGTGACACCAAGGAACTGGAGCTGGAGATCGAGCGTCACTGCATCGGGCTGGGGCTGGACACCACCGATGAGTATCAGGTGCATATGTTCGCCCACGAGATGTTGCAGAATATGGAGCAACTGAAGGATGCGGCCAATAAGGGCGACAGTTCGGCAAGGGCAAAGGTGGAGCTGTTCAGCATGGTGCTGATGCTGCACGAGGCCAATACCAAGGCATATGGCCCAAGCTATATGACCCATTTTAAAAAGCTATCAACCAGGGAGTCAGCCTGGGTGGCCCTGGCAACGGCCTTTGGAAGCGAGCTGGAGAGCCGCAATCTGGATGAAGAATGAAATTGTCGGGAAGCGAAAGATGAGCAAGATGAACGAACAGGATTTCAAACGGGCCAGCGTGAATCTGGAGACCGCGCAGATCGCATGGCGCGAGTTGCAGCGCTACTTTGCCAGCGGCGCGACGGTTGCGGTGGGCGACAGCCTCGATCTGGTCGAGGTGGCATTCCAGTTCTCCGAGGACAATGCTGCGCAGGTGGCAGAGTGGATGCAATCCGGGCAACTCGCCCCGGTCAGCGACGAGCAGGCACTGGCCTGGTATGAGGCCGATGCACTGGTATGGGCGGTGGTAGCCAGGCCTTATGTGCTGGTGCAGGAAAAGAAGAAGGCCTGAGGCTGCTTTATTTCAGCTTTTTCATCGCCGATTCGATCCGCTGGCACAGCGTCTTCAATATCTTGATGCGCGCGAAGTTCTTGTCGTTGGCTTCCACAAGCGTCCACGGGGCTGCTTCGGTGCTGGTGCGGTCCACCATGTCGCCGATGGCCTGTTCGTAGGCATCCCATTTCTCGCGGTTGCGCCAGTCTTCCTCGGTGATCTTGAAGCGCTTGAAGCCGATTTTCTCGCGCGCCTTGAAGCGGCGCAGCTGTTCTTCCTTGCTGATGGTCAACCAGAACTTCACCACCACGGTGTTGTGTCTGGTGAGCTGCGCCTCGAAGTCGTTGATCTCGCCGTAAGCACGCATCCAGTCGCTCTCGGAGCAGAAATTCTCCACCCGTTCCACCAGCACGCGGCCATACCATGAGCGGTCGAAAACGGTGACGCGGCCCTTGCGCGGCACATGGCGCCAGAAGCGCCACAGATAGGGTTGCGCGCGCTCTTCTTCGGTCGGCGCGGCGATCGGCACGACCTGATACAAACGCGCTTCGAGCGCCCCGGTGATGCGGCGGATGCTGCCGCCTTTGCCGGCAGCGTCGTTGCCTTCGAACACTGTCACCACGGTGATCTGCCTGAATCTCGGGTCGCGCGTGAGCATGGACAGCTTGCCCTGGTATTTCTCCAGCGCGACTTCGAATTTCTTTTTGTCCAGCTTCTGCGTGAGGTCGAGCGTCTCAAGGATGTTGAGTTTGTCGATGGGCGGCAACAGCGGCGCGGCGCGAACGGAAGTCTTCTTCTTGTCCGCTTCATCCAGACGTTTGCGTATCGCTTCGAGGATGACCTTGCCGACGGTGAGTCCGCGATAACGCGCATCCTCTCCCTCGACCACGATCCACGGAGCTTCGGCGGTGCTGGTGTGGCGGATGACGCTCTCGTGGATGGTGAGGAATTTGTCATAGCGTTTGAAATGGTCCCAGTCGCGCTTGGTGACGCGCCAGCGCGTCTTGGGATTCTTCTCCAGTGCCTTGAGGCGTTTCTCCTGTTTGTCCTTGGACAGGTGCAGCCAGAACTTGATGATGAGCGCCCCCTCGTCGGTGAGCATCTTCTCCAGCCGTTTGGCGCGTTCCAGGCTCTGGTCGAGTTCGGCGGCCTTGGTGAAGCCCAGCGCGCGGTTGAGGATGGGCCAGGTGTACCAGGAACCCATGAACACGCCGACCCTGCCTTTGGGCGGCAGTGCGCGCCAGAAGCGCCACATCATCGGGCGTTCCATCTCCTCGTCGGAAGGATCGCCCATGCCGTGGGTCTGGAGGAAACGCGGGTCCATCCATTCGTTGAGCAGGTTCACGGTCTCGCCGCGGCCCGCGCCGTCGACACCGCCGATGAGGATGATGACCGGGAATTTCCCTTTCTCCGCCAGATCGAACTGCGCATCCAGCAGCGCCTCGCGAAGCTTGGGCACTTCGGCATCGTAAGTGGCTTTGTCGACCTTGTGTCCCAGCTCTGCCGATTCAAACATGATGTTCTCCGCTAGAAAGTTATAGTTGTTCCGGTGTGATGGCGAGACGCAGCAGGGTCTGGTAATCGCCCTCGCGTTCGCGGCGGCTGAACCACCATACCGCGCCTTTTTTGATGCTCCAGTATTCGGGATGTCCGGTCATCAGCAATGCGGCCAGTTCGCCCAGCCAGGGCTGGTGTCCGACCAGCAGTACTGCGCCGCCCGCCATTGGCCAGCCCGCAGTCGCGATGGCTTTTTCAGGCGTGGAATGCACGTCGATGTTGGGGGCGGTGATGAAATGCTTGCTGAGGGCGGCGGCGGTCTGTTGCGCGCGCAGGGCGGGACTGACCAGGATGCGGGTGTGGGCGGGCAGCCGTGGGGCGAGGAAATTCGCCATGTGCTCAGCCTGCCGCAATCCCTTTTCAGTGAGTGCACGCGCGCTGTCGGGCACGGTATCCGCAGCCTCGGCATGTCGCCACAGGATCAACTCCATCTCCTCCATCCCCCGTTTATTACAATTTATTACACTATCGGTTGCCAGAATATACCGTATATACTGTTTCCGCCATATTCACACACGGAGACCGATATGACCAGCACAACACCGCGCAAACCCGTTGCCAAAAAACCCGCCGTCAGGAAACCTGCCGCCGCACGCAAACCTGCTGTGGCAAAGACAGCAGCCAAGCCGGTCAAGAAACACAAGAAAGAAAAGAAAGCCAACAGCAAGGTGAAAGTTGTGCGCGACAGCTTCACCATGCCGCAGGCGGATTACGAATTGATTGCCGCGATCAAGGGGAAGGCATTGACTGCCGGGCTGCATTTGAAGAAGAGCGAACTGCTGCGCGCCGGATTGCAGGCCCTGTCAAAACTGACAGCGGTACAACTGAAGCGCGCGATTTCCGGCCTCGAGAAGATCAAGACCGGCCGGCCGGCCAAAAGCTAGTCCTCGGCGACCGCGAGCGGTTGCCCCATTGCCTGCAATAGCTCGGTCTGCGCGCAGGTCTCGCTGCCGCGACCGGGCGTCTTGCGGTGCCAGAATCCGTTGCAATCCATCTCCCACGCCTGCACGTTGTCCTTCAGATAGGCTTTCAGACCCTCGTCCAGCACGCGTTTCTTGAGCTTTTCGTCCAGGACGGGGAAGCACACCTCGATGCGGCGGAAGAAGTTGCGGTCCATCCAGTCGGCGCTGGCAAGATAGACGTTATGCGCTAGGTCGTTGCGGAAATAGAAGATGCGCGTGTGTTCGAGGAAGCGGCCGATGATGGAGCGCACGGTGATGTTCTCGGACAGGCCTTTCACACCGGGACGCAGTGCGCAGACGCCGCGCACGATGAGGTCGATCTTCACACCCGCCTGTGACGCGTCGTACAGCGCGGTGATAATCTCGGGTTCCAGCAGCGAGTTCATCTTGGCGATGATGTGCGCGCGTTTTCCTTCCTTGGCAAGCTTGACCTCGTTGGCGATGGCTTCGAGGATCTTGGGATGCAGGGTGAACGGCGATTGCCACAGGTGCTTCAGCTTACTGGCCTTGCCCAGCCCGGTGAGCTGGGTGAACACTTCGTTCACGTCGGAGCAGACTTCTTCGTTGCTGGTGAACATGCCGAAGTCGGTGTAAAGCCGGGCAGTGCGCGGGTGATAGTTGCCGGTGCCCAAGTGCGCGTAGCGGCGCAGCTTGCCGTCTTCGCGGCGCACTACCATCAGCATCTTGGCGTGGGTCTTGTGTCCGACCACGCCGTACACCACATGCGCGCCGACCGCTTCCAGACGACCAGCCCAGTTGATGTTGGCCTCCTCGTCGAAGCGGGCGAGCAGCTCCACCACCACGGTCACTTCCTTGCCCGCACGGGCTGCGCCGATGAGCGCTTCCATCAGTTCCGAATCGGTACCGGTGCGATACACCGTCTGCTTGATGGCGACCACATTGGGATCGGCCACTGCCTGCTGGATGAAATCAATGACCGGTTTGAACGACTGGTAAGGGTGGTGCAGCAGCACGTCGTTCTTGCGGATGACCTTGAACATGTCCGCGCCTTTTTTTTGCAACAGAGGCGGCATACCGGGCACGAAGGGCGCGAACTTGAGGTCTTCGCGGTCGACTTTGTCGGGGATGTTGAAGAGTCGCACCAGATTCACCGGGCCGTGCACACGGAACAGGTCATCGGCTTTCAGTTCGAACTGTTGCAACAGGAAATCAGCCAGTTCGGGCGGGCAGTTGTCGGCGACTTCCAGACGCACGGCATCGCCGAAATGGCGCTGCGGCAGCTCGCCCTGCAGGCTGATGCGCAGGTTCTTCACTTCTTCCTCGTCCACGAACAGATCGCTGTTGCGGGTGACGCGGAACTGGTAACAACCCAGCACTTCCATGCCGGAGAAGAGTTCGCCGACATGCGCGTGCAGGATGGAGGACAGGAAGATGAATCCGTGCGGGCAGCCTGCGAGCTCCGGCGGTACCTGGATGGCGCGCGGCAATACGCGCGGCGCCTGGACGATGGCCTTGGCCGAGTTGCGCCCGAACGCATCCTTGCCCTGCAGTTCGACCGCGAAGTTGAGACTCTTGTTGAGCACGCGCGGGAATGGGTGGGCGGGGTCGAGCCCGATGGGGGTCAATACCGGCATCACTTCGCGCAGGAAGAAATCCTTTACCCAGGCCTGCTGTTCCGCGTTCCAGTGCGTGCGGCGCAGGAATTTGACGCCCTGCTCGGCCAGCGCCGGAACCAGCTCCTCATTGAACAACTGGTATTGGCGCGCGATGATCTGATGTGTCGGGGCATGCAGCCGCTTGAGTATCTGCGTGGCTTCCAATCCGTCCGGTCCGGAAGCCAGACCGCCCAGTTTTTCCTGTTCTTTCAAGCCGGCGACGCGGATCTCGAAGAACTCATCGAGATTGCTGCTGACGATACACAGGTATTTCAGCCGCTCCAGCAGGGGCACCGAAGTGTCCTCGGCCTGGGCCAGCACGCGGCGGTTGAATTCGAGCAGGCCGAGTTCGCGGTTGAGAAAGTTTTGCGCAGGGAATTTTTTTGCCATACGGGGCGTTAAGCGTACCGGTGTTTCAGTGTCGGGGAGTTTTAGTTCTTCGGCGGTACGAAGCCGGTCGGCATCTCGGTGCCTTCGCCGAAGAAGTAATTCTCCATCTGCTGTGCCAGATACTGGCGTGCCTTGATGTCGGCGAGGTTGAGGCGGTTCTCGTTCACCAGCATGGTCTGGAACTTGATCCAGCCCTGCCAGGCTTCCTTGGAGACGTTGTCGAAAATACGCTGACCGAGTGCGCCGGGATAGGGGAGACGATCCAGTCCTTCTGCTTCGCGACCGAGTTTTACGCACTGCACTGTTCTTGCCATGTTGATATTCACTCCGTGGGTATTATGTTCGAGGTTTGTGACATTACCGTGAATCCTTGCCCAAATCCAGCGGATGCGCGGGATCGAAGAAGTGCCAGCGGTTCTTGCCCTGGTGTTTGGCATGGTACATCGCGGCATCGGCCTGCTGCATCAGTTCCAGCGGCGAACCTGGCGGCGCTGCGGGATCGCAGGCGGCGATACCCATGCTGCAACGTATATATATTACTTTTCCGTCCATATCGTGCCGCAAGCGCTCGACGGTGGCGATCACACGTTTGGCCAGCGCCTCGACCTGATGCGCTTCGGCGTCAGCGACCAGAATGCCGAACTCGTCGCCGCCGAGACGGTAAAGGACTTCGTTGCGGCGGGCTTGCAGCGTCAGCGCCTGCGCGACCGTCTTCAATACCCTGTCGCCACAATGGTGACCATGCTGGTCATTGATGTTCTTGAAATCGTCCAGATCCAGGTACAACAGAGTCAGACGGCGTTCGTCGCGCCGTGCCTGGGCGAACATGCGCTCCAGGTCCTCTTCGAAACGGCGGCGGTTGTACAGGCCGGTGAGCACATCGCGTTCGGCGCGGCTTTGCGCCTCGTGCAGGCGGGCGTGCTCCACGGTCACGTCCTCGAACATCCAGATGCGTCCGATATAGCGTTTTCCCGCTGCATCGGGCACGACGCAGGAGCGGCTGCGTACAAAGCGGTCGTCGCGCAGTTTGGTATCGAAGGGCGGGCTGATGCCATATTCCCTGAGTGCGGCATCCACCTGCTGCACGAAGGCATCAGGCTGATCCAGCAGTTCGCGCGCATGCTCGATGAGGTCGCTGTCCGGTCGACCGGTGTAGTCCTCGTCTTCGGGCAGGCCCCACAGGCGGCGGCATTCTGCATTGATGTATTGCACCTTGTGTTCGGGATCGAGGAACATCACACCGACTGGCAGGATGGAGATCAGCGCGTTCAGGCGCGCCTGTTCGGAATACACGGCGTGGGCGTAGCGTTGCTGTGACTCGATGCGCTCGCGCAATGCCGCGGCCATTTGATTGAACCCGGTGGCGAGTTTTCCCAACTCGTCCTGCGGCAGGTTGGCTGGCATGGCGGCGTTGAGGTTGCCGTGCGCCATCGATTCGCTGGCGCGTGTGACCTCCTGCAGCGGTTTGACCAAGCGGCGCACCAGCATGAAATACATCGCCGAGCCGAGGAAAAGCCACAGCATGGCGACGATGACGAGCTGTCTGCTCAGGCCGAGCTTGAGCGTGCCGACGAAGCCCGTATCCACCCCGTAATGCAGCATGCCGAACTTGGCGCCGTCGTGGTTCAAGGGGATGGCGCCGTCGAAACACTCACTGCCGATATCGTCGGGGTCGCCGACTGCGGCCAGTAGTTTCCCCTGCAAGTCCTGAACGGACAGATAACAATAGCCGTGCATCTCCATGACATCGCCCAGCATTTTGTGCAGGTCGTGCGTGTCATGCGCGGCCGGGCCGACCATCAGGGTCATGGCGAGGATATGCGTGCGCTGCTGCATGTCTTCCTCGACATGACGTGTCAGGAACTGGTCGAGCACCTGCAAGATGTTCAGCATAATGACCAACAGGGCAATGCTGACGAGCATCACCGTGCTGACGAAGAACTTGAACTGCAGCGGACGGGAAAGCAGCCAGTTGATCATGCGCGTTTCGTCGGACGGGGCTTACTTGAGCGACAGCACGAAGACTTTGGAACGGCGCTGGTAGTTGTACAGCGTCTTCTTCTGCGCCGGAAGTTGCTCCACATCGACTTCCTTGAAACCGCGTTCGATGAACCAGTGCGCGGTGCGCGTGGTCAGCACGAAAAGCTTTTGCAGCTTCATCGTCTTTGCCCGCGTGGCGATGTGCTTGAGCAAAGCGTCGCCGTAGCCGTGGCGGCGGTAGCCGGGCTGGATCGCCAGACAGGCGAGTTCCGCCGCTTTCTCGTCGGCGAAGGGATACAGCGCGGCACAGCCGACGATACGGTGGTCGTGTTCCAGCAACACGAAGCGCCCGATCTCGCGCTCAAGCAATTCGCGCGAGCGCCGCACCAGGATGCCCTCGGCCTCCAGCGGTTGCAGCAGTTGCAAAATGCCGCCCACATCCTCGATGGTCGCGTCGCGCAGGGTGTTGAGCGTGCTTTCGACCACCATGGTGCCGATGCCGTCGTCGCTGAACAGTTCCTGCAGCAGTGCGCCGTCGGTGTGGCGGCTGACCAGATGCGTGCGCGCCACGCCGGCCTCGCAAGCCCTGACCGCACAGGGCAGGAACAGGCTCACGTCATCCGGCAATTTGCGCTTGCCGGCCAGAACCTTGTTCGCCTCGACCACCGTGAGTTCCTGCAACAGCTTGCCGTCCTTGCCGTGCACGCCGTCGGTATCGGTCAGGAAGATCAGCTTGTCCGCATCCAGCGCGACGGCCGTCGCCGTGGCGACATCTTCCAGTGTGAGGTTGAACACCTCTCCGGTGGGTGAATAACCCAGCGGCGAGAGCAGCACCACCTCGCCGAACTCCATGCGGTCGCGCAGGGCCGCCACATCGACCTTGCGCACGCAGCCGGTGTGCATCAGGTCGATGCCGTTGATGACGCCGATGGGCTGCGCGGTGATGAAGTTGCCGCCCGCCACGCGGATGTCGGCATTGGCCATGGGCGAATTCGCCAGACCAACCGACAGCAGCGCCTCGATCTCCAGCCGTACGCGGCCGACCGCCTCCTTTACGCACAGCATGGTTTCGGCATCGGTGAGGCGGATACCGTGGTGATAGCGGCCCTCGATCTTTTCCTGTGCCAGCCGCTGTTCGATCTGCGGCCGCGCGCCGTGGACCAGCACCAGGCGGATGCCGAGTGCGGCCAACAGGTTGAAATCATGAGTTAATTCGACGAACTTGCCGTCCGCCACCACCTCGCCGCCAAAGGCGACGACGAAGGTCTTGCCGCGAAAGGCATTGATATACGGAGCGACGGAGCGGAACCAGTTGACGAAATCGGCGGATTGAAGGGGCATGGCGGTCATATATAAGTATATTTTGATATACGCGCAATTAAACACCCATAACGGAAAAAATGCCATGTGACCGCGCGGGGAGGACCGGCTACCGGTGCCGGGGGAAAGCGACTAAAATGCTCGGCATAACAAGCGCCCCGGCGCAGCCAATCCAAGGACCATCCATGAACCAACTCCTCAGCCAAGTCTCCTACCCGGTGTTCTTGTACATGACCTTTCTGTTTTTCCTGATCGCCAGCGCGTTCTCCTTCGTCGTTGGCGTGGCCCTGGCCTCCAGGAGCCAGAAGGCCTTGCGCGCTTTCGACTCGCTCAATCGCTGGATCTCCGTGCGCAAGATGATGCGCCCGCTGATGATGCCCCATAACGTCGAGCCGGCCCTGATGAAGCGCCGTGTCGCACTGGGCTCGGTCATCTTTGCCGGCGCGCTGGCATCGGTCTGGCTGCTGGCCGGGGCCGACCTGCGTCCGGCACTGTCCCTGTTCGAAGGCATCCTCACCCCATCGCAGATCGAGGGCGTCGCCGAAAACCTGAAAAGCTTTCTGTTGGTTGGCAACGCGGTCTGCCTGTTGGTGAGCGCCCTGATCCTGTTCTTCCCGCAAGTCCTGTCGACGGTGGAGAACTACACCGACCGCTGGTTCACCATGCGCAAGGCCATGCAGCCGCTGGAAAAGATGCACATGGAAGTCGACTGCTGGGTTCTGAAACACCCGACTAGTGTCGGCATCACCCTGGTCGTCCTCTCGCTCAGTGCGGGGATGCTGATGCTCAATCAGTTGCAGAACATCGTCGCGTAACTTTTCTCAAGCTTCGTCCAGAAGCTTGCCTGCTATCGCCCAGTTCTCTTCCGGCAGTTCGTCGAACGAGATATATGTGTAGGACTTGGGCTTGAGCGCGATGCGTTCCAGTGTGTCGGTGATCTCTTCGGCGATCTTGGCTTTCTGTTCGCGGCTCAAGGTTCCGGCGATGCGAATGTTGACGTATGGCATGGCTACTCCTGTGATGGATAGGGAAATGGGAAGCGTCGCGCTGTCCGGTAAGATAACAAGCTATGATAAACGGGGCAATTCAGGAGATTGGAATGAACGAAACATTACGCAATATATGCTGGGTCAGTTTGGTAATGTTGTTGTCGGTCGGTGCGGC
Source organism: Sideroxyarcus sp. (assembly GCA_030651895.1). Taxonomy (GTDB): domain Bacteria; phylum Pseudomonadota; class Gammaproteobacteria; order Burkholderiales; family Gallionellaceae; genus Sideroxyarcus. The sequence continues at coordinate 33,128 of JAUSBR010000012.1, read as the reverse complement.
GAATGCCGGCGAGGCGATCGGCACGGTCAAGACACTCAAGGGTGAAGTGAATGTGGTACGTGACGGTGCGGCCATGAAGGCAACGGCAGGGATGAGGCTGCTGGCGGCTGACAAGCTCGTCACCGGAGCGGACAGTTCCGTCGGTATCGCCCTGCAGGACGCCACTTTGATGTCGCTTGGCGCCAAGAGCGCGACCCAGTTGAACGAGTTCCGCTACGACCCGGTCAAGCGCGAAGGCAACATGCTCATCTCGGTCATCAAGGGTTCCATGCGTTTCGTGACCGGCCTGCTGGGCAAACAGAATCCAGCCGCGGTCGGCATCCGCACCCCAACCGCCACCATCGGCATTCGCGGTACCGACTTCATCGTGTCGGTCGCCGACAAGGAGTGAGTCATGGACGCTTTTTCAGCCTGGCTCCTTACCGTCTTTGTCATCTTCCTTTTGGCGGATGAACCTGCCGCGCCGCCACCGGCGGGAAAAGAGACCATCGTCCTGCTGCCCGATGCGGAAGGTAAAAGCACAGGTATCGTGGTCAAGTCGCAAGGGCAGGAGGTCGCCGTGACCGAGCCCTATCAGGGCGTCGAACTGGCGGGTGGCAAGGTCGAGAGCAAGACTTATTCTGCAGCGCAGATCAAGAACATGTTTCCAGAAGTGATGCAGGCGCTGCCCGATCAGCCGCGTTCGTTCACTTTGCGTTTCGAGCAGAACGGCACCAGGCTCACGGCTGAATCGGCTGCGCTGGTCGAAGAGGTCAGGCAGGAGATCGTCAAGCGTCCTGCTCCCGAAGTCACCGTGATCGGACACACAGACCGCGAGGGTTCGGACGAAGCCAACCTGCGCCTGTCGCAGAACCGTGCGGAAGCCGTGCGCGACATCCTCGTGGCAGGCGGTGTCTCGGCGCAGATCATCCAGGTGGTCGGGCGCGGGGAATTGGAACCGGAAGTGGCGACAGCGGATGGCGTCGCTGAACCGCGCAATCGCCGGGTCGAGATCAGCGTGCGCTGATCCCCGCTAGTTAAAATCTCCCCACAAGGTCTGCAACGCCGCGATCCCTGCGATGGCGGCGGTTTCCGTACGCAGTACGCGCGGACCGAGCAGGATGGGGGCGAAACCGGCCTGCTGGGCGATATTGGCTTCGTCGGCGGTGAAGCCGCCTTCGGGTCCGATGAGCAGGGTGGCGCGGCCTTGCGGCTTCGGTTGCGAATGCAGGTTGCTGGCGCCGCCGGGCAGCAGGATGAATTTGCCGCCGGGGACGTTGCGCTGTTCGTTGAGCCAGGCACCCAAGTCATGTGGCGCATGCAGTTGCGGCAGGGTGTTGCGTCCGCATTGTTCGCAGGCGGAGACGGTCACGTTGCGCCAGTGCTCGGTACGTTTCTCGGCGCGCGGGCCGGAGAGCTTGGCTACGCTACGCTGCGTCTGCACCGGTACGATTTCGGCAGCACCCAGTTCGGTCGCTTTCTGCACCACCCAATCCATCTTGTCGCTGGTACACATGGCTTGCGCCAGCACGATCTGCAACCCGGATTCCTGCTGTCCCATGAAGGTCTGCAGGTTGCCGAGCAGCACGTGCTTGCCGTTGATGGCGTTGATGGTGGCATCCAGCGCGTTTCCCAAGCCGTCGAAGATCTGCACGGCATCGCCCACGCGCAGGCGCAAGACACGGCTGGCATGATGCGCCGCCGCGGGCGGCAATTCGGCATGGGCGCTTTGGGGTAATGGCGGCGGACAGTAGAAGCGAGGGGCTGACATAGCGGCAAATGGCTTGATTACGGGCGTGATAATATAACGGCCAGAAAAAGAGCGTTAAACTTTGGGAGCGAGAACAAGATGGTCAGTTTGCAACCTCCGCTGTGCGATTTCGGCTGGAAGGCGCGTCCGTTCGACCTGTCTGGTGTGGACGGCAAGCGCTACACCCTGGAAAGCGCGAAAGGCCCGAACGGTCTGCTGGTGATGTTCATCTGCAACCACTGTCCCTATGTCAAATCGATCCGCGACCGCATCATCCGCGATACGCGCGAACTGCAGCAGCACGGCATCAACAGCATCGCCATCATGTCCAACGATCCCGCCGACTATGCGGAAGACTCGTTCGACAACATGAAGCTCGTTGCGCAGCAGTACAACTATCCCTTCCCCTATGTGTGGGACGAGACGCAGCAGATCGCGAAGGACTACGGCGCGGTATGCACACCGGATTTCTTCGGTTTCAACGCAAACCTGGAATTGCAGTATCGCGGACGGCTGGATGCCTCGCGCAAGGAAGCCGTGGCGGACGCTACACGCGATCTGTTTGATGCCATGTTGCAAGTTGCAAAGACCGGGCAGGGCCCGCGCGAACAGATCGCCAGCATGGGCTGTTCCATCAAGTGGAAAGGTGAAGCGTGAAGATATTGATCCTAGGGGCCGGGCAGGTCGGCTCGACGGTGGCGGAGAACCTGGTCGGCGAAGCCAACGACATCACCGTGGTCGATTCCGACGGAGAAAAACTGATCCAGTTGCAGGACCGGCTGGACTTGCGCACGGTCGTCGGCAATGCCGCGCATCCCTCCACGCTGGAACAGGCCGGCATCGCCGATACCGACATGCTGCTGGCGGTGACGCAGAGTGACGAGGTGAACCTGGTCGCGTGCAAACTGGCGGCGAGTCTGTACAACACGCCGACGCGCATCGCGCGTATCCGTACTGTCGATTACCTCAAGCGCGAGGAGTTGTTCAACCGCGACAACTTCTGTGTCGATTTCTCCATCTGCCCCGAGCAGATCCTCACCGATTACATCACCAAGCTGATCGAGTTCCCCGAAGCCTTGCAGGTGCTGGAATTCGCCAACGGCAAAGTGTCGCTGGTCGCGGTGAAAGCCTTCGAAGGCGGGCCGCTGGTGAACAAGCCGCTGAGTTTCCTGCGCACGCATATGCCTCAAGTGGAAACGCGCGTGGCGGCGATCTTCCGCCAGGACAGGGCCATCATCCCGGAAGGGGGCACCGAGGTGCTTGCCGGCGATGAGATATTCTTCATCGCGGCATCGGACAACATCCGCCGCGTGCTGAAAGAGATGCGGCGCATGGACAAGCCGACCAAACGCGTCATGATCGTCGGCGGCGGCAATATCGGCCGGCGTCTGGCCAAGGCGCTGGAACGCGACTACAACGTCAAACTCATCGAGTTCAACAAGAAATCCTGCCAGCGGCTGGCGAGCGAACTGACCAATACGCTGGTGCTCAACGGCGACGGTACCGACGAGAAGCTCATGCAGCAGGAGAACGTCAAGGAGGTCGACGTGTTCTGCGCGCTGACCAACGACGACGAAAACAACATCATGTCCTCGTTGCTGGCCAAGCAGGGCGGCGCGCGCAAGGTGATCGCGCTGATCAACCGCAGCGCCTACGTCGATCTGGTGCAGGGCGGCAAGATCGACATCGCACTGTCGCCCGCGCATGTCACCATCGGTTCGTTGCTGGCTTATGTGCGCCAGGGCGATGTGGCGGAAGTGCACTCCCTGCGGCGCGGGGCGGCTGAAGCGCTGGAACTGGTGGTGCATGGAGACCGCGAATCTTCGCGCGTGGTCGGGCGCCGCATCGGTGACATCGACCTGCCCAAAGGTGCAACGATCGGCGCACTGGTGCGCGGCGAAGAGGTCATCATGGGGCATCACGACACGGTGATCGAGGCGGAAGACCATGTCATCGTCTTCGTGGTGGACAAGAAGATGGTGAAGAAGGTCGAAAAACTGTTCCAGGTCAGTCTCGGGTTCTTCTGATGCGTCGTTTATTCACTGTATTCCACGCCCTGGGCCTGATGCTGGTGGTGTTCAGCTTCGCCTATCTGCTGCCCATCGTCACCGCGCTTATCTACAGTGACTACATCATGCTGTGGGATTTCCTGCTGACCATGTTGTGGACGTTCAGCGCCGGTACCTTGATGTGGCTGGTGACGCGCCGCTACCGGGGCGAACTGTCCATCCGCCACGGCTATCTGCTGGTGGTCGCGATGTGGACGGCGATGCCGGCGTTCGGCACGATCCCCCTGCTGATGATGATCCCCGACCTGTCTTTCACCAACGCCTATTTCGAGACCATGTCCGCCATGACCACCACGGGCGCGACAGTACTGACCGGGCTGGACAATCTGCCGCCCGCGATCAATGTCTGGCGCCATGAGTTGCAATGGATAGGCGGTCTGGGCGTGATCGTGCTGGCGGTGGCGGTGTTGCCGCTACTGGGTATCGGCGGTCGCCAGTTGTTCAAGGCCGAGACGCCGGGCCCGATGAAGGACAGCGCGCTGACTCCGCGCATCGCCGATACCGCGCGCAGTCTGTGGATCGTATATGTGGCGGTGACTTTGGTGTGTATCCTGGCTCTGAAATGGGCGGGCATGAACTGGCTGGACGCGGTCTGCCACGCCTTTTCGGCCATGGGGTTGGGGGGGTTTTCCACGCATGATGCCAGCGTCGGCTATTTCAATTCGCCACTGATCGAGTTCGTGCTGATCGTGTTCATGCTGTTCGCGGTGGTGAACTTTGCCACCCATTTCCTCGTCTGGCGCGGCAAGTCGTTGCGCATATATCTGCGCGATGCCGAGGCCGTCGCATCCGTCGGGTTGATCGTTGCCAGCTGTTTCGGTATCGCATTGTTCCTGTGGTGGCGCGAGGTTTATCCCGACTTCCTGACGGCGCTGCGCCATGCCAGCTTCAACCTGGTCTCCATCGCGACCGACAGCGGTTATGCCAGTGTGGATTTCGGACAATGGCCCATCTTCGCGCCGATGTGGATGTTCTTCCTCGGCTGCATCTGCGCCAGTTCGGGTTCGACCGGCGGCGGCATCAAGATGATACGGACTCTGGTGCTGATCAAGCAGGCCGGGCGCGAATTCCTCAAACTGCTGCACCCGACGGTAGTCAACCCGATGAAGATCGGCGGCCATGTGGTGGCCAACAACATCGTGTTTGCCGTGCTGGGTTTCATCTTCCTGTATTTCATGACCATCGCCACGCTGACCTTCGTGCTGCTGATCAGCGGGCTTGATTTCGTCACCGGCTTCACCGCGGTGCTCGCATCGGTCAACAATATCGGCCCCGGTTTGGGCGAAGTCGGCCCAGCCGGCAATTTTGCCGGGCTGACCGATTTTCAGACCTGGGTCTGCACCTTCGGCATGCTGGTCGGGCGACTGGAGATTTTCACGGTTCTGATCCTGTTCACGCCCGCTTTCTGGAGGCGCTAAGGCGCGGAAACATTGAACGTGCAAGGACAAATGCGGTAGCATCGCGGCTGGCGGGCCTGTTCCCGCCCAACGGGGCATAAAAACAATCAAGGGTGGCGAACGTGAGCGAGAATTTATCGGGGATCCGGGTAGTGCTCATCGACGACAGCAACACCATACGCCGCAGCGGTGAGATATTCCTTACGCAAGCCGGCTGCAAGGTCGTGCTGGCGGAAGATGGATTCGACGGCCTCTCCAAGGTGGTCGACAACAAACCCGATATCATCTTCGTCGACGTCATGATGCCGCGCCTTGATGGCTATCAGACCTGTGCCCTCATCAAGAACCACGCAGCTTTCAAGGACACTCCGGTTGTCATGCTGACCAGCAAGGACAGCCTGTTCGACCGCGCGCGCGGCAAACTGGTCGGCGCCGACCAGTATCTGACCAAACCATTCAGCAAGAAGAGTCTGATCGAAGCAGTGACTATGCATACAAACAAGCAACCTGAGGATGTGGATTATGGCAATTAAAAAAGTGATGGTAGTGGACGACTCCGCAACGGAGCGCCATGTACTGGGGGATATCCTGGGCAAGAAGGGCTTTACCGTGGTCTACGCCGAAAGCGGGGAGAAAGCCGTGGAGAGCTCCAAGACCGAACTGCCGGACCTGATCCTGATGGATGTGGTGATGCCGGGACTGAACGGCTTCCAGGCGACCAAGGCGATCACACAGGATCCGGCGACACAGCATATCCCGATCATCATCTGCACCACCAAGGGGCAGGAGACCGACAAGATCTGGGGCATGCGCCAGGGCGCGAAGGACTACATCACCAAGCCCATCAGTGCCGACGAGTTGCTCGGCAAGATCGCCGCGCTAGGCTGACCGACAGACCGATATGTCGAAGCGCTTCAACCTGCGCGAATTCCAGCAGACCGTGCTGGATCGCCTGCAAGCCCAAGTAGCGGGCGGCAGCGATCACGCCTCCACACTGGGCGTGCTGGTGGGCGAGGAATACTGGCTGGTCGACATGGCCGATATCAGCGAAGTTTTGCCGTTACCGCCGTTAACCCCGGTTCCGCTGACGAAACCCTGGTACTGCGGCGTCGCCAACGTGCGCGGCAACCTCTACAGCATCGTCGATACCGGTGTGTACATGGGTGGCGTCCCGACCCCGCGCGAAGGCCAGAGCCGCGTGCTGCTGGCGGGCCACAAGTTCGCTTTCAATGCCGGCCTGGTGGTGTCGCGCGTGCTGGGACTGCGCAACTCCAGGGATTGGGAACGCGACGAACGGGACGGCGAGGTGCATCTGCGGGATGCCAGTGGTCAAATGTGGCGCAAGCTGGACCTGGCGCAATTGCTGCACCAGCCGGAATTTTTACAGATCGGCGCGTAGGACGCGCTCGGGAGGAGAAGAAATGGCTTTCAAGTTACCGTTCAGTTTGTCGAAGAAACCGGCGCAGAGCTTCATCAAAAAGGGAGACGGCGGACCGGGCGAGATCAAGACGATCCAGCTCCCCTGGTTCAGCAAACAATCCTTCGACAAGCAATTGCGAGTGCTCGGCGGCTTGCTGTTGTTCTTCCTGCTGGTTGCGGCGGTGTTCACCTATCTGGATACGCGCGACTCGTCGCACGCCTCGCGCTACGTGGCGCAATCCTCCAAGCTGCTGATGCTGTCGCAACGGCTGGCGAAAGACGCGGCGGCCAGTTTCTCCGGCGATTCGGCGGCGTTCGAGGGACTGGAGGCGACCCGTGCCGAGTTCTCGGTCATCCTGAACACACTGGACAAAGGTTCGGCTGACCTGCCGCCCACCGAAGGACAGGCGCGCGAGTCCTTGAGGCAGCTGCTGGTCGTCTGGAAGCGCATGGGCGTGCTGCTGGACGAACTGGAAAAAGGCCGTCCGCTGCTCGTCACGCTGGAACGCGGCGCCGCCGGCCAACGCGACATGCTGAACCTGTCCAACCAGGTGTCGGAGCGGGCCACACCTGCCTACGCCGCCAAGGCCGACCGCCTCAACCGCCTGATCGAGCAGATCACCAGCGCGGTGCAGATGGTGCTGACCTCGGCCTCGACCGAGGACCTGCCGGGTCTGGAACCCAAGATCCGCGAAGCCACGGAACTGCTGGAACAGCTGCCGCAGAGCGATGCCACGGTGATGCTGTTGAAGGAAGACTTCGAGGGTTACCAGTCGGTGGTGGGCTTCATCGCCGCCAACGCGGGTGATGTGCTGACCTCGCGGCTTGCGGGGAAAAGCATCCTGGAAGAAGGCGAGCAGTTGCTGTCGACGACGCAGAAGCTGGTGAACGACTACGAGCGCACGACCACGGCACGGGCCACCAGTTTTGCGGTGTTCTTCTCCGGCGGCATGCTGCTGCTGACGCTGCTGATGCTCTCCAAGATATATCTGGACGAATCCAAGCGCCGCGAGCGCGAGGCCGGTGCGACCAACCGCAACAACCAGCAGGCGATTCTGCGCCTGATGAACGAACTGTCCGACCTGGCCGACGGCGACCTGACCATCCGCGCCACGGTGTCGGAAGACATCACCGGCGCGATCGCAGACTCGGTGAACTACACCACCGACGAGTTGCGCAAACTGGTGTCGCGCGTCATCACCGCCTCGCAACAGGTGGCGCGCGCCACCGGCGAAGCCGGTACCGTGACCAAGGAACTGCTGAACGCGACGCAGAAACAGGCGACCGAGATCCGCGACGCGGGCGGCGCGGTTGAACTGATGACCAAGTCGATTCAGGAAGTCGACAGCAGCGCGTCGCAGTCTTCCGAGGTGGCGCGACGCACGCTGGAAGTGACCGAGCGCGGCGCCCGTGCGGTGCAGAACTCGGTGTCCGGCATGGACGGTATTCGCGAACAGATCCAGGACACTTCCAAGCGTATCAAGCGACTGGGTGAAAGCTCGCAGGAGATCGGCGAGATCGTGGACCTGATCTCGGACATCACCGAACAGACCAACGTGCTGGCGCTGAACGCGGCCATCCAGGCGGCGTCGGCGGGCGAAGCGGGACGCGGCTTCGCGGTGGTGGCGGAAGAAGTGCAGCGCCTCGCGGAACGTTCCGCCGAGGCGACCAAGCAGATCGGTATGCTGGTGAAGACCATTCAGAGCGACACGCAGGACGCCGTGGCCGCTATGGAAAAGAGCACGCAGGGTGTGGTGGACGGGGCGAAACTGTCCGACGCCGCCGGTCAGGCGCTGCGCGAGATCGAATCATCCACGCGCGAACTGACCGACCTGGTGAACAGTATCTCGGTGTCCACCCAGGTGCAGACCGACATGGCGCGCGAAGTGGCTGGCGTCATGAGCGACATTCTGAAGATCACCGAGCAGACATCGCAAAGCACGCAGCGCACCAATGCATCCGTTGTTCAGTTGGAAGGCTTGGCGAGCGAATTGAGCAGCTCGGTATCCGGCTTCAAACTGTAAAGGACGACTGTGCAGGCACAATTCAATACGCTGCCGTTGTTGTCGGTCAAGCCGGGCTTGGATGGCTCGCTGGCGAACATCAGCCGCGAATTGGAGGACTATTTCTCTTCCGGCGGCAGCAATCTCGAAGCTCTCAAGAATGCGCAGGAAGAACTGCACCGCATCGGCGGTGTGTTGCGCATGCTATCGCTAACTGGACTGTCCGTGTTCTGCGCGGAACTGGAAAAGCAGTTACAGGAATTCAACCAGCCGCAGGACATCACCGCCCTGCGCCGCGATGTCATCCGCCGTGCCCTGTTCGGCCTCACCCATTATCTCGATGCCCTGGCCGACGGCGCGACCAATGCCACGCTGCGCCTGTTCCACGAATACCAAGAGATGCTGCAGGCGCGCGGAGTGGAGATGGCCTTCGACGTCGACTTGTTCTTTCCCTCGCTACAGGTCGAGCTGCCCGAAACCCTACTGCAGGTGCCGCAGGACAGCGAGGCGGCGGCGCACATCAAGAACGCGCGCATGCAATTCCAGCAGGCGCTGCTGAAATGGCTGCGCCAGGATAATGTCCCCGAATCCCTGCGCATGATGATGGCGGCAGTGCGCGCCGCCTTCGCCTGCGCGCCGCAGAATCTGCAGCGCGGCTTCTGGTGGGTGGCTGCGGGTCTGCTGGATTGCCTGATGCATGAAGGTGTTCCGCCCGAACTCAACGTCAGGAAGGTGCTCAGCCGTATCGACCTCAAGATGAAGTCGCTGACCGACGGCAGCGCCTTCGACGAGGAGAGCGCCATCAGCGAGATGCTGTATCTGATCGCGCGCAGCCATTCGGTGAGCGATGCGGTGGAGCAGGTCAAGAGCGTGTACGCGCTGGATGTCTATCTGCCGGAAGAGCCGCCGTTACCACCCAGCGAGACGGCCGCGCTGCTCGAGAACATGCGCGCGCAACTGCGTCTGGCCCAGGAAGTCTGGGAACACTGTATCGCCGAAGAAGCAGGCGCTTGCCAGCGCTTCGGCGAAGAGATCGCCAAACTGCACGAACTTTCCGAACATCTGGACCGCAACACCCTGCAGTTCCTGTGCAAGCAGATCCAGACATCCGCGCAGCTTGCCGACGATCCGGAACGCGTGCAGCGCATGTCGATGGAAATGGCGATGGCCCTGCTGCTGCTCGAAGGCGGTATCGAGCATTACCGCCACCTGGGCAGCGGCTTCCATGAGCAGACACGCATCCTGAGCGCGCGCCTGCAGGCCAGCGCGATGCGCTTGCCCGAGGACGAGGGCAAGTTCAACAATCTGGTCTCGCTGTACTGCCAGATGGAACAGCATGAGGCGATGGTGCCGCTGGCGACCGAGATGCAGGGCAATCTGCAACTCATCGAGCAGAGTCTGAACGCTTTCTTCAACAATTCTGCCAAGCGCGCCGATCTGACCCATATCGGCCGTCTGTTGAGCCAGGTGCAGGGCGGTCTGCATATCCTGTCGCTGGAAGTCGCCGTGCAATTGACCGGCATGCTGCGGCAGGTTTCCGAGCGTTACGTGCAGGGCACTACACCACCCGCCGCCGAGATGCGAACGGTAGCGGCGGCAATCAGCGCGCTGGAAGAATATGTGCACGGGTTGGTGCTCGGACAGAAACCGGATCCTTCCGCACTGAGCAGTGTATTGCAGGAGATGACCGAAGTCCGCGCCGCTTCCGGCCAGGAGGATATCGCCCTGCCGGAGGAGGAACCAGTGCATGCCGGTGTTTCGATCCGTACCGGCGGCGAGGATGAAGAACTGCTGGAGGTGTTCCTGGAAGAGGCGCGCGAGGTCATGGAGACATTGCGCAGCAACCTGGAGATCAGCCGCCTGCATATGGACAGCCGCGAACCGCTGGTCACCATGCGCCGCAGTTTCCATACACTCAAGGGCAGCAGCCGCATGGTCGGTCTGGCCGAGTTGGGCGAAGTCGCCTGGGCGGTGGAACGCGCCATGAACAAGTGGCTGCAGGACAACAAGCCAGCCACACCCGAGCTGCTGGATATGATTGGCGACGCCGAAGTGCTGTTTCAGCACTGGGTCGACATGCTGCACAGCGGCAGTGCCAGCGCCACCATCGACACTTCCTGGTTGCTCACCGTTGCCGATTGCATCGAGAACGGCAAGGAGATTCCGCAGCCCGAGGGCGGACGCTCGGAACAGCCTGAATCCACTGAAACAGTGGTTCCGGAAGTCGAGGAAGGTCCGGTCGAAATCGGATCGGTCAGCCTGTCGCTGATGCTGTTCAGTATCGCCACCGAAGAGGCCGCGGGCCATGTGGAGGCCCTGCGCAATCAACTGGCGGTGCTGCACGAGACCGAGTCGCACATCGTCACTTACGATTTCATGCGCGCCGCGCACACCCTGGCCGGTGTCAACCGCACCATGGGTTTCGTGCAGATCGCCGAACTTGCCTATGCGCTGGAACTCTGGCTGGAAGAGCGCATCGACAAACCGCATGTGGTGAACGATGAACAGATCGCCCTTATCGATAAGGTAGTCGAGCGTCTGGATGAGATGTGCGCGCTGGTGCGAGAGCAGCGCCAGGAGCCGCAGCCCCAACCCGATCTGATCGGTCTTTTGCAGGCAGACAGGTCGCTGACCCACATCGATGTAACGCCAGCTCCGCTGGACCTCGAATTGCCCGAGCTACCGGAGCAGGAGATCGAAACACCCGCCGTTGTGGAGGAGTTGCCTGTACTGGATTTCGATCTGCCAGAGACAACAGAAGAACACACAGCAGTAGAACAGGCGGCAGAGGCGGAACTTCTCTCCGAGATCACGCTCGATTTCGCACCGGTGAGCGCCGAGATATTGCTGGAAGCGCCTGCCGCTGAGCCCGAACCGGCCACGCCGGAGGTCATGCTGGACTTCGCATTGCCGACCGAAAGCATGCCAGAAGCCGTCGAGACAACAGCGCCTGCCGAAGACGAAGAATTTGCCACGACCGACGAGCCGGAACCCGAAGCAGCACCGGTGCAAAGAGAGCGCAGCGTGCACGACGAGATCGACGAGCAGCTGCTGCCGATCTTCCTCGAGGAAGCGCACGAACTCTACCCGCAGATCGGTACCACCCTGCGCGCCTGGCGCGAAAAGCCCAATGATGCGCAATTAGGACGCAACCTGCAGCGCAGCCTGCACACACTCAAGGGCAGCGCGCGCATGGCCGGCGCGATGCGACTGGGCGAGCTGACCCACCGCGTCGAGGACCGTGTGGAAAGCGCGCTGGCCAAAGGCGAGTTCAGCGCAGCACTTTGGTCCGAGCTGGACAACTATCAGGACCGTATCGGCAGTGCCATCGAGCAGTTGCAGCAACCGCATGCCGCCGAACCGTCAGCCGCAGAACCATCTCTCGCCGAGCAGCAGGCACAGCTTGAAATCACCCAAACCATCTCCAAACAGGCGCTGGAGATCGGTGCCGAGCGCGCCATGCAGGCGGCGTTGCTGCGCGTGCGTTCCGACACGGTGGACCGGCTGGTCAACGAGGCCGGCGAAGTCAGCGTGGCGCGTTCGCGTATCGAGCTGGAACTGTCCGAGTTCAAGAACAACGTGCAGGAACTGACCGAAAGCGTGAACCGTCTGCGCAAGCAGGTGCGCGAGATCGAGATCCATGCGGAAGGCCAGATGCAGGCGCGTATCTCGATCAGCGGCGACAGCGCCGAGAAGTTCGATCCGCTCGAATTCGACCGCTTCACCCGCTTCCAGGAGCTGACGCGCTTCATGAACGAAAGCGTGCATGACGTGCAGACCGTGCAGCAGACGCTGCTGAAGAACCTGGCCGAGACCGAAGCGGCACTCAGTGCGCAGGCGCAGCTCAACCGCGACCTGCAACAGGGCCTGATGAACATCCGCATGGTGCCGTTCTCCAGCATCAGCGAACGCCTGTACCGCATCGTGCGCCAGACCGGCAAGGAACTGGGCAAACGCGCCAACCTCGACCTGTCGGGTACCGAGGTCGAGCTCGACCGCAGCGTGCTGGAAAAGATGACCGCGCCGTTCGAGCACCTGTTGCGCAATGCTGTTGCGCACGGACTGGAGACGCCGGAACTGCGCGAACGCGCGGGCAAGGAGCCCATTGGCGAGATCCGCCTGTCGCTGCAGCAGGAGAGCAACGAGGTGGTGTTCGAACTCAGCGACGACGGAGCCGGTCTCGCCATCGCGCGCGTGCGCGAGAAGGCCGTCGAGAACGGTGTGCTGCAGGAAGGCGAAGAGATCAGCGACGAGCTGGCGATGCAACTGATCTTTACGCCGGGTCTTTCCACCGCCAGCGAGATCACCGAAATCTCCGGCCGTGGCGTCGGTCTGGACGTGGTGCGCAGCGAGATCACCGCGCTGGGCGGCCGCGTTGATGTGTCTTCCGAACCGGGCCGCGGCGTGCGTTTCACCATCCACCTGCCGCTGACATTGGCGGTGTCCAAGGTGCTGATGATCCGCGCCGGACAGAATGTCTATGCGCTGCCGTCGATCATGATTGAAAACGTGCAGCAGCTCAAACCCGCCGCACTGGAAGCTTCCTACAAGCAGCAATATGTCGAATGGCAGGGCGCGCGCTATCCGTTGCACTATCTGGCGCGTCTGCTGGGCGACGACGATATAGAAGTCGAAAGCCTGCCGCACAACCCGGTGCTGTTGCTGCGCGCGGGCGAACACCGCATAGCGGTGCACGTCGACGAACTGCGCGGCAACCAGGAAGTCGTGGTCAAGAACATCGGACCGCAACTGGCGCGTCTGCCCGGCATCGCAGGTGCGACCGTGTCCGGTAACGGCACCGTGATCCTGATCATCAACCCCGTCGCCTTCACGCAGCGCATCGTGGTGTCGCGCAAGATCGCCAAAGCCGAAGCGGCTGCGGTGCACAAGGTGCCGGTGGTGATGGTGGTGGACGATTCGCTCACCGTGCGCAAGATCACCAGCCGCCTGCTGGCCCGCTCCGGCTATCAGGTGCTGACCGCCAAGGACGGCGTGGATGCGATGGAGCAATTGACCGAGGTGCTGCCGGATATCATGTTGCTGGACGTCGAAATGCCGCGCATGGACGGTTTCGAACTGGCCAAGCGCATGCGCCAGGATAACCGCACCAAGGACCTGCCTATCATCATGATCACCTCACGCACGGCCGACAAGCATCGCCGTTACGCGCTGGAGCTGGGTGTGAACGAGTACATGGGCAAGCCCTATCACGAGGAAGAACTGCTGGAACACATCGCCCGGCTGGTCGAGGCCTTCCCTGTGCAGTAAAGGCTGAGTGTCTTCCATTGAGCCAACGGCGTGGACAGATTACAATGTCGTCATGCCCGAGTTCAATCTCACGAATCACTTCCTGATCGCCATGCCGGCGATGACCGACCCCTTCTTTGCCAAGTCCCTGACTTATGTGTGTGAGCACAACGAGCAGGGTGCCATGGGCATCGTGATCAACCGTCCCATCAGCCTGACCCTCAGCGAACTGTTTGCCCAGATCAACATGCCGCTCAAACCGGCGGAGCTGGAAGACGTGCTGGTGCATTTCGGCGGACCGGTGCAGACCGACCGCGGTTTCGTGCTGCACGACACGATCGGCCAGTGGCAATCCACTTTGCAGGTCAACGACCATATCGGCCTTACCACCTCCAAGGATATCCTGCAGGCGGTCGGCGAAGGCCATGGCCCGCAGCATATGCTGGTGACGCTGGGTTATGCCGGGTGGTCGGAGGGCCAACTGGAGCAGGAACTGGCCGACAATGCCTGGCTCAGTGTGCAGGCTGACGAACATATCCTGTTCGACCTGCCCGCCGAGGAAAAACTGCCCGCCGCCATGAAACTGCTGGGCGTGGATTTCGCCTCCCTTTCCGACGAGGCCGGACATGCCTGAGGGCGTGCCGACCACATCCCTTTCCGGCACGCTACTCGCATTCGATTTCGGCACCAGACGCATCGGCATCGCCGTCGGCAACACCCTCACCGGCACGGCCAGACCGCTGGACACCATCAACGACGAGAAGAACGACGTGCGCTTCGCGCGCATCGCCGAACTGCTCGCCGAGTGGCAACCCGCCGCGCTGGTGGTCGGTCTGCCCTGCAACGACGACGGCACCCCGCACGAGATGACCGCCCTTTGCCGCCGCTTCGCCAACCGGTTGAAAGGGCGCTTCAATTTGCCCACCTTGCTGGTTGATGAGCGCTATACTTCCGCCGCTGCAAGCTCGGTGCTGACCGAAGAAGGGGTGCATGGCAGGAAGCAAAAAGCCCTGATCGACCAGTATGCCGCGCAGCAGATACTGCAAGCGTATTTCGATGAACCCAGCGCAGGAATCTACGCATGAACAACCCACAGTTAAACAAGAACGGCGAACTGCAGCACCTGCTGACCACCGAAGGCCTGCCCGTGCGCATCCTGCGCGACATCCTCGACAAGGCCGCCGGATTCGTCAACGTCGCCGAAGGGCACGAGATCAAGAAAGTACCGCTGCTGCACGGCAAGTCGGTGTTCAACATCTTCTTCGAGAACAGTACCCGTACCCGGACCACCTTCGAGATCGCCGCCAAGAAACTCTCGGCTGATGTGGTCAATCTCAACATCGGCTCGTCGTCCACCAGCAAGGGTGAGACCCTGCTCGATACGGTAGACAACCTCTGCGCCATGCACGCCGACATGTTCGTGGTACGCCATTCGACCAGCGGCGCGGCCCACCTGATCGCGAAGCATGTCGCGCCGAGTATCCATGTGATCAACGCCGGTGACGGTCGCCATGCGCATCCCACCCAGGCGCTGCTCGACATGTTCACCATCCGCCACTACAAAAAAGAATTTCACAACCTGCGCGTCGCCATCGTCGGTGATGTGCTGCACTCGCGCGTGGCGCGTTCGCAGATCCATGCGCTGACCACACTGGGCGTGCCGGAAGTGCGCGTGGTCGCACCGAAAACCCTGCTGCCCAGCCATGTCGAGAAGCTCGGCGTGCAGGTCTATCACGACATGGCGCAGGGATTGAAGGATGTCGATGTGGTGATGATGCTGCGCCTGCAGAACGAACGCATGCAGGGCGCGCTGCTGCCGTCGGCGCAGGAATATTTCAAATACTACGGCCTGACCCAGGAACGGCTGGCGCAGGCGAAGAGCGATGCCATCGTCATGCACCCCGGCCCGATGAACCGCGGCGTGGAGATCGATTCCAGCGTGGCCGACGGCGCGCAATCGGTCATCCTGCCGCAGGTCACCTTCGGTATCGCGGTGCGCATGGCGGTGATGAGTACTTTGGCGGGAGCGAAATGATGAACATCCATATCAAGAACGGACGTCTGATCGATCCGCATAACGGCATCGATGCAAAACAGGATGTATTCATCTCCGACAAACATGTGGTCGCAATCGGCAGCGCGCCGCAAGGCTTTGTTGCGGATCAGGTGATCGATGCCGGCGGCCTGATCGTCATCCCCGGTCTGGTGGATGTCTCCGCGCGCCTGCGCGAGCCGGGCTACGAATACCGTGCCACACTGGAATCCGAGATGGATGCCGCGATGGCGGGCGGGGTGACTTCGCTGTCCTGTCCGCCGGACACCGATCCGCCGCTGGACGAACCCGGGCTGGTGGAGATGCTCAAGCATCGCGCCCGCTTATTGAATCAGGCGCGCGTGTTCCCGGTCGGTGCGCTGACCTACGGCCTCAAGGGGGCCGAACTCACCGAGATGATCGAGCTCACTGAGGCGGGTTGCAAAGCCTTCGGCCATGCTGATGCGCCGCTCATCGACACACGCGTGCTGATGCGCGCCATGCAATACGCGGCGACCTTCGGTTATCGCGTCTGGATGCGTCCGCAGGACAGCTACCTCGCGCGCAACGGCGTGGCGCACGATGGCGAAGTCTCGACCCGGCTGGGCCTGCCGCCTATCCCGGTGGTCGCGGAAACAACGGCACTGGCCACCATGCTGCAACTGGCGCAAGAGACGGGTGTGAAGCTGCATATCTGCCGTATCTCCAGTGCGGCCGGAGTGGAGCTGATCCGCGCTGCCAAACTTGCCGGCTTGCCGGTGACCTGTGATGTGTCGATGAACCATGTGCATCTCACCGAGATGGACATCGGCTTCTTCGATTCCAACTGTCACCTGATGCCGCCGCTGCGCAGCCTGCGCGACAAGGCCGCGCTGCGTGCCGGACTGTGCGACGGCACCATCGACGCCATCTGTTCCGACCACTCGCCGGTGGACGACGATGCCAAGCAACTGCCTTTTGCCGAGGCCGAGGCGGGCGCGACCGGCATGGAACTGCTGCTGCCGCTGCTGCTCAAGTGGGCCGAAGAAGACAAGGTCGCGCTGCCGGATGCGCTCAAGCGCGTCACTATCAATCCCGCGCAACTGCTGGGTGTGAAGATGGGGCACCTGAGCGTCGGCGCTCACGCCGATGTCTGTGTGTTCGATCCCAAGGCCACCTGGAAGGTCGAACCCGCGGTGCTAAAGAGTCAGGGCAAGAACACGCCGTTCAATGGATACACCATGCAGGGCCGCGTTCGCCATACCATCGTCGAAGGCCGCCTCGCCTACTCGCTTTAAAGAACCCGGCTGCGGATGATCCATCCGCAGCCCAATATAAAAACAGGTTGTCGAAATGAACCCATTGCTAGACTTCTCCGGTCTCCCGCGTTTTGCCGAGATCAATAACGAACATATCACTCCCGCTGTCGATGAGTTGCTCACACGCAATCGCGCGCTGACTGAAAAGCTGCTGGCCGATACCACGCCGCCGACCTGGGACAATTTCGTGCAACCGTTCGAGGATGCCCACGAACAGCTGTCGCGCGCATGGGGACAGGTCGGCCATCTCAACATGGTGATGAACTCGCCCGAACTGCGCGAGGTGTACAACGCCAACCTGCCCAAGGTAACGCAGTATTACGCCGAGTTGTCACAGAACCTGGCGCTGTTCCAGAAATACAAAGCCATCCGCAACAGTGATAGCTACGCAAATCTCAGCAAGGCGCAGAAGAAGGTCATCGAGAACGAACTGCGCGATTTCCGCCTCGGCGGCGCCGAGCTGCCGGAAGACCAGAAGGCGCGCTTCATGGCGATACAGGAAGCGCTCTCCGAGCAGACCTCGAAGTTCTCCGACAACCTGCTTGATGCGACCAACGCATACACCTGCGTGATTGAAGACGAGAAAGACATCTCCGGTATCCACGCCGACGAGCGCCAGGTCGCCGCTGAAGCGGCGCAGGAGGCGGGCAAGAACGGCTGGCTGTTCACGCTGAAAGCGCCGTCCTACGGTCCGCTGATGCAGTACGCCGACAATCGCGGACTGCGCGAGCGCATGTATCGTTCCTACACCACACGCGCCAGTGAGCTGCTGGCGGAAAATTCCAAGATTGACTGGAACAACACGCCGCTGATGACCGAGATCTTGAAGCTGCGTGCGGAAGAGGCGCGCATGCTGGGCTTCGGCAACTACGCCGAGTTCTCGCTGGCGAGCAAGATGGCGGATTCGCCGCAACAGGTGGGGGAGTTCCTGCTGGAGTTGGCGCACCGTGCGCGGCCGTTCGCAGAACAGGACTTGCAGGAGTTGCGCGAATTCGCCGCGCAACAGCTGGGCCTGAATGACCTGCAGGCATGGGATGTGACTTACGCCGGAGAGAAACTGCGCCAGCAGCGTTACGCCTTCTCCGAGCAGGAAGTGAAGCAGTACTTCCCCGAGGATGCGGTGCTGGCCGGCTTGTTCGGTCTGGTCGAGACCCTGTTCGGACTCAGCATCGTGCAATCGAGCGCGCCTGTGTGGCACGAGACTGTGCGTTTCTTCGACATCCGCGACAACAAGGGGCTGATGGTCGGCCAGTTCTACCTCGACCTGTATGCGCGCGCCAGCAAGCGCGGCGGCGCCTGGATGGACGATGCCATCACGCGCCGCCGCACCGCCAAGGGTATCCAGACGCCGGTGGCTTATCTCAATTGCAACTTCGCGTCACCGCTGGGTGGCAAACCGGCATTGTTCACGCACGACGAAGTCATCACCCTGTTCCACGAATTCGGCCACGGCCTGCATCACCTGCTCACCGAAGTGGAAGAGCTCGGTGTCTCCGGCATCAGTGGCGTGGAGTGGGATGCCGTCGAGTTGCCCAGCCAGTTCATGGAGAACTTCTGCTGGGAGTGGGATGTGTTACAGGGCATGACGCGCCATGCCGACACGGGTGCCAAGCTGCCGCGCGACCTTTACGACAAGATGATCGCCGCCAAGAACTTCCAGAGCGGTTTGCAGATGCTGCGCCAGATCGAGTTCTCACTGTTCGACCTGCGCCTGCACAGCGACTACGATGCCAACGGCAAACAGACTGTGCAACAACTGCTGGACGAAGTGCGCAAGGAAGTCACCGTGCTTATGCCGCCCGCGTTCAACCGCTTTCAGAACAGCTTCTCGCACATCTTTGCCGGCGGCTATGCGGCGGGCTATTACAGCTACAAGTGGGCCGAAGTGCTTTCCGCCGATGCCTACAGCCTGTTCGAGGACAATGGCATCCTCGACGCGGCGACCGGCGAACATTTCCGCCGCGAGATCCTGGCGGTGGGAGGCAGCCGCGACGCGATGGAATCGTTCCGCGCCTTCCGCGGACGCGAACCGCAAATCGACGCCTTGTTGCGGCATAATGGCTTGGTGGCAGCATAAGCAAAGGAGATGAAGATGAGAAACATCCAGTGGATATTCGTTGTCGCACTCATGTTTGCGGGCAATGTGCAGGCGGAGCTGTATCGCTCCATCGACAAGGACGGCAAGGTTCACTACAGCGATGTCCCGCTGCAAGGATCGGAAGATGTGACCGCAGTAAAAGCGGATAAAGCGCCGGTGCCGGATGAGACTCTGCCGTATGAGACGCAGCGCGCGATGAAAAATTTTCCTGCCACACTGTATACCTTCCCCGACTGCG
Source organism: Sideroxyarcus sp. (assembly GCA_030651895.1). Lineage (GTDB taxonomy): Bacteria > Pseudomonadota > Gammaproteobacteria > Burkholderiales > Gallionellaceae > Sideroxyarcus. Next base: position 13,598 of record JAUSBR010000012.1, on the reverse strand, counting down.
GCTCGGCTTGCCAGATGGCGCGCGATTTTTTGAATAAACGCGGCATCCCGTTCACAGAAAAAAGCCTGGTGACAAAGGAAGAAGTCGATAACTACCGCAAAGAAGCAGGAGACAGCCAGGTGCCGGCACTCACTCTTGGCAAGACGTGGCTGAAAGGATTCCTGGCTGAGCGGTGGAACAAGGAACTTGATGTTGCCGGTTATCCCAAGACAGCACCGTACCGCCCACTGCGACCGGCACCTGCCGTCCCGCCTGCCCAGCCCGTTCAATGAAGATCGCCACCTGGAACGTCAACTCGCTCAAGGTGCGCCTGCCGCACCTGATCGAGTGGCTGACGGCCAACCCAGTGGATGCAATCTGCCTGCAAGAGACCAAAACCGAGGACAAAAACTACCCGCAGGCCGAGCTTGAGGCTGCGGGTTACCACAGCGTGTTCAGCGGCCAGAAAACCTATAACGGCGTGGCGATCCTGAGTCGTGAAGCGGCCAGCGATGTGCAATATGGAATCCCCAATTTCGAAGATGAACAGAAGCGCGTCATCGCCGCCACCATCAACGGCGTGCGCGTGGTGTGCGTGTACATCCCAAACGGGCAGGAAGTCGGCAGCGACAAATACGAATACAAACTCAAGTGGCTCAAGGCGCTCACCGCCTGGCTGAAAGACGAACTCGCGAAATATCCCAAGCTGGCCTTGCTGGGCGACTACAACATCGCCCCCGAGGACCGCGACGTGTACGACCCCGTGGCCTGGAAGGGCAACGTGCTGGTGAGCGAGCCGGAGCGTGACGCCTTCAAAGCCTTGCTGGCACTCGGCCTGCGCGACTCCTTCCGCCTGTTCGAACAGGCGGAGAAAAGCTACTCCTGGTGGGATTACCGCATGATGGCATTCCGTCGCAACATGGGGCTGCGTATCGATCACATCCTCATCAGCGAAGCGCTGCAATGCAGTGGATGCGTCATCGACAAAGCGCCGCGCAAACTGGAGCGGCCGTCTGACCACACCATCGTGGCCGCAGAGGTGGCGTGATGAAGCGCTGGCTGCTGGCCATGTTGTTGGTCACACAGTCGGCAATTGGCAGCGAGCTCCCGCGCCCCGATCACATCGTCATCGTGATCGAAGAGAACAAATCGTTCTCGCAGATCATCGGCAACAAGGATGCACCTTATATCAACGAACTGGCCAAGCGCGGCGCGCTGTTCACCCAGTCCTACGGTATCACCCATCCCAGCCAGCCCAACTATATCGCGTTGTTCACCGGCAGCACACGCGGCATAACCAGCAACACCTGTCCGCTCGAACTGAGCGGCGACAACCTCGCCAATCAGTTGATCGCAAAGGGCCTGAGCTTCACGAGCTATTCCGAATCCATGCCGGAGCCGGGTTACGAGGGCTGCATCTACGGCGCCTATATGCGCAAGCACAACCCGGTAGCGAACTGGAAAGAACTCGCTGCATATAACCAGCCTTTCAGCGCCTTCCCAACTGACTACGCGCAACTGCCTACGGCCTCATTCGTCGTGCCCGACCAGCGCAACGACATGCACGACGGCAGCATCGCGCAGGGTGATGTCTGGCTGAAGAAGAACATCGAGGGTTATGCGCAGTGGGCGATGACGCACAACAGCCTGCTCATCGTGACTTTTGATGAAGATAATGGCTCAGAAGGCAACCGCATCGCCACAATCGTGGTGGGGCAGAGGGTCAAGCCGGGGAAGTATGCGCAGCGCATCAACCATTATGGTTTGTTACGAGTGATCGAGGAAATGTATGGCCTGCGGCCGCTGAATGAGAGCGCGAAGGCGCAGGCGATTAATGGAGTCTGGCGGAAATAGGGGGAAACCATCGTAGGGTCCGATAAGCAACGGGCATTGCGCCGTATGGATACTCAAACATCTGGCGCAATACGCTACGCCCTTCGACGAGCTCAGGACAGGCTTATTGCACCTTACAGACGCTATTCGTTTTCCCCATCCAACCCCAACTCCTGAATCTTCCTCGTCAAGGTATTGCGTCCCATGCCCAACAACGTCGCGGCCTCGATACGTCGTCCGCCGGTGTGCTGCAGTGCCTGGGTGATGAGTGTGCTCTCGAACTGTTTGGTGAGGTTGTCGAGGATGCTGGGCTCGCCGCGCTGCAGGGCGAGGGCGGCCTGTTGGGCGAGGGCGGCGCGCCAGTCCTGATTCAGTGCGCCGCTGGTTTGCGCATCGCGCCATTCGCTGGGCAGGTCGGCGATTTCGACCACGCGGGTCGGCGTCATCACGGTGAGCCAGTGGCAGAGGTTCTCCAGTTGGCGCACGTTGCCGGGGATGTCCTGCGCGGATAGATAGTTCAGCGCGGCTTCGCTCAGTGTCTTCTGTTCCACGCCCAGTTCCTTGGCGCTCTTCTGCAGGAAATATTTTGCCAGCAGCGGGATGTCCTCGCGGCGCTCGCGCAGTGGCGGCAAACGCAGACGGATGACGTTGAGGCGGTGGAACAGGTCCTCGCGGAACAGACCCTGCTTCACGCGTTCATCCAGATTCTGGTGTGTGGCGGCGATGATGCGTACATTGGCCTTGATCGGCTGGTGGCCGCCGACGCGGTAGAAGTTGCCGTCCGACAGCACGCGCAGCAGACGTGTCTGCAATTCGGCCGGCATGTCGCCGATCTCGTCGAGGAACAGCGTGCCGCCTTCGGCTTGTTCGAAGCGTCCGTGTCTTGTGGTAGTCGCGCCGGTGAAGGCGCCTTTCTCGTGGCCGAACAGTTCCGACTCCAGCAGGTCGCGCGGGATGGCGGCGGTGTTGATGGCGACGAAGGGTTTATCGGCGCGCGGGCTGTGGCGGTGCAGCGCGTGGGCGACCAGTTCCTTGCCGGTACCGGACTCGCCGTTGATGAGCACGGTGGCGTTGGATGCCGCGAGGCGTCCGATGGCACGGAACACTTCCTGCATCGCGGGCGCATGGCCAAGGATGTCGGGGGCGGCTTGCGCGTCTTCAGCATGCGTGTTCTTGCGCTGGCTCTGTTCCAGCGCGCGGCGGATGAGTTCCACCGCGTGGTTCACGTCGAAGGGCTTGGGCAGATACTCAAATGCGCCGCCCTGAAAGGCCGACACCGCACTCTCCAGATCGGAGTAGGCGGTCATGATGATCACGGGCAGGTTGGGGTAGTCGTTGCGCAGTTTCTGCAGCATGTCGAGACCGGAACTGCCGGGCATGCGGATGTCGCTGATTACCATCTGCGGCATGTTACCGGGCAATTCGGCCAGCGCTTCGTCGGCGGAAGCGAAGCTCTTGTATTCGATCTCTTCGCGCGCGAGTGCTTTTTCCAGCACCCAGCGGATGGAGCGATCGTCGTCGATGATCCAGACAGGTTTGGTCATGGTTATTTTCCTGGGTGTGGTAGCGGGAGCACGACGGTGAAGCAGGTGCGTCCCGGTTCGCTTTCGAATTCTATGCTGCCCTGATGCTGGCTGACGAAGTCCTGCGCCAGCGTGAGGCCGAGTCCGTGACCTTCCGGGCGACCGGAGACCAGCGGGTAAAAGATCTTGTCGCGCAGATGGGTGGGGATGCCGGGTCCGTTGTCGATGATCTGCACAGCGATGGCGAGGCGGTGAAGTTTCTTCATCAGCGTGATCTGGCGAGTGATACGCGTGCGCAGGGTGATCGTGCCCTTGCCCTTCATCGCCTGTGCCGCATTGCGCACGATGTTGAGCATCACCTGGATGAGTTGCTCCTTGTCACCATGCACTTCTGGCAGACTCAGGTCGTAGTCGCGGTGGATGAGCAGCCCTTCCGGCAATTCGGCCAGCACCACGCTGCGGACACGCTCCAGCACTTCGTGGATATTGAGCGCACTGAAATGGGGCACGTGTTGCGGCGTGAGCAGTTTTTCCATCAACGAACGCAAGCGGTCCGCTTCCTGTATCACGACCTGGGTGTATTCGCGAAGGGCGGGCCGGTCCAGTTCCTGTTCCAACAGCTGTGCCGCGCCGCGTATGCCGCCGAGCGGATTCTTGATCTCGTGCGCCAGATTACGTAGCAGCAAGCGATTGGCTTGGGTCTGGTCCAGCATCTGCTCTTCGCGTGCCAGTTTCAATGGGCGATCGATGGTGTGGAACTCGAGCAGCAGCGCGTAGGGTGCGACCTGCAGCGGGGTGGCGGTACAGCTCAGATGGAACTTGCTGCCGGAGGCGTGCGTGCCGAGTGTCATCTCGTGTTCGATGTGGCTGGCATGGCTGGACAGCGCGGACTGGATGGTGCTGAACAACTGTTCGGTATGCGAGAAAGCGTATTGCAGCGGATGCCCGATGAGGTTGGTGCTGCTGATGCCGAACAGATGCTCGGCCGCCGGATTCAGGAATGCGATGCGCGACTGCTCGTCCAGCAGAATGACTGCTGTGGAGAGGTGTTCCAGCGAGGGAAGTGATGAGGTCGGCATGTCAGTCTATAAAGCAGAAAACATGCCATGAAGAGCGACTACTTGAGATTGGCAAGCTCGGTCTGCAGCGCTTCGATGTTCTTCTCGTGATTGCTCACCTCATCCAGCAAAGGATTAACTTTTTCATCGTATTTGGCAACATTACGGTTGGTTACGGTCTTTGTGATTGGTGCGCCATCTTTCGTTTTTCCTACAACGATCGTTTGTTGATATACCTCTGGGTTGTCCTCCGCCTCTTTTAATTTAGCGCGAGCCTCCTCAAGCGCTTTTTGCTCGGAGGCGAGTTCGTCTTCCAGTATCTTGCGGCGGGTATCGTCGCGGCGCGTCTGTGTTTCCGAATTCACTCGGGGAAAGTTCACGGCAGCCTTGTTCTGCTTCGGCGGCGCGGCCATGGTGGGCAAAGGTTCGAGGTGGAGTTTCTTGCCGCCCTTGATCGGAGCGCTGGAATAGGTGACATGACCGTCCTCGTCCACGCGTTTGTAGATCTCAGCGTGCGCGCTGACGGCGAAGCTCGCCGCACAAGCCAGAACGAACAGGTGACGTAGTTTCATGATGTGGCCCTGAAAACAGTGGGCGCAGTATAGGTTAAGGGGGGCGTGCTGAAAAGACGTAGGCACAAAAAGAAACGGAGCCCGAAGGCTCCGTTTTCAATCACCTCGCTACTGCTTAGAGGCTGTAGTACATGTCGAACTCGACCGGGTGGGTCGTCATGCGGATGCGGTTCACTTCATCCATCTTCAACGCGATATAAGCATCGAGGAAGTCGCTGGAGAACACACCGCCGCGGGTCAGGAACTCGCGGTCCTTGTCCAGAGCGTCCAGGGCTTCATCCAGAGATGCGCACACGGTCGGGATCTTTGCATCTTCTTCCGGCGGCAGGTCGTACAGGTTCTTGTCGGCGGGATCTCCGGGGTGAATCTTGTTCTGGATGCCGTCCAGACCGGCCATCATCAGCGCGGCGAAGCACAGGTACGGGTTGGCGGAAGGATCCGGGAAGCGTGTCTCGATACGGCGTGCCTTGTCGCTGGCCACGTGCGGGATACGGATCGAGGCGGAACGGTTCTTGGCGGAGTAAGCCAGCTTCACCGGTGCTTCGTAGTGCGGAACCAGACGCTTGTAGCTGTTGGTGCCGGGGTTGGTGATCGCGTTCAGTGCCTTGGCGTGCTTGATGATGCCGCCAATGTAGAACAGCGCTGTTTCGGACAGACCGGCATAGCCGTTGCCTGCGAACAGGTTCTTGCCACCCTTCCAGATCGACTGGTGCACGTGCATGCCGGAACCGTTGTCGCCAACGATGGGCTTCGGCATGAAGGTCGCGGTCTTGCCGTACTGGTGTGCAACGTTCTGGATGATGTATTTCTGAGCCTGGGTCCAGTCAGCGCGCTTCACCAGTGTGTTGAACTTGGTACCCAGTTCGCACTGGCCGGCGTTCGCCACTTCGTGGTGATGCACTTCAACGGGGATGCCGATCTCTTCCAGCAACAGACACATTTGCGCGCGGATGTCGTTCAGGCTATCAACGGGCGGGACGGGGAAATAGCCGCCTTTGACTGTCGGACGGTGGCCGGTGTTGCCGCCTTCGAAGGAGTGGCCGGTCGCCCAGGCACCTTCTTCGGAGTTGACCTTGACCGAGCAGCCGGACATGTCGATATGCCATTGCACGGAGTCAAAGATGAAGAATTCGGGTTCCGGGCCGAAGTAAGCGGCGTCGCCGATACCGGAAGACTTCAGGTAGGCTTCAGCGCGCTTGGCGATGGAGCGAGGATCGCGGTCATAACCCTTGCCGTCAGTCGGCTCGATCACGTCGCAGGTCAGCACGATGGTCGGTTCGTCGAAGAAAGGATCGACATAAACGGAATCGGGATCCGGCAGCAGCAGCATGTCGGAAGCCTGAATGCCCTTCCAGCCGGCGATGGAGGAGCCGTCGAAGGCATGGCCTTCTTCGAACTTGTCGGCACCAAAATGGGAGACCGGCACGCCTACGTGCTGTTCTTTACCACGGGTGTCGGTGAAGCGCAGATCAACAAATTTGATGCCTTGTTCTTTGATCAGTTTCAGAACGTCGGCGGCGGTTTTAGACATACTCTAATCTCCCAATAAAATTAAAACGAAGCTGTTTTTGAAACGAAGCGATTGATGAAACGAGCTTCTGTACAGCAGAAACTGTGCCATCCCCCAGAATCTTGCGAGACGCGCATTGTGCCATATTTGGCGGGCATGGGCGCTGCAAAGCACGCCCATGAATGGGGCGCAAAATTGACGCCATGCACTAATTTGGTGCGCCAAGCATAAAGATCTGGATGCTGCGGAAATACGGGTCATTTGCCGTGACGGCAGCACATTTGCGCTGCATGGCAACGAGATCGACAGTGGTATCGAACAGCAACTCCGCATCCACGTGCCCCCCAAGATAGTGCAGCACGACGCGGGTCGAGGGCGGCAACTGCATGCCGAGACGGTCGGCCAGATGGGCCAGCAACAGATGGCGTTGCGGCAAGTGCGCGTTCGGTTTGGCTTTTGCATCGTCTTCCGGATCGATATGCACCATCACATCCATCACGTGATGGCCGTTCAGCACGGCCGAACGTGCCGCCTCGGCGATGTAATGCCCCTCCGACACGCTGACCTTGGGGTCCACCATGATGTGCGCATCCACCAGCGCGTTGTCGGCCATCTTGCGCGTACGCAGCTCGTGCAGTCCGATCACGCCGGGTACGGCTTTCAGGGTGTTACGGATGGCGCGCACCTCCTCCTGGTCCAGGCCGGTGTCGACCAGTTCCAGCATCGCATCGCGCGCGAACTGGATGCCCATCCAGGCGATCATCACACCCACCACCCCGGCGGCGACCAGATCGAGAAAGGTGTAGCCCAGCAGGTTGCCGACGATGCCGACGATGACCACCAGCGAAGAGGCTGCATCTGAGCGCGCATGCCAGGCGTTTGCCACCAGCATCTGCGAGCGCACGCGCTGAGCGACGGCCAGCATGTAGCGGAACATGCCCTCCTTGGCCGCCAGCGCGATGATCGCAACCCAGAGCGCAAGCGGGCTTACCGCCTGCACATGCTCGGGATGCTGCAGGCGCATGCCCGCAGAGATCAGCAAGCCGACCCCGAGTGCGGCCAGACTGGTGCCGAGGATGAGCGATGCGGCAGTTTCGATGCGTGCGTGGCCGTAAGGATGATTGGCATCCGCATGCTTGTTGCCGTGGCGGTTGGCAAACAACACCAGCACATCGGATATCAGGTCGGCAAAAGAATGCAGGCCGTCCGCCATCAGCGATTGCGACTTGCCGAAGAACCCGCCCAGCACCTGCATCACCGTCAACAGCAGATTGATGATGATGCTTACCCAGGTACTCTTGCGCGCTGCCGCAAAACGCACCGGATGCGCCGGTTCGAAAGCGGCTGATTTGTCGTGAGCGTGGGCGTGCGTGTGATTTTTCATTATTGTTGGGATAGTATGCAGGCGTGCCATGCAGCATAGCACCGGCAAGTTAAAGGATAAACACAGGAAGCCAGATGGGAAAGATCACCGAGATTCTACAGGCCGCGCAACAACGCGGGAAAGAACTTAACCTGCCGTATGCGGGTGCCGTGACGCCGCAGGAGGCCTACGAGCTGATGCGTAACGCACCGGGCGCCAGGATCGTCGACGTGCGCACGCGCGCCGAGATCGACTGGGTCGGCAAAGTGCCCGGCGCGGTCGAGATCGAATGGCTCAACTACCCCGGCATGAAGCCGAACCCCAACTTCATGGCGGCGCTGGAACAGCAGGTTGAAAAAGAAGCGATGGTCTTGTTCCTGTGCCGCAGCGCACACCGCTCGCACGCGGCCGCCATGGTTGCGACGCAGGCCGGCTACAACACCTGCTACAACATTCTGGAGGGTTTCGAGGGAGACAGGGATGCGGGAAACCAGCGCAACAAACGGAATGGCTGGCGTTTGGCCGGACTGCCCTGGGAACAAAGCTGAAGTTTGCAACAGGCCAAAAAAGCCCGCTCGCGAGCGGGCTTTTTTACGGCTGTGTCCAATCCACCAGCCCGCCATAGGCAGTCGCCAGTACGATCAATCCGAACGCGATGCGATACCACGCAAAGATCGTGAAATCGTGGCGGCTGATGTAGCGCAACAAGCCGCGCACCGCGATGAACGCGCTGATGAACGAGGCGATAGAGCCGACCAGAAAGATGCCGAGATCCTCGGCATGGAACTGGTCGCGATACTTCACCACCTCATATAGTGTTGCCATGGTCAGCGTCGGGATGGCGAGGAAGAATGAGAATTCCGTCGCCGCCTTGCGCGATAACCCGAAGAACAAACCCCCGATGATCGTCGCGCCCGAACGCGAAGTGCCGGGGATCAAGGCCAGCGCCTGCGCCAGCCCCATCTTCAGCGCATCCTTCCAGTGCATATCGTCCACGCTCGCGATGTGTTCCGAATGCTTGCGCTTCTCCGCCCACAAGATAAAGACACCGCCGATGATGAAAGCCAGCGCCACCGGCACCGGCGAAAACAGATTCGCCTTGATGGCTTTGCCGAAAAGCAGGCCAAGGATAGCCAGCGGCAGGAAAGCGATGAACAGATTAAAGGTGAAGCGCTGCGCGGCCTCCTCCTTGCGCACCAACCCGGTTGCCACTGTGGTCAGCTTGCCCCGGTATTCCCAGCACACCGCCAGAATGGCCGCGAACTGGATCACGATCTCGAACACCTTGCCGCGCTCGTCATTGAAACCCAGCAGGTCGCCGACCAGGATCAGGTGGCCGGTGGAAGAGATGGGCAGGAACTCGGTAAGACCTTCGACTACGCCAAGGATGGCGGCTTTGATGAGTATGAGGATATCCATGAGAGGTCAGTTCTTCGAGCGTTCGATTGAGATGCGCCTGTTCACAGCGCGGCGCTCGTCCTCGTTCATCTCCAGCCAGCGATTCACCTCGTCGAAGGTGCGCAAACAACTGCGGCAGACATCATCGCCCAGCACCGTCGTGCAATGGCCGATGCAGGGCGAAGCGGAAGTGATCTCAGGAGAAGGGTCGGTAGCGAGCATGGCGCGATTATACCGGCTGAGTCGCCCGCTCCAGTCGCGATAACCAGCTCATCGCCTCCTCGCGCGTTGCGCCGCACATCTCGGCAGAAGGCTGGAGTCCGGCGCAAAAGGCCGGGCGCTGCGGCTGTCCGAACACCTTACAGCGCGACTGATCATCGAGTTGGACGCAGCGAATACCGGCCGGCTTGCCTTGCGGCATGCCGGGCAGCGGCGAAGTGATGGACGGAGCGATGCAACAGGCGCCGCAACCTTCCCGGCAGGACACGCTCATGCCTTGTGATAGACCTCGGCGCCCTGCTTCACAAACTCCACCGACTTCACTTCCATCCCTTTTGCCAGTGCCTCAGCCTCGGCGATGCCCTGCGCGGCGGCGAAGTCGCGCACGTCCTGGCTGATCTTCATCGAGCAGAACTGCGGGCCGCACATGGAGCAGAAGTGGGCGACTTTGGCGGATTCCTTGGGCAGGGTTTCGTCGTGGAATTCGCGGGCGCGGTCGGGGTCGAGGCCGATGTTGAACTGGTCTTCCCAGCGGAACTCGAAGCGGGCTTTGCTCATCGCGTTGTCGCGGATCTGCGCGCCGGGGTGGCCCTTGGCGAGGTCGGCGGCGTGGGCGGCGATCTTGTAGGTGATGATGCCTTCCTTCACGTCGGCCTTGTTGGGCAGGCCGAGGTGTTCCTTGGGCGTGACGTAGCAGAGCATGGCAGTGCCGAACCAGCCGATCAACGCCGCGCCTATCGCAGACGTGATGTGGTCGTAGCCGGGGGCGATGTCCTGCGTCAGCGGGCCAAGGGTGTAGAAGGGCGCTTCGTGGCACCACTTCAGTTGCAGCTCCATGTTCTCCTTGATCATGTGCATGGGCACATGGCCGGGGCCTTCGATCATCACTTGCACGTCGTGCTTCCATGCGATCTGTGTGAGCTCGCCCAGCGTCTTCAGTTCGCCGAGTTGCGCTTCGTCGTTGGCGTCATACACCGAGCCGGGACGCAAACCATCACCTAGGCTGAAGGTCACGTCGTAAGCCTTCATGATCTCGCAGATCTCTTCGAAGTGCGTGTAGAGGAAGCTTTCCTGGTGGTGCGCGAGGCACCACTTCGCCATGATGGAGCCGCCGCGTGAGACGATGCCGGTCATGCGCTTCGCGGTCATGGGGATGTAGCGCAGCAACACGCCGGCGTGGATGGTGAAATAGTCCACGCCTTGTTCGGCCTGCTCGATCAGCGTGTCCTTGAAGATCTCCCAGGTCAGGTCTTCGGCCTTGCCGTTCACCTTTTCCAGCGCCTGATAGATGGGCACTGTGCCGATGGGCACGGGCGAGTTGCGGATGATCCATTCGCGCGTCTCGTGGATGTTCTTGCCGGTGCTCAAGTCCATCACCGTGTCGCCGCCCCAGCGGATGGCCCAAGTCATCTTTTCCACTTCTTCCTGGATGCTGGAACCGAGCGCTGAATTGCCGATGTTGGCGTTGATCTTCACCAGGAAGTTGCGACCGATGATCATTGGCTCGGCTTCGGGGTGGTTGATGTTGGCGGTGATGACGGCGCGTCCGGCGGCCACTTCGCTGCGCACGAACTCGGGCGTGATCTCTTTCGGCATGGCCTTGCCAAAGTTCTCGCCGGGATGTTGTTGCAACATCATCTCGGAAAGCCCGTCGCGCTTCTGGTTTTCGCGGATGGCGATGTATTCCATCTCCGGCGTGATGATGCCCTGACGCGCATAGTGCATCTGCGTCACGTTCTTGCCGGGCTTGGCTTTGCGCGGTGTGTGCTGGAGGTTGAAACGCATGTCGGCGAGCGCGGGGTCGTTCAGGCGCTGCTGGCCATAGTCGGAACTCAGGCGCGGCAATGCTTCGGTGTCGTTGCGCTCGGCGATCCACGGCGCACGCATCTCAGCCAGACCGGAGCGGATGTCGATCTTCACTGCCGGGTCGGTGTAGGGGCCGGAGCAGTCGTACACGTAGATGGGCGGATTCTTCTCGACGCCGTTGTTCAGGTGGGTGTCGGTCAGCGTGATCTCGCGCATCGGCACACGGATGTCGGGGCGGCTGCCTTGCACATAGATCTTGCGCGAGTTCGGCAAGGGCTTGATCGCTGCCTCGTCGACATGCGCAGAGGAAGCGTGGAATTCGGGTGCGTTCATGATGGTGCTCCAAAAATGCAGAAAGCACCGGAAGGATGCTTCCCTACGACGGCATTACCCGTACAGGTTCAAAGGGTGTTTCTCACTTCGTTACGAAGACCCCCAGCGAGGTGGCAAGGTACTGGAAAGGCGGGGAGAAGGCAAGTTGACGATTCGAGTCGGGAAACCCGAAACAGGCTCGAGTACCGGGTGCATCGCGTGAAGCGGTAATCGACAGCACAGCCGGTTTGAAAGGGTTTAATGCTTTGTACAGGCTGAAAGTGCTTGTTATACTGCGCCTTCGAATAAATACACTTACGCAGCAAGGGGACAGGGGGATGAACAACGTGGAACTCGCTCGCTTCAACATGGTGGAACAACAGATACGTCCCTGGGACGTTTTGGATATGAATGTGCTCGACCTCCTCAAGAAGGTCAAACGCGAACAATTCGTGCCGGTGGACAAACAGACGCTGGCTTTCATGGATGTGGAGATCCCGCTCGGTCACGGCGTGGCGATGTGGTCGCCCAAGCTGGAAGCGCGCGCTTTGCAGGCGCTCAATCTCAAGCGCAGCGACCGCGTGCTGGAAGTGGGCACCGGCAGCGGCTATCTCACCGCGCTGCTGTCGCGCATGGCCGACCATGTGGTCAGCGTGGAACTGGTGCAGGAACTGAGCGCCCGCGCCGCCCGCAATCTGGCGGCGCACCATTTCGACAACGTCACGCTGGAAGTCGGCGACGCCTCCAAGGGCTGGGGTGGCGAGAAGTTCGATGCCATCGTGCTGACCGGTTCCGTGCCGCTGCCGCCGGAATCGCTTTACGAGATGCTGAACGTCGGTGGCCGCCTGTTCGCCGTCGTGGGTGATGCACCGGCGATGCAGGCCATGCGGGTGACTTGTGTCGCGCCGGGCGTGTTCGAGACCGTCATTCTGTTTGAAACCAACGTCGCACCGTTGGCTAACGCACCGCAACCGCAACGTTTCGTGTTCTAGTATCTCCCACTGGCATCGCCGAAAGGGTGATGCCAGCTTGTAAAGTGTAGTCGCAGCATGTAATATTAGAAATCTCTAATATTTGGAGCAGGCGATGAATTTATCCAGAACGACCCTCAGCGTGATCCTGGCCCTGGGCATCAGCCCGCTGGCCGGAGCCGCCGACCTTCTCGAACTCTACCGTGCCGCGCAGAGCCAGGACGCCACCTTTGGCGCCGCCCGCGCCGCGCGCGATGCCGGACAGGAGAAGCTCACCCAGGGTCGCGCACTCATGTTGCCCAGCGTCAATCTGACCGCCAACACCACCAAGAACGACGTCCACACCGTCCTGCCCGTCGATTCGACCAAGAAATACAACAGTCACGGCTACGGCGTCAGCCTCGTCCAGCCCCTGTTCCGCGAACAGAACTGGGCCCTGTACACCGAATCCGAACTGCAGGTTGCCCAGTCTGAGGCGCAATTCAAACAGGCCGAACAGGACCTCGTCCTGCGCGTTGCCCAAGCCTACTTCGATGTCCTCATCGCCCAAGATAGCGTCCAGCTCGCCGCCGCGCAGAAGACCGCCATCGCCCAGCAGCTCGAACAGGCCAAGCGCAACTTCGAAGTCGGTACCGCCACTATCACCGACACCCACGAAGCCCAGGCCCGCTACGACCTCATCGTCGCTCAGGAGATCGCCGCCCAGAGCGCCCTCGAGATCAAACGCCGCGGCCTGCAGCAACTGGTCAACGCCGACCCCGGCCAACTGAGCGCGCTGGGGAAGAACCTCAAACTCGAGACCCCGCAACCGGCCAGCGTCGACCAATGGGTGGAAGACGCCCGCCGCAGCAACCCGCAACTGGCCATCGCCCAGGCCGGTGCCGAACTGGCTGACAAGGAAGTCGACCGCAATCGCGGCGGCCACCTGCCCACCATCGACATCGTCGCCAGCTACAACAACAGCTACAGCGGCTACAGCAGCTTCACTGGCGGTCCCACCGACGTGCGCAGCACCAGCGTCGGCCTGCAGCTCAACATGCCGCTATTCCAGGGC
>JAUSBR010000011.1 GCA_030651895.1 Sideroxyarcus sp. | reverse complement strand
ATCCAGGCTCAGGTAGTTCAGGCCCACGTCGTTGAGGAATTTCAGGCGCGATGCGATCTCCCGCACCACCTTGTCGGCGATTTCGGCCTTGGCGCCCTGCAGCTTGAGCGCGTTGAAATAGCCGAGCGAATCGCGCAGCGTGAGGTGGCTGATCTCGAAGATGGCCAGGGATTGCTCACCCTCGCCCAGCCGCACGTGCCGCGCTTCGCTGCGCAGGCGCGTGCCGCCGCAGTCGGGGCAGGGCTGCACGCCGCGAAAGCGGGCCAGCTCCTCACGCACCGCGACCGAATCGGTCTCGCGGTAGCGGCGCGTCATGTTGGGGATGATGCCCTCGAAGGGGTGCTTCTTGCTCAGTTTCTTGCCGGCCGAGTTGCCCGAATCGAGCGTGTAGCTGAACCGGATCTCCTCGTCGCCAGATCCATGAAGCACCGCGTTTTGCACTGGCAGTTCCAGGTCCTCAAACGGCGCGTCCACGTCAAATTTGTAGTGCCTGGCCAGGCTTTCCAGCATGCTGAAGTAATAGCCGTTGCGCCTGTCCCAGCCCTTGATCGCGCCGCCGGAGAGCGACAGGTTGGGGAAGGCCACGATGCGCGCCGGATCGAAGAACGAGATCACGCCCAGGCCGTCGCACTTCGGGCATGCGCCCATCGGGCTGTTGAACGAGAACAGACGCGGCTCCAGCTCCTGCAGCGAGTAATTGCAGATGGGGCAGGCGAACTTGGCCGAGAACAGGTGCTCCTTGCCCGTATCCATCTCCACTGCCAGTGCGCGACCATCGGCATGGCGCAGTGCTGTCTCGAACGACTCCGCTAGACGCTGCTTGATGTCCGGCGCAACCTTCAACCGGTCCACCACAATCTCGATGGTGTGCTTGGAGTTCTTCGCCAGCTTCGGCAGGTTGTCCATCTCGCACACCTTGCCGTTCACACGCAGGCGCACGAAACCCTGCGCGCGCAGCTCGTCGAACAAGTCCAGTTGCTCGCCCTTGCGCTCCACCACGATGGGCGACAGGATCATCACCTTGGTGCCTTCCGGTAGCGCCAGCACCGCATCCACCATCTGCCCGACCGACTGGGCCTGCAAGATGATGTCATGCTGCGGACAATGCGGATCGCCCGCGCGCGCGAACAGCAGACGTAGATAATCGTGTATCTCGGTGACGGTACCCACAGTGGAACGCGGGTTATGCGAAGTGGCCTTCTGCTCGATGGCGATGGCGGGGGAGAGCCCCTCGATCAGGTCCACATCCGGCTTTTCCATCAACTGCAGGAACTGGCGCGCGTAGGCCGAGAGCGACTCCACATAGCGCCGTTGCCCCTCGGCATACAGCGTATCGAAAGCGAGTGAGGACTTGCCCGAACCGGAAAGACCGGTGATCACCACCAATTGATTGCGCGGCAGATCGAGGCTGATGTTCTTGAGATTGTGGGTGCGAGCACCACGGATTTTGATGTATTCCATGCCTGACAGCGGGGGTAAAAATCGACCTGTCAATATACGCGAAAACGGCTGCCTTCCCAACTCAATGTTATGTTTTGATTCATCCCTCCCACGGGAATCTTGGCAGCCCTTCAAGCGCCTGCATCAAGCCCTGATTCCAGGATTCCGAGATCTGTTTTGCGAACGGATCGTTCTCTGTCAGCGTCATGCGCTGACCAAAGTCCAAACTGTCCCTGGTGTAGATGAGCAGATCGATGGGAGGGGCAACGGTCAGGTTGCTGCGTACGGTGGAGTTCATGGAGACCAGCGCACAACGAGCCGCATTGGTGAGGGGTGTGGTTCGCTTGATGACCCGGTCGAGGATCGGCTTGCCGTACTTCACTTCCCCGATCTGCATGAACGGATGGTCGTCCGATTCGTGAATGTAGTTGCCTTGCGGATAGATCAGCATTGTCTCCGGTTTGTTTGTACCGATCTGTCCGCCGAAGATGAAGGTTGCCTCGAAGTTGGTGGAGGCGGTGTCGCGCTCCACATGTTGTTTTTGCACGCTGGCACTGATGCTGGCGATATAGTCTGCCGCTCCAAGCATATTGAAGACGCTACGCAGATTGACGGGGGCGTTGCTTTCGATGTCGCTCCATAGCCTTTTTACCACTGCCTGGGTGGTGGCAAGGTTTCCCGCGGAAAGCAGCACGAAGGTGCGCTCGCCCGGCCACGCGAAGATGTGCATCTTGGAATAGGTCGAGACATTGTCGTAGCCTGCATTGGTGCGGGAATCCGAGCAAAAGACCAAGCCCTGGTCGGTGTTGATGGCAACGCAATAAGTCATATCGATTCGATCTCTTTGTGGCGGCGGTCAGGACACTAACACGCGTCTATTGCTCGGTAAACAGTATTTCATGCGGGCTGTTGGAAGCGCCGGGCACTTTGCCCTGCTGCGAGTGGAAATACAGCTGTGTGAGGGCATTGTGAATCTCATCCAGCCTTGTCTGCAGCATGTCCAGATATTCGTGCAGCGCGATGGTATCCAGATCGTTGGTGTGATGGTGGGATACCTGGTGATTCAGGAGTGCGGTGATTTGCTGCAATTGCTGCGACTTCGGCAGCAACTTGAGACACGACTCGATTTCGCCCAGGCAATGCGCCACGCTGCGCGGGAAGCGTACGTCACGCAGCAGGAAACCGATCGCATCGCTACGCCGCACTTGCATCGAAACCAGACGACGATAGGTCTGATAGGCGGAAAGGGAGTTCAGCGTACTCATCCATACGCGTTCCATCAAAGGTTCGTGCAACTCGCTGTCTGCGGGGAAGCGCACGGCAGAGTTAAGGTCGAGGATGCGGGTCGTCATGTCGGCGCGTTCCAGGTTGCGCCCAAGCTTGATGATCTGATACGGCATGCCGTGCTCCATCACGCCGGAGACGAGCCCGACGATGGCGTGGCGCCTTTCGATCATTTCATTCAGCACCATATACCGGTCGCGCCGACTACGGCAGGCGATAGACGCATTCTGTTTCAGATACAGATAGAGGCTGTTGATACGTTCCCACATCTCCGCGGGCAATATCTCGCGCAGGGTACGGGAATTCTCCCGGGCGTTTTGAATGCAGGACAACAGCGAACTGGGGTTGCTTGTATCCTCGATCAGGAAGCGCATGATTGCACCTTCATCCGCATCGGGATTATTTTCCAGAAACCGGTTGTCCAAACCGGCGATCTCGATCAGTGTCGCCCAGCCGAATGTCGCCCCCAGTGGCAGATCAAGCAGCACATGCGTGGTGCTGTTGATAAGACGCGCGGTGTTCTCGGCCCGCTCCAGATAGCGTGCCATCCAATAAAGATTCTCTGCCGCACGAGCTAGCATCACAGCACCTCCTCTTCCACGATCCAGGTGTCCTTGCTGCCGCCACCCTGGGACGAATTCACCACAAGCGAACCCTTACGCAGCGCGACACGGGTAAGTCCGCCGGTGGTGGCGTACAACTTGTCGGATTGCAAAACGAACGGACGCAGGTCGAGATGACGCGGCGCCAGCTTGCCGTCAGCCAGGGTCGGCGCGGTTGAGATATTCAGAGTGGGTTGGGCCATGTAGTTGCGCGGATTGGCCCGGATAAGTTCGGCGAACTGCGCGCGCTCCTCCGCTGTGGCGCGCGGGCCGATCAGCATGCCATAACCACCGGACTCATTCGCGGGTTTGACCACCAGCTTGTCCAGATTGGCCAGCACATAGTCGCGCTGGTCTTCGTACATGCACAAGTAGCTGGGCACGTTGGCAAGGATGGGTTCCTGGTCCAGGTAATAGCGGATCATCTGCGGCACAAAGGTGTAAACCACCTTGTCATCCGCCACGCCGGCGCCGGGCGCATTGGCGATACCGACATTGCCGGCGCGCCATGCGCGCATCAGTCCCGGCACACCCAGCACCGAATCGGGATTGAATACTTCGGGGTCGAGGAAGGCATCGTCGACACGGCGGTAGATCACATCTACACGTTGCAGTCCAAGCATGCTCCTTATGTAGACCACGTCATCCTTTCCCACCAGCAGGTCGGAGCCTTCCACCAGATAAGCCCCCATCTGCTGCGCCAGATAACTGTGCTCGAAATAGGCGGAGTTGTAGATTCCGGGAGTGAGTACGGCGATGACAGGTTGCTCGCCTGTGCGCGGCGAGAGCGCCGCGAGAGTCTGGTATAGCTGGGTCGGATAATCATCCACCGGCAGAATGTTGGTGGTGCGAAACACCTCGGGAAAGATGCGCTTCATGATCTGGCGATTCTCCAGCATGTACGAAACACCGGATGGCACGCGCAGATTGTCTTCCAGCACATACATGGTGCCGTCACTGTCACGCACCAAGTCGGTGCCGCAAATGTGTGCCCATACGCCAAAGCGGGGCGTAATGCCGACGCATTGCGGGCGGAAGTTGCACGAGCCTTCCAGCACTTCGGCCGGGAATACGCCGTCTTTGATGATGCGCTGCTCGTTGTACAGGTCGTTGATGAACATGTTCAGCGCAGTCAAACGCTGCTTCAGCCCTTCCTGGATACCATTCCATTCCTTGCGTCCCATCACGCGCGGGATAGGATCGAAAGGCCAGGCACGGTCAATATTGCCCGAATCGCTGTAGACAGTGAAGGTGATGCCCATCGCCATGATGGTGGCATCCACTGCTTGACTGCGGGTGGCAAACTCTTGCTTGTCCAGGGTATCCAGATAGTCGAACAAGGGCTGGGCGACCGTCCGGGGCCGCAAAGCAGGGTCAAGCAGCTCATCGTAAGCTGTGGTATTGGCATATTCTGTCGCGGCGAATTCCATGTTGACCTCCCGTATCGATATCTACCAAAGGAGATAGCGAATACTGTGCCAAGGAATTGGGTGCGGACAATAAAAGCCGAAGCTATGTTGTTTTGAAAGGACTTGTGAGAGTTGCAGTCCACTCAGCGCATCAGCCACGATGCTGCAATGCAGCAGCTCGATCAGAAGATGCAAACGCATGGACGCAGCAAGAAAAAATCGGTTTGGGTGGCATCATCGCAGGAATAGCGTTTTTATTGCGCAGTTGACAGCAGAACGTTCGTTCTCTACGATGCGGTTGTCGTTTTGCCAGCCCGTGACAACTTGTCACCATTTGAAACGGTCCCCTTGGCATCCATGAACAAGGAGTCCTGACCATGCAACCCCAGCCAGCCATTTTTGAAGAGCATGAAATCCGTCGCGTGTATGACGAGGCCACTGAAATGTGGCTGTTTTCGGTGATCGATATTGTTCAGGTGTTGACTCAGTCGCAAGATTATCAAACTGCCAGAAAATATTGGAAGGTGCTGAAAGGCCGGTTAGATAAGGAAGGCAGTCAACTGGTAACAAACTGTTACCAGTTGAAAATGACTGCCGATGATGGCAAGCAGCGACTTACCGATGTGGCCACCGCCGAAACGTTACTGCGCTTGGTGCAGTCTGTTCCCAGCCCCAAGGCCGAACCGATCAAACTTTGGTTGGCAAAGGTGGGGTACGAGCGGATGCAGGAGATGGCCGACCCCGCCCGTTCTCTGGATCGCGCCCGCGAGACTTGGCAAAAGCACGGGCGCAGCGAGAAGTGGATTCAGCAGCGCATGACCGGGCAGGAGACGCGCAATAAGCTGACCGATTATTGGGCAAACCACGATATCAAGCAGGGCGAGGAGTTTGCCATTCTCACCAACATCATTCATCAGGAATGGGCCGAGGTGGATGTGCGTGAACACAAGGCAATGAAGGGTTTGCAAACCCAGAATCTGCGCGATCACATGAGCGAGGCCGAGCTCATCTTTACCGCGCTGGCGGAATTGTCCACACGCCAGATCGCCGAGAGTGTGGATGCGACCGGTATGGGCGAGAACGAATCGGCGGCGAAGACCGGCGGCGGCATCGCCAGGAAAGCGCGGCAGGAGCTGGAAGGCAAGACAGGCAAGAAAGTGGTGTCGGCTGAAAGCTATTTGCCGACGTCGCAAAGGAAGATCAAATAAGCCTAGTAAGTTATACTTCGCCGCAACACGGAGGAACATCTATGGACATGCTCACCTTATCCCAAGCCGATACGCGCCGCCTGGAAAAGCTGGCACAGGCCGCAGGCCGCACTCCCAGAAGCGTGCTCAAATATGTGTTGCGTGACGGCTTTGAGGCGACTGAGCATGCCGTGCATGCAGTGACTTCCAGAATGCAGGCGAATCAGCGCATCAGCCACAATGCCGCAATGCAGCAGCTTGACCAGATGATTCAAACGCATGGTCGCAGCAAGAAAAAAGCGGCTTGAGTGGCATCCCGAGGCCATTGCAGAACTTGCCGAGTCTCTCGTTTGGTATGCAGAGCGTAACCCGGTAGCAGCCCGGCGCATGCGCCGTGAGATCGAAGCAGTAGCTCTTTCCCTGATTGCCAACCCGATTCCCGTTTCCGGTCGCCCCGGTGTGGTCGCTGGTACGCGCGAAGTGCCTGTTGGCTCACATACTCCGTTCACCCTGATTTTCGTGCACCATGCTGCTACGGGCGATTGCGTCGTCTATCACTGCATGCACCAGCGGCGTAACTACCCCTCCAAAGAATAAAGCCGTCTCTGTCTGGCGGCAGTTCAACCTGTTAAGATACGCCCTCCAGAAAATCACCACCCGCAGCTTAATGTCCGCTTCAGATTCATCCATGACCCCCTTCGAACGCCGCGCCAGTATTGGCCTGGCGAGTATCTATGGCCTGCGCATGTTGGGGCTGTTCATCATCCTGCCGATCTTTGCTTTGTATGCCGAGCACCTGCCGGGCGGGGAAAGCCATTTCCTGATCGGGGTCGCGCTGGGGGCGTACGGCTTGACGCAGGCGATCTTGCAGATCCCGGCGGGGTGGTTGTCCGACCGTTACGGACGCAAGCCCGTCATCATCGTCGGCCTGCTGCTGTTCGCGGCCGGCAGTTTCATCGCAGCGTCGGCGGATGACATCTACTGGATCATCGCGGGTCGTGTGATCCAGGGCGCGGGGGCGATCAATGCGGCGGTGATGGCGCTGACCGCAGACCTGACGCGCGAGGAGCACCGCACCAAGGCGATGGCGATGATCGGCATCACCATCGGCATCACGTTCTCGATCTCGATGGTGTTGTCGCCCATCCTGTACAGATACATCGGCATGTCCGGCATCTTCGAGCTGATCGGGCTGCTGGCATTCGTTTCCATCGCGGTGGTGGTCTGGTTCATTCCCACGCCGC
Source organism: Sideroxyarcus sp. (assembly GCA_030651895.1). GTDB lineage: Bacteria > Pseudomonadota > Gammaproteobacteria > Burkholderiales > Gallionellaceae > Sideroxyarcus. Next base: position 144,072 of record JAUSBR010000011.1, on the reverse strand, counting down.
GCATCACGCGCTTCCACTCCGATACCCAGGCCAACACCAGCAAACTGAAAGAAGTGCTGCGCAACGCGGATCTGCTGCGCATGGATTTCGGTGTGTTCACCCTGCACGCGATATTGATGTCGGTGTTCATGCAAGTGCCGTTCATCCTGCGCGACCTCGGGCTGGATGCACAGCACCAGTGGCAGGTGTATCTGCCGGTGATGCTGATCGCCTTCGTGCTCATGGTGCCGCCCATCATCATCGCGGAGAAAAAGGCCAAGCTGAAGCCGGTGTTCATGCTCGCCATTAGCTTGGCTGCCGTGGCGCAACTGGGCATACTGTTTTTCCAGCATAGCGTGTGGGGCGTGGCGGTGTCGCTGCTGGTGTTCTTCACCGCGTTCAACGTGCTGGAGGCGACGCAACCCTCAATCGTCAGCAAGATCGCGCCGCTGGCCGCCAAGGGCACGGCGATGGGCGTGTTCAGCAGCGTGCAGTTTTTGGGGGCGTTCTTCGGTTCGGCAATGGGCGGCCTATTGATGCAGTTCTTCGGCCACGATGCTGTGCTGGTATTCGCGGTGTTCATGCTGCTGCTGTGGCTGGCGGTGGCCTCGTCCATGCGGGCGCCGCAGGCGCTGCTGACCAAGATGTACCACTTGCCGGAACTGGGGCCAGAAGCTTCAAGCGCGTTGCAGTCGAGTCTGGCACAATTACGGGGTGTGCGGGAGGTGCTGGTCGTGGGGAACGAGCAGATCGCCTGTATCAAGGTTGAAATGAGCGGGTTCGATGAAGAATCGGTTGAGAATCTAGTGAAAGGGGACGTGAGATGTCAGTAAACAAGGCAATCCTGGTGGGACGTCTGGGCAAAGACCCGGAGACCCGTTACATGACCAATGGCGAAGCGGTGACCAACGCCACGCTGGCGACTTCCGAGAACTACAAGGACAAGAGCGGCGAGAAGCAGGAACGCACCGAATGGCATAACCTGGTGTTCTACCGCCGTCTGGCCGAGATCGCCGGTGAATACCTGAAGAAGGGTTCGCAGGTCTACATCGAAGGCCGCATCCAGAACCGTAAATATCAGGACAAAGAAGGCAAGGATCGTTATATCAGCGAGATCATCGTCAACGAGATGAAGATGCTGGGCAGCAAGTCCACCGGTGGTGGCAGCTTTGAAGTGGAAGATGAACGCTCCGCACCCGCACCGCGCAGCGCCCCGGCCGCCAAACCTGCCGCAGCACCAGCAGCCAAGGGCAACTTCGATAACTTCGACGACGATATCCCGTTCTGATCCGGATACCTGCGACCAGTTGTGTAAAGTTTTAATTGAGGCCCCTGTTTATCAGGGGCTTCTTTCATTTCACTCGAAAGATATTGTGTTTGGCCTGTTCACCCCGGCCAAATCATTGAAACATCAAGTGCCGCAGAATGTTTGGTAGCCCGCCGTTTGTTCGGATGTGGCCGGTGTGGCATACGGGTGCGCGGCTTCGCGTTCGGTAAAGGGATCGCCCAATACGTCCAGCAGTTGGTTGAACGGTGCCAAGTCGTTATTGATGGTGGCGGCTTCGAGTGCTTCTTCCACCAGGTGATTGCGCGGGATGACATAAGGGTTCACGCGCCGCATGTCTGCTGCGATCTCCGCTGCGGATTTGTTCTCACGGGCCAATCGCGCCTGCCAGCGCGGCAGCCATTCATCCAGCTTTGCCGTGTCGCTGCCAAACACGCTGCGCAGGCGTTCCGGATTGGACTCCGCCGCATCAGCAAGGTAGCGCCATGCCAGCGTGTAGTCGGCTTGCCCGGCTTGCATCGCATTCAGGAAATCTTGCACAAGCGTGGCATCGTCGGCTTCGCTGCGCACAAGCCCCAGCTTGCGCCGCGCCATGGCCGCCCAGGTCTTTGCAAATTGTTCCGGGAATGTCTCTAATGCCTCAGTCGCAATCTGGATAGCCCGGTCACTATCGTCGTCCACTAGCGGCAGCATTGTTTCGGCAAAGCGCGCGAGGTTCCATTGTGCGATCACGGGTTGCTTGCCGAATGCGTAGCGGCCCCTCTCATCTATCGAACTGAACACCGTGGCGGGGTCGAAATGTTCCATGAATGCACACGGACCGTAATCGATGGTCTCGCCGGAAAGCGCCACGTTGTCCGTGTTCATCACGCCGTGGATGAACCCGACGCACATCCATCTGGCGATCAGATCAGCCTGCCGCGCAGCCACCGCACGCAGGAGCTCGACATAGGGCTTGCCGATCAGTTCCGGGTAGTGGCGCTGGATGGTGTAGTCGGCCAGCCTGCGCAGGCTTTCAACATCGTTGCGCACAGCGAAATATACAAAGGTCCCGATGCGAATGTGGCTTGCTGCAACGCGGGTCAGCACCGCGCCCGGCAACGGGGTCTCGCGATACACACTCTCTCCCGTGGCAACCACAGCCAAGGCGCGCGTGGTGGGGATGCCCAGGTGGTACATGGCCTCGCCCATCAGGTATTCGCGCAACATGGGGCCTATGGCTGCCTTGCCATCGCCACGGCGGGAAAACGGTGTGCGTCCGGAACCTTTCAATTGGATATCGCGGCGCATCCCGTTGCGGTCGATCACCTCGCCCAGCAAGAGCGCGCGGCCGTCACCCAGTTGCGGTGAAAGATTGCCAAACTGGTGACCCGCATAGGCCTGTGCGATAGGCATCGCGCCCGACGGAACAATGTTCCCGGAAAATATCTCCGCGCCTTGCTGCATTTCGAGCGCGTCTGCATCCAGCCCAAGCTCTTCGGCCAATGCGTGATTGAACTTGACCATGGTGGGCGAGGGCACAGTCTCAGCCTGACACGCTGTATAGAATCCGTTCAGCTCACGCGCATAGCTGTTGTCAAAGTTGATTTGTATTCCGTCGAATTCGAAAGCTTTATTCATGAGGATCTCGCGTTGGGGATTCCGGCAATTGGTCTGAGTACGCCACGGAAGCCCGGTTCCGTTGATAGATCAATTTGTCACAAAATCAATCTACACTTGGACTCATGCAATAACAACAATACCGCCGATGAGGCCTTGTCGTGAGTCGGTGAGGTTGTCGTTCAAACAACGCAGGAAAAATCCGGACGGAACTATTTTTCGGTGCGTCCCTCTCACACCCGTCACCGCATTTGCCTGAGTGCGGTTTCTCTTTCAATACACAATAAATATTTGGGGATGAACGTACGATGAAATTTTTGAAGATATTTCCTGCGGCAGCCGGCGTTATTGCGCTGAGTGCGACGGTCGGTTTTGCCAGAGACATGAGAGACCTGGAAGAAGAGGATTTTTCCAGAGTGTTGATTGTCAGTGTCAACTCCAATGCTGATACAGACCCTGCTGCCGATAATGATGGGCGGCGTCGGCATGCTTATCATGTGGAAATCAATCGTGGTGAAAAGAGATGGCTGGTGTCGATCGATGCCTACACCGGGAAGATACTGGATAAGCGTGATGTCACTGAGGTGACTGTTTGATTGTTAGGGTTGTTCCCGCGCAGCCCCTTAAGATTGCGTAGCGTTTCCAGTGCGGAGCGTAGTCGGAAGCCTTCAATGTAAGCGGGCTGCGGAAGAAGTTAGGCTGCAATCGCGCGGGATGATAATGATGCTACTGGCAGGGCGATAGCATGACCAACCCCATCGGGTTATACTTCGCGCAACAAGCAGGAGGTGGCACATGAGAAAACAACGCGAAACTTATACATCCCCTCTGGATGCGCTGGTGGCCGTGAGCAAGCAACTCAGCCTGTACGAAAGTCGGCGTGGCATGGATTCGGAAACATTTTACGACCGATACCAGAAAGGCCTGGCTGACGACGAGGTCGAGGCCGTGGAGTGGGCGAACGCCTACCAGCATTACGTCGCCTTGCACCAACAACTGGAGAACCAGTTGCGTGTCGCCGCATGATTCAATAGAACGATACTTTTCGACAGTCGAGGCAGCGGTCTCCCGCTTGCCTGCCTATGCCGAGAATTATTCCGAAGAAATCCTCACACCCGAACGCGCCAACCTGCGCATCCGCTTGCGTTTTGATAACGGCGCGCTGCTGGAGATTAATGAGGCGCTCGTTGTAGCAAATGGCACGCTGACCACGTTGGGGTATCGCTACCATCTTCAGCAGGCGAACAACGAGTTGATCTTTCGCTACGACAATACGCCGCACTTCCCCGACCTGCCGTCTTTTCCCAATCACAAACATCTACGCGATAGCGTTGTTGCGACAAGCAAACCAGATTTGCTTGATGTGTTGAAGGAAGCGCAAGCCAAGGGCTTGTAGATCGCTTGCTGGCAGAAGCAGGGGAAAAAGTATTGCGAACCCAACCCCCTCCAACTCCCCCTTGTCAGGCGGAGAGCTGTGTCGGCTCCTCCCGCTGACAGCGGAAGGGTCGCTGCGTAGCAGCGGGGCACCCACCGGCGTACTCCTTGCGGGTGCAAGGGGAGGCTGGGAGGGGTTTAGGGTGAATGTGCTTCGGGAGCGGCAAATCCCGCTCAGCCTTCTGTCACATAAAACTTGATTGAATTTCCCCCGGCACGCTTTGCCTCGTACATTGCGCCATCGGCCCATTTGAGGATGTCGTCCTGGCTGCATTCGTCGTTGATGAACATCGCAACACCGATGCTGGCCGTGCTGTGATGTTCGACCGTTGATGCGGCCTGCATATCGCGATTCACCGTCAACAAGTAAGGCGCAGACAAAGAAGCAAGAATCTTTTCCGCAACAAGTTGTACCTGCAAAGTGGCATCTGGATTTTTCACATCCAAGCCATTCAGGATCACAACAAACTCATCCCCGCCAAAGCGCGCCACGGTATCCATTTCGCGCACGCAACTCCTCAATCTGGTGGCAGCCTCGATCAGCAGCAAGTCTCCCACGTCATGCCCGTAAGAGTCATTCAACAGTTTGAAGTTATCAAGATCGAGGAATATGAGCGCACCATAACAACTGCTGCGCTTGCTGGCAGCCATGGACTGAGTCAAACGATCATTTAGCAAGCGACGATTCGGGAGATTGGTAAGCGTGTCGTAAAAGGCTAGTTGCTTCACCTGATCTTCCAGGTGTTTGCGCGCGGTGATTTCGCGCGTGATGCCGTGGTAGCCCACGATCTGGCCCTGAGCATTGGTCTCCGGAGTGGAAATGACCTCGCCCCAAAGCACCCGGCCGTCTTTGCAGCGGTGGGGTACCTCAAAGGTCAAATACCCGACAAGCGTACCTGCACTCCGGGCATCTTTGCTTTTCGTAATGATGTCGCTGACGATTGCGGCGCCCTCGTCGGTGAACAAATCAAACACCGAGCGCCCGATCACCTCGTCCGCTTTAAAGCCGCGCAGGCGCTCATCGGCCGGGCTGATATAGGTCACGCGAAACTGGCGATCCGTTTTCCAGAGCACATCGCGCGTGTCCTCGGCCAGCAGGCGATACATGGCTTCGCTGTCATGCAGCGCCTGCGTGCGTTCCGCCACCAGCGATTCAAGTGCCTTGTTCTGTTCGAGCAAGCCAGCCATGGGGTAAACCTCACCGTCCCGCACCAAGTGGTAAGGAATCGAAATGCCGCTGTGGACGATCTTCCAGTCCGATCCTTCAAGACGGAAGATCAGCACCAGTCGCGCGACCTCGGTCGACAACACATGATCCGCGATGGGCAAGTGAATGTGGAAGAAGGCAGTGGTGACCACCACATCGTGGCTGATGTCCTGTATCGACACATCCAGCATCTCGATGCGAATCCGGCCGGGCACCTGCGCAAAATCCTGGCGCGTGATGTCTACCCAGGCTTGCCGATCCTTGACCAGAAAATCGCCGCCGCCGGTATAGCCGCTGAAGTTGTCACTGAAACGGCTGGTCAGGCGGTCGTCACGTCCGGCGTACATCTCGATGTATTCATCAAGCAGAGATCGAATAAGCCGATCACGATCAGAATGCACTGCGGGTGTGGTCATTGGGAAATGGAGCAAAGTGATTGGTTATCATATTGAACCATAAAGACAACGTTGGCTACTTTATCGGTTACCCGGAAGCCTCCCGTCACCCCTGCGACCTCTCCATGATCTCAAACATATCCCGCGTCAGCCCAGACGCCGCCAAATACCTCATGGGCGAAAATTTGATGCACAATACTCGCGTCCGTAAGTCGGGAGTTACACCATGTCAGCAACCACAACCAATGAATCCTCGAGAATCAGTTTGCGCACCAGCGCCGACGCCAAAGCTATGATCGAACGCGCCGCCGCACTGATGGGGACGACTGTATCCGAGTTTATATTGCAAAGCGCATACGAGGCGGCGCGGCGCGTGGTGTCGGACTACGACACGCTCATGCTCACCCAGCGCGACTTTGAGGCATTTGCCTCGTCTGTGGAAAAACCGCCCAAACCAAGAGCCGCATTGCGTAAACTCATGGCGCGCCACTAAACGTGCCAGTTATCCAGCTGCTCGGCAAGTAACTCAACAGAGTCGATTGCGGCGACGCGGCGCAGTGGGAGCGACAGTACATTGGGATGAGTACAAAAGTTGTAGGTCGTCATTTACTTCGATGTTAAGCAACAGACGCTGGGTAAATATGAAGACATACTGTCCGCAATAATTCCCAGCGATTAAATTGCTGGATAAAGCAATAGTGAAAGCTGCTGGATACCAGGCTAAACTGCCTGCTACATTTCAAAAGTCGGAGTTTCAGTCGCGTCTTTGGACTGAGTCACTGGAGGGACTGATGGCCACAAACCGCTGGACGAAAGAACAACTCAAGCTCGCATTCCATCTGTATTGCCAACTACCGTTCGGCAAACTAGATATGCGCACGCCAGAAGTCATCAAACTTGCGGGCTTGATAGACCGAACGCCCGGCGCAGTGGCAATGAAGCTGAGCAACTTTGCCAGTCTTGATCCGGCCATCACGGGCACAGGCCGAAAAGGGCTGGAAGGGGCGTCGAATCTTGACCGAGAAATCTGGGATGAATTTCATGCTGATTGGGAGGCTTTAGCTGTCGAGAGCGAACTGCTCAGGCGAAAGCTGGACGCTGATGCACAGCCGATGGACGATGCTGAAGAGCAGCTCATGCCAGAAGATTTCACAGGGGAAACTCGCAAGGTCGTTACAGAACAACGCATCAAGCAAAACTTCTTCCGCCGTGCCGTGTTGAGTAGTTATCGTGGTCGTTGTTGCATGTCCGGCCTGACCGAGACACGTCTATTAATTGCCAGTCATATCGTACCGTGGAGCAGGGATAAGGCGAATCGACTGAATCCAAGCAATGGGCTATGCCTGTCGGCCATACATGACCGGGCGTTTGATAAGGGGTTGATCACGCTTACGGATGATTTCAAGGTCGTGGTTTCGGAAGAACTGAAACGCAAGAAAGAACCTTTTGTAATTGAAGTCTTGCTGCCTTTGGATGGGCGGGCGATTGAGTTGCCGGAGCGCTTCATGCCTAGCGTCGAATTCCTTTCGCGTCACAGAGCAGATTTGTTTGTTGATAATCAGAAAAAATGACTGACGCGATAGCACCGCTCATTTTGCATGAAGATGCTTTTTACGAGTTTCTCGTGCCGAGCGAGGGAAGTACTGTAGGCAGGTTAAAATATTGATGGTCGCCTTTTTTGGGCATTGTGTGAAATAATGCGGCAGTTTTTATTGCCCACGACATTTTATGGCCGCAAAATACAAAATAGTCGATTTGTTTTCAGGTTGCGGCGGATTCGGGCTTGGCGCAAAACAAGCTGGCTTTGACGTTGTCGTAGCTGTCGATATTGATCCTGTTCTTCAGTCGTCTTACAAGCAAAACTTCCCCAATGCCCGCGTTTTAAATGGCGACTTATCCGTTATGGATACGGAAGCCTGGCGCCTCGTTCTATCTAACGAATCAATAGATGGCGTTATTGGCGGCCCCCCCTGCCAAGGCTATAGCCGTATTGGAAAAAATGAAGCAGATGATCCTCGACGATCATTGCTAAGACATTTTTTTAGAACCGTCAACATAATACAACCCAAGTTTTTCGTAATGGAAAATGTTGAGGGACTGCTCGATGCTGGCAATGTAGAAGAGCTTAATAAAGCCGTTAAAATTGTCGATAAACGATATAAAGTTCTTCCCGCTACAGTAGTTGATGCGCATGAATTTGGAGTTCCTACAAAACGGAAGCGTGTCGTTGTTATAGGATACGATCCGAAAGAAATGGCAGCGATATCAGTTAGTGACATCATTCCGAAAGGGTTGGCTAGAGTCACAGTAAAAGATGCAATTTCAGACATATCCCCTCCCATAGCTCAGAAAAAAGACAAAGAAGATTATGGGTGGGCGGCTTATCGCAAAATTAAATCGTTATCTGACTATGCGGAAAAAATGAGGGCCTTGCCGCCCAAGACGCTTGGGTGGAATGTGGCAATAGAAAAGCTGCAATCCGGTCAAGCTTCTGGTCATTTCGACACGACTCATACTGAGGCTGTGAAAGCGCGCTATGTGGAAATTAAACAGGGCGAGACGGATAAGATAAGCAGATCCAAAAAGTTGGCCTGGAATGGTGTGTGTCCAACGTTAAGGGCCGGAACTGGCGCAGATAAGGGTAGTTATCAAGCCGTCCGCCCTTTACACCCCAGTGAGAGCAGAGTCATCACTGTTAGGGAGGGGGCGAGATTACAAGGCTTCCCGGATTGGTTTTGTTTTCACAGAACTAAATGGCATAGCTTTAGAATGCTAGGAAATAGCGTTTCACCCATTGTGGCAGAATCTATTCTGTCCGTGATCAAGTCTAAACTTCGTAAAAATAGCGAGACAAAGCAAGCTTCCGATTTATCGAATAAGTTGAAGGGGAAGGCGCGGAATGTCGAAACAAAAAATAAAGACGATCAAAGTAGAGTCCGGCGTTAACCCAAGATTTCTAGAAGATACTCTTACCCAAGACATCACCCCATTAGAGTCCTTATTCGACTTAATCGATAACGCCATAGATGCAGCCAGGGACCACCTGTTAAAAACCAAGCCGCGTCTCGATGATTACGGGTTGCCAGCCGACTATTCCGAATACGCAATACATATCCGGCTCGACGAGAACAGCATTCGAGTATCAGACAATTGCCTTGGAATAGAAGAGGCCGTCCTTTCAAAGAAGGCATTTCATGTGGCCGACCCATCGGAACACGCTTTCGGAATCGGCCACTATGGTCTCGGATTGAAAAGATCTCTGCTGAAATTCGGTACCGAGTATGCAATGGCTACTGATACAGGTGAAATCGCCTTCACCATGAGGTTTAGCAATAAAAACTTCGGGGGAGAGCGAGCAGGGAAATTAACTGCCGAACAATATCCAACAAGTGGGAAGCGAAAAACACTTTTCTCCGTTTCAAATCTGAAGCCGACCGTGAGGTACGAGTTAAGGGATGATGCCTGGTTTAAAAATGCGATTGATCAATTATCCATTAGGTATGCGCCTTATGTATCTAAGGGCTTAAAGATCACTGTTCGCAGCATTCTTCATAAGAGCCATATTCGAGTCGGCGGCGCTATCCCGTCACTCAGAACCAATAGCAAAATACCCCTTAAAAAAATCCACGAAAATATTGAAGGCGTAGATGTATTCATCGACGCTGGAATTCATCAAGCGCACACATTTTCAGAAGAACAAAACCATTCTTTATCAAATAATAGAGCCATTACCTCGGAATTCGGCTTGTACTTTATCTGCAATGACAGGGTGATTGTTGCTGCAAGCTCATCTAGCGAACATGGTTGGAAAACTAACAAGTGGCACTCCGAATATAACGGCTTCGTTTGCTTGATCAGGTTCGTCTCCAAGGATCCGAGAAAAATGCCGTGGAATACAGCCAAAACGGCATTAAAGACAGACAGCACGCTGTTTCTCAAAATTAAAGAAGAGCTTCAACCGATAGCCGATTTTTACAGAGGGGAGATCAAAAGAAAATATCCTGCAAAGAAAAGATCGGAGGATGCAAAGCAGGAAGCCAAGCAAGCTAACGATAGCGGTCAGAAAGCCGCAACTGAACCGAGATCATCGTCCACAGCGAGTGCCGCTGCCAAGATACGCACGGAAGAGCCCGCAATGAACAATGCAAAGTTCGGCTTTGAGGAGCTGCTTCACCCGACAATCCATAAACATTCATTTCAGCATTATTTGAATGGACATTATCGCGAAGCAGTTCTGAACTCTATTGTTGCTGTGTTCGATCTCATTCGAGAACGTACCGGACTTGATCTGGATGGCGCTAACTTATCTACCGAAGCGTTTTCATTGGATCGAGCACGCCTAATATTGTCTGAAATAAAAAGCGAGTCCGGGAAGAATGACCAGAAAGGTTTTATGCAGATATTTTCCGGGGCGTATCTTGGGATTAGAAATCCCAAGGCGCATTCCCTTGCGCACGATTTAGATAAAACTAAAGCTGCGCAATACTTGGTATTTGCTAGCCTCTTAGCTAGGCGCGTTCAAGAAGCAAAAATCCCATAATGCATATCCAACCTAATCAGGGGTGGCGGATTTTCCTGTGTGGACTTCAATTAAACCAATGCAACTTGCGCCACCAGACAATCAGATTATTTGATAACTAAAATACGGAGTTAATGTATGAGCCATACTGAAAAAATAGCAAAGGCCTTTCCTGCGAAACGTTTTTTCGTTGATATGCTCGTGCGAGACATTGAGTTGCAAGATGCAATTCTTGACTTGTTGGATAACTGCGTCGACGGAGCAATGCGCTCCACGCAGAATGGAGTGGCAAACGCGAATAGGCCTTATGATGGATTTAGCGCCGACATTGATTTCAGCCATGACCATTTTTCTATCAGCGACAATTGCGGTGGAATTCCAATTGCTTTGGCTGAACAATATGCATTCAGGATGGGAAGAGCTGATTTAAATCGTGATTCAAATATTCCAACGGTTGGGGTTTATGGCATTGGAATGAAAAGAGCGATTTTCAAACTAGGAAAAAATTCTGTTGTAAAAAGCCAGACTGAGCAAGGCGGCTTCAGTGTGGAAATTACTTCCACCTGGTTGGATTCCGACGATGACTGGACGCTGCCTTTAGATGAAGGACCTAATATCTTAGAATGCCCCGGTACTGAGATCACAGTAACCCAATTGAGAGATGGAATACCACGGCTTTTCGCAGACGAGACGGATTTTGAACATACTTTAAAAACTTCAATATCTGCGTATTACGGTTTCATCATAGAGAAGGGTTTTACTGTAAGGGTAAATGGGGAGCCAATCACACCCGTTAAAGTCTCGCTAATTGTTGATGAGAAAAAGTTGGCAAGTAAGGCCGGAATTTCGCCCTATGTTTATAGAGGTCGAATCGATGATGTGGATGTATCTGTGACCATTGGGTTGTATCGACCACTGCCTAATGAAAGCGAAGAAGAGGAAGCGCTGCAAGGCAGGCCATCTACCGAAAAAGCTGGGTGGACAATTGTGTGCAACGATCGGGTTGTACTTTTTGCAGACAAAACACGCGTTACAGGGTGGGGAGAGGCAACCGTCCCGCAATATCACACGCAGTTTATTTCTATCGCTGGGACGGTGGTTTTTAGGTCAAACGATGCATCTAAATTACCTTTGACCACGACGAAGCGCGGCATCGACGGCAATTCCGAGTTATATCTATCGGTCAAAGAGTTTATGCGTGAAGGTTTGAAACTATATACCGACTTCACAAATAAATGGAAGCGATCCTCCAAAGAGCTGCAAGACGTAAATGCCCAACTTGCCACTCTTAGCGCTGAAAGTGCCCATAGAATAATCCCGGAGGATAGTTGGTCCAATGTCAGAGGCGTCGGCGGTCAAAAATATAAACCTAATTTGCCTGTTCCCACAGAAGATGATCCTTTGCGTCAAGTCAGATTCTCACGAAAAATTAGCGACATCAATGCTGTGGCCGCATATTTGTTTGATGATACAGGTACGCCCCCAAGTGACGTGGGGGCGAAGTGTTTTGATGACATTCTTGTAAAGGCTAGATCATGAGCCTTGGCGGCAGCATTCCTTATCATCTTCGTCAAAACAAGGCGATTGATCGGTCTCTCTTTATTGATCTTCTTGCGCGAATTAGCCGTTACAGGAACATTTCGGACTACACCTATATCGGATTCGGCGGGCCATTTTTAGAAGACTTTAAGTACCTACACAGCTCTTTGCGGATAAAGTCGATGATTTCGCTTGAGACAGATAAAAATGTTGCTGCACGGCAACGTTTTAATCAGCCGTTATCTTGTATCAAAATACTGCACCAATCGAGCGGTGATTTTTTGGTTACTCACGATTTTGTCGATCCATATGTTGTTTGGTTCGACTACGCGATCCCTCGCGACTTACCAAACCAACTAGCTGAAACTCAAAAATTGGTAGGCAGCCTTACTGCTGGAGATGTATTTAAAATAACGGTTAATGCAAGTCCGGAAACTCTGGGGCGACCAAACCCCAATGAAGATTTAAGGGAGTTCCGTGCGCGATGTGCAAAAGAGCGACTTGCTGAATACGGGCCGAGCGCAATAAATCTGGACGACATATCCACTGCAAATTATCCTCGGATGCTTTTGCACGCTATTTATAGTGCAGCCAAGAGAGGGGTCGAGGGCGATAAGCGGCTGTATGTACAACCCCTCAGCGCCTTTGTGTATAAGGATGGGCAGCAAATGCTGACAGCCACAGCCATTATTCTGAATCACAGCGATAAAGAACCATTTTTCACGGCTACACGCCTTAATCACTGGCCCTACAAGAATATGGAATGGGAAAAGCCTTTGCCAATCAGCATACCCGATATGTCAGTCAAAGAACGCCTGCATGTTGAGTCACTCCTGCCTGATAGCAACCCCAATGAAATTCTGGAGGAGATGGGCTATTTTGTTGGAATCGATGAGCATGAGGCAAAGGGTCTCATGAAAAATTTCGTCGACTATTACAGGCTTTCCCCTTGGTTTTCTAGAGTGCAAATGTGAGTGTCTGATGAAGAGTTATCCGCGAGCCAATTTAACCAAGAATTAAGCCTGCATTCGTTAAGCATGAATTCGCGAATTTCTTCCCAAAAATTTGGCAATTATTTTTTTAAGGCCATTTGTATCTTTTGTTTCGCATTGCCAAATCACGAGTGTTTTCCACCCTAATGAGGCGAGGTGCCTTTGATTACGCACATCTCTAGTTTGATTATCTTTCAATTTTGGCAGCCAATATTCTAAATTGGACTTGGGCGGCTTGCCTTTCTTGCAGCCATGGCGATGCCAGAAACATCCGTGAATGAAGATAACCTTTTTTCGATTGGCAAAGACAATATCTGGCCTTCCTGGCAATCCTCTGACGTTCAAGCGATAGCGGTAGCCCATAGAATGTATGAGCTTTCGAACCACGAGTTCCGGGGTGGTGTCTTTACCCCGTATTCGCTTCATTATTTCGCTCCGTTTTTCCTTTGATACATGATCTACCATTACCGGGCATCCTCAGTTTTTGCATGCTTTCACATAGGCCGCTCACTATGCGGTATGCGCTTCAATACATAGGCGGCAATCAAGCAGCAGAGCGCGACGCTGAAGTCATTTATTGCGTCTTATGCGGTTCACTTTTCGGTTTTATCCTCAATGCCATCGTCTGATATTTTGGAGATTATCCGGCTCTTGAATGCAATAGATTCATCCCTCACCCCAACGACCTCTCCACAATCTCAAACACATCCCGCGACAGCCCCTTATGGTTGCGTAGCATTTCCAGCGCGGCACGCGCATGTGCCTGACGCGTGGCATCGAACCTGCGCCAGCGGTCGAAGCAGCGTGCCAGTCTTGCCGCAACCTGGGGATTGATGCCGTCGAGCGTGCGCGTTTGTTCGGCGAGGAAGCGGTAGCCGCTGCCGTCGGCGGCGTGGAAGCGCACATGGTTGCTGCCGAAGGCGCGCAGCAGCGCGTAGACCTTGTTCGGGTTGCGCAGGTCGAACGCGGGATGCGCGACCAGTCGTTCCACTTCTGCCAGTGTGCCGGGGCGACGGCTGGTTGACTGCACTTGCAGCCATTTGTCGATCACCAGTGCCTCGTCTTTCCAGCGTGCATAGAAAGCGTCCAGGGCCTGCACGCGTTCTTCGCCTTCGCTCTGTGCCAGCACGCTCAGTGCGGCGAACTGGTCGGTCATGTTGTCTGCGGTATCGAATTGTTTTTTCGCCAGTGCGCGCGTCTCCGCGCTGTCTGTTTCGCTCAGGTAGCCAAGGCATAGATTGCGCAAAGCGCGGCGCGCGGCATCTTGCGAATCGGGCTTGTAGATTCCCTTGGGTGCAAGCGACTCATAGCAGGCTCTGAATGCAGTGCCGAGTTGTTCCGCGAGGTGGCGGCGCAGGCCGTTGCGGGCGGCATGCAGGGCATCTGGATCGACAACGTCCAGTTGTTCCGCCAGCGTTGCCTCGCCGGGCAGGGTCAACGCTTCGGCGGCGAAGGCCGGGTCGGTGGCGGATTGGGCCAGTACGCGCGCTGCCGCTTTGGCAAAGTCGGCCGACCAGTTTGGCGCTTTGCCCGCGCTGATGGCGGCGGTGGCGGCGATGATCAGTTGGCTGGCCAGCCGTTGCCCGGCTTCGCAGCGGTTGAATGGATCGCTGTCATGCGCCAGCAAGTGGGCGAGTTCTGCTTCTGTGTAATCAAATTCCAGCACGACCGGTGCCGAGAAATCGCGCAGCAGCGAGGGCACGGGGGTAACGGACACTTTCTCAAAGACGAATTCCTGTGCTGCGGTTTGCAGCGACAGCACGCGCTCGGTGATTACTTTGCTATCGCCGGCCAGATGCAGGGGCAGTTCTTCTCCGTTCGGTCCAACCAGACCGACGGTGACGGGAATGTGGTAGGGCTGTTTTTCCGGCTGGCCGGGTGTGGCGGCGCAGGATTGGCTCAGGCGCAGCGTGTAGCGTTGCTTTGCCGCATCGTAGCTGCCGGTGGCGCGTATGCGCGGCAAACCGGCCTGGTCGTACCAGCGCATGAACTGTTTGAGATCGACGCCGGAAGCATCGGCCATGGCGGCGACGAAGTCGTCGCAGGTCACCGCCTGTCCATCGTGGCGTTCAAAGTAAAGGTCCATGCCGCGACGGAAGGCAGCCTTGCCGATCAGGGTCTGGATCATGCGCACCACTTCGGCACCTTTTTGATAGACCGTGGCGGTGTAGAAGTTGTTGATCTCGATATACGACGCAGGCCGCACCGGATGCACCATGGGGCCGTTGTCTTCGGGGAATTGCCCGGCGCGCAGGCCGCGCACTTCGCGAATGCGCGCCACAGAGCGGTTGTGTACGTCGGCGCCGAATTCCTGATCGCGGAAGACGGTGAGTCCTTCTTTGAGCGATAGCTGGAACCAGTCGCGGCAGGTCACGCGGTTGCCGGTCCAGTTGTGGAAATATTCATGCGCCACCACGCGGTCGATGTTCTCGTAATCGACATCGGTGGCAACGTCCGGCCGGGCCAGCACATACTTGGTGTTGAAGATGTTCAGCCCCTTGTTCTCCATCGCCCCCATGTTGAAGTCGCCAACCGCCACGATCATGTAGATGTCGAGATCGCATTCCAGACCAAACGTCTGCTCGTCCCAGTGCATGGCTTTCTTGAGTGCGGCCATGGCGTGTTCGCATTGGTCGAGCTTGCCGTGCTCAACGTAGATCGCCAGCTTCACCTCACGGCCCGATAGCGTGCGATAGCTGTCGCTCAGCACATCAAGTTTGGCGGCGACCACTGCGAACAGGTAGCAGGGCTTGGGGAATGGGTCTTGCCACTTGGCCCAGTGACGGCCGCCTGCCTCGTCGCCGCTACCCACCGGATTGCCGTTGGCCAGCAGTTGCGGCAATGCCGCTTTGTCGGCATGCAGCGTGACGGTGTAACGCGCCATGACATCAGGCCTGTCCTGGAACCAGGTGATACGCCGGAAACCCTGCGCCTCGCATTGGGTGAAATAGCCGTTGGCCGAGCGGTAGAGACCGGAAAGGCGGGTGTTGGTATCAGGGTGGATGCGCGATTGCGTTTCGAGGCGGAAGGTGTCGGGGGCGTCGGGGAGCGTTAACTGCTCCGGGCTCAAGCGATAGCGATCCTTGGTCAGTTCCTTCCCATCCAGCTTCACGCCAAGCAATTCCAGCTCCTCGCCGTCCAGCACCAAGGGGGCGTTGGGCGTGTGTGCGGCCGGATTGCGGCGCAGCGCCAGTTGGGTTGTCACGATGGCTTCGCCGCTGCGGAAGTCGATGTCGACGTCGACGGTGTCGATCAGGAAGGGCGGCGGGGTGTAGTCGGAAAGGAGCGTGGTGTGGGGGGTGGGTTGGGTCATGATGGGTCTGCTTTTCTGGAAGGGGCGAAGTTTGACAGCAAAGATGGTCGGAAGTCACCTTGAATGGGAGCGCCGACGTCCCGTCGGCTGTTATTAAGACCAATGCCGACGAGACGTCGGCGCTCCCGGGGTGTAGGGGGCGTCATACCGGCGAAGGCCGGTATCCAGATGATTAAATATTTCCCACCCTTCGACAATCTCAGGACAGGCTGACCTTCGGTCAAGTGGGACAACATCTTGGTTTTGTCCGCTTCGCGGAATATTTTTCATTGCTGGATACCGGCCTTCGCCGGTATGACGGCCTAATGGACAGACGTAGGGTGCGCTTGCGCACCAGTTTCATCTCTCGCTGGTGCGCAAGCGCACCCTACAAGTGGTCTCCGGGCTTGTGCGCACCAGACAGAAAAATTGATTGAACCCCTCCCGACCAAATTGCCTGAGCGCCGCATGTGGGAACTCGGCCTTTTGAATTGTATTAGTGAAAAGTTGGGCGTATAAATTAACCGTGGTCGAAAATCTTTGTAGCTCGGAAATGTAACCACCAAAGGGGGCGCTTATCGGCAATGTCGTGAGGAAGATCCTGTGTTGCACACCACGTCAGCTTAGATGACTGACTAAATCGGAATTTAATATGCCGATATATAACGCCGACTTGTTCGGCGTTATTCTTTTCGGCAAGGCCTATGAAGTTCTAGGGAGGCGCTGATTAATTCGTCATACCGGCGAAGGCCGGTATCCAGTGCCTTTATTTAACTGGGTTCCGGCCTTCGCCGGAACGACGAGACCGAATAAATCAGCGTTTTCTAAGGTGTTTCCCTAGGTTTACCCGGCTTGGCACGCCCATCAGCAGGGTCTTTGAATGTCTTGTTACAAACCCTACAACACCCCACCCCCGTCTTGTTCCGCACACGCGAGTAGAGCGTGAAAATTAGACTGTATTTCAATAAAACAATCACTTAGCTTGTTGTGTCATGGCTGGCACGTAGTTTGCGAATACTCAGGCACAGACCACCTGATAGGAGCGAACCATGATCACCATGACACCCAACGCCATCTCCGCTGTAGAGAGATTCATCAAAGGTGCTGACGCGCCTGTCGCCGGACTGCGCATCGCCATCTCCGGCGGCGGCTGCTCCGGCTTCCAGTACGGCATGACGCTGGAAGAGGCCAAGCAGGAAGACGACACCGTGCTGGAATACGGCGCGGTCACCCTGCTGGTCGATCCGCTCTCCGCCCCGTTGCTGGAAGGCGTGACCGTCGATTTCGTCGACAGTCTCACCGGTAGCGGCTTGAAATTCGAAAACCCGAACGCCAGCTCGACCTGCGCGTGCGGCTCGTCGTTCAACGCATAAGGAGCATCGCCATGTGGGACTACTCGGACAAAGTCAAAGAACACTTCTTCCAGCCGCGCAACGCCGGTGTGCTGGCCGATGCCAACGGGGTGGGCGATGTCGGCTCGATCTCGTGCGGCGACGCGCTGCGCCTGATGCTCAAGGTGGAGCCGGATACCGACATCATTCTCGACGCGCATTTCCAGACCTTCGGCTGCGGCTCGGCCATCGCGTCCTCTTCCGCGCTCACCGAGATGATCAAGGGCAAGACGCTGGATGAAGCACTCAAGGTAAGCAACCAGGACATCGCCGATTACCTCGACGGTCTGCCGCCGGAAAAGATGCACTGCTCTGTGATGGGACGCGAAGCGCTGCAAGCCGCCGTCGCCAACTATCGCGGCGAAGTGTGGAGCGACGACCATGAAGAAGGCGCGCTGATCTGCAAATGCTTCGCCATCGACGCGGTGCTGATCGAAGACACCATCCGCGCCAACGAGCTGTGCTCGGTGGAGGACGTGACTAACTACACCAAGGCGGGCGGCGGTTGCTCGTCCTGCCACGAAGGCATCGAAGAGATCCTGGCGAAGGTGATGGCCGAGCGCGGCGAAAGCTTCAAGCCCGGTACACCGGCCAAGGAAGAAGCCAAGCCTGTCGGCATGACCAACCTGCAACGCATCCGCAAGATCGAAGCCGTGCTGGAAATGGTGCGACCGCAACTGAAACGCGACGGCGGCGACATCGAGCTGGTGGATGTGGATGGCAAGACCATCTACGTCAACATGACCGGTGCCTGCGCGGGCTGCCAGATGGAAGCGCTCACGCTGCAAGGCATCCAGCAGAAGCTGATGGAAGAGCTGAAAGAGTTCATCAAGATCGTGCCGACCAAGGCGGGCGCGTTGAGCAGGGCGACTTGCCATCCGTGATGTTTTAACTCCCTTCCCCCGCAGGCGGGGGAAGGGCTGGGGATGAGGGGCGATGAGTAAAAGCGAAAGTGGTTGTACCCACCGACCCTCACCCCAACCCCTCTCCCGCTTGCGGGCGAGGGGCTAGATAAAGGAGCAGAAAATGGAAGGCATCTATTTCGACAACAACGCAACCACCCGGGTAGACCCCGCCGTGGTGGAAGCCATGCTGCCGTATTTCACCGAGCAGTTTGGCAACCCCTCGTCGATGCACAGCTTCGGCAACAAGGTCGGCCTCGCCATCAAGAAGGCGCGCATGCAGGTGCAGGAGTTGCTCGGTGCTGAACACGACTCCGAGATCATCTTCACTTCCTGCGGCACCGAATCGGATTCCACCGCTTTGCTCTCGGCATTGAAGGCACAACCCGAGCGCAAGGAGATCATCACCACCACTGTCGAGCATCCGGCCATCCTGACGCTGTGTGCGTATCTGGAAAAAGAAGGCTACAAGGTGCATTACCTCAAGGTCGACGGCAAAGGTCGTCTCGACCTGGACGAATACAAAAAATTGCTGAGCGAGCAAACCGCTGTCGTGTCGGTGATGTGGGCGAACAACGAGACGGGTACTTTCTTCCCGGTGGTGGAGATGGCCGAGCTGGCGAATGCCGCCGGTGCGATGTTCCACACCGACGCGGTGCAGGCCGTGGGTAAAGTGCCGCTGAACCTGAAGGACACCAAGATCGACATGTTGTCCGTGTCCGGCCACAAGCTGCACGCGCCCAAGGGCATCGGCGTCCTGTATCTGAAACGCGGTACCCGTTTCCGTCCGCTGCTGCGCGGCGGCCATCAGGAACGCGGCCGTCGTGCGGGTACCGAGAACACTACTTCCATCGTCGGTCTCGGCAAAGCTGCCGAGATGGCGCTGGAAGCGATGACTTTCGAGAACACCGAAGTTGCGCGTCTGCGCGACAAACTGGAAGCCGCCATCCTCGCCAAGGTGCCGCGCTCTTTCGTCACCGGTAATCCGGACAACCGCCTGCCCAACACCAGCAACATCGCGTTCGAGTTCATCGAGGGCGAGGCGATCCTGCTGCTGCTCAACAAGTTCGGCATCGCCGCGTCGAGCGGTTCCGCCTGCACCTCCGGTTCGCTGGAACCCAGCCATGTGATGCGCGCGATGGGAATTCCCTACACCGCAGCTCACGGCACGGTGCGCTTCTCGCTGTCGCGTTACAGCACCGAGGCCGAAGTGGACCGCGTGATCGCCGTGGTGCCCGAGATCATCGCGCAACTGCGCAAGCTGTCGCCGTACTGGGAAGGCGACGGTCCCGCGGCCGAACCGGAAAAGGCGTTCGCGCCGACTTACGCATAATCATGAAAAACAATTTAGCCACAGAGAACACAGAGTACACGGAGATGAACCAAGCAAACCAAAAGCCGTTCGCCCTGAGCCTGTCGAAGGGCAGTTCATGGTTCGACAAGCTCACCACGAACGGACCACTCTGGGCACGGATGTTTTTCTCTGTGATCTCTGTGTCCTCTGTGGCAAATGTTTTTTGAATTTAGGTGAATAAAATGTCCCGCTCCATCATCATCGACGACACCACCCTGCGCGACGGCGAACAGACCGCCGGGGTGGCGTTCACGCTGGAGGAGAAGCTGGACATCGCGCGCCAACTCGACGCGCTCGGCGTGCCGGAGCTGGAAGTCGGCATCCCGGCGATGGGCGAGGAAGAGCGCGACAGCATCAACGCCGTCGCCGCGCTAAATCTGAACGCAAAACTCGTCGCCTGGTGCCGCATGTGCAAGCCCGACATTCTCGCGGCGGAACTGGTCGATGTGCATCTCATCGATCTGTCGATCCCTGTGTCGGACATCCAGATCAAGAAAAAACTGGGCCATGACCGCGACTGGGTGCTGGAGACCATCTTCGACCTGGTGCCCTTCGCCAGCGAACAGGGCATGGGCGTCATCGTCGGCTGCGAGGATGCATCGCGCGCCGATCCCGAATTCATGCTGCGGGTCGCCGAGGCTGCACAAGCTGCCGGCGCGCGCCGTATCCGCTTCGCCGACACGCTCGGCGTGATGGAACCGTTCGGCGTACACAAGGCCATCTCAGCCTTGCGCAGTGCCTGCGACCTTGAGATCGAGATGCATGCGCACGATGACCTCGGCCTCGCCACCGCCAACAGTCTCGCCGCCGCGCTGGCCGGGGCGACGCATATCAACACCACGGTGAACGGTCTGGGCGAACGCGCGGGCAATGCGCCGCTGGAAGAAGTCGCCCTTGGTCTGAAGAAACTCTACGGCATGGACACCGGCATCGACCTCAGCCATTTCACCGACCTGTCGAAACTGGTCGCCGCCGCATCGGGCCGTCCGGTGCACTGGCAGAAGAGCGTGGTGGGCGAGGGTGTGTTCACGCACGAGGCGGGCATCCATGTCGACGGCCTGCTCAAGGACCCGGACACCTATCAGGGTTTCGATCCCATCGAAGTCGGTCGCCAGCACAAGCTCGTGGTCGGTAAGCATTCCGGCGCACACGGCATCATCGCCGCCTATGCCACCATGGGTCTCAACCTGAGCCAGGCCGAAGCGCGAGCCTTGCTGCCCGACATCCGCAGCTTTGCCGAACGCGCCAAGCGCTCGCCCGCCGATCAGGAACTGCTGTTCCTCTACCAACGCTACATCGGGCGCACCCAGCCCGGTGCGGCGCACTAGGAGCGCATCATGGAAGACGTGATGATCAAACTCCCCAACCCCTCGCCCGCAAGCGGGAGAGGGTGCCCCGAAGGGGCGGGTGAGGGTTGTGTTCAGCGCGCCGAAAAGGTGAGCCTGCTTCGTCTCTTGCGCGAAGACGTGAGCTGCGTGTTCCAGCGCGACCCCGCCGCACGCTCGCGCTTCGAAGTGCTGACCACCTATCCCGGCGTGCATGCCATCCTGATGCAGCGCGTCGCGCACCGGCTATGGAAATTCGGCCTGCGCTATCCGGCGCGGTTGCTGTCCTGGTTCGCGCGCTTCGTCACCAATATCGATATCCATCCCGGTGCCACCATCGGCCGCCGCTTCTTCATCGATCATGGCGCGGGCGTGGTGATCGGCGAGACCGCCGAAATCGGCGACGACGTCACCCTGTATCACGGCGTCACGCTGGGCGGTACCACCTGGAACAAAGGCAAGCGCCATCCCACACTGGGCGACGGTGTGGTGGTCGGAGCGGGTGCGAAGATACTCGGCGCGATCACGCTGGGACAGAACGTGCGTGTCGGCGCCAATTCGGTGGTGGTGAAAGACGTGCCGGCACACCGTACCGTGGTCGGCATCCCCGCCAAGGTCGTGTTGCGCACCGAAGAGGCGGGCACGGACAACATCTACGGCATCAACCTTGACCACCACCTGATCCCCGATCCGGTCGGCCGCGCCATCGCCTGCCTGATGGAACGCATCGAAGTACTGGAAGGACAGCTGCGCAAACAGGGCGAGCCGGTGGACGGGCAATGCCGCAGTTGCGAAGCAGATGATCTGTGCGGCACCGAAGTCGCGCGCGTCATCCGGAAGGAGTGAACCATGGATCTGCTCGATTTCGAACAAGCCGAGTTGTACTTCGACGAACCGCTGGCGCAGGACGTTGCGCGCCTGCTCATGGCGGCGGCGGACAAGTACGGCAGCGAAGAGTCAGAGAGCCTGTTGCTGCGCGCCAGTCTGATGGCGCCGCAGCATCTGATGGTGCTGGTCGCGCTGTACCGTTACTACTTCTACCAGCACCGCCTCGAAGACGCACTGCTGGTGGCGGAAAGCACACTGGCCGTGGTCGGCCGGCGGCTGGATTTTCCCGATACCTGGATGTTTCTGCGCGAGGCCAATGTCGGTGCGGGCGTAATGCGCTCGATGGGCCTGGTGCGTTTCTACCTGATGGTGCTCAAGGCGACGGGCTATATCAACCTGCGCCTGGGCCATCAAACGACCGGACAGGCGATGCTGGAGAAACTGGTGGAGCTGGACAGCCACGACCGCATGGGCGGCAAGGCGCTGCTGGAAGTGCTGCGCCAATCGCACCACGAAGAGAATGATCTACTAAGGAGAGCATGATGGACGAACTGACTTTGGACGAAGCGATGGAGGAGTTGGTCTCCGCCGAGGATTTTTTGAACTACTTCGGCATCGAATACGACGCTTCGGTGGTACAGGTGAACCGTCTGCATATCCTGCAGCGCTTCCATAACTATCTTGGCAAGACGACATTGTCGGAAGAAGAGTCCGCGCGCCGCCTGGTCTACACCACCCTGCTGACGCAGGCGTATCAAGACTTCGTGAAGTCCGACGCGCTGACCGAAAAAGTGTTCAAGGTGTTCCACATGCACGAGCCGCAGGTGAAGTTCGTGCCGCTCAGTTCCATCACGGTGACCAGGAAAGATGCTGCCTAAATACGAATTCGGCGACGAAGTCCGCATCATTCGCAACGTGCGCAATGACGGCACCTATCCGGGTGTGCCTACCGGCACGCTGCTGATCCGTCGCGGCAGTACCGGTTTCGTCACCAACGTCGGCACCTTTTTGCAGGACCAGCTGATCTACACCGTCAACTTCCTCGACCAGAACAAGATCGTCGGCTTCCGCGAGGAAGAACTCATCGGCATCGCCGAGCCGTGGATACCCAGCAAGTTTGAGAGTCGCGAGAAGGTGCGCAGCAAGATCACGCTGGCGGTGCGCGGCGAAGTGCGTGTCACCCCGGGCATGGAAGGCGAGATACTGAAAGTGTTCCGCGACGAGAATGTGGGCGTGTTGTATCACGTGATCTTCCACGACCAGGTGCTGCAAGTGCCGGAGGCTTCGCTGGAGGCGGTGCATGTCTACAACGATGGGGAGAAGGCCCATGCCTGAAGTGCTCGACAGCGGTGTCGCCTACCTCGCGCTCAAGGCCGCGCAGAAGCTCTTCGGCAAGGCGCCTGCCGCCTTGCACACGGACGAGTCGGAGCGTGTGCTATCCATGGCGCAGAAACAGTATCAATTGGAGGCGCGAGTGCTCGCCACATCCGAAGCGCGCGATGCGATGGTGCCGCCATCCACCAAAGCGGCGGCCATGCAGGAGATACGCGGGCGCTATCCGAACGCGGACGATTTCGCCGCCGATCTGGCACAGAACGGACTGGACGAAGCCGGTTTCGCTACCGCGCTGGAGCGCGAGATGAAGGTCGAGGCCATCCTGGAAAAAGTCGGCACGCGCGCGGAGAGCGTCAGCGACACGGACGTGGACCTCTATTACCAGTATCACCCGGAACAGTTCCGCCGTCCCGAGACGCGGCTGGTGCGTCACATCCTTATCACCATCAACGACAGCATCGCTGAGAACACGCGCGATGCTGCGCACAAGCGCATCGCCGAGATCGCCGCCCGGCTGGCAAAAGAACCGCAGCGCTTCGAAGAGCAGGCGCTCAAACATTCCGAATGTCCCACCGCGCTGGACGGCGGCAAACTGGGCGACCTGCCGCGCGGAAAGATATTCCCCGAACTGGACAAGGCATTGTTCGAATTGAAGGCCGGCGAAGTGAGCGGTGTGCTGGAAACCGAAATTGGCTTCCACGTGCTGCGTTGCGACGCCATCACCGGTGCCGGTGTGCTCGGTTTCGCCCAGGCCAAACCGCATATCCGCAAAGTGCTGGAACAGAAGCGCAAGCGCGCGACCCAGCAGGCGTGGGTGAAGCAACTGCTGGAGGGGAAGTAAGGGCGCGCCGCCGGCGTCGCCCTGTTTCTTATAATTCATCTCACATACCGACCCATCGGCTGGGCAAGTGACTGTCGATGTCGGCGCGCCGGTTCGCAACGACCGCGACAATCATCTCTGGCTACAGTGCTGGCGCGAGCAGCGCACCGATTTCCACCAAATCACAGTCAATCCGCTGCTGGACAGGTTCTGGCCCAGTCTGGCGCTGGATATCGGCAGCCGCGTGTTCGTCCCGCTCTGCGGCAAGAGCCTGGACATGATCTGGCTCGCGCAGCAGGGCCATGAGGTCGTCGGTGTCGAGTTGAGTCCGCTCGCGGTGGAAGATTTCTTCCGTGAGAACGGCCTGATCCCGGTCCTGCGGCAGCAGGGGCCGTTCACTGTGTGGAGCTGCGGCAAACTCAGCGTACTGTGCGGGGATTACTTCGCGCTGACCGCAGCGGACATCGGCGAGTTCGATACGGTCTATGACCGCGCCGCGCTGACCGCTTTGCCGGAGAACATCCGCGATCAATATGTCGCGCAATTGATGCGTCTGCTGCCCAAGTCGGCCAAAGTCTTTCTGCTGACCATCGAAGATGCCGCAGACGGCGCGACCCTGAAGCAGGCCGTGGGTGTGGATGATGAGATCGCGGCCCTGTACTCGGCCGGGTTCGAGATCGACCTGGCCTATGTCGAGAGTGTGTTCGAGGTTGATCCGGAATCGCCAGAGCAGGACTTGCGGCGGGTGGAATATAAGGTGTATCGGCTGTCGGGGAGCAACTGAGCGAGCTTGCTCTATCCGGTGGCCGCGAGGATAGACGCGTGGCTTAGGCGGCGACCCACTCTTTGACCTGCCGCGCCACCCACTCGCCATCGTCCAGCGGGATGTCGTGGCCTGCTGTCGGGTGCAGCCGGATATCGCAGTCCCAGCGTTGTGCCAGCGTGAGCGAGCATTTCACATTGACCAGATGGTCTTGTTTTCCGGACAGTAGCAATACCGGGACGGGGGGCGGAACTGGTGCGGCGCGAAACGTGGCTGCGGCGCTCAGCTGGCGCAGGATGTTGGCGCGGCTGACCGGGCATTCACCGGCATATGATTCCCACTGTTCCAGCAATGCAGTCCGCTGTTGCACGGTGCATTGCTTGTTACTGGTGATGTGCAGCACCGATCTTTCCCGTGCCCGGATGGAGTTGAAAATGAGGAAACGCAGCAGGCCGGGATAGTTGCGCGGGCGCATGCGCTGGTAGAACGGGTTGTAAGGCGCGAGGCTGGTATTGATCAATACCAAGCGTTCGAGCTCCTGCGGATGCCGTTCGCTCCAGTTCACCGCTACCATTGCGCCCAGCGAAAGTGCCAGCACGTTATACGGCGGCCGATGGCCGAGTCGTTCGAGCTGTGTCCGGCAGGATTCCGCCATTCCCGCCACGCTGGTCGGACTGGCTTGTGCATGCAGGCTGCCGTTGCCGGGGAAATCCAGCGTCACCACCTTTTGTACGCCGGTGACCTTTTGAAACTGTTGCGGGAAGTCGCCCCAGTGGCGCGCTTCGCGCATCAGACCGCGCAGCAGTACCCAGGTGCTCATGTCCGGTACCAGCGCGCGACGGCGCGCTCCTGCAGGCGCAGGCGGGTGGGGCCGGTGGCCAGCCATTTGTCGTGACCGCTGGCGGCGCGCATCAGGAAATCCAGCCACACCGCATGTCTGCGCAGGACGCGGTGCAGGCGATGCTCGACCGACGGGTTGAACATGCCGTGGCGCGAGAAGAGCTGGCGCGGATTCTTTCGTACCCACATCCACGAACCCATCTCCAGCGTCAACGGCAGGAAGGTCTTGCTCTTGTCGCGCTGCGACTGCAGATAGAGGTAGTCCCATACGTCGCCATGGGTGCGGTAGTGCTTGCTTTGCGGCTCGAACAGATAGCGGTTGTTGGGCAAGGTCTGGTGGAACAGTTCTTCCAGCGTGAGGATGTCGGCGAGATGGTCGATGGGTTCGCCGCTGTGGGCGTGGGGGAACCAGATGCGGTCGCGCGAGCCGAAACCGGAATGGCAGTCCACCGCGATGCTGAACGGCCGCGTCAGCAATTCCTCGCTGACGACACGACACAGCGCCAGGTTCTCTGTTTCCATTCCGGCATCCGCCGCGCCGCGATACCAGGGTAGCAGCGGGCTGATGCGGTGGCCGCCGAGCAGAAAGGGGACTTTGCCGGCGGCATCGACGGGCGCGTTGCGCATCAGATCGACGCCGTTCGGGTTGCTGCGGGTCGATTGCCACATGCCGCCGGGGTTGATCAGCGGCATAAACACCAGCCGCACGTCCTGCAGCAGATGATGCAGGCTGTTGTCCCACTCCAGACGTGTGATCAGACTGCGCAGGAAGTAGAGCAACACCTGCGTGCCGATGCGTTCGAGGCCGTGGATGCCGCCGAAGAATCCGATCGAGGGCAGTTTGGGGTCGGGATTGCCCAGCGTCAGTTGGTATACCGGGAAATTCTTTTCGCCGGCGCTGACCTGGCAGGCCTCGCTAACTTGCAGATGCTGCCGCCCGAATTCCAGCAGGCGCTCCAACTCTCTCAGTTCGGGCAGTGTAGACATGGATGTGCGGATCGGCTCACGGTGTTGAATAGACTCAACAGGGGATTCTGCACTTCTTCCTTCTGAATGTCTGTTGTAATACTCCTGTCACAACATTTGCGCGGCAGGTCAGCGCAGCGAAACGTTCAAACATTCGGCGCATTACGTCTGCGACTAATGCGCCCTACAAGGACTAACGTTTGAAATGAGCGGCCTCGCGCGGCTTTGTGCGCGAGGTCCGCTCGATTGATGGGTTGGGCATCACGGCGTCCCTTCCCCGGTGGAACTAGCGTCGCGGAAGGCTACCCAAACCTTAGCGATGGTCTTCTCGCTTAGCCCGGTTGATGGATAGTGGCCTCTGTCTTGCATGATGCCCTCCAGCTCGGCCCTCCCCTCGGCCTCGCGGCCGTTCCGTGCGAGACAAAAGGCGTTGGCGATAGGCAACTGCACGAAGCAATTAGATCCTGGCTCGGAGCGCAACTCTTCAACTATGGAGTACACGCGGTGAGGAGTGTCGCCCTTTGCCCAGAATTGGCTCGCCATTTGGACTGCGGCAGTTACCCGATGATGCAAGTTCTCTAGCAGGCCAGATACTCCGTACATATAGGTCAGCAATAGGTCTCGATGACGTTGGCCGTCAACGAAGGCATCGAGGAGCGCCGACTTCTCGGTTCTGTGCCATTTCATTTCTCGTCCGGAGAAATGGGGTACGAAGTCTAATGAGTACCCCCAGGCAGGGGCGAGTGCGCCACCCTTAAGTTGTCGGTACTCGAACACCTGGCGGATGGGCGCATCGTCGCTTCGCACCCACTGTAAAGGCTTTAGCGAAACAAACCCTTGAGGCAGCAAAAGGGTGTCGACAACGGAGCCTACATTCTGATGAATGGTCGGAATGGTTAGAAGCTCAAACTCGCGCGAGGTCATGATGCCCAATTTAGATTAGACACCAAAAGTGTCTGATGATCTGTCGGATAATCTGGGATATGGAATGACAGCCCATTGATTCGCATGTGAGAACATTTCATATACACACCACCCTTGCCAGAAAAAACGACATCTTCAAATTCCCCCACTTCTTTGAGCTCAAAGGTGCCGGACTCGATTCGATCCCGCAATCCTGCCGCCCGTTACAACACCCCGTCATCCATCTGCTTGTACGCATGTATCGCACCGTCGGTATGCGGGCTGCGGATCTCGCTGATGGAGAACACGACCTTGCTGCCGAGCGCCTTGACGGCATCCTTGTCGCCCTTCAGGTGCACACCGGCCATGTCGAGGCGGCTGTATTTCGCATTGATGGCGGTGTCGCCGGAGATGTCGCCGTTGGTGAAGGTGAGGTCGGCGTATTCCGCGTACACGCCTTCTTCCTTGCCGATGATGTCGGTGTCGGTCAGCGTCGCCCTGGAGTTGTACACGTGCAGGTGGCCGATGCGCGCGTTGCGGATGGTGATGCCGCTGCAGTCACGCAGATCGATGCTGCGGTAGTCGCCTTCGAATGTCATGCCGGAATCGTTCGAGCAGGTGCCCACACGGTCGCTGGCGAAGGCGGGTTTCGCCGCGGGCTGCTCGAATTGCTCTTTCAATTTCTCATCGCTTGCCTGCAGATGACTGTTGACCAGCTTGTTCACTTCCTTGGGCTGATCGTTCATGGGTTCATGTGCAGCATCGGCGATGATCTGCAGCCGCGCGTGCGGCATGCGCGCCGCGAGCACTTTGCCGGTGCGCAGCGGAACGGTCAGGTCCGCATCGCCCCACAGGATGAGGGTGGGTTCGCTGACCGCAGTGACGGCCTGGCTAAAATCCTCTCCGGCCAGTTCGAGTGCGGCGATCTTTTCAGGGCCGCCTTGCAGTACATGTTCTCTCCCCAATGCAGAGCTGGCGATGTCGATGGGCGAGATCGGCAGCTTGTCCACTTGTTCCAGTATTTTTCCGGACAGGCGCTCGGCGAATCCGCGCGTTTGCTTCACGCCGCTGTTGCGCTCGAGGAAGGAGCCGGCCTGGAATTTCGAAATCACCTGCGGATGCAGGATGCCGGCCGCATCGATCAGCACCAGACGCTGGAAGCGCAGTGGTCGTTGCGCGGCGAAACGCAGCGCGATGGCGCCGCCCATGGAATGGCCGACGATGTGATAGGTCTTGTCGTGGAAATGATGGTCGGCCAGAAAATGCGCAAGACGTGCATAGCGTGTGGGCGAGTACTCCTGACTGCCCTTGTCCGATTTGCCGAAGCCGGGCAGGTCGAAGGCGAGCACATGGAAATTTTTGGCCAACGCGGGGATGGTGTTTATCCAGTCGTCGGTGGAGCCGCCGAGACCGTGGATGAGGATCACGCCGACTTTGGCGTCGCGGTTCGCCTCCACGGTGCAGACCTTGCTTTCGAAGATAGGCTCCAGGATGCATTCTTCGCTGGTGCCGGGGATGGATACTTCGGCCCATGCGGTTTGCAGCCACAAGGTGGTCAGCAGGCCGAGAGTGATACGCACCGCGATGTTCATTTCCTGATTCCCTTCGCCGGATGGATTCAATGCAGCCGTGAGTTTACACGAGCTTAAGGCTTTGTCCGCGGGCCGGACATGGTGCTAGACTCGAACCACGGCAGGAAGGTTCCGGCTGCAGTTTCGATCGGGGGGCATCATGGACAGGAGAATCGACAGGGAAGAAGAGGACGCGGCAGAGCCCGTCGAAAGCGGCTCGTTGCGGGCAAGACTGAAGGTGATTGCGCATTACGCGCTATTGACGGCACCGGTTGTCGCATTGCTTGCACTGGCACTCGCCATCGCCGCGCTCGTCCTCGGCCGTTCCGCGCCGCCGCAAGCGGATGACTCCGGCGCGCGCATCGAGAGTCTGGGCGCAAGCCTGACGGAAACGAAGAACGAACTGGAGAGTCTGAAATTCACCCTGGCGCGCGAGCGGTCGCAGCGTGCGGAAGAACGCAAGAAAGCAGAGGAACGCGAAACCGCGATCGTCCAGCATGTGAGCCGTCTGCAAACCAAATTGAAAGTTGCGCCCACGCTGGAAGAGCAATTGAAAGCCGCAGAGAGTGTTCCCGTGCATGCTGCCCCGGTTGCGGCACCGGTGCCGGCAGCTGCTGCGGCAGTAGAAGAGACCAAACCCGCAGTCGTGCCAGCAGCCACAGTCGCGGACAAGCCCCATGCCGCGCCGGCGACAGTCGAAAAGAAGCCGGTAGCAACTGCGCCCCCTGCGACAGAGAAGACCCCCGCCCAGCTGAAGGCCCTGAAAGACGCGATCGACAAGCTCAACAAGAAATAGGCGGCTGGCGGCTGCGGTTTCGAACTGCGCAGCCTTACTTCAACAACGCCTCGAATTGCCCGATCGGGACCGGTTTGCTGAACAGGTAGCCCTGGAAGTGCGTACAGCCGTGACCAAGCAGGTATTCCTGCTGCTCTTCCGTTTCCACCCCTTCCGCGATGACATTCAAGTTCATGCTGTGCGCCATGGCGATGATGGTGTTCACGATCGCTTTGTCGCTGCTGTCGGAAACGACATCGCTGACAAAGGAGCGGTCTATCTTGAGTTGTTCGAGCGGCAGGCGCTTGATGTACTGCAGGGATGAATAGCCGGTGCCGAAGTCGTCGAGGGAGAAGCGGACGCCGATCTCCTTCAATGCGTTCATGATCACGATGGTGTCCTCGATGTTTCCCTGCAGCATGCTTTCGGTCATCTCCAGCTTGAGCAGGTTCGGTCTGATGGCATGGTGCCGAATCACCGTCTGCACCTGGGCGACAAAATCGGTTTGATGCAGTTGCTTGGCGCTGACGTTCACCGAGAGACTGAGCTCGCGGGTGAGCGGGTCATGTTCCCAGTTCTTGAGTTGGGCGCAGGCAGTGTCCAGGACCCACAGGCCGATGGGCAGGATCAATTCCGATTCTTCCGCCAGCGGGATGAACTGATCCGGTGCCACCAGACCGCGCTCGGGGTGTGTCCAGCGTATCAGCGCCTCGGCCCCGAACGGGCGGCGCGAATTGTCGACCTGAACCTGGTAATACAGGACGAACTGGCTGCGTTCCAGCGCCTTGCGCAGGTCGCTCTCAAGCGCAGCCCGGATATTGAGGGTCTCCTGCATTTGCGGGTCGAAGAAGCGCAGGGTGTTGCGGCCCGCCTTCTTGGCCTGATACATGGCGATGTCGGCTTGTTTGAACAGCTCGTCGATCACCTGCTGCTGGCCATTGAACAGGGTGGCGCCGATACTGGGCGTGCTGTGGTACTCGTAGGTATCCAGATGGTAGGGGATGTTCAGGGCCGCAATGACTTTCTCGCTGATGGCTTCTGTCTGTGCCGCGGCTTCGATGGCCTCGATGCTCAGGTCCTCCAGCATCACCACGAACTCGTCGCCGCCCAACCGGGCCACCGTATCTCCCTCGCGGACGCAACCGCCGAGACGCTGCGCCACTTGCCGCAGCAACAGGTCGCCCATGTCGTGGCCAAGCGTGTCGTTCAGTGTCTTGAAGTTGTCCAGATCGATGAACAACAGCGCACCTTCCTTGCCGCTACGCGTGCTGGAGACCAACGCCTGCTGCAGGCGATCCAGCAGAAGCCTGCGGTTGGGCAACTGGGTCAACGGGTCATAGAACGCGAGACTCTTGATCTCCTCTTCGGCCGCCTTGTGCATGGTGATGTCGGCCAGCGAAGCGACGTAATTGGTGACGCGGCCGTTCGGGTCTTTCACCGCGGTGATGGAGAGCCGTTCCGGATAGGTTGCGCCGTTCTTGCGCCGGTTCCAGATCTCGCCTTTCCATGCGCCGGTGTTGTTGATGCTGGCCCACAGGGTCTTGTAGAAATTGGCATCGTGATGGCCCGACTTGAGGATGCGCGGGTTCTTGCCGATGACGTCGTCGGCGCTGTAGCCGGTGATGTCGGTGAAGGCGCGGTTGACCCTGAGGATGGTGTTGTCGGCATCGGTGATCAGGATGCCGTCTTGTGTCTCGAAAGCGGAGGCGGCGATGCGTAGTTCGGCCTCCGTCTGTTTGCGTGCTGTGATGTCACGCGACGAATTGAATACGACCAGCTTGCCGTCGAGTTCGAGCGGGAAGCCGCTGACCTCGACATCGAGGACGGTGCCGTCCTTGCGCCGGTGGCAAGTCTCGAACTCGGAACGTCTCTTTTGTTCGAATTGCTGTTTGAACACGCGGATGAGTTCGCTGCCCGCGAAGTGAGCCTCCCACTGCGCGACGTTCATGCCGATCATCTCCTCGCGCGTGTAGCCGAGCATGGTGCAGAACGAATCGCTGACCTCGATGATGTTGCCGTCGCTGTCGAGGATGTGGATGCCGTCGCTGGCATTGCGCAGCAGTGCCAGGTTCTTTTCGCTTTCCCTGCGCAGCGCCCGTTCGGCCTGCTTGCGTTCGGTGATGTCGGTGGCGACGCCGATATAGTGCTGCAGCCTGCCCATCCTGTCGCGGGAGGCGGTGATCGACATGTGGATATCGTAGAGCTCGCCGTTCTTGTGGCGGTTGACCAGTTCGCCGTGCCAGACGCCGTTGTGCAGCAGGGTCTTCCACATCTGCGCGTAAAAATCCGCGGTTTGTTTGCCCGAGGAGAGGATGCGGGGATTGCTTCCGATGACCTCGTCTGGACGGTAGCCGGTGATGCGGGTGAAGGCCTGATTGACCGAGATGATGTCGGCATTGAGGTCGGTGATCAGGATCGACTCGCTGCTGGAATCGAACACCGTGGCGTTGATGCGCTGCAGCCGCTCGGCCTCCGCGCGCTGCGCCATGATCTGCTGTTGGCGGCGATAGAATGCGGTGGCCAGCAGCAGGATGAGCAGCAATGCCGGAATGACGACGCCGAGTATGGTCTTGGACTCGGTCTGCCATTGGCGCAAGGCGAACTCGCGATGCAGATGGGTGACGATCACGAACGGGTAGAGGCGGGAGGCGCGATAGGAGGTCAGCTCATGCTGGCCGTTGCCGAACATCTCCTCGAACTTGCCGGACTCGATCTCGGCCAGCCGCATATCCTGTTCGATGAATTCGTGAACCGCCCCTATGCTCTTCGACGGATCGGTATCCATCAACAGGGTGCCATCGTAGAGCAACACCTCGACCGAGCCTTCCCCGTTCTCGAGTTTCTGTGCGATATGGTTGACGAAATAATCCGGGTTGAGGGCGAACAGCAGCGTCACGACGCGATCGCCGATTTTGAGTGTGCGGGTGACCGGAATGAAATACTGCGCTTCGGCTTCCACCGGCGACTGGGCGCTGGACGCTCTGCCGTCGGCGAAGTCGCGACCGGCCCAGGGATGGCCGATGCGCAGGATGTCCTGGGGGCCCGCCACGGGCGGCAGGTATCTGCGGGTCGAGATCGCGATGCCGACATTGGCCTGGTTGGAACTGGCGTATATGCGGTTCTGCTCGTTGAGCAGGGACATCGAGCGCAGAAAGGGCGCGTGACGCAGGATGGCATCGAAGTCGTTCTTGAGGTGGAGCGGTGCCGGTCGGCTGTCTTCCCCGGTCAGCGCGTTGGCTGCGATGAGCTCGGTGACATGCAGGTTCTGGGTCAGGAAATCCTCGAAGCTGCGGGTGTGCATCGCCGATATATCGAGGCCGCTGTGGATTGCGTCGGCGCGCAAACGCCACAGCGTGTACGCGGTGATGGAGAACATGCCGCAGACGAATAGCAGCAGGGCGGCAAGGAAGATCTGGCGCAGTTGCAGCGCCTTGTGTGTCATGGGACGACGATGGGGTCGAGTTTGTGGCGCTTTGCGGATGCCATCAAGCGACCGTCGCGTTTGATCGCGGCGACGAAGCGTTCGATGCGCGCGTGCCACACGTCGTCACCGGGCACCATGGCATAGGCGTACGGGGTGATGTGGTAGGTGCTGGAAGGGGACACCAGCCGCGCCCAGTCGGCGTTGGCCAGAAAACGCTGACTGTAGGGGTAGTCGGTCATGAACACGTCGGCGCGGCCGGACTGCACTTCCTGCTCGCGCGCAAAGGGCGTGTCGAGCACCAGCAGTTGTGCCGCTTTCAGCTTTTCCTTCATCACCGGTTCGTGCAGCGTGCCCTTGGCGACCGCCACCACCGAACCGGCCTTGTCGATGTCGTCCCAGCTCTTGATGCGGCGGTTGGTCTTGGTGGTGATCGCATAGATGTCGCTGGCGAGGTGGGGCTGGGTGAAGCGCAGGCTCTTCGCGCGCAAGGGTGTGATGCCGATCGCGAACATCGCGATGTCGCAACGGTCGCTCGTGACATCGTCGACCAGCTTGGCGAAGGAGCTGTCGACGAACTCGACCGCCACGCCGAGGTCTTTGCCGAGTTCGGTGGCCATGTCGATGTCGATGCCGGAAAGTTGCTGTGTCTTGGGGTTGCGATAGGTGATGCTGTAGTAGTCGGGCCAGATACAGACGCGCACGGTCTTGCCGGCGAGGACGCGTTCGAGTCGGTTCGCGGGATGGTCCTGCGCGACAGACGGGGTCGGCAGTACGCAGGCGATGGCAAGCATCGCGAGCAACGTGGATTTGCGCATTGGCTCTCTCTCCTAAATATTGAGGTAATCGAGTTACCTTCTCTATGTACCGATCATAGTCTACGGTGCAGACTGTGATCGGTCAGTGGGAATTTTAACAGTTAAGCCCGCGGCACGCTTTGCCTATGCCCCGACAAAACACGAGAACCATACGGTTGTGCGGGGTTGTTACGGGATACAAAAAATAACCTGCCAGACGAAGTGGGATTTATTTTGACAACTGTATCAATGAGCGCGCCTGCATAGCGCAAGCGCCGGCGGTCACCGTGTCCAGTCTTTTCAGCCATGCTTCGGGTATATCTTCCGGTCCGTACAATGTACCTGCCAGCATGCCCGCGATGGCACCCGTGGTGTCGGCGTCGCCGCCGCGGTTGACCACGTCGATCAGGCAATCGCGAAAATCATCGGTATCGAAGAAGCTCTGGAACACCGCCTTCAACGTGTCGGCGACGTAGCCGCTGGGATTGCGGCTGGGCTTGACCGCGCGGAACCTGAATTCCGGAAAACGTGCGGCGAGCGGATGGGCATGATCGTGCAGCAGGTCGTTCTTGCCCGCACCGCGCAACGCGTCCTGCACCATGAACACCAGCGTCTCGCAGGCGGCATCGGACATCACGCAATTGTGGGTGACATGTGCCTGGGCGCGGCTGGCGGCGCGCACGGCATCTTCCGGCTGTCCGAAGGTGGCGAGCGCCACCGGCAGTACGCGCATCGCCGCACCGTTACCCGCATCATGGTCGGAATAGGGCGCTTCCGGGATGCCGGTCTTGCGGAACTGCAGCAGATTGCGGCGCACAGTGTTGCCGATGTCCACCGGCTTGGCGTGCATCCAGGTATCGAACGCCTCGGCCGCCGCCAGCGCGTCCACCTTGCCCTGCGCGAGGATCGAATCGCCGAGCGCGAGCGACATGGTGGTGTCGTCGGTGACCTGACCCGGCTTCAGATGCAGCCAGCCGCCGCCGATGAGTTTGTCGTGCACGCCGTGTCGCGCGGCGATCTCCTGCGGCAACATGAACTCCACCGTCGCTCCCAGCGCGTCGCCGATGGCGAGACCGAGATAGGCGGCAGCGGCACGGTCGGCAGTGCGCATGGATCGATTACTCTTCCGGGCCAAAGCAGTTCTGGTAGTCGGCACACACCTCGCAGCTCGGCGCGCGGCAGATGCGGATATCTTCCTTCTCGCACAGCTGCTTGTAGATGAACTTCTTCCACTTCATGTTGTGCACGTTCTTCGCCGCGAGCGCGGGGAAGTTCTGCTTCATCAGACGGCTGAGATATTCGCGCGACCACAAACCCAGGTCCTGCCACAGGTGGTCGTTGGCCATGCAGGCATTGGTGACGATCTCGGCCATCCATTCTTCCGAGACGTTCCTGTGCGCACGATGTTCGAGCAGCAGCGCCAACACGTCGTCGCGTTCCGGCGCGCGTTGATCGTCGTCCTCCGCGCTACAGCGAACGACCAGTTGCACGCCGGGGAAATGCGTCGTCAGCAAGGCGGAAAAATCCTTCTCCTCCAGACCGAGACAGGGCGGCAGCGCGCCGATGCCTTGGGTCTGGCTGGAGATCATCTGCGCGAAGATATCGTCGCTGGGCAGACCGGCCGCATGCGCCATCAACTCGGCATACAGACCGTGGGGCTGTGCGGCGGGTTTTTGTTTGAGCATGGTGCCGGCTTGCATGATGACCTCCTATTTGCTGGGATACTCGATCAGCAGGTCTTCGTCGCGCAGCACCATCTGGCAAGCCAGGCGCCATTCGGTGGTGATCACGTCGTTGACCTTCATCGCTTCGATCTGCGCTGTGGTGATCTTGCCGGAGTCCTTGAGTACTTTGATCTCGCGGTCGGTCAGCGGGCCGGCCATCGGTCCCTTGTTGGACAGGTTGGTGACCTTCACCAGGCAGGTCGAGCATTCACCGTCGCCGCAGCCGAAGTCGATCGGGATGTGATTCTCCTTGGCCAGTGTCAGCACGGTTGTGGTGTGGCTGCCGGCGACTGCATAGATGGTCTTGTCCTTGTGCATCGGGCTGGAAAAAGTGATG
Organism: Sideroxyarcus sp.; assembly: GCA_030651895.1. Lineage (GTDB taxonomy): Bacteria > Pseudomonadota > Gammaproteobacteria > Burkholderiales > Gallionellaceae > Sideroxyarcus. The sequence continues at coordinate 107,779 of JAUSBR010000011.1, read as the reverse complement.
TTTGGCATTGCTGTGACTCCTAACGAGGGTTATAAAAAATGGTTACGCTTTGACGGTAATGTCGCCGCCCAGCACCTGCGCCTGGCAGGCGAGCCGGTCGCTGCGGCCGGCCATGTTCTCCTGCAGCACCTTGTCTTCCAGCACCGAGCGTTCGCTCATGTTCTCCATGCCGGAACTGATCTTCATGATGCAGGAGCCGCACTCGCCTTCGCGGCAGCCGTAGGTGATGCTGGCGCCGACCTTCTCCGAGATCTCGATCAGGCGGGTGCCTGCGGGGACGGAAATGGTGATGCCGAGTTTTTCAAAGGTGACGTTTGCCTTAGGCATGGGTGGGCTCCTGTGCGAGTAGTTCAGACATGGAAATGACGCGTTTTTCAATTTTGCCGGTCAGGTGTTGTGCGAGCTGTTTGCCGAGGTCGCGGCAATTCTCGAGCTCTTCCTCGGTGGGAATGAGGCGGGCGCGTACACCCTTGATCGGCACACGTAGCTTGAGTCCGCGCAGCCGGTCCTCGATCATGTTGATCGCCTCGCCGCTCCAGCCGTAGGAGCCGAACGCGGCACCCAGCTTGTCGCTTACCTTGATCATCGCCAGTGAGGACAAGAGATCCCACACCGGCTTCACCGCGTCGCCGTTGATGGTGGGCGATCCGAAAGCCAGCCCGTCGGCCTCCTCGATCAGATCGACGAACGGCAAGTCGCCGCCCGCCTGCAAGTCATACAGCGAGACGCGTACGCCTTGTATCGACTCGGCACCTTCGACCACGGCCTGGGCCATGCGCGCGGTGTTGCCGTAGGACGAGATGTAGAACACCAGCAGCGATTTGTTGTGGGCGCCGACTTCGTTGTGCAGCAAGGGTGAAGCCAGTTGCCGGTAACGCTGCATGTAACTGAGCGGCGCCTCGCGCAGGATGGGGCCGTGCGCCGGGGCGATGAGTTGCAGCGGAAGCGGTTCGAGCAATTCCAGCGCCTCGAGTACATGCTCGCGGAAGGGGCGCATGATGTGCTGGTAGTAATACTCGAACGAAAAACGGAAATCGCCGACCTGGTCGTTGAACAGACGCCCGTCGCAGAAATGGCAGCCGAACACATCGCCGCTGAACAGGATGTTCTGTTCCTCGATCAGCGTGCACTGTGTGTCCGGCCAGTGCAGGAACGGCGTGCTGAAGAAGCGCAGGGTGCGTCCGCCCAGATCGATGCTGTCGCCGGTCTTGACGATGTTGAACTGCAGGTCGTCGCTTTTCACCAGCGCCTTCAGCATCAACTGCGCCTTGGCGGAGATATACAGTTTGGCCTGCGGCGCACGGCGCATTAGTTCGGGTAGCGCGCCGCTGTGGTCCGGCTCCAGATGGTTCAGCACAATGGTGCTGATCTCGTCGTAGCGCGCGACTTGCTCCAGTCGCGCGAAGAACTCCTCGGCATGCGAGGCCTTGACGGTGTCGATCACCGCCACACCGTTTGTACCGCGCACGCAGTAGGAGTTGTAAGTCGTGCCGTTGGCCGTCTTGAGGATGATGTCGAATTCGCGCAAACCGGGGTCGAGCGCGCCAATCCAGTGCGTGCCCGGCGCGATCTCGACGGCATCCGGAACGCGTTTCATGTCACGGCTTCCGGAGACGGACAGGACTTGGCGTGATGCTGGTTGGGACAGGCTTCGATGTCGCCCTTGGGCTTGGCATCGTTGAGGCCCAGCCATGCGTTCACCGCATCGGTATCGAAGCCGGCGCGGAACTCTCCCTCCACTTCCATCAGCGGGCGGCGGATCAGCAAGGGCTCGGCGAGCATCATGTCGAGCGCGGTCTGCGCATCGCAAGCAGACGGATCGACCTCGCCGGATTTGACGCGCGGTGCGGCCGGGTTGAACCATTGCGCAACGGGCAGTTCGCCGAAGAAAGGGCGCAGGCGTTCGGCGGTCCATTTTTCAGTCAACAGATTCTTCGCCAATACGGTATGCCCCGACGCGGCCAGCCAAACCTTCTGTTTGGTGTTGTTGCCGCAGCCGGGCTTCTCGTAAAAGACGACGGTCGCCATGATGTGACGCCTCACGCCGCCAGTTTTTGCAGCGGGATATTGGTGAGCGATCCGGGCGGGTTCATCGGCTCGCCGTCCGCATTCAGGATCGCGCCCTCGATGGGGCAGATGCTGGCGCACTGCGAATCTTCAAAGTCGCCGGAACACTCGTTGCACTTGTCCGGATCGATCATGAAATGCGGCTTCGCCTCGTAGATCGCTTTGCTCGGGCACAGCGGTTCGCAGGCCCAGCAATTGGTACAGAGTTCGATGATTTCGAGTGCCATGATATTTCCTTTGCCTATGTAGCCCCTCGCCCGCAAGCGGGAGAGGGGTTGGGGTGAGGGGTGTGCTTGCGAAGCCGAATCGCTGTACTCACAGACCCTCATCCCCAGCCCTTCCCCCGCTTGCGGGGGAAGGGAGTTATGCCACCTTCTGCTGCTCGTCCAACTTCGCTTCCAGCTTGCCCGCGATACGCATCTCTTCGTACACCTTGAGCACGGCATCCTCGATAGGCTCCATCGCGTGTTCGCCGTTGGGCTGGATTCCAGCGGCTTCCAGCGGACCCCAAGGTTCGTAGCCGACCTTGCTGCACAGCACCGCTTCGCAACCGGCCAGTACTTTCAGTGTCTTGTCCAATACGCTTTCGCCGTCGCCGCAGCTGATGTCGCCTTCGCAGTAGGGCGTGGTCTTGCGGTGGCCGATGAAGCGCACGCCATCCGAAGATGCCTCGTAGATCAGAAACTCGCCCGCGTGGCCGAAGTGCTCGTTGATCACGCCGCCGCCCTTGGTGGCGACCGCCATCAGCACCGGACGGGTCACTTCTTTCTTCTGCACGCCCTGGATGCTGACCAGCTGCACCTTGGATTCCTTGGCGAGACGTTTGCTCTCCAGTTCCTCGTTGATGGCGGCATGCACCTCGGCGCGCATCTTCATCGCTTCCGGATAGTTGATCTCCATCTGCTCGACCTTGTCCATGGTGAACTCGGAGCCGCGGTCTTCGCCGAGCAGGCCAACTGCATCGGCACGGCACTGGCGACAGTGGCGCATCATGTTCATGTCACCTTCGCACGCATCCTGCAAGGCTTGCAGCTCTTCGTTGGTCGGGCCGCGCTGGCCGGTGAGACCGTAGAACGTGCCGTGCTCGGCTTCCGAGATCAGCGGCATCACGTTGTGCAGGAAGGCACCCTTGGCCTTCACGATCTTGGAGACTTCTTCCAGATGCTTGTCGTTCACGCCGGGGATCATCACCGAGTTCACTTTCACCAGGATGCCCTTGGCCACCAGCATCTCCAGACCTTTCTGTTGTTGCGCGATCAGAATCTCTGCCGCCTCGCGACCCTTGATGCGCTTGTTCTTCCAGAAGATCCACGGATAGATCTGCGCGCCCACGTCGGGATCGACGCAGTTGATGGTGATGGTCACGTGGTCGATGTTGTACTTGGACAACTCTTCCACTTGTTCCGGCAGCGACAGGCCGTTGGTCGAGACGCACAGCTTGATGTCCGGCGCTTGCTCGGACAACATGCGGAACGTCTCGAAGGTGCGCTCCGGGTTGGCCAAGGGATCACCGGGACCCGCGATGCCCAGCACCGTCATCTGCGGGATGGTCGCCGCGACGGCCAACACTTTCTTCACCGCCTGCACCGGATGGTGCAATTCGGACACCACACCGGGGCGCGACTCGTTGGCGCAATCGTATTTGCGGTTGCAGTAGTTGCACTGGATGTTGCATGCCGGTGCGACTGCCACGTGCATGCGCGCGAAGTAGTGGTGCGCTTCTTCCGAGTAGCAGGGATGGTTGAACACCTTCTGGCGGATATGTTCCGGCAGGTGGTTCATCTGGTCGTCGGTCGAGCCGCACGATCCGGCGGAACATCCGCTTTTGGGGGCTTCGTTTGCTGCGCTATTCAATACGGGTAGTTGCACGATCTGTCCTCCGCTAAGGTTCGGCTGAGTATGAGCAAACAGCGTGCCCGCCTCTGGATGTCGCTTAACTCATTGTTTTATATTGATCGCATGTGCGCGGCGTGCACCACTGTTGCAAATGGCACATGACACGCGCACGGGCTTGTGGCGAAGGCGACAAATTCGCTGTGCAGGGATGTTTGCGGAGGCGGGTAGAGCAACGCCACAGCCATTCCATCAAGGCTGGCACTGTAATTGCCTCTTATACCCAATATGGAAAAACATCATCTCGATTGGTCTTCTTATGAAACGGCGGGGCAGGGCGATGCCTACGCCGGCATCCCCGCCACCGGCGGCGATTTCGCCAAGGCGGTAGCGGTATGCATCAGCGACAAACTCTGCCAGCGCACACCCAAGGGCGTGATGTGCCCGAGCTTTCGCGCCACCGATGATCCCGCGCATTCACCGGGTGGCCGCGTGGTCGTGCTCAAGGCCGCGCTGAACGGCGAACTCGGCGACGATCCCTTCGCCGGACAAGCATTGGCCGACGCCATGGAACTCTGCGTCGGCTGCAAGGGCTGCAAGCGCGAATGCGCCAACCAGGTCGACATGGCCGCCATCAAGATCGAATATCAGGCGCAAGCCAACGCGCGGCGCGGTGTGTCGTATCGTGACCGGCTGGTGGCAGGCTTGCCGAAGTGGTTGCGCCACCGCCGCCTGTTGCGCGGTTTGATCCGCTGGCGCAATGACACGCCGTGGCTGGCGAAGCTGGGCGAGTTCCTGTTCGGCATCTCGGCGAAGCGGCAGTTGCCGGAGCCCGCGCTTGTCCCTTATCGCGCACCCGCGAGCAGTGCCAATCCCGCGGCGACCGACCGCGACGTGATCCTCTTCGTCGACACCTTCGCGCTGCACTTCGAGCCGGAGATAGCTGCCGCTGCACATCAAGTGCTGACCGTCGCGGGCTACAACGTCATTACCCTGCGAGCGCAGCCGCAGGACGAACCCGACCGCGCTCTATGTTGCGGCCGCACCTATCTCTCGTTGGGTCAAGTCGAGGAGGCACGCCACGAAGCGCGCCGTCTGCATTCCGCCTTGCGCCCGGCATTGGCGGCGGGAATTCCCGTCGTCGGACTGGAACCCTCGTGCATTCTGTCCTTGCGCGACGATCACCTGAAACTCGGTCTGGGCGAAGAGGCGGTGGCCTTGGCCAAACAGGTCTATCTGCTGGAAGAATTCATCGCCCGCGAACATGACCGCAAACGCTTCACCCTGGAATTCAAACCGCTGCCGCGCGGCAGGACGCTGGTGCACGGGCACTGCCACCAGAAAGCCGTCGGCGCGATGAAGTCGCTGCGCAAAGTGTTGCGCCTGATCCCGGAGTTCGAGTTCGAATTCATCGAAGCCAGTTGCTGCGGCATGGCGGGCAGTTTCGGACTGGAAGCGGAACACGCCGACATCTCCATGCAGATGGCCGGGATCGATCTCTTGCCCGCATTGCACGCCGCGCCCGATGCCACCATCCTCGCCAACGGTTTCTCCTGCCGCCACCAGATACGCGAAGGCGCGGACCGCCAGCCGGTGCATGTGGCCCTGCTGCTGCGCGACGCACTGAACGGGGAGGGCGCATCATGCTGACTGGCGCTCTGCTCGGATTGATGGAACGCATCGCACTCGACATCATGGTGTTGACCGACGAGATCAGCGAGGAGGATTTCTTCAACAGCCGTCTGACCAAGGCTCAGGCCTTGCAGCTGCTTGGCAGTGTCGCCCGCACCGCCGCCGACCTGCCCGCCGCTACGCGCGAGCGCATGCATGAGATCGATTGGGCGGCCTGGGCCGCACTGCAAGTCGCACTCGTCAAACCCGCGCAACATCCCCTGCAAATATGGGTCGCCATCAAAGAACTCACCCCGCTGACGGTGCAACGTCTGCACGACTACAAGCGCAAGCAGCCCGAACTGTTTTCCATCGTGCCCTGATTGTTGGTGCAGCCACCGGCCCGGGAATGGCCGATACCCATGCGGCCAACGTGATGATTCGGCAAGGTATAGGGGGAGTTATATATCTTTTGGCATATGTCTAATTTCGTCCGGGGCTGTTAGATTACGGGCCATATAAGAACTAAGAACAGGGAGAAAAAATGGCACTCAAGATCGTCACACCCAAGGCAGCGCCCATGCCGGACTTTCCGCCCGCCATCGCGTCTGAGATCACTCTTGTGCATGCGCAATTCCCGCGCGTGGGTGAGAAGATCGCGATGATGTGGGGTTCGGTCGAATTGCAGAATTATCTCAGCAACACCATCTTCGATGGGCGCGGAGACCGCCAGGGATTCCCGCAGCCGGTCATCACTGCACTGATGCGGATATACAAGTTTCACGAGTCCCTGCTGCCGGAGACGAGAGATGGGGATGTGTGGAATAAATTTAGCTAACCCGAGCTACAACTAAATTTTGCCGACTATCGAGTTCCGAAACATCTCGCGCCGATAGCAGACTTTCTTCTCCACCTTGTCCGCGACGTAAGCCGCGAACTCGTCCACATTGTCGTAACCCTGCGTACAGACGAACTCAGCCAGCGCATCGATGAGTCTTCGGGTCTGCTCTATCTCGTCGAAGCTGCGCCCGCAGGTCAGACATTTCACGCCGTCGTCGCGGCAAGCCGTCTTGCCCTTGCACGGGACGAAGGTGCTCACGCCGGTTTGCCTTCCGCGTCGAACACCACCATCGTCACCTCGCCGTCGATGTCGGTGATCTCCGCCGAACTCAATCTGCCGTTGTCGTGATAGGTGTAGCGGTGCTGCAACTCGATCTCGCCGTAGGCTAGCTTGTCGAAACCGGACAGCCGCTCCTTTGAATCGAAGTAACCGCGAAAGTAGGTGTTGCGATTCTGCACCTCTTGTTCCTGCAATTCGCTGACGAGGTTGAAGGGCAGTTTTATGCCGGAGTAGGTGATGAAGTAGCGGGTAGTGGTCATGGTATGTCCGTAGGTGGCCGTTCGTGCTGATCTTATCGAAGGACATTCATGCTTCGACTTGGCCTTTAGTCCTGAGCGAAGTCGAAGGGTCTGCACGAACGGATTTTCTAGATCTGCCTCACCTTGATGTTCAGCGTCTGAATGCGGTACGCGATCTGCCTTGGCGTCATGTCGAGCAACCTTGCCGCCTTGGCCTGTACCCAGCCGGCCTGTTCCAGTGCGGCGATGACCTTCTCGCGCTCGTCGAGGTTGGGATCGTCGAGGTCCAATTCCTGTATCGCGCCGCGGCTGGTGGAGATCTTCTCGTCGATGCCGGTGAGCAGGATGGCATCGCGGTCTATGGTGTTGCCCTCGGTCATCACCGAGGCGCGTTCCAGACAGTTCTCCAATTCGCGCACGTTGCCCGGCCAGTCGTGGTGCATGAGGATGCGCAGTGCGGCATCGGTGAGGCTGAGTTGGCGGCCCTGGTTGGTGCTGACCTTTTCCACCAGGAAGCGCGCGATCTCGGGGATGTCTTCCATGCGGTCGCGCAGCGGCGGCAGGTACAGCGGCATCACGTTGAGGCGGTAATACAAGTCCTCGCGGAAGCGTCCTTTTTCAACCTCCTGTTCCAGATCGCGGTGCGTGGCCGCGACCACGCGCACATCGACCTTGATGGTTTTTGTGCCGCCGACGCGTTCCAGTTCGCCTTCCTGCAACACGCGCAATAACTTGGCCTGGAACGAAGCGGAGATCTCGCCGATCTCGTCGAGGAATACGGTGCCGCCCTCGGCCTGTTCGAAGCGTCCCTTGCGTTGCGCCACCGCGCCGGTGAACGCACCTTTCTCGTGGCCGAACAGTTCGCTTTCCAGCAAGGTCTCCGGCAGGGCCGCGCAGTTGAGTTTGACGAAACTGCCGCGCGCGCGCGGCGAGTTGTAGTGGATGGCGTTGGCGATGAGTTCCTTGCCGGTACCGGTCTCGCCGCGGATGAGCACGGTGGTGTTCCACTTCGCCACCAGCCGCACCTGCTCGAAGATGCGGCGCATCGACTGGGTGTGGCCGATGATGTTGTCGAAACCGTATTGCCCGCGCACGGTGCGGCGCAGCACATCGCGCTCTTCGGAGATCTCCTTCTTCTCCTCGGCCACATCCTGCGACAGGCGCACGCTCTGGCCGATCAGGTTGGCGACCATCTCCAGGAAATGCCGGTACTCGTCCAGTTGCTTGTTGATGCTGGGCGCGGGCTGCGCGGCCAGCACGCCGATGACCTTTTGGCCGACGCGGATCGGTACGCCGACGAAGGCGCCCTGCGGGTTGTAGATGCCCATGCGGCTCAGAAAGCGCGGCTCGTCCATGATGCATTCGACCGCAATGCTGCTGCCGGTCTTGAGGATGGTGCCGACCACGCCTTCGCCGGGCAGATAGCTGACCTCTTCGGTGACCGCATCCGATACGCCGTACACCAGCGACACCTGCAGCTCGCCGCTGGCCGCGTCGATCAAGCTGACCATGCCGCGTTCCAGCGCCACGCCTTCATGCAATGCGTGCAGCACGCCGTCCAGCGTCTCTTTGAGATTGAGCGAGCGCGATAGCACCTTGCTGACCTGATACAGCGTCTCCAGTTCGGAGCGCAGCAGATCGAGTTCGATACGGGGATCAGACATGGTTGCCTCCCGCCAGATAGGGAAGTTGGACGCGCACACGGCAGCCGCTGCGGTACGCCGGATCGATGTCGATGATGCCGCCGTGACGGTTCACCACTTCCTGCGCCATCGCCAGACCGAGACCGAGGTGCTGTTTTGCCGCGCCCTTGGTGGTGAAGAAAGGTTGGAACACCTGGTAACGCAAGTCGTCGGCGATGCCGGGACCGCTGTCTTCGACCAGCACTTCGATATGGTCGGCGCGGGTCATGCAGCTCAGGCGCAGTTCGCGCGAGCCGCCGCGGCGTTCGTTCATCGCCTCGATCGCGTTGGTGACCAGTTGCTTGAACAGGTTGGTCAGTTGCGCCGGATGGCCGGAGATGGTTGCCGTGTCGCTTGAAGGCTGCCACTCCACCACCACGCCGGTGCTGAGCAGGTTGGCGGTGGCGAGCTTGAGCACGTCGACCAGCACCTCGTTGAGGTCGACCGGCTGCATCGCCTCGGTGCTCTGGTTGGGGATGCAGGCGCGCAGTTTCTCCAGCGCCTCGCGGCTCTTCTGCATCGCTTCTTCCAGCGCGCTGGCGGCGGGCAGGTCGGCGCCACTGTCGCGCTTGCGTTCCATCATGTTGGCTACCGCGCTCAGCATGTTGAGCGGACCTTCCAGTTGGTAGACCGCGCCGGCCAGCGTCTCGCGCAGACCCTGGATACGTTCCTGCTCGGACAGCAATGCGCGCAGGCTGTTGATGCGCAACGCCTCCTGCTGGCGCTTGATCTCGCTGATGTCCTGGATGGTGAGCAGCAGGTAGTGGCGGCGCAGCGGTTCATAGAACGCGTCAGCGCCGACATCGTGTTCCTCGAACCATGAGATCGCGCAGGAGAACCAGCGCGACATCTTCTTCGGCGTCTCGATGCACACCTCGCGCGCGGCGATATTGCGGTGTTTGTCGTGGGCCGTGGCGAAGGCATCGCCCATCTGTTCGCGCAGGGCAGCCAGCAGTTTCAACGCCGGTTCTTTGCCGAGGTCGCCGATGAGTTTCTTGTATTCCTGGTTGTCCAGCACGACACGTTCTTTTTCGTCGAGCAGCACGATGGCGACCTGCGCCGCGTCCACCACCGATTCGATCAGCGTCTTCTGGTTCTGCACCTGGCGTTCGAGGCGGTGCACCTCGGTCACGTCGCGGTGCATGCCGAGGTAATGCGTGGTGTCGCCGTCTTCGCTCACGACGGGTGTGATGGTGACATCGGCCAGATAGCGGCTGCCGTCCTTGCGTTTGTTCACCAGCAGACCGTTCCACGGACGCTGGCGCTGGATCTGCGCCCACAGTGTCTCGTACACCAGCTTGGGTGTGACGCGATAGGAGAGGATGGATTCGTTGTGGCCGACGACCTCGTCCTGACCATAGCCGGTGATGCGCTGGAACGCGCCGTTGGCATACAGGATGTTGGCGTGCGCATCGGTGATGGAGATGGCCAGCGCGGCTTGCTCCACCGCTTTGCGGAAGAGGTGCATCGGCACTTCGCTTGAAGTAGCCGGCGTGGTCGGTGCGGCTGTTTGCTTGGACATGGAAAGCTCCGGTTGATAGAAGACACAGCTACTTCAGCAATAACCATGCCTGTGAATTCCTGTTTTCGTTCATCGCCGCAAGTCGCGCCAGTTGTAGCGTTTGCTACATCGGCACACCCCCCGACCCGACAACGACAAAGGTTTTCCGCACCTGTCTGGTGCGTTTGCCCGCCAAACGCCTGATTCCGTGCGTCCCGCTTCGGTGCGCAGGCGTTGGCACGCCGCTTGCAGACGAGAGGGCAGGAGATCGTATATATGAGTGAGTTTCTGTTACTGCTGCTGGGCACCGCGCTGGTGAACAACGTGGTGCTGGTGAAGTTCCTCGGGCTGTGCCCGTTCATGGGCGTGTCCAAGAAGATGGACGGCGCGCTCGGCATGGGCTTGGCCACCACCTTCGTGCTGACCTTTGCCACTGCTGCAAGCTGGATGCTGGAGCACTGGCTGCTGATGCCGCTGGGCATCCAGTACCTGCGCATCCTCGCCTTCATCCTCACCATCGCGGCGACGGTGCAATTTACCGAGATGGCGATCCGCAAATTCAGTCCCGGCCTGTACCAGGTGCTCGGCATCTATCTGCCGCTCATCACCACCAACTGCGCGGTGCTCGGTGTGGCGCTGCTCAATGTGCAGGAGAAGAGCGACTTCGTGCACAGCCTGATGTACGGCTTCGGTTCCGCGCTTGGCTTCATGCTGGTGATGCTGTTGTTTACCGGGTTGCGCGTGCGCCTGGCGCTGGCACAGGTGCCGCCGGCATTCAGCGGCGCACCCATCGGTTTCGTCACCGCGAGTTTGCTGGCGCTGGCGTTCATGGGGTTTGCGGGTTTGGCGTAAAGGAGATTTGGAATGTTGTTTGCAGCAATCATCAGTTTGACTCTATTGGGCGCCGTGCTCGGCTTGCTGCTCGGCGTTGCCGCGCGCTATCTGAAAGTCGAGGGTAACCCGCTGGTCGCCGAGATCGAACAGTTGTTGCCAGGCTCGCAATGCGGGCAGTGCGGCTTCCCCGGTTGCACCGGTGCGGCGCAGGCGCTGGCCGAGGGCAATGCGGCCGTCACGCTGTGTCCGCCCGGCGGTGTCGCACTGGCGCAGGCGCTGGCGGCCAAACTGGGCGTCGAAGCCGACCTGTCCGGAGTCGCGGACAAGGGGCCGATGATCGCCGAGATCAAGGAAGAGATATGCATCGGCTGCACGCGCTGTTTCAAAGTATGTCCCACCGACGCCATCATGGGCGCGGCGCAGCAGATCCATGTGGTGTTCCGCGAAGCCTGCACTGCGTGCGGTAAATGCGAGGAAGTGTGCCCGACCGAATCGGTGAAACTGCAGCCCGTGCCGGTCACGTTGCAATCCTGGTACTGGAACAAGCCGAGAGCGGAGGCAGCATGAAACTGTTCGATCTGAAAGGCGGCGTCCATCCCGAGGGCAACAAGGACCTGTCCGCCGAGCGCCATATCCGCACACTGCCGTTGCCGAAGAAACTGTATGTTCCTTTGCAACAGCACATCGGCGCGCCGGCTACTCCCGTGGTGAAGGTGGGTGACAAGGTGTTGAAAGGCCAGCTCCTCGCCAGCGCGCAGGGCGCAGTCTCTTCCTCCATCCATGCGCCGACCTCCGGCACCATCACGGCACTCGGCGATCATGTCGCACCGCATCCCTCCGGCTTGCCGGTGCCGACCATCACGCTGGAGAGCGACGGCGAAGACAAGTGGATGCAGATCGAAACGGTGGATATGCCATTTTTGCTGAGACCGGAAGAAGTCGCCGCGCGCGTCGCGGCGGCAGGCATCGTGGGTCTCGGTGGCGCGACCTTCCCGTCCGCGCTCAAATTGAATCTCAGCCGCAACAGCGGCGTGCAGACGCTGATCATGAACGGCGGCGAATGCGAACCTTATCTCACCTGTGATGACCGCATCATGCGCGAACGCGCTGTCGAGATCGTCGAAGGCATCCGTCTGATCGCGCATGCCGTGGATGCAAAAGAGATACTGGTCGGTATCGAGGACAACAAACCCGAAGCCATCGCCGCCATGCAGGCCGCAGCCGGCAATAGCGAAGTCAAAGTCGTGGCGATGCCCAGCATGTATCCGATGGGTTCCGAGAAGCAGATCATCCAGGTGCTCACCGGCATGGAGATCCCCGCAGGCGGACGTCCCGCCGACATCGGTGTGCTGGTGCACAACGTCGCCACCGCATTTGCCGTGCAGCAGGCGGTCCGCTACGGCAAACCGCTGATCTCGCGCATCGTCACCCTCAGCGGCGGCGCGATCAAGACCGCATGCAATGTCGAAGCGCTGGTCGGTACACCGGTGCAGGAGCTCATTGATTTCGCCGACGGTTACGCGCAGCCTGCCGCGCGTCTGGTATTGGGCGGCCCGATGATGGGCCAGCAATTCACCAACACCAATGTGCCGGTGGTGAAGGGAACGAGCGGTGTGCTGGCACTGCTGGCATCCGAGATAGGCCACGCCGAAGCCTCGCCATGCATCCGTTGTTCCACCTGTGTGCGCGCCTGTCCGGTCGGCCTGTTGCCGCTGGAGATGGCGGCGCATATCCGCACTGCCGATCTGGCCGGCGCGGTCGCGCTGGGACTCAAGGATTGCATCGCCTGCGGCTCCTGTTCCTATGTCTGTCCGGCGCATATCCCGCTGGTGCATTTTTTCAACTACGCCAAGGGCGACCTCGCCGCGCAGGAACGCAGCAAACTGAAACAGGAAGCGACCAAGAAACTGGCCGACGCGCGCAATGAACGCCTGGCACGCATCGAACGTGAACGCGCCGAAGCGGCAGCGAAACGCAAAGCGGCGCGCGAGGCGAAAGAACGCGCGGCCAAGGAAGCTGCAGCCAAAGCAGCAACGGAGACCGTATGAACGCCATCGCCCATTCTCCCCACGCCCACGCACCCGTTTCCATCGGCAAGGTGATGGCCACCGTGCTGCTCGCACTTACGCCCGCCACGCTGTTCAGTTTCTGGTTGTACGGCTGGCCCGCAGTCAACCTGTGGGCGGTGTCGCTCATCGCGGCCATCCTCGGTGAGACCTTCGTCGTGCGCATGCAGGGCCGCAAGGTGCGCCCGGTGCTGATGGATGGTTCCGGAATTTTGACCGCATGGCTGCTGGCCTTGTCGCTGCCTCCCTATGCGCCCTGGTGGATCGCGGTGCTCGGCAGTCTGTTCGCAATCATCATCGGCAAGCAGGTGTTCGGCGGGCTGGGACAGAACGTGTTCAACCCGGCGATGGCCGCGCGTGTGATGCTGCTGATCTCGTTCCCGCTGGAGATGACCACTTGGGTCGCGCCCTCGCAAGCGCCAGGTCTGCTCGAAAGTTTGCGCATCACCTTCTTCAGCCAGCCCATTGACGGCATGGCCAGCGCCTCGCTGCTCGGCCACGTGAAGACCGAGTTCACGCGCGGCATCGGTCTCGATCAGGCGCTCACCGGTTACTACGCACCGCTCGATATGTTGTGGGGCAGCCGTGCGGGCAGTCTCGGCGAGACAGCGGCCGTGCTGTTGCTGATCGGCGGTCTGTTCCTCATCGCGCGCCGCATCATCACCTGGCATGCGCCTGTTGCCATGCTGCTCGGTGTGGCCGCGCCCGCGCTGCTGTTCAACGCCATAGACGCCAACCACTATGCGGGACCGATGGTGCACCTGCTTTCGGGCGGGCTGATGCTGGGCGCGTTCTTCATCATCACCGATCCGGTCACCTCGCCCAACACCGCGCTCGGTCAGTTCATCTTCGGTCTCGGTTGCGGCCTGCTCACCTGGATCATCCGCACCTGGGGCGGTTATCCGGAAGGTGTGGCCTTCGCCGTGCTGCTGATGAACGCGGCCACACCCATCATCGATCAGTACGTCAAACCGCGCATCTACGGTCGCGACCGCAAGGGCGCGGCGCTGGCTGTGAAGAAGGAGTCGTGAGATGAAACTCGAAGAACTGCGCGGAAAACTGGTCTATCAGGGCCTGCTGCTCGGCGGCGCAGCACTGCTCACCAGTGCATTGCTGTCATTCTTCTCGCAAGCCACCGAAGCGGACATCAAGGCGGCGGAAGCGGCCGACCTCAAACAGTCGCTGGCGCAGGTGCTGCCGGGCGAATATGAGAACGACCTGCTCAAAGATACCGTCACGCTGACGGGAAAAAAAGGCGAGGTGCTGGTTTATCGCGGCCGCCGCGCGGGCAAGGTGGAGGCGGTGGTGTACCAAGTGATCGGTAACGGCTATGCGGGCAACATCGTGTGCGTGATGGGCGTGTCGCGCGAAGGCAAGATCCTCGGCGTGCGCGTCATCAGCCACAAGGAGACACCGGGACTGGGCGACAAGATCGAGCCGGCCAAGGGCGACTGGATTCATTCCTTCGAAGGCAAGTGGCTGGGCGAACCGGCCGCGGACAAATGGGCGGTGAAGAAGGACGGCGGTGTGTTCGACCAGTTCGCCGGAGCGACTATCACCCCGCGCGGCGTGGTGAACGCGGTGAAGGGCGGGCTGGAGTTCTTTGAGGGCAACAAGAGTGCCTTGCTGGATGAAGCGGGAGGTGTGAAATGAACGAAAAATACGCACGCATCACCAAAGACGGTCTGTGGAACAACAACGTGGTGTTCGCGCAGATGCTCGCGCTGTGCCCGCTGCTGGCGGTGACCAGTTCCGCCACCAACGGTCTCGGCATGGGGCTGGCCACCACGGCGGTGCTGCTGCTCTCCAACATCATCGTTTCCAGCGTGCGTCATCTCATCAGTCCCGAGGTGCGCATCCCGGTGTACATCGTGCTCATTGCCACGCTGGTGACGCTGGTCGACATGAGCCTGAATGCCTGGGCGCATGAACTCTATAAAGTCCTCGGTCTGTTCATCGCGCTGATCGTGGTCAACTGCGCCATCCTTGGCCGCGCCGAAGCGTTCGCTTCCAAAAACAGCGTGGCCGATGCGGCGCTGGACGGCCTGATGATGGGTGTCGGCTTCACGCTCTCGCTGGTGGTGATCGGCGGCGTGCGCGAGATCTTCGGCAGCGGCACGCTGTTCGCCAACGCGCACCTGCTGCTCGGGCCGGCTTTCGCCTTTCTCGAGACCACCATCGTGCCGCAGTACAAGGGCTTCCTGCTGATGATCCTGCCGCCGGGCGGTTTCATGGCGGTGGGGTTGTTGCTCGCCGCCAAGCGCGTGATCGACCGTCGCCATGCGGAACGTGCGGAAGCCGCGGCAACTGTCGCGGCGGCAAGTTAGGAGGATGTGATGCAAGTCGGTATCGCTTTTTCAGAACCAGCAAGCCAGCTCTGGCTGCGCATCGAAGTGCCGGACGAGACCACGGTTGAGCAAGCCATCGTCCAATCCGGCATCCTGCAGAAATTCCCGCAGATCGATCTGACAGAATACAAGGTGGGTATCTTCGGCAAGATGGCCGAACTGGATGCGGCCCTGAAGCCCGGCGACCGCGTGGAGATCTATCGCGCCATCACCGCCGATCCCGCCACCGTTCCGCGCCGTGTCATGGCCGGGGATGATGAGGATTGAAGTGGTTTGCTATTGAGCCGGAAATGATGCCTGCCGCGCCGGAGCCGCAAAATCTCCAGCGTCAGCAGGACATCAAGGTGAGGATCAGTACAGCGTCAGCCCGGCAACAATCGTCGTGACGATCGCATAGGGCAGCGCCATCCACAGCATGCGCCCGTAGCCGAGACGGATCAGCGGCGCGATCTGCGAGGTCAGCAGGTATAGGAAAGCCGCCTGGCCGTTGGGCGTGGACATACTCGGGATGCCCGTGCCCATCACCACCGCGACGGATTGCGCATCGAACAGCTCGCGGCTGGTGAGTCCCGCATCGAATGCCGCCTTGAGTTCTTTCATGTAGATGGCGGCCACGAATACGTTGTCGCTGATGGCCGACAGTGCGCCGTTGGTGACGAAGATCATGAACACCTGCATGCGGTCCTCCATCGCCAGCACCCACTGGATGATGGGAACGAACATGTGCTGGCTGCTTATCATCGCCACGATCACGTAGAACACCACCAGCAGAGAAGCGAACGGCAGGCCGGGCATGAAGGCTTCGGCGATATGGTGTTCGTTGGTGACGCCCGCGATGGACGAGACGATGACAATGACCGCCAAACCGATCAGGCCGATCTCGGCGACGTGGAAGCCCAGCGCAAGCACCAGCAGCACCCCGACCACGGCCTGGGCGATGAGCATCAGGCGGTCGCGCGCGGTGTGGTTGGCGCGCTGGCGACGGTCTTCATCCAGCAGGATCTGGCGCACACCGGCAGGCAGTTCCGCGCCGTAGCCGAACCATTTGTATTTCTCGATCACCACACAGGTGGCAAAACCGGCCAGCAGGGTGGGGATGGTGGACGGTGCCGCATTCACGAAGAACTCCACGAAGCTCCAGCCCGCCTCGGTGCCGATGACGATGTTCTCGGGTTCGCCGACCAGCGTGCAGACGCCGCCGATGGCCGTGCCGATGGCACCGTGCATCAGCATGCTGCGCAGCACGGCGCGGAACTGCTCGAGGTCGGCGCGATGCAGCTCATCGACATAATCATCGGTCAGGTCGGGATCTTCGTGATAGCCCTTGGAGGAAACGACTTTGTGATAGACCTCGTAGAAGCCGATCGACACCGCGACCAGCACGGCCAGCAGGGTGAGCGCATCGAGGAAAGCCGAGAACACCGACACCACTACGATGATGACCAGGTTGAGCAAGAGTCGGGAATGGATGCCGAGCAGGATGTGGCTGATCATGCGGTACAGCATGCCGCGCAGGAAATGCACACCCGCCACCATGAAGATCACCAGCAGCAGCACCGGCAGGCCGTGTTCGACCTCGCGGTAGACGGTATGCGTGTCGGTCAGACCGAGGATGACCGCCTCCAGAGCAAGCAGGCCGCCGGGTTGCAGCGGAAAGCACTTCAAAGCCATGGCCAGCGTAAAGATGAATTCGCCGAGGATCAGCCAGCCGGTTATCAGCGGCCCGACGGTATAGAACACCACCGCGTTGAGGATGAGGCAGGCGACGATGGCCAGTTTGTACCAGCGCGGTGTATGGCCGAGGAAACTATTGGCGAGGACTTTAAGGACGCCGGGTTGGGTTGCTGTTGTCATGGTTCTGCTCGATTCGTGTGCGGTTCAGATAGTTTTGGAAGGTCTTTCACCAGGTCGGTGACATGCATGAACGCCGTCTATCCGGTGGTTTTGCCGGAGCTGGCGTCATCAAGATGTGCGCTGTTGAAGATTTGTACATGGCGTCGAAGTGTATCACCTGTAAACAAGCAGACGCTAGTTGCCGGGCAGGTTTTCGTTCGCATGTGAGCCGGACAGGTGAGGGCGCGACATATTAATAAGACTGGCATGACAGCAGGGCGCTTGCGCCGGGCCGGGCTGCGGTACACCGTTTATTCATGGATGAACAACGGTAGCGTTTTTGCTCTTTCGCAGATGCATCGCCAGCGCACTGTCCATCATCGCCGGATGCGTATCGAAACATTCCGGCAGTCCTTCTTTCACATAGGCGCGCACCCGATAAATGCGGGAAGCGAGCGCACCTTGCAGAGAATCTGTTCATGCCGCGGCGGATGTGCTTAGGTCGGGCTCAACAAGCTATCGAGGAGCAGCTTCAGCGGCGTAGAATGTCCTGGCGGAAGGTCGTTTTCCAACTGCAGACCTATACCAATCAACACCGGACGCCCCAGATGAGTTCGACCGTTCAGATCATTCTGTCTCTAATCACGCTGCTGTTGCTGTCTATCTTTGCCCATATCGCCGCGCCGCGGTTGCGCCTGCCGTATTCCGTGTTGCTGGTGCTGGTCGGCTTTCTGCTCATCCCGCTGAGCAAGCTGCCGCTATTCTCCTACATCACCAGTTTCCAGCTCACGCCCGAGCTGCTGTTCTTCATCTTCCTGCCCATCCTGATCTTCGAGTCGGCGTTCAATATGAACATCCGGCGCATCAGCGAGAACATCGCGGCCATCTCGGCACTCGCCATCGTCGGTCTGCTGCTGTCGGCGTTCTTCATCGCCTTCGCCGGCTACTGGGGCCTGCGCGCGATCGGCTTCGAGGTGCCGTTCATCGTGGTGCTGCTGTTCGGCGCACTCATCTCCGCCACCGACCCGGTCGCCATCCTGGCGCTATTCAAGGACTTCGGCGCGCCGCGCCGCCTGGCGCTGATCTTCGAGGGCGAGAGCCTGTTCAACGACGCCACTGCGCTGGCGCTGTTCCTGGTCGTGCTGGAATCGGTTGGTGCGGGATTTCACGGCGCGGGTTCGTTGCTGCACGGAGTTTTCATCTTCTTCTCCATGCTGGTCGGGGGCACCGTGTTCGGTTTCCTGATGGGTTGGGTGTTCACGCGCCTGCTGCAGTTTGCCCGCCACGAGCACTTGCAGATCACGCTGACTATGCTCGCGGCGCACGCCACCTTCCTGCTGGCCGAGTTCACTTCCAACTCGCTCACGCTCTGGGGAGAGCCGATCCATATCTCATCCATCCTCGCCACCGTCATCACCTCGCTGAGCATCGGCAGCTACGGGCGCTTCAAGATATTGCCCGAGGTGCAGGAATACATCGGCCGCTTCTGGGGCTATGCCGCCTTCGTCGCCAACTCGCTGGTGTTCATCCTGCTCGGCCTTCTGTTCACCACCTTGCCGGTCGGCCTGGCCGACATCCTGCCCGCGATGGCCGTGATCATCCTGGTGGTGGTGGTGGCGCGTGCGTTCTCGGTGTATCCGGTCATTGCCGTGTTGAACGCGCTCCGGCTGGAACAGCACATCCCGAGTTCCTGGCAACACCTGATGGCCTGGGGCAGTCTGCGCGGTGCGCTCGCGGTGACCATGGTGCTGCTCATCCCCGATACGCTGAGCCATCCCGAATGGACGCAGGCCTACTCCATCAAGGAGTTCATCATGGCGCTCACCATCGGCTGCATCTATTTCACCTTGTTCATCAAGGCCACCACCATCAACGGCGCGATCCGCCGTTTCCGTATCAACGAGCTGCAGGGACTGGAGCCGGTCGAGTACCACGAGGGCAAGGTCTATGTGTATGCGCAGACCCTGCTGCGGCTCGCCTCGATGCAGAACCAGCCGCATGTGGACAAGGCCGCGTTGCATGAATTGCAGGAACGCTACGGCGCGCTCTATCGGCAAGCCTATGGCGAGCTATCCAGCAACACGCGCGGATTCGCGGCGATGTTCGCGCGCGTGTTGCAGATCCACGCCATCGGCATCGAGAAGCAGACGCTGAAGGCGCTGTATGCGGCGGCGGAACTGACCGAGATTGGCTATCGGCGCGCGCTTGGCAAGTTCGAACAGCAACTGGTGTTCCTGGAGCACGGACTGTCGGCCACGCCAAACCGCAAGACCTTGCGCAAGCGCTGGCTGCGACTGGGTCAACTCGTCAACATGTCCACCGACCGGTTGAGCGACCCGGCGGACAAGTATCTGTACTACCGCGCCATGGCAGTGTGTGCACAGCAGGTGATCTACATGCTGTCGCGGCTGGCCGAACACGAAGGCATCCGCCTGTTCGAGGCGGACAAGATCTTTGATGAACTCCTTGGCCAGTATCGCGAGTACAAGGGGCATGCGCTGGACAGGGTGGCCGGGATGCAACAGCAGTACCCGGCGCTGGCGGAACAGCAGATCGAGCTGCTGGAACAGGAACTTTTCCTGTCGCAGATCCATGCGCTGGAAGAACTGGAGAGTAGCGAAGTCATCACGCCCGCAGTGAAGACCGTGCTCTACGGCGAGCTGAAGCAGCAGCGCGAGGCGGACTGATCCCGCCTTGTCGGGTGCTGTAGCGGGTCGGGTCTTTTCAGTGCGAACAGAAAGGCCTGATCCTGCAGGTCGCGCAGACCTCGTGCTTTGGTGCGCGCAATCTTGCATGATGAGCCAGCCATTTCTCGCATTGTTTGCCGTACTGCTGGATGAATCGCTTCGAGTGCACTCTGAGGTACTCGATGATCTGCGCCTGCATACAGGCAGTGAAGTCGAATTCGCGGTGATTGGTGAATTCGTTCCGGATGTACTGCTCCGGCGATACGCCGGCGCCCCTCATGTCATGAGTGAAGCCGAACATCCCGACGAACCCTTCGGTGTCATCGATCCAGTGGATGATCTCTCCGTCTAGCTCGATCCCGCGATACTTCTCACTGCACGGATCGGAAAGATGGAACGTGAATTTCGGAATCTTGTTTTGCATATTGCTCTCCCTGACTATCAGCCAATCGCAATCTACCTATCTCAAATCGCGCGAATCTGTGTTCGTGCTGACTTGGATCGTCTGACAGGCTAACAGCGGCAATAGCAACTGAACATATGCCGGAATATATAGATGGAGGTCTATTACTGGCCCCGCGCAAGGTCTTATGACCACTACACTTACGTGGTTGATTCCTGTTGTTGTTTCCTCAGATGCATCACCAGCGCGGCATCCATCATCGCCACGTGGGTGTCGAACCACTCCATCAATCCTTCTTTCACATATGCGCGCACCAGCGGCAGGTGCCCGCGCTTGAGCGTGCGGTTGAGCTGCTGCAACTCGCCCAGCACGCGATGATGTTCACCCTCGTGCTCGGGCAGGCCGCGATATTTCGATTCGCGCATCAATACCCCTTCGGCCTTGAAATGCGCGGCAGTGTGGATGACCAGCGCCTGGAACAGGGCGGGGAACTCGGCATTGTCGGCCGCGATGAGTGTTGCCACCTGCGCGATGAAATCATGATGAGTGGCGTCCATCTCCGCCATGCCCAGCGTGTGGCGTGTCTCGTCGAATATGGGTTTAGCAACGCGGCGCGTTACGTTTGCCCCCTCGCCCGCAAGCGGGAGAGGGTTGGGGTGAGGGGATGTTGCAGCGTGCTTGCTCATGCTGCAGCCAGGCTACCGTTCCAGCTCTGCGCGGCAGTGAGAAAATCCGCCACGTCGGCGTTCACGATCTCGACGTTGAGCCGTTCCAGATAGCGTTTTTCCTTGTCGGTCGGGTGCGGGATGAGCGCCCAGCCGGCGGGTTTGTCCGCGCCGAAGATGACGTCGGAGAACACCATGCGGTCGGTGTCGCGGTTCATGCGCAGGCCGAGCAGCAGGTAGCGCTTGTTCTGGCGCGCGCGTTTGACGAACGAGGGGATGGCGAAGCCGCCCATCAGCTCGGTGATGTAATCGACGAAGTCGGCATCCGAAGCGATGTAATTCGATTCCGGCAGCGGCGTGCCCAGCGGCTTGAACAGCACGGGCAGCGAAGTGTCTACCGCCTCCTGCTCAACGGCGGAATATTGCGTGCCATCGTACTGGAACAGCTTGAAGCGGTAGCCGGTGCCCGCCATGCGCGCGATGCCGACGATCAGCGTGTGCGGTGTGGCGGCATATTGTTTTTGCAACTGTGTGTCGCGGTTGCAGTCGATGACGTAGGGCAACTTCTGCTGTGCCAGCCAGGTATGCAGCGCGGAAGTGCTCCACTGCGTATCGCGGTAAGTCGCATCGAGGAACTTGTTCACCGCCGAGCGGCCGCGTTTCAGCTCGATATTCATCGCCGCACGCGGGAATTCGTACATCAGCTTGGGCGCCATCGGCTGGCCGTTGTTCATCGCGATGATCAGGCTGTCGCTGTCCGCCGGGATGGCTTTGCCCGAGGCCGGGTCGATCACGCCGTTGAGCGCGCCGGGGCCGAGATAGGGAACGACCGTGCCATCGGACAGGCCGGTAAAGATGTTGTCGAATGTCGTGCTCATGGGAAATGACTCCTCGTGGTGGTAACGAGGGGATACATCGCAATAAACGGGCCAGAACGCACATTCAGCATTGGCAGGGGTTACAGCGGGACGGGGTGTGGAGGGAATGCGACAAAAGTGAAAACCATGTCGCACAAGGGTGCGGGGGTAGGGCGAAAGCGGCGCGGAAGGATCTTGGGCGGCAGTTATGCGGGACGGGGCAATTCGGAAGGCCGGTGCATATGATCTGCAGCTTGACGAGAGGCTATCTCGACCCTGTTCCTTCCGCTCTTCTTGGCTTGGTACATCGCAAGATCTGCACGCTTGATGGTCTCTTCCAGCGGCTCCTGCTGTTCGTGGATAGTGACACCGATGCTGGCAGTGCGGTGTCCGCTGGAGAACTGATGAGAAAAGATGGCCGCGCGGATCTTTTCGCTCAGTTGTTTTGCACCCTCCAGGTCACTTTGCAATAGCAGAACGAACTCCTCGCCGCCCCAGCGGGAGATGATATCCACGCTGCGGGTCTGCGAGCGAAGCAATGTGGATACTTCTTTCAGCAACAAGTCGCCTGCGTCATGACCTTGAGTGTCATTGATCTGTTTGAAGTTGTCCAAATCGATCAACAGCACGGCGACGGGATGCTGCGCACGCAAGGCTTGTTGCAAGGCGGAATCGGAGACCGTCTCAAAGCCGCGACGATTCAGCAGTCCGGTGAGCGGGTCGCATTGCGCAGACTGTTTGAGCAGTCCTTCTTGTTGCGTGCGGACCTTTTCATACAGGTAGGCAAATATGGAACACAGGATGAATGCGCCAACGGTCTGCGTGAAGCCGTAATAGGTCACTTGCAGGGAGGTGCCGAACCAGGAATACATCTGGTACGCGATGATCGTGGAAGCAAGACTGAAAACTGACAGCCATAAGCCAGTCTGTAGCCCGGCCAGATAGAAGAAGGCAAAAGGAAAGACAGTTGACCAGACGGCCTTTTCCGGATGCAGCGGCATATGGGAAATGGTCCCGAACAGATACATGCAAAGCAGCAACCAGATGACAAAATGCAGCGGAAGCGCGTGAGAGGAGCGGCTGCGGGAAATGTACATGACAACCAGAATGCTGACGGAAATGAGCGCGCTCGCGGCCGCGCCAAGGTGGTTGCCATTCAGCAAATCGATTGCTGCCACAACTGCGCCAAATACGGCGAGAACCTTGAGCAGTTGTTTTGCGACAGCTTGCCGTTCAGGCGAGCAGGGGATGGGAAGGCTATACATGTTCAACCAATCTGGCGGATGTGTCCGGCACGCTGTCTGTGACGGACAGTGATGTTTGATTCGATGGTATGAGCATGCATTTCCCTTCGAGTATCAACCGCTGAAAATCGTGCTGCAAGGTATGGTCGCAGCGACTGGGCGGCGCAAGCATAGCAGAGTTGGGTGAGGCGCAAACCACTGAAGGAATAGGGTTTAATGCAATGCGGTGTCGGCATTCGTTTCAGTCTGCCGCGATGCTGCCCCCAAACCGCTACCGATAGGGCAGTTCGAAGCGTTGCTGAAAAAAGACCGAGCTCAACTGTCCTGCGGGGACCGCAGCGCCCGTTGCAACACCTGCGCCAGATGCGTCGCCTCGCGCGCTGCGCCGTCGCGGATCTGGTGGCGGCAACTGGTGCCGTTGGCGATCAGCAGCGTGTCCGCATCGGCGGCGCGCACTGCGGGCAACAAAGACAGCTCGCCCATCCGCATAGCCACATCGTAATGCTCCGCCTCCATGCCGAACGAACCCGACATGCCGCAGCAACTCGATTCGATGAATTCCACCTGCAAGCCCGGCACCAGCCCCAGCACCTTGCCCATCGCGGGCATGACACCGAATGCCTTCTGGTGGCAGTGGCCGTGTACCAGCACTTTGCCGGTCAGCGGCTTGAGCGGCAAAGTCAGCCGTTTTGCATCGTGTTCGCGCGCGAGGAATTCTTCCAGCAGCACGGCAGCATTGGCGAGCTTTGCGACACGCTCGCCCAGACCCAGCGCGTGATACTCGTCTCGCAACATCAGCAGACAGGAAGGTTCCAGCCCGATCACCGGCAGTCCGCGCTCGGCGAAAGGGGTGAGCGCATCCAGCAAACGCGTGGCTTCGGCGCGCGCCTCGTCTATCAACCCGTTGGAGAGGAAAGTGCGGCCGCAGCACAGCGCACGTTCGCCCGCCGCCGGTTGCGCGATGTGCACCGTGTAACCGGCGGCTTGCAACACATCCAGTACCGCCTGCGCAATCTGCGGATCGAGATGATTGGAGAAAGTATCCACCAGCAGCACGACTTCACGCGCGCCCTCGGTCACCGCGACCGATCGCGGTTGCGATGAAATGAAATCTTGCGCCGCCGCCCTGGGGAGTGAACGCCTGGCCGCGATACCCAGCCAACTTTCCATCGCCTTGGCGATCAACGGCACGCGTTTACGCAACGTGCCCACCCAGTTGATCAATTTCAGGTGCCGGGCAAAGCGCGGCGTATTGGCGAACAAACGCTCACGCAGCGGCACGTACCCGAGTTGCTGCCAGCGCTGTGCCAATGCTTCCACCCGCAGCAACGCCATATCCACACCATGTGGGCATTCGCTCTTGCAGCCTTTGCAACTCACGCACAGCTCCATCGCTTCCGCCAGCTCCGCGCTCAGGAATGGATGTGCGCCCAATTCGCCATCGAGCGCGGCCTTGAGCGTGACCGCACGATGATGGGTGGAATGCTTCTCGTCGTCGGTGACGCGGAAGCTGGGGCACATCACGCCCTTGTCTTTTTGCTGACAATGGCGCTTGCCCATGCACACCGCTGCCGCCTTGGCATAACCGCCACCATCTGTGGCAGGTTCTGCCACAGTGCTTTCGCCAAAGCCGCCGAAATCGAAGCTGCCGAAACTGCCGTAGCTCTCGTAGGCAGACCAGTCGAGCTGTGTCTTCATTGCTGCAGGTTTCTCGCTCATACCCGGTAACCTTCCTCCATCAACACCCGGCGCACCGCAGGGCGTTGCAGCATGCGCTGGTAATGCGCCAAACAATTGGGCGGCAGTTCAATCTTGATCTTGTCCGCCCAGAATTCCACATAGAACAAGGCCGCATCGGCGATGCTGAAACTGCCGGCCACGTATTCCTTGCCTGCCAGCACGCCGTCCATCAGCGCAAGCCCCTTGTCCACGATCTCGCGCCCGCGCGCCTGGATCGCCTCGTGTTCGGCTTTGTTGGTCGAATAATTCTCGGTGGTGAAGATGCGCGTGTAACCCTGTCCGTGGATCGTGCCCACCACGTAGTCCAGCGTCTCGATCACGCGCACCTCGCCCTCGATGTCATCCGGCAACAACTTCGCCTTGGGGTAAGCACGCGCCAGCCACCACGCGATGGCCTGGAATTCGGTGATGGCTGAACCGTCGTCGCGCACCAGCGTCGGGATAGTCGCCTTCGGATTGACCGCCAGATTCTCCGGCCGCAGATGATCGCCCGCCAACAGATTCACCAGAGTCACCTCGAATACCAGCTCCAACTCTTCGAGCAGGATGTGGATACCGGTCGAGCACGAACCGGGTGTCATGTAGAACTTCATCGTCTTTTCCTGAAATGGTTGCGAACGCGACTCGACAACATGCGCCGGCGATGTCAGATTGCCTACAACCGTGCTGCGCCGCTTGGGAACTCGGCAGATGTTGGGGTTGCAAGAGTCAGACGGATGTCAGTCGATGTTGCAGAGTGCTACAGGAAGGTATTGAGCAAGAAATCGGCCAAGGGAAAGGTGTGCATGAAACTATGAGGATGTAGACGGGAGGGCCGGCTCAGGAAATCGTGGTGCGTCCCTTATTATTTGAGGGCGAAGCTGATTGCGTCTTTAAGAGTTGGGGTGTAAAGCAAATGCGATGGTAGACCCCTTTGATTCCCCTTTGATTCCAAAATGCCGGGTCAGTTTATGCGGCCCCCTTTGATTTCGTTTACTGAGCGAGAATGACCTGAGCAAAAAATTGAACATCATCTTCTTTTCCATTGATCAAGTATTTCTCTACTTTGGCAAGAGGAAACAAAAAACCATCTTTCCCGTCGAAGAGAACTGCAACAGTTGCAATAGATTTTCCAAAGGTCTCGATTTTAGGGTTTATTTTTATTGCATCCTGATAGTCTATCCAAATCCAGACTTTTTTCTTGTCATTGGCCCGAATTACTTCGCCAACATATGCACCAGCCCGAAGTACAACCACATTCCAATTTTTATGTATGTTTTCATCTTTCCTGACTTTATCAAGGTAATCGTTGATATGGCCGAGACTGGAAAGGGAAAGGTCCAATTTTTTAGGATCTAAATATTGCTGCCCAAAGGTGGGGGTTTCTTTGTCATCGTAAAACAGGTGAGCTAAACCGTTAAGGGCATCTGATTGGTTTAAAGGTTGGTCTGCGTACACAGCAGTTGTTAGTCCAATGGATGCAAGAAAAACTAGAATTAGTTTGAACATAAGAAACTCCGAGTAAGCCTAAAAAATTAGAAAACAGTTTTATAGAGCGGCAATGTCGCCTAAAGTCAGATGGCTTGTCAATGTTGTCTATGACTTTCATGATGTTAGTGCGTGCATTACTCTGCCTGATCTGTATAGGGCGACCTAAATTTTCACGGATGGCTGTTCATCCGGTTTCTCAGGTAATACGGTTTCGGTAAAGCTCGTTGTGATCAATACGCCGCAATACTAACCTCATACAACCCACCCACCACGGTGTACTCGTCCTCCCCTTGCAACATCCCCGGCAGCAAGCTTGTATAGCAGAACACTTTGGATAGCGGCACCTGTGCACTGAGCAGGTAGTCGCCGAATTCGTCGGCGCGTTCGCGGTTGGCGGTGAAGGAATTGAGGTTGTTGAACAGCACCACGCGGTGTTTGTTGTCCAGCGTCGCCAGGGTCTCGTGTTCGTCCACGCGGTTCACGCCGCGGTAAAGGGTGAGGTGTGTCTCCTTGGGATAGAGTCTCGCGAGTTCGTATTGGCAGTAGGTGTAGAGCAGGTCGAACTGCGATTCGAGCGCGTTGGTTCCATACACCGCCGTTGCGCGCATCTCCAGGTAGCGGCGGTAGGCTTCGCCCGACAGGTCGCGTATCTGGCCGCCGTGGTGTCTTGGCAATAATCCGAAGCGCGATTCCACCCAGCCTTTCAATGCCGCACCTTCGCGGCCATCCGCATCGAAGCTCCAGCCGCGCACCATGCGCAGGTAGTCGGCCTTTTGTCTCTTTTGTTTTGATTGGGCGCTGTAGCCAGCCTGTTCCGGTTCGTCCAGATAGAACGAGGCGTTCATGTGCATGGTGAAGGCGTCGGCTCTTTCCTTGGCGTCGTCGATCTTGTCGAGCAGGGCGAACAGGCCGCGGTGGAATTGGGCGACGCCGTCGAGTTCGAGTGCGACCGGGGAGCGCTGGAAGGTGAGGCCGCCGAGGATGTCGGCGGGGAGGTTGCAGCGGTTGATGGGGAGGCGGGCCGAGCGGGGCAGGACCACTGTCGGTGTTGTAGCTACTGCTACAAAGGCCTCGTTCTTGTTGTGTTCCACATCCGCCATTCCTTGTGGGGTTGAATTATTTTTCTTATGCATTTCAGGCGGTTGGGTGTTTGTTGGGTGGGTGGCACGGAGCTTGCGATGTACTGGGTGCGAGCGACAGTTTTCAATCGCGACTTAAATTTTGCAACTCTCAAGGAGACTAACATGGCACTGCGTCAATGCGCAATTTACGGGAAGGGTGGTATCGGTAAATCCACTACGACCCAGAACCTGGTAGCGGCTCTTGCTGAAATGGGCAAGAAAGTAATGATCGTCGGTTGCGACCCCAAGGCCGACTCTACCCGCCTGATTCTGCACTCGAAGGCTCAGAACTCCGTGATGGAACTGGCTGCTGAAGCCGGTAGCGTCGAGGATCTGGAACTCGAAGACGTGTTGTCGGTTGGTTACGGCGGCATCAAGTGTGTCGAGTCCGGTGGTCCTGAGCCTGGTGTTGGTTGCGCCGGCCGCGGCGTTATCACCGCCATCAACTTCCTCGAAGAAGAAGGCGCGTACGACGACGAACTCGACTTCGTGTTCTACGACGTGCTGGGCGACGTGGTGTGCGGCGGTTTCGCTATGCCGATTCGTGAAAACAAGGCACAGGAGATCTACATCGTTTGCTCCGGCGAAATGATGGCGATGTATGCCGCCAACAACATTGCCAAGGGCATCGTGAAGTATGCGAACTCCGGCAGCGTGCGTCTGGCAGGTCTGATCTGCAACAGCCGTCAAACCGACCGCGAAGATGAACTCATCATGGCACTGGCTTCCAAGCTGGGCACACAGATGATCCACTTCGTGCCGCGCGACAACGCTGTGCAGCACGCCGAGATCCGCCGCATGACCGTGATCGAATACGATCCGACAGCAAAACAGGCCGACGAGTATCGCTCACTGGCGAAGAAGGTTGTGGACAACAAGAAGTTCGTTATCCCCACCCCGATCACCATGGACGAGCTGGAAGAACTGTTGATGGAATTCGGCATCATGGAAGTTGAAGATACTTCCATCATCGGCAAGAAGGCTGCCGAACTGGCTGCCTGATAAAAGGGCTTGAGAGTGGCGGGTCGGCATTGTCCGGTCCGCCAGCCTCACCGAAATGAAACTCTGACGGACGCCACAGATTAGTGGGTCAATTTAGGAGAATGAAATGACAGCATTAACACGCGAAGAAACCCAGGCCCTGATTCAGGAGGTGCTTGAGGTTTATCCAGAGAAAGCAAAGAAAGACCGCGAGAAACACCTCGCCGTCAATGATCACTCGATCGAACAGTCCAAGAAGTGCATCACCTCCAACCGCAAATCGTTGCCGGGCGTGATGACCATTCGCGGTTGCGCATACGCCGGTTCCAAAGGCGTGGTGTGGGGCCCGATCAAGGACATGATCCACATTTCCCACGGCCCGGTCGGTTGCGGTCAGTATTCCCGCGCCGGTCGCCGTAACTACTACGTCGGCACCACCGGCGTGAACACCTTCGGCACGATGAACTTCACTTCCGATTTCCAGGAAAAGGACATCGTGTTCGGCGGCGACAAGAAGCTCGCCAAACTGATCGGCGAGATCGAGCAGCTGTTCCCGCTGAACAAAGGTATCTCCGTGCAATCCGAGTGCCCGATCGGTCTGATCGGTGACGATATCGAGGCCGTTTCCAAGAAAGCCGCCAAAGAGATCGACAAGCCGGTCGTGCCGGTGCGCTGCGAGGGTTTCCGCGGCGTGTCGCAATCGCTGGGTCACCACATCGCCAACGATGCGATCCGTGACTGGGTTCTGCCGCGCCGTGATGGCAAGGCGTTCGAGTCCACACCGTACGACGTGGCCGTGATCGGCGACTACAACATCGGCGGCGACGCCTGGTCTTCCCGCATCCTGCTGGAAGAGATGGGTCTGCGCGTTGTCGCGCAATGGTCCGGTGACGGCACCATCGCCGAGATGGAGAAGACACCTTATGTCAAGGTCAACCTGATCCACTGCTACCGTTCGATGAACTACATCGCGCGCCACATGGAAGAGAAGTACAACATCCCCTGGATGGAATACAACTTCTTCGGCCCGACCAAGGTTGCCGAGTCGCTGCGTGCCATCGCCGCGAAGTTCGACGACAAGATCAAGGAAGGTGCCGAGCGCGTCATCGCCAAGTACCAGCCGCTGATGCAAGCCGTGATCGACAAGTACAAGCCGCGTCTGCAAGGCAAGCGCGTCATGCTGTACGTGGGTGGTCTGCGTCCGCGTCACGTGATCGGTGCCTATGAAGACCTGGGCATGGAAGTGGTCGGTACCGGTTACGAGTTCGCCCACGGCGACGACTACGACCGCACCATCAAGGATATGGGCAACGCGACACTGCTGTACGACGATGTCACCGGCTTCGAGTTCGAGGAGTTCGTCAAACGCGTCAAGCCAGACCTGGTCGGTTCCGGCATCAAGGAAAAGTTCATCTTCCAAAAGATGGGTGTTCCTTTCCGCCAGATGCACAGCTGGGACTATTCCGGCCCGTACCACGGCTACGACGGCTTCGCCATCTTTGCCCGCGACATGGACATGACTTTGAACAACCCGTGCTGGGGCAAGATGCAGGCACCGTGGCTGAAGAAGGCTGATTCCGAAACGGAAAAGAAGGCAGCGTAAGAAACAAGCGGGCGGTGGCGACGCCGCCCATCTATCAATCTGTGCCGGCATCTGCAAATTGGCAGTGCGGCTAAGGAGATAAAAATGCAACAAGCTGATGACATCAAACCCTGTTATCCATTGTTCCGTCAGGACGAGTACAAGGAATCGCTGACCAACAAACAGAACTCTTTCGAAGAGCGCCATGAAGCCGACAAGATCGCCGAGACCTTCAAGTGGACCACCACGATGGAGTACCGCGAACTCAACTTCAAGCGCGAAGCGTTGACCGTCAATCCGGCCAAGGCCTGCCAACCCCTGGGTGCGGTGTTGTGCGCACTGGGCTTCGAGAAGACCATGCCCTACGTGCACGGTTCGCAAGGCTGCGTGGCTTACTTCCGCACCTACTTCAATCGTCACTTCCGCGAGCCGGTCTCCTGTGTTTCCGACTCCATGACTGAAGACGCAGCCGTGTTCGGCGGTCAGAAGAACATGATCGACGGTCTGGAAAACTGCCGCGCCATCTACAAGCCGGACGTGATCGCCGTATCCACGACCTGCATGGCCGAAGTTATCGGTGACGACCTGAACGCCTTCATCCGCAACACCAAGAAGGCCGGCAACATCCCCGAGGACTACCCTGTTCCGTTCGCGCACACCCCGTCTTTCGTGGGTTCGCACGTCACCGGTTGGGACAATATGTTCGAAGGCATCATCGGTTACTTCACCCGCAACAGCATGGACGATAAGGTTCCGGGCAAGAACGGCAAGATCAACATCGTTCCCGGTTTCGAGACTTACCTCGGCAACTACCGCGTCATCCATCGCATGCTGGACGAGATGGGCGTTGCGCACACCATGCTGAGCGATCCAACCGAAGTGCTGGATACACCGGCTGACGGCCAGTTCCGCATGTACGCCGGCGGCACGACCCAGGACGAGATCAAGGACGCACCGAACGCGACCACCACTTTCCTGATGCAGCCGATGCAGCTGGAAAAGACCAAGAAGTTCCTCGACACCACATGGAAGCATGAAGTGCCGAAGCTGAACATCCCGATGGGTCTGGAGTGGACCGACGAATGGCTGATGAAAGTGTCCGAAGTCACCGGCAAGGCGATCCCGCCCTCATTGCTGAAAGAGCGCGGCCGCTTCGTCGACATGATGACCGACAGCCACACCTGGCTGCACGGCAAGAAGATCAGCCTGTACGGTGATCCCGACTTCACGCTGGGCATGACCAAGTTCCTGATGGAGCTGGGTATCGAGCCGCTGCACGTGCTGTGCAACAACGGCAGCAAGAAGTGGACGAAGGCCATGAAAGCGATGCTGGACGAGAGCCCCTACGGCAAGAACACCCAGTTGTTCGCGGGTGCCGACCTGTGGCACTTCCGTTCGCTGGTGCTGACCGAGAAGCCGGACTTCATGATCGGCAACTCCTACGGCAAGTTCATCCAGCGCGACACGCTGGCCAAGGGCAAAGAGTTCGAGGTTCCGCTGATCCGTATCGGCTTCCCGATCTTCGATCGTCACCACCTGCATCGCGCCACCACACTGGGCTATGAGGGTGCCATGCAGATGCTCACCACACTGACCAATGCAGTGCTGGAGCGTCTGGACGAAGAGACCCGCGGTATGGGGACGACGGACTACAACCACGACCTGGTGCGTTAAGGCAGGACTGAGTAGCGAGGACTGAGTGCTGAGTGGGTATGGCGGTTTTACTCAGCACTCAGAACCCGTCGCTCAGAACTGCAACTCAAGGAGTTGCAATGGCAAACATCATGATCCAAGGCAGCAAAGGTGCGTACGTGTTCTACCTGCCCAAGCGCGACCTCGAGGACGCCATCGTTTCGATGGAGTTCGACACCCCGGAGAAGTGGGGCGGCGAGATCAAGCTGAACAACGGCGGCACGTATTACATCGAGCCGCAGCCGGCTCCGGCCCGGTTGCCGATCTCGTTGCGCGCCAAGCGTCTGGATGCTGCGGAATAAACGACTAGGAGAATTATCATGGCATATAAGATCAATGCTGACTTGTGCACCGGTTGCGACGATTGCGTGGCAGATTGCCCCACGGCTTCCATCAGCGTGAAGAAGGGCGTGTACGTCATCAACGCCAACGAATGCACCGAGTGCGAAGGCGATTTCGACAAGCCTCAGTGCGTGAAGGTCTGCCCGATCAAGGGTTGCATCACGCAGATCGCAGCGTAACAAAATTTCCGTTCGCCCTGAGCCTGTCGAAGGGTGAGCGGACAAATAGCCTTCGACAAGCTCAGGCCGAACGGCTTGGGGGTGTTGAAAAAACAAGAGGTATCGATATGACTACCACCACCGTCATCACCAAAGCCGCCGCACTGCGCATCGCGCAAGCCGCGCGCGTCCTCGCCGATGTGAATGCGGGTGCCTTCGCGGCCAAGCTGGGGGACAACCTCGGCCTGCCGATCACCGAAGAGAAACTCGCCAAGGTGACCGTGGCCGACATCAAGCTCATCCTCTCCGGCGAAGAGACGGTCGATCCGGACATGGATAGCGCCTCGATCAAACTGGCGGTGCGCCATCTGTGGGGCCAATCTGCCGATGCCGAAGATCTGCCGCCGCTGTCCGTCTACAAGGATGGCGACATGCCCGGCAGTCTGCGCGTGGCGGTGGCGTCGAACACCGAGGAGAACCTGGACGGTCACTTCGGTTCCTGCCCTCGTTTCCTCATCTATCAGGTCGGGCCCGAAGACATACGCCTGATCGAGATCCGTTCCACCAGTCTTGCTGACGACGCTGAAGACAAGAACGTCGCGCGCGCCAATCTGATCAAGGATTGCCAGATCGTCTACGTGCAATCCATCGGCGGGCCGGCAGCGGCCAAGGCCGTGCGCGCCAACATCCATCCCGTGAAAGCGCCGGAAGGCGGCAAAGCCAGCATCGCGCTGCAACGCCTGCAAGCTGTGCTCGACGCACCGCCGCCCTGGCTCGCCAAGATACTCGGCGTGGAAGCCAAATCGCTGAGCCGCTTCGCCGACACCGAGGAAGACTGATCATGCTTTCCGTCGCCACATTGCAGCAGATCGCCGATGCGGCCACTTCCATCGGCACGCTGAACGATGACACGCTGGAGTCGTTGAAGAAGAGCTGGCCGGATCTGCGTTTCACCTTCTGCAACGACGATGACATGCCCGCACGTCTGCCGCCTGCGTTGCAGGGCGGGAAGTTCAACGTCTATCTGGTGGGCGGCGGCGAACACTGCCTGAGCCTGACCCAGGATATGGAACAAGCCATCGGTGTCGTGCTGGCGCAAGTGGATGAAGAGTGATCAAAAGAGTTTTAGGGGGAATCGTTTATAACTAAAACGCTTGCATAACGAAAATAATAAAAGCAAAAAAACGGGAGCTTAAGCATGCTTGATCCAGCAACCTTGGCCTTACTGGCCAAGTTAAAGGTATTGGCAAAAAAAACGGGGACCAATCTGGACCTGGTCAAAATGAGCGGCGACCTGGGCTACGCCGAACTCACCCTGAAAGAACTCAGCAATGCCGACGATCCGGAACTGGTGCTCGTCGTCATCCAGCTGATGAACCAGTTCGGCCTGCTCGACACACCTGCCGCAACCACCAAGATCGAAGAGAACAAAGATAGCGGTCGCTACATCGGCGCACTACGCTGATCGGCCCTTGATCGGGCTGAATTCGCCTGATTCGATGACTTCGTAAAAGATATCCATCAGCGCGGGGTCGTGTTTGATCCCGATCTCCTTGCGCATGATCTCTATCACCTCCGGGTGGGGTTTGGCGCTGTGGTATGTCCTGGTGACGGTCATGGCATCGTAGCTGTCGGCGATGGAGATGATACGGGCGCAGATCGGGATATTCTCGCGCTCGAGACCGTCCGGATAACCGGAGCCGTCGAAGTGTTCATGATGGTGGCGGATCACTACCGAGGCCTGGTGTGCGCCATCGATCTCGGTCGCCGCGATGATCTCTGCACCGATCTCGGAATGCTTCTTCATCTGCCCCCACTCCTCCGCAGTGAAAGCTGAAGGTTTCAGCAGGATGTGGTCGGGGATACCGATCTTGCCGATATCGTGGAATGATGCCGCGATCTTCAGGGCTTCCAGCTGGCTTTCGGACAATCCACTGCAGATGCCGATCGCTGCAGAAAGGTCGCGCACCCGCTCGGAGTGCAGGCGCGTCAACTGATCGCGGTAACCCAGAGCGACCGACAACGCCTTGGTGTACGCATAGAGAACCTTCAGTATCGGATCGTTCAGTTCCATGGCAGTAACCGAATCGGGCAGATGCTGGGATTTTCATCCTGCTGCGGGGAACAATCAAGCCTGATGCGGGTGTGGAGATGGCCGGAGCTGGAGGTCGAAACTGCAATTCCCCATCCAGAAAAAGGGGGGCGACTCTGTTTGTACCTATGGTGCAGGCGTCAACTTCAGCCAGTCCCCGTTGAACGAGGGTGGAATCGCGCCGGCTCTCATTTCCGGGCGGCTGCCGATCGGACATTCCTTGCCGTTGATCTGGGTGTACCACTCGCGGAAACGCAGCATGCTGACCGGATTCATCGCGCATGCTTTTTGGCCGAACGGGTGTCCGAGCTGGAACAGGAGGTGACCGATCTCGTGTGCCAGATAGGCTCCAGCGAGTTCTGCAGCCAATTCTTCAGAATAGTCGCCGTCACGCAACTGCCGCGTGTTCTCGGAATTGTCCGTGAACGGGAACGTGCTCATAAACACATATGAAGCATACGGGCTGTTGCGGCTGTAGGAAGTGGTGCCTACCGTCACCCCGCCGCGGATCGCGGAATGGATGTCGACGCCGTAGTACTCGGCGCTGGCGATGAACTGGTTGGTCAGCACCAGATCGTATTGCAGGTTGCCGTAACCCAGCGTGTCCCAGTAGACCCATTCGTTGTACGGCGAGGCATCGAGTACCGGCGCCCCGTCGGCCGCCATGACATGGCGCCACTGTTCCAGCCTTTCCAGCATCACTTTCGTCAGCGATTCGGAAAGCGCCATCAGGTCCTTTGGCGGCGAACCCGGCAGATAGGGCGCCGCAAAGGTCAGCGCATCTTCCAGTTTCGTCTTGCGTTCGGTCAGCGTGTTGTTGATCCCCTCGGCCAGCATGCGTCTGTCACCGGTTCCGGACTTGAAGTCATAGATCGATTCGACGCGCGCCGCCCGTATCGGCGACGGGATGAGCGCGAACATCTGCTCGACCCCGGTCTCAGTGATGTCGGTGAACTCGACGAAGGTGCCGAAGTTCTTCCACATGGTCAGTTGGGCGGAAGCCAGCACGATGCGCAGATGGTCCGGCGAGAAGCGCGCCAGACGCGGATTGTTCGCGTAGGCGACACGGAGCTTCACGATGGCTCCCGGCTTGATGGGATCGACCGGCGCGTTCTTCCAGTCGCCGGTGACAACGGGTTTGCTGCAGCCGAGCAGCACAAGCACAAGGATGAGGAAAGGTCGCTTCATCGGCAAAACGGCTTCGCTGTCCTTACAGCCCCAGAATGATCATCACTCCGGAGGCGGTGGCAAGAATGGCCATGACCGTGCCCATGCCGGAGAAACTGAAATGGAGCAGATGTGCCAGTCCGGTGAGGATGAGCCATGCGCCCAGTAACAGTACGCCGATGCTTCTTTTCATTGCTGCGACTCCTTATGAGTGAATTTTGGGGTGAGGCGCTGACTGCAGATCCAGAACAGCCCGGACGAAGTGTAACGGTATCTGCCGACGATGTTGAGCCATAGCGCGGAAATCGTCGGTGCAGAATGGTCGTGGGGTGAACCGTACCCGCCCAAAACCCCTCGGTCAATATGCCAAACGACCTATACCTTTCGCTACTTGCCGCTTGGCGAGCTATCATGGTAGCCATTCAAGTCAGGAGCAGAAGATGCAAATCCCATTGCGTAACGAGTTCGCCGCCATATTGATGTTGTGCGGACTGATGGCTTCGCCGGTGCAGGCCGGCGAAGTGAGCGTCGCAGTGGCGTCCAACTTTGTCGCCCCCATGGAGCGCCTTGTGCCCTTGTTCCAGAAGGAAAGCGGACACGCGGTGAAGGTCACACCGGGGGCCAGTGGCAAGTTGTATGCGCAGATCAAAAAAGGCGCGGCGTTCGATGTGTTCCTCTCGGCGGATGAAGAACTGCCCAAGCGCATGATGCAGGAAGGTACGGCGGTCACCGGTTCGCGTTTCATCTATACCACGGGACGGTTGGTGCTGTGGAGCGCGCAAGACGGTTTCGTGGATGACAAGGGACTGGTACTTAATCGTGGCAACTTCAACCTGCTGGCGATTCCCAATCCGGTCAACTCGCCCTACGGCGTGGCGGCGAAAGAGACGCTGACCAAGCTGACGATGTGGAACGCGATGCAACGCAAACTGGACAAGGGCGACGATGTGATCGAGACATATCGGTTCGCCGCCAGCGAAAGGACCGAGCTGGCTTTCATCCCGCTGTCGCAGGTGATGCGCGACGGCAAGGTGAGCTCCGGTTCCTGGTGGCTGGTGCCGCCCGAGATGCACACCCCCATCCGCCAGAGCGCGGTGTTGTTGGCCGGTGCAAAAGATCCGGCAGCGGCCAAAGCTTTCCTCGTTTTCCTGAAGAGCGAGAGAGCGCAGAAGGTGATGCGCGGCTTCGGCTACGAATTTCCGTGACCCGGGCGGATATCCGCTTCTGCGCGCATGGCTCCAAAAATCCTCACCCCCAAACTTTATCCATGTATTCGCGATGGTTTTCTGATAAATTGAATTCCAATCGGATATGTTTTGTCGATGAATGCGGTATCGCCGATCCGTAATTGGCGAATGGCTGTCATGACTTCGCAAAAGGTTATGTCGTGAATAAGAAAATCTGGTTCGAACCTGCGGGGAACTTGGATGCGTTCTTCCGCAATATGGATGCCGCCGTTGCCGCAGGCGCGCGCAGCCTGTTCTTGCTGTCCTGTGATGCCAATCATTTTCCCATCGACGTTGTCGATCGCAAGCTGAGCCAATTGCCGGTTCCGGTTTTTGGCGGGATATTTCCCCAGATTATCCATGCGCAAAAGAATTTTGATCGAGGCACTTTAGTGTGCGGGCTTGATGCTGAAGTCGAGGTGCGGCACATCGAACGCATCAGCGATCCGGAAACAGATCTCGCGTCGCAGATAGCCGAGTTCGACACCGTGTTGCAGGAAATGCCGACAGTCATTGTGCTACTCGACGGAGTCGCAAGGCGGATCACCCCCGTGCTGGATGCAATCTACGATGCGCTGGGTATGAACCGGCGCTATCTGGGCGGTGGCGCCGGTTCGCTTGAATTTATCCAGAAACCCTGTTTGTTCAGTAATGCCGGTGTGTTGGCGGATGCCGCGCAGCTGGCTGGTTTGCCAATGCATAGCGGGGTCGAGGTGGGGCACGGCTGGCAGGTGCTGTCGGGCCCTTTCCTGGTGACCCGAAGCGAGGGAGCAACCATTCACGAACTGGATTACCGGCCCGCTTTTGAAGTCTACCGCGAACAGGTTGAGAAGATCGGCGAACAGCGCTTTGATGACCGCCCGTATTTCGAGATCGCCAGCCACCATCCTTTCGGTCTCAAGAAATGGGACGGCGACATCGTCGTGCGCGAGACGGTCGTCAGACGGGCGGATAGCCTGCTCTGTGTCGGTGAATTCCCCGAAGGCGCGTTGCTCTATATCCTTTCGGGCGATGCCGACGAACTCATCAGTACTGTGGGTCAGGTGGCCGGACGATTGCATGTCGACGGCGGGTTCGTGCTGGCATTCGACTGTGTCGGACGTTCGTTGTTTCTCGGTGGCAGATACCCGGAAGAAGTCGCTGCCATGACCCAAGCGTTACCGGACGGTGTGCCCGTGTTCGGGGCGCTGACTGTCGGTGAGATCGCGGGGCGCGACGAGGGCTGTCTCGAGTACTACAACAAAACCATCGTGATGGGAGCATTCTCCGGTGAATAAGTCGCTCGATAAGTTCGACCTGATCGCCACGCAATATGCACTATCCATGCTGGTGGGGCGCGAACTCGACCTAGCCGGGATGTGGCGGCAGTTCCTGCCGCCCGCGCTCAAGCTGCTCGGTTGTCGTGCAGGGATGTTATGGCAGGAGGATGCGTTGTCGGACAACGGCGCGGCCATCTGCTTCAGTTATCCGCGCCTGGCCTTTGCGGACCTGCAGCATGTCCCGTCTGTCGGTCGTGCCATCGAAATGCATCAACGCGATGCGATGCTGCGGGCAACCGAGGCGGCGATCGAAGAAGGCGGCCTGTTCTACCATCTGCTGCCGCTCGGTCAGAACGGCTTTGTGATGTTGCAGCGCACCTCGCCGTTGCCGCGCCACCTGTTGCAGATACTCAAGCCGATATTGGCGCGTCTGGCCGATGCCAGCCTGGCCTGCATGCAGCATGCGTTCTCAGAAAGGGCGCGCCGCGACAACGAGCGTGCGCGCATCGTCTTCGAGTCTATCGGTGATGCTGTGATCGTGACCGATGTCGACGGACGGGTCGAACATCTCAACTCGGTAGCGCAGACGATTCTGGGCTGGACGCAAGCCGAGGCGGCAGGCAAGCCTTTGAGCGAGGTGTTCACGATATATGACGGGCAGACCGGAACGACATCACCGGACCCGGTCAGCGCGGTGTTGAGCGATGGCAAGACCGGGGAGTTGAAGATCAATACGGTGTTGGTCTCGCGTGACGGACGCAAGGTTCCGGTCGAGGATTCCGTTGCGCCCGTGAAGGATACGCAAGGAAAGATTAGTGGAGCGGTGCTGGTATTTCACGATGTCACCGAAAGACAGCGTGCCCAGCAGCAGATCGAGCGACAGGCCAACTACGATGACCTGACCGGCCTGCCCAACCGCCGATTGTTTGCCGACCGCCTGGAGCAGGCGATGAAAGAATCCAACCGTTCCGGCTTGCCGTTGGCATTGCTGTTTCTCGATCTCGATCTTTTCAAGGAGGTCAACGACACGCTGGGGCACTATATGGGTGACCTGTTGTTGAAGGAGACCGCGCGGCGTCTGTGCGAGTGTGTGCGCGAAACCGATACGGTGGCCCGGTTGAGCGGTGACGAATTTACGATCCTTCTCACCGGCCTGGCGGACCTGTCAGTCGTCGAACGGATCGCGCAGAATATCTGCGCTGTGCTGGCCGAACCGTTCCAACTGGGGGAGGAGCTGGCTTTCATCAGCGTCAGCATCGGCATCACGCTTTTTCCCAACGATACTGTGAAGATAAACGATCTGCTCAAGTACGCCGATCAGGCCATGTATGCGGCCAAGGCTGCTGGTCGCAACCGCTTTCACTATTTCACTCCTGAACTGCAGGAGGCTGCCGAGCATCACATGAAGATCGCACGGGATCTGCGCAGTGCGCTGGCGGAGAAACAGTTTGTGATCCATTATCAACCTATCATCGAATTGAAGTCGGGCCATGTTCACAAGGCGGAAGCGCTCATCCGCTGGCAGCATCCGGTGCGCGGCCTGGTGCCGCCGGACGAATTCATCCATATCGCCGAGGAGA
The DNA here is from genome assembly GCA_030651895.1 of Sideroxyarcus sp. Taxonomy (GTDB): domain Bacteria; phylum Pseudomonadota; class Gammaproteobacteria; order Burkholderiales; family Gallionellaceae; genus Sideroxyarcus. The sequence continues at coordinate 68,379 of JAUSBR010000011.1, read as the reverse complement.
CCGGTCAGATCGTCGAGATCGGCGATTGGGTGTTCCGGCAGGCCGCTCAACTGGTGAAGCATCTGCGCATGAACGGTCATCCCTTGTTCCAGATCGGCGTCAATAAATCGCCGGTGCAATTCCATTCGGAGCGGCACAGCTTCAGCGAGTGGATGGCTCACTTGCAGAAACTTGATCTGCCCGGGAGCAGTGTCGCGATAGAGATCACCGAAGGATTGCTGCTGGACGGGGATGTGGCCGATAAGTTGCTCGCCATTCGTGATTCTGGCGTGCAGGTAGCGCTCGATGATTTTGGCACGGGCTACTCGTCGTTGTCCTACCTGAAAAAATACGACATCGACTATCTCAAGATCGACCGATCCTTTGTGCGCGACATGACCGAAGACCATGACGACCAGATCGTGTGCGAGGCGATCATCGTCATGGCGCACAAACTAGGTCTGAAAGTCATCGCCGAGGGCGTGGAAACCATGCGGCAACGCGACCTGCTACACGCTATGCACTGCGACTACGCTCAGGGCTTCCTGTTTTCCAAACCGCTACCCGCGCGGGAGTTTGAGCAGTTGCTGGCGTAGGGGCGGTTGGTTTTTGCCGTCCTACAGCGATTCCAGGAAATCGATCAGCGCATTTCGGTCGGCTGCTGTCATATCCTTGACTGCTTGCGTTGAACCGGCACCTTCCCCGCCATGCCACAACACCGCTTCCAGCAAAGATCTGGCGCGTCCGTCGTGCAGAAAACCGGCACGCGCTTCGATCTTCTGCGCGAGACCAATCCCCCACAGCGGCGGCGTGCGCCATTCGCGGCCATTCGCCAGATAGTCCGGTCTGTGATCGGCGAGTGCTTCGCCCATGTCGTGCAGCAGCAGGTCGGTATAGGGATGGATGGTGCGGTTGGAAAGCGCCGGGTATTTTGCGAACTCGCCGGTCTTCAGTTCTGGCACATGGCAGGCCGCGCACTGCGCCTTCCCGAACAGGACTGCGCCGCGCTTAACTTGCTTGTCGCCGTTGTTGCGCGGCTGTGGAGCGGCGAGGGCGAAGTGATAGAACTCTGTCGCGTCGAGTTGCGCGGCGCTCAATTCCGGCTTGCCGTCGGAAGGTGATTTCGCGCAGTCGCTCTGCACGAGCATGCAGTTCTCCTGCGGGAACAGCGGCGAGGTGATGCCGAGGTCGCCGACCATCGCCCCGGCGATCTGCTGGCGCAGGTTGGGCATGTTGGCCTTCCAGCCGAAGCGGCCCGGCACGCTCTTCTTCAGCTCGGCATCCCACACGTAATTGACCTTGCCCTTGATGCCCGCCGGTTTGCCGACTGCCGCCAGCGCCACGAGCGTGCCTTCGGGCACGGCCTCCAGCAAGCCGAGGCCGAAGATCGGTGAACCGATGCGCGACGAGGTCATCATGCTGGCGGGGAAGTCGCCATAGGCTAGGTCGACGAAGCGGAATTCCGGCTGGCGAAGTTTCACCATCTCGCCGCCGCTCAGGCTGACCGTGTGTGTGCGGTAATGCACTTCGGTGCGACCTTCACCCGTCACGCCAGGCACGCCATTCTCATTCAGCTGTCCGCCATAGGCCGCGTGCGGCAGCGGTCCGCCATGCGGATCTTTGCCCGGCACGCTCAGGCGCACCAGCATCGCCCGCATCGGTTCGGCTGCGCTTTCCGGTGCGAAGCCATGCCCGTTCGCCGGATGGCAGGCGATGCAGGACAGGCGGTTGTAGAGCGGTCCGAGTCCGGCAATCTCGCGGTTCTCGCTGGGCGGGATCACCCACACCTGGCGCACTAGCGCGCGCCCCTTGAGGAATTTCGCGCGGTCTGTCTCGGCCAGCGCGGGGATGGCCTGAGTGTAGGCTTCACGCGTGTCGTCGCTGACGGCGATGGCAGCATCGTTGGCGAATGCAGGGCGTGCCGCCGCTAGGATGCACAGCAACAAGCAGGTTAGTCGGTTCATGGTTTTTCTCCTGCGATAGCCAGCGCGATGCGGGTGGCTTGCGCGTAGTGGTTCGCGATGTCGGCATTCCACTGTTGCTCAAGCGATTCGGTGCGGCTGTCGCGCTGAATGAATAATTGCTGGCGTGCGGCATCGTTCGCCTGTGCCGCGGTCAGCGGCAGCCAGTTGGCGTGGTTGCGCGCCTGCTGCAAGCGCGGATCGTTGGGTGCGCGTTGTTCCGCCTGGTGGATCGCCGACCACATGGTTTTCAGTACTGCATGCTGGCGAGTGATCAAGGCATCGAACAGTGCGCTGACCAGTTCTTGTCGGCTCAGTCCGGTCGCCACGTCGTAGTCGTAGGAGGCAAGGCGCGCTGCGGCGAATGGATCGAAGTAGCCTTCCGGTTTGCGGGCATAGACGGCGGGGCGCACCGGCAGTTTGCGGATGTCGGGGTGGAACAGCAGTTTCTGGCCTTCATCGGAAAGCACGAAACTGGCGAAGGTGCGCGCACCGTTGAGGTTGGCGGCTTCCTTGAAGATGCCGATGTGCGCGGGCGAGTAGCCAACCCTGACCGGATAGGTGAAGCGCAATGGTTTGCCGTTGGCAATGGCGGAAACGGCGAAAAAGTCCATTGTCATCCCGACGGCGACACGTCCGCTACCGACATCGTCGGAGATGAACGTCGCACCCGCATCGGCGAGACTGGCATTGGCAGCCACCCGCGCCAGAATGTCCCAGCCCTGTTCCCAGCCGTAGCCCTGCAACAATGTATCCACCAACATGGGCGCATAGCCGACCTTGGACGGGATCGGAACCACGACGTGCCCGCTGTATGCGGGTGCGGTCAGGGATTTCCAGTCGATCGGCACCGGCAGTCCGAGTCGTTGCAGTTCGGCAGGGTGGTAGGCCATGCCGTAACCGGCGGTCTCATGCGCGACGTAATAACCGTCGGGATCGGAAATTTGGAAGCCGCCTATGCGCTTCGGCAAGCCAGTCAGGTCGATGTCGAGTTTGCGCAGGGCGCCTTCCTTCGCCAGTTGCGCGAAGTTGCGCTGCGCGGGTGTCCAGTACACATCGACCGGGCTGTGCGGCTGGTGCAGGTAGTTCATCGTATCGCGCGATTGCCTCCACAGAATCTCCAGCCGGTACTGCGGATATTTCTTCTCGAAAGCGGCCTCGAACTGCGAGATGACCTCTTGCGGATAACTGGTGATCACCACCACCTTCTCAGTGGCGGCGGCCAGTGGCGGCAAGAGCAGCAGGCAGAGCGCAAGCATCCAATTTGCTGTCTTCATGGCGGGTCTCCTAGAATTTCATCGAAGCGTTGGCGAACCAGTTGCGGCCCGGATTCGGGTAGCCGTCAGCCAGCGAGTAGCTGCGGTCGGTCAGGTTGTTGACGCCTGCTTCGACCGAAATGCCCGCCGTGACGCGGTAGATCGCTTTCAGATTCAGCGTCGTGAAACCGGACAACTCGACCGTGTTCGACGCCCAGCGGCTGCTGTCATATTCGGCGAAGGTGATGAGGTCCAACGCATCCCCCACTTTGTACAAGGCATGTGCGGTCGCCTTGTGGCGAGGGATGCCGGTCAGCTTGGTTGTGGGATCGCTGACGTTCTTGAGTGCGGTGAGGGTGTAGTTGCCGCCAAGTTCCAGCGAAGAGTTTGCCGCACCGTGCATGCCAAGTTCGATCCCGCTGGAACGGACCTTGCCAATGTTCTGCATCTGGCATTTGGCTCCGACGGTGCAGGTGGACATGCCCTGCTGGTAAGCCGTCTGGATCTTGTCGGTGATGTCGCTGTAGAAGAGCGCTGCCTCGACCTTGGCTTCTGGCGATGGTGTGTCCTGATAGCCGATCTCGTAATTGAGCGACGATTCGGGCCGCAGCGCGGTGTTCTCGTTGTATGTGTTGAACCTGGCCGAGTAACGGTCTTTCAGGGTCGGCAGGCGCGACTTTTGCGCGAGGCTGACATAGATGCGCGAACTGGCAGTCGCATCGTAGAACAGAGCGGCCTGTCCGGTAGTGTCGCTTTTCGCATCGGGCAGGGTGAACGGACTGCCGGGTTTGTAGACTTCCTGCGGTCGTAGCGTCTGTTTGCTGAGGCCGAGAGAGAGCAGCAGTGCGGGGTCAAGCACGATGTTGTCTTCCACCGCGTAGGCGTTCAACGTGTCTTGGAACGACTCGGTGATGGTCGAGACACCGTCGCGCGCGATGTGTTTGTCCATCTTGTAGTGGGCGACGAATTTGATCTCGTGTGCGTCGAGACGCTTGCTGGCCAGCTCGACCGAGCCGCCGCGCGTGGTGTCGTCATAGGTGCTGCGGTCGGCGACCGGATTGGCGATGGTCGTGTAGGTATCGTTGGTGTAGATATCCAGGCCGTTGTCGAACTTGTCCCAATAGAGTCTGAGCTTGAGTTCTTCTGCATCACTCAACGCGGTCTTCGAGACGAAGTAGAGACTTTGTTTGTCCCACATCGGCCATCTCCAGTAGCGCGCGCCTGCACCGGTAGTGGGCGGCTGGCCCTTCTCGCCGTTCTGCTTGTAGTAGCTGAGGGCATATTCGTCGCTGGCATTCGGTGTCAGGCCCAGCTTGAGGGAGACCTTGTCGTCCTTGCGGTAGGCATTGTTGCGCGTGCCGCCGTCTTCAGTGGCGGTAGGGGTGAAGCTGGACGAGAGCGGATAACCATCGCTCTTCAGGTAAGACACGCCCGCCTGCGCATACCACATGCCCTGATTGCTGCCGATGTTCGCCAGCGCCTGCTTCTCGTTGCCGGAAGCGAATCCGACTGAGACATCGCCTTCCAGATTCGTCTTCGGTTTGCGCGAGATCAGATTGATCGCGCCGCCCAGCGTATTGGGGCCGTAGGCGACCGAGCTGAATCCCTTGCTCACCTGGATGGCGGCCAGATCGGTGGTGGTGAAGCGGTTCAGGTCCACATAGCCGTCATACGGTACATATACCGGGATGCCGTCGATGAACAGCGGCACCTGGCGCGCATCGAAGCCGCGCACGTAGATCATCTTCTCGTTGCGCATGCCGCTGTTGGTGAGCGTGACGCCGGAAAGCAGGTTCAGCGCGTCGCCCACGTTGTCGCGGTTGAATCGTTTCATCTCCTTGCTGGTGACGACCGAAGCCGTCTGGTCTTCCCCGATCTCGCCGATCTGGGAACGGGGGGCGGTCACTGTGATTTCACCCAGGTTGAAGGACTCTGCGTTCGCAGAAGAGGCCAAAGCCAGCATGCAAGCCAGCCACTGCGGTTTGATCGTACGGTTTTTGTTCATTTTTCGCTCCTATGTATAATGTGTTTGGTTATATAGTCTGGTGCATAACGCAATTCGATTTCAGCAAAGGGCGTGCCAACAGGGCGGAGTGCGAAGCAGCGCTGGATTGGGCGCGATTGTCTTGACCGTTATGTTGTCAGGGTTGTAACGAACGCAGCAATTTGTGCAAAACACTACAAAAGCAGGGTGACGCTGGCGCTTCGCGCAAGCGGGACGTATTCGCAGGAATCAAATGGTGGCGGGGGTTGTGTGGGTGCGATGCATGAGGTGGCATCGCTTTTGCTCATCGTTGGGCGTGCAAGGTAATAACGAGAGAGGTTGTCATGGTGCAAGCAACTGCTGAAAAGAAGACTGGCTCTGCTGTCGTCTCCAAACTGAAGATCGCCAAGGGGCGGCGCTGGGACCATCTGGAATTGCTGGAACGTATCGATGCGACGGGTTCGATCACGGCGGCGGCGAGTGCCATGGGCATGAGCTACAAGGCTGCGTGGGAAGCGGTCGAAGCGATCAACAATCTTTCCGAACAGCCGCTGGTGGAGCGCAAGACCGGCGGGGCCAAAGGCGGCGGCACGACGCTTACTGTTTATGGACGCCGTGTGGCCGGTGCCTATCGCCGACTGGAGCAGGAGCGCGAGGAGGTGTTGAAGCGGCTCGCGGACGTGATGGACGATTTTGACGAGTACTACCATTTGATAAGGAGATTCGATATGAAAACGAGTGCGCGCAACCAGTTCCTCGGCACGGTGAAGAGCATCAAGCTCGGCGCAATCAATGCCGAGGTGGTGCTGGAGATCGGCGGCGGCGACATGCTGGCGGCGGTGATCACCAACGAGAGCGTGAATCATCTGGGCTTGAAGATCGGCTCGCAAGCGTATGCGCTAATCAAGGCACCGTGGGTGATCGTGACCACCTCCGACGGCTTCAAGACCAGCGCGCGCAACGAATTGCACGGCACGGTGGTGCGCTGCCACGAAGGCGCGGTGAACGGCGAAGTCATCATCGAGCTTTCCGGCGGCAAGAGCGTGGCAGCCATCGTGACCAACGACAGCATCAAGTCGCTGGGATTGAAGGAAGGTGTGAAAGCAGCGGCGCTGATCAAGGCATCGCACGTTATTTTGGCAGTCAACGCATAAGGAGAGAAAAATGAAGTCGATCAAATTCGGATTGTTGGGGGCGCTGTTGGCAACGATGGCGCAAGTGGCGAATGCGGGCGAAGTGACCGCCGCGGTGGCGGCGAACTTCACCGCGCCGGTGCAGCAGATCGTCGAACTGTTCCAGAAGGAGACCGGACACACGGTGAAGCTTAGTTTCGGCTCCAGCGGCAAGTTCTACTCGCAGATCAAGGAAGGTGCGCCGTTCGACGTATTCCTCGCCGCCGACGAAAAAAATCCCAAGCTGCTGGAAGAAGAAGGCCTGGCCGTGAAGGACACGCGCTTCGTCTATGCGCTGGGCAAACTGGTGCTGTGGAGCGCACAGCCCGGTTTCGTGGATAGCAAGGGTGCAGTGCTTGGCAAGGATGGATTCAACAAGATCGCCTATGCCGATCCCAAGCTCGCACCTTACGGTCTGGCCGCGCAGGAGACTCTCCAAAAGATGAAGCTGTGGGACAAGGTGCAAGGCAAGATGGTGACCGGCGAGAGCATCGCGCAGACCTACCAGTTCGCCGCGACCGGCAATGCCGAGATGGCTTTCATCGCCCTGTCGCAGATCACCAAGGACGGCAAGCAGAGCGAGGGTTCGTTCTGGCTTGTGCCGGCAGATATGTACAATCCGATCAAACAGGCTGCCGTGCAACTGACTGCGGCCAAAGACAAGACGGCGGCAGAGGCGTTCCTGAAGTACCTGAAGAGCGAGAAGGCTGTCGCGATCATCCGTTCCTTCGGTTACGGGTTGCCGTGATGGAATCTGGCCGTCATTCCGGCAAGATTGTGAATGGCGGCTACTGACAGTTGGTGAAATGATGGAAACCGGATTGAACTCAGACGACCTGCAAGCCGTGTGGCTCACCCTTAAGCTGGCGAGTGTGAGCACGCTATTGTTGCTGTTCATCGCCACGCCGCTGGCCTGGTGGCTGGCGCACAGCAACAGATGGTACAAGGGTATGGTGGCCGCGACGGTGGCCTTGCCGCTGGTGATACCGCCCACGGTGCTGGGTTTCTATCTACTGTTGCTGATGGGCCCGCACGGTGTGGTGGGCGAGCTGACTAGCGCGCTGAACTTGGGCCGTTTGCCGTTCACCTTCTACGGATTGGTGGTGGGCTCGGTGTTGTTCTCGCTGCCCTTTGCGGTGCAACCTATCCAGAACGCCTTCGAAGCCATCGGCAAACGTCCGCTCGAAGTCGCGGCGACGCTACGCGCGAGTGTGTGGGACCGTTTCGTCAGTGTAGCCTTGCCGCTGGCGCGTCCCGGTTTCCTCACCGCGATCATTCTCGCTTTCGCGCACACGGTCGGAGAGTTCGGCGTGGTGCTGATGCTGGGCGGCAACATCCCCGGCGAGACGCGCGTGCTGTCGGTCGCCATCTACAACCATGTGGAAGCGATGGAGTATGGTGCGGCGCACTGGCTGGCGGGCGGCATGGTGCTGTTCTCGTTCATCGTGCTGCTCTCGCTCTATCTGGTGGGCGGCAAGTTGTGGAGGGGCGCGCGATGAGCGATATCCGGGCCAGCTTCAAGATGCAACTGGACAGCTTTGCGCTCGACGCCAGCTTCACCGCGCCCGCTGTCGGCGTCACCGCGCTGTTCGGCCCTTCCGGTTCCGGCAAGACCACGCTGCTGCGTTGCATCGCGGGGCTGGAACGCGCGCAAGGCACGTTGCAGGTGCATGGCGAGACCTGGCAGAACGACAGCGACTTCATGCCGGTGCACAAACGTCCGCTCGGTTATGTGTTCCAGGAAGCCAGCCTGTTCCCGCACCTGTCGGTGCGCGCAAATCTGGAATACGGCTTCAAACGCATCTTGCCCTCCGAGCGCAAAGTACCGCTGGAGCAGGTGGTGGAATGGCTTGGCCTGATCCGACTTATCGACCGCAAAGATCCCGCGCAACTCTCCGGCGGCGAACGCCAGCGTGTCGCCATCGGTCGCGCGCTGCTTACCAGTCCGCGCATCCTGCTGATGGACGAACCGCTCTCTGCGCTCGACAGCAACAGCAAACAGGAGATATTGCCGTATCTCGAACGCCTGCACCGAGAACTGAACATCCCCGTGCTCTATGTCAGCCACGCGATGGACGAGGTGGCGCGGCTGGCCGACCACCTGGTGCTGCTGGAAAAAGGCCGCGTCATCGCCAGCGGAGCCCTGCACGAGACGCTCGCGAGTCTCGATCTGCCCACGGCACATTTCGATGATGCGGGCACGGTGCTCGAAGCGACGGTGGCGCAGCAGGACGAGAAGTATCACCTTACGCGGCTGGATTTTGCGGGCGGGCAACTTTGGGTGGGCAGGGTAGAGCAGCCCTTCGGCACGACGGTGCGCGCGCGCGTGCTGGCACGCGACGTCAGCATCGCCACCCAGCCGCCGCAGGGTTCCAGTATCAACAACATCCTGAACGCGCGCATCGAAGAGATTCGCGACGAGGGGCCAGACAAAGTCATCGTGCGCATGCAGGTCGGCGATGCGCACATCCTGCTGTCGCGCATCACCCGCCGTTCGCGCGATCTGCTTGGCCTGCACGCGGGAATGTATGTCTGTGCACAGGTCAAGAGCATCGCGCTGATGGCGTGAACAAACGGCACGATGAGCTACCTGGCTTTGTCCGATGAGGAACTGGTCCGCCTGCTGGGCGACGATGTACCGTGCGGCGACCTGACTACGCAAACTTCGGGTATCGGCCAACTGGCCGCGCGTCTCGAATTTCGCGCACGGCAGGACATGGTGGTGTGCGCAATCGAAGAAGCCGGGCGACTGTTCTTTCTGTGTGGCGCAACAATCAAAGTGCATTCCCGTTCCGGGCAAGCTGTAAACAAGGACGATCTACTGCTGGATGCAAGGGGGGATGCACAGGCCCTGCACCGGGTATGGAAGACCGCACAGGTACTGGTGGAATGGGCGAGCGGCATCAGTACAGCGACTGCCGCTATTGCGAAAGCGGCATCACCCATCGCGGTGGCCTGCACACGCAAGAACGTGCCGGGCACCAAGGCGATGTCGGTCAAGGCAGTGCGGGCGGGCGGTGCGACCATGCACCGGCTCGGCTTGTCCGAATCACTGCTGCTGTTTGCCGAGCACCGCCTGTTTTTGGATGAATCGCCTGCGAACACTGTGGCGCGATTCAAACGGGCCGAGCCCGAGAAGAAACTGGTGGTCGAAGTGGCGAATATCGATGAGGCGATCATCTGGGCCGCCGCAGGTGCCGATGTTCTGCAACTGGAGAGATTCACGCCTGAAATGCTGGCGCACTGCCGCAGCGATTTGAGTTCAGCTGGTCTGCACCCCGCGCTTGCCGCCGCGGGCGGGGTCTGCGCCGACAATGCCTTCGCGTATGTGAATGCCGGTGCAGACCTGCTAGTGACTTCTGCACCGTATAATGCGATTCCCAAAGATGTGCAGGTGGATTTCCATACCTGCTGAAGGGTGTCTCATGCACAAGATCGATTTCGCCACTGCCGCCGACCTGCCTTACATGGCCGACCTGCTCGCCGAGCTGTTTGCGCTGGAGAGCGATTTCAAGCCGGATCGCCAAAAACAGATCAGCGGTCTGCGCACCATCCTCGATGAGCCCGAGCTGGGAAAACTGTTTGTGCTGCGCGTGGACGGCAAGGTGGCGGGCATGGCCAATGCGCTGTTCACCATCAGCACGGCGGAAGGCGGGCGCGCCTTGCTGCTGGAAGATGTGATTGTCAGCCGCGAATACCGCGGCGGCGGGTTGGGGCGGCAACTGGTGGAGCATGTGTTGCACTGGGCCAAGCTGCGCGGCATCGTGCGCATCACCCTGCTGGCAGATCGTGAGAACCAGGCCGCACAGGCGTTCTACCGCAAGCTCGGTTTCGGCGATTCGAACATGACCGTGCTGCGCAAGATGCTGTAGCGCGGATACAACAGCACACGCCACCGGGCTTTTCCTGCACCGCCACACCTCGAACGTACGGCCTTGTTTCCATGGTAAATGTACCTGCCAGCCATTGCCGCCCCGTCCCCAACACTTGTCCTGCTGTACCTGCGCGGGTCAGTGCGACAAAATGTCGCACCCGTTGCGCGGGGGAATGCACGACAATCGGCACATCGTTCGATACAGATGAATATCCAGCACGGAACACGGTTCCAGGTTCGGTGCGCTGCACATGCATTCGAGAAGATCACATTACGCTTTCGCCTTCTTCGCCCTCTGTCTGGCGCTGTTCCTGCTCACCTTCGCTGATGCTGCTTTCCGGCGCGCGGGGAGTGCAGATGCGCTGGCGGCAAACGAACGGCTGGTGGCGCAACTGGGCCTGACCGACCTGTGCCTGTTCACCGAAGCGCGCTACACCCGCCATCCGTCGCAGGCTGATCTGCAAAGCGCGTTCCAGGACCATCCGCTCGCATTCGAACACTTCCCCAGCGGCTCATTGATGCCGCCGTCGCAACATCTGCTCACACGATATGAAGACCTGGATAGCAAAACAAAAAGCGCTGATTGATTTCACGCTGTCGTCGCTGGCGCGGCGCAAGCTGAAGAACCTCGGCCTGCTGCTGGTCTATACCATCATCGTTTTCCTGCTCGCCTCGGTGATGTTGTACACCCACGCATTGCGCCACGAAGCGGCACAGGTGCTGAAGAGTTCGCCCGAGGTCATCGTGCAACGCCTAGTCGCCGGTCGGCACGATCTGATCCCGCCCGGCTATTTGGAAAAGCTCGGCCGCATCCGCGGCGTGCAGAGCAAAGAAGGGCGCTTGTGGGGCTACTTCTACGACAACGTGGTCAGCGCCAATTACACCCTCATGGCGCCGTCGTCTGCATCGCACGACTTCGGCCAGGTCGCCGACGGCAAGATCGTGATCGGCGCAGCCGTGGCGCGCGAACGCGGCCTGGCGCCTGGCAACCTGATCTCCTTCCGTTCCTACACCGGCAAGTTGTTCATCTTCACGGTGGCGGCGGTGCTGCCGCACGAGGCGGAACTGGTGAGTGCCGATCTGCTGCTGTTGAGCGAAACCGATTTCCGCTCCTTCTTCGACATCCCCGCCGGTTACTACAACGACATCGCGCTGTCGGTGGCCAATCCGCAGGAAGTGCGCAACATCGCGGGCAAGATCTCCGAAACGCTGCCCGATGCGCGCATCATCCTGCGCGAAGAAGTGCTGCGCACCTACGAATCCATCTTCAACTGGCGCGAAGGCATCGTGCTGGTGCTGCTCTCCGGCAGCATCCTCGCCTTCGCCATCTTCGCCTGGGAGAAAGCCTCCGGTCTGTCCGCCGAGGAGAAGCGCGAGATCGGTATCCTCAAAGCCATCGGCTGGGAGACCGGCGACGTGCTCAAGATGAAATTCTGGGAAGGCGCGCTGGTCTCGCTTGCGGCGTTCCTGCTCGGTTATGTCGCCGCCTACCTGCACGTGTTCCATTTTTCCGCCGCGCTGTTCGAACCGGTGCTGAAGGGCTGGTCGGTGCTGTATCCGCGTTTCGAACTGGTGCCGGTGGTCGACGGCTTCCAGATCGCCACGCTGTTCTTCTTCACCGTCTTCCCCTACACAGTGGCGACCATCGTGCCGATCTGGCGCGCGGCCATCACCGATCCTGATGCGGTGATGCGGGGCTGACATGATCAAACTGACCGACATCCGCAAGGCATACCACCAGGGCCAACACAACGAGTTGTGGGCACTCAACGGCATCGACCTCACCATCGAGGCGAACAAGGTGACCGTCCTGAGCGGCCCCAGCGGTTCGGGCAAGAGCACGCTGCTGACCATCGTCGGCTGCATGGCGCGCCCCACCAGCGGGCGAGTGCAATTGGGCGAACGCGACATCTCCGGATTACCGGAACGTTTCCTCACCGACATCCGCCGCAAGACCTTTGGTTTCGTGTTCCAGCAGTTCAATCTGATCTCGGGGCTCAGTGCGCGCGACAACGTCATGCTGCCCGCCTATCCGCTCGGCGGCGATTGGCGCGAATTGCACGCACGCGCCGATGCACTGCTCGATACGCTCAAACTCGGCCAGCGCCGCGATGCGCGCGTCGAGTGGCTGTCCGGCGGCGAGCAGCAGCGCGTCGCCATCGCACGAGCGCTGATCAACGACCCGCAAGTGCTGATCGCCGACGAGCCGACCGCCAATCTCGACACGGCGCTATCGCGCGAGTTCATGGAGATACTCGAGAATCTCAAGGGGCAGGGCAAGACCATCATCCTGACCAGCCACGACCCGCTGCTGGTCGAATCGTCTGTGGTCGACCGCGTGGTGCATCTGCGTGACGGCCATCTGGTGGAGGCTGAACAATAATGTTGTTCCAACCCGCCATCATCGCGTTGTTGCTGGCGTCCGCTGTCAGCGTGCTGCTGCTGCTCGCGGCCACGCCCTACGCCTGGCAACTGGTGCACCGCTGGGATATCGCCAGCGGTTCGGAACTGCAATTGCGTCTGGAGCGGCGCACCTACCTGATGTCCACGCTGCTCAGCTTCGTCTTCGCAACGCAACTGGTGGCACTGCTGTTGTTCGTGTTCAACGCCGACAAGATGGCGGTGATGTTCGTCGGCGCGATGTGCGCGGTGGGCACGCTCAACGCGAATGCTTACGGCTTCCCCGCGCTGCTTGCGCAGATCGCTGTGTTCTTCATGGCGGCGGTGTGGCTGGTGCTCAACCATGCCGACAGTCGCGCTTACGACTATCCGCTGGTGCGCGTGAAGTATCGTTTGCTGATGGGCATCCTGCCTTTCGTCGTGCTCGCCTTCACGCTGCAACTCATGTATTTCCTCAACCTCAAGGCCGACATCATCACTTCCTGTTGCGGCAGTCTGTTCTCAAGCGATGCGCAGACGCTGGTCGCCGATGCCTCGGCGTTACCGCCGCAACAGGGGCTGTGGCTGTTCTACACAGCGCTGCTGACAGTCATCGCGGTCGCCGTGCTGCATGCGCGCAAGCTGCGCGCGGCCTATGTCGTCGCTGCCGCTTCCGCCGCCGCCTTCGTCGCCGCACTCACCGGCATCCTGTCGTTCGTCTCGCTGTATGTGTACGAGCACCCGCACCACCATTGTCCGTTCTGCCTGCTCAAGCCCGAGTACGACTATCAGGGCTACTGGCTGTATCTGCCGCTGTTCGCCGCGACCGCCGCCGGGTTGAGCGTCGGCGTGATACAGCCGTTCGCACGCGTGCCCAGTCTTGCCGCTGTCGTGCCGCAGATGTCGCGGCGGCTGGCTTGGATCGCGGCGCTGGGCTTTGCGTTCTTTGCTGCGGTGGCGACGTTCATGGTCGCCGATTCGAATCTGATCTTGCTGAAGGACTGAGATGTTGCGTTTCCTGTTCCTGCTGACTTTCCTGCTGCTCGCCGCCTGCGACAGCGCGCCCAAACTGAATACCGGCAGCGTCGCACCGGCTTTCACCACTATATATATGGACGGCACGGCGGCGCGCTTTCCCGAGGATTTTCGCGGCAAGCCGGTGGTCATCCGTTTTTGGGCCGACTGGTGCCGTTTCTGCGAGGGCGAGATGAAAGCCATCGAGCAGGTCTACCAGCGCAGGCGCGAGCAGGGGCTGCAGATACTTGCGGTGAACGCGGGACAGGACAAGGCGACCATCGCGGCCTTCATGCAGAAAATCGGCGCGACCTATCCGGCACTGCTCGACGAGGGCTCTGCCATCACCCGCACCTACGGCGTGGTCGGCCTGCCCACGACGTACTTTGTCGGTGCCGATGGTCTGATCAAGGCCAAGGTGGTGGGCGAGTCCGACGCGCTCACATTCGAGAAACTTGCCGTGGAGTTGCTCAATGCAGCACGCTAACGAGATCTCCTACGGCATCGCTTTCATGACCGGCATCCTCGGCACCGGCCATTGTCTCGGCATGTGCGGCGGTCTGGTGTCGGGTTTCTTCATGCGCCAGGGCAACAGGAACATTGCGCCCTATGTTGCCTACCATGCGGGCCGGGTCGGCGTGTATGTGCTGATCGGACTGGTCGCGGCGACATTGGGTGCGGTGCTGGTGCAGACCGGCATCTTCGGCAAGGCGCAGGGCATCCTGCAGATCGTCGCCGGGCTGGTGGTCATCCTGCTCGGCTTCGACATGCTCGGCATGTTGCCGGTCAGCAACACGCTGCACTTCGCGCCGGTGTCCTGGGTCGTCGGTCGCTTTGCCGCTGCCACACGGCGCGGGCCGGTGAAGGGTGCCTTCATGGCCGGCGCATTCAACGGACTCATGCCCTGCGCGATGGTGATGGCGATGGCGGTGCAGGCCACCACCGCATCCGGCCCGCTGCAGGGCGGTCTGCTGCTGCTGGCTTTCGGCGCGGGCACGCTGCCGTCCATGCTCGCGGCCAGTTTCCTGTTTGCCAGACTGGGCCTTAAGACCCGCGGCTGGCTGTTGCGCGGCGCGGCGCTGTTTGTCATCGCACTGGGACTTGCCACGCTGTGGCAGGGATTGAGCTACTACAGCGTGATGCGCAATCTGGCGAACTGGTGAGACTTTTGCAGACAAATAATTAAGAGGAAGCAATCGGGAGAATGCAGCACTGGAATCACACGCTTTGCATCTTTAACTTGAAAAGGAGAACCACATGAATCGTCGCGATCTGCTGAAACTTTCCGTTGCCGCTGTCGGCCTCGTCGCCTTGCCTTCGCAAGCTGCCGAATCCTGCGCGGGCGATGGCACCCCGGCCCAGTTCGTGCCGAAGAAAGCACCCGATGCCAAGGCATTCGAAAACGACATCGAGAAATATGCCAAGTGCCCGTACTGCGGCATGGACCGCAAGCAGTACCACCACTCGCGCATGGTCGTGCATTACAGCGACGACATCGCAGACGGCACCTGTTCCATTCACTGCGCCGCGATCAGCCTGTCGCTCAACGTCGACCGTGAGCCGAAGGCGATCTATGTCGGTGATAACGCATCCGCTGCCGAGATCAAGCCTCTGGTCGAAGTGGGCAAGGCCACATTCCTGATCGGCAGCTCGATCAAGGGCGTGATGACCAAGCGCAGCAAGGTCGCATACAGCGACGAAGCCGCACTCAAGGCATCGCAGGCCACCAACGGTGGCGAGCCGGGCAATTTCGACGCGGCATTGCTCGCGGCCTACACCGACATGGCGCAGGACGTGTCGATGATTCGCAAGAACCGCGAAGAGCGCCGCAAGAAGATGATGATGAAGCCGAGCTGAGATGAATCAGCTTAGACGACTCTTCATCCTGTCGTTCCTCACTCTATGGGCGGCATTTGCTGCCGCCCAGGAGGGTGTTGTCGTGCCCAAGCCGGGAGCAAAAGATCTGTGCCCGGTGTGCGGCATGCTGGTCTCAAAATATCCCAACTGGGTCGCCGTGGTGAAGTACCGCGACGGTCACGCGCATTTCTTCGACGGCGCCAAGGACATGTTCAAGTATCTGCACGATTTGCCGAAATATGCGCCCGGTCACCGCAAGGAGACTATCGCGGGGATACACGTCACCGAATTCTACGGTTTGAACAAGATCGACGCGCGCAAGGCGTTCTATGTCATCGGATCCGACGTGCTCGGCCCGATGGGGCACGAGTTCGTGCCGCTGGAGACGCGCACCGATGCTGAGGAATTTCTGAAGGACCACAAAGGTAAGCAGATCCTGACTTTCGAACAGGTCAGCAGCGCGCTCGTCGCGCAGGTTGACGACGGCAAGTTCTGACAGACTCCGGGTTCGAATGCTTAATTGTGCAGGGAATCGTTGGTCGAGAAGGTGTTCCGTTTGGTAAGTTTCCTCTGCAGGGTGCGCCTGTGCATGTTCAGCGCGCGTGCAGCAGCGGTGACGTTGCCGTGCTGCTCGGTCAGTATGCGCTGAAGGTGTTCCCATTCCAGTTGATCCACCGATAGCGGAGTCGCAGCCACGGCGACATCGCAATCACCTTCTGCCCTGTCGAAAGCGACCAGTACCTCATCCGCATTCACCGGTTTGGTCAGGTAGTGTGTCGCCCCCAGTTTTATTGCCTGTATCGCGGTGGCGATGGCGGCATAACCGGTGAGCATGACGATGCGCATGGACGGGTGGAGAACATGAAGAAACTGGATCAGCGACAGACCGGATTCGCCCGGCATCCTGAGATCGACCAGCGCATATTCCGGCGCTTGCTTGCTCGCCATGGCCCTGGCTTCCGCCGCGTCATGCGCCACGACCACATGAAATCCGCGCCGCCGCATGGCGTTCGACATCACCGAGCAGAAGGTGTGATCGTCATCGACCAGAAGCAAATTGCGCGAATATGTATTCGAGTTCATTCCGATTCCCGTTGCAGAACGCGCACCTCATACAAGCGGTAGCGCCGGGCTAGTATAGCGATTCTGGCAGCCGCGAGAATGTGGCAAATTGCCGCGCGGCAAATGGTCGCGCGACATCAAGTCGCATTCCATTCCGTGGTGGCGCTAAGAATAATCATTTCGCCACGGGTGACGGGCGCGTCAGCGAATTCTCACTTCCGAGCCTCCGCTTTCCAAAATACCCCGTGATTCTTGGCATCCCTTTCCCGCATCTTCCTGCCGCTTCCTTGCGGCCCTGAGCGCGCAGCCGGTATGCGTCGTGCACTGCGACATTTTGTCCTGCGACAGATGGTCGCGCGACAACGTGACGCATTCTCAAGATGATCCATCATCCATACACTGCGCGCGGTCAAATTCAAACACTCACCGCAAGGTCGCGCCATGCAAATCACAAAACGCTTTCCGATCAAACGCACACTGGGTTGGGAAATATTCATTGCATTGCTGCTGAAAGTCGCATTGCTGTACCTGCTGTGGTGGGCGTTCTTTTCGCACGCGCCGGACAAGAAGACCGTCGCCGCCACGGTGGCGGAACGCTTGACCGGCGGGTCGCAGGATTTTTCATTAACTTCACGGAGGAATAATCATGATTGATCCGGGTGCTGTAGACCTGGCGCGATTGCAATTCGCCATCACCGCGCTTTACCACTTCATCTTCGTCCCGCTCACGCTGGGCCTGACGTTCCTGCTGGCCATCATGGAGACGGTCTATGTCATGACCGGTAAGCAGATATACCGTGACATGACCAAGTTCTGGGGCAAGCTGTTCGGCATCAACTTCGCGCTCGGCGTCACCACCGGACTGACTATGGAATTCCAGTTCGGCACCAACTGGGCGTACTACTCGCACTACGTCGGCGACATCTTCGGCGCGCCGCTGGCTATCGAAGGCTTGCTGGCCTTCTTCCTGGAATCCACCATGGTCGGTCTGTTCTTCTTCGGCTGGGATCGCCTGTCAAAGGTCGGGCACCTGACCATCACTTATCTGGTGGCGATCGGCTCGAACCTGTCGGCGGTGCTGATCCTGATCGCCAACGGCTGGATGCAGAATCCGGTGGGTTCCGAATTCAATCCGGTGACCATGCGCATGGAGATGACCAGTTTCTGGGATCTGGTGTTCAACCCGGCGGCACAAGCCAAGTTCGTGCACACCGTGTCCTCCGGTTACGTGACCGCCTCGGTGTTCGTGCTGGGCATCTCGTCCTGGTATCTGCTCAAGGGTCGCGATCTGGAATTCGCGCGCCGCTCCTTCCGTATCGCCGCCGCTTTCGGTTTGGCCTCGGCATTGTCGGTGGTCGTGCTGGGCGATGAATCCGGCTATGCCGTTACCGAGCACCAGAAGACCAAGCTTGCCGCCATGGAAGGCATGTGGACTACAGAGGAAGCGCCGGCGGGATTGACCGTGTTCGGTATACCCGACGAAGCCAACCGCACCAACCATGCCGAGGTGAAGATACCCTATCTGTTGGGGTTGATCGCGACGCGTTCCAGCGACGAAGTGCTGCCCGGTATCGACCAGCTTGAGGTCACACTCAAACAGCGTATCGAAAGTGGCGCCATCGCGGTGGGTGCGCTCGAACGGTTGCGCAACAACAAGGACGATGCCGAAGCGACTGATCTGTTTGCCGCGCACAAGGATGACATGGGCTACGGCCTGCTGCTGAAGAAGTACACCGAGGATGTCACACAGGCGACGCCGGAGATGGTGGCTCGCGCCGTGGACGATGCGATCCCGCCGGTCGCGCCGCTGTTCTGGAGCTTCCGCATCATGGTTGCGCTGGGGCTGGCCTTCATCGTGTTGTTCGCCATCGCTTTCTGGGCCTCGGCCAAGAACAGCTTCGAGCACAAACGCTGGCTATTGCGCTGGGCGCTGTGGTTCATCCCCATGCCCTGGGTTGCGACGCAAGTGGGCTGGATCGTGGCCGAAGTGGGACGCCAACCGTGGACGGTGCACGGCGTGCTGCCCACGCATCTGTCCGTTTCCAGTCTGTCATCCGGTGAAGTGATGTTGTCGCTGGCCGGTTTCTTCATCTTTTACACGCTGTTGCTGATCGCCGAACTGTACCTGATGTTCAAGTACGCGCGCCTGGGCCCATCCAGTCTGGGGACCGGTGGATACCACTTTGAATCGGGTGGCGGCATGACCAAGGGAGCAGTGTCTGCTCCCGTTTCCAAAAAGGAGTTCTAACATGCTCGATTACGAAACCCTCAAACTGATCTGGTGGCTGTTGGTCGGCGTACTGCTGGTTGGCTTCGCCGTGATGGACGGGCACGACATGGGCATGGGCACCTTGCTGCCCTTCGTCGCCAAGAGCGACAGCGAACGCCGCGTGCTGATCAACAGCGTGGCGCCGCACTGGGATGGCAACCAGGTCTGGTTCATCACCGCGGGCGGTGCGATCTTCGCCGCCTGGCCCATCGTCTATGCCACCGCATTCTCCGGCTTGTACTTCGCACTGATGGCGGTGCTGTGGGCGATGTTCTTCCGTCCGGTCGGCTTCGACTACCGCAGCAAAGTGGCCGATCCGCGCTGGCGCACGGCTTGGGACTGGGGCTTGTTCGTCGGCTCCGCCGTGCCCGCATTGCTGTTCGGTGTGGCTTTCGGCAACGTGCTGTTGGGCGTGCCGTTCAACTACGATGACGACATGCGTTCCTTCTACACCGGCACTTTCTGGGCGCTGCTCAATCCGTTCGCGCTGCTGGCCGGACTGCTAAGTCTGTCGATGATCGCTTTCCACGGTGCCAACTACCTCATCGTGCGCACCGAAGGCGTGATCCAGCAACGCGCCAGTCGCGCCTCGCTGATCTTCGGTGTACTGATGGTGTTGTTGTTCGCCTTGTGCGGCATGCTGGTCACGGACATGCAAAGTTATGTGCTGGTCTCCGGGCCGGAAGCAGGCGCGATGCAAAGCCCGGTGGGCAAGGTGGTGGAGATGCAGGCAGGTGCGTGGCTCGGTAACTTCGACAAGCTGCCATTGCTGTGGGTCATTCCCGCCCTCGGCTTCATCGGCGCACTGGCGGGCATGTTCTTCGCCGCCAAATTGAAGGGGGTGCTGGCATTCGTGTCCAGCTCGGTGGCGATGCTGGGTGTGATCTTCACCGCCGGGGTCGCCATGTTTCCCTTCGTGCTGCCGTCCAGCTCCATGCCCTCGCACAGCCTGACCGCATGGGATTGCGTCTCCAGTGAGCGCACCCTCGGCGTCATGTTCTGGGTGGCGCTGGTTATGACCCCCATCGTGATCGCCTATACCGGCTGGGCCTACCGCATCATGCGCGGCAAGATCACCATTGCGCACATCGAAGCCAACGATCATTCAGTCTATTAAGAAAGGGAACGTCATGTGGTATTTCGCCTGGGTACTCGGAGTCTCCGCCGCCGTGATGGTGTCGGTGCTTAACGCGATGTGGTACGAAGCGCAGGAATGCGCGGAACAGAACGGCCACTGAGTCGCATCGGTCGCAAGAGGAGGCCCGGCATGTCGTGACATGCCGGGCCTCTGTTGTTTTCCGCCCGGGTCGGGTGCGACAATATGACGCATTCTCATCCGGCGCCGGCATCCGCATAATCTGTCCACCAAGAGGGCGCGACATCGAATTCTCTCCTTCAAGAGCCTTCCTTTCTAAAAACACTCCGTGCTCTTGGCTCTCTTTTGATGCGGTTATGTGCGGTGCAAATGAATTCCGTTGCGACATTCACAAATCTGTACCAGCGCCATTTCGGCGAGTTGCGCGCTTTCATCCTGCGCAGGGTCGGCTGCCGTGAGCTGGCGGCGGAACTGACCAACGAGACCTTCATTCGCATTCTGGATTACAGATCGCCCGATCCCATTCTGAATCAGCGTGCCTTTTTGTACCGCATCGCGGGTAATCTGGCGATAGACCACCATCGTACCCATCGCGAACAGATCGAATGCATCGATGACCTCGGTGAAAACGAACAACCGGCGACCGACCTGCATGACCCCGCGCGGGTGGTATGCGCACGACAGACACTGGAGCGGTTGCGCATGGCGGTTGATGCGCTGCCACCGCAATGTCGCCGCGCTTTCCTGCTGTTCAAGTTCGAAGGGCGCTCGCATGCCGAGATTGCCGCCGAATTCGGCGTGACCAAGAACGCCATCGAAAAACTGTTGATCCGCGCGCTGGTGCAATTGCGCAAACAGATGGCGTAGTCTGGTACGCTCTCCCCGAATGACTCTGCCACCCCATTGATGAACAAAGCCACATCACCATCGGATACCCAGCAGGATGCGCTCGCCGAAGAAGTGGCAGCATGGTTTCTGCGCATGCAGCAAGAAGATTGCAGCGAGGCTGATCGGCGCGAGTTCGAGGCATGGTTGGCTGAAAGCGAGGATCGCCGCGAGGAGTATCGGCAATACGAAGCGCTCTGGCACGATCTCGACCGGCTGGGCTCGCTGCCAAAACAGCCCTCGCGCCGGAAGGCTGGTGCATTGATGGGTATCGTAGCGGGTCTGGCTGTCGTGTTGACTGCGGCGAACTGGTACGCCAATCTGGGCGAAACCATCAGCACGGCAGTCGGCGAACGCCGCCATGTCGTATTGGCGGATGGAACAGCAGTGGACATGAACACCGGCAGCAAAATCCGGGTGAGGATGGACGACAAGCTGCGCCGCATCATCCTGGTGAAGGGCGAAGTGCTGGTCGAAGTGGCGCGCGATGCGCGACCGTTTGAGGTACATGCTGCCGATGGCGTGTTGCGCGACATCGGCACCGTATTCAATGTCCGCGACGAAGGCGACCATGCCAATGTCGCTGTGCTGGAAGGTGAGGTACAGGTCGTTCTGGCGGCGGACGCTTCTCTGCACCTGCGTGGTGGACAGCAAATGGACTACACGGCAGAGGGGCATGGCGAGGTCGCCCGTGCGGATGTGGCGGAAGTCACCGCCTGGCTGAATGGCCGTTTGATCTTCCGCGACACGCCCTTGCAGGAAGTCGTCAACCAGATCAACCGCTACCACTCTCGCCCTGTGAAACTGGCGGATGACAAACTGGCCGCGTTGAAAGTGAGCGGCGAATTCAACAGCGCCGACCGCGACGGTTTGCTCCAGGCCTTGACGATACTGCTATCGCTGGAAAGCAGCGAACATCTCGGTACGACAGAACTTTCCCCTCGGTACTGACCATCTCCCTTCCCGTTTTGGCAGGATATTTTTTCCTGCATGTCAGGTTTCTCCCTCCTTTTACGTCTTACCGGATGAGCCGACCCATTTGGCGAAAATTCAGAGAGATGACAGGAGGAATAGAGATGCAGAAGAAACTACTGGCCATATTGCTGGCTTCCATGTTTGCCGGGCCAGCCCTGGCCGAAGACAAGACCATCACCATCACCATCACTGCGCAGGATATGCCCGGCGCATTGCACAGCCTGGCCAGCCAGACCGGCATCCAGTTGCTGTTCACCGCCGATGAGCTGAAGAACATCCAGGCAAAGGAAATCAACGGGTCGATGAGTGTGGAAGAGGCGCTCCAGCGACTCCTCGAAGGCACGAATTACACCTACCGCGCTACCGGAAACGGTACCTATGTGTTGCAGCGCTTGGGTGCTGCATTGATGCAGGACGAAGTGGTCGTTGTCGCCACCCGTACACCCAACAAGCTGGCTCGCGTCCCCGCATCGGTCAGTCTGGTGACGGCAGATGATTTCTCCGAGCAGCAGGCGGCGACGGTCGGCGACGTGATGAAGAAACTGCCGAACGTCGATTTCGGCGGTGGCCCGCGGGCGGACGGTCAGATCCCCACGATCCGGGGTGATCAGTTCAACAATATCATTCTGCTGGTGGATGGGGCGCGCCGCAGCTCGGCCAGGGTGGGTGATCTGTCAACTCCGCTGTTTGTCGATCCGTATTACCTGTCCCGGGCCGAGGTGGTTCGCGGGCCAACTTCGACCTATGGTTCGGGAGGGCTGGGAGGGGCGATGGTGTTCAGCACCCTCTCTGCAAAGGATCTGCTGAAGGAAGGTGAAGTGTTCGGCGGCGGCGTGAGGGCAGGGTACAGTTCCGGCAACCTTTCCCGCCGCAGCAACGCGAGGTTGTATGGCATGAGCGGGGTGGTGGATTTCCTGCTGGCAGGCGGTTATCAGGAATTCAGCGAGATACGCCAGCCGGGCGGCACCACACTCGCGCCGAACAACGGACACGATTCCAGCTCCCTTGCCAAGGTCGGTGCGCAAGTCGGCGATGCCATGCGTGTCGAGCTGTCCCACAAGGCATTCAATAAAACGGCTTGGGAAACCAACAATCCGCAAGTCGCGGTCGGGCAACCGCAGATGGCGCATATCAGCCAGAACGAAACAGTGATGAGTTTTTCGATGCTGAACGAGTTGGGCGAGAAGGCGACCGATGTAAGAGTCTACGATACGCTGACCAGGACTCAGCGCGATGCCAATACTACCTATCAGATGCCGGGCGGTTCCGCGCTGCCCTATGCGTACTCGGATAGCAAGATGCAAACGACCGGGCTAAGCGCGCAGAATACTAACCGCTTCGATTCCGATGCTATGGGCATGCATCGCCTGACCTACGGGGTTGATATCTATCGCGACAAACTCGGCACGCTGGCGGGAACCACTGCGGCACCGAATACACCGGTGACCAATCCGGTGAACCCGGATGGGTCGGAGAAGGTGCAGGGCGTGTTCATTCAGGACGAGATATCTCTCACTGCCTGGAACATCATTCCCAGCTTGCGCTACGACGGCTATACGGCCACCCCGAACAGCACCACGTTGGCCGCCAGCAGCAATAGTCACGTGTCGCCCAAACTGGCGATAGCCTGGCAAGGCATACAAGGTACAAGCTTGTACGGCAGCTTCGGGCAGGCGTTCCGCGCACCTACCGTGTGGGAGATGTTCCAGAACAATCCCAATCCCGGATTCCGGCGCTTTGCCCCCAATGCCAATCTGCAACCGCAAACCGATACCACGCTGGAACTCGGTACGCGTTATGAGAACAGCCAGATCTCCGGCAATGATGACCGGCTCGGGTTACATGCAGCCATCTTCCAGGCCAAGGCCAAGAACCTGATCCAGTCGGTCACCATCGCGGGGGTTGTGGGCGCGTTTGGCTCGACACTTCAGTACCAGAACGTCGCGAAGGCCACCAAGAAAGGCATGGAGCTGAGCGGCGAATATCAGATAGCGGCGTGGAAACTGAATGCGGGGTATAGCAGGATCAGGATCACCGATGATGCCACCGGCCTGAACCTGTTCTCGCCGCCGGACAAACTGAATGCGCAAGTCGCCTATGCGTTTTCGGGCACAGACATGTCGGTCGCCTGGAACACGACCGCAGTCGCTGCACAAGATTACGACTCGACGGTGTTGCGGCAACGCAGCGGCTATACCGTGCATGATCTATACACGACATGGCAATCGCCGCGTCAGGCTTTTCGCATCGACTTCGGCATCACCAATCTGACCGACAAGCGCTACTTGAGCTACCAGCAAACGCAGGCCGCTGCGCTGACAGCGTACGAAATGGGACGGAGCTATAACCTGTCCGTTGCGGGCTCGTTCTGATTCATGTTGATGGGGAAGCATCTGCAATGGATGCTTCCCCGCATTGATTTTCTGACAGGAAGGATGATTACCATGAACCGACGCGAACTACTGAAATTCTCCCTTCTCGCGGGCGCGGGGCTTGCCAGCCCCTTCGCGCAAGCGCAGACCGACACCAAACAGACCGATGGTACCCCGGCCCAGTTTCTGCCGAAGAAGCCGCCCGATCCCGCCCCGCAGGAAAATGACATTGAAAAATATCCGACGTGTCCGTATTGCGGCATGGATCGCCGGTTCAACCACCGTTCGCGCATGCTCATCCAATTCAGCAACGATCTGCCCGACCCGCTCTGTTCGATCCACTGCGGCGCCATCAGTCTGGCACTGAATCTGTCGCTTGATCCCAAGGCGATCTACGTTGGCGACAACGCAGTTGAGTCGGATCCGCGACCGCTGGTCGAGGTCTCCAAAGCGACATTCCTGATCGGCAGCGACATACCCGGCGTCATGACCAAGAACAGCAAGGTCGCCTATGGCACCGCAGAAGCCGCAACTGCCGCGCAAAAGATACACGGCGGCGAACTGATGGACTTCCAGCAAACCCTGAAGATTTCCTTTACCGATCTCGCCGATGACGTCGCCATGATGCGGCGGAACCGGGAAGAGCGCCGCAAGCGTGCCGCCAAAAAAGCACAAGGCTGATGCCAACATACCGGGAAGATAAAATGAAAAACATAATTTGTTTCTTGATGCTGATGGCTGCAACGTTGTCCTGCGTCGCCCAGGCAGACACTTTCCGGGATTGTGCATCTTGCCCGGAGATGGCCACGCTGCCAGCCGGGAGTTTCCAGATGGGAGCGCCAGGTCGGCCAAACGAAGAACCGGTACATTCGGTCAACCTGCCCGGGTTCGCCATCGGCAAGTACGAAATCACACAGGGGGAATGGAAGGCGCTCATGGGCAAAAACCCCAGCAAGGATAACGCTTGCGGAGATGCCTGCCCGGTGGAACATGTGAGCTGGCAAGAGGCGCAGGAATATGTGAAACGGCTCAGCGCCAAAACCGGCAAGGCCTATCGGCTGCCGACCGAAGCGGAATGGGAGTATGCATGCCGTGCGGGAGAACAATACGACTATTGCGGTGGTGGCGATCCGGACAAAGTGGCGTGGTTCGGGAACGAGTATGGCGGCATCCACAAAGTCGGGCTGAAGCAGCCCAACGCATGGGGGCTGTATGACATGAGCGGCAACATATGGGAGTGGACGCAGGACTGCACCCATGCCGACTACAAAGGCGCGCCTGCGGACGGATCGGCATGGGAAAATGCAGGCGGGTGCAACAGCCGCATCCTCCGTGGCGGTTCATGGCTTGCCGGCCCCCAATATAGCCGTGCCGTGCTGCGCTTCGGATTCTCTCCCAATTATCGGGCCGGCGATTTCGGATTCCGTGTTGTCAGAACTTTGGAATAGAAATATCGAATACGTGTTCGTCCAACTGCTTGCCTGATATTCTGAATTCAAGAGGGCGCATTACTGTCGATTTGATCGAAGTTCGGGATGCGCCCATCATTGATCATCCTGAGCCCATTAGAAAATGGGCGTCCTTGTGACATCTCGCTGTCGCAATCGCTACAAAACTGCCACTCCCTGCACCCCTTCCGAAGCGTAACTACCCGTCATCACAGGCATTTCGGCAGCATCACCATTTTGGCACGGTGGTTGCTCATCATTCTCCCGGGTTCATTGCGGAGTCATCTTTGAAGGTCCTGAACATGTCGGAACATCATTCCGGGGTCTCGCCTTTGGCGGAGGTCGCGCTGGCCGATTGCTCGGTTTGTCCGCATCGCGCATTACTGGCCGAGGCGCGCTGTGTGCCGGGCGATATCTGTGTCACCGCACAGAGCGGGCGGCAGATTGACCGTTTTTTGCGGCGCAACCCGCAGTTCGCCGAGGGTTATCTGCACGATCATTTCTGGGAGCGCCGCGCCATCGCCGCGCGCTATGCCCCGCTGGAGGTCGTGCGACAATTGCCGCGCGATGCGGACGAAGTGGTGCGGCGCGTGGTGGTGAGTCGTGTGCCTGTTGATGAACTGGACGCTTACCTGCACGATAGCGACCGCGAGGTGCGCATGACGGCGGCGAACCGTCTGGTGCCGGAAAGATTGAACGCGCTGATGGCCGATGTGGACTATCTGGTGCGCCTGCAGGTCGCCAAGCGCCTGCCGCACGGGCAGTTGCGGAACATGGCGGGCGACGAGGATCGCGAAGTGCGCAAGGAAGTGGCGCGGCGGCTGCCGTCTTTTGCCTTGGGCATGATGCTGAAAGACAGCGACGCCGAAGTGCGCCGCATCGTCGCGCAGCGCTGTCTGCCGGACGACGCGGCAAAACTGCTCGCGGACGAAGACTGGCTGGTGCGTCTGGAAGCGGTGCAGCGCGCACCGCTGGAAGTCATCGCCGAGATGGTGGACGACGCCGAACCGGATGTGCGCGCCGCGGTGCGCGAACGCTTGAATGATTTTTTGCTGGGAGATGAGCTATGAGTATCCACACACCCGATGAAAAGATGTTGCGCAAACTGGCGGAAGAGACGGAAGCCATCCCGCCGCGTCCGCATCATGCCGCTTTGCTGGAAACGGCCAACCGCATCTGCACCGACTGCAACTTCCGCTATGCGCTGAACCGCGGCGGCTGGTACCGGCCCGGTGGCGTCATCAAGGCCGATGGCAAGCGCTTCGCGGACAGCGTCGAGGCGTGGGCGAAGGCCAGCCTGGAAGCATGCGGCGGTGACATGAACGAACTCATCGAACGCTATGCGGACAGCGACCTGCAAGTCACGCGCCATTCGGGATGCACCCATTATTTTGTCGCGTCCTACGGCCCCAACGCGGCGGATTTCCTGCAGATGGAAGTGGAAGAGTTGCAGGAAGTGCTGGACCGCAAACTGTTCGACGCCGACAACCTGCCCGATGATCTGCAGGAACTCGTCGAGCCTTTGAGCCCGCTGGAATTGGAAGCCCAGGCCGTCAGCGCGCCGCGCTACCAGTTCCGCCGCATGCTCGACATACGCCAGACTCTCGCCAAAGTGACGACGTCCGAAGGACGCGATGCCGGTCTGCCGCGTTTGCTCGCAGAGTGGTCGCACAGCAGCGCCGCCTCGCGCGGACACTTCAGCGACCACTGGATCGTCGCCCTGCGCGAGCATCAGGACCGGTATCGCAATCCCGTTGTCTCCGCCTCGCTGGTGTCGCGCAAGGCGCGCACGCTCAAGCCGTTCCAGTGGAACGTCGAACTGTCGGGTGTCGAGATGCTGAATCAGTTGCAGGCCTTCGACCGCGCGGCGGGCTATCCCTCGGCCTGGTATTTCCATCTGGTCGCCGGAACCTTCACCCCGCCCAAGATCGCCTATGCCGTTGCGCGCGATCTCGAAGCGGGGTTCAGTTATCTGCCGGAAACCGAAGCGGCGCTGGTGAAGAGCTGGGTGGCGGCGCCGTATTCGGTCTGAATTATCGCAGCTCTTCGTAATGGCGTTCCATGAGCTCCAGCGCGGCGGCAAGCCGCTTGGGCATCAGGGTGCGCGCCATGGCGAACTCGGGTGAGGTCTCGCCGTAGAAAAGATTCGTCAGGTAGGAGATGCCGATCGCCTCGTGCAGTTCGGTCCCGGCCGATTCCAGTATCTCATCGACGAAAGCGAAGTGCGCGCTTGCGGTCGGCCAGTCTTTCTTCTGGATCGCCTCGCGCGTGGCCAGCTTCAGCGCGTCCACCTCGACGGGCAGCACGCCGAAATCCGCCTCTTCGATGATTGCCGCCACTTTGGGAAAACGGGCCGCGAGATGGTCGGCAAACCGGGGGCCTGCGGCCTGAGTGGAAATGGTATTGCCGTAGACAAACCAGGTGCCGGTGCGATCTGTGTCAAATGCCATAGTGACCTCCATAAGTAACAACACAAAGGGCGGGGGCATTCTGTGGCTGTAATAAATTAGTGTCAACAGGCCTGAAGGCCTATATCTATTTGCTCCATGGTCATACCTTGCCGGTTCATCTACGGCCGGTCAGGCGATAGTTTCTTTAAATCAATCTATTGCTGATGCTGCATTTATTGTTTTGTTACCGTCTGTGTTTGCAAGCATCCGACACGCCAGGCGGTGGCGATCCAAAATAATTCATCTCTCTGCAATCCCCTTGTCATTTCCGTCTTTTAGCATCCTCGCTGTTTAGAAATTCTTAATTTCATGCCGTGACGATTCGAAAATCGAATCTATGCGGCGAATAGCGGAGGTAGGGAGTGATCGAACTTAACAATGTATCCGTCCGATATGGTGCTGATGCCATCGGGTTGCATCCGACCTCACTGAATTTCAAGCGCGGCGAATTCAATGTCCTGCTGGGTGCTTCCGGTGCCGGCAAATCGACGCTGCTCCGCTGCCTCAATATGCTCACCCGACCGACGACGGGTTCCATCCATGTGCAGGATGTCGGGGTCATAGACTCGACCGCCGCACTCAGGCTGCATCGGCGTCGTACCGGCATGATATTCCAGCAGCACCAACTGATCCGGCGACATACGGCGCTACAGAACGTACTGCTCGGTCGTATCGGTTATCACTCCACCCTGCGCTCACTGTTCCCGCTGCCCCGTACCGAACAGCATATCGCGCTCGAATGTCTGGAACGTGTCGGTTTGCTGGACAAGGCTACCGAGCGTGTCGACCGGCTGAGCGGTGGTCAATTGCAGCGTGTCGGTATCGCGCGTGCACTGGCGCAACAACCGCGCCTGATGCTGGCGGATGAACCGGTCGCCAGCCTGGACCCGGCGACTTCGCGGCGCGTACTGTCGCAGCTGAAACGTATCTGTCTTGAGGACGGCATCACCACCGTGGTGAGCCTGCATCAAGTCGATCTGGCGCGCGAGTTCGCCGACCGGATCATTGCCATCGCACATGGACGAGTCGTCTTCGACGGCGCGCCGAACGAACTGAGTGACGCCCTGTTGCAGGATATTTACGATCAGGCGCCGACCAGTAGCCGGGAAGAGATGCCCGCGCCCGCTTTGCCTTCATTTGCCCAACTAGCCATCAACGAGGAGTGAATCATGAAACGAATGCTTACCCTGCTTACCCTGCTTGCCGCGCTGTCTGTTCCGTTCGGGGCGCATGCCGCACCCAAGGCCGATCCGGACACACTCAAGGTAGCGCTGCTGCCGGATGAGAATGCCGGCACCATCATCAAGAACAACCAGCCGCTGAAGGAATATCTTGAGGCAACGCTGGGCAAGAAGATCGAACTGATCGTCACCACCGACTACTCGTCGATGATCGAAGCGATGCGCCACGGCCGTATCGATCTGGCCTACTTCGGCCCGCTCTCCTATGTGCTGGCGCGCCAGAAGAGCGACATCGAGCCCTTCGTTGCGCTCAAGAGCAAGGGCAGCACGACTTATCAGTCCGTGGTCATCGGCAATGTCGCAGCCGGCGTCAACAAGGTCGAAGATATTGCGGGGAAGAACATGGCTTACGGCGACAAGGCTTCGACCTCCAGCCACCTGATCCCCAAGTCCGTGCTGGCCGAGAAGGGGCTGCTCATCGGCAGCGGCTATACCGAGCATTTTGTTGGCTCGCATGATGCGGTCGCCATGGCCGTGCAGAATGGTCACGCACAGGCAGGCGGCCTGAGCCGTCCGATCTTTGAGTCGCTGGTCGAGCGCAAGATCATCGACAGCAACAAGGTGAAGGTGCTCGAGTATTCCAAGCCTTTCCCGCAATACCCGTGGACCATGCGCGCGAATCTCAAGCCTGAGCTGAAGGAGAAGATCCGCCAAGCCTTCCTGGACATCAAGGATCCGGCCATCCTCAAGCCGTTCAAGGCGGACGGCTTCGATGTGATCACCGACAAGCACTACGATGTCGTGCGCGATCTGGGTCATCTGCTGAAGATCGATCTGGCCAAGTTCTGATGGCAAACGGCATATGAGCGAACAGAACAGTCAATACGACCGACTGCTCGACGCGGCGCAGCGCGATTGGATGCTCAACGCGCTGCGCTTCGGCGCAGCCATGCTGGTCATCCTGATGTGCGCACACTACGTCGGCTTGTTCGATGCAGAGCGTCTCTCGGAAGGTGTGCCGAGCCTGTTCAGTCTGGTCGGCGAGATGATGCCGCCAAACTTCAATGAGGTCGCCAGCTGGTGGAAGCCGCTGCTGGACACGCTGGCCATGAGTGTCGCGGGCACGGCGCTGGCGGTCGCTTTCTCGCTGCCGCTGGCTTTTCTGGCGGCAAATAATACCGCCCCGCATCCGCTGGTCTACCAACTGGCGCGCGGTCTGTTGAATACCTTGCGTTCCATCCCCGAGTTGATACTGGGCATCATCTTTGTGGCGGCGGTCGGTTTCGGCGCGCTGCCCGGCGTACTCGCACTTGGTCTGCATTCGATCGGCATGGTCGGCAAATTCTTCGCCGAAGCGATCGAGCATGCCGATCCGGCGCCGATAGAAGCGGCGCGTGCGGCAGGTGCGTCGCCGCTGCAGGTGTTGCTGCACGGCGTATTGCCGCAGGTGCTGCCGCAGATCGCCGACACATCCATCTACCGCTGGGAATACAACTTCCGCGCATCCACGGTGATGGGGATGGTAGGGGCGGGAGGGATAGGTTTCGAACTGATGGGGTCGCTGCGCATCATGCAATACCAGGATGTGTCGGCGATATTGATCGTGATCCTGGTTATGGTCACACTGGTGGATGCCTTCAGCGGCTATCTCAGGAAACGTTTCAAATGAATGGAGACAAGATGAAACCGAAAATCGTCATTACCAGTTGGGTGCATCCGCAGACGCTGGATATGCTGCGGCCCCACTGCGACGTGGTCGCCAACGAATCGCGCGAGCGGCTGAGCCGCGAAGAGATCATTGAGCGATGCAAGGATGCGGTCGCGGTCATGACTTTCATGCCGGACAGCATCGACGAAGCGTTCCTCGCAGAGTGTCCGCAATTGCGTCTGGTTGCCTGCGCGCTCAAGGGATATGACAACTACGATGTGGCGGCCTGCACCCGCCGCGGGATCCGCATCACCAATGTTCCCGACCTGCTGACCATTCCGACCGCAGAACTGACCATCGGTCTGCTGATCGGCTTGACGCGCAACGTCCTGCAGGGCGACCGCTTCGTGCGTTCCGGGCAATTCAACGGCTGGCGTCCGGTGCTGTATGGCGCTGGCCTGACCGGTCGCACGCTCGGCATCATCGGCATGGGGGCAGTCGGACGCGCCATCGCCGCCCGTTTGCAAGGTTACGAGATGGAACTGCTGTATACCGATCCGCAACCGCTGGCACCTGAACTGGAGGCGCGCTGGGGATTGCGCAGGGTAGACCTGGTGCCGCTGCTGTCCGAGAGCGACTATGTCGTGCCCATGGTGCCCTACACAGCGGAGACTCTGCATATGATCAATGCGGCTGCGCTTGCGCTCATGAAGCCGGGTGCCTATCTGGTGAACACATGCCGGGGCTCGGTGGTCGATGAGAAAGCAGTTGCCGATGCACTCGATTCCGGCAGGCTGGCGGGCTATGCAGCCGATGTTTTCGAGCTGGAAGAGTGGATGCGGCCGGATCGTCCGCAAACCGTATCCGACCGCCTGCTGAGCGACACGGAACGCACGCTGTTCACCCCCCACATCGGCTCTGCCGTGGATACGGTTCGGCTGGCGATCGAGATGGAAGCGGCGACCAATATCCTGCAAGTGCTGAAAGGGCAGATCCCGCAAGGGGCGATCAATCATCCGCTGGACGAGGTGGCGGTCTGAGCGCCCTGAACCTGGATCAGGTAGCGAGCTTTCTCGCCATCTCCCGGCATGGCAGCTTCCGCGCCGGTGCGCGAGAACGGAGTCTTTCACAGGGCGCGATCTCGCAACAGATGCAAAAACTCGAGATGCAGCTCGGAGCGCGACTGATCGAGCGGGATGCCGCCGGTTGCCGTTTGACGACGGAAGGGATGGCGTTCAAGCCGTATGCGGAAAGCTTGCTGCGTCTGAGCACGAATGCCGCCGGCATCTTCCTGAGCAAGCCTGTCGTCATCGGGGCGAGCAGCAATATCGGCATCTATCTGCTGTCCGGGTATGTGAAGGATTTTCTGGACATGCACGAGATGCCGAACACGCAACTGGATGTCCGCATAGACCAGAACCCGTCCATTGCGCGGCAGCTCGACGCTGGAGATATCGACGTTGCCGTGATGGAATGGTGGGACGGTCGCAAGGGTTACGAGGCACGCCCGTGGCGGCAGGAAGAGTTGGTCGTGATCGTACCGCCGGGACATCCCTGGGCCGACAAACACAGCCTCTCGCACGCGGACCTGATGGGCGTACCCCTGCTTGGCGGTGAGCCGGGTACGGGAACCGGCCGGATACTTGCGGACTACTTTGGAGGTGATTCGAACGGGTTGACCGTCGGTATGAAACTCGGATCGACCGATGCGGTAAAGCAGTGGGTGAAAGCGGGACATGGAGTGTCCATCGTCCTGGTTGGAACAGTGGCCGAGGAGGCCAGGGCCGGCACACTGGTACCTATCACGCTTGACGGCGGTAACTTGCGCAAAGAACTCTATGTCATCTGGCGCGATACGCTGTCGCCCGGGCATCCGGCACGCAGGTTCGGCGAGTGGCTGGCAGGGGAAGGCTGAGTCACCTATTTGTTGTGCGGATAACGCCTTGTCGGGTTTGCTACAAGACATTCTTAAATAAATCCCATTTAAATCAAACCGCTGTCTCTGGCACGGCACTTGCGAATACAAGGGCGTCAATCATTGTGAGCCATTGCCATGCAAGCCAAGGACATCGCCGAACTGCTGAACGAACCGGCCTGCGCGCATAACAAGAAGGAGAAATCCGGTTGTGCGCGACCCAAGCCCGGGGCGACTGCGGGTGGCTGCT
The DNA here is from genome assembly GCA_030651895.1 of Sideroxyarcus sp. Taxonomy (GTDB): domain Bacteria; phylum Pseudomonadota; class Gammaproteobacteria; order Burkholderiales; family Gallionellaceae; genus Sideroxyarcus. Next base: position 35,352 of record JAUSBR010000011.1, on the reverse strand, counting down.
CGTTCGACGGGGCGCAGATCGCCTTGTTGCCGATCGCCGACGTGGCGCACATCGTGCACGGGCCCATCGCCTGCGCGGGCAGTTCCTGGGACAACCGCGGCACGCGCTCTTCCGGGCCGACCCTGTACCGCATCGGCATGACCACCGACCTCACCGAGCAGGACGTCATCATGGGGCGCGGCGAGAAGCGTTTGTTCCATGCGATCAAACAAGCGGTCGATTCTTATTCCCCCAAAGCTGTGTTCGTCTACAACACCTGCGTACCCGCGCTGACCGGAGACGACATCGGCGCGGTGTGCAAGGCTGCCGCCGAGAAGACCGGCGTGCCGGTGGTCCCGGTGGATTGTGCCGGTTTCTACGGCACCAAGAATCTGGGCAACCGCATCGCCGGCGAGGCGATGTTCAAATATGTAGTGGGCACGGGCGAACCTTTGCCGGTGCCTGCCGAGTTGCAGCGCCCCGGTATCACCGTGCACGACGTCAACCTCATCGGCGAATACAACATCGCGGGCGAATTCTGGAACGTGGCACCGCTGTTCGACGAGCTGGGCTTGCGCATCCTGTGCACGCTATCCGGAGATGCGCGCTTCCACGAAGTGCAGACCATGCACCGTGCCGAAGCCAGCATGGTGGTATGCGCCAAGGCATTGCTCAACATCGCGCGCAAACTGCAAACCGATCACAAGGTGCCGTTCTTCGAAGGCAGCTTCTACGGCGTGACCGATACATCGAATGCCTTCCGGGATTTTGCCAAGCTGCTGAATGACCCCTCGCTGACCGAGCGCACTGAAGCGATGATTGCGCGCGAAGAAGCCAAGATCAACGCCGAACTCGACCCTTGGCGCGAACGTCTGCGCGGCAAGCGCGTGCTGCTCTACACCGGCGGCGTGAAGTCGTGGTCGATTGTTTCCGCCTTGCAGGACCTGGGCATGGACGTGGTCGCCACCGGCACCAGCAAATCCACCGAAGAAGACAAGGCGCGCATCCGCGAGATCATGGGCGACAAGACCAAGATGATCACCGACGGCAGCCCCAAGGCATTGCTCGGCGTGGTGAAGGAATATCAGGCCGACATCCTCATCGCCGGCGGCCGCAACATGTACACCGCGCTCAAGGCGCGCATCCCCTTCCTCGACATCAACCAGGAACGTGAATTTGGTTACGAGGGCTACAGCGGCATGGTCGAACTCGCGCGCCAGCTCGCACTGACCATCCAGAGCCCGGTGTGGCCGAGCGTGCGCAAGCCGGCGCCGTGGGCGAAATCGAATGTGCCGGGTGTGGAGTTGGGGGCGTGATGATGAATACCAAACGCAATTCATTTAATCCGTTCGCACTGAGCCCTTCGACTGAGCTCAGGACAGGCTTGTCGAAGTGTGAATGGATTAAATATCCTGAGTCACAAACCATTCATGGTTCGACAGGCTCACCACGAACGGTTTGCGGGGGAGCATGACATGGCCGAGATCCTGAAACGCAACAAAGCACTCGCGGTGAATCCGCTCAAGGCCAGCCAGCCGGTCGGCGCTTCGCTCGCCTTCCTCGGCATAAACAAGGCCATCCCGATGCTGCACGGTTCGCAGGGTTGCACCGCGTTCGGCAAGGTGTTCTTCGTGCGCCACTTCCGCGAGCCCATCCCCTTGCAGACCACCGCGATGGACCAGGTCTCCACCGTGATGAGCGCGGACGAGAACGTCATCCTCGGTTTGAAGGCGGTTTGCGAAAAGAGTAAACCCGCGCTCATCGGTCTGCCGACCACGGGTCTGTCCGAAACGCAGGGCACCGACATCAAACGTCTGGTGAAGGATTTCTACGCCGCGCATCCCGAGTTCGCCCACATCCCCGTGGTGCCGGTGAACACGCCCGATTTCACCGGCTGCCTGGAAAGCGGTTACGCGCTGGCGGTGAAGGCGACGCTGGAAGTGATGCTGCCGCAAAAGAGCAACGAAGTCGGCAAGCGCAAAAAACAGGTCAACGTGCTGGCCGGTTCTTTCCTCACGCCTGGCGATGTCGAACACATCAAGGAACTCGTCGAAGCCTTCGGCCTGCGTCCTTTGGTATTGCCGGACATCGGCGATTCGCTCGACGGCCACCTCACCGAGATGGAAAGTTCTCCGCTCACCGTGGGCGGCACGCCGGTCAACGACATCGCCAGCATGGGCGAATCCATCGCCACGCTGGTGCTGGGCAACTCCATGTACGACGCGGCAGATCTTCTCAAGGCACAGACGCAAGTGCCGGACTTTCGTTTCGACAGTCTGATGGGGCTGGAAGCGGTGGATGCCTTCGTTTCCGCATTGGCCGAGATCAGCGCCAAGCCTGTGCCGGAAAAGATCGAGCGCCAGCGCGCGCAGTTGCAGGACGCGATGGTGGACAGTCACTTCATGCTCGGTTTCGCGCGCGTCGCCATCGCCGCCGATCCCGACATGCTCTACGGCTATGCACGGCTGGTCACCGAGATGGGCTGCGAGGTGGTTGCCGCCGTCGCGCCCGCCCGCGCCAATATCTTGCAGGACGTGAACGCCGCTCAGGTTGGCATCGGCGATCTGGAAGACCTGGAGATCGCGGCCAAGCGCGGCGGCGCGCAACTGGTCATCAGCAATTCGCACGCGGTGGAAACGTCGCGCCGTCTCGGCGTGCCGCTGCTGCGCGCCGGCTTCCCGCAATACGACCTCATCGGCGGCTACCAGCGCCTGTGGGTGGGCTATCGCGGCACGCGCCAGACGCTGTTCGACCTGGCCAACATGCTGGTCGAGCACGGCCACCACGAGCCGGCCGCCTATGTCTCCATCTATGCGCAGCGCACGGGAGAAGGCTATGCGGCATCTGCGCCTCATAAAACCCACTGAGGAGGCGACCATGACTGTGAAGATCGCATTCGCAACCAGTGACCGCAAAGCGGTCAATCAGCATTTCGGCGCGGCGGAGTCGTTCGCCATCTACGAAGTGGGCGAGACCGAGACCCGACTGATCGAAGTGGCCGAGTTCATCGAGACCGCGATGGACGGTCACGAAGGCAAGCTCGCCGCCAAGGTCGAGCTGCTGGGCGATTGCGCTGCGGTGTATTGCAACGCGGTGGGCGCATCGGCGATCCAGCAATTGCTGGCCGCGAGCATCCAGCCCATGCGCGTGGATGAAGGCACGCTCATCGACGAGCTGCTGTGCGGCCTGCAAAAGAATCTGGTCAACGAACCTCCGGTATGGCTGGCGAAACATTTGAAGAAGCAGGCGGGCGGCAAGGGCTTCGCCGAAGACGAGGAGTGGCAGGAATGATCTCCGCGCCCGTCCGTGTCGTCTCCAGCGCCGATGGCATCGCGCAGGTGCTGCCGACCGAAAAGTCCGGTTGCGGCGGCTGCGCTTCCAGCAGCAGTTGCGGCGTCTCCGGGCTGGGCAAATATTTCGCGCACGGCCGCAAGACCATCGCGGTGCAGTGCGACGCGAACGTAAGAGAGGGTGACGAGCTGCACCTGAGCATGAGCGAAGGCGATCTGCTCAAGGCCGGACTGCTGGCCTACCTGCTGCCAACAGTACTGGCTCTGGCCGGTGCGGGCATCGCGGCGGCATTCGGTCTGGGAGACATCGGCGCTGTGCTGGGCGCGGCTAACGGCATGGCACTCGGATTTCTGCTGGGGCGCTGGACAGGCTGGGCGCCGCAGATGAGCGCGCAGAAGTTGAAGTAGTTTTTTGCCGGGTGTGCAGCACACCCAATATTTCGAAGCGAACAAAGTATTTTAACGAAGGAGAAATAACATGAACCAGGCAGTCGATGCAGACTTGTTGTCCACCGAATTCATCAAGGAGATGGTCAAGCAGATGCGCGCCATCGACAGCTACGGCACTTATGACGGCTGGCCTGCCGATCGCATCCTGGCACCGTATGTGGTGACCAAGGAACAGCGCCGCGAGATCCCCGTGATCGGCGATCCGGACGAGATCATGCTGGCGCGCATCAAGGCCTTCTACAACGCCGTGTCGTCGCTCATCGAAAAAGAATGCGGCCTGATGGCGGTGCCCAGTATCAACATCACGCACGAAGGTTTCGGCCGCGCGATCATCACCGTGGGCAAGCTGGTGGTGATGGACCGCACCCTGCGCGACGTGCACCGCTACGGTTACGAGAGCCTGTCCAAGATGAAGGACGAGGGCGACAAGCTGCTCTCCGTGGCACTGGGACTCATCGGCAAGTATCCGGAAGTGGCCGGACTGTAAGAGCCCAGATGAAATCTGCCGTTCGCCCTGACCCTTCGTCAGGCTCAGGACTAAAGGCAGTCGAAGGGAAAGTAGTTCCAATTGATTGTGATGTATTTATTCCGATCATGGTTCGACAGGCTCACCACGAACGGAATAGATATTCATCTCCCCAAGGAGAACAAGATGACTGAAGAAGAACTGAAGATCCTCGACAAGGAAGTGAAGAAACTCAAGCGCATCTCCAGCGAATGGGCTTCGCAGTTGCACGATCTGGTCGAAGACAAGTTGCCTGCCGGATACAAGGACATCCCCGGCATCGCGCAATCCACCTACGACGCCTGCCAGGCCTGGGCCGAGGCAAGCGCGAAACTGGCGGCAGCACAGAAAGAGACACAAGTTTAGATAAGGAAGAGATATGGCAAACATCACAGGAACCACCCGAGGCGGCACGCCTTACGAACCCACCTTCATCACCGCGCTCAACGCGGCCAACTGCATCGGCTGCGGCCGCTGCTACAAGGTCTGCCCGCGCAAGGTGTTCGAACTGGTCGAGCGCAGCGAGGACGACGAGAACTACGACGAGGACGAAGACAACAGCATGGTCATGACCCTCGCCGACATGATGGATTGCATCGGCTGCGGCTCCTGCGCGCGCGTCTGTCCCAAGCAGTGCCATAGCCACACCGCTATTGCGGCGGGTGCCTGAGCATGGCTAGGCCCAAAAGACACGTAATCGTCTGCTCGCAGAACCGTCCTGCCGGACATCCGCGCGGTTCCTGCGCACAGAAGGGCTGCGCCGAAGTGGTGGACGAGATCATGAAGCAATGGCAACAGCGCCAGTGCTTCACCGAAGTGATGGTGACGCCCAGCGGTTGCATCGGTCCGTGCAGCATGGGGCCGAACGTCCTCGTCTATCCCGAAGGCATCATGTACAGCAATGTGAGCAAGGCCGATGTCGCCGAGATATTCGACGAGCATCTGCTCGGCGGCAAAGTGGTGGAAAGACTGAAGGCACCCGCCGACGTATGGTAGTGCTCGCCTCGCGCCAGTTGCCTGCAGAGCTTGAGGCGCTGGCCGAGCGCATCGTGGCAGCCCTGCAAAAGGAGGCCGACGATTTCAGCGCGACCGGCGCGTCGCCGAAGATAGAGCTGGCCGCCCTGCAGGTCACCCATGTCATCGATCCCGGCAACCAGTTGCCCGGATACGAGGGCGTCTGGCGCAATGCCCGCAACGACAGGTGCGGTACCCTGACCATCAACAGCGACAACAGCTTCTATGCCGAGTACGATCTGTTCTGCCCGCACCCGCGCGATCCGCGCTGGTTCGTCGAGATGGTCACGGCCTGGGGCAACGAAAGTTCACTGCGCAGCGAAGCGTCACTGGTCACTGCGCTTTAATCAAAAATGCCGTTCGCCCTGACCCTTCGACAAGCTCAGGACTAAAGGCGAGTCGAAGGGTCAAGACTAAAGGCTAGTCGAAGGGCGTGTGGCTTCGACAAGCTCAGCCCGAACGGATTTTATATTGGTAAGGGCGTGTGGCTTCGACATAACCAGCGACTTGCCCGCTTGCGGGCTTAGTCGAATGGCTAGGAGTTTCATCAGGCTCAGCCCGAACGGATTTATATATTGGTGGAGTGAATGACATGAGCAGATTCCAAATGGGCGACATGGTCTTCGCCGCGCAAGACCTGTACAACGAATCGATGGAAGAGACCGGCGAGAGCAGCATCCCCGGTGTGGAACCCGATGCCTTGCTGGCCGCCGCCGGCACACGCGGGGTGGTGGTCAACGTCGGCCATGCGCAGGAGATGCCGAACGAAGAGATCTATCTGGTGCGCTTCGAGTTGGATGCCGAAGGCACACTTGCCGAGCCCATCGGTTGCTTGAGCGACGAGTTGACCGGATTAAGCTAAGGGCGCCACTAAAAATCTAAAGTTCTAAGCAAGACAAGGCGCGAGCAAAAAATCGCGACGCGGCATATGTGCAATATGTGAGGAGTGATTTTTTGTGAGCAACGCAGTATTGCGACGAAATTTGGATTATTAGAGGTGCCCTTAAGGAATGACTGATTCCCGTGCTGCTACCGTTCTGGCATATCACACACGCAGCAAACATGCGCTGGATCGTTATGCCGCCGGTCCCGGCACGCTGGACTGGGACGCGCAGCCCAAGGCCTTCCGCGATTGGGACGGCGCGCAGCGTAGCGCGTTGCCGCGCGACATCGTTGTATCCGATATCACTTGGGGCGAGCTTCCCGCCTCGCGTCCATCCCTGCCGTTGAACGGCAGCAATCTCGGCTCGCTGTTGCGTCTGTGCGTCGCACTCACCGCCTGGAAAGAATATGCCGGTTCGCGCTGGTCGCTGCGCGCGCATCCCTCGTCCGGCAACCTGCATCCCACCGAGACCTGGCTCATCGCCGCCAGCGTGGCCGGTTTGGAAGACGGTCTGTATCACTACCACAATCTGTACCACGGTCTGGAACGGCGGGCGTGGGGAAGAGCCGCGCAGACGACGGGCGCGTGGCTGGGTTTCAGTTCCATCCATTGGCGCGAGGCATGGAAATACGGCGAACGCGCTTTCCGCTATTGCCAGCTCGACATGGGCCATGTGCTCGCTGCCGTGAGTTACGCAGCGGTCCTGCACGGCTGGAAGCCGCACCTGTTGTTGCGCAGCGCGGCAGACATCGCGCACGCGCTGGGTAGCGACCGCGCAGAGGATTTCGTCGGCGTGGAAAACGAAGAGGCGGAAGTGATCGTCGCCTTGCATGCGACAGATACCGCCTTGCCGACAGACTGGCAGCATTGGGCAGGCAAGCCCGGCCTGCTCGATGCGCGCCCCCTGTACCAGTGGCCGGTCATCGAAGAAGTCGCCCATGCCACGCGCGGCACACCGCCGAGCGCATCCGTGTCGCCGCTCCCCATCCCCGCGCGCGACGAAGATATCCGCGCCGCACAAGTCATCCTGAAACGGCGCAGCGCGCAGACCTTCGACGGCGCATCAGTGATGCCGCAAACCCTGTTCAAACGCCTGCTGACCAGCCTGTTGCCCGGTGGCTCGCCGGTGTGGGAGATGTGGCCGCATGTCGCCCGCGTGCATCCGGTGTTGCTGGTGCACCGCGTCGAAGGTGTCGCGCCCGGCGTGTATGCGCTGCCGCGCAGCGGGGCGGCGAAAGAAGCGATGCGTGCCGCGTTCCGCGACACCTTCACCTGGGAAGCAGCCGACACTGAATCGCCATTGTTCCAGCTCATCGCCGCGCGCGCCGGCAAGACCGCGCGCACTCTGTCCTGCCATCAGGACATCGCCACCGATTGCGCCGTCACCTTCATCATGCTGGCCGAATTCGCCGCCCCCGTCGCTGCCGATCCGGCTGCCTACCGCCACCTGCACTGGGAGGCGGGCATGCTCGGCCACATCGTCACGCTCGAAGCCGAAGCCGCCGGATGGCGCGGCACCGGCATCGGCTGCTTCTTCGACGATGCGGTGCATGAAGTGCTCGGCTTGCAGAACGACCGCTTCCAGGTCATCTATCACTACGCCGTCGGCATGGCGCTGGACGACCCGCGCATCTCCACCTTACCCGCCTATGAGGAGCCAATATGAATGACAACCAACTCAAGTGCTGGCTGGTTCAGGCCGGCCTGCCGGTGAGCGACCCGCTGCAAAGCGGCATCGACCGTACGCTGACCGACGGCACCACACCGCTGATGTATGCGGCACGCGTGGGCGATGTCGATGCAGTGCAAGCCCTGCTCGCGCGCGGTGCGAATCCGGCATTGCTGAATGCGGACGGCAACGGCGCACTGTGGTTCGCCTGCTTCGCCGACAGCGAGGCGGGGGCGAACGCGCTCATCAAGGCGGGCGCACCGCTAGACACGCAGAACATCAACGGTGCCACCGCATTGATCTACTGCGCCTCGGCCGGCAAGACACCGCTGGTGCGCCTGCTGCTGGATGCGGGCGCGGATCCCGAACTGATGACACTGGACGATTTCACCGCGCTGGAACTGGCGGCCAACATCCACTGCATGCGGATGCTCAAGGAAGCAAAGGAGCCCGCGAATGTCTGAGCCAGCGTCTTTTGCCGTCAGCAGCGTCCAGCATCGCGTGCTGGGCAAACAGATCCGCCTGCAACTCGCAGACGACCTGGTCCTGCGCCTCACCCCCGCCGAAGCCTCCAGCCTCTCCTTCGCCCTCGTCGCCGTGCGCAACGGCATCAGCCCGGAACGCGAGATCTACATGAGCCCAATCGCCAGCGACAACGGCTTCGTCGGCACCGTGCTCGACAAGGGCATGAGCATAGCCACCCCCCAGGGCGCACTCGAACTGGACTGGCCGAACGTGGGAAAGTTGTCCGAAATGCTGGCGTCCGAGATTTGATTGGGTAGAATCCGCCACCGTGCCTGTTTTGTACATGCCGTTCGCCCTGAGCCTGTCGAAGGGTCCGCACTTGTATTTAAATAAAAAGAATCCCCCAACCCATGATAAAAATATTCTTCCGAACCCTGCGCCTGATCCTCATGCCCTTCATGCTACTGTGGGCCAAACTGGCGACACCAAAAGGTGTAGTGCGCAGCGCAGAAGCACAGCAACAGGTCGACCAGCAATGTAGTCAGTTGCAGCTCTACCACTTCAGTACCTGCCCGTTCTGCATCAAGGTGCGCCACGAGATGGCCAGACTGTCATTGCCCATCACCCTGCGCGATGCGCAGCATGACCCCGAACATCGCGAAGCCCTGCAACAGGGCGGCGGCAAGATCCAGACCCCGTGTCTGCGCATAACCGATGCGCAAGGTCAGGTGCAGTGGATGTATGAGTCGAACGACATCATCCAGTATCTGCAACAGCGGTTTTCCTGAATCACCCCAACAACTCTCCAACTCCGTTCGCCCTGAGCCCGTCGAAGGGTGAACGGCCCACATCTCCAAAAGTACTAGACCGTTTGGCATATTGCTTTGCTGTGGGCTGCGGTCTAAGCTTCGCCGTCCAAAATCAATATGAACTTTCAGATGTCATCAGCTGCGCACCAAACATTTGAGCATGCGATTCAAGATGCAATCGATCTTCTGAATCAATTTGATAATCTAAACAAGCAGCCCCCGCCACCTGAGGCGGAGGTACTTAAGCGAGCCAGCCTAGTCATGGCGCTGGCAGCGTTGGAAACTTATGTCGAGGATAGAGTCAGAGAGGCAACCGACGGGATTGCGGGCTTGGATTCGAGTGGAAATCGCTTGGCGCAATTTTACAAATCATCACTTGAGAATGATCTGAAGTATTTCCATACGCCAAGCGCAGATCGAGTGAAGGCTATCTTTGAAAAATATCTCGGGTTCGATATAACTGAAAGTTGGGAATGGAATCACTATGATCCAGCACGAGCTCGTGCCGAGCTAAACAAGATCGCAAAAAAACGTGGTGACATTGCGCATAGGTCTTGGCGACCAATAGCCGGACAACCATCTCCTCATGCCGTCACACGAGATGATTTGCGTAAGCACATTCGTTTCATTCAAGACCTTGTTGTCGCAACTGATGCAGCTTTGGCTACAAAGCTCTGAAATTGCGATATCTACTCTGGGCTAGGGGCGGCATGTTGGTACTAAACGTCTTAAATTCGGCCATTGCTGCCGGTGGCGAACGTTGTCGAATAAGTCAGCTTCCGTCCCGTAGCGGACATCGCAACTCATGGCGTCGCCGCAGCATGCTGCCTTCTGCTATCGATGATACGCAGTAGATGGCTTGCCAGAACAACCATCTCCTGAGCCTCCACGGGATCGCTTATTGTCACGGTACGGTGAGAGTGCGGATTCTTGTAGGAGCCTATCGCGCCAGCAAATAGATGTGCCAAGGCTTCGCGCTCGGACTTGGGCTGGCCTTGATCTGCAAGAGGGCCGGCGGCCTCATCGAATGCCTTACGCATTAGCACCGTGCCAATGTCTGTATCCAAAAAATGGCCGGCTTCACGGACGGCAATCTCGACCGCACGAAAAGCCTTGAAAACGGCGGTCTCGATATCTCCGCGAACGATATCGAGCCAGACTTCATCTGCGATGGCAGGATGCAAGAGAGATTTAGGGAACGCAAGGCTGCGGGCGTAAGTGGTGAAGGAACCGTCGACCAGAAGCCTTTGCGCACGCCGACTCAACAGCATGAAACCGTTATTCCCGTTGTAGCCAGGCTCGGGAATCAGCAATCCTTGTACCAGCAACCAATTCCACGCCTCTGCCAAAGCCAACTCGGCGTCTTTGTGGCGGTTCTGCGGATAACCATTGTTTGCTCCAGAGGTCCCTGTAATCTGAGACGTGATGGACTGGAGATGCGCGAGGCTATTTTGCTTGTGTTCGTCCGCAAGCCGCAGGACGACTTCCGCCAACTCTTCGGGAGCGAGCGAGACAAGAACATCCACGTCAGGAATCAAAGATGTCAAAGTCGCCATGATGTGTCCTTTATGTGACGCCAAAAAGTAAAAGTGAGTGGCGTTGCGTTTTTGCGGCGCCCCTCTCGACTGCCGGGTTGGGTGACTCTGAGTTCATAGCAGCCCTTTTCCTCGGGTTGGAATCCAGTACTCGACATTGCAGGCCTCCGGCGATACAAGGCACATCAGTAGTTGCCCACCACAGCTTGGGCAGCTCTCAATATCGCAGAAGGATGTGTGAAACTCGCCATTGTTTACGCCGCAGTCAGGGCACTCGGTACCATACTCTCCGCAGTACCTTTCACGAGGCAGATAACTGTACCCGTCTTTGGTGGGTTTTCGAACGGTCGTGTACCGCTGTGCTACAACGATGTCTAGGGGCAAGCTACTTGGAAGTTTCTTGCCTCGGTAAGTCACCCACTCATTGTCGAATTGCGCTAACAACTCCGCTTCTGTTCGCCACAACTTGGAATCAATTCGATCATGCAGCTCACCCGACAAGTGTTTGGCGTGAAAGTAATGCACAAACTCAAACAGCTCGACGAATACAGTGCGGTAATAGTCGGGGTTTAGTTCATATTCGTGATGAACTATCTTGTTGCGTTGAGTGCTCGCGCGTTTAATTGCGCGCTCCTCTTTCTCGTCGATTGGAATATTGGCAATGTTTTTCAACCTATCAAGGCAGAGCGTCAGGCTGACAGTGTTCTTGGGGTTGTCGATGTTCTCGAAGATAAAAAGCGGGTGCTGAAGTTGAAGTACATGTTTCATCAGGAGCTCCAAGCCCTGAATCAGATGAAGAATGGCAAACGACCAGTATCTCGGCTCTCGCTTTGCTCTGCGAGCGTTACGGATAGCCTCATTGATAAACACTGAGGCGTTTTCTAGGAGTGTAACGGTCGCTTGAGGCATATCAATATCTAAGAAGCCCAACGTGTTAGTTGAGGGGCCGCCGGAGCGGCGAAGCCGCGGAGGGAACCTGCAAGCGCAGCTTGCAGGCGGGCACTCTCGAACGGCGGGTTAGCCTTCATGTCAGCTCCACACCCCGTTGAACTTAACCGGAGCAAGGAACGCAGGTTTCGCGTTCCCATGTTGGTCGCCCAAACCGATGGGGGGCATTTGTCTCGGGGGTTTTCTATACCACTCGGTGCATATCTCAGTAAGATCAGAGTATGCCAACTTGCTGCGAAAGCCAGCGATTGCTTCTTGGGTCAGCGCGTCATCAGGGCGGCAGTAGAACGCACCTTGGGATTGAAGTTCAGACATGGCCAACGAGGATTTCACCAATGGCTTTTGAAACACCATCCGTGGGCATGGCTGCCCCCAGAGGGAAACAGCAATCTCGGGATACACAAGCGAAGAAAAGTCTAGGAACCAACCGTTAGCTTCAACCCAACAATGAAAGTTCTCTTCGCCAACGGAGACAGATTCTCCTTCAGGGTTGGCAAATGCAATCGGCTTGGGGCCGCCAAGATTGAAGGCCGCAGAACCAACCACAGCCCTGGCTTTCAGCTTGTAATGCCTGTTGAGGATTGATTCTCCGATGACCCCAAAGAACAAACAACTGGCGGTGATGTGCGCATTTTCGGCAACCAGGATGCCAAGAATCGACTGCGAAATTCTCTCGAAGTCACGCAGCGGCACGGGAGGAGTCTTGGATGGCACCATGCTCATGAAGGCTAACGTGCAGCTAAGGGGCGCGCCGAAAGCGCGTCCCAGCGACCGGAGGGAGCGAACTTGAGCGTAGGGTTAGAAGGCTTAGTCACGTGACATGACATCCACAATACGTTTGCTCGCAAGACGGATTGGGCCATAGTACTTGTCCTCTTGGGCAAGATAGTCATCAAGCACCTCAAAGCAGCGATTGATGTGCCCTTCCAGAGTGCTTTGGTCGTTTGTGTCGTAGAACTCGCCTTCGTCAACTACATCGAGACTGGCAAAGTGGGGCTCCAACTGGCGCAAGAGAGATACTAGCGCAATGTGCACCTCAATCGGCGCGAATTGGGTCTTTGTGTATTCCTGGAGGTAATAGTCTTTGTCGAACTCAAGTCGGAACGGCTCAGAGTTCTCATGCGGCTGAACGACGATGCCCTTCGTTGGGCCGATGTAGTCCCAGTCTTTCTCGTCACGTACTCGATTTAGCGTGATGCACGATTCGTTGATGGACTCGAAGGGCCAAGAACGTTCTTCACAGAAGCGGCGTGTCAGCGCCAAGACGGTATCAAGAGAAGTTTCGTCCTTTAGCTGACCTTCGAAGTGAATGGTAATGCCCATGGCCCGAGCCTTCTAACAGTGATTAGACGGACGCACCGGTCCGTATTACTAAAAATAGTGAGGCGCGCATCATTTCCAGAACCAATTGATTAACTGTGAATCATCTTTTTTTGTCTGTCCGCATATGCATAATAGTACGGGCGGGCGCTAATGTCTCCTTCTGGCACATAGCGGAAGTTCTAAACCGCAACCCTGATTGCCCGGTATGGCCGAATAACAGCCATGCATTGCACACAACGTGACTGTCTCATGTGGTTAGATAGCTGAAGACTAGATGATTTATGAAAGTGCAGATACGAACAGTTTTAGCTGCCACTTCCTTTCGTAACCACTACAATCCCCCCACCCCAAACCTCACCCAAGAAAGACGCGCATGAGACTCAGATCACTTCTGGCGTTGACCCTGTTCTGCGCCAACGCTTCGGCGGCCGAGCCTGCCGAAGATAAAGTCGAGCTTCCCACTCCTTCCTCATCCGCGCAGCGCCTCTATTCGAAGGCCAAGGCCGATATCGTGCAGTTGCGTTCGCTGTTGAAGAACGGGCGCACGCAGTCGTCGGTGGGGTCGGGCTTTCTGATCGGCAACAGCGATCTGGCGGTGACCAATTATCACGTGATGTCGCAGATCGCGCTGGAGCCGGATATCTATGTCGGCGAGTATGTCGACACCTACGGCAAGCGCGGCACAGTGGAGCTGCTGGCGGTGGATGTGCTGCATGATCTGGCAGTGGTGCGCATCGACCGCAGGGGCGGCGGTTTCTTTAATGTGCCGGACAAGTTGCCGACGCTGGTGCAGGGGCAGTATCTCTATTCGCTGGGCAATCCGCTCGATCTGGGCTTTGCCATTTCGGAAGGTGCCTACAACGGCATCATCAGCCGCAGCTTCTACGACCAGCTGATGTTCACCGGCCCCATCAATGCGGGGATGAGCGGCGGGCCGAGCGTGACGGTGGACGGGCAGGTGGCGGGGGTGAACGTCTCCAAACGTCTGGACGGCGAGCTGGTGAGTTTTTTGGTGCCGGTGCGTTATGTGCGCGATCTGTTGAAGAGAGTTGCCGCGCAGAAAGAAGTGCCCAAGGATTTCAAACTGGTGGTGGGCAAGCAGTTGCAGGATCATCAGGCGACGATGATGGCGCGGCTGGAAAAGACGCCGCTGACCTTCAAGGAGCTGAAACCCTACCGCGTGCCGGTGTGGGAATCGGACCAGGTGCGCTGCTGGGGGCGCGCCAACGGCAAACAGAGCAAGTCGTATTCCTATGATCAGGTGAGCTGCGCGATGGAATCCGCACTGTATGTGTCGAACCAGACGCAGACCGGGCACATCTCCATCGAGCACAAGTTGCTGCAGAGCATCGATCTGGGCGATCTGCGTTTTGCCGCGCTGGCGAGCCGCTCGTTCCAGAACCAGAGTATGGGCGGACACAAGGACACGCGCTACACCGCGCCGCAATGCACTGAGCAGTTCGTGACCAACGGCAAGCTGCCCATGCGCGCGGTGCTGTGCGTGCGCGCTTACCGCAAGTTTCCCGAGCTGTACGATTTCACGCTGCTCACCGCCAGCACGGACAGTGACCGCATGAGTCTGCAGACCCGCGTCGACACCAGCGGCGTCACCTACGAGAACGGCCTGCGCCTCGCGCGCATCTTCCTTGAGCAAGCGAGCCGGGAGGTGCAGCCATGAACGCGCCTTTCTATGTGGAAGTATTGACCCGCAACGGCGAGGTGCGTCATCGCCAGCGCGTGGATGCCTTGCCCATCCGCATCGGGCAGGGCTATGACAACGACTACATCCTGGATGACCCGCACACCTCGGCGCACCATGTGGTCATCGACCGCAACGAGGCGGGCAGTCTGGATGTGCTCGATCTGGGCAGCCGCAACGGCGTGGTGCACAAAGGTAAACGCCGCGAGCGCCTGACCATCGACGGCAACACCGTCTTCCGTCTGGGGCACACCAATCTGCGCGTGCGCTCGGCGGATTTCTCGGTGGCGGATGAGATGCGCGACACCACCTTCCATCGCTGGGAAGGCTGGCCGCCCGCAGTGACCGGACTGGTGCTGCTGGCGTTGCTGTCGCTGGAGACCACCTGGCTGACCGACACCGACAAGACCGAAACGGTGCGCTATGTCACCGCGATGGTGGGGATGCTGGTCGCGGGCCTGGTGTGGAGCGGCGGCTGGACCCTGGCCAACCGCATCTTCGCCGGACAGACGCGCTTCGGCCGCCATCTCTTCATCGCGGCGAGCGGCATGGTGGTGATCGAAGTCGTTTCGTTGCTGCTGTCGCTGGCGGGTTATGCCTTTTCGCTGGAGACGCTGACGCGTTTCGGCGGCCCTGTCATGATCGCCATCACGGCGGGGATGGTGTTCTTCCATCTGGTCACCATCAGCCCGAACAACGGCAGACGCTACGCCATCATCTCGGTGCTGCTGATGCTGCTGGGTTCGGCATTGACGCTGACATTCAACTACCAGAATCGCGGCATGCTCGCGGAAGAGCCATACATGAGCGAACTGTTCGCCCCGTCATTGCACCTGACCGCCGACCACCCGATAGACGAGTTCCTTGCGGAAACAGGCAAGCTGAAGTCCGGCATAGACGAAGAGCGCAGCAAGGCGTTGAGCGAAGAGGGTGAGGGCGAAGGGGACGACGAGTTCGATTGAGGCGTCAGGCTTTGGCTTCGTAAGCCGCCGTCAGCACCTCCGAGACGAACTCGGCTCTGGCAGTCGAATTGTTCTCCTGTCCATGCTGCACGCACCATGCCGAAAATTCAGCGGGGACGATCAGGCATTCGAGTGCGCGCACGCCGGAGCGTTGAAAATTGCGGCGCGCGGCGATCGCCACGGCTTTCCACTTCTCGAATGAATCCTCGAAACACTCCGGGTCGGTCGCGGTCGCCTTCACCTGCGCCCAGGTCTCTTCGGTGTACCAGGTGACGCCGATGATCATGGTCTGGCTGCGTGTCTTTGCTTTCAGGCGTCGCTGGAGGGTTATTTTTTTCATGGTCCGGTCCGGTGGGTCTTTCTAACAGCATTCCTCTTCCACTCGCAGCAGAAACGCCAGCGCTTCCGCATCGGCGCGTTCCTCGAACAGTTCGCGTATCTGGTTGATGTGGCAATGCACCAGAAACAGGTCGTCCGGCGGCGGGCCGCTGCGCGGTTTGCGCTTGCCCATGAAGTATTCCCAGAACGGGGCGCTTTGCGGCGCTGCGGCAAGGTTGCGCTCGATGAGCTCCATCACGCGCGTGGCGTTGCCGTTGCAGTCTATGCCTTCGAAGCTGATGTAGCGGTCGGTCTCGCTGCCGCGATCAGTCTGCTGCTGGTCATCCATGTTAGGACTCTCAGACCTTCAACCCGAATTCCGGCGCGATCTGTTTTAGCCAGGTGTCCACACGCGTGTCGGTGAGCGCCTTCTGATTCTCCTGATCAAGCACCAGCCCGACGAACTCGTCGTCCACCAGGGCTTTCGAGGAGATGAAATCGTAGTCGTCGGCCGACCACTGGCCGACCACCTTGGCGCCGCGCGCGACCATGAACTCGTAGATGATGCCCATCGCATCGACGAACTCGTCCGGGTATTTGCTCTGGTCGCCCAAGCCGTAGAGCGCGATGGTCTTGCCGCTGAAATTGACTCCGCTCAACTGAGGTAAAAACTCTTCCCAGCCGCCGCCCATGCAGTCGGTGGAAAGCCCCGGCAGCTGTCCGCCGCCCAAGGTCGAAGTGCCAAAGATCAGATGCGAATATCCGGCCACCAGTTCGGGCGTGGCTTTGTTGACGTTGAGCGCCTCGGCCATGGTGTCATCGTCGAATCTCTTCTTGATGGCTTTGGCGATGCGCCGGGTGTTGCCGGTGCTGCTGGCAAAGAACAGGCCGATCTTTGGCATCTCGACTCCTTTTAAATCCGCTCGTGGTGAGCCTGTCGAACCACCTACGTGCTATGCCCTTCGACAGGCTCAGGGCGAACGGCTGTTTTAGGCGATTGGTGTCGCCGATTGTCGCGAACCTCACAATCGGCAACGACAAATCACACCGGACCGCGTCCCGCGCGCTTCAGTTCGACGGTGCGCTTGAGCGCTTCGTCGAACGATACCTTGTCGCCCTTGGCTTTGTAGTCGCCCAGCGCCTTGTACACGGTGATGATCTTTTCCGAGGCGGACTGGCCCTTGAAGTCGCCCTTGTCCAGCGCGGCGATGTCGATGAGCTCGTTCCAGATCAGGCCTTCCTGCATGCCGATGGCAGAGATGGAGAGGCCTTCGTGTTCGATCACCAGCGGTTTGTTGATGTTGACCACGAACAGGATCAGCAGCACATTCGCTGCAAAATCAGCCTTGTAGTAAGCGAGCACTTTGGGCAGGTCGGCCAGGTCGTCGAGGCTGCCGACGTAGAGTTTGATCTTGTCGCCTTCGGCCAGCACGATGGTGTTCTTGATGGTGGTGACGGGCGGTTTGCGGTGGCCGTGCGCGTCGCCGACCTCGCCCAGTTCCAGCACCAGGTCGCCGCGGTAGGCGGCGTAGCTGCCGTTGGCTTCCTTGAAATTCATGTTGAACAGCAGACCTTTTTGCTCGTAAGCGTCGAATAGCATGTTGTGCTCCGTTGTTGATAAGTTGTGGAGCCCCATGTTCAGCAATAAGCGTACCAACTTTCCGGATGTTTCCGATTTTCAGACTTGCGGCGACGAGCGCGCGGCAACGGGCCGCGAAATTCGTAGGTCGGCCGCACATCGTTTGTGTTTTGCCGGCAGACGGGCGGCTGCGCTGGCGGGATGAGCGGTCGTGCAATAGGGGATGAATGGTATTGCGGCAGCGTCGATGGGGTAGGCAGAGTGCGTTCCGTCTGCGGGGGGATCGAATGTTTGATGAAGTTGGTCCGGTATCGAAGCTCTGTCGGCAGACATCAACGAACGGAAGGGCGATCAAATGAGCGACTGGCATTCGTGGTTGTTTTGGCCGGACAGTGTGGCACTGTCTGTTCTGGCACTGGGCACGCTGGCGATGCTGTTCCTATATGCGGCACGCACGCCGATGCACGGGGTCATCCATTCCCTGTGTCATCTGGTCACGCAGTCCACCCGGTTCTTTTCGCGCTGGCTGTTCCTGAGCGCGGAGAATCTGCGTTTGCGCAACCAGTCGGTCTTGCTGACGCACGGTGAAGAAGGCGCGGCGCTGATCATCGAGCGCGAGTTCGAGCGCGTGGCCGATGTCATCCGCAAAGACCTGCACGAATTTCCCGCCCTGCAGCGCAAGCTGATGGAAGAGGTGACGCGCATCGAGGAGGACTATCGCAAGAGCGGCGAGGTACCGCCGCCGCCGCCGGAGTGGGTGGGCGCGCTCGAATCTGTTTCAAAGCTCAAGTCGGGCGGCGACATCCCGCGCAAGTTGCTGGAAGACATCAGCAAATCCATCCAGAAGATCCACGACAAGACGCTGGTCGAATATCGCCGCGCTTACGAGGAGCGCCACAAGATATTGAAGGCGGCGCAACCGGCCTGGCGCTCGGTGGACAAACTGGCGAGCGAGATGGAAAAGAAGATGCTCACGCTGCAGGGCAATGCCAAGCAGATCGACGGGCATATGAAGACTTACGAAGGCATGCGCGCCAAGGACAGCAAGACCGAGCACGCGCTGAACACATCGGCCTTCGTGCAGCTCGCCATCTCCGGTCTGGTGATGGTGATCGCGATGGGCGGTGCTTTCATCAACTACAAGCTCATCGCCTTGCCGATGTCGGAGATGGTGGGCGCGAGCGATTACATCACCGGTAATCTGAAGACCTCGGACGTGGCGGCGCTGGTGATCATTCTGATGGAAGCGTCGATGGGCCTGTTCCTGCTCGAATCGCTGCGCATCACGCAGCTGTTTCCGCGTATCGCCAGCATGGACGACCGCATGCGCCATCGCCTGATGCTGGCCTCGCTGATCTTCCTGATCATCCTGGCGGGCATCGAGTCGTCGCTGGCGCTGATGCGCGACATGCTGATCACCGACAAGGCCGCGCTGATGCGCGATCTGGCATCGGTCGCACCGGTGGTGGAAGACGGCTGGTTCACGCGCATCCCGATGGCGGGGCAGATGATCATGGGTTTCGTGCTGCCCTTCGCGCTGGCCTTCGTGGCCATCCCGCTGGAAAGCACGGTGCATTCGCTGCGCACCGTGATCGGTGTGCTGCTGGTGCAGAGCATGCGCGGGCTGGCTTTCGTCATCCGCTTCGTCGGTGTGATCTTCACGCGCATCGCCAAGGTGCTGGAACTGGTCTACGACATCCCCATCGTCATTCCGATCATGATCGAAAACTGGGTGAAGGCGTTGCGCGGTGGTTCGTCCGGCAAGGCGCAGGCCGGGAACGGGAGCAAATCATGAAAAGAATATTGCTTGTTGCATCGGTGTTGTTCGGTTCGCTGTTCGTGAGCGCGTGCGGAGACAGCCGCATGCACAGTCATGCCGTCTATATGCTGGTCGACACTTCCGGCACCTATGCGCAGGAGATGAACAAGGCCACGCGCATCATCAATTATCTGCTGGCCTCGCTGAACTCGGGCGATTCGCTGGCGGTGGCCAAGGTGGAGACGCGCAGCTTCACCGAGAAAGACATCATCGCCAAGGTGACGTTCGACAAGCGCCCTTCGCAGGCGACCATCCAGAAGCGCGCGTTCAAGACCAAGGTCGAGGCGTTCGCCAAGGATGTGCATGGCAGCGCTTTCACCGACATCACCGGCGGGCTGATCCAGGGCGCGGAATATCTGAACGAGACCAAGGCCGGTATCAAGACCATCGTCATCTTCTCGGACATGCAGGAAGAGCTGGGGCACGGCACCGTGCGCGACTTTCCGATCAAGCTCGACGGCATCCGCATCGTGGCGCTGAACGTGACCAAGCTGGGAACCGACAACGCCGACCCCCGCATCTACCTGGACCGCCTCGCGCGCTGGGAAGAACGGACGCGCAAGGCCGGAGCCACCGACTGGGTGATGGTGAACGATCTGGAGAACAATATGGAGGCCATCCTGAACACACGCTAGGCAGCACTTTACAAACCTCTCCTCCCTTTCGCCCCGTTCCTCCCGTTCGCAATGGACACCAGTCGGGGCGTTTTTTTGCGGGTATTTTGCGCGTACACAAACACGGCCGGGTGCAGTATGCTTCCGCCCCCGGACACCCCCCAAGAAGCAACACATGAGCAAGGCATTCACCCGCGAAAACGATGACGATGACGACGATGATGAAGTCAAGCTGCCAGCCATTCCGGCGGGCAGCAAGAACTACATCACGCCCGAGGGTTATCGCCGCCTGAAAGCGGAATATATGGAGCTGCTGGACGTGGAACGTCCGGCGCTGGTGCAGACCGTACACTGGGCGGCTTCCAACGGCGACCGCTCAGAGAACGGTGACTATATATATGGCAAGAAACGCCTGCGCGAGATCGACCGCCGACTGCGCTTCCTCGCCAAGCGGCTGGAGAGCTCCGAAGTGATCGACCCGGCGCAACGCCAGGGCTGCGATCAGGTGTTCTTCGGCGCGACCGTCACCGTCTGCCACGGCGATGGCAGCGAGCGCACCTACAGCATCGTCGGCATCGACGAGGCCAATGCCAGCAAAGGCCACATCAGCTGGGTATCGCCGCTGGCGCGCACGCTGCTCAAGACGCGTGCGGATGATGCGGTGGTGTTGCAATTGCCGGAGGGGGTCGACGAGTTGGTGGTGATCGAGGTGGTGTACCGGCATATCGAGCTGTAAAACACGGGAGAGCAATGATGCGAAGATTTTCCTTTTTGATCGGTGCCATGTTTGCCGTGTTGTCGTCGACCGCGGCATGCGCCGAATACATTCCCAAAGCCGAGCTTGTTGCGGATAACGTCTACGCGATCATCGGGCCGTTGGGGCAACGCAGCATGGAGAATGACGGGCTGAATGCCAACTTCGGTTTCATCGTCACGACTGCCGGCGTGATCCTGATCGATTCCGGAGCGAGCCGTGTGGGCGCGGAGAAACTGGAGAAGGCGATTCGCGCCGTGACCGACAAGCCGGTGCGCTGGGTCGTCAACACGGGCAGCCAGGATCACCGCTGGCTGGGCAACGATTACTTCGCCGGTCGCGGTGCCGAGACCATCGCGATGGACAGGACTGCCGCCACGCAGGCGAAGTACGCCGCGCAGCACATGGAAGGTCTCGAGCGCTTTCTCGGTGCACGCTTGCAGGGGACCAAACCAATGCCCGCGACGCGCAGGTTGAGCGGCGAAACGGCCACGCTCGAGTTGGGCGGGGAGACGCTGGAGTTGCGATACAGCGATGCTCACTTCCCCGGCGATGCGATGATCTTTTTGCCCAAACGCGGAATCGTGTTCGGCGGCGATCTGGTCTATGTCGACCGTCTGCTGGGAGTATTGCCCTGGTCCAGCGTGCGCAAGGGGCAGCGTGCCTTCAAGATGCTGGCCGCACTGAAGCCGGCGCGGGTCGTACCCGGCCATGGGCGTATCTGCGATCTGGCGAAAGCACAGCGGGAAACCGGCGATTACTACGATTTTCTGACCGACGTCATCGGCGCGGCGGCCAAAGAGATGGAAGCGATGGACGAGGTGATCAAGCGCCATGCCGACCATGCGGCTTTCCATCACCTCGAGAACTTCGACAGCCTGCACCGTGCCAATATGAACCGCACTTTTACGGAGTTCGAGGCGGAATAAGGTCGACCGGCGTTGCGCCGGTCATTGGCAGCGTTACGCTTTTCAAATCCGGTCTCATCACCGAGACAAGCAGAACAGGTTGGTTACAATCAAGCATTCACCCGGCGTTTGAGAAAACGCATCAGGCTGCCCAGCACGGGTATCTTTTCGTACAGCTCTTCGGCGGCATCCCAATAGTCGCGGTGGTAATACACTTTGTGGTCGGCGGTGAAACGCAGATGGCTCGATCCGCGGATGCACTGTTCGGCGTATCCGTTCCCTTTGGTATGGAACCGAAAATCCCAGACGATGAAAGCTTCGTCGTCCTGCAGGATGCTGCTTGTCACCCTGAATCCCGGATCCTCCACCTGTTTGAACATATGCTCGAAGATACCGGTGATGGCGTTATGACCGCGCACTTCATTGAACGGGTCCTTGAAGTAGGCATCGCCGGTATAGAACTCGCACAGTTTCTGCACATCTTCGCGCGACAGTGTCTCGAAGAGCCGGATGAAGCGTGACAGCTGGGCTTGATGGCTCATAGTCCGGTCACCTTGTGAACGATCCTGAAATACCAGCGGTAGGGCAACAGCCGCAGCAGGCGCAACCAGTTGGTGAAGCGCTTGGGGAAGTGGATGTGGAATTCGCCGCGCTCGATGCCGCGCACCAGTTCATGCGCGGCAGTCGTCGCGGAGATCAGCGCGGGCATCTTGAAGTCGTTGCTAGCGGTGAGTGGCGTGGCGACGAAGCCGGGGTTGATGAGATACACGCCGATGCCGCGCGGTCGCAGGTCGAGGTAGAGCGATTCGCACAGGTTGATGAGTGCGGCCTTGGTCGGACCGTAGACCAGGGCCTGCGGCAGGCCGCTCAGCCCGGCGACCGATGCGACGATGCCGATGCCCCCTTGTCCCTGGGCGATCAGCGATGGCAGCACGGCATTCAGACAATTCAGGGTGCCGCGGATATTGGTATCCACGATCTTTGCCGCTACCGCGAGATCGAAATCGTCGGCGCGCATCTTGTTGTAGGTTCCCGCGACCACCAGCACCAGATCGATGCCGCCCCAGTGTTCCATGATGCGGACGCGCGCAGCGACCAGTTCCTGCGCATGGGTGATGTCGAGCGGCAGGATCATCGCATTCGCATCATCGGAGGCGATCTCCTGCAGCGCATTCCGGCTGCGGGCCGATAGCGCCACCCAGGCACCCTGTTCGAGCAGCAGGCGCGCCGTCTCTGCACCGATGCCGCTGGAGGCGCCGATGACCCAGACGCGCTGCCCGCGCCAGTCTTTTATCTTCGGGTTCATGGCCGTTTGCTGAACGAGAGTGTGACTTCGCCCAGCTTGAAGCCGAACTTGCTCATCTCGGCGCGGTTGAGCATCACATGGTCATCCATCAGGATCATCCAGTCTTCAAAGTTCACGTGGTAGACCGTGCCATCCACGGGCAGCGCGAGCACATATTTCCAGCGCAGTGCATTGCCCGAGGTGATGCCGACCGCTTCGCCGACCACGTCGGCTGCGGTGCCGATGTATTGCCCGTTCGGTTTCTTGCGGATGGTCCACACGCGTTTCTGCGTGCTGCCGTCGGAGTAGGTGAAGTCCTCGTCCAGCGTGCCGGTGTCGCCCTGCCAGCTGCACTGGATGACGACCTTGAAGCGTTTGACGACGTTGCCCTTGCGGTCCTGGAACATTCCCCAGGCATCGACAGTGCCGTTGAAGTACTGCTTCAGGTCGAGCGCGGGTTTTTCTTTTGCATACATCGAGACGTCGGTGGTGCTGCATGCGCTGAGCATGCAGATGCCGACGACGGGGAGCAGTTGGGTGTACCAGGTCATGATGTGTCTCCTTGAGGGTTAGAGGTTGTTAAGGGGAGCGCGCCACAGCAACAGGGCGGCGAATGATTTCAGCAGGCAGGGCAGCAGTGCATAGCCGACCGCGAGGGCGTGCAAGCCGCTGACCTCGGTGGTGCCGGGCAGGTAACCGAGCAGTTCGAGCAGCGGCAGCGAGATGCCCGCGGCCAGCGCCAGATTCATCTTGGTCGCCCAGCTCCAGATGCCGAAGTAGGCACCTTCATGCGTGCCGATATGTCCGGCTTCGCCGACGACTGCTGCCAGCAAGGCGGGCGGCAGCGCCAGATCGGCGCCGAGCGAGAGTCCCGAGAAGATGCAGATGAGGGCGAACCCGGTGACCGCGCCGAGACCGAGGGTGTACGCCCAGACGAAGACGGCGATGGACAGCAGCATCGAGATCAGCCAGGCGCGCTGCTCGCCGTGGCGTTTCGCCAGCGCCACCCACAGCGGCATGGACAGCGCGGCGGCGAGGAAGTACAGCACCAGAAACAGT
The DNA here is from genome assembly GCA_030651895.1 of Sideroxyarcus sp. Taxonomy (GTDB): domain Bacteria; phylum Pseudomonadota; class Gammaproteobacteria; order Burkholderiales; family Gallionellaceae; genus Sideroxyarcus. Next base: position 11,485 of record JAUSBR010000011.1, on the reverse strand, counting down.
CCGGCGTATTGCGGCAGACCGAGGCGGTCGTTGGCGAAGAACAGGAACAGCGTGGCGGGGATCGCGGCGGCGATGCCGTTGAGCATGAACACGGCGAACAACCAGCGGAAGCGGCGATTGCGCAGCGGCAGCAGGATGCCGCCGGAAGCCGCATGTCCCGCTTGCGCCGGGCCGGGTTGCGGCGCATGCAGCAGCAACAGGAGCGACGCGGCCAGCAGACTGACGATGAATAGCAGCGACAACCAGCCGATGCCGACCAGGCCGGGCAAGGCGGCCGCGATGACGACACCGGCCAGCCCGCAGGCTTCGCGCACGGCGGTCAGGCGCGAGCGTTGTGAACGCGCCTGGGTGATCGATGCGCCCCAGCTCTGGTAGGTGATGGTGGCCAGGCTGAAACCCAGATAGACCACCACCAGGCTGCACAGGAACCAGAAGAAGGGTTGCGCGGCGGCGAACTGCGGCGGGTGGAACAGCGCGATGTAGCCGCAGAGCAGCAGTGGCAGCGACAGCAGGATGACGCGCCGATAGCCCGACTGGTCGCGGCGTTTGTCTATCCACAGGCCGATGGCCGGGTCGATGAAGGCGTCGAGGATGCGCGCGACCAGCAGGGCCGCGCCGATGAGGGTGAGCGACATGCCGAAGCGCTCGGCATAGAACTGAGGCACATAGACGTAGATCGGCAATGCCACCAGCGCCAGCGGCAGGCCGAACAGGCCGTAGTAGAACAATGCCGGGAAGGTGAGGTTTTTCACGGGTTGCTCGCCAGCAGTTGCTTGCGCAGACCGGCTGCGCTGGTTCTGGCGTCGAGCCAGATCGCAAAGAAGGCGCGGGCGAATTCCGCATCGCCGATCTCGCCCAGCAGTTTGCCGTCGAGGTAGAAGCGCGCGCCCTGTGCGGGCAGATACACGCCGCTGATGTGCGTGCCTTCGTGCACGTCGGGGAACAGCGCGGTCATCTTCTCCAGCCACACACGTTGTTGTTCGGTGCTACCGAAGCCGAGTTGGCGTATCTCGTCGATACTCGATTGCGCGATGCGCGCCCCGTACAGATCGCGCGCATAGCGCAGGTCGAGGACCAGTTTGGTCGCCGCGGGGGATGCCGGCTGGAAGTCGTTCTTTTCCACCCACAGTGCGGCGTCGTAGATCTTCAGGCCGAACCAGCGGAAGGAGCCCTGACCGGAGAGGCGGGCATCGCGCAGTTCGTTCTGAATATGTGCGGGGACGCCGTTGCTGGTCGCCTGCACCGGCAGCACGCACACCATCAGCCCGAGCACGATGGCCAGGACGGAGCGGCCGATGGTGTGCGGGCGGCTCATGCTTTCTCCAGCGTGAACTGCATCACGTTGATGTTGTCGGCGCGGAAGCCGGCTTCGCAATACGCCAGATAGAATTCCCAGGTGCGCAGGAAGCGGTCATCGAAACCCTGTGCGCGCACCTCGGGCAGACGTTGCTTGAAAGCGTCGCACCATTCGGCCAGCGTGCGGGCGTAGTCCAGGCCGAACGCGAACTGGTCCACGACGCGCAAACCCTGCTTCTTGGCCTGCGCGCGGAATGCGGCCGGGGAGGGCAGCATGCCGCCGGGGAAGATGTATTGCTGGATGAAGTCGCTGCCGGTGCGGTAGCGCTCGAACAGTTCGTCGGCGATGACGATGGTCTGGATGCAGGCGCGGCCACCGGATTTGAGATTGCGCGCGACGCACTCGAAGTAGGTCGGCCAGTAGGCCTCGCCGACCGCCTCGAACATCTCGATGGAGGCGATGGCATCGTATTGTTCGTTGCTGTCGCGGTAGTCCATCAGCAACAGGTCGGCTTGTGCGGCCACGCCGGCCTCGGCCAAACGCTGTTGGGCGAACTGCAATTGCTCGGTGGACAGGGTGAGTCCGCGCACCTGTGCGCCGCCTTCTTTGGCAGCGAGCTCGGCAAAGCCGCCCCAGCCGCAACCGATCTCCAGGATACGCTCGCCCGGCTCCACGGCGAGCTGGTTGAGGATGCGGCGGTACTTGGCGAGCTGTCCGTCCTGCAGGCTGTCGGTATGGCCGTTGCTGAACAGCGCGCTGGAATAGGTCATCGACGGGTCCAGCCACAGACGATAGAAGTCGTTGCCGATGTCGTAATGCGCGTGGATGTTCTTGCGGCTGCCGCTGCGGCTGTTGCGGTTGAACAGATGGCGCATGCGGTACAGGAACTTGCTCCACCATTTGCCGTAGATGAGCGACTCCAGGGTCTGGCGGTTGCGGGTGAACAGCTCGATCAGTCCGCTCAGGTTGTCGGTGGTCCAGCTGCCGTCGATGAAGGTCTCCGCGAATCCGATGTCGCCGGATTTCAGCACGGCATCGCACAGTGTCCAGTTGTGCAGGCGCAGTGTCACCGGATAGGAGTTGTCGCCGAAATGGGCGACTTGTCCGTCCGGCAATTCCAGATGCAGGGCGCCATGCTTCAGTTGCGCGAGCATCCTCAGGATGAAGCGTGCGCGTGCGGGCATGGCGGCTGTGTCCAGTCCGCTCGAGATTTGAGTTTTGCCGTTCAGTCCGGCAACGAGGGTTTGGGTGTTCATTTGCTGTTCTCCTTTAGCGGTAGGGAAGGTTTTCTGTAGAACGGGACGTTTTTCAACCACAACTTGAGTGCCTGCCAATGGATGCGGGTGATGACCATCAGCGTCATCAGCGGGTAGCGCAGCAGAGCGCGAACGATGCCGCGGTCGTTCAGTTCGCGGGAGGTGCCGGTGATATTGGTCAGCAGTAGTGGGCCGTCGTCATCGTGGTAATCGATGCGCGCCATGGTGTCTTTGCCGTTCGGGCGCGGGGTACGGATGAACTGGAATCGATAGCCGCCCTCGACCCGGCAGAACGGCGAGACGTGAAATATCTTGCGCGCCGTCAGTATGTCGTCGTTGACGATGGCGCCATGCTGATCGAGCAGATAGCAATGGCGCTCGCCGAAGGTGTTGCTGACTTCGCAGAGGACCGCACGCAGCTCACCGTCGCTGCGATGGCAGAACCAGAACGACACCGGGTTGAACACGTAACCCAGCACGCGCGGGAAGGTCTGCAGCCAGATCTCGCCGTCGGCATCGTCGATGCCTTCTTTTCTCAGGATGTCCTCGATCCACGGCAACAGCGGTTGCCGGCCGTCGCCGTGGTCGCTGTCATGCAACGACAGCAGGTTGAAGCGGTTGCGCGAGAACAGCTTTGTCGGCACCGTCTGTCCTTCCAGACTGCGCAGCGGCAGGCGCAGGAAGTACACGCCGTAGTTGAAGCTGTTGCGCGCCGGACGCAGGCGGCTGTGGTGCACGTTGCCGAAGCAGAGTTGCGGGCTATTCATGGTATGCCACTGAGCTCAGTGTGTTGATCTCTTGCGCCACCGACAGCCCCGACTTCAGGCCGTCCTCGTGAAAGCCGTAACCTGTCCACGCACCGGCGAACCAGGTGTTGTGTTTGCCCTGGATCAGATGCAGATCCTGCTGGGCATCGATGGCGGCCTTGTCGAAAACCGGATGCGCGTAATCGAAAGTGGCGATGACTTTGGATGCATCCGGCTCTTCGATCGGGTTCAGGGAGACGATCACCTGTTCCTTGAACGGCAGCGGTTGCAGTTTGTTGATCAGGTAGTGGACGCACACGCGCGGCTCTTTGCCGTTGAGGCTTTGATAGTTCCAGGCTGACCAGGTGGATCTGTTCTCCGGCAGGCAGGAGACATCGGTGTGCAATACCGCGCGATTCGGCTGGTAGGAGACCGCCGAGAGCAGCCTGCGCTCGAGCGGGGCGATGTCTTTCAACAGCTGCAGGGACTGGTCGCTGTGCCCGGCCATCACGACATGGTCGAACAGCTCGCGCCCGCGCGCGCTGTCGATCTGGATCTGCAGCGTGTCGTCGACCAGGATGCGATTGACCGCATGCACCGGATCGCCGAGTCGTTTGTCCGGGATGCCCAGCAGCAGTTTGTCCACGTAATGGCGGGCTCCGCCCTTCACGGTATGCCACTGCGGTCTGTCGGTGATCTGCAGCAGTCCGTGGTTGTGGCAGAAGCGGGCGAAGGTGGATAGCGGGAAGGCCAGCATCTGCGCGGTCGGGCAAGACCAGATGCAGCCGGCCATGGGCAACAGATACCATTCCCTGAATTCTTTGCTGTAACCGTTGCGGACGAGGAAGTCCCCGAGAGAGAGTTCCGCGTGCAGCTCGGGCTGTTTCGCCAGTTCGGTAGTCTCCCGGTTGAAGCGCAGGATGTCGCGCAGCATGCGCAGGAACCCGGGCTTGAACAGATTGCGGCGTTGCGCGAACACCGTGTTCAGATTGCCGCCGGACCATTCAAGATTGCGCTCCTTGAGCGGGAACTTCACCGAGAACGACATATCGGTGGCGACCGTTTCGATCTCCAGTTCTTTGAACAGCTGCACCAGATAGGGATAGGTCTTGTGGTTGAACACCAGGAATCCCGTATCGACGCCGTAAGTGGTTTTGTCGAGGGTGACATCGACAGTGTGCGTGTGTCCGCCGAAGTAGTCGTTCGCCTCGTACAGGGTCACTGCATGCCCGGCCTGGACTAGACGGTAGGCGCAGGCAAGGCCGGAGATGCCGGAGCCGATGACAGCGATTTTCTTGGTGATTGCAGGTGATCTCATGATTATGTCCTAGACAAATTTGACTTGATGGTGCGAGAATACGTCAAACAAAGCAAAACTGTCAACAATGTCTAGGACAAATAATAAATGAGCCAGGAAAATAGTCTGTTCAATATCGGCGTGGTCGAAAGGGAGACCGGCATCGGAAAAGACACACTAAGGGTATGGGAAAGACGCTATGGATTCCCTGCTCCGGTTCGCGATCAGAATGAAGAAAGGCTGTATCCGGGAGAGCAGGTGGATCGGCTGCGCTTGATAAAACGCTTGCTGGACATAGGCATGCGTCCGGTCAAGGTGGTTGGCTTGTCCTTGCCAGAGCTCAATGCATTGCTGAACGAGGCGCCCAAGAACGCTCCCGGCTATTCACCCGAATTGTTCGAGTTTGTAGAACTCATCAAGGCGCATCAGGGTGGAGCACTGCGGATCGCCTTGAATCTGGCCCTGTTCAGGCAGGGATTGCCTGATTTTTTGTCCAAGACAATAAGCCCGCTCAATCAACTGGTCGGAGAAGCCTGGTTGCGCGGAGAGATCCGCGTTTTTGAAGAGCACTTATATAGTGAGCAGATCACCAGTGTTCTGCGTGCGGCGATCGCTTCGATCCGGAATCCGGCCGGTACGCCGCGGGTCCTGCTGACCACCTTGCCCGGCGAAGAACATAGCCTGGGCCTGCTGATGGCTGAAGCGACCCTGTCGCTGAGCGGGGCGCAATGCACCATGCTCGGGGTGCAGACGCCTATCGGAGAGATCGTTCTTGCAGCGCAGGCACATCAGGCCGATATCGTGGCACTGTCGTTCACCTTGTCCATGCCGCCTTTGCAGATCAAGTCCGGCTTGCAGCAACTACGCCAGGCATTGCCGAGACATGTGGCGCTGTGGGCCGGCGGGTCCGGCGTCGCACGGCAGCGCAAACCTGAAGACGGCGTGCAGTATCTGGGGGCATTGTCCGACCTGACGGAAGCCGTCAGCCTGCTGCGGCAGGGGTGAGGGTGATCATCTAACAATTTGACTTTAATGGAAAAGTCTGCCTACCATCAAAATCTTCTCCAGCCTGGCAAAAATTCAGTCGCTTGACTTAATCAAGCGACTGAATTAACTTTCGGCCTCATCCATGAATTCCGGAACGAACATGACTGCCAAGAAGGAAACCCGCTGTCTGTTGCTGCAAACCGCACAGCGCCTGTTCGGTCACCAACCGACCGCACAGGAAGAGACGCGCTGGCGATTGTTGCAGGCCGCGACCGAAGTCTTTGCCGAGGTCGGCTATCACGCCGCGACCACGCGCGAGATATGCAAGCGCGCCCAGGTCAATCTGGCCTCTATCCATTATTACTACGGCGACAAGGCGGAGCTGTACCGCGAGGTGTTCCGCCTGCCTTTCCTGAGCGAATGCAATACCTTTGCCTCGCTGGATATCACAGATGTCTCGCTGGAAGAGGGACTGCGTGCCTTCTACCAGTGGTTCTTCCCGCCAGTGGCGGAGGAAGATCCGATGCTGAAGTTGTTCATGCGTCTACATGCGCGCGAGGAGGCCGAACCCAGCGGCGTGCTAGGCGACGCCATGTTGCAGGCGCTGCGTCCCAATCACGAGAAAGTGCAGTCCTTATTGTGCCGCGAGTTCGGGCTGAAGAAGCCGGATGCCGATGTGGACCGGCTGACTTTCTCGCTGCTCGGCCAAGCGACGGTGTACTTCCACAATCGCGCCGCGCTCGATCATTTCTCCCCCAATTTGCTCGGCGGTCAGAAGGCGCAGGAGACCATGGTGGAGCGGCTGGTGGGATACGCCGTCGCGCTGATCGAGGCGGAACGCAAGCGCCGCGCCGCGACGGACAAGACGAAATAGCAGCCCGGCGCCTGGCCGTCGGGACAATCAGAACAAAGAACGCAAAGGAAAACGACGATGAAGATTTCATTCAATGATGTGCCGAAGAAATACAAGATCGCAGCCGGAGTGCTGCTGGCGGTCGCGGTGGCGGGGATGCTTTTCGGTGGCGGCAAGGAGGACGCGCATGCCGCCGTTGCGGCGGTCAGCCGTCCGGCATTGACGGTACGCACAGCCGTATTGCAAGGCGATCAGTGGTCGCGCACCCTGTCGGCCAACGGCAGCATCATCCCCTGGCAGGAGGCGGTCATCACTGCGCAGGTGCAGGGTGTACGCATCTCCGAAGTGAAGGTCAGCATTGGCGACTGGGTAAAACAGGGGGACGTGCTGGTGACGCTGGACAACTTTGCGCGCACGCTGGACGAAGCGGCGGCCTCGCGCACAGCGCAGGGGCGCATCGTTGCGCCGGATGATGGCGTGATCTCGGCGGCGAGTGCCAGTGCCGGTTCGATGGTACAGCCCGGCGCGGAACTGTTCCGCCTCATCCGCAAGGGTCGCCTGGAATGGCGCGCCGAACTGACCGCAGACGAGTTGATGTTGTTGCGTCGCGGTATGGACGTTCAAATCACGGTCGGCGAGGGGCGCGTGATCAAGGGAACGGTGCGCGCGATCTCGCCGTCGGTGGATACCAAGACCCGCTATGGTTTCGCGCTGGTCTCCTTGTCCGATAGCAGCGGCATCATCGCCGGAGTGTATGCGAACGGCACCTTCGATATCAGCGGCGGCAAACGCACGCTCTCGTCGCTGCCGCAGTCTGCGGTGATGCGTCGCGGCAGCGCTGCCTATGTGCTGGTCGTTGATGCGGAGAGCCGTGTGCATGAGCGTTCGGTGAAGCTGGGCCAGCGCAGTGCCGATCGTGTCGAGATCAGGCAGGGACTGAAGCCTGGCGAGGTCGTGGTGGAGACCGGCGGCTCGTTCTTGAGTGAAGGTGATTTCGTGCAGGTGGTCAAATGAACGTATCTGCCTGGTCCATCCGTAACCCCATCCCGGCGGTGATGGGGTTCGCGCTGCTTTCTCTCCTCGGCATCATGGCGTTCAAGGCCATGAAGATCCAGATGTTCCCCGACATCGACCTGCCGATGGTGACGGTGACCGCGACCATGCCCGGCGCATCTCCCGATCAGATGGAGACCGAAGTGGCGCGCAAGATCGAGAACGCGCTCGCCAGCGCGCAGGGCTTGAAGCATTTGCATACCCAGGTCCGTGAAGGATCGGCCACCATCTCGGCGGAATTCCGCCTTGAGCGCAACACTCAGGCTGCGCTGGAGGATGTGCGTTCCGCCGTCACGCGCATCCGCAGCGACCTGCCCAAGGAGATGCTCGACCCGGTGATCAACAAGGTTGAGCTCAGCGGCAAACCCATCCTCACCTACACCATCGCCTCGCAGTCCATGAGCGAGGAGGAGCTTTCCTGGTTCGTCGACAACAACATCACCAAGCTGTTGCTCGGGGTGAAGGGAGTGGGCGCGGTGAGTCGCGTCGGCGGTGTGACACGGCAGGTGCGTGTCGAGCTCGACCCGATCAGGATGCTGGCGCTGAACCTGACCGCGGCGGAGATCTCCAGCCAGTTGCGCCAGATCCAGCAGGAGGCACCCGGCGGACGCACCGATCTCGGCGGGATGGAACAGTCCGTGCGTACTGTCGCCACGGTGCAGACCGCGGCAGAACTGGCGCAGATGGAGATCGCGCTGCGCGATGGACGCCATGTGCGGCTCGAACAGGTCGCCAACGTGATCGACACCATCGCAGAAAGGCGCTCCGCCGCTTTGCATGACGGCAAGCCGGTGGTCGGTTTCGAGATCGTGCGATCGATCGGCGCCGGCGACGTGGCTGTCGGCGAAGGCGTCGATCAAGCGCTGACGACACTGAAGCAGACACATCCCGAACTGACCGTGGAGAAAGTGTTCAATACCGTCGACCAGGTGTACGAGACCTACAAGGGCTCGATGGAGATGATCTTCGAAGGAGCACTGCTGGCGGTGATCGTGGTGATCTTCTTCCTGCGCAACACGCGCGCCACCGTGGTGGCGGCCACCGCGTTGCCGCTGGCCGTGATCCCGACCTTCGCTTTCATGTACCTGCTGGGTTTCACCGTCAACATGGTGACGCTACTGTCACTGTCGCTGGTGGTTGGTGTGCTGGTGGACGATGCCATCGTCGAGATCGAGAACATCATGCGCCACATCGAGATGGGCAAGACGCCGTATGACGCGGCGATGGAGGCCGCCGACGAGATCGGTATGGCGGTGATCGCCACCACCTTCACGCTGGTCGCGGTGTTCCTGCCGACTGCCTTCATGGGCGGTATCCCGGGCAAGTTCTTCGTGCAGTTCGGCTGGACGGCGGCCATCGCCGTGATGATCTCGCTGATGGTTGCGCGCCTGCTGACGCCGATGATGTCGGCTTACATTTTGCGTCCGCGCGAGGCGCATCCCACGCCGAAATGGCTGGAGACATATTTGCGCTGGGCGCAATGGTGTCTGAACAATCGCGTGAAGACACTGCTGGCCACTGCCGCATTCTTCTTCGGTTCCTTTCTGCTGGCCGGTACGTTGCCGACCGCTTTCCAGCCCAAGGATAATCTGTCGCAGACCCAGGTAAGCCTGACCCTGCCGCCGGGCAGCAAGTTCGAACAGACCTACGCGCTGGCCGAGGAGGCACGCCGCATCGTGATGCAGAATGCGGATGTGATACTGGTGTACACCGCCATCGGCGGCGGCGCCACGGGCGGCGATGCCTTCGAAGTGACCGGAGAACCGGAGGCACGCAAGGCTACGCTGTCCATCCAGTTGAAACCCAAGAACGATCGGAGCAAGCGCAAGCAGGAGATCGAGGATGAATTGCGCGAAGCGATGACCGTCTTGCCCGGCGTGCGCGTCAAGGTCGGTCTGGGTGCCTCGTCGGACAAATACCAGGTGGTGCTGACCAGCGAGAACGGCAAGCTGCTGACCGAGCACGCGCTCAAGGTGGGGCAGGAGCTGCGTTCCATTCCCGGCGTCGGCAATGTGGAGTCGAACTCCAGCGTGCTGCGACCCGAAGTGGTGGTGCGCCCCGATTTCGCCAAAGCGGCGGATCTCGGCGTGACGTCGAGCGCCATTGCCGAGGCACTGCGCGTGGCGACCAACGGCGACTACGACCAGTCGCTGGCCAAGCTCAACCTGCCCGAGCGGCAATTGCCCATCATCGTCAAATTGCGCGATGAAGCGCGCCAGGATATTGATTTGCTCTCGCGTCTGGTGGTGCAGGGTACGCACGGGCCGGTGATGCTGGGCAATGTGGCAACGCTGGCGCTGGAGAGCGGTCCGGCGCAGATCGACCGTCTGGATCGTCAGCGCAACATCACCTTCGAGGTCGAGCTTGCCGGACAGCCGCTGGGTAAGGTGCAGGAAGCTGCGCTGGCCTTGCCTTCGCTGAAGAATCTGCCGGAGGGTATAACGATTGCACCGATCGGCGATGCCGAGATGATGGTCGAGCTGTTCGCCAGCTTCGGCCTCGCCATGTTCACCGGTGTGCTGTGCATCTACATCGTGCTGGTGCTGCTGTTCAAGGATTTCATGCAGCCCGCCACCATCCTGTGGGCGCTGATCCTGTCCATCCCTGGCGCATTGCTGGCACTGTTCCTCACCCGCACCTCGATCTCGATGCCGTCGATGATCGGTATCATCATGCTGATGGGCATCGCCACCAAGAACTCCATCCTGCTGGTGGAGTACGCCATCGTGTCACGGCGCGAGCGCGGCATGAACCGGACCGAGGCGCTGCTCGACGCGTGCAAGAAACGCGCTCGTCCCATCGTGATGACAACGATGGCGATGGGTGCCGGCATGATGCCGGTGGCGCTCGATGTCGGCATGGGCGACGGTAGCTTCCGTTCGCCGATGGCTATCGTGGTGATCGGCGGTCTGATCACTTCCACCTTCCTCAGCCTGCTGGTGATCCCGGTGGTGTTCACTTACGTGGATGACTTCATCGTGTGGTTGCGCGCAAGGGTGAACAAGCTCAGGAAAATCCCTGCCGGCGCAAATACTGATATCAAACAAGGAGCATAAGATGAGCCATTCCAAGATTGCAATGAGCGTACTGCTGGCCCTGGGCATCAGCCCGCTGGCCGGCGCTGCCGACCTTCTCGAACTCTACCGTGCCGCGCAGAGCCAAGACGCCACCTTCGGTGCCGCCCGCGCCGCGCGCGATGCCGGACAGGAGAAGCTCACCCAGGGTCGCGCGCTCATGCTGCCCAGCGTCAACCTGACCGCCAACACCACCAAGAACGACGTCCACACCGTCCTGCCCGTCGATTCGACCAAGAAATACAACAGCCACGGCTACGGCGTCAGCCTCGTGCAGCCCCTGTTCCGCGAACAGAACTGGGCCCTGTACACCGAATCCGAACTGCAAGTCGCGCAGTCTGAGGCGCAATTCAAACAGGCCGAACAGGACCTCGTCCTGCGCGTCGCCCAGGCCTACTTCGACGTCCTCATCGCCCAGGACAGCGTCCAACTGGCTGCAGCGCAGAAGACCGCCATCGCCCAGCAGCTCGAACAGGCCAAGCGCAACTTCGAAGTCGGTACCGCCACCATCACCGACACCCATGAAGCCCAGGCCAGATACGACCTCATCGTCGCCCAGGAGATCGCCGCCCAGAGCGCCCTCGAAATCAAACGCCGCGGCCTGCAACAACTGGTCAACGCCGACCCCGGCCAACTGAGCCCACTGGGACAGAACCTCAAACTCGAAACCCCGCAACCGGCCAGCGTCGACCAGTGGGTGGAAGACGCCCGCCGCAGCAACCCGCAACTGGCCATCGCCCAGGCCGGTGCCGAACTGGCTGACAAGGAAGTCGACCGCAACCGCGGCGGCCACCTGCCCACCATCGACATCGTCGCCAGCTACAACAACAGCTACAGCGGCTACAGCAGCTTCACTGGCGGTCCCACCGACGTGCGCAGCACCAGCGTCGGCCTGCAGCTCAACATGCCGCTATTCCAGGGC
>JAUSBR010000003.1 GCA_030651895.1 Sideroxyarcus sp. | reverse complement strand
TCGTTGTGGATGGTAATAGACAGCTGAAATTATTTGCCGGGGGTTGCCCGGCGGCAAGTCACTTTTCTTGTCTTGCCAAGAAAAATAACCAAAAGAAGTCGCCCCCGGTGCGCCGCCCCTGCGGGGTTCCCTCGATATTTCCCAAACAAGCGGGGCTGCGCAACTCGCCCTAGCAGGGCACACAAAACGTGCCCTGCCGCGGAGCTCGGACAGTGCTCGCCTAAACCTCCGCTTGTTTGCGAAATATCGAGGCGGCGCACAGGGGAAAGAAAGTCAAAGACGGTTTTGTGTGCGCTTCGCGCACGATTCTTTTTTGATTGGAGAGAGGCGGGCCTTGCCCGCCTCTCTGGTTTTTGGGGTTTGGTTTTGAATTTTCATCCCCTGTGCGCCGCCGAGTAGCGCAGACCAGACAGGGGTAGTCCGACGAAAATGTTTGAGCACGTGGCCGCGTAGCGGATCGTGCGAGTTTATGAGGAGGCCTGTCTGGTTGAGCAACGCAGGGAACCCCGCAGGGGCGGCGCGCTGGGGTCGCCTTTTCTTTGGTTACTTTCTTTTGGCGAAGCAAAAGAAAGTAACTTGCTGTCGGGCAACCCCCGACGGTTTGGTTTCTTCCGTAACAAATCAATCATCCATCCTTAATCCCCCTGTCGCATGCCGCGTAGAAACTGCGCGGCATGAAGAAGATTCTCAAACTCTGGCGCTGGTGGTTGCCGCTGTTGTTGTTCAGCGGCGATGCGTGCGCGTGGGGTTTGTACACCCATGTCTATTTCGCACAGTTGCTGCTGTGGGCGGTTCCGCTCACCGATCCGCGTTTCCGCAAAGCCGTGGTTGCCTATCCAAAACTGGTGCTGGCGGGCGCTTGCCTGCCCGATCTGGCGCTGTTGAGCGAGCGCCCCTGGGGCGAGCCGTTCTCGACCACTCACCAGTGGCAGCGGGCGCGCAAGCTGCTCGATGATGCGAAGAGCGACGAGGAATGCGCGCTCTCGCTGGGCTTTGTCAGTCATCTGATGGTGGATGTGATCGCGCACAATCACTTCGTGCCGGCGCACGAAAAGATGTGGGGCAACGTGCCGTTGCTGACGCATGCGGCCTGCGAGTGGGCGATGGATATGCATATCCGCAAACAACTGTTCGCCGAGCCCGGCGAATTGATGGTCAGCCATCGCAAGGAATTGGCAGACTACGTCTCACAGCATTTCGATTGCCCGCATGCGGTAGCGTTGCGCGGAGTTGGCATGTTGGCCGGGGCGGAGAATCTGCTGCGGTTTAGCCGCCTGTCCGAGCTGAGTTATCGCGTGGCTGGTGCGCTCGATCTGCGCATGCAGCGTCGCTTCAATTACTATCTGAGCGAGACCAGCGCGCGATTGACTCACATCGACCGCATCCTCGCCGGGGAAGAGCCGGTGTGGGACGCCAACCCGCACGCGGACGATCCGGAGATCCGCAAGCGTATCGCGCTCATCTCGCCGCAGCGTCTGCGGCACCGCATCCCGCTGCCGCAGGATGTGTTCAGCCAAACCATTTAGTTTGAATACGCAGGGTGGGCACGTTGTTGTACCCACGCTGTAGCACCTTCGTGCACACGACTGCATGGGCACAACAACGTGCCCACCCTAAGATAATATTCAGAAGGTGAGAGAGATGCCCGCTATCGCCGCGCCCAGCGCCGCACCCGCCAGCACGTCGCTGGGGTAGTGCAGGCCGAGGATGGGGCGGGAGAGTGCAACCAGCAGCGCGAAGGGCCACACCAGCCAGAACAACACGGGGTAGTAGGCGACGGCCACGATGCTGAAGCCGACAGCGTGCATGGTGTGGCCGGAGGGGAAGCTGAACTGGTCCAGTGTCTTGCCCACGCATTTGATCGCGGGATAGACGTTGAACGGGCGCGGACGCAGTGTCTTGCCCTTGATGAACTTGTATGACACGGTGCCGACCAGACCGACGGCGATCATGTGCAATACGGCGGGCAGGGCGACTGCGCCATCCTCAAGCAGCAGCACGATCATCAGGGTGTACCAGAACACCCCGTCGCCGAGGCGGCTGGCGATGCGAAAAAGATTGCGCACCGTGAAGTTGCGGCTGCGCCGGTTGCAGAACGCGCACAGCTCGGCGTCCCAGGTCTTAATCTGTTGCAGCGGTAAGTTCAGGTTGGCCATGTTTGACTCCCTGTGCACGGACGGTGTCGAGTAACACCGCCTCCATCTGTCCCATGATGTGTTCCCAGGTCAGCGATTCCACCGTGTCGCGCGCGGCCAGGCGGATGCGCTGCACGCGGGCCATGTCGGTGATCAATCCCTTGGCCTGGGTGACGAAAGCATCGGTGTCTGCGAACGGCGCCAGCAGGCCGTTCACATCGTGACGGATATGCTGTTGCGCGGCGGCGTAGTCGTAGGCGACCGTAGCCAATCCGCTGGCCATCGCCTCGACGGTGACGTTGCCGTAGGTCTCGGTCAGGCTGGGGTAAAGGAAGATGTCGCCGGAGGCATAGTGCTGCGCCAGCGGTTCGCCGGTCTGCATGCCGGCGAAGATCACATGCGGATGCTGTTTTTCCAGCTCGGCGCGGGAGGGGCCGTCGCCGACCATCACCAGACGTGCCAGCGGGTTGATCTTGCGCATCTGGTCAAAGGCCTGGATGACCACGTGCAGGTTCTTCTCCGGCGCGATGCGGCTCACCAGCATCACCACTGGTGTCTCGTCATCCGCATTCCACGTGGTGCGCAGTTCGGTGCTGCGTTTGGACGGATGGAACAAAGTGCCGTCGACGCCGCGCGAGACCACCAGCACGTTCTTGTAACCCTCGAATTCCAGTTGCTGCTGCAGTGACACCGTGGGTACCAGCGTGCAGGCGGCCTTGTTGTGGAAGTGGCGCAGATAGGCGGCGATCGGCTTCTTCAGCAGGCTGATACCGTAGTGCGCCGTGTAGCTGTGGAAATTGGTGTGGAAATCGGTGCTGACCGGGATGCCCAGCTTGTGTGCGGCGGAAAGCGCGGACCAGCCCAGCGGGCCTTCGGTGGCGATGTGCACGATGTCTGGACGCTGCTGTTTCCACAGCTTCGTCAGCAGGCCTTTGGCGGGCAGTCCGGATTTCAGTTCGGGGTAGCCGGGGATGGGCATGCCGGAGACCAGTGTCTCCTCGTAGCCGTCTTCCTTGGCTGCCACATCCTCTTTGAACTGGCGCGGCCGGATCATGTGGATGCGGTGCTGGCGCTGGCGCAAGCCGTGCACCATGCGACCGATGGTGATGGCGACGCCGTTCACCTCGGGGATGTAGGTTTCGGTGACCAGTGCGATGTTCAGTGGCTGGCTCGTGCGGGTGGTTTGGTTTGGTGTATTCATGCGGCGCATCGTGCCGCAGCTATATGAATATTTAATTACGGTTAATTGAATAATTATTGACAGGCCGCGATTCGGGTATCTGTTTGTAATTAATCGGTAATACGCGGCGGTTATACTTGTCCGGCTAATATTTCCTCTGGATACCACCTTCAAATGCATCAAGCACTACTCCCCAAGAGCCGCATAACCGAACGGGTCATTCCCGCGCTGAAAGAATTGCGTGCCGAGGCGATCGCCCTGGAACGCGAATTCGAGAACGAAATTGATCATGTCCCTCCCGGATACCGCGCGAGCGCGGGCAATCTGCTTCATTATCTGGCGCTACGGCAGAGCGATATCCGCGGACTGCAGCAGGATCTCGCGCTGTTGGGGCTCAGCCGGCTGGGGAGGTCGGAGGCGCATGCCTTGAGCAGCATCGATGCCGTGCTGGAGGCGGCTTGCGCGCTGGCCGGATTGTCGCGCGCGACCAGAGACCGCCCGAACTCCGTTGACATCAAGACCGGCGAAACCTATCTGAACGAACATGCAAGGAAGCTGCTGGGCGAGCCGGGTCAGAAACATGGCACGCGCATCATGGTGACCATGCCCAGCGAGGCGGCACATGACCCCGGCCTGGTGCGTGATCTGGTGGAAGCCGGAATGAACGTCATGCGAATCAATTGTGCGCATGATGATGCACAGGCATGGTTGGCGATGATAGGTCATTTGCGTGCGGCGGAACGCGAGTCGGGCAGGAGCTGCAAGGTGCTGGCGGACATGGCGGGGCCGAAACTGCGAACCGGCAGTATCCGCGCAGTCGACCGGCTGGTCGAGATCAAGGTCAAGCGCGATATCCGCGGGAACATCAATGAGCCGACTGCCCTATGGCTGACGCTTCGTGCTCAGCCGCAGACGCCCGCATTCCCGGTGAAAGCGACGTTGCCCACCGACGGGGGATTGCTCGCGGTGGCGCAGGAGGGCGACAAACTGATCGTGGAGGACACGCGCGGCTTGACCCGCGTCCTGACACTGGCTACGCGCAATGGCGATTCCTGGCTGGCGCATTGCCGCCAGCACGCCTATATCGCGGAGGGGGCGTGGTGCGGCCTCTATCGCAACGACGAGATGATCGCGCAGGATCGTATTTCGCCCATTCCCGAGGTGTTCCAACCCATCCTGTTGCATGTCGGTGATGAACTGCGGGTCACACGCAGTAGTGAGCATGGCTCCGCCGCGGTATACGAGGGTGATCAACTGCTGCATCCTGCATCCATCCCCTGCACGCTCGACGAGGTGTTCGAATCGGCACAGGCGGGGCAACCGATCTGGTTCGATGACGGCAAGATCGGCGGGACGATCCGTGCCAACGAAGGCGACCATCTCCGGGTGGAGATCACCCAGGCATCGCCGCAAGGCAGCAAGCTCGCGCCGGAGAAGGGTATCAATCTGCCGCATACGGATATGGACATTCCCGCGCTGACGAAATGCGACATCGCCAATCTGACAGCGCTGGCGCCGCATATCGATCTGGTGGGCCTTTCGTTCGTGCGCAGTCCGCAGGATGTATCGGCACTGCATCAGCTGCTGGATGAGCGGGGGCACCATCATCTCGGCACGATACTCAAGATCGAGACCGCACAGGCGTTCGAAGATCTGCCGATGATCCTGCTGACGGCTATGCGCCGCCCGCCGGTCGGCGTGATGGTTGCACGCGGCGATCTTGCCGTAGAAGTGGGTTTTGAAAGGCTGGCCGAGGTTCAGGAAGAGATACTCTGGATGTGCGAAGCGGCGCACATCCCGGTCATCTGGGCGACACAGGTACTGGAGAGCATGGCCAAGAGCGGTATGCCATCACGCGCCGAAGTTTCCGATGCCGCGCTGTCGATACGCGCCGAATGCGTCATGCTCAACAAGGGGCCGTACATCATCGAGACGTTGCGTTTCCTGGGCGGCGTGCTTGATCGCATGAGCGGTCATCAGGTCAAGCGTCGTCCGACGATGCGGCGCTTGTCCATATCGCAGATGCCGAACCGGGAGCAATGAATCGCTTTGTTCCGCAACTGAGGACCTTGAGTTGCGCCGCGTTCAGCCTGCGTAGAATTGCCAGAGTACCAATCCCCACACCACGACCACATTGATCAGGCTCACCAGCACCGCCGAACTGCCGATATCCTTGGCGCGTTTGGCCAGGTCGTGGTTCTCCAGCGAGATGCGGTCAACGGTGGCCTCGACGGCGGAGTTGAGCAGCTCGACCATGATGACCAGCAGCACGCTGGTGATCATCAGCGCTTTGCCGAAATAATCCACCGGCAACCACAGTGCCAGCGGGATGAGGACGGCGGCGAGCAGCACTTCCTGGCGGAATGCATCTTCATGTTTATAGGCGGCACGGAATCCGGCCAGCGAGTAGCCGAACGCATTCCACAGCCGAACCATGCCTGTCTTGCCTTTATACGGACTTTCCATGATGTCGTTCCCGGGGATTAGGTAAAAAAAGAACGCGCATCATAAAGCATGCGCGTAATGGAGGAGAGAGTCGGTTGTGTTCAGGATTGTGCGGTCTGGCGCATGAAGTGTTTGGCGTAACGCGCGTTCATGCGCGACACCGGCATCAGGATGAACAGGTCGGCGCAGTTGAAATCCGGGTCCCATGCCGGTTCGCCCGCGACGTAGGCGCCCAGGCGCAGATAACCCTTGATCAGCGGCGGGATGATGACATCCAGATCCTGGTTCAGCGATTCCAGCGGCAGGCGGCAATGCGGGAACACGCGGTATTCGGCGGGCGCACCGTGCAGCTTGTGCACCTTGTTGTACACGCTGGCGGCGTAGTGGCCGCCGTCGGCCATACTGATGCTGGCACAGCCGATCATGTATTCATGGCCGTTCTTGCCGATGTAATCCGCCAGGCCGCTCCACAGCTGGGTGATGGTCGCACCGTCGCGGTAATCCGGATGCACGCAGGAACGGCCCACCTCCATCATGCGGTCGCGCAGGTGCATCAGGCGCGACAAGTCGAATTCGGTTTCGGAGTAATAGCCGCCCGCCATACGCGCCTGCGCCGGCGGCAGGATGCGATAGGTTCCCACTACCTTGTCATTGCCGTGGTCGCGCACCAGCAGGTGGTCGCAGAAATCGTCGAAACGGTCGATATCCAGCCCCAGTTCGGCGCTGGGCAATTTGGCACCCATCTCTTCGGCGAAAACCTTGTAGCGGATGCGCTGGGCTTCGGCGACTTCGGCGACGCCTCTGGCCAGACTGAACGTGAGTCTGCGTTGCGCTTCGGTGTTCTCCTGGCGGATCAGATCCAACATTGTCGTGCTCCTATCGGGTTGATGGGAGCAGATTACTTTCAGAATGTTGCGCGGGGGTTAAGTTGATATGAAAGTTCTGTGAATCGGCGATCGCCAGTGCGGCGCCGATCTGCTCGCGCGCGGCCTGCGTCAGGTTGCGCCGGTCCAGCGTGCAGGCATCCAGCGAAGCTGAAGCGATGAGCCGCACATGCAGTTCCGGTGTGCTCAGGATGTTCCACATCGAAGCACCGAAGGACAGGTCGTCGATATAGGCGGCAGCGGTGCTGCGCGCACCGGATCCTTCGTGGTAGCGGATGGCGATGGGGTGCACCTGAGCTTTTGCATCGATGGCGGGTTGCAGTAGCGAGGAATGGAAATGCGCGACCTGTGCGCCGTCGGTGGTGGTGCCCTCGGGGAAGATGGCAAGACACTCGCCGCGCTGCAACAGTTCGACCAGATGCACGTTCATGCGTGCCGCCGCTCTGGCTTTGCCGCGCTCGATGAACAGGGTCTGCGCCCGCGCACACAGCCAGCCGATGGCGGGCCAGCGCCGGACTTCGGATTTGGCGACGAAGCGCATCGGCACGATGGCGTTCAGCACGAACACGTCCAGCCAGGAGATATGGTTGGTGACGATAAGGCCGCTGCGCAGGCAGTGCAGCGGGTCATTTGAGGTGATGTCCACCTTCACGTTGAAGATATCGAGCAATCCGGCAGACCAGCTTTGCAGGATGCGCCGGCGTATACCTGCAGGGAGCCATGGGTAGGCAACGGCCATCGTCAAACCGTACGCGATGTGCAGGGCGAGGCGTGCCGCACGCAGCAGCGCGATGAGCTTCCGTATCAAGGTGTCAGTCCACGGAAAAGACGGAATAGGTGCAAAGATAGTCAAGCGTTCTGCCGAAGCCCTGCCGGAACAGCAGGGTGCGGATGCTGAGTGCGTTCTTGAGTACGTTGCGTCTTTTCATTGTGTGATCCTTCCTGG
Organism: Sideroxyarcus sp.; assembly: GCA_030651895.1. Classification (GTDB taxonomy): domain Bacteria; phylum Pseudomonadota; class Gammaproteobacteria; order Burkholderiales; family Gallionellaceae; genus Sideroxyarcus. The sequence continues at coordinate 108,763 of JAUSBR010000003.1, read as the reverse complement.
AGTGGATGCATTGCGTTGTTCGATGAACAGACTGTTGCCCTGGATCTTCTTGGCCATCTTCTTCGCTTCGCTCATGGCAGCTGAGACCTCGTGGTGCGACACAAACAGTCCGGGTGTTGCCTGGATAGCGCCGATGGACAGGCTGGTGAGCGGATGGAATTTCACCGTGCCGTCGCGGCCTTCGCTGGTATAGCCGCCCTCGACCAGATGTTCCTCGCGGAACATCAAAGAGGCGGCCTGCTCGAACGAGCGCAGTGCCTGTTCGCAGCGTGTCTTCCAGTCGCGGCTCTGCAACAGCAGGATGAAATCGTCGCCGCCGATGTGGCCGATGAAATCCAGCTTGGGATCGCAGGCCCAGTTGAGGATGCGCCCGGTGAGCTGGATCATCTCGTCGCCCTTGCGATAGCTATAGGTGTCGTTGAAGGGTTTGAAATGGTCAAGGTCGCAATAGCAGGCGACGAAGGGAGTGTTCGCATGCAGCAGGCGCTCGATGTGCTCGTTGATCGGCACATTGCCTGGTAGCAGCGTGAGCGGGTTGGCATAGCGTGCGGCTTCCAGCTGCATCTGGGTCAGTTCGCGCAGCAGATCCTGCCCCGAGGCGATGCCGATGTAGCGCTCGTGCTCGGTGATGATGAAACCGTCTGCGAAGTGGCGGCTGTCCGCCTCGGCCAGAAAATGGCTGAGTTCCTCGATGGGCATGTTTTTTTCCACCAGCAACGGCGCACCGTGAATCAGTTCGCTGCAAGGTTTCCTGCCGTGCAGTTCGCGCTGGAACGGCTTGGAGAAACGGTCGATGAAGTTGTAGCGGTTGATGATGCCGAGGGGAGCGCTGTTGCGGACCACCGGAATGATATGCAACGCCGGGTTGCCATAGAAACGCTCGAAGATGAGATCGATCAGTGTGTCGGGATGCACCGGTTCGACATAGGTCAGCAGTTTGTGGGCGGTGGTTTGAGAGCGGCGGTTCAGTTCCGACTTGGGGAAGATTGCGATGTTGGACGAATTGATGACGCGGCTGGTTTCGCTCGTAGCCGTCAGGGGCGGAGTCGGGCTGGGGCGCGCGATGAAATAGCCCTGGCCGAGCGCGATGCCGATGTCCTTCACCACCTTCAGTTCGGCTTCGGTCTCTACGCCTTCCGCGATCACCTGGGTACCACAGCTCTCGGCGATCTGCTGGATGGACTTGAGGAACTGCAGCTTGATCGGGTCGCGGTCTACGCCCTGCACGAAATGCATGTCGATCTTGATGTATTCGGGGCGCAGTTCAGACCACAAGCGCAGGCTGGAGAACCCTTCGCCGAGGTCGTCGATGGCGATCTTGAAGCCCATGCCGCGGTAATGCAGCAGCGCATCGCGCATCGCATCGAAATCGAAGGTGGGCTGGTTCTCGGTGATCTCAATGATGACTCGTTCCGGGGCGATGCCCAGCCGTTTCAGAAAATCCAGCGTCTGGCCGTTCTTGAAACTGGGGTGGGCCATCGTCTCCGGGCTGACATTGAGGAAAAGGTTGCCGGGCAGGTTCAGCCTGGCGAAGGTCTCCAGCACGATCTGGCGCGACAGCATTTCCAGCTCCAGCTGCAATCCCTGCTGCTCTGCCGCGCCGAACAGGTTGATCGGGGAATGCAGCGGGCTGTCCGCCGGACCGCGGATCAAACCCTCGAATCCCAGGAACTCGCCGCTCTTGAGGTCGATGATGGGCTGGAACAGAGCACTCAGGCGGCGCTGTTCGAGAATATCCCTGAGAGGTGTCACGGCATACTCCTTTGATCCCGGTGCAAGCAGCTTCGCCAGAAACTGCGCGCGGGCGGTGGTACGGTACTTTTCGACAGATAGAATGGCAGACATGGATTTCTCCTGAGCATTCGGGGAATGGACGATAGCGCGGGCTTGTTACGCGAGTATGACGGGAGCAAAAAAGCAGAACGCCGGGACATGCCCGGCGTTCATGGTGCTAGCGGTTGCGGTTCGGTTAACCGAAGCGGCCAGTGATGTAATGGCTTCGGCCGCCGCTTCGCGGCTTAACATTCGCTACGCTCATGTGTAGCCTGCGCCGCTACATCACTGGACGATTAACCAAATCGTCCAGTGATGTAGTCTTCAGTCTCTTTGCGTTTCGGGTTGGTGAACACTGTACTGGTGTCACCGAACTCGATCAGGTCGCCGAGATACATATAAGCCGTGAAGTCGGAAACGCGCGCCGCCTGCTGCATGTTGTGCGTCACGATCACGATGGTGAAATCCTTCTTCAGCTCGTCGATGAGTTTCTCGATGTGTGCGGTGGAGATGGGGTCGAGCGCGGAAGTGGGTTCGTCCAGCAACAGCACCTGCGGTTTGACGGCGATGGCGCGGGCGATGCAAAGGCGTTGCTGCTGGCCGCCGGAGAGGCCGGTGCCGCTCTGTTTCAGCTTGTCTTTTACTTCCGTCCACAGCGCGGCTTTTTTCAGCGCCCATTCGATGCGCTCCTCCAAGTCGTGTTTGTTCAGGTTCTCGTACAGTTTCACCCCGAAAGCGATGTTGTCGTAGATGGACATCGGGAACGGCGTGGGTTTCTGGAACACCATGCCGATCTTGGCGCGCAGGTTGTTGAGGTCCTGTTTCTTGTCGAGCAGGTTCTGTCCGTCCAGTAATATCTCGCCTTCGGCGCGCTGTTTGGGATAGAGCTCGTACATGCGGTTGAAGGTGCGCAGCAGGGTCGATTTGCCGCAGCCCGACGGTCCGATGAAGGCGGTGACCATCTTTTCCGGGATGACCAGGTTGATGTCTTTCAGCGCGCGATCAGCGCCGTAATAGAAGTTCAGGTCGCGCACGATCAGTTTCGGTGCGGAGATGATTTGGTCGGCAGTCATTTCTTGTATCCTCATTGTGTATTCGTCTTCTGGCGGAACATCACGCGCGCCACGATGTTGAGGGTGAGCACGCTCAGGGTGATGAGCAATGCACCTGCCCAGGCCAGACTGTGCCAGTCGGCATACGGGCTCATGGCGAACTGGAAGATGACCACCGGCAGGTTGGCCATCGGCTGGTTCATGTCGCTGCTCCAGAACTGGTTGTTCAGCGAAGTGAACAGCAAGGGGGCCGTCTCGCCGCTGATGCGCGCGATGGCCAGCAATATCCCGGTCAGGATACCGGCGCGCGCGGCGCGCAGGGTGACAAAGGTAATGATCTTCCATTGCGGCGCACCGATCGCGGCGGCGGCTTCACGCAAGCTGTTCGGGATCAGTCGCAGCATGTTCTCGGTGGTGCGGATGACCACCGGGATGACGATGATGGAAAGTGCGAGCGCGCCGCCCCAGCCGGCGAAGTGCCCGACCTTGACAACGTAGACCTCATACACGAACAGGCCGATGACGATGGACGGCGCCGACAGCAGAATATCGTTGATGAAGCGCGTGATCGGCGCCAGCCAGCCGCGCTGGCCGAATTCTGCCAGATAGGTGCCGGCGAGGATGCCTATCGGTGTACCGATCAGGACTGCCACGGAAGTCATCATCACGCTGCCGAAGATGGCGTTGATGAGGCCACCGCTGCTGCCGGGGGCTGGCGTGGTCTGGGTGAACACATGGGCGCCCAGTCCGGGCAGGCCGTGCTCCAGCAGGGTCCACAATATCCAGCCCAGCCAGAACAGGCCGAACAGCATGGCCAGTACCGAGACGCCGAGACTGATCGCGTTGGTGAGGCGGCGGCGGGTGTATAGATTCAGCATGTCAGGCTCCCTGGCCTTCGCCTTTCGACAGCCTGTAAAGCATCAGGCGGGCGAGCGAAAGGACGACAAAGGTGATGAAGAACAGGATCAGGCCCAGCTCGATCAGCGAGGAGGTATACAGGTCGCCGACCGCTTCGGTGAACTCGTTGGCCAGTGCCGAGGAGATGCTGTTGCCGGGCATGAGCAGGGATTTGTGCAGTTCGTGCGCATTGCCGATAACAAAGGTCACCGCCATGGTCTCGCCCAGGGCGCGGCCGAGGCCGAGCATGATGCCGCCGACCACGCCGATCTTGGTGTAGGGCAACACTACGTTCCACATCACCTCCCAGGTGGTGGCGCCGAGGCCATAAGCCGATTCTTTCAGCATGGTGGGTACGACGTCGAACACGTCGCGCATCACCGAGGCGATGAAGGGGATGACCATGATCGCCAGGATGATGCCGGCGGTGAGCATGCCGATACCCATGGGCGGGCCGGAGAAGAAGGGGCCCAACAGAGGCCAGGTGCCGATGTGGTCATTGAGCCAGGGCTCTACGTGGTCGGCGAACAAGGGAGCGAAGATGAACAGGCCCCACATGCCGTAGATGATGCTGGGGATGCCCGCCAGCAGTTCGACCGCGATACCGAGCGGACGACGCAGCCAACGCGGCGAAAGTTCTGTCAGAAATATGGCGATACCGAAACTGACCGGGATCGCGATCAATAACGCGATGCCGGAGGTGACCAGGGTGCCGACAATGGGAATCAGTGCCCCGTATTCGTCGGTGACCGGATTCCATTCCGAACTGGTCAGAAAACCGAAGCCAAAAGCGTTGATGGCAGGCATGCTGCCAACGATCAGCGAGCCGATGATGGCCGCAAGCAATGCCAACACGGAAAAGGCGGCGAGACGCGTCAGATTGCGGAACAGCAAATCGAACACAGTCTGTCGTTTAAGGCTGGCTTCGTGTAGCAAAGTGGTCATTCTGAAGGTCTCGTAATCTTTATAACTTATAAAAACAAGGGGGCGTAAGCGCGCCCCCTTGCATTATATCCTGACCGACAAGGTGCATCCGGTCAGGATATGCTACTTACTTCCAGATCACCTGACCGTTGCTGTCCTTGATCTTGGCTGCCCATGCAGTGCGGATCATCTTGGTGACGTTCTCGGGCAAAGGCACGTAGTCCAGGTCCATCGCCATCTTGTCGCCATTGGCGGAGAAGGCCCAGTCGAAGAACTTCAGTGCTTCCTTGGCGTTCTCGGGCTTGCCCTGACTCTTGTGCATCAGGATGAAGGTGGCGCCAGTGATAGGCCAGCTGTCAGCACCGGGCTGGTCGGTCAGCATCATGTAGAAGCCTTTGTCGGCATCCCACTTGGCATTGGCGGCTGCAGCTTTGAAGTTATCTGCTTCCGGCTTGACGTATTTGCCATCGCGGTTCTTCATTTGCGCGTAGCTCATCTTGTTCTGCTTTGCGTAGGCATATTCCACATAACCGATGGCGTTTTTGATGCGCTGTACATAGGAGGCTACACCTTCGTTGCCCTTGCCGCCGGTACCGACGGGCCAGGAAACGGCAGAACCGGAACCCACGCCGCGCTTCCAGTCCAGGCTGACTTGCGACAGATAGGTGGTGAAGATGGCGGTGGTGCCGGAACCGTCAGAGCGGTGTACGACAGTGATCGCTGCGTCAGGCAGGGAAACGCCGGCATTGTCGGCGGCGATCATGGGGTCGTTCCACTTGGTGATCTTGCCCATGAAGATGGCGGACAGGGTGTCGGCGGTCAGCTTGAGCTGGCCGGGCGCAACGCCTTCGATGTTGACGACCGGTACCACGCCGCCAATCACGGTCGGGAACTGGGTCAGACCTTCAAAGTCCAGTTCTTCGATCTTCAATGGGGCATCGGATGCGCCGAAGTCCACGGTCTTGGCCTTGATCTGCTTGATGCCGCCGCCGGAACCGATGGACTGGTAGTTCATGCCCACATTGGTCTGGGTCTTGTAGGTTTCAGCCCACTTGGCGTAGATGGGGTAGGGGAAGGTAGCGCCTGCGCCAGTGATGTCGCCGGCACATGCAGCGCCAGCAGACAGCAATGCAGCGGACAGGCCGATGCTGCTAAGAAGACGGTTCAATTTGCTCATTTCAAAGTTCTCCCAATAAGGATAGGTTTCGTTAGCTTGCTTGCCGGATGCCAGCGAAGCGCATCTTAAGAGGTTCGTGTTACACAATTATTACACAGTGTAACAATCATTGTAGTTCACCGCGCGGGCCGCCATGAAGCCATCGGCGGCCCCCGGGAGCCGCCAGATTGACCATTTGGGTTTTCATCGGTACTATCGCCGCCTTCTGAAACGTCTGTAGAGATTGATCCTGATGCGTCGCAAGCTAGTTGTCGGAAATTGGAAGATGCACGGTACGCTGGCCCAGAACGAGACCTTGCTGGCTGCTGTGAAGAACGGTGCGGCGCCACTTTCCCGAGTGGATGTCGCGGTATGCGCGCCTTTTCCGTATCTGGCGCAACTCAAACAGGAACTGTCCGCTTCGGCGGTGAAATGGGGGGCGCAGGACGTCCACCAGCTCGAAAAGGGCGCTTTCACCGGTGAAGTGTCCGCAGCCATGCTGGCGGACTTCGGTTGTACTTATGTATTGGTCGGTCACTCCGAGCGCCGCAGCATCTATGGCGAGAGTAGCCGACTGGTGGCGGAGAAGTTCGCCGCCGCGCAGCAGGCGGGGTTGATTCCCATTCTGTGCGTAGGGGAAACATTGGGGCAGCGCGAAAGCGGTGCAACGGAAACAGTGGTCGCCGAGCAGCTGGATGCGGTGATCGCAATGTCCGGGGTGCTGGCATTGCGCAAGGCGGTCGTGGCATACGAACCGGTGTGGGCAATCGGTACCGGCAAAACGGCGTCGCCGGAGCAGGCACAGGCGGTACATGCCTTCATCCGTCAGCGTGTGGCCGGACATGATGCCCAGGTCGCACAGGGTTTGGTTATACTGTACGGCGGCAGTGTAAAAGCAGCGAATGCCGCAGAGTTGTTCGCTAAGGCAGATATCGATGGCGGTCTGATCGGTGGCGCAGCCTTGGTCGCGGACGAGTTCCTGGCGATCTGTCGCGCGGGGCAATAGCGGAATTTATTGATTTGATCTTGTTGCGGAGCAGTTTGTGGAAAATATAGTTTGGGTAGTACATGTGGTGACAGCAGTGTTGTTGATCGGCCTGGTGCTGATGCAGCACGGCAAGGGCGCGGACATGGGCGCTGCATTCGGTTCCGGTTCGGCAGGTAGCCTGTTCGGCTCCAGCGGTTCCGCCAATTTTCTGAGTCGCAGCACGAAATACGCCGCTGCGGTCTTCTTTGCCACCAGCCTGGCTTTGACTTATATCTATGCCACTCCGGTCAAGGAGCAGGGCGTGATGGACAAGGTCGATGTGCAGACGCTGGAACAGCAGGCAGTGCCCGCTCCGGCCGCAGTAGATACAAGCGATTCGAAGTCGCAACAGATACCAAAATAATAACAAGTTAAGTAACAAGCGGAGTTGGCGGAATTGGTAGACGCGCAGCCTTGAGGTGGCTGTGTCCGAAAGGACGTGAGGGTTCGAGTCCCTTGCCCCGCACCAGATCCTTATAGAACCGAAAGCCCACGGGCCGAAGGTCGAGAAAAAAATTTAGAGTAGCATTCTGCATCCCGCGCCATCGGGGGTTAACAGAGGAGGGGGACTCAAGATGTTGGAAAATTATTTTCCGGTTCTGCTATTCATCGGCATCGCGCTCGTCATAGGTGTGGTGCCGTTGGCGTTGGGTATGCTGGTCGGCCCGCATCGCCCCGACGACAAAAAACTCTCACCCTACGAGTGCGGCTTCGAGGCGTTCGAGGACGCGCGCATGAAGTTCGACGTGCGTTTCTATCTCGTTGCCATTCTCTTCATCCTGTTCGATCTCGAGATCGCCTTCCTCTTTCCTTGGGCGATCGTACTCAAGGAGATCGGCACCTTCGGTTTCGTTTCCATGATGATCTTCCTCGCCATCCTCGTGGTTGGCTTTGTCTATGAGTGGATGAAAGGGGCCCTGGAATGGGAATAGAAGGCATCCTTGAGAAGGGGTTCGTCACCACTTCTGCGGACACCGTCATCAACTACATGCGCACCGGTTCGCTGTGGCCGATGACCTTCGGTCTGGCCTGCTGCGCGGTGGAGATGATGCATGCGGTGGCGCCGCGCTACGACTTGGCCCGTTTCGGAGCCGAGGTCTTCCGTCCCAGCCCGCGCCAATCCGATGTGATGATCGTGGCGGGAACGCTGTGCAACAAGATGGCACCTGCCCTGCGCAAAGTGTACGACCAGATGGCTGAGCCGCGCTGGGTTATCTCCATGGGCTCCTGCGCCAACGGCGGCGGCTACTACCATTATTCCTATTCCGTGGTGCGCGGATGCGACCGCATCGTGCCGGTCGATATCTACGTTCCCGGCTGCCCCCCGACTGCGGAAGCGCTGCTCTACGGCATCATCCAGTTGCAGAACAAGATCAAACGAACCAACACCATCGCGCGCTAGGATGATATGGCTACCGACCTGAACATACTGTCCTCCAATATAAATGAAGCTTTCTCAGGCAAAGTAGTCAGCCTGACTGAGCGACTGGGCGAACTCACCCTGGTGGTGAATGCGCGGGACATGCTCCCGACCCTCTTGCGCCTTCGTGACGATGCCGATCTGCGTTTTGAAGAACTGATCGATGTCTGCGGCATGGACTATTCGGCCTACGGCAGCGAGAGCTGTGAAGAAGGAAAATACCTGCCCGATGCGCCGCGCGAGGGTTCCAGATTCGCCGCCGTCTATCATTTGCTTTCCATCACCCACAACATCCGCCTGCGTGTGCGCGTGTTCGCCGAAGACGACGAGATGCCGATTCTCGATTCGGTTACCGCGATCTGGCCGGTAGCCAACTGGTTCGAGCGCGAGGCCTTTGACTTGTACGGCATCATCTTTGTCGGTCACCCCGACCTGCGCCGCATCCTCACCGACTACGGTTTCGTCGGCAATCCTTTCCGCAAGGACTTCCCCTTGTCCGGCACGGTCGAGATGCGCTACGACGCTGAGCAGCGACGCGTGATCTACGAGCCGGTCTCGATCGAGCCGCGCGAGATCACACCGCGCTCCGTGCGCGAAGAGAATTACGGTCGTTCCTGAACGAATCAATAAGGCAACGTTATGGCTGAGATAAAGAACTACACCATGAACTTCGGGCCGCAGCACCCTGCGGCACACGGTGTGTTGCGTCTGGTGCTGGAATTGGACGGCGAAGTGATCGAGCGTGCCGACCCGCATATCGGCCTGCTGCACCGCGCCACCGAGAAACTGGCCGAACACAAGACCTTCCTGCAGGCCGTTCCCTACATGGACCGCCTGGACTACGTGTCCATGATGCTCAACGAGCACGCCTATGTGATGGCAGTGGAGAAGCTGGCGGGCATCGACGTGCCGATCCGCGCGCAATACATCCGCGTGATGTTCGACGAGATCACCCGCGTCCTGAACCACCTGTTGTGGCTCGGCGCATCCGCGCTCGATATCGGTGCGATGTCGCCGATGTTCTACACCTTCCGTGATCGGGAAGAGCTGCTGGATGCCTATGAAGCCGTGTCCGGTGCGCGCATGCACGCCGCCTACTACCGTCCGGGCGGCGTGTATCGCGATCTGCCGGATTCCATGCCGCAATATCAGGCGAGCAAGATCCACAACGCCGCCGCCGTGAAGAAGATGAACGAGAGCCGCCAGGGTTCCCTGCTCGACTACATGGAAGATTTCACCAATCGCTTTCCGAAATGCGTGGACGAGTACGAGACCCTGCTGACCGACAACCGTATCTGGAAGCAGCGCACGGTGGGTATCGGCGTGGTGTCGCCGGAACGCGCCATGGCGCTGGGCTTTACCGGGCCGATGCTGCGTGGTTCCGGCGTGGTGTGGGATCTGCGCAAGAAGCAGCCTTATGAGGTGTACGACCGTATCGATTTCGATATTCCGGTCGGCGTCGAAGGCGACTGCTACGACCGTTATCTGGTGCGTATCGAAGAGATGCGCCAGTCGAACCGCATCATCAAGCAATGTATAGACTGGCTGCGCAAGAATCCCGGCCCGGTCATGTCCGACAACCTCAAGTACGCACCGCCCGGGCGCGAATCCATGAAGCAGAACATGGAAGAGCTGATCCACCACTTCAAACTGTTCAGCGAAGGTTTCCACGTACCCGCGGGCGAGGTGTATTCCGCCGTCGAACACGCCAAGGGCGAATTCGGCATCTATATGGTGTCGGATGGCGCGAACAAGCCCTACCGCATGAAGATACGAGCCGCCGGATTTGCCCATCTGTCCAGTCTGGACGAGATGGTGCGCGGGCACATGCTTGCCGACCTGGTCGCGATCATCGGTACGCAGGACATTGTTTTCGGGGAGATTGACCGCTGATGCTATCCCAACAGATCACGACGCTCATCGACAAAGAGCTGAAGAAATACCCTGCCGACCAGCGCCAATCTGCCGTGATGGCGGCTTTGCGTTTCGTGCAGGACGAGAAGGGCTGGATCGCTTCCGCGGACATGGCCGACGTCGCAGCCTACCTGGGCATGCCGCAGATGGCAGTGTACGAGGTGGCGACCTTCTATCACATGTACAACCTCAAGCCGATGGGCAAACACACGCTGACCGTGTGCACCAACCTGTCGTGCCAGTTGTGCGGTTCCGGCGACACGTTGGATCATCTCAACAAGCGTCTCGGCATCGGCCTGGGTGAAGTCACCCCGGACGGCAAGTACGGTCTGCGCGAGGGTGAGTGCATGGGCGCCTGCGTCGATGCGCCGCTGCTCACCATCAACAACAAGAAAATGTGCGGTCGCCTGACCAGCGAGAAGATCGACCAGATCCTGGCAGAACTGGACAAACAATGAACGCGCCCATCATCCTCAACACCCAGCATTTCGACCAGCCGTGGACGCTGGAGAACTATCTCAAAGTCGGCGGCTACCAGGCCTTGCGCAAGGTGCTGACCGAGAAGATGTCGCCCGATGCCATCATCGCCGAGGTGAAGGCTTCCGGTCTGCGCGGTCGCGGCGGCGCGGGTTTCCCCACCGGCCTGAAGTGGAGCTTCATGCCGCGCAACTACCAGGGCGAGAAATACCTGGTGTGCAACTCGGACGAGGGCGAGCCGGGCACCTGCAAGGATAGAGACATCCTGCGCTACAACCCGCACATGCTGATCGAGGGCATGGCCATCGCTGCCTACTGCATGGCGGTGAAGACCGGGTACAACTACGTGCACGGCGAAGTCTTCGAATGCTACGAACGCATGGAAGCCGCCTGCGAGGAAGCGCGCAAGGCCGGATATCTGGGCAAGAACATTCTCGGTTTCGATTTCGAGTTCGACCTGCACAACCACATGGGCTACGGTGCCTACGTCTGCGGTGAAGAGACCGCGCTGCTCGAATCCATCGAGGGCAAGAAAGGCCAGCCGCGTTTCAAGCCGCCGTTCCCGGCCAGTTTCGGCCTCTACGGCAAGCCCACCACCATTAACAACACCGAGACTTTCGCCAGCATCCCCTACATCATTCGCGAGGGCGGCAAGAAGTTTGCCGACATCGGCGTGCCCAACAGCGGCGGCGTCAAGCTGTTCTCCGTTTCCGGTCACGTCAACAAGCCCGGCAACTTCGAAGTGCCGATGGGTACGCCGTTCCGCAAGCTGCTGGAGATGGCGGGCGGTGTGCGCAACGGCCACAAGCTCAAGGCGGTGATTCCCGGCGGCTCGTCGATGCCGGTGCTGCCGGGCGAGATCATGATGGAAGTGAATATGGACTACGACGCGCTGCAGAAGGCCGGTTCGTATCTCGGCTCCGGCGCCATCATCGTGATGGACGAGACCACCTGCATGGTCAAGGCGCTGGAGCGTCTGTCCTATTTCTACCACGAGGAATCCTGCGGCCAGTGCACACCCTGCCGCGAGGGTACTGGTTGGCTGTACCGCATCGTCCACCGCATCGAACACGGCGAGGGCAGGCCGGAAGACCTCGATCTGCTGCTCGATCTGTGCAACAACATCGCCGGCCGCACCATCTGCGCGCTCGGCGACGCGGCGGCCTGGCCGGTGCAGGGCATGCTCAAGCATTACCGCAATGAATTCGAATACCACATCGAGCACAAGCGCTGTCTGGTGTGAGGCTGAACGGAACAGGTGAGCAATGATCAACATCGAAATCGACGGTAAGCAGATCCAGACGGAAAACGGTTCCACCGTGATCGAGGCCGCGCATCAGGCCGGGATCACCATTCCGCATTTCTGCTATCACAAGAAACTCTCCATCGCCGCCAACTGCCGCATGTGTCTGGTGCAGGTTGAGAAGGCGCCCAAGCCATTGCCTGCCTGCGCCACGCCGGTGACCGAAGGCATGAAGGTGTTCACCCGTTCCGAGCAGGCCGTGAAGGCACAAAAGGGCGTGATGGAGTTCCTGCTGATCAACCATCCGCTGGACTGCCCGATCTGCGACCAGGGCGGCGAGTGCATGTTGCAGGACATGTCGGTCGGTTATGGCGGCGGCCATTCGCGCTATCACGAAGAGAAGCGCATGGTGCTGGCTAAGGACATCGGCCCGCTGGTGTCGGCGGAAGAGATGAGCCGCTGCATCAACTGCACGCGCTGCGTGCGTTTCGGCGTCGAGATCGCCGGTCAGATGGAGCTGGGTCAGGCCTTCCGTAGCGAGCATGCCGAGATCGTGTCTTTCGTCTCCGGTACAGTGGATTCCGAACTCTCCGGCAACATGATCGACCTGTGCCCGGTGGGCGCATTGACCAGCAAGCCGTTCCGCTACAAGGCACGCAGCTGGGAACTTTCGCGTCGCCGCTCGGTGAGCGCACACGACAGTCTGGGCTCAGGCCTTGCGGTGCAGACCAAGAACAACCAAGTTCTGCGCGTGCTGCCCATCGAGAACGAAGACATCAATGAATGCTGGCTGTCCGACAAGGACCGTTTCGCCTATGAAGGTTTGAACACGACCGACCGCCTGACCAAGCCGATGATCAAGCAGGACGGCAAGTGGCAGGAAGTCGAATGGCAGGTCGCGCTGGAATATGCGGCCAACGGTTTGCGCCATATCGCCAACGGTGCGGGTGCCGAGCAGATTGGCGCGCTGGCGACTGCCAACTCCACACTGGAAGAGCTCTACCTGCTGCAAAAACTCATGCGCGGCATCGGCAGCGACAACGTCGACTTCCGTCTGCGCCAGTCCGATTTCAGCGGCGACGGTAAGCAGCAGGGCGCGCCCTGGCTGGGCATGTCGGTTGCCGACATCAGCCGTGCCGACCGTTTGCTGGTCGTCGGCAGCTTCCTGCGCAAGGATCATCCGCTGATGGCCGCGCGCATCCGCCGCGCGGTGCGCAAAGGCGCGCAAGTCAACATCATCCATTCCGCCGATGACGATCTGCTGATGAACGTGGCGCACAAAGCCATCGTCGCGCCGGACGCACTGGTGGAGACATTGACGCAAGTGTCGAAAGCGCTGGCGGCAGAGAAGCAAGGTCAGAGCGCGAGCGGCGATGCGGCCGCGATCGCGAAGAGCCTGGCTAGTGGCGAGCGCGTCGCCGTGCTGCTCGGGAACTTCGCGCAACAGCATCCGCAGGCCGCGCAGCTGCAAGCGCTGGCGCAACAGATCGCCGCGCTCAGCAACGGCAAGTTCGGCTTCCTGGTTGAAGCGGCGAACAGCGTCGGTGCTCACCTCGTGCATGCGACGCCGGGTTCGAAGGGATTGAACGCCGCCGCCATGCTGGCGAAACCGCGCAAGGCCTATGTGCTGCTGAACGTCGAACCGGAACTGGATAGCGCCGATCCGCAACAGGCTGTCGCCGCGATGCAGGCCGCCGATCTGGTGGTCGTGCTGTCGGCTTACAAACACCATGCGACAGAATATGCCGATGTGCTGTTGCCCATCGCGCAGTACACCGAGACTTCGGGGACCTTTGTCAGCGCCGAGGGGCGCGTGCAGAGTTTCAAGGGTGCGGTCAAACCGCTGGGCGAGGCGCGTCCCGCCTGGAAGGTGTTGCGCGTGCTGGGCAACCTGCTCAAGGTGGACGGATTCGATCAGGACACTTCCGAGGCCGTGCGCGACGAAGCGCTCAAGGGTGTTGATGTCGCGGCCGGACTGAACAATGCCATCGGCGGTGTCGAGGCCAAGGCATTGTCTGCCGCAGGCGGGCTGCAGCGTGTCGCCGATGTGCCGATCTATTCGACCGATGCGGTGGTGCGGCGCTCCGCACCTTTGCAAGCGACCGCGGATGCCGCGATCCCGCAGGTCCGCATGCACGGCGACGAGCTTAAGAAGCTGGGCGTGCAGTCCGGCGATGTGGTCAAGGTGTCGCAGGGGCAGGGCAGCGTGAAGCTGTTCGCCGTTGCGGACGATAAGCTGCCCAAGGGAGTGGCGCGTGTGGCGGCAGGCCATACCGCCACGGTCGCGCTGGGTGCGATGTTTGGAACGATCACCGTGGAGCGCGCATAAATGGAAGCCCAAGCACTGCAATTGGTTCAATCGGTCCTGGCCTACATCGGCCTGTGGGACCTGCTGGGCGGGTTCATCGTGCCGGCTTGGCACACGATCTGGACTGTGCTCAAGATCATCGCCATCATCGTGCCGATCATGCTGGGCGTGGCCTATTACACGCTGGCCGAACGCAAGGTGCTCGGTTTCATGCAGGTGCGTCCCGGCCCCAATCGCGTGGGTTACTGGGGTCTGCTGCAGCCCATCGCCGATGGTCTCAAGCTGCTGCTCAAAGAAGTCATCATCCCGACGAACTCCAACAAGTTCCTGTTCCTGATCGCCCCTGTGCTGTCGCTGGCCCCCGCGCTGGCGGCCTGGGCGGTGATCCCGTTCGATGACGGCCTGATCCTTGCCGACGTGAATGCGGGCTTGCTCTACCTGCTGGCGATGACCTCGCTCGGCGTGTACGGCGTCATCATCGCGGGCTGGGCGTCCAACTCAAAATACGCGTTCCTCGGCGCGCTGCGTTCTGCCGCGCAGATCGTCTCGTATGAACTGGCGATGGGTTTCGCGCTGGTGTGCGTGCTGCTTGCGGCGCAGAGCATGAACTTCGGCGAGATCGTGCGCGGTCAGCAGGGCGGCTATGGCATGTTCGGCTGGTACTTCATCCCGCTGTTCCCGATGTTCGTGGTGTATTTCATCGCCGGTGTGGCCGAGACCAACCGCGCGCCGTTCGACCTGGCCGAAGACGAGGCCGCCATCGTGGCCGGTTTCCATACCGAATATTCCGGCATGGGCTTCGCGCTGTTCTTCCTGGCCGAATACGCCAACATGATCCTGATCACCGCGCTGACCGTGGTGATGTTCATGGGCGGCTGGCTCAACCCCTTCCACGGCTGGGGTGTGCTGGGTGAACTGACCGACAACGTTCCCGGCCTGTTCTGGATGCTGGGCAAGATGTTCGTCTTCATGTACCTGTTCCTGTGGTTCCGCGCGACCTTCCCGCGTTACCGTTACGACCAGTTGATGCGTCTGGGCTGGAAGGTGTTCATCCCACTGACACTGGTGTGGGTGGTGGTGGTCGCCACATGGATGCAGACGCCGTACTGGCTATGGTAATGGCCGAGGATAGACAATGAAAAACCTCATCGATTTCTTCAAGAGTTTCCTGCTGCTCGAACTGCTCAAAGGCATGTCGGTGACCGGCAGGTATTTCTTCGCGCGCCATGTAACCGTCGAGTATCCGGAAGAAAAGACGCCGCAGAGTTTCCGTTTCCGCGGACTGCACGCGCAGCGCCGCTATCCCAACGGCGAAGAGCGCTGTATCGGCTGCAAACTGTGCGAAGCGGTATGCCCGGCGCTGGCGATCAAGATCGAAGTGGCGGAGCGTGCCGACGGCACCCGCCGCACCACGCAATACGACATCGACCTGGTCAAATGCATCTTCTGCGGTTTCTGCGAAGAGTCCTGCCCGGTGGATGCCATCGTCGAGACGCGCGTGTACGAGTATCACGGCGAGAACCGCGGCGACCTGTATTACACCAAGGCCATGCTGCTGGCGAACGGCGAAAAGCACGAGGCGCAGATAGCCGCCGACCGCGCCGCCGATGCGAAGTACCGGTAAATTGAGGAAGCGCCATGAACTTTGAAACGATGCTGTTCTATTTCTTCGCCAGCGTGACCGTGCTGGCCGCGCTGCGCGTGATTACCGCGCGCAACCCTCTGCACGCCGTGCTGTTTCTGGTGCTGGCCTTCGTCAGCAGCGCCGGCATCTGGCTGCTGCTGGAGGCGGAGTTCCTCGCCATCGCGCTGGTGCTGGTGTATGTCGGCGCGGTGATGGTGCTGTTCCTGTTCGTGGTGATGATGCTGGACATCAATATCGAGCAGTTGCGCAAAGGATTCTGGCAATGGTTGCCGCTGGGCGCGCTGCTGGCCGGGTTGATCGTGGTGCAGATGGTGTGGGTGCTGGGTGCGGACGAGATATCCGCCGGTTCTACCGTCGTCAAGCATGCCGCCGATTACAGCAACACCAAGGAACTGGGGCGTCTGATCTATACCGATTACGTCTATCCATTCGAGATCGCCGCGGTGCTGCTGCTGCTGGCGATGGTCGCCGCGATCGCGCTGACATTGCGCCGTCGCCGTGACACCAAGCGCCAGGATATCGGCAAACAACTCAAGGTCAGGAAGCAGGATCGTGTACGTATCGTATCGGTGCCTTCGGCACGCCAGATCGAGGCAGTACAGGAAGCCGCCGCCACGACCAATGGACACACCGCAGATTAAGGCAAAGGGGAGAGCATGTTGAATCTGGGTCTATCGCATTACCTGATACTGAGCGCTGTGCTGTTTGCCATCAGCGTGGTCGGCATCTTCCTAAACCGCAAGAACCTCATCGTGCTGCTGATGGCGATCGAACTGATGCTGCTGGCGGTGAATACCAACTTCGTCGCGTTCTCGCATTACCTGAACGACATACACGGGCAGATATTCGTGTTCTTCATCCTCACCGTGGCGGCTGCGGAAGCGGCGATCGGTCTGGCGATCCTGGTGGTGCTGTTCCGCAACCTGCGTACCATTAATGTCGACGACCTCGGCAGCTTGAAAGGTTGATGCACATGGAAATGCAAACTCTGTATCTGCTGGTTCCGCTGGCCCCGCTGGTCGGTGCCATCGCGGCCGGACTGTTCGGCAAGCTGATCGGACGCGCCTGGTCGCACCGCATCACCATCGCACTGGTCGGCGTCTCCTTTGCCGCCTCTGTGGTCATCTTCCAGGACGTGATGGCGGGCAACATCTTCAACGGCACGGTGTACAAGTGGATGTCCTCGGGCAGCACCAGCTTCGAGGTCGGCTTCCTTATCGACCACCTGACCGTGATGATGATGCTGGTGGTGACTTTCGTTTCGCTGATGGTGCACATCTACACCATCGGCTATATGGAAGAGGATCCCGGCTATCAGCGTTTCTTCAGTTACATCTCGCTGTTCACCTTCTCCATGCTGATGCTGGTGATGGCCAACAACTTCATGCAACTGTTCTTCGGCTGGGAGGCGGTGGGTCTGGTGTCCTATCTGCTGATCGGCTTCTGGTACACACGCCCCACGGCGATCTACGCCAACCTGAAGGCTTTCCTGGTCAACCGCGTCGGTGACTTCGGTTTCCTGCTCGGTATCGGCCTGGTGCTGATGGTGTTCGGCACGCTGGATTACCAGTCGGTATTCGCCAACGCGCACAACTATGTCAACGACATGGCGCCGATCCCGGGCATGTCGGTCGGCCTGCTGACCGCGATCTGCATCCTGCTGTTCATCGGCGCGATGGGCAAGAGCGCGCAGTTCCCGCTGCATGTGTGGCTGCCCGACTCGATGGAAGGCCCGACCCCGATCTCCGCGCTGATCCACGCCGCGACGATGGTGACCGCCGGTATCTTCATGGTGGCGCGCATGTCGCCGTTGTTCGAACTGTCCGAGACCGCGCTGTCCTTCGTGATGATCATCGGCGCGATCACCGCGCTGTTCATGGGATTCCTCGGCATCATCCAGAACGACATCAAGCGCGTGGTGGCGTACTCCACCCTGTCGCAACTCGGCTACATGACCGTGGCGCTGGGCGCTTCGGCCTACTCGGTGGGCGTGTTCCATCTGATGACGCACGCTTTCTTCAAGGCGCTGCTATTCCTTGCCGCCGGTTCCGTCATCATCGCCATGCACCATGACCAGGACATCCGCAACATGGGCGGTCTGCGCAAGTACATGCCGATCACCTGGATCACTTCGCTGATCGGCACGCTGGCGCTGATCGGCACGCCGCTGTTCTCCGGCTTCTATTCCAAGGACAGCATCATCGAGGCGGTTGCGTTGTCGCACTTGCCCGGATCCGGTTTCGCCTACTTTGCGGTGGTGGCGGGCGTGTTTGTCACCGCCTTCTACTCCTTCCGCATGTACTTCCTGGTGTTCCATGGCGAGGAACGTTTCGGCAAGGCTCATCCTTCGACAGCCTCAGGACATGCGGACGCTCATGGGAGCGACCATGCCGCCCATTCGACAGACTCAGCGCACTCGGATGATGGCGATTCACACGAGCATCATCATGGTTTGAAGCCCGGCCAGAAGCCGCACGAGACTTCCTGGGTGGTGACCTTGCCGCTGATCCTGCTGGCCATCCCGTCGGTGCTGATCGGCTTCATCACCATTGAGCCCATGCTGTTTGGTGACTATTTCCGCGAAGCCATCCATATCGCGCCCGAGCATCATGCGATGGCGGAGTTGCGCGAGGAGTTCCATGGCGCGTTTGCGATGGCGCTGCATGCGCTGATGACATTGCCGTTCTGGCTTGCGCTGGCAGGGGCGGGCTGTGCCTGGTTCTTCTACATGAAGCGCCCGGATATTCCGGAAGCCATCAAGCAGAAACTTTCCTTCATCTACACCGTGCTGGACCAGAAGTACTACTTCGACCGTTTTAACGACTGGTTCTTTGCCGGCGGCGTACGCGGTGCCAGTGGCCTGCTGTGGAAGTTTGGCGACGTGAAGCTGATCGACGGTTTCTTCGTCAACGGTTCGGCCAAGCTGGTCGGCATGTTCTCCGGCGTGTTGCGCGGTCTGCAGACCGGCTACGTCTACCACTATGCGTTTTGGATGATTATCGGCGTGTCTGCACTGCTGACAGTGCGCACATGGTTCGAATAAGCAGTACTAGAGAAGAGCTGAAGGAACAAGCATGATTTTCGGATACCCACTGTTAAGCGTCGCCATCTGGCTGCCGATCATCTTCGGTCTGCTGGTGCTGGCGACCGGCAACGACCGTAACGCGCGGCTGGCGCGCGTCATCGCGCTGGTCGGCGCGGTGCTCAGCTTTTTGGTGACCATCCCGCTGTACACCGGCTTCGATCGCCTGACCAGCGCCATGCAGTTCGTGGTGCAGAACGAGTGGATCACCCGCTACAACATCAATTATCACCTCGGCGTCGACGGTATCTCGGTGCTGTTCATCCTGCTCAACAGTTTCTTCACGCCGCTGGTGGTGATTGCCGGCTGGAAGGTGATCGAGAAGCGCGTGGCGCAGTACATGGCGGCCTTCCTTATCATGTCCGGTCTGGTCAATGGTGTGTTCGCCGCGCTCGATGCGGTCCTGTTCTATGTGTTCTGGGAAGCGATGCTGATCCCGATGTTCATCATCATCGGCGTGTGGGGTGGCCCCAACCGCGTGTATGCGGCGGTCAAGTTCTTCCTCTACACCCTGATGGGTTCGCTGCTGATGCTGGTGGCCTTGCTGTATCTGTACCACCAGTCCGGTGGCAGCTTCAGCATCCTCAAATTCCACAGTACGCCGCTGCCGTCGATGGCCGTGCAGGTGATGCTGTTCTTCGCTTTCTTCATGGCGTTCTCGGTGAAGGTGCCGATGTTCCCGGTACACACCTGGTTGCCGGACGCCCACGTCGAAGCGCCCACCGGCGGCTCGGTGGTGCTGGCCGCGATCATGCTGAAGGTCGGCGCCTACGGTTTCATCCGCTTCTCCATGCCCATCCTGCCCGATGCCAGCCACTATCTGGCACCGGTGATGATTGCGCTGTCGTTGATCGCGGTGGTGTATATCGGCCTGGTTGCGCTGGCCCAGTCCGACATGAAGAAGCTGGTGGCCTATTCGTCCATCTCGCACATGGGCTTCGTCACGCTCGGCTTCTTCCTCTTCAACGCCTACGGCATCGAAGGCGCGCTGCTACAGATGATCTCGCACGGCTTCGTGTCCGGTGCGCTGTTCCTCGCCATCGGCGTGCTGTATGACCGCGTGCATTCGCGCCAGATCGTCGATTACGGCGGTGTCGCCAACAAGATGCCGGTGTTTGCCGCTTTCTTCATGCTGTTTGCCATGGCCAATAGCGGACTGCCCGGCACCAGCGGTTTCGTCGGCGAGTTCATGGTGATCATGGGCGCGGTCAAGGCCAACTTCTGGTACGCCTTCGCCGCGGCCAGCACCCTGATCTTCGGTGCGGCCTACACCTTGTGGATGTACAAACGCGTGATCTTTGGCGCAGTCGCCAACGACCACGTCAAGCACCTGCACGACATCACCGCGCGCGAGACACTGGTTTTCGTCATTCTGGCCGTCGCAGTGCTGGGCATGGGCCTGTACCCCTTGCCGTTCGCCGAGATCATGCATGCCTCGGTAAACGATCTGGTGGTGCAGTTGAACACCTTCAAAATCCCGACCCCGAATTGAGGAACACATGAACGCTCTCGCTTCCCTGTCCCCGATCTATGCAGAGATGTTCCTGCTCGTGATGCTATGCGTGATCCTCATCGTGGATCAGTTCATCGTCAATTACACCAAGACAGTGACCTACCTGCTGACGCAGACCAGCCTGTTCTGCACCGTGCTGATCCTGCTGTTCACCCACCCGACCGGCATCACCCACCTGTTCAATCACATGTTCGTGCATGACGTCATGTCCTATGTGCTCAAGGTGTTCATCTGCCTGTCGGTGATGGCGATGCTGTTGTATTCGCGCAGCTACCTGATGTTGCGCGGTCTGTTCACCGGCGAGTTCCTCGCGCTGGTGATGTTCGCCACGCTGGGCATGATGGTGATGACCTCCGCCAGCAACTTCCTCACCCTCTACCTCGGTCTGGAACTGCTGGCCCTGAGCCTGTATGCCATGGTCGCGCTGCAGCGCGATTCCGCCATCGCCACCGAATCGGCGATGAAGTACTTCATCCTCGGCGCGATGGCCTCCGGCTTCCTGCTCTACGGGATGTCGATGCTGTACGGCGCGACCGGCTCGCTCGATATCAACCGCATCGCCGACGTCATCCAGCACGGCACGCCGAACAAGTCGCTGCTGGTGTTCGGTCTGGCCTTCATCGTCGCCGGCCTGGCCTTCAAGCTGGGTGCTGTGCCGTTCCACATGTGGGTGCCCGATGTGTACCACGGCGCGCCCACCGCGATGACCATGTTCATCGGCACCGCGCCCAAACTGGCCGCGTTCGCGTTCGTGATGCGCATCCTGGTGGAGGCGCTGCAGCCGCTGATGATCCACTGGTCCGGCATGCTCGCCATCCTGGCTGTGCTGTCCATGGCGGTCGGCAACATCACCGCCATCGCGCAGACCAACCTGAAGCGCATGTTCGCCTATTCGACCATCGCCCATATGGGCTTCCTGCTGCTGGGTGTGCTGAGCGGCACCATCGAAGGCTACGGCTCGGCCATGTTCTACGCCATGGTCTACGTGCTGATGAGCCTGGGCGGTTTCGGCATGATCATGCTGCTGTCGCGCGAGGGTTTCGAGGCCGACACGCTCAACGATTTCAAGGGGCTCAACCAGCGCAGCCCGTGGCTGGCGTTCATGATGCTGCTGCTGATGTTCTCGATGGCCGGCGTGCCGCCCACGGTGGGTTTCTACGCCAAGTTCTCGGTGTTGAATGCGGCGCTGGCGGCAGGGCATGTCACCCTGGTCGTGATGGCCGTGCTGTTCTCGCTGATCGGCGCGTTCTACTACCTGCGCATCGTCAAGCTGATGTATTTCGACGCACCGGAGAGCCACGAGAAGATCTACATCCAGCCGGACAGCAGTCTGCTGATCTCGCTCAACGGCATGGCGATACTGCTGCTCGGCATCTTCCCGAATACGCTGATGGCGGTGTGTTTCGTTTCGGTGCGTGATTCGCTGCTGCATTGAACGTGATGGTTTATTGAATCGAAACACTCCCGCCGCGGCGGGAGTGTTCGTTTGTGGAGAGGGAATATGAATCTGACCGAGAAGAAGATAGACGGCAAAGTGATGTACGACGGCAACTTCATCACTGTGTGCAAGGACAATGTGCGGCTGCCGGACGACAGCACCAGCACGCGCGAATACATCACCCACCCCGGTGCAGTTGCCGTGCTGGCTTTGCTCGACAACGGCAAGCTGGTGATGGAGCGACAGTTCCGCTACCCGCTGCACCGCGAGTTCATCGAACTGCCCGCGGGCAAGATAGACGAGAACGAGGATATCCTGCTGTGCGCGCAGCGCGAATTGCTGGAAGAGACCGGCTACGTGGCGCGCGAGTGGGTACACCTCACCACCGCCTGGCCCTGCATCGGTTATGCCGACGAGCGCATGGAATACTTTCTGGCGCGCGGTCTGACCCATCAGGGCAGCCAACTGGACGAGGGTGAGTTCCTTGAGGTGTTCGAGCTCTCGTTGGTCGAGGCGCTGGAGTGGGTGAGGGCGGGCAAGATCGATGACAGCAAGACTATCATCGGACTGTTCTGGCTGGACAAGGTGCTAAACGGGGGCTGGAGCGCACCGGAATAAGGCATCCATTTGGTGCGCTATTTTGTGCCAGGCACCATGATGGTGAATCCGGTGCGGGGAAAATCGCAGTATTTTAAAAAATAGTCTGACAAATCAATGCATGCATCTGCTGGCACAGGGATTGCATACGACTTCGCATTTTGCACATTTCTGGAGATGACATGGAAGAGTTGAAAGTCGGCATTGATGCATTATTCATTCTGCTCGGCGCCATCATGGTGCTGGCGATGCATGCGGGGTTCGCGTTCCTTGAGCTGGGCACGGTGCGCAAGAAGAACCAGGTCAACGCACTGGTCAAGATCATCAGCGACCTCGCCGTCTCGACCATCGCCTATTTCTTTATCGGCTACGGTATCGCCTACGGCGTGAACTTCTTTGTCGGGGCAGAGCAACTGGCGGCGAGCAACGGATTCAGCCTGGTGAAGTTCTTCTTCCTGATGACCTTCGCCGCAGCCATCCCGGCCATCGTCTCCGGCGGCATCGCCGAGCGCGCGCGCTTCAACCCGCAACTCGCTGCGACCTTCCTGCTGGTCGGTTTCGTCTATCCTTTCTTCGAAGGTATCGCGTGGAACGGCGCCTTCGGCATCCAGGAATGGTTGAAGACCAGTTTCGGTGCCAACTTCCATGACTTCGCCGGTTCCGTGGTGGTGCATGCGGTGGGCGGCTGGATCGGCCTCGCTGCTGTGCTGCTGCTGGGTGCGCGTCACGGCCGCTACAACAAGGAAGGCCGTATCTCCGCGCATCCGCCTTCCAGCATCCCATTCCTCGCGCTCGGCGCCTGGGTGCTTAGCGTTGGCTGGTTCGGCTTCAACGTCATGTCGGCACAAAGCGTGAGCGGCCTTACCGGCCTCGTCGCGGTGAACTCGCTGATGGCTATGGTCGGCGGCACGCTCACCGCGCTGTGGCTGGGCAAGAACGACCCCGGCTTCGTGCATAACGGCCCGCTCGCCGGTCTGGTCGCCGTGTGCGCCGGATCGGATGTCTTCCACCCCATAGGAGCACTGATCGTCGGCGGCGTGGCTGGTGCTTTGTTTGTCGTCATGTTCACCCTCACGCAGAACCGCTGGAAGATCGACGACGTGCTCGGCGTGTGGCCGCTGCACGGCCTGTGCGGCGCGTGGGGCGGTATCGCCGTCGGTATCTTCGGACTCCAGGCACTGGGCGGCACCGGCGGCGTGGCATTCGGCGGCATCAGCTTCATGTCGCAACTCATCGGCACCCTGATGGGCATCGGTGTCGCGCTGATCGGCGGCTTCGTCGTCTACGGTGCGATCAAGAAAGTGGTCGGCATCCGCCTCACCCATGAAGAAGAGTTCAACGGTGCCGACCTGAGTATCCACAAGATCACGGCGACGCCGGAGCGTGAATCGGGCTGGTGATCTTCAGTTCCAAACGAAAAACCGCTGCCGTGCTGATCGCGCGGCAGCGGTTTTTTCATTTCTGCTTTGCAGTTGCCTGAATCATCGGTGATCGGTCACATCCCGATTCAGCAAGCTGTCATCCTGATATATCCGTGCCAGCAACAGACTGAAAGCCGATAGCCGTTCCGGCGCGGTCGGTCGGAGCACGCCTTGTTGTTGCAATGTGGCGATGAGTTTGGTCGGCGCGACGCGTTTGTCGCCGACGATCTCGACGTGTCCTGCCAGTACCTCCACCCGCTTTGTGCGCGTGTCGTTCTCCACCAGCGGGTTGTGCTGTTCCGCCAGCGAGAATACATCGTCATCCTCCACGCAGCGCCCCCCCTCTTCGCGCCGGCAACTGCCGCGTTCGTCGGTGTCGATCTTCAGATAACTGCTGACTTGCGGAGCCAATGCGCCCGGTTTGCGGATGAAGTGCGAGGAATAGGTGATGTCCGACCATTTGGCACCGGTCACGATATAGCAACTCGCCGGCAGCAGGCCGAGGGTGAGCGCCTGTAACCATGTGCGGCCGCAAGTCTTTGCCGAGGCGATGCCGTCGAAGGGACCGGATATGGTGACCAGGCGCAGGTCGGGTTGGCGGCGCGGCGCGGCGAGCGGCAGTTCGGTGAGCGACTTGCGCGAGATCAGAGCGCCCTGACTATGACCGATCACGGTGATGAGCGGGATCCGGGTCTGTTCGGCGAGCTGGTTGAGTGCGCTGCGCAACTCTGTGGCGCTGTCGGTCAGTCCGTCGCGGTCGTCGTAGGTGAAACAGGCGGTCTGCTGGCCATGGAAAGCGAGCACCTGCGCGAGGCCGCGGAACTCGCCGGATGAGCCAAAGCAGCCGTGCACCATCACGTTTACTGGCTGATCGGCGTCGAGGCGCAAGGTGCGGTCGGGGTTGTCGGTGCAGGGGCCGAGGCCGGGGATGTTCAGCGCGACGTTTGCGACAGGCAGGCGTCCCTGATCCATCTGGTAATAGGCCGCCTCGCGCGGAGCGCGGGTGCCGCAAGCGGCCAGGGATGCTAGCAGGGCAATGAGAAGAAATGTCCTCATGTTGGCATGGCGCTGTCGATACGTTTCTGTGCGCTTTGCAGCGCCAGCTTGTAGATCTCGGCGAGGTCTTCCTCGCTCACGTCGATCGCGCTTTCCATCTGTTCTAGCGCCCAAGTCAGGTCGCTTTGTTCGAGTGTGATGAACGGTGCGGGTTTGGGCGGAGTCGGTGCGGGAGGTGCCTGCATCGGGTAGCGTCTGCCGGGCAGCAGGTTGTTGATGATCAGCGCAAGCAGCAGCGATAAGCCCGCATTGATGGCCACGATGTTTAGCGCCCATTCCCATTGCATGCTGTGGAACTGCGAGCTGCCGAGCGCCATCATCAGCGCGGTGGCTGCGCTGGGGGGGTGCAGGCAGCTGAGGAATTGCATCAGCAGGATGGCAAGGCCGACTGCGGCGCCGGCGGCGAGGGTCGGCTCGGGGATGAGTGCGCTGCAAAGCAGACCGGCGAGCGCCGAGACGATATGGCCTCCGACCAGGTTCCAAGGTTGCGACAGCGGACTGTGCGGTGTGGCGTAGAGCAAAGTCGCCGAGGCGGCCATCGAGACGACGATGAGCATGGGGAACATGGTCTGCGGCAGATACTGCAAAGCCAGCGTCAGCAGCAGGATGGCGAGACCGCCCGCGATCCCGCTGCGGAATTTTTCGGCAGCCGAGGTCTGCAGGGGATGGGGTTTGAAAGAGGCGAAGAACGATCTGCTATCCATGTGTGATGAGCTTTCAGGTACGGTTGATGCGGAGGGCCGGGCAGCGTGGTGTCATGCAGCAGGGGCTTAATCTTTGTAGGCCTCGACCGGCGAATAGATCTTCACTTCGTCACCCACGGCGGGGATAAATTTCTTCATGCCGAAGTCGGAGCGTCTAATGGTGGTCGAGATGTTGGCGCCGCACATGGTTTTGCGCAGCATCGGATGGGTGCCGCATTTGAAATCACTGATGGTCAATGTGACGGGGCGGGTCTCACCCAGCAGCGTCAACGTGCCGTTCGCCGACACCGGCATGTCGCCCTCGAAAGTGATCTTGTCGGAAGTGAAAGTCATGGTGGGGAAATACACCACGCTGAAGAAATCCGGCCCCTTCATCTTGTCGTCCCATTTGTCGAAGCCCATGTTGATCGAGGCAGTGTCGATGACCAGTTCCACGCTGCCCTGTTTGGCGGCGATATCCAGTGTGATCTTGCCGCCGGACTTGTCGAAGCGGCCGCGCTGGACGGAGAAGCCAAGATGGCTGACTTCGAACATCGGCCAGGTATGGGTGGGGTCTATCGTATAAGTGTCAGCCGCATGCGAGGGAATCGCGAACAAGCTGGCGAAGAGCAGGGGGATGAGTTTGGTCATGGCAGTTCTCCTTGAGGATACATGCTTCTGAAGTGACTCGCGGTGGATCACTTGCGCAGGAACGTGACCATGCGCGCGAGGATGTCGTCGTGCTCGATGAAATGGTGTTTGAGCGCCGCGCCGATATGGGCTAGCACCAGGCCGAACAGCAGGAAGTTGAGCAGTTTGTGTACTTCAAGCAGCTGGTCGCCCAGTTCCTTGTCCTTGCCCACCAGATCGGGCAGCGGCAGCACGCCGAACCACACAGTCTGGAAACCTTTGGCGGAGCTCATCAGCCAGCCGCTGACGGGGATGATGAAGATGAGTACATACAGCGCGTAATGGGTGGCGTGGGCGGCGAATTTCTCCCAGCCGGGCATGCTGTCCGGCAGCGCGGGCGGCACATGTGTGGCGCGCCAATAGATGCGCACCACGGCCAGCATGAATACCGTGACGCCTATCCATTTGTGATAGCTGTATAGGCGCAGCTTGTCCGGTGACAGCGGCAGTTCGTGCATGTAGATGCCCAGCGGGAAGGCGACGAAGATCAGCAGGGCGATGAGCCAGTGCAGGGTGATGGCGGTGGGGGTGTAATGGTCGTTCATGGCGGTCACCTCGTTGCGTTGGCTATATCCTAGTTTTTATGTCGACTATGGTCAACAGGGTTTTTTGCTTACCGCAACATACCCTGTCGGCAGCAGGGGCATGAAACTTTTTCGGCGGCGCCACTTCGAATGCAGGCATCGCGGAATCGGTTCGAGGGCTTGAAATTCCGCGATCCGGCCGCATCTAGCCAACGCGGCCACGGTGATACACTGCGCGCCGCAATTCATCGTATCTTTGGAGAGTGAAGCAATGAAACGTATCTTTCTGTTCGTCCTGACCAATATCGCCGTACTGGCGGTCATCAGCATCACCTTGCGCATTCTCGGTGTCGACCGTGTGCTGGACGAGAGCGGCGCAATCAATTTCAACGCGCTGATGGTGATGTCGGCAGTGATCGGTTTCTCCGGCTCCATCATTTCCCTGTTCATGTCCAAGTGGATGGCGAAACGTTCCGTCGGTGCGCATGTGATCGAAAATCCGCAAGACCCGACCGAACGCTGGTTGCTGCAGACGGTGCAGTTCCAGGCGCAGGCCGCAGGCATCGGCATGCCTGAAGTGGCAATCTACGACGCCCCCGACGTGAATGCCTTCGCCACCGGTTGGAACCGCAACAACGCGCTGGTCGCGGTGAGTACCGGCCTGTTGCATGCCATGAGCCGCGAAGAGGCCGAGGCGGTGCTGGCGCACGAAGTGAGCCACGTGGCGAACGGCGACATGGTCACGCTGGCGCTGATCCAGGGCGTGGTCAACACCTTCGTGGTGTTCTTCGCCAAACTGTTCGGCATTCTGGTGGATCGAGTGCTGCTGAAGAACGACGGCCGCAACGGTCCCGGCATCGGTTCCTTCGTCGCCGAGATCGCCGCGCAGGTCGTGTTGGGCATCTTGGCCAGCATGGTCGTCAGATGGTTCTCGCGCCAGCGCGAGTTCCGCGCGGATGCGGGCGGTGCCAGCCTGGCCGGACGCCAGAAGATGATCGCGGCGTTGGAGCGGCTGAAAGCCAATCAAGAGCAGGCCGCCGCGATGCCGCAGAACATGTCGGCGATGGCGATCTCGAGCGGTGGCGGTTTCTCGCGTCTGTTCATGACACACCCGCCGCTGGAAGAGCGTATCGAGGCTTTGCGTTCCGGGCGTTAACAGCAGGCGAAGCACCAAATGAAAACGGCGGGATGTTCCCGCCGTTTTTTTATTCGTCTTCGTCGTCGTATCTCACGCGCGGCGGATTGCCGTCGTAGACCAGATTCTGTCTGCGCATCGTATAGGCATCGCGCATGAAGCTGTAGCGGTCAATGACCGCCTCGTCCATCACCTTCTCCTGTTCCAGGAATCCGGCACGCGCATCCAGTCCTTTCAACGCCCAGGCGCTGTTGCGCGTCGGCACATGGTCGGTGTTGCTGATCACGCTGCTGAAGCTGTCCACGTACAGGCCGCTGCCGTCGCGTATCGAACTCGGTCCCAGCACCGGCAGTACCAGATAGGGGCCGCTCGGCACGCCCCAGTAACCCAGGGTCTGGCCAAAGTCCTCGTTGTGCTTGGGCAGTTTCTCGGTGATGTTGATCAGCCCGAACAGGCCGAAGGTGGTGTTGAACAGCACGCGGCTGCCGTCGCTGGCCGCTTGCTTGAATTTGAACTGCAGCAGGTCGTTCACCGTGACCACGACATCGTCCAGATTGGAGAAGAAGTTGCTCACCATGGTCCTGACCGGTCTCGGCATCACAGCGTCGTAGCCCTGCGCGACCGGTTTGAGCACCGCTTTGTCCACGGTGTCATTGAAGTTGTACATGCCGCGGTTGAAAGTCTCGAACGGGTCCTTCTGCTGGGAGTAGTTGCTGAGGCCGGGAATGGAGCTGCATCCCGTCAGGGAGAGGCAGCCAAGCAGCAGTGCGGTGCGCATCGAAAGCATGGGTTGGTGCATCAGATTTACGAATGGCCGCGATTATAGGGGGAATCGCCCCTATCTAAAAGCAAGGGACTGTTGGAAATGAGACGTTGCGATTAGTATGTGCGGCATGGCTGACCAACCCGAAATCTCCTCGCGCAAGACCCTGTCGCGCATAGGCATTGCTTTCCTGCTGCTGGCGGCGCTGGAATCGACCTGGCTGCATGCGCTGGCTCCGCTGGAGAACAGGCTGTCCGATCTGTTTGTGCGGCAACAGGCGCAAGACCTGCAACCCGATGCCGACATCGTCATCGTCGATATCGACGATGCCAGTCTGGCAAAGATGCAGGAAACGGCCGGCAGCTGGCCGTGGCCGCGCGCGGTGCACGGCGATCTGGTGCGCGGCATCGCCAGACAGAAACCGAAAGCCATCGTGTTCGATATCCTGTTCAGCGAGCGCGACGTGTACCGTCCCGACAGCGACGATGCCTTCAACGAAGCATTGCGCGGTCTTGGCAACGTGTATTTCCCCATGGTGCGGCGCGATGTGGCGCTGGATGCACAAGGCGCGCCGGCCGAACAGATCGCGCCCCTGCTGGGGTTACAGCGCAGCGATCATGCCGATGTCGCGGCGCGTCTGGCGATATTGCCGCCGCTGGCCATCGATCCCGCGCATTGGCGCGTCGGCAGCATCAACTATCTGGAAGACAGCGACGGTATCGGTCGCCGCTATCAGTTGTATGACGATGCCCACGGCTGGTTCATTCCCTCGCTGCCCGCGCGCGTGGCACAGGACCTTGGATATGCAGTGCCGCAACAGGCTGACATGATCCTGGCATGGCGCGGCGCACCCGGCGCGTTCCGACACATCGCCTATGCCGATCTCTATACCGATCTTGAACGCCGTCATCCGCAGCGTCCCGCCGACGAGCTGAAGGACAAGATCGTCATCATCGGCACGGCAGCGACCGGCTTGCATGACCGTCGCGCCACGCCGATGGCCAGTCTGCACCCCGGCATGGAGATACTGGCTACCGCGATCGACGGACTCAAGAACGGACGCGCCCTGCACAAGATCGGAGACGATTTCGCACTGGGTAGCGCCGTGCTGTTGCTGGCCCTGCTGAGTCTGGCCTTCCTGCGCGGCATGAACGCGCTCAAGGTCGGCCTGGCATTGGTGGTGGTCACGGTCGCTGCATTGCTGGGCAGTTATCTGGCGGTGGCGCAGTCGTACCTGCTGCCGGTGCTGTCGCCGCTGCTGCTGGCCTGGGCGGGATATTTCGCCTTCGCTTTGCACGAATACCTGCGCGAACGCCGCTCGCGCGAACAGGCGGTGCAGATGTTCAGCCGCTTCGTCAATCCGCATGTGGTGAAAGAGCTGGTGGCGCATGGCGGCCTCAGCCGCGCGGGCGAGAGCCGCCAGATCACCATTCTGTTTTCCGACATCCGCGGTTTCACCACGCTGTCGGAAAAACGCACGCCGCAGCAGGTGGTAGAGCTGCTCAACCGCTACTTCACCCTGCAGGTCGAAGTGGTGTTCCGCCACGGCGGTTCGCTGGACAAGTTCATCGGCGATTGCATCATGGCGTTCTGGGGCGCGCCGCTGGACGATCCCGACCACGCGCGCCACGCGGTCGAGGCGGCGCTGGAGATGGCGCAAGTATTGCAGCGTTTCAAACATGAACTGGGCGAAGCCGATGCGGATTTCGATGTCGGTATCGGTATCCACAGCGGCCCGGCGGTGGTCGGCCTGATCGGCTCCGAGCAGCGGCGCGAATACACCGCCATCGGCGACACGGTCAATCTGGGCAGCCGGATCGAAGGTCTGACCAAAGGCGTGTCGCGCATCCTGGTCTCGCGCGAGACCATGGAAGCCTGCGGCGACGCATTCGAATTCAAGTCGTACGGTTCGTTCAAGGTGAAAGGGCGCGAGCAGGATGTCGAGTTGTTCGCACCACTGGAAAAAGGAGAGAGGCAGGAATGAAGAACATCATCGCGTTATGTCTGTTGCTCGGCTGTGTGCCGGCAGCGTGGGCCGGGGGATACGCTTACACCATCCGTTCCACCGAACTGAAAGCCAAACCCTACAGCGATGCGCAGACGCTGGCCACGCTGGCGCCGCGCAGCAAGGTCGAAGTGCTGGCGCGACAGGCGGGCTGGACACAGGTGAAGTCGGTCTCCTTCAGCGGCTGGGTGAAGATGCTGAGTCTGCAACTGGAGTCGGGTGCACAGAGCAAGCGCGGCGACAGCGGCCTGGGCAGCCTGTTCAACGTTGCCGCCACCGGCAAGAGCGGCAGCACGGTCACCACCGGCGTGCGCGGTCTGTCGGAAGAACAACTGAAGAACGCGCAGC
Organism: Sideroxyarcus sp.; assembly: GCA_030651895.1. Classification (GTDB taxonomy): domain Bacteria; phylum Pseudomonadota; class Gammaproteobacteria; order Burkholderiales; family Gallionellaceae; genus Sideroxyarcus. Next base: position 77,672 of record JAUSBR010000003.1, on the reverse strand, counting down.
CCGATGCCAAGGCACTGCAAGCTGCGAAGCGCAATGCGGTGACGCCGCAAGCCGCGAAGCAGTTTGCGACGCAGGGCAAGTTGGAGGCGCAGAGCGTGGACTATTTGAGCGGAGGCCAATGATGAAGAACAATCTGGCGTTATCCATGGTTTGTCTGCTGGGTGTCGCGCTGCCCGCAGCCGCCTTCGATCTGGGCAAGATCGACTGGGACAAGGCGGTGAAGACCGTGCAGAAGGTGCAGAAGGCCAATACCGACATCGACGAGCCGCAGGAGATCATGCTGGGCGACGGCATCGCCAGTAACCTGCTGGGCGCGGCACCGCTGCTCGACAACCCGGCGGTGCAGCGTTACGTGAACCGCGTCGGTCGCTGGCTGGCCTCGCAGACCGAGCGTCCCGATCTGCCCTGGCTGTTCGGCGTGCTCGACGATAGCGATGTGAACGCCTTCGCCACGCCCGGCGGCAAGGTGTTCGTCACCAAAGGCCTGCTGGTGCGCATGAACAGCGAAGCCGAGCTGGCGGGCGTGCTGGCGCACGAGATGTCGCATGTGCTGCGCAAGCATCACCTGCAGGCGATCAAGAAAGGCGCGCAGGCCGAACTGATGACTGATCTGGCGAACGATGCGATCCGGGAGAAGGGCGGCGACCCGCGCCTGACCAAACTGGTCAGCGCCGGTACCGAAGTGTATGCGCGCGGGCTGGACAAGAACGACGAGTACGAGGCGGACCGCATGGGCGTGGTGATCGCCGCGCGCGGCGGCTACGACCCTTACGGCTTGCCCGCGGTGTTGCAGACCCTGCAGGCGATCAACCCGAGCGATTCCGATGTGGCGCTGATGTTCAAGACCCATCCCGCCATGGGCGATAGACTGAGCCGTCTGGACCAGGAGATGACGGGCCGCTTCGACCAGTTCGAGAACCAGCCCGACCTCGCGCCGCGATTCATGCGCACGCTCGGGGCGGGGAAGAAATGAGTCAAAATGAGATGCTTTCAACCCAGAGATCAAATTCACAGAAAGGAAGGAAACCATGAGCATCGTTCAGGAGTTCAAGGCATTCGCAGTCCGGGGTAACGTCATCGATATGGCCGTCGGCGTGGTAGTCGGCGCGGCATTCGGCAAGATCGTTTCTTCCATCGTCGCCGACGTGATCATGCCGCCGATCGGCGTGCTGCTGGGCGGCGTGAACTTCACCGATCTCGCTTTCACCATCAAGGAAGCGGCAGTTGGTGCACCGGCAGTGGTGATCGCCTACGGCAAATTCATCCAGACCATCATCGATTTCACCATCATCGCTTTCGCCATCTTCATGGTGGTGAGGCTGATCAACTCGCTGAAAAAAAAGGCGGAGGAAGCGCCGGCCGCGCCATCGAAGCAGGAACTCCTGCTGACGGAGATCCGCGATCTGCTGAAGAAACAGGCGCAGTAAAGCTGCAGGGGGGCGCTACAGGCTTTGGGTTTCAGCGCGGGGTCGGGGGGGCGATGTCGGCGTTGCGGAAGGTGTACTCGCCGCGCTTGCGGTCGGCGAAGAAGTGTTCCAAGGTATATTTCACCGGCCGGAATGCCAGCGTGTCCCAGGGTATCTCGTGTTCGGCGAAGAGCTCCACTTCAAGGCTTTCCACGCCCGGCGAGAAATCCAGATCGAGCAGCCTGGCGCGGAACAGCAGCTGTACCTGGTTGATGTAGGGCAGGTTGTACATCGCGTAGAGTCCCAGCACATCGATGCGCGCGTTGGCTTCTTCCAGCGTCTCGCGCGCGGCGGCCTCGGTGGTGGTCTCGCCGTTCTCCATGAATCCGGCCGGCAGCGTCCACAGGCCGTGGCGCGGTTCGATGGCACGGCGGCAGAGCAGGATGCGGCCGTCAGTCCATTCCGGTATGGCGCCAGCGATGATCTTCGGGTTCTGGTAGTGGATGGTGTTGCAGACGGTGCAGACGTGGCGCTCGCGGTGATCGTCCTGCGGGGTGCGCAGTTCGACGGGGGCGCCGCATGTCGGGCAGAAGTTCACCTTGTCCCTAGTCCCAGAACTGCCACCAGGGCGACGGGTTCTTCGGCGATTCCTTGGCTTCCGGAAGGGCGCCCTTGCCGGCATTGAGCGCCAGCACACGTTTGGCATCGTCGCGCAGATCGTTCATCCCCATCGCGTCATAGGCCTGCACCATGATCTGCAGGGCCTCGAGCGTCTGCGGTGTCTGCGGATAATCGATCAGCACGCCCTTGGCGCGGTTCGCGGCCGCGACGTAGGCGCCGCGGCGCAGGTAGTAACTGGCGACATGGACTTCGCCGTTGGCCAGCGTGGTGAGCAGGTATTGCATGCGCAGCCGTGCATCCGGCGTGTACTTGCTATCGGGGAAGCGGGTGACCAGCTCCTTGAAGGCGGCGAAGGAGTCGCGCAGCGCGGCCGGGTCGCGCTCGGACGGGTCCTGCTTGAACAGCGTGCCGAACAGGCTGTTGATGTTCTCGTTGAAGTTGATCAGCCCCTTGAGGTAGTACACATAATCCAGATGCGCGCTGTTGGGGTACATCTTCACGAAGTTGTCCAGTGCCACCAGTGCCGGAGCCGGTTCGCTGTGCTTGTAGTAGGCATAGGCGATCTCCATCTGGGCCTGCTGCGCATAACGACCGTAGGGGAACCGCGATTGCAGCTTCTCGAACTGCTTGACGGCTTTCTCGTAATTGTCGTCCGCCATCGACTCCTTGGCCTGGGCGTAGAGCTGGTCGGCGGTGAGATTGTCGTCCTTGGCGGGGTCGGAACTGCAAGCAACTAACGAGAGCAGCAGGAAAACAGCTAAACTATGGCGCATGATAGAACCCGAAATGATGGAACCTGAAGAGGACTTGTCCGATTATAGCAAAGACGACGAGTCTGCCGACCCGCTTGAGTTGCGGGTACCGAACGAGCATGGCGGGCTGCGGCTCGACATGGCGCTGGTCAAGATGCTGCCGGAATACTCGCGCAGCCGCCTGCAGGACTGGATAGAGCAGGGTCAGGTCACGCTTAACGGCAACCCGGCTAGCGTCAAGCAGAAAGTGTGGGGCGGCGAGAGCATACGTGTCGTGCCGCAGACGCATCCTTCCGAACAACCTTACCTGGCCGAGGACATCCCGCTCGACATCGTGTACGAGGACGACGCCATCCTGGTCATCAACAAGCCGGTCGGGCTGGTGGTGCATCCGGGCAGCGGCAACTGGGAAGGTACCCTGCTCAATGCCTTGCTGCATCATGCCCCGCAACTGAAGGATGTGCCGCGCGCGGGCATCGTGCATCGCCTCGACAAGGACACCAGCGGACTGATGGTGGTGGCCAAGACGCTGGTCGCGCAGACCGCGCTGGTGCGCCAGATGCAGAAGCGCAGCGTGAAACGCGAATACCTCGCGCTGGTGTGGGGCGAAGTGGATTACGGCGACACCATCGACTTCCCCATCGGTCGCCATCCCTCGCAGCGCGTGAAGATGGCGGTGGTGGAGGGCGGCAAGGATGCGGTCACCCATTACACCGTGGAAGCCAATTTCCCCAGCTGCACCCTGCTGCGCTGCCGGCTGGAGACTGGGCGCACGCACCAGATCCGCGTTCACCTGACGTATGTCGGCCACCCCCTGATCGGTGACAGTGTGTATCAGAAGGGGGGGCAAAAGTGCGTGCTGCCCCTGCGTGAACTGTTGAACGGCTTCCCGCGCCAGGCGCTGCATGCCACGAAACTGGCGTTGGAACATCCCGACACCGGCGAATGGATGGAATGGGAAGTGCCGCTGCCGGAAGACATGGAAGAGTTGCTGGACAGCATCGACGAGGCGAGCGATGGCATTGCCTGAGCACTGCATTGTCCCTGACTGGCCGGCACCCGCCGGCGTCAAGGCGCTGCAGACCACTCGCAACGGCGGTATCAGCACGGCACCCTACGACACACTCAACCTCGGCCTGCATGTCGGCGACGACCCGATGCGCGTCAACCGCAACCGCCAGTCGCTGGCGCCGTACATGCCGAGCGAGCCGGTGTGGCTGGAACAAGTGCACGGCACTGTCGTTGCTAATGCCGATGCCGCAGCCTGCCGCGTCGTGGCCGACGCCTGTGTCGCACGCAAGTGCGGCTCGGTGTGCGTGGTGATGACCGCGGATTGTTTGCCGGTATTGCTGTGCGACGAAGACGGCACGGTGGTCGGCGCGGCGCATGCGGGCTGGCGCGGGCTATGCGACGGTGTGATCGAAGCGACCGTGAAAGAGATGGGCGTCGCGCCGCAAAAAATGATGGCATGGTTGGGGCCGACCATCGGGTCGCATGCCTTCGAAGTGGGCGAGGATGTGCGCACGGCGTTCATGGCGCATGATGCCAGCGCGGCGGCTGCCTTCATCCCGCTTGCTGCCGAGGGAAAATTCCGCGCCGACATCGTCCGGCTGGCGCGCCAGCGCCTGAATGCGCTCGGCATCAGCCGCATCTACGGCGGCACCTTCTGCACTTATCACCAGAAAGACAAATTCTTCTCCTACCGCCGCGATGGCGTGACCGGCCGCATGGGCACGTTCATCTGGCTGGCCGATGGCGCCTGAGCCGGGAGTGCCATGCCGCATCTGAGCCGCAATCCTGCCACCAATCAAGTCCTCCAGACCTACGCCAGTTGGGATGCCGCCCGCCTGCAACTCGCCCTGCAGGAGACCTGCGCCGCGCAACAAACCTGGGCGCAAAAAGATCTCGCCGCGCGCGCCGCCGTGCTGAATGCCGTGGCGCAACACCTGCGCGCGCAGCGCGACCGCTACGCAACGCTCATCACGCTGGAAATGGGCAAGCCCCTGCGCGAAGCGCGCGGCGAAGTCGAGAAGTGCGCTGGTGTCTGCGACTACTACGCGCAGCACGGTGCGGAGTTCTTGCGCAGCGAGGGGGTGGCATCGGATGCCGGAAAAAGCTATGTCGCGCATCACCCGCTGGGCACAGTGCTGGCCGTCATGCCGTGGAACTTTCCGTTCTGGCAGGTGTTCCGCGCCGCGGTACCGGCCCTGATGGCAGGCAATGCGGTTCTGCTCAAGCACGCATCGGGCACGCCGCAATGCGCGCTGGCGATCGAAGCGATCTTCCGCGAATGCGGCCTGCCGCAAGGTCTGTTCACGACGCTGATGATAGAGACCGATCTGGTGCCATACGTCATCGCCAGTCCGCTTGTGCATGCCGTCACGCTCACCGGATCGGAAGCGACCGGGCGCAAGGTGGCCGCGCTCGCCGGGCAGCACCTGAAGAAATGCGTGCTGGAACTGGGCGGCTCCGATCCGTTCATCGTGCTGCACGATGCCGATCTGGAACTGGCCGTCACGACGGCAGTCGCTTCGCGTTTCCTGAACAACGGGCAATCCTGCATCGCCGCCAAACGCTTCATCCTCGTGCCGCAGATCGCGGAAGAATTCCTGCAGCGTTTCAAAGCCGGAGTCGAAGCACTCAAGCTAGGTGACCCGATGGACGATGCCACGCAGATCGGTCCAATGGCGCGACTCGACTTGCGCGATGACTTGCACCGGCAAGTCACCGAATCTATCGCACAGGGCGCGGTCGCGCTGACTGGCTGTGAACCGGACGCGCGCGACGGAACCTTCTACCGTCCCTCCATCCTGGATCGCGTCACCGATAAAGCCTGCGCCTACCACGAAGAACTGTTCGGCCCCGTGGCCATCGTCATACGTGCCAAAGACGAAGCGGACGCGCTGCGTATCGCCAACGATACCCGCTTCGGGCTGGGTTCCTCCATCTGGAGTCGCGACACGGCGCGTGCCGAGCAATTGGCGACGCGTATCGAGGCAGGCTGCACCTTCATCAACGGCATGGTCAAATCCGACGCGCGCCTGCCCTTTGGTGGTGTAAAGGCCTCCGGCTACGGGCGCGAACTGTCGCGACAGGGCATGCTGGAATTCGTGAACACCAAGACGGTGTGGATACGCTAGCCGCTTGCCGCATCGGGTAGAATCCGACCCGCTCTGTCACTTACAAATATCGCCCATGCCCGAGATCACCCGCACCCAACGCAAAGTCGTCCTCGCCGCCTGCTTCGGCACCTTCCTCGAATGGTACGACTTTCTCACCTTCGCCTCGCTGGCGACCTATTTCAGCGTGCTGTTCTTTCCGCCGGAGAATCCGACCGCGGCGTTGCTGATGAGTCTCGCCACCTTCGGCGTCGGTATGGTGGTGCGGCCGCTGGGATCGGCGCTGTTCGGCAATCTGGCCGATCGCTTCGGGCGCCGCCCCATCTTCATCGCGACCATCTCGCTGATGGGCGTGACCACCTTCCTGGTCGGTCTGCTGCCGACCTATGCGCAGATCGGCATCATGGCGCCGATATTGCTGCTGCTGTTGCGTCTGTTGCAGGGTTTTGCGGTGGGCGGCGAGATCGGCGGGGTGGCGGTGTATCTCACCGAGCATGCGCCGCAAGGCAGGCGCGGCTTCTACACCAGCGTGCTGCAACTGATGGGACCGCTGGGCATTCTCGTCTCCACGCTGCAGATCGTGCTGCTGCTGGCATTCCTGGAGCCTGCCGATTTCAACGCCTGGGGCTGGCGCATCCCCTTTCTGTTCTCCGCCGTGCTGCTGTTCGTCTCCATCAAGACGCGCATGAGTCTGGAAGAGTCGCCGGTGTTCCGCCAGTTGCAGGCCGAGGGTTCGGTATCCAAGGCGCCGCTGCGCGAATGTCTGCGCGACCGTCACACCCTGAAAGGCATGGCGCTGCTGTTCTTCTGCATCTCGGCGGGCGGTTCGCTGCTGTTCTTCTCCTCGCAGGTCTATACCAACGTGTTCCTCAAAAGCGTGGTGCGCCTCGATGCGCAAACCGCGAGCGCGCTGGTGATGGGCAGCACGCTGCTGCTGTTCCCGCTCACCATCTTTTGCGGCTGGCTGTCCGACAAGGTGGGGCGACGGCCCATTCTGCTGGCCGGACTCATCCTCGGCGCGCTCACCATCCTGCCTGTGTTCAAGGGTTTGCAGCATTACGGCAATCCGCAACTGGAACGCTTCAACAGCGAAGTCGCGGTGACCCTGTACGGTAGCGATTGCAACTACAGCCCGTTCCGCAAGGCGGCCAACGATTGCGAGCGCAACCAGGAGTTCCTCATCAAGAACGGCGTGTCGCATGAACTGATGCCGCTGGACGAACGCGTGGAGGTCGCACTCATTATCGGTGGCGAGATCGAAGTCTCCGGCTTCCAGCCGGACGAGGTCACTGCGTCCCTGCAGACCATGGGCTGGCTGGAGCAGGCCGACCCCGCGCAGGTGAACGAGTTCATGCTGTTCCTGTTGCTCATCGTCCCGGTCATTGCCGTAGCGCTCATCACCGGCCCGCAGACTGCGGTACTGGCGGAACTGTTCACCGCGCGCACGCGCTACAGCGCCGCCGCCGTGCCGCATAACCTCAGCGCGGGCTGGATAGGCGGACTGTCGCCGTTCATGGTCACGCTGATTTCGGTGCAGGCCGGCGATGCGCTGGCGGGGCTGTGGTACCCGGTCGGCATGCTCATCTTCGCCTCCATCATCGGGCTGCTGTTCCTGCCCGAGACCAAGGACGTGAACCTGCAGCACTGAGTACCCTTTTTTTATCCGATTCATCGATCCGCCCTCAAGTTTTTGACCATGCTGTCGACATAGGCATGTCGGCTGTATTCAAATAATTGAGCAGATAACTCGGAGAGATGGGCGATGAATTGGTTTAACTCCCTCAGCATCAGGTGGAAGCTGCAGTTCGGTTTTTTCATGGTGACGATGGTCACCACAGTCTATAACCGCCTGCTGGCCTCGCACGAACTGGGCAAGATGGTCGGGATCGCGCGCGAGGGCGGTGTCAGCCAGCAGATCATCGACCAGCTCGTAGCCAGTCACAACGCCTACATCTTCAATTCTTTCTGGGAATCCGGACTGGAGTTCATGCTCCAGTTCATCCTCATCGGCTTCGTCGCCAGCCTGTTCGTCAAACCCATCAAGGCGCTGTGTCAGGCCTTGAAGGCGGTGGAGAAGGGCGACCTCACCAAAGAGGTCGCGCACGAATCGCGCGACGAGATCGGCGAACTGGAAAAGAGCTTCAACGACGTGCTGTCCAAGCTCAACCACATCATGCGCGAGATCGACGAGAGCGGCAAAGAGATGGAGCAGTCCGCGTTCCAGATCGCCAAGATATCGCACGAGATCGCCGAAGTGGGGCGCACGGAACAGAGCCGTTCCAACGAGGTGAACAGCGCCACCCGACAATTGCACCAGATATCGGAGAGCGTGCAGGAACACGCAACCCAGGCGACCGTGCGTGCGCGCCAGACCGAGGCGCAGGCGCGCGAGGGCATAAACATCGTGCATCGCAACATCTCCGAGATGGAACAGACGGTGCAGGAAGTGAACCAGGCCGCGACCAAGATCGCCGAGCTGGACCGTTCGGCGGCACAGATACACGCCATCATCTCGACCATCAAGGAGATCGCCGAACAGACCAACCTGCTCGCGCTCAATGCCGCCATCGAAGCAGCGCGCGCGGGCGAGCAGGGTCGCGGGTTTGCCGTGGTGGCGGACGAGGTGCGCAAGCTGGCGGAGCGCACCAGCCAGTCGGCCGGGGAAGTCTCGCGCATCATCGGCCAGCTCGGCGGCAAGGTGCAGGAAGTCACCGCCTCGATGAACGTGGTGGTGGAAAAGGTGCACGACAACCAGAGAGTGGCCGGCGAGACGGCCACGGTGATTGAGCGCATCTCGGTCGACGTCGCCGAAACGGCCAGCGCCAACCAGGGCATCTCCGAGTCCAGCGGTGCGCAGATCGGCAATGTGGACGTGCTGAAGAAGACACTGGAAGACCTGTTTGCCACCCTGCACGAAAGTTCGGACAAGGTCGAGACCACTGCCATCATCGGCGACGGCCTGCACAAGGTCACCGGCAAGCTCAACCAGTTGATGGCGGGGTTCAGCTTCAACCATGACCAAACTGTCCCTCTGGACCAGCACGAGAAACGTACCTTTCCGCGTGCCTCCAACCGCCTGCTGGTGCATGTGATGCAGGGCGAGCTCAAGGTGGAGTGCTGCAGTCTCGATTTCAGTATGGCCGGCATCCGCCTGCAGATGAACAAGAAGCTGGACAAGACGCAGCCCATCGAGTTGGACATCTTCCTGCCGCAGGACGACATGAAGGATTACGAGGGGCAAAGGCCCGCCCGCATCAGGGGCAAGATCAGCTGGCTGCGCGTTGAGGACGATAAATACCTGTGCGGCGTCGCCTTCGAGCAGCTTTCCGAAACGGCCGCCGCGCGTTTGCGCGAGGGCTTCGAGTACTACAACAAGCTGCCCGAGTTCGGCGGCAGCCGGTGATACTGGGTATAATCCGCGCCTTGTCTTTATTCGGGATTCGGCATGAGCACTCTGGCGTGGATCATCAGCGCGGGATTTCTGGGCGGCATCCTTAGCGTCGTTGCAGCGGCACTGTTCGCGCTCAACGCGCGCGCCAGCTATCTGGGCGGCCTGGTGAGCTACGCCATCGGCGCATTGCTCGGCGCGGTGTTCCTCGACATCCTGCCCGAGGCGATCGAACTTTCCCCCAATGCTGCCGCCGTGAGCGGCACCGTGCTGGCCGGTATCCTGCTGTTTTTCACGCTGGAGAAGGTGCTGATCTGGCGCCACTGTCACCACGACCATTGCGAGGCGCACGAGCCGCACGACCATGCCAACGATCACGGCCGCAGCGGCACCATGGTCATCGTCGGCGACACCTTCCACAACTTCGTTGACGGTATCATTATCGCCGCCGCCTTCCTCGCCGATGTGAATCTCGGCATCGTCACCTCGCTGGCCATCTTCGCGCACGAAGTGCCGCAGGAAGTTGGCGACTTCGCCATCCTGCTGCACTCCGGCTACAGCAAGCTGCGCGCATTCCAGATGAACCTCATCTCCAGCTTCGCCACGCTGGTCGGCGGCACACTGGGCTACGTCGCCCTGCGCGACATGCAGTCGCTGGTGCCTTATCTGCTGGCGCTGGCCTCTTCCAGCATGATCTATGTCGCCGTGGCCGACCTCATTCCCAGTTTGCACAAACGCACCCAGATGCGCGACACCGTGCAACAGGTGTTGCTCATCTCGGCCGGCGTGCTGACCGTGGCGCTGCTTGGCATGATGATGCCGGAGTAGGGCATGGCCACCTCTAAAAATCCAAATTTCGTCGCAATACTGCGTTGCTCACAAAAAATTACTCCTTACATATCAACATATGCTGCGTCGCAATTTTTTGCTCGCGCCTTGTCTTGCTTAGAACTTTGAATTTTTAGAGGCGGCCATATGCATCATGCCAATCTTAAACGTTACGCCTGGCTGTCCATTGCCGCCGCCGTCGCCACCATCCTGCTCAAGGGCATCGCCTGGTGGCTCACCGGCTCGGTCGGTCTGCTGTCCGATGCGCTCGAATCGTTCGTCAATCTGGCCGGTGCGCTGATGGCGCTGGCGATGCTGTCATTGGCGGCGACACCTGCCGACGACAGGCATGCCTACGGTCATGGCAAGGCGGAATATTTCTCCAGTGCGTTCGAGGGCTTCCTCATTCTGCTGGCCGCCTTCAGCATCGGCTATACCGCTATCGATCGTTTCATGCATCCGCAGGCGATCGAAGCTGTCGGTGTCGGTCTGGCGGTGTCGGTTGTCGCTTCGCTCATCAACCTGTTCGCCGCGCGCGAACTGCTCAAGGCTGGACGCGCGTTCAATTCCATCACACTGGAAGCCGATGCCAAACACCTGATGACCGACGTGTGGACCTCGGTCGGCGTCATCATCGGTGTCGGCCTGGTGTGGTTGAGCGGCTGGTTGTGGCTGGACCCGCTCATCGCGCTGCTGGTGGCCGTGAACATCGTGTGGACCGGCTGGCAGTTGCTGCAGCGTTCCGCTTCCGGACTGATGGACGAGGCGATCCCGCCGGAGCAGATCGCTCAGATCGAAGCGGTGCTGGCGAACTATCGCAGCCAGGGGCTGGATTTCCACGCGCTGCGCACGCGCCAGGCGGGTAGAAATGCATTCATCTCGCTGCATGTGCTGGTACCGGGGCTGTGGACCGTGCAGCACGGACACGACATGGTCGAACTGATCGAGGCAGACATCCGCGCGGTCGTACCGTTCAGCCACCTTACCACCCATCTTGAACCCATCGAAGACCCGCTGTCGCAGGTCGATGCGTTGCTGGAGCGACGCGAGAACCAACATTAGGAATGAATCATGAGTAAAGCAACACCCAAGATCGGTTTCGTCTCGCTCGGTTGTCCCAAGGCCACTTCGGACTCCGAACTCATCCTCACCCGCATGCAAGCCGAGGGTTACGAGATCACGCCCAGTTACGAGGAGGCCGACCTCGTGGTGGTCAACACCTGCGGCTTCATCGACAGCGCCGTCGCCGAATCGCTTGAAGCTATCGGCGAAGCCTTGCAGGAGAACGGCAAGGTCATCGTCACTGGCTGTCTCGGCGCCAAGGGCGACATCGTGCAAAGGACGCACCCCAAAGTGCTCGCCGTCACCGGCCCGCACGAGACCGATGCGGTGATGAATGCGGTGCACCAGTACTTGCCGAAACTGCACGATTCCTACACCGACCTGGTGCCGCCGCAGGGCGTACGTCTGACGCCGCAGCATTTTGCCTATCTCAAGATCTCCGAGGGGTGCAACCACCGCTGCACCTTCTGCATCATCCCTGCGCTGCGCGGCGACCTGGTCAGCCGTCCCATCCATGAAGTGATGGGCGAAGCGGAGAAGCTGGTCGAGTCCGGTGTGAAAGAACTGCTGGTCATCTCGCAGGACACCTCGGCTTACGGTGTCGATGTGAAATACCGCACCGGCTTCTGGCAGGGCAAGCCGCTGAAGACGCGCATGACCGAACTGGCCGGCGCGCTGGGCGATCTCGGCGTATGGACGCGATTGCATTACGTCTATCCCTACCCCAGCGTGGACGAGGTCATCCCGCTGATGGCGGAGGGCAAGATCCTGCCCTATCTCGACATCCCGTTCCAGCACGCCAACGAACGCATCCTCAAGCTGATGAAGCGCCCAGCCAGCAGCGAGAACGTGCTCAAGCGCATCCAGCAGTGGCGCAGCATCTGTCCGGACATCACTTTGCGCAGCACCTTCATCGTCGGCTTTCCCGGCGAGACGGAAGAGGAATTCGAGGAACTGCTCGACTTCATCGAAGTGGCGCAGCTCGACCGCGTCGGCGCGTTCAAGTACTCGCCGGTGGACGGCGCGGCCGCGAACGCCTTGCCCGACCATATCGATCCCGATGTGCAGGAAGACCGCCTCGCGCGCCTGATGTACTTGCAGGAAGAGATCAGCGCCGAAAAACTGGCGAAGAAGGTCGGCCAGACCATGACTGTGCTGGTGGACGATATCGACGAAGAGGACGCGGTCGCGCGCAGCGCCGCCGATGCGCCGGAGATCGATGGCCTCGTCTATATCGACAGTGCCGATCTGGAGGTGGGCGAGTTCGTCACGGTGAAGATCACCGACTCGGACGAGCATGATCTGTGGGGAGAAGTTGTCAGAAAATGAGCGAAGCGAATCCCTGCATGAGCTGCGGTGCCTGCTGCGCCTATTACCGTATCTCGTTCTACACGGACGAATCCAGCGAGGCACCCGGCGGCTTCGTTCCGGCCGAATTCACCGAGAAGGTGCATGAACACATGGTGTGCATGAAAGGCACCAACAGCTATCCGCCGCGTTGCACAGCACTGCGCGGCGAGGTGGGCAAGCAGGTCTCCTGCGCCATCTACGAGAACCGCCCGAGTCCCTGCCGCGAGTTCAACGAATATGAGCTGGACGGCACGCCCAACAGCCGCTGCTTCAAACTGCGCGGTCTGGTTCCCCCTGCTACAATCCGGCCATGACGCTCTACGCTTTCCTCGCAGTCGGATTCGGTGCCGCCATCGGCGCATGGCTGCGCTGGGGTCTGGGTCTGTGGCTCAATCCGATCACGCACGAGCTGCCGCTGGGCACGCTTTTGGCCAATCTGGTCGGCGGCTATCTGATCGGTCTCGCCATCGCCTTCTTCATGCAGCACCCCGGCGTGTCGCCGGAATGGCGTCTGCTCATCATCACCGGTTTTCTCGGTGGACTCACCACCTTCTCGACCTTCTCGGCCGAGACCGTCACGCTGCTGCTGCGCGGACAATATGCATGGGGCACGGCCATCATCGCCGCGCACCTTGGCGGCTCGTTGCTGATGACGGTGCTGGGGATGCAGACGTTCAAATGGATGCAACAATAAGGAGAGCAAGATGAACACCGTCTACCTCAAGTTCTACCTGACCGAGAAACAGCACCATCAGGGCAAGATGCTGCAGGAGTGGTTGCTGGAAAAAGCCAAGTCGCTGGGCGTGCCGGGGGGCTCTGTGTTCCGCGCCGTCGCCGGCTACGGGCGGCACGGCCATATCCATGACGAGAGTTTCTTCGAGTTGGCGGGGGAATTGCCGGTGCAGGTCGAGTTCGTGCTCGATGACAAACACGCCAACCAGTTGCTTGGCGTGATCACCGCAGAAGATTTGAATCTGCCCTACGTGCGCTACGCCGTCGAGGCGGGCACGACGGGCGCGAAGTAGAACTTACTTCTTCTTGCCGGAGAGCAGGGTTTCGATCTCCACTTCGGCTGCGATCCAGTAATCCAAAGAGCCGCTGACAAAGCCATTCTTCTCGGCGATGAAATACGCGGCATCCTGAACCATCTTGTAACGCTGTTCCGGTGTGGGAGTTGCGGCCTTGCGCGGCGCGGCTTTTACAGCTGCGGGCTTCTTCGCGGCTGCCGGCTTGGCTACGGCCGGTTTCTTGACGACAGCAGTCTTTGCTGTCGTTGTCTTGGCAGCCACTTTTTTCGCAGTAGTCTTACTCGTTGCGGCGGTGGTTTTTTTGGCTGCGGGTTTTGCTGCGGTGGTGGTTTTTTTCACCGTGGTGGATTTGGATGTGGCCATGATCACTACCTTTCAAGAATGAAGTTCATCGGATGTAGCAGTTCCCTTGATGCATCCCCATTTCTCTTTGCATGCTGCTCCTCACCTGCGATTTTAAACACAAACGGTTTTCCGTTTGTGATTTATTTGTGTCAGAGAGAGAACACCCCGCCCGGGCAGGACTTCGACTGTTCCAGTCGCGTCAGCGTCGGCAGCAGATTCAGGCCGGTCTCTGCCTTCAATGCATCCGCCTGATCCTTGAGATCGTCCAGCTGGATCGCGATAGGATCGCCTGCCGCGGCCAGCGCGATCACATTGCCACTTTCGGTGGAGGGGAATGCCAGCGCGCGTCCCTCGAACGCCTCTCGGATGCGGTCCAGACTGGCCTGGAAACCGCGGCTGCGCCCGAGCAGGTTCACCGCCAGGATGCCGTTGCTGCTCAGGCGTGAACGGCATAGCTGGTAGAACGGCAGTGTGTCCAGTTCGCCGGGGCGCGCGTCCTCGTCGAAGCCGTCGACCAGTATGAGATCGAAGGTCTTGTCGCTCACTGCCACGTATTGCGCGCCGTCCTCGATCACGATGTTCAGCCGCTTGGGATCATCCGGCAGCTTGAAGAACTGTCTTGCCGCCGCTACCACGCGCGGCTCGATCTCCACCACGGTCAGTTTCGACAGCGGGTAGTTGCGGTAGAGGAACTTGGTCAGCGAGGCTGCGCCGAGTCCGATGAGCAGCACCTTGCGCGGAAAGTGCGTTTCGTCGCGCATCAGCAGGCTGGTCATCATCTCCTTGGTGTATTCCAGTTCCAGATGCCAGGGCCGCGCGATGCGCATCGCCCCCTGGATCCAGAGTGAGCCGAAGTGCAGAAAGCGGACACCGCCTTCTTCGCTGATATCGATGGGGTAGGTCATTGGGCTTGCGGGGGAGTGGGGCGGGTAAGTTTGCGGGCGGCGAAGCGAGCCAGGGCGAGCAGCAGTTCCACTGCCAGCAGGATGATCAGTGCCACACCCGCGCCGAAGATCAGCGCATCCTGACTGAGCGGCACGGCATAGCTGTATTGTCCGAGCGCCTCGTCGAGCAACTCCCGGTCGCCGTGCAGCAGCACATGCAGCGCCTTCTGCGGCAGGCTGGTCTGCAGCGCGGCCATGTCGGTCTCGAAGCGCAGTTTGCGCTGCACCATCTTCTCGATGGCGGCGCCCTCTTCCTGGAAGGGTTTCTCGATGCTGTTGCGGTGCAGCGCGATGAGTTTGCTCATATCACCGGCGAAATACTTGTTGGCGATGTCCTGGAACGGCTGCAGGTTGATGCTCACCTCGCGCAGGTGAGCATCGACGCGCTTCTGGTACTGGTCGACGAAATTGGGCACCTGCAAGCCGATCAGCAGCGAGATGCAGGCAACGATGATCATCAGATAGCGGTGAAGGATGTCGGTCATGGCTGGAAGACCTTTAGTTTGGAGCGATCCTGTTCAGCAGCCAGCGGGCCCATTCCGTCACTTCGGTTGCGCTCATGCCGAGGGTGGCCTGCTGTTTTGCCAGTTCGTCGCCCGCCGCGCCGTGCAGGTGTACCGCCAGCAGCATCGCCTGGTCCGCGCCCAGTCCCTGCGCGATGAAGGCGGCGATCATGCCGGCCAAGACATCGCCCATGCCTGCGGAGCTCATGCCGGGGTTGCCGGTCTGGTTGATATAGAGCTTCGCTTCGCGTGTGGCGCAGAGGCTGCCCGCGCCTTTCAGCACCACGCTGCCGCCCAGTCGCTTCACCAGGCTCAGCGCAGAGTGCGGGCGGTCGCCCTGTACCTCTTCGGTCTTGCTGCCCAGCAGGTGTGCGGCTTCGCCGGGGTGGGGCGTGAACACGGCAGGGGACTTGCGCCCATGCAGCATGCCGCGCAGGTCCGGGCGCTGGGCGATCAGGTTGAGCGCGTCGGCATCCACCACCAGCGCCACGTCCAGCATCAGGGCATCGTACAGCAGCTTCTGTGCGGCCTGGCTCTGGCCGAGACCGCAGCCGATCACCAGCACATCGGGGCTGGTCGACTTCAGCGCCTCGGCGGCCGTATGCAGCATCAACTCGGGGCAGTTCAGATCCACCACCGGGGCATTGTCCGCCAGCAGGCCGACATGCACGCAACCCGCGCCCGTCTTGAGTGCCGCGCGCCCGGCCAGCAGCGCCGCACCGACCATGCCGTTGGCTCCGCCGATGACGGTGACCGTGCCGAACAGGCCTTTGTGGCTGTCCTTGGGGCGCGGTTTGAGGAAGGCGGCCACTTGTTTGCGGGTGATGACGGTCGGCATGCTGTTTTCCCTGAGTTTGTGAGTTCGGCTGCATTATAATTGCAACCTGTTCCCAACGCCTTAAAGTGACCGAGTCATGTTCCGTACCTCGATAGGTAAAGCCGCACTTTCCTCCTTCCGTCTCGACAAGCTGCGCGCAGCGCTGGCCGCCACCAAGTCCGGCGTCACCCTCGAAGACACCCGCCACTGCTATTTCACCGAATTGGCCGCCGAACTCAGCCCGGCTGACGCTGCCTTGCTCGACCGCCTGCTAGGCATCGACAAGCAGGCCGGCGAACCCGAGTGCGCCATTTCGACGCAGAGTATGCTGGTGGTGCCGCGCCTCGGCACCATCTCGCCGTGGTCGTCCAAGGCCACCGACATCGCCCGCCATTGCGCATTGCCGCAAGTCAGCCGCATCGAACGCGGCGTGGTGTATTACCTGAAAGGCAAAGGCGGCAAGCACCTCTCCGAGGCGGACAAGAAAGCCGTACTGCCGCTGTTGCACGACCGCATGACCGAGTCGGTCATCGCCGAAGTGACCGGACTGGAAGCGCGGATATTCCAGCATGGCAAACCGCAACCGCTCTCGACCGTGGACATCCTCAAGGGCGGTAAAGCCGCGCTGGAAGTTGCCAACCGCGAACTGGGTCTGGCGCTCTCCGCCGACGAGATCGACTACCTGGTGGATAACTTCACCAAACTGGGCCGCAATCCCACCGACGTCGAACTGATGATGTTCGCGCAGGCCAACTCCGAGCATTGCCGCCACAAGATATTCAACGCCGACTGGGTCATCGACGACGAGCAACAGGCCATCTCGCTGTTCGGCATGATCCGCAACACCCACAATTTGCATCCCGAAGGCACCGTGGTGGCGTACTCCGACAACTCCTCCGTTATTGAAGGGGCAGAGATCGAGCGCTTCTATCCGCGCGAGGGTGGTGCTTACGCTTTCAGCAAGGAACTCACCCATACCCTGATGAAGGTGGAGACGCACAACCACCCGACCGCCATCGCACCGTTCGCCGGCGCGGCCACCGGCAGCGGCGGCGAGATCCGCGACGAAGGTGCCACCGGTACCGGCTCCAAGCCCAAGGCGGGATTGGTCGGTTTCTCGGTGTCCAACCTCAACATTCCCGGCTTCGAACAACCCTGGGAAACCGATCCCTACGGCAAGCCCGGGCGTATCGCCACTCCCTTGCAGATCATGATCGACGGCCCGCTCGGCGGCGCTGCGTTCAACAACGAATTCGGCCGTCCCAATCTGGCCGGTTATTTCCGCACTTTTGAAGAAAGTGTCAACGGTGAAGTGCGCGGCTACCACAAGCCCATCATGCTGGCGGGCGGCGTGGGCAGCATTCGTGCCGACCACACCCACAAGCACGACCTGCCGAACGGCGCGGTGCTGATCCAGCTCGGCGGTCCCGGCATGCTCATCGGTCTGGGCGGCGGGGCGGCTTCGAGCATGGATACCGGCGCCAATGCCGAGAATCTCGACTTCGATTCCGTGCAGCGCGGCAACCCCGAGATGCAGCGCCGCGCGCAGGAAGTCATCGACCGCTGCTGGCAGATGGGCGACAACAACCCCATCCTCTCCATCCACGACGTCGGCGCGGGCGGCATCTCCAATGCCTTGCCGGAGCTGGTGCACGGCGGCGGCAAGGGTGCGAAGTTCGAATTGCGTTCGGTGCCGTCCGAAGAGCGCGGCATGTCGCCGATGCAGATCTGGAGCAACGAAGCGCAGGAGCGCTACGTGCTCGCCATCCCGGTCGAGCGCGTGCTGGAGTTCCAGGCGCTGTGCGAACGCGAGCGCTGCCCCTTCGCCGTGCTGGGCACGGCCATCACCGAAGACCAGCTCATCGTGCACGACGAAGGGTTCGGCAACAACGCGGTGGATATGCCGCTGTCCGTGCTGCTGGGCAAACCGCCCAAGATGACGCGCAAGGTGCAGCGCGAGAAAGTCTCGTTGCCGAAGTTCGACACCAGCGGTGTCGTGCTGAAAGAAGCGATCGAGCGCGTGCTGCGTTTGCCCAGCGTGGCCGACAAGACCTTCCTCATCTCCATCGGTGACCGCACCGTGGGTGGCTTCACCGCGCGCGACCAGATGGTCGGCCCCTGGCAAGTGCCGGTGGCCGATGTGGCCGTCACGCTGATGGGGTACAACACCAATCTGGCCGAAGCCTTCGCGCTCGGCGAACGTACACCCATCGCCGTGCTCAATGCGCCCGCATCCGGCCGCATGGCCATCGGCGAGGCCATCACCAACATCGCCGCCGCGCAGATTGAGAAGATCGGCGACATCAAACTCTCCGCCAACTGGATGGCTGCCGCCGGACACCACGGCGAGGACGCCGCGCTGTTCGACACCGTCAAGGCCGTGGGTATGGAGCTGTGCCCGGAGCTGGGTATCAGTATCCCGGTCGGCAAGGATTCGATGTCGATGAAGACAACGTGGAAAGAGGGCGAACAGAATAAGGCCGTCACCGCGCCGCTGTCACTTATCGTCACTGCCTTCGCACCGTGCAGCGATGCGCGCAAGACGCTCACCCCGCAACTCGCGGCCGATACCGACACCGTGGTTTTGCTGTTCGACCTCGGTGCGGGCAAGAACCGTATGGGTGGCTCCGCGCTGGCGCAGGTGTACAAGCAGGTCGGCGATGTGGCACCCGACGTGGACAGCGCCAGGAAGCTGAAGGCCTTCTTCAACCTCATCCAGCGTCTCAACCGCGACGGCAAACTGCTGGCCTATCACGACCGTTCCGACGGCGGCATGCTGGCCGCGCTGTGCGAGATGAGTTTCGCCTCGCATATCGGCCTCGACATCCGCCTCGACGAACTGAAGGGCGACGACCTCGCCGTGCTGTTCAACGAAGAGCTGGGTGCGCTGGTGCAGGTGCGTCGTGATGATCTGGCCGACCTGTTCGTGCTGTGCGAAGAGGCGGGCTGCTCCAACGTGCACGAGGTGGCAAGACTCAACACCAGCGGCACCATCAACATCACGCGCGGCAAGACCACGCTGTTCAGCGACAACGCGATTGCGCTGCGCCGCATCTGGAGCGAGACCACTTATCAGCTACAAAAGCTGCGCGACAATCCGGTTTGCGCACAGCAGGAGTTCGACCGCACGCTGGACGCGAAAGACCCGGGGCTGCATGCACTCCTGACTTACGATCTGAATGAAGACCCTCACCCTCAATCCCTCTCCCGCTTGCGGGAGAGGGAAGCAGAACCCTCGCCCGCAAGCGGGAGAGGGCAGGGTGAGGGGCGTTCGGCTTCCATCAATCTGTCCCGTCCCCGCATGGCCATCCTGCGCGAGCAGGGCGTCAACGGTCAGGTCGAGATGGCCGCCGCCTTCGACCGCGCCGGATTCGCCGCCGTGGACGTGCATATGAGCGACATCATCAGCGGCCGTGTTGCGCTTTCCGACTTCAAGGGCGTGGTCGCCTGCGGCGGATTCTCCTACGGCGACGTGCTGGGCGCGGGCGAGGGTTGGGCCAAGTCCATCCTGTTCAACCCCAAGGCGCGCGACGAGTTCGAGGCCTTCTTCCAGCGTAACGATACCTTTGCACTTGGTGTGTGCAACGGCTGCCAGATGATGAGCAACCTGCACGAGATCATCCCCGGGGCCGAGAACTGGGCGCACTTCGGGCGCAACCAGTCGGAACAGTTCGAAGCACGCTTCGTCATGGTGGAAGTACAGCAGTCCTCGTCCATCCTGTTCGACGGCATGGCCGGCAGCCGCATGCCTATCGTCGTCGCCCACGGCGAAGGGTATGCCGACTTCGGCGGCACAAAACGCCTGCATGACGCACAGCCGTTGGTCACGCTGCGCTATGTCGACCACTACGGCAAGCCGACCACCACCTATCCGCTCAACCCCAACGGTTCGCCGCAGGGCATCACCGGACTTACCACGCCGGACGGCCGCTTCAGCATCATGATGCCGCACCCAGAGCGTGTGTTCCGTGCCGTGCAGAACTCCTGGTATCCGAAGGAATGGAAAGAGAACGGCGCGTGGATGCGCATGTTCCTGAATGCACGGAAATGGGTGGGCTAGTAACAGCTTGATGTGAATGAAAAAGGCGACCACAGGTCGCCTTTTTCATTGCGCGATGGCCGCTATGTTGGTGGTCGTACAGAAAGTTCACTGATTATTTTCTATCATCGTCCCATAAGTCTACCAAGGCTCCAATTCACGAGGGGAAACGATCATGACAAGCACAATATCCAGGCTTACGCGCTTCATTGGGAACTACCGGTTCTACCGGGGCAAGGGTTACAACTTCAAAGCCTCGTGGAATCTTGCGGGCATGACCCTGCCGTAAACGGGAATGACAAAGGCGACCGGGCGGTCGCCTTTGGTTTTTGCAACAGCATGAATACTTACTTCTTGTCGCTCTTGGCTGCGTCCTGAATCTTGTCGCCGGCCTTTTCAATCTGCTGGCCGGTTTTATCGACTGCGTTATCGACCGACTTGCCGGCCTTCTCTACCGGGCCTTCTTTCTCGCAGCCAACCAGCATCGCAATGAATGCAGTCATGATGATGGTCATGCTGAGGGGTTTGATCAATTTCATTTTTATATCTCCGGATGATTGAATAAACTAACTTCAGGCGTGCTTGATCGCGTCCTTGACATCGCCAAGGGCTTTCTCGGCCTTGCCGGAAATCTGTTTGTTGAGACCTTTGACTTGCTGTTCCTTGTTGCCGACCAGCTTGCCTGCTTCTTCCTGCACTTTGCCTGCGATGTCTTTGACGGCACCCTGGATCTGATTTTTGTTCATTTTGAATCCTTCACTTTGATTAACAGGAAAATCCCGCGGAAGTTCAGGTTGAACGAAAAAGTGCCGCGAATCTGTGCGCTAACGCCCACAGCGACCGTTTTGAATTCCAGATCAAACTGCTGGCGCATCCGCCCGGGATAGACTGCGCTGATTGAAAAAATAAAAAAGGCGACCAACCGGTCGCCATTTTTATACGTGCCTGTCGCTGAATCAGATCACTTGCAGACACCCGCAGACCCGCCGGCCATGACAAAGCACCTGCCGGAAGAGCAAACGGAGTTGGTCATGCATGCAGCGCCAACGGGCAGCGCAGCGGAGCCGCTGGCAGTAGTGCCCTTGTTTGCGGGGGCGGGTTTGGTGGTGGCGGCCGGTGCGGTCTCGGCCTTGACGTTCGGGGGCGCGACAGGAGCCGGCGTGACAGGCGCAGCCATCGACGGTGTCGGGAGTGCGGGTGTGGGCAGGTCCGGGACTTTTACGGGAGGAGCCTCGGGTGCGCCATGTCCGGACGGTGCAGGAGTGGCGGGTTGCGCGGCAGGCGGTGTGGCCTGGGCAGTCGAGAAACAGGCAACAGCAAAAACGGTAGCGACTAATCTGAGAAACGGTTTCATGGTGATTCCTTCCGTGATTAAAGTACAAACCATTGCGTTACTGAAAATATCCCGGCGCATCTTGGTGTATTGTAACGCCGTGCGACAGAATTGCATTGCAAAAAACCTTCAGGCAGAGAATGCCTTTCTGAAGCAAATCCCTTATCCCGGATCAATCACAAGGAGTATCCACAAGATGAAAGCACTGTTGGCGATCTGCCTCTTCGTAACCGCATCGTACACCTGGGCAGCAGAAGGCGGTATACCGCAAGGCCCGGCCGGTGACACTGTTCAAGGCAAGGTCATCAAGTTCAGGAATATCGATAACTTCACCTATATCCTTCTCAATACCGACCGCGGCGAGATCTGGGCGGCAGTGATCAAAGCGCCGGTCAAGAAAGGCGATACTGTCACCGTCGAGAACGTGATCGTGATGGAGAACTTCAAGAGCAAGGCGCTGAACCAGACCTTCAAGAAAATACTGTTCGGCAAGCTGGGCAGTGCGGGTGCCAGCCCGAATGTCAGCCCGGCAGGTTCGTCGTCGTTGGGAGCGGCGTTCTCCGTCAATCCGCGCAAGAACCTGGACACCATCAACGCGGCACCGGTCGACAAGGCCGGCGGCGCGAACGCGATGACCGTGGCCGAGGTCATGACCAAGTCCGCCGAACTCAAAGGCAAGCCGGTCGTCGTGCGCGGCAAGGTGGTGAAGTACAACGCCGAGATCATGGGGACGAACTGGATACATCTGCAAGACGGCTCGGGCTCGGCTGCGGACGACAGTAACGACATTCTCGTGACCACTTCGGCCACGGCGAAGGTCGGCGATGTGGTGACAGTGGAAGGTGTCGTCGCCACGGATAAGGATTTTGGCGCGGGGTATAGCTACAAGGTACTTATCGAGCAGGCGTCGGTGCGGAAATAGACCCGTTCGAGCTCGCAAGTAAGGCGACCAGCGGTCGCCTTTCATATTTGCCGCCTATCCCAGATAGTTCTGCAATTTGCGATAGAGTGTGACGTGATCCCTTTGAAGCAACATCACTGATAGAGACAAGGAGCCTGCCATGAAGATATCAAACGGAATAATCGCTATCGTTGCCATCGTGCCGCTGATTGCCGCATTGAACGGATGTGCCAGCAGAATCATCGGGGTTCGCGAAGGATCGGAACGGGTTTCCTTGGCGGATGCAAACCAGGTTGCCAGCTGCCAATCCAAGGGCGGAATCATCATCAGCATCTTTGCCAAAGGTCGTGATGGCAAAGAGGTGGAAGACAATATGTATCAGATGGCACGCAACAAAGCAGTGGATATAGGTGCGGATACGGTCGTGAAGGGAGAATCGCCGGAACTCGGCAAGCGGACTTTTGATTTCTACAAATGCCGCCCCTGACGGTTCACGGCCTGTCTGACATTTTAGATATTGTAATGACAGGCCATTCAAAGTGCCCCCGCAAGGCACATCAGCCCTTCGTCGCCGCAGCCCAGTCATCCAGATATCGCTGTTCGTCATGCACGGACAGAATCGGCTGGGCGATATCCCAGGCCTGACGAGCGGCGTCCATCTTGCCGCAGCGTGCCAGGGCCACGGCATAGCGCGCTTCGATGCCGATGAATAGGGGATGCAAGGCGGTTTGCGACAGGTAAGGTGAGAGCGCGACCAGCGCCTCGCTGTACAGCGCCGCCGCTTCCTCGTAGCGGCCTTCGCGCAGTGCGATCTCGCCGCGTACGAAAGGCACCACACTCGCCATGACCGGGCTCAATTCCCGCTGCTCCGCTTGTTCTATCGCCTGCTTCGCCGTATCGAGGTCGCCATACAAGGCGCGGTTGAGCGCGAGATCGAGCCAGACCTGCGCGCTGTCCGGCATCTCCACGGTCAGTTGCCGCATCAGTTCGCCCGCTTCGTCGCGGCGCTTCGCCTCGTCGAGCAGCGACGCCTGCAAACTCAGCCACAGCATATCGGGGCAATCCGCCCGACCGCGATTGCGGGCGAACAGCGCCAGACCTTCTTCCACACGGTCCAAACCGATCAGGTTCTTGGCCTGGTAGTAGTCCAGCATGTGCGAGGCGATGCGCACACTGTGCCTGACGATGCGCAACAGTGCGATCAAGCGCATGGCATCCTTCCAGCGCGCCCACAGCTGTGCCTGCAGGATGGATTCAAACAGCAGCGCAGGGATGGCGAACACGATGATCACCAGCAGCACCAGCGCCGTGGTGCCGAAGCCGATCCCGTCCCACAGGTTCAGGTCGCCGCTGTAAAGGGAATAGGCGTTCCAGCTCAGCAGTGCGAGGAGTAGCCAGCCGTTGCCCTTAAGGATATCGAGCAAGAGATTCTTCATGCCGCCGCGCTTCTGCATCCTGAGCATCAGGGCAGGGTCGAGATCGAACACGGGATCGATCAGATTCTTGCCGTACATGCGCGCCGCAAAATCGTCGGTGTGTACCACGATGTCGCGCAAGCCCATCGCCTGCAATTGCTCGCGTGCTGCCGCAGCACTTGCGGCATCAATACTATCCGCCAGTTCCTTGCCTGATCGGGTCTGCGCGGTGAACAGATATTCGGCCATGCCGTACTCCTTGATCGTCGGTGTGATCAGATGACGCTGAGCCCCAGCGAGCACCAGTCCTGCATGCCGCCACGATACCATTTCAACTTGCCGGCGGGATAGCCGAGCGCAAGCAGAGTGCGGATGTAGTTCGGCGTCTGCCCGCACCACGGGCCGTTGCAGAAGATGGCGAGCGAGCGCGCAGTGCTGAAATCGAATGTGCCCGCAGACTCTTTCGCCCCGAACAGATCGCTCAGCGTCTTTTTCACGCCGGGCAGGTCGGTCGCCTGGCCTGCCATGTTCTGCGCATAAGGAATGTTGATCGCGCCGGGGATGGTGCCTTTCGCATACCAGTCCGGCGTGCGCGAATCGACCACCATCATGCTGTCATCACCCAGCCGGATGCGCTTCAGATAGTCCAACACCTCCAGCTCGCCGAACGTCTCCACCCCAGCAGCCAGTTGCATCGGCTGGATGCAATAGGGCGGACATTTGCGCGCGGTGGTGGCGTAGTCGGGGCGGATCGTGGCTGCGGGATCGGATTCGCGCCGTATCGTCACCGGCTTGCCAAGGTGGAGAACTTCGACTTCGGGCAGGCCGGGGAGGATGTTGTTGTCGGACATGGTGATTTTGTACGCGAAGGAGATTCGTTAAATTATTTTACAGAGATGCTAGTCGCTAATATTTTGATTGAATTGGGCGACTGTTGCTGACTGCTATTAACCCATAACGACATTTAGCACTTCGCAAAGCACGCACTAGAATTCCCGAGATGCCAATATGCTCAGGCTAATCTTCTCTATTGGGATGGTGGTTAATGCGAGTCGTACAAAGACTTGAGCTACCACCATCCATGCCAGTCTGGACGAGAACTAGTACCCCACACAATAAACCTGAGGTATGTAGCCACTGTGGGTTGAAAAAATGTGGCCCTCAACTCGCAAGATCAAACTTTTTGCCAGAAAGCAAAGGGTTGGATGGAAGGCATGGGGATATGAGGCCCCGGCACATCAGTAGCTCTTCTAACTTACTTCTCGATTTTTGAAACAGACCAAGCAAAAAGAAAAATCCAACCGATCACCGTCCATCCAATGAATAAGTTCCAAAACGCGATGCGCTCGGCGCTAGGGTGGCATCGGAACTGGTGGCTAGAAATAATTGTTGGCAAAAAATAAAACGTTATAGCTAACGCTAAATAGAATATGTTCATATTAAGAAGTTCCCGAACAATAAATGTGACTCACAGTTTCAATATATCATACGAAATGGGTAAATTGGAGGCCATGTCTGAACGTCGCTTATTGGCCGATAGCAGACATTTGCCAATGGTAGCGCCCCCAATCATTTCTACCCAAACAATTCATCCAGCGGATTCTTCCTCTCCGGCGCACTCGCCGAAACTTTCTTCACCGTGAATTCCTCATCGATGTTGTCCCGATAGAAGCTCCACGCTGCCCCGGAGCTGCTGAGTCTGCGCCAGAGGTCGTCACCCACGCCGCTGTATTGCAGCGTGTCGCCGTTGTCGAGCTGCACTTGCAGGATGCGCAGTCGCGCGTCGTAGCCGATGGCACGCAGTTTGCCGGAGTTGATCTTCTTCATTTCCATGGCCGGTTCCCTTTTTTTCCGCTACTCGAACGGCATCGAGATGCCGATGCCCAGCGTGTGGTGGCGCTGATTGTAGTCGATGAGACTTTCGCCGTAACCGTTGAAGTATTGCAGGTGCAGGTTGGTGCTGTGGAGCATGGACGTCAGCAGTTTGGAAGACAGGGCGAGGTCGAGTTGCACGGAGCGGATGCGCAGCAGGGCGGTGAGGACGGCTTTGCCATTGTGCTGGTAGCGCAGTTCGAGGTCGCCGTGGCCGAGGTAGTGTTCGATGTCGGGGTTGTCGTCGTCGGTACCGCCTCCGTCCAGCCGCTTCCACAGGCGCGGCAGCATAGCGAGTTTGCGCTCATCGCCGAAGTCGCGCTCCAGGCCGGCCTGCATGTAGATGCGGTTCCAGCCGCGCGAGCGCGGGAGCACCTGGCCGTTCGAGTGGTGCACGATGCCGGTGTTGATGAAGGCGGTGGCCCAGCCCGGGGCGGGCGACCAGTCCTGCGGGCGGTGCGAGAGGATGAGTTCGGGTTCGAAGTTGTTCTCACGGAAGGGTTGCGAGTGTTCCCAGTCGTAGAATTGCCAGAACGATAGTTGCGTGTAGCCGAACCAGAGCGTGGTCCTGTCCTCGCCCATCATGTGGCCCTTCACGCTGATCTGGAACTTCATCTCGTCCTTGTCCAGCGCGTAAGAAGGCGGCACCTGATTGTTGGGGTTGGGACTGGTGGGCGTGTCGTTGGGGCGGGATGAATGGGAGTAGAACAGGTAGTAGATCTGCTTGTAGCCGTGC
Source organism: Sideroxyarcus sp. (assembly GCA_030651895.1). GTDB lineage: Bacteria > Pseudomonadota > Gammaproteobacteria > Burkholderiales > Gallionellaceae > Sideroxyarcus. The sequence goes on along the minus strand of JAUSBR010000003.1, from coordinate 51,213 downwards.
AGGCGCTCATCCGAGGGTGTCCACTGTTCGGCCAGTGATCTGGTGTAGGTCTTCGCGGGCGGCGCAGGCGGACTTTTCGCATCATGCTCGTCGAGCTGTCGTTGCGCCGCACGGCTGTAGCATTCGAGCACTTGTTCGGAGGGGGCTTTGCCCTGAAGTTCCATGCACGCCCGCAGATCGTCGATTGCATGGGCGGCAAGGGGTAGGGTGAGCAGCAATGCTGTGATCGCACCGGAATGGCGACAGCGTGCTGCCGAGATGCGGTTGCCCATGCGGATTCAGTCGCCCTCGACCGAAGTCGATGTGTACTCGATGCCGCCGACCCAGCTTGCGGCGAGGTTGTAGGCCCAGGCACCTATCACGGTGAAGATGAAGCCGAAGATCAGATAAAAGAACGGGAAAATGATCAACATGATCATCGAAGGGCCGGGGGAGTGTGAAAAGGAGAACATGATCGCCATCAAGGCGATCAGCGGCAGGCTCATCAGGAAATAGAGCACGGCGAAGACCTTGGCTGTCTGGAACGCGGAGATGTTGATGATCTGCTTTTTCATGGTGACTCCCTTGTGGTTTTGCGTGCGATTAAATTTAGTTTGTGCGGGCGTGCCTAATGAGACGGGCGTTTATCTGGCCCGCGAAATACAGGACTGGTGAGTCTTGCGATCAATTGTTTCCCCTTCGATGAACAAGTCGTGCTGCAAACAAGCCCCCGTCGTTGCGGGAATCTCGTCTTGCGCCAGCCATCCTGTTCTGGGGATTCCGCCGTGAGCCGGGCACCGTGCATGCGGTGCGCTGTGCGTGTGGCGAATCTGCAAGTGGAGCGAACTTTATGGGAGTTGGTCGGGGGATGTCAATGACGATGTGATGGGTATGCGCGCACAGCCCTGCGGCGGTGGCTTCAGTTCTCGAAGGTGGCGAAGATGCCGACGTGCGAACCATTGTAGGGAGCGGTGGGTGCTTGTGCCGGAGGTGTGGTGGCCGAGCTGGTATAGGACTCGACCTCATAGGTCTCCTTCACGTAGCGCAGGTCGACCCAGCCGTAGGGGCGGACGTGGTAGCCGATCTCGATCACGCTGCCGCGGGTGTTCTTGAAGTTGATCTTCTCGCTCACGCCGTTGATGGTGGAGGTGGCCCTGGCCGAGTAGGAGTAACGCATGCCGCCGCCGAGGCGCACGTTGCCGGGCACTTCGATATAGGCCAGCGCTTCGAGCGGGACGCGGCGGAACGAGGCGTTGTCGTTGTTGTAATGGTCGTAGTCGTAGTGGTAGTTGACGCTGAGGGCGAGCGAGAGGAAGCCGGCCTGATAACGCGTGCCCATGCCGATCTGGGTGATGCCGCCCGCGCTGACCTCGCGCTTGCTGCCGTCCTCGAAGGTGATGTTGGAGATGCCGTCGCCGCCGCCGGTGATGCCCTCGCGCACCAGGAAGTGAAAGCCTTCGTCCTTGTATTGAGGGGTGTAGGGGCGCACGGTCTCGAACGAGTTGTCGAAGCCGACCGCATGGCCGCCGGGCGATGTGACGGCGATCAGGATGAGGAGGGCGAGCGGGCTGCCGGTTCGATTCACGTTCACCCTGGGGGCTCCTTGGTTGGTGTATGCGCCGGTGATGCGGGCGGCCTGAACTCTAGGTGAGTTGGTTGCGGAGTGTCAACGCCGACTGGATGGATTTTGCGGCGGGATATGTTCGTGCCCGCGACGGTGCTATGCTTAAGGGAGACAGCTAAAACAACAAGAACCATTCGGGAAGAAGCGACTTGAGAATACATTCCAGCCACCGCCACGAATTGAAGAGGGCGCTCGTCTTCATCGCCCTGCTGGTATGCGGGATCGCGCTGGCCTGGTTGCTGCCGGTATTCCCGGAGGCGCGCGGGATCGCTGGCTATCTGCCGCTGCACATGTTTCTGGAGATGGTGGCGATCGTCATCGCGGTTCTGGTTTTTGCGGTGAGCTGGAACGCCTACAGCGACAAGTTGCCGGGCAATATCGTGCTGCTTGGCTGCGTCTTCATCGGTGTCGCGCTGATCGATTTCTCGCACACCATCTCTTTCAACGGGATGCCGGATTTCGTGACGCCGAGCAGCCCGGAGAAGGCGATCAATTTCTGGCTGATGGGCCGCTTGCTGGTTGCGGTCACCCTGCTGGTCGTCGCCATCGCGCCGTGGCGACCGTTCCTGTCTGCCGGGACTCGCTACATCCTGCTTGTCGCAGTCCTTGCCCTCACGGCATTCACCCATTGGTTGCTCCTGTTCCATGCCGATGTGCTGCCGCACACCTTTGTGCCTGGTGAAGGCCTCACCCCGTTCAAGGTGGCTTCCGAATACGCGATCATCGCGATCTCTATGGCTGCTGCAGTCGTGCTTTGGCGGCGTATGCGCGATGTGCTGCCGTTCAATGCGGCAGCCCTGTTCGGCGCGGTGCTTTCGATGGCGCTGAGCGAGTTCCTGTTCACGCTCTATGCGGATGTCACCGACATCTACAACCTGCTGGGCCATGTGTACAAGGCGGTCTCCTATCTGTTCATCTACCGCGCGATCTTCGTCACCACGGTGGCGAACCCCTACCGCCAGTTGAGCGAATCGCAGGGCAAGCTGAAGGCGACGCTGGATGCGATTCCCGACCTGTTGTTCGAACTGGATCAGGAAGGCCGCTACCTCGACTACCATTCGCCGCACACCGATCTGCTGGCGGCACCGGCCGGGGTATTCCTGGGCAGGACGGTGGACGAGGTGATGCCGGCGGAGGTGGCGACGGAGGTGATGGCGGCATTGCGCGAGGCAAAGGACAAGGGCGGCTCCTGGGGGCGACAGATCGCCTTGCAATTGCCGCAGGGGAAGATGTGGTTCGAGCTTTCCGTCGCGCGCAAGCCCGCCGAAGATGGCCAGGGGCCGCGCTTCATCGTGCTTTCACGCGACATCACCGAGCGCAAGAACAACGAACGCGAAGTGCAGCGCCTTTCCAGATTGTATTCCGCGTTGAGCCGCTGCAACGAGGCCATTGTGCGCAGCAGCGACATTGATGAGTTGTTGCCGGTCATCTGCCGCGATGTGGTGGAGTTCGGCGGGATGAAGATGGCCTGGATCGGGATGGTGGACGAGCAAAGCAGGGAACTCAAACCGGTCGCTTCCCACGGCAGCGGTGTCGAATACCTGGAAGGGCTGCTGGCGCCGCTGCATATCGACGAGCCGGCGATGTACGGCCCGACCGCTATCGCGATCAGCCAGAACCAGCCGTTCTGGTGCCAGGATTTCCTCAACGATCCCCTCACCGCGATCTGGCACGATCATGGTGTCCAGTACGGCTGGGGATCATCGGCAGCCTTGCCGCTGCACCGCAACGGAAAAGTCATCGGATCGTTCAATATGTATGCCGAGGAGACCGGCGCGTTCGACGAGCGTGCACGCAGGCTGCTGCTGGAGATGGCGATGGATATCGATTTCGCGCTGCACAACTTCGAACGCGAGGCGTTGCGCAAACAGGCGCTTGACGACCTGGACGAATCGCGCAACCTGCTCAAGACCATCATCGATGCCGCGCCGATGCGCATCTTCTGGAAGGATCGCGAGCTGCGTTACCTGGGCTGCAATCCGCTTTTCGCGCGGGACGCGGGCGTGAGCAGCCCAGAAGAACTGATCGGCAAGGACGATTTCCAGATGGGCTGGAAGGAGCAGGCGGAGTTGTACCGCGCCGACGACCGGCGTGTGCTCGAGTCCGGCACCGCCAAGGGTTTCTACGACGAGCCGCAGACCACACCCGATGGCCATCAAATTTGGCTGAGTACTTCGAAGGTGCCGCTGCGGAATGCACAGGGCGAGACGACCGGGGTGCTCGGCATCTACATGGACATCACCGACCGCAAGCAGGCGGAAGTGGCGTTGCAGCACAGCGAGGTGGAACTCAATCGTGCCCAGGCCATCGCCCAGCTCGGCAGCTGGAGTTTCGATCCGGTGACCGGGAGGTTCGACGGCTCGGCTGAAGCCTACCGCATATTCGGCTTTGCCCGGACAGACGCGATAGATATCGATACCTTGCTTGCCGTCATTCACCCCGATGACCGGGAGATGATGGCCCGGGCGTTGCGGCAGGCAGTTGAGGGCGATGCTTTCGATATCGAGTACCGCATACTGTCCGGGGAGCATATCCGCTGGATAAGTTCGCGCGCGAGGGTCGAGTCCAACGCGGAGGGCAAAACGGTCTCCATCGTCGGCACGAGCCTGGATATAACCGACCGCAAACATGCCGAAGAGCGCATCGACTTTCTGGCGCATTTCGATGCTCTGACCGGATTGCCGAATCGCGCCCAAATGGAAGACCGGCTCAAGTACGCGATCAGCATGGCAAAGCGTAACAAGGAGAACATCGCCCTGATGTTCATCGATCTTGACCGCTTCAAAGACATCAACGATACCCTGGGGCACAGTATCGGCGACGGTTTGCTGGTACTCCTGGCAAAACGCTTGCGCGATATGCTGCGCGAGCAGGATGTCGTCGCCCGCTTCGGCGGCGACGAGTTCATCGTGATGCTGCCGGGAACCGAAGTGCGCGGAATCTCGCTGGTCGTGCAGAAGCTGCTGGAAAGTATCGCGCAGCCTTATCGGGTCGAGCATTACGATCTGAACCTCACCGCGTCGGTCGGTATCGCCATCTATCCCGGCGACGGTGAGGACCTGGAGTCCCTTTCCAAGAATGCGGACACCGCCATGTACCGCGCCAAGCAGGACGGCCGCAACTGCTTCCGCTTCTTCACCGCGGAGATGCAGGAGCGTTCGGCGCGCAACCTGCAACTGGTCAACGATCTGCGCCACGCGCTGGAGCGCGAACAGTTCCATGTGTTGTACCAGCCGCAATTGTCGCTACAGGACGGCCGCATCGTCGGTGCCGAAGCGCTGCTGCGCTGGCAGCACCCCGAACTGGGGCTGGTGACGCCGGCCGAATTCATCCCGGTCGCGGAAGACAGCGGGCTCATCCTGCCGATCGGCGAATGGGTGATGCGCCGTGCCGTGCGGCAGGCGAAGAAATGGATGGAGAACGGGTCCGAGCCGTTGGTGATGGCGGTGAACCTGTCCGCCGTGCAGTTCCGCCATGCCAACCTGCCCGACATGGTCACGCGGATATTGGAAGAGGAAGACCTGCCGCCGGAGTACCTGGAGCTGGAACTGACCGAAGGGGTGGCGATGAACGATCCACAGTCTGCCATCGCCATGATGGATAATCTGCACGATCGCGGCATCCGCATGTCAATCGACGACTTCGGCACCGGTTACTCGTCGCTGAGTTATCTGAAGAAGTTCAAGATCTACAAGCTCAAGATCGACCAGTCGTTCGTGCGTGACATCAGCACCGATCCGGAAGACAAGGCCATCGTCAGCACCATCATCAGCATGGCCCGGAACCTCGGCCTGAAAACCATCGCCGAAGGTGTCGAAACGGCCGGGCAGCTCTCGTTCCTGCTCGAGCAGGGCTGCGACGAGGTGCAGGGGTATTACTACAGCAAGCCCTTGCCGGCGGAGCAGTTCGCGGCCTTCATGGCTGCCGCAAAGGATAGCTGACAGTCATTGCGCAATGAAGGCATCGGCGGCAGATGGCCGGAGCGGTGATCCGGCGGGGTAGGCGGTCAATGGACGATCTGTTGATTCAGGGTGGATAGCAGTTTGGAGAGGTTGACCGGTTTGTGCAGTACCGGCCAAGGAATGTCACGGGTGCTGCTGATGAAGCCGGAGGAAGTCTCGCCGGTGATGATCACCGAGCGGATGGGGGCATGGTGTTCCCGTTGTACGGTATTCAGGAAGTCGATTCCTGTGAGCTCACCGCTCAGCGCGAAATCGACGATATAGAAATCCGCAGCGTCGGTTCCGGCATGTCGCAACGCGGCTTCCGCATCGGCAAAAAGAAGTGCCTCGGCGCCGAGACCCTGCAACAGGTTGAGCAGACCGTTGGAAACCAGCGCATCGTCTTCGAGTACCACGACCCGTTTGCCATGCAGTAGCGTATCGAGTGCGAATGTGCCGACAGGGCTGGTTTTTGCTGTGATATGTCCCAGATGACCGGGTCTGCCGTTGAGCGGGATGGAGAGTTCGAACACCGAGCCATGCCCGAGCCGTGATCGGCAACTGACTTCACCGCCGAGCAGGGACATGGCGCGCTGGCAGATGGAGAGTCCCAGGCCCAGGCCGGCCTCGCGGTTGCGCTGGGGATTGTTCGCCTGGTAGAACTCGTCGAAGATGAAAGGCAGATCGGCTTCGGCGATGCCGCAGCCTGTGTCCCATACCTGCAGCAGCACCTTGTTGCCGCGCACCCTGGCACTGACGAGGATGGCTCCATGAGGCGTGAATTTGATCGCGTTGGAGACCAGGTTCATCACAACCGATTGCAGCAGGCCGATGTCGGTGCGGACGACCAGCGACTTGCCCATTGGAAAGTGAAGGCGCAGGCCTATTCGCTTCTCCAGTGTGGCCTGCGCGAAGTTCTGCTCCAGCCAGTTGAACAGCTCTATCAGGTCGAATGTGGCGTACTGGGGTCTGATCAGTCCGGCATCGAACTTCGAGATATCGAGCAAACGTTCCAGCAGGTTGGAAAAGACGTTCATCGACTGGTCCAGACGATCGATCAGTTTTAGCTGGCGTTCGCTGCTGGCACTGAGTTTCAGGGCGTCCACGAACAGGTTCGCGGCGGCGATCGGCTGGCGCAGATCATGACCTGCAGCAGCGAGGAAGCGGGTCTTGGAAAGTTCTTTCTCCTCCAGTTGGCGCAGGGAGTTGTGCAGTTTCTCTTCCAGGCGGATGCGCTCGGTGATGTCCGCCATGATCCCGATGCTGGACGGTTTTCCTTTCCAGTCAAGGGTGCTGGCATGCACCTCCAATTGCCGTATCTGTCCGTCCTTTCGCACCACCCTGACCACATAGGGAGAGACGACTTTCTCGCCCTGCATGCGCCGCTGGTAGTAGTCCTGCACCCAGTTTCGATCTTCCTCATGGACGAGCGGAAGGAACGGCCGGTCCTGCAATTCGTCCCCGGCGTAGCCGGTCATTTCGACCGAAACCGGATTGAAGTACTTGATCAGACCATCCTGGATGATGACGATACCCAGGGGGAGTTGCTCGGCAAAGTTGCGATAGCGTGCCTCCGATTCCTGCAAGGCGGTCTCGAAACGGCGGCGCTCGGTGATGTCGCTGGCCAGTGCCATGATTAATTTCTCATTGTCGAGCGTGAGCGACACCAGACGCACCTCTATCGGGAACGTGCTGCCGTCCTTGCGTCTGTGGGTGGAGGTGAAACAAACCGGTCTGCCGGGCTCGAGCAGTTCCCACCTCGGCTGGTTGACGTTCAGTTCGAAGTTGGGAGCGATCTCGCCCAGATGCATCTTGCACAGTTCTTCGCTGCTGTAACCCAGCGTGTCGCAGGCCTGCTGGTTGACTTCGAGGATGCAGCCTTTGAAATCGTGGATGAACATCGAATCGGCGGCCTGCTGGAGCAGTGCCTTGTATCGCGATTCGCTGCGCTGGATACGCTGCCGGGCTTCCTTGCTGTCGGTGATGTCCTGTACCGAGCCGGTGCCGGAGATCAGCTCGCCGCCTGCATCCACGTCCAGTCGCGCACGCTCTTCTACCCAACGTGTTTCGTCGTTGACGATGATGCGGTGCTGGACGTGGTAGAGCTCGCCCCGAAGCGCTGCCTGCCAGGCTGTGTCGACCTTGCCCTTGTCGTCCGGATGCACATTGCCGAGGAACGAATCGTAGGTCACCGGCGTGCCGACCGGTATCCCGAAGATGCGGTAGGTCTCGTCGGACCACAACAGGATATTGCTGGGGAATATGAGCCGCCAACTGCCGATCCGTGCGACGGATTGCGTGTCATGCAGCAGTTCGTTCACCCCCAGCAGGGATTCCTCGATCTTCTTGCGTTCTCCCTGCATGGTCGTTGCCATGAGTCCGATCAGCGCGGTGATGAACATGTAAAGCCAGGCCAGGTACATGCCTTCGTCCGTCGGCAATGATCCGAAGACGCCCTTGTTCAGTGCAGTTCCGATGGCGGCGAACGCCGAGAGCGTTACTACGGCAAGCGAGGCGCCGGTGACGCCCAGTCTGAGCGCTGCCCATAGCACCATCGGCAGGGGAAGGAACGCCAGCGGCAGTACGTGTGATTCGAAGTCGATGAGGAAGGTGAATGATCCGGCGACGCCCAGCAGCAGGACGCAGATCAGTAATTCGGCGGGGCAACAGCGCAATTCGGCACGACTGGTTTTGTTAAAGCTCAGCAGCAAAGGACTGACCAACAGGATGCTGATCATGTCGCCGAGCCACCAATTCATCCAGGCGACCGGCATGCCGGCAGGCTGCAACAAACCGCCCAGCCACAGCGTGCCGACCCCGATGGCCGCGGGAAACAGCGGGCTGATGCCCGCAGCGGCGAACAGGGCCAGCAGGTCGTATTGCCGCGTGAAGAAGGGGTCGAAGCGCCAGCGTTTCAACAGCCATACGGCGGCAAGCGGGGTGAGCGTGTTCCCCGTTGCGCTCAGCAGCGCGAGCGGGATGGCGGAACCGAGCGAGAGGTCGAACAGGAACGCGCCGAGGAAGATGCCGCCGAGCATGTATGGCGAACCCCAGCGCAACAGGATCGCTACGGCCATGCCGGTGGGCAACCAGAACAGGGTGATATGGCTGTCGTGGGTGGGAAAGTACAGGCCCAGTTTGGCGCTGGCGAAATAGGTCAACGCCAATAGCAGCGACAGGGCCGGCGGTGCCCGGAGGAGACTGCTCGCGCTGACGGGCAGGGTCGCCATCAGTCAGGTACAGACGAATGAACAAAGACGGGAGACGGCTGCCCGGCCCGACTATGGAAGGCAGGCGCAGATTTCCCGGTTCCGGGCAAAGTGTGGTCGGTGGAACTCGCTGGCAAGTTACTCTCCCTTTGTCCGGCGGAAGCTCCCATGTGCCCGGGAGTCATGTCTTGCGCCGGCGATCCCCTGCGCCCCTTATGACGGGAAGTCCGCTGTTCGCCTTGCCCAGTGCGTGCGGGGCGAAGTGCGTGCGCGAATCTGCAAGTGGGGCGAACTCTATGGGAGAGCTGCGGTTGCTGTCAATGCCGCTTTGGGGGTATCGCGATGCCGTCATTATGGGTTGCAAAGGTATAATGCCCGCCTTCGTTCATCTGTCGTGGAGTCATCTTGTTCAAGCTCATCGGTATCGCTGCGGGTTATTACTTTTTTGGATGGTGGGGTGTGCTGTTCGGACTGATCCTGGGTTCGGTCATCGACCGCATCCGCGCGTTCGGTCAGGGTGCGCTGAACCCGATGCAGAACGCGCTGCGCCAGGCGGTGTTCCTCGAGACGGTTTTCATCGCCATGGGCAAGCTGGCCAAGGCGGACGGGCGCGTGTCGGAAGAAGAGATCGCGCATGTCGAGCAGTTCATGCAGAAGCTGGGCATGACGGCGGAACATCGCCAGCAGGCCATCGCCCTGTTCAAGCAGGGTGCCGCCCCGGACTTCGACATCGAGCCGACCCTGCAGCGTTTCATGGTGGCGTGCGGACACACGCGCAATCTGAAAGAGATGCTGCTGATCTACCTGATCGTGATGGCGCTGGCCGACGGCCACTTCCACCCGGCGGAAGAAGCACTGCTCACCGATATCGCGGGACGTCTGGGCTATGGCCGCGAGGCGTTCAAGCGCCTGATGGACATGGTGCTGAACCAGACCCATTTCGGCGGCGGTCAGGTCACCACCGAAGCGGCGCTGGACGATGCCTACAAGGCGCTGGGTGTGACGAAAGACAGCAGTGATGCCGAGATCAAACGCGCGTACCGCAAGCTGATGAGCCAGTACCACCCGGACAAGCTGATCGGTCAGGGCATGCCGGAAGACATGATCAAGATGGCGACCGAGCAGGCCAAGGATATTCAGCTCGCTTACGATCTGATCAAGAAGCAGCGCGATCTCTGATAGCCATGAAGATCGTCCTGGTACGCCACGGCGAGAGCGAAGGCAACGTCAAACACGAGATCAACGACGATCCCAAACGCATCGTCAATCTGACTGCGCGCGGCAGGGAGCAGGCCGCTGTCGCGGCAGCGCAACTGCGCGACATACCTTTCACCCACGCCTATGTGTCGCAGTTCCCGCGCGCGCAGCAGACCATCGCCATACTGTTGCAGCATCACCGGCTCAAACCGCATATCGATGCGCGTCTGAACGAGCGTATCTCCGGCATGGACGGGTTGCATGTGGATCAGTTCAACGACCTGGTGCACCCCGATTACCTGCACATCAAGCCGCCCGGAGGCGAGTCGTTCATCGAGCAGATGGAGCGCCTGCGCAGTTTTTTAGATGAGATAGCGGCGCGTCACCCCGATGCAGTCGTGCTCGCGGTGTCGCACGAGAATCCCATCGTGGCGGTGTTGTGTCTGATGAGTGCAGACCCGGCGCAGACTGCGCGGCAGAGTATTCAAAATTGCGGGTGGGTGGAACTGGAGTGGCCTGCAGCGGGACGGTGAGTCTCAGGCCGTGGTGTCGATCACGGTGCCGACGTTCTCGGTGCTTGTGGAGGTGACATTGGTGACGAGGGCGCTGGTCTGCGCGACTGTCTCGGGAAGTTTGGTGTAGACCTCGGCCAACTGGGTCTGTGCATTGCTGATCGACTCTGCCGCCTTGATCCCCAAGTTGGCCTGATTGGCCTTGGCTTGTGCCTGTCCGGCCTTGATCTCGAGCGAACGGGCACTGTCCTGCGCGCGTTCGGCGGCGGCCCTGGCATCGCTCGCCTGACTCTGCAGCGCGCGCGCCACTTGAGTGGCCTGATCGGCCGCGCGTTGTACCTGTTGTGACCTGACCTGTTGCCAGACGCCGCTGGTGACGGCGGTGATCGATGATGCGGTAGCCATTGCCAGTACCTCCTGCTTCGACCCTCTGCGAAAAATCATACGCTTCAACTCATGCATATTCAATGATCATCACCGGTCGTAGTTCGTCTTCGGATACCCGCGGCACCCCCTTGATACTCACATCCGCCGGATGGCTTTGTACGGCAACACACACAAATCACCTTGTTTTTGATGTGGTAAATAATTGACTCATAAAGAAAATCCGCATATAAGGCGAACCTAATAAAGATAAATCAAAAGGGGAACATGAATGAGCTCACGAGCTGTTCATGGGAGTAATTTGCCATTCATCATCAGATCCGCGGGCCTGATCGTCGCCTATCTGGTTGCTGCTCTGTTCGGCATGTCGTTCGGCACGGTGGACACCAGCGTGACGATATTCTGGCCTGCGGCAGGAATCGCGCTGGCCGCATTGCTGCTGGGCGGCGTTCGCTATCTTCCGGCTGTGTTCGTGGGGGCGTATCTCGCTGCGGTCATGGCCGATGCGCCGACGCTCTTTGCCATCGGCACTTCCGTCGGCGACACGCTGGAGACCTATCTCGGCTATACCCTGCTCAGGCGCTTCGGCAATATCGATCCTGCACTGATCCGTGTCCGCGATCTCTTTTCCATCCTGCTGCTGGGTGCGCTGGTCCCCTCTGCGGTGAGCGCGGTGCTGGGGCCGCTCACATTGCTCGCGTCGGGAACTATCACTTCCGAGTTTCTTCCCGCGATCATGTGGCGCTGGTGGCGTGCCGACGTGCTCGGTGTCGCTTTCGTCACGCCGCTCATCCTGGTGTTCGTGAAAGCCAGATCGAGATTCTACAAACAGGAACGCGTCTGGGAGATGCTCGCGCTGTGGACGGCGTCGTTCATCATCGGACAGAATATTTTCATCGGCTGGCCGCTGCCCTTGCTCGATCTGGAACAGCCTCTCGGACTGGCCTGGTTATTCCCGGCACTGTTCTGGGCGGGCCTGCGCACCGGCAAAAGGAACACAGGCCTGATCCAGTTGCTGTTCGTCGCCCAGGCTCTGGCTAGTTCCTATCTGCACGTGGGTGTCTTTGCGGATGATTTTGCGCATTACGGTCTGGCGAACTTCTGGATGTTCTCCATGCTGCAGGCAGCGCTGGGTATGTCGCTGGCCATCATGTCGAGCATGCAGCGCTGGGATGTGTACCGGCTCGCGCTGAGCTCCAAAGTGTTCGCCGTCAGCAACGACGGCATCATCATCACTGATGCCAGGAACAACATCATCGAAGTCAATCCGGCGTTCACGGCGCTGACCGGCTACGCGCGCGAAGAAGTGATCGGCAAGAACCCGCGCATGCTGTCGTCCGGCAAGCAGGACCGCAGATTCTACGACGACATGTGGAACACTCTGCTCGAGTTCGGGCATTGGGAGGGCGAGTTATGGAACCGGCGCAAGGATGGTGCCATCTATCTGGAAAAGCTTCACATCCACACGCTGACCGACCAGAACAAAAGGCCGATCAACCGTATCGGCATCTTTGCCGATATCACTTTGAGCAAGGCGGAGCAGGAGACCTTTGCCCATCAGGCGCAGCACGACTGTCTCACCAATCTGCCCAACCGTCTGCTGTTCCGCGACCGCTTCAACCAGCAGTTGGCCATGTCCAGACGCCACGCCAAAAAGTTCGCCGTCATCTATCTCGATCTCGACCAGTTCAAACCCGTGAACGACACGCTTGGACACCAGATGGGTGACCAGTTGCTGGTGGCGGTGGCCGTGCGTCTGACATCACTGGTGCGCGAGATCGACACGGTCTCGCGCTTCGGCGGCGACGAATTCGCCATTCTGGTCTCCGAGGTCCTGTCGCGGGACGATGTCACCAATCTGGCGGAGAAGATACTGGAGACGCTGAACCGGCGCTTCGAGATAGAGGGGAACACGATCTTTGTCTCGGGCAGTCTGGGGATCGCGGTCTACCCCGACGATGGCAGTGACATGGAGACCCTGCTGAACCATGCCGATGCCGCCATGTATCAGGCCAAGCGCAACGGCGCGAACTGCTATTACTGAGTCGGGACGGTGACGAAACAAAAAAGGCGACCGCAAGGTCGCCTTTTTTGTTGAAGCGGGCAGAGCTTACTCGATCTTGGCCTTGGCACGCAGGTCTTCGATGAGCTTCTGGATGGCTTGCTGTTGCATGCGTTTTTCCAGCTGCGGTTTCATCTCTTCAAAGGTCGGGACCTTCAACTCGCGCGTGTCTTCCAGCTTGATGATATGCCAGCCGAACTGTGTCTGCACCGGAGCACTGACCTGGCCCTTGCTGAGCTTCATCGCGGCTTCGGCGAAAGGCTGCACGAAATTGGACGGGACAGCCCAGCCCAGATCGCCGCCGTTGTCCTTGGAGCCGGGGTCCTTGCTCTTGCTCTTCGCGATCTTGCTGAACTTGGCGCCTTTCTTGATCTCGGCTGCGGCCTTCTTTGCTTCGTCTTCGCTCTCGACCAGGATGTGCGACAGCTTGAACTCCTTGTTGCCGACGCGCGCCTTCATGGCTTCATATTCCTGCTTCATCGCATCGCTGCTGACTGGGTTGTTCTTCACGAAGTCCTGCACGAAAGCGCCGGCCAGTACAGATTGGCGGGCCAGTTCGAGTTGCTGCGCGGTGTCGGCCTGCTTGTCCAGCCCGTTCTTGCCGGCGGTCTGCGAGATCACTTCCAGATTGATCAGATCCTCGCGGATCGCCTTGCGCATCTCGTCGCTTTCCGGCTGACCTTGCTGTGCTGCGGCCTTGACGCGCATATCCACGCGTGCTTTCGGGATGGCGACGCCGTTCACCAGCGCTTCAGCCTTGTCATCGGCAGCCTGTGCGCCTGCGGCGAAAGCCAGCAAAGCCGACAGCAGGGCGAATTTGGAAAATTTCAGCATGTTTCTTTCCTTTGAAAGTTAGGTTTGGGGTGGTTCAAAAATTACCCGAGGCGCAATATAGCACGGCTCAGACGGGAAATACTTTGCGGAACGGACGAACGGCAACCTGTGCATAAACCCCTGCCGCCACATAAGGATCGGCCACCGCCCACGCCTCGGCCGCCTCCAGAGATGCAAACTCGGCCACGATGAGACTTCCGCTGAATCCGGCCGGGCCGGGGTCGACGGCATCCACCGCGGGGAAGGGGCCGGCCATCAGCAAACGGCCCTCATCCTGCAAGGTCTGCAGGCGCTCCAGATGGGCAGGGCGCGCGGCTTTGCGTTTCTCCAGGCTGTCCGGCACGTCGTTGCCGAAGATGGCGTACAGCATCACGGCTTCTCCTTCTTGTCTTCTTCCACATATTTCGACAGCATCGCCGCCTGCGCGAAGATGAACACGATCATCATTCCCGTGGCGCCGAACAGTTTGAAATTGACCCAGGCATCGGTGGAGTAGCTGTAGGCGACATAGATGTTGACCACGCCGAGCACGGCGAAGAAAGCCGCCCATGCCAGATTGACGTTGCCCCACACCGGATCGGGCAGCTTGATCTTCTCTTCCAGCAAAGCGCGCATCAGGTTTTTCTTGAACAGGATGGGCGCGAACAGCAGGGCAGCGGAGAAGAACCAGTACAGCACGGTGGGCTTCCACTTGATGAAGGTCTCGTCGTGCAGCAGCAGGGTCGCGCCGCCGAACACGGTGATGATGCCCAGGCTGACCCACAACATGGTGTCGACCTTGCCGTGGCGGTATTTCACCCAGCCGACCTGTACGAAGGTGGCGACGATGGCCACTGCCGTGGCGGCATAGACGCCCGCAAACTTGAAGACGGCAAAGAAGAGGATGACGGGGAACAGGTCGAACAGTAATTTCATGGCAGGTGTCAGTTGTTAGGAGGGCGGAGCAACGCGATACCGATGTTTATTTTCGGTCCAGCGCGAGCGAGGCGGAGTTGATGCAGAAGCGCAGTCCGGTCGGTTCGGGGCCGTCTTCGAACACATGGCCGAGGTGCGCGTCGCAGGCGGCGCAGCAGACTTCGACGCGATCCATTCCGAGCGGGTCGTCCTCATTGTAGACGACGGCATCCTCGTTGATGGGCTGCCAGAAGCTGGGCCAGCCGGTACCGGATTCGTATTTGGTCTCCGAGTCGAACAGCGGCGCACCGCAGCAAATGCAGCGGTAGACACCGATGTCGTTGCAATCCCAGTATTCGCCGGTGAAGGCGGGCTCGGTGCCGCATTTGCGGCACACTTCATATTGCTCCGGCGTCAGTTCTTCTTGCCACTCTGCGTCGGTCTTGTCGATTTCGCTCATGTCTGTTCCGCCAATGATGTTTTCACGCCGGGGCGGGTGCTCATCCGGTTGAACCATGCGGCCAGGTTCGGATGCGCGCTGCGCCAGTCGCGTTCGGGTTGGCGCAGGTCGAGATAGACCAGCGCGCTCAGCAGTGCCAGATCGGCCAGCGTGATGCTGTCGCCCTCGCACCAGGCGCGATCGCCAAGTTGTCCGGCGACATGTTCCAGCGTGCGGGTGACCGCAGTGAGATGCAGGTCGATGTTGCTCTGCTCCTGTTTCTCTGCCGGGCGGATGCGTTCGTTGCGCACCACGATGGCGGAATCCATGATGCCGTCAGCCAACGCTTCCCAGCGTTTCACGCGCATGCGCGCCAGCGCGTCGTGGCGGGGGATAAGGATGGGCGTGTCGTTGAGCGTGTCGACATATTCGGCGATCACCGGCGAATCGAACACGCAGGTCTCTTCGTCGAGGATCAGCGCCGGGATACGCCCCAGCGGATTGACGCGGTAGACCGAGCTGTTCGGGTCGCTGGGCGGATCGACCAGGTAAGTGTGCGGGATGTTCTTTTCCAGCAGCACCAGACGTGCTTTGCGCACGTAGGGGCTGGTGTTGGAACCGATGAGTTTCACAGCACTTCCGCGGCGTGGTCTGCCAGACGAGAACGTTCGCCGCGCGTGAGCGTGACGTGGCCGCTGTGCGGCCAGCCCTTGAACCTGTCCACCACATAGGTCAGACCGGAACTGCCCTCGGTGAGGTATGGCGTGTCGATCTGCGCGATGTTGCCCATGCACACCACCTTGGTGCCGGGACCGGCACGGGTGATCAGCGTCTTCATCTGCTTGGGCGTCAGGTTCTGCGCCTCGTCAATGATCAGGTACTTATTGAGGAAGGTGCGGCCGCGCATGAAGTTGAGCGACTTGATCTTGATGCGGCTGCGGATCAGGTCGCGCGTCGCGGCGCGGCCCCATTCGCCACCCTCGTCGTCGGACTTGTTCAGCACGTCGAGATTGTCATCCAGCGCGCCCATCCACGGCGACATCTTCTCTTCCTCGGTACCAGGCAGGAAGCCGATGTCCTCGCCCACCGACACGGTGACGCGGGTCATGATGATCTCGGAATAGATCTTGTGTTCCAGCACCTGCATCAGGCCGGCAGCCAGCGTCAGCAGGGTCTTGCCGGTACCGGCCTGGCCCAGCAGCGTGACGAAATCGATCTCCGGATTCATCAGCAGGTTGAGCACGAAGTTCTGCTCGCGGTTGCGTGCGGTGATGCCCCAGATCGCGTTCTTGCTGTGGTTGTAGTCGGTGAGCGTGCGCAGTGTGGCGGTGTTGTCGTCCTGTGCGGCGACCACGGCCAGGAAAGGATTGTTGGCATCGTCCTGGAAGACGAACTCGTTCACCAGCAGGTCGCGGCAGTCCGGTCCCTTGATGTTGTAGAAGGTGTGGGCGCCCTGCGTGCCGGACACCATGTCCTTGCCGTTCTTGTCCCAGAAATCGGGATGCAGCTCGCGTATGCCGGAATAGAGCAGGTCGGTGTCTTCCAGCACCTTGTCGTTGAAATAGTCCTGCGCCGCCAGCCCCAGCGCGCGCGCCTTGATGCGCATGTTGATGTCTTTGCTGACCAGCGCGATCTGGCGTTTGGAATGCTGGTTGTGCAGGTGGGCGACCACGCCGAGGATGGCGTTGTCGGCCTTGCCGTTCGCCAGCGTCACCGGTAGCGGGTCGTTGATGAATTCGGTCTGCAGGAACAGGCGCCCGGTGGCGTTCTTGTTGCCTAGCGCATCCAGCGGCACGCCTTCGTCGATGCTGTCCTCGCTCGAACTGACCAGATTGTCCAGGAAGCGGCTGGCCTGGCGCGCGTTGCGCGCGACTTCGGTCATACCCTTCTTGTTGTTGTCCAGCTCTTCCAGCACGAACATCGGCAGATAGACATCGTGTTCCTCGAAACGGAACAGGCTGGTCGGGTCGTGCATCAGCACGTTGGTATCCAGCACGAAGAGTTTGGTTTCCGGTGTTGCTGTGCGTGCGTTCATGGTTTCCCTTTAGAGCGTTTGAACAAAGGCGAGTACTTCTTCTGCGTGGCCGTCCGCCTTGAGGCCGCGCCATTCCTTGCGGATGATGCCCTTGTTGTCGAGCACAAAAGTGCTGCGCTCGATACCGCGTACATCCTTGCCGTACAACTTCTTCTGCTTGATCACGCCGAACTGCGTGCAGAGTTTCTCTTCCGCGTCCGAGAGCAGCGCGAAAGGCAGCGTGAACCGGGTCTTGAAATTCTCATGCGACTTGATGCTGTCGCGCGATACCCCCACGATCTCGCAATCCGCCTTCTGATAAGCCGCATACAAGTCGCGAAACTGCTGCGCCTCGGTAGTGCAACCCGGCGTACTGTCCTTGGGATAGAAATAGATCACCAACGATTTGCTGCGGATAGGGTAGAGCGTGAAATCGACACTGCCTGTGGCGGGAAGGGTGAAATCGGCTACAGCTTGTATTGGCATCTATGGCTCCGGTTACTGGCTCCATTGTTGTCAAAATCGGGCGGTTAGGCAAGCGGGTTCGGCGGGCTTGGGGGCGCACTCCTAAAATGATGAGGGAGGGCTTTGAGGAACTGGTTTGAAGCGACGAGCGCAATGGTAGAGCGAAAAGCCTCATATCTGGAAGGGCTTTGATGGCCTATATCTTTTGGCATATGTCTTTTGCGGACGGCGTGTGATAGCCGAGGGCGAAACTGGCGGAGGGTATTGTTTTGTATAGGTGGGTGTCGGCGAGATGAGCCGTGGGTAAGGGGCGGGGAGCCGCTGTGAAGGTATAGCGGACTAATCAACTATCTAGGCAGTTTGGCATATTGACTAGAAAGTAGATTCCCTTCAAAGTCACCCCGGGGTGAGTGAGGTCTTTAGGGCGTCACGTTTTTGTTGGTCTTGGCAATGGATCGCGGGGGGAGAAATGAACACAGGAATCGTTAAATCCAAAGCAAGCGGGCTTGCTTTGATGGGGAAGGTATTGGTTGGGGTGATGGTGTTGGGGATGGTGCCGCAGGGCGCGCGGGCGGCTACATCAAACGTGCAATTCGAGGAATACATCACATACATATGTGCTGTTCTCTATGGTGCAGGGGCTCCAACTCAGGAGATCGCCGATATGTGCTCCCTGACATCAACTGGTTTTGCCGGTCCTGCTGCAACTGCCTCAGTCAATCTGGGTACTGCGAATGCCGGTAGCTCGGTAGTCTCCCGCAAGAAGAAAGGTGTGGGTTTGCCATTGGACGAGCAGAAGGATCAACCTGAAAAAGGTGCGAGTGCAGATGGTGGGGGATGGGGTTTCTTGGTGACGCCGTTGTACGGCAAGGGTGAACGCCCAGAAACCGATTTGGAAAACGGCTATAAGTCGGATCTGACAGGACTGAACATCGGGCTGGATTACCGTTTTTCCGACAGTTTCTTGCTCGGCGGCATCATCGGCCACATCAGGGATAAGGCTGACTTCCTCAACAGCGCCGGTTCACTGAAAACCAGCAACATTACCTTTACCCTGTACGGCACCTGGCTGCCCTCGGAGAGCTCTGCTGTTGACGGTTATCTGGGCTATGGGAAGCTCAACTTTGATAGCCAACGCAAAGTCGTTTGGGGTACGAGCATATCCGGCACGACCAGTGGCACCACTACCGGCAATCAACTCATGGGGGGGATTTCAGCCAGTTACCAAAAGGATATTGGTCGATTCAATCTGTCGCCCTTCATCAATCTGGATTACATCAAGACCAGTTTCAAGGGGTACAACGAGACCGGCACAACTACGCTGGAGATGCACTATGGCGATCGAAGCACGACCTCGTTCACCAGCAGTCTGGGCGTTCGGGTGGGCGCTTCATACGGTTACGAATGGGGGACATTTGTACCTTCGGCGCGTTTGGCTACGGTGCGTGAATTCCAGAACAATACCCAGCAGATCAGTAATGAGCTGGTCATTACACCAGGGGTCAACTTTTCTGTGGCAACAGATGCACCGGATCGCAACTATTTGAATATCGGGTTTGGAGTGTCGGCCGCGCTCGACAGCGGGACGCAACTATTCTTGGACTACGAGAAACGCACTCAGGACAAGTTGCTGAATAGTTGGGCGGTCAGCCTTGGCGCGCTGATGGAATTCTGATCAAAGCGGCGCCTGAGCTCGGGATTTGCGGACATACGTATGCCTGTGCAGCATGCACTGATGCGGATTTCCTGGCTGCTTCTCGTCGCGCAGTTATGTGGTTGCTCCAGTCCGACGCAACGCATGGATGATCGAGCAACCGACTTTGGGTACCGCAAGCTGGTCGTGCCGGGTGAGGGCTTCAGTCATGTCGCTTACTTCAAGGAAGGTCGCTCGACCACGGGTGCGCTGCATGTTTATCTGGAAGGAGATGGCACACCCTGGGCGCGCAAGCGGGTAGCGGCATCCGATCCGACACCGCGCACACCGCTTATGCTCGAGCTCATGGCGCTTGATCCGGTCCCCAGTCTCTATCTGGGGCGCCCTTGTTACCACGGATTGAACAATGCAAAGGCTTGCACGCCGGACTTGTGGACTAATCGGCGTTATTCGGAAGCGGTTGTTGCGAGCATGTCCGCTGCACTGGATCGTTTGACTGTGGATTATCAGGCGCTGGTACTGATGGGCTACAGCGGAGGCGGCACTCTGGCGATGTTGCTGGCGGAGCGCCAGCCGAAAACCAAAGCACTTATCTCGGTGGCGGCTAATCTGGATACGGAGCGATGGACAGAGTTGCACAAGCAGCAGCCTTTGTCAGGTTCATTGAACCCCGCGACGCGCATACCACTGCCGCTGAGAATCACGCAGATGCACTATGCGGGTGGGAAGGATGACAACGTACCTCCGAGTCTTGTGCATGATGCGATCTCACAGCAGCAAGGGGCGACGTTCAAGGTGTACCCGAATCAGGATCATAGTTGCTGCTGGCGCGATGTATGGCCGGAGATACTTGGGGAGTTGATGGCGGATTAGATTTTGAAATCAGGGACCTCAAACTATTGTCATGCCGGACTTGATTCGGCATCCGGTTGTTTAATGTAACTGGATGCCGGCCTGCACCGGATAGCCAGCGACTTGCCCGCTTGCGGGCTTATGACTGGAGTTTGGGGTTCCTATCAATTGGCAGAACTTTTCATTTGAGGGGGTAGCAATGAATGCATGTGTATCCACAACCGGACTGATGCAACGGCTCCTGTTTGTGTTCTGGGCGCTGGCCTTTTCATTCTTCGCACTACAGCAGGTTGCGCATGCGGCCCCCATCGTCGTCAGTGTCGATCATCGCGTGACGGTGACTTACTCCAAGGTTCAGTTTGATGCCAGGAAGGGCGTCTATTCCACTCAGGTTCGCATCAAAAACCGTTCGGCTGTTGCGCTCCTCGCGCCGCTTCGCCTCACACTTCAGCAATTTGAGAGCAAGAATGTGCGTCCGTTGAACGCGAGCAGAAATGGCAAGGATGGGCAGCCCTACTTTGAACTTGCCTTACCCAAAGGAATACTAGCAGCAGGAAGTGTGACTGAGCCTGTCAAAATCCTTTTTGCGGTTGATAAGAATAAAGACGTCGGTTCGACAACAGGGCAAGTGCATATCAAGGCGCGACTCCCAGCTTTCACTTACCACGTCAGTGCTGGTGTCGAGTTGGCGTTGCTGAGGCCAAATGCGTCACCCGCTGACTTGTATGCAAATAGCGGCAAGAAAACAGTAAGTTTTAGTGTCCCGTTGGTCGGGAAATTCAAGCCAACAGCAACTGTTTATCTAAGACGCATCGGAGATAAGCAGATTATCGCAATGAATGATCTTGGCAAAGACGGCGACGTAACTGCCAGTGATGGCACATGGGGCGAGGATGTGCAGATCGACACTGCCAAGGTGAAACCAGACACGTGCATGCAGTATGAAGCGTTTATCAAACAGGAGAAAACCGAACTTGTTTCTCCTTTGGTGAAACTATGCGTAAGCAGCTTTCCAGTGAATATGGCGGAGCCGGATATAACCAGCCCGGCGGTGTTCCCGGATGGCTCAACGGCCGTCGCTGACGAAATTCTGTTAACCGTGTCTCCTACGACCACCGCTGCCGCAATCCGGAAATTGGCGGATAGCATCCATGCGAAAGTTGTGGGCAGCTACATGACGCTGAACCTGTACCAATTAAGACTTCCCGCGCGACTCAATGCAAATCAACTATTGGAAATCGCATCTCAACTGAAAGCGCGTCCAGGTGTGGTGAGTGCTTTCATCAATCCGATAGGTCAATTTGCGTTGCATATTGATGATCCTGAATTCAGTCTCCAGCACGGCCTGAAGCTGGTGGTGGAACACGATGTACATGGGGTGGATACTAACGCGTGGGACGCCGGAGCAACCGGTAATGGAGTGACTGTGGTGGTGCTGGATTCTGGATTGGATCGAACTCATCCTGATTTCGTTTCTGCAGGGAACTGCCAGTTGACCACAGATGCGGCAGCGGGGGTGGCCGTCACCGGATGTGGTGGCACGAACGATGACAGTGCCGGACACGGTACCCAAGTCGCAGGGGTGCTTGCCGCCAAAACCAACAACACAAAAGGCATGGCGGGCGTGGCGTTCGGCAGCAAGATTCACGCAGAAAAGGTGAGCCCAAACGCCAATGTTGTCTGGTCACAAATGCTCACTGGGTTTACCCTTGCCAGAGACTATATATCCGGTCATCCCATGGAGGCTTCCGTAGTCAACGCAAGCTTCTCTGCAGCGGGGGCCTCAGCTATCGCTGCGAATTGGAAACAGGTCTGCGATATGGTTGAACAAGTGGTGTACAACGGTCAAGCTCGCGCCGTTGTCGTGAATGCTGTCGGGAATAACAATATTAACGGGTACTACTATCCTGCGCGATGCAAGGGTTTCACATTCACACATCCGACTGATCCGAGTTTGAATTACTCCTATTCACAGCCGGAATTACTGATCGCGGTTTCAAGCAGCACATCAGGAGGGGGCGCGTGCGGCGCAGACGATCAGCGCGAGCCCAGTAGCAATTTCGGCGCTTGGGTAGATATCGCCGCACCCGGATGCAATATCCTCACTACTACCAATGGTGCCCAGCCACCGGCTGGCAATTACGCCACCGTCACCGGTAATTCATTTGCCGCGCCTCTCGTCGCTGGTGCAGCAGCCATGTTAAGGTCCTGCAATGTGCAGCCGGGACAAATCAAGTCAACATTGGTGTCGAGTGCCAATGTGGACGTTTTGTATCCTGACTCATTGAATCCGACTGGCAGTACACCACGCTTGGATATCTACCGCGCTCTGTCTTATCAAGCAGCCACCGAAATCGCGCTTTCCAGTAGCAGTATCAACGAGAACAATATGCCGGGAGCATTGGTGGGGACGCTGGGGGCTACCGATCTCGACCCTTGCGACAGGTTTACGTTTGCTCTGGTTGCGGGAACCGGCGACACAGACAATGGTGCGTTTTCCATCACGGGTAACTCGCTCACAATCAACAGTGCGGCTGATTTTGAGACCACGATGAGCTACAACATCCGTGTGCAAGTGACTGACTTTGGCGGTGCGACGTTTGATCAACCACTAACGGTCATTGTGTCGAATGTAAACGAAGCACCAACAGCGATAAACCTGAGCGCATCGAGCATTGACGAGAACAATATGGCGGGGGCAACGGTGGCGACGCTGACGGCGACCGACCCGGATTCGATTGCAAGTGGCTATGCCTCACCGTTCACGTTTGCGCTGGTTGCGGGCGTGGGTGACACCGGCAATGGCGCATTCACGATCACGGGCAATACGCTTGCGCTCAACAATGCAGCCGACTTTGAGGCAACGCCGAATTACAGCATCCGTATTCGAGTGACGGACAATGGCGGGCTGAGCTACGAAACCACCAAGACAGTTACCATCAACAACCGCGACGAAGCACCAATAGCGATAAATCTGAGCGCGTCGAGCATTGACGAAAATAATACGGCGGGGGCAACTGTAGCGACGCTGTCAGCGACCGACCCGGATTCGATCGCAAGTGGCTATGCCTCACCGTTCACCTTTGAGTTGGTTGCGGGCACGGGCGACACCGGCAATGGCGCATTCACGATCACGGGCAATACGTTAACGATCAACAATGCAGCCGACTTTGAGGCAACGCCGAATTACAGCATCCGTCTTCGAGTGACGGACAATGGTGGGCTGAGCTACGAAACCACCAAGACAGTTACTATCAACAACCGCAACGATGCGCCGAGCATCGTTGGGCCGCTCTCGTTCACCCACATCGAATTCAACCAGATAGCTAATGCGTGGCCTTTCGGTGTTGATGATTTTGTTGGCATTGTGAATGCAAGCGACCCGGATGGAGATACGCTGACCTATAGCATCGACCCGGCTGGCAACTTCGCTGACGTCAACGGAGTTACTCAGTCGAATGCGTTCAGGTTCGACGCTGCCATTCCAGGGCGACTCTTGGTCGATAATCATCTTGCTGTTAACTTTGAATACAAGCCAGTCTTCAATTTGCCCGTGCAAGTAACGGATGCGGGTGGATTATCCGCTTCGGCCAACGTGACAGTCACTTTAACCAACGACGCAAACGACAACGGTGACCCGCATATCACCACCGTTCGCGGGTTGCGCTACGATTTCCAAAGCGCGGGCGAGTTTGTTGCGCTGCGCGGCGCAAACGGCATGGAGATACAGACGCGTCAGACAGCGATACCTGGTCCCGCGCCCTTTACCGACCCTTACTCTGGCTTGGCGGTGGGGGTGAGTATCAATACGGCGGTCGCGGCTCGTGTAGGCGATTACCGCGTCACTTACCAGCCGAATGCCAGCGGCGTTCCCGAGTTGCGCATAAATGGTAAGGTGACGACACTCCCCGCGAACGGTGTTGATCTCGGTGTTGGCGGTCGAGTGATCCCATTGGGGGCGAATAGCATTCAAGTCGATTTCCCGGATGGAACCGCGATGACCGTTTCCGCGTACCTGTGGGGCTCTTTGTCGTATATGCAAATAGGTGTCATGCACACCCCGGCTCGCGAGGGTCTTATGGGCATCAACACTGCGGGAAGCTGGCTGCCACGGCTTGCCGATGGGACATCCTTTGGGGCCATGCCATCGGCGTTATGCGATCGTTTCGTGGAGTTATATGAGAAGTTCGCCGATTCATGGCGCGTTAATGACGATACCAGCCTGTTCTACTATGCCCCTGGCACATCGACCAGCACGTTTACATCCGTGTGGCCTTTGGAAAAGCCGCTTTGTGCTGCACCTTCAATGGCCGCGACACCAAGGCCGAGAGCAATGGCAGTTGCGGCTCCAGAGCGACGTATCGCTCCCGTGGCACCCAGAGGCATTGTGTTGAAACCCGTGGCAAAAGCAGTCGCACAACAGCAGTGCCGTGCGATTGTCGGCAAGAACGAAAAAGCCAATTGTGTCTTTGACGTGATGTTCACCGGCAATACCGGTTTTGCCCTAGCTTATCAGCGTATCGAGAAGTTGCGAGCCGGACTGACGTCGGTCGTCGTACGTGTAGCGAACAAGCCAGACGCACGTGGCGAGACGCTGGTCACGGCCACGGTGGCGCGTCATGCGATGGTCGTGCCGAAGGTGAAGGGTGTTCGCGCAGTGCCTGCCGGTGCGGTTCAGTTCATGCTGGGCGACAAGCCGCTGGGCAAGCCGGTGAAGCTGGATGCGAAGGGGCAGGCGAAGTTGGTGGTGACGCGTCAGAACATGGAGCGTTTCAATGTTGGCAAGCTGGCAATCACCGCGCAATATCTGCCGTCCAGGGTTAAGGGTAATGTGTTCTTGCCGAGTGTTAGCAGGAAGTTGACGCGGGAGTTGGTGAAGGGGAAGTAGGGGGCTGACGTTTACTCCCTCCACTGTTAAGGGAGGGGTTGGGGTTTTCGATATTTCGATCTCCGATCAACGCCTCTCACCCTAACCCTCTCCCGCTTGCGGGAGAGGGAATAATGGAACCGGAATTTGTTTTGATGATTTTCCAAGGAGACTGATATGACTTACAGAAATTGGATGACGGGTTTGGTTTTGTTGGCGGCGGTGTTGTCACCGTTTGCGGTGCAGGCTGCCGAGGCTCTTCCTTCCGCAGGCACGGTGGAGAAGATGACCGGCGACAATGTGGCCGAGGCGAAGCAAGCGGATGGCACTACGCGCAAGCTGGCCGTCGGCGATGCGGTCTATTCGGGCGAGAACATCAAGACGGACAAGGGCACCAGTGTGCATATCCAGTTCGCCGACGAGTCGAAGTTCGCGCTGGGGCCGAATACCGAGTTCGTGATCGAGAACTTCAAATACAAAAAAGGGGCGACTGACGATGCGTTCCACTCCAGGATCGTCAAAGGCATGTTCCGTTTCGTGTCCGGCCTGATCGCGCACGGCAAGGGGCGCAATATGCAGGTGAGGGCGCGCGTCGCCACCATCGGCATACGCGGCACGCAGGTCGAGGGTGAGGTGAGCGACCGTCAGGAGGTGGATGGCAAGACCATCGATGCGTCGGCCAAGATCGTGCTGATGGAGCCGGAAGAAGAGGGCAAGCAGACTTCCATCGTCGTCTCCAACGACTTCGGCAGCGTGGTCATCGACAAACCTGGCTACGGCACCGAGATCCCCGACGAGAAGAGTCCTCCTTCGCCGGTGAGGAAGATGCAGTTGCGCACGGTGGAGAATGTGCTGCGTGCGCTGCGCAATTCGGTGAGGCAGAGCGGGACGGCAAGACCGAGGATGTGACGATCACTGTTTTCCACGAGAGGAAGAATCCGTTCGCATTGAGCCTGTCGAAATGTGAACGGATCTTGTGCTTCTACAAGCTCAGCACGAACGGCATTATTCTGAACAGGGATGTTCAAGCCGCGTACCAATACACCGCAAAATAATGGCAGGTCGTGCCCGCCAGCACGAACCAGTGCCAGATGAAGTGGCCGTAGCGCAGGCGTGAATCGGCGACGAAGAAGATGGTGCCCAGCGTGTAGGCCAGCCCCCCGGCGACCAGCCAGAACAACCCGGCTGCTGGCAGGCGTTCGTAGAGCGGGTCGATGGCGACGATGATGAGCCAGCCCATCAGCAGGTAGAGGATCGTTGAGATGACGGGGTGGGTCATGCGCCGTAACACTTTCAATGCCACACCGGTCAGTGCCAATACCCAGATCAGCACCAGCAAGGTCCATCCCCATGCACCGTACAGTACGCCGAGCGTGAACGGCGTGTAGGTTCCCGCGATGAGCAGGTAGACTGCGGAGTGGTCGATGATGCGGAAGATGTGTTTGAGTCTGCCCGGCTGGAACGAGTGATAGAGGCTGGAGGCGAGATAGAGCGCAATCATGGTGGCGGCAAAGATGGCGCTGCCGACGATGTAACCCACGCTGCCCTGTTGCACCGCATGCACGATGAGCAGCGGTGTGCCGACGATGGCCGCGCCCAGCCCGACGCTATGGCTGATGGTGTTGGCGATCTCTTCACCGAGCGTCTGTTCGCGTCCGGGCGATCTTTTCTCGGTCTGACTGACTGGTTGTTCCGGCATGTTTTTTCGCGAGGAATGTGCGCTGGCATTCTGTGCTTCGCCTAACCGTTTGGCAATCCGATCTTTGCCCGTACAATGCGCGTATGAATAGCGTGAACGATCCGAATATCCCCGCCAGCGAAAGCGACATCGTCTTCATGCGCGAAGCCTTGCTGCTGGCCGAACATGCTGCGCAGGCGGGCGAGGTGCCGGTGGGGGCCGTGGTGGTGAAAGACGGCCAAATCGTCGGGCGCGGCAGCAATGCGCCCATTTCGAAACATGATCCGACCGCCCATGCCGAGATCGCGGCGCTGCGTGATGCGGCTCAATATCTGGGTAATTATCGTCTGGTGGGCTGTGAACTTTTTGTTACGCTGGAGCCTTGTGTCATGTGCGTAGGCGCGATGTTCCATGCGCGAATCGCGCGCGTGGTGTATGGTGCACGCGATCCGAAGACGGGCGCGGCGGGGAGTGTGCTCGACTTGTTCGATGAGGCCAAGCTCAACCACCATGCAGATATCGAAGGCGGATTGCTGGCCGAAGAATGCGGCAAAGTGTTGAGCGGATTCTTTGCACTGCGCCGCGCGCAGCAGAAGGCGCAATGAAGATCGTCATCTACATCCCGACGCAGACGCTGGAGCTGTTCGATGACGGCGGTAAATCCGTGCGCAGTTATCGGGTATCGACTGGCTTGAACGGTGTGGGCGAGGAGAACGGCAGTTTCTGCACGCCGCGCGGCAAACATGTCATCCGCGCGAAGATAGGCGCGGGGCAGCCGGAGAATGCGGTGTTTATGAAGCGCAGGCCGACTGGCGAGATATACACGCCGGATCTGGGAGCGCAGCATCCCGGACGCGATTGGATCTTGACTCGTATCCTCTGGTTATCTGGCAAGGAGCAGGGCTACAACCGTTTCGGTTCTTGCGATACCATGCGCCGCTACATCTATATCCATGGCACGCCGGACGGTATAGAGCTGGGCAGGCCGGGATCGCGCGGATGTGTGCGTATGCGCAACAGCGAATTGCTGGAGTTGTTCGACAGAGTTGAAGCTGGGACAGAAGTGGAAATTGTGGCGTGAAGTAGTTCACAGAATAACAACGTTTCTTTTCCGTACGACCGCAAGGTCGGCGGAGAACACAGGAGATGAGTTATGACTACCCCTTTCACAGTCAGTCTGGTCAGTTGGCATGACGGCGAACCCTTGTTGCGTGCCATTCGCGAAGCGGTGTTCATCCGCGAGCAATGCGTTCCCGCAGAGTTGGAGTGGGATGACATGGACGGCGGCAGCCGCCATGCGCTGGTGCTGAGCCTCAACGGCGACGCCATCGGTTGCGGGCGCATCTTGCCGAACGGGCATGTCGGCCGCATCGCGGTATTGCCGGAATGGCGCAACAAGCGGGTGGGCACGGCGATTCTGGAGATACTGCTGGACGAGGCGCGCGCCCGGGGACTCAAGCAAGTTGATGTCGATGCGCAGGTGCAGGCTCTACCGTTCTACCATCTGTTCGGATTCATCGAAGAAGGCAAGGAGTTCATGGATGCCGGCATGCCGCACAAGAAGATGAAGCTGAAACTCAAGCCCCGCTGAATCACTTCCCGTTGATATATTCCTCGTCACTGAAATTCATCACCGCTTCCGGCTGGAACACGGTGAAGGCGGTGATCAGCATGCCGGAGACGAAGGCTTCAGTGAGCATCAGCACGGGGATGGCGACGAGGTAGTGGTGTTGTATCTCGCCCCAGGTGTAGGGGCTCAGGTACAGCAGGATCAGCGTGGTCGCTACTGCGTTCAGCATGATGCCGAGCGCGCCGCAGATAAAGCCGTTGAACAGCACGAACAGGAACAGGTTCTTCGGCAGGTTCTTCTTGCTGAAACGCAGCAGCCAGTCGCTGAACAATACCGGGATAGCGATCATCAGCAGACCGTTCACGCCAAGTGTGATCAGGCCGACGTCCGTGCGCAGCCACGTGGCGAGCATGATCAGCGCGATGGAGACGGTGGCGATCTGCCAGCCGAACATGAGCATGAACAAAGTAGAACCCAGGATGTGGAAGTTGAAGCCGGGACGGATGCCCGCGTTGAATTGCCAGAACACGAAAGCGCCGATGATCAGCCCCACCAGCGCGTTAATCATAATGCCGTTATCCAACACCTTGCGCCAGGGCGCGCTGCTGGCGGCGCGATAGAGGAAGAGCGCGAAGGCGGCGTTGGTCAGCCATAACCAGTCTCCGGAGAACAGACTGGCCGGCAGGTTCATGGGATGGGGTAAGGCAGGGGTTCGAACTGCAAACGCGCGCCGGTGAGTACGCCCAGGTGAACCGGGAACGCATCATGGCTGGCGATCTGCACCACGGCCAGCACATCGTAACCGCCGCCCGGCGCCGCCGCCGCGTTGGCGATGAGGCCGCAGCTCTGGCCTTCCATCTCCATGCTGAACAGTTCCGCACCCGGTTGCGGGGCGGCATCGCCATCGATATGCGCCAGATACATGCGGCGTTTGTTCTTGCCCAGATATTGCATGCGCGCAACGATCTCCTGTCCCGGATAGCAACCCTTCTTGAAGTTCACCGCGCCGGTAAGGTCGAGGTTGGCCATCTGCGGCACGAAGGCTTCCTGCGTCTGCGGCAGGATGACGGGAATGCCCGCGCGGATGTTGAGCCAGTCCCAGCAGGCCGAGCCGGCCGGCTTGGCAGTGCCGTTGAGTTTTTGCCACAACGCGATCGCTTCTGTCGGCGAGGTGCTGATCTGGAAGCGGTCTGCGGCAAGGCAGATGACTGTGGTGTCTGCGTGTTGCACGGCATCGAGCGGGGCTTGCGGCAAAGCGGGGAAGTGCTGCTGCAACAGAGTGGCGGCGCTGGTGCCGGACAGGCCCAGACATACGACGTCGTCACTGGCGTTCGTTATCTTCACCTTCGCGCGCAGCACATACATGGTGAGTTTCTTCTGGATGGCCGCTAGCACGCCGGTCGGCAACTGCAGGAAGAACTCAGCCGGATTGCGCCAGATCAGGAGGGTCGCCAGCGCGCGGCCTTTTGCGGTGTTGAAGCTGCTGGGCAGGGCGTGTTGCGGGGTGAGCGCATTGACGTCGCTGCTGAACAGGTTGTGCAGGAAACCCTGCGCTTCTTCGCCGGTGACTTTGATCACGCCGAATTGCGACAGGTCGCACAGCACGGTGCCGTCACGCGCGGCGATACGCTCGGCAGCGGCATCGCCGAAATGTTGTACAGCGCCGTCCTGAATCTGTGCGCCTTGGGTGGTGAGAAAATTTTGCCAATCCTGATTCATTGCCATATGCCCGTTCGTGAATGTGATGCAATCTTACCGCGAAGCGCACCCTTTCGGCTAAACTCTAGCGCCATGAAAGTGCTATTTTCTGTCACGCTTTGCCTGTTGCTTGCCGCCTGCGATGGCGGCCTGTGGAACAACCCCTATCCAACTGCGGATGATGGCAAGTCCATCCTCTACAGCGCCTTCACCGAGCGCCCCAAGCACCTCGATCCGGCGCAGGCCTATAGCGAGAACGAATACGAGTTCCTCGCGCTGGTCTACGCGCCGCCGCTGCAATACCACTATCTGAAGCGCCCCTATCAGCTGACGCCTTTGGCCGCCAGCGTGCTGCCCACGGTCAGCTATCTGGACAAGAACCGCCGTCCCTTGCCGGACAAGGCGGCGGTGGAGCGCATCGTTTATAGCGTGTACGAGATCCGCATCAAGCCCGGCATGCGCTACCAGCCGCATCCGGCCTTCGTCCCCGCCAATTCCCTGCGCAAGCTGGACGGCATCGCCTCGCTGGCCGATTTCGCCGCGACCGCCACGCGAGAGGTGACGGCGGCCGACTATGCCTACCAGATCAAGCGACTGGTGCATCCGCAACTGCATACGCCCATCGCCGGCGTGATGAGTGAATACATCGTCGGCCTCAAGGATTACGCAGCCGCATTGCAGGCGGCTTCCAGGGCGCACCCGGATGGGTTCCTCGATCTGAATCAGTATCCGCTGTCCGGTGTGGAGGTGGTGGATGACACCACATACCGCATCACCGTCCACGGCAAATATCCGCAGTTCGCCTATTGGCTGGCGATGCCGTTCTTCTCGCCGATGCCGCAGGAGGTGGAACGTTTCTACGCCTTGCCCGGCATGAAGGAACGCAATCTCACGCTGGACTGGTGGCCGGTGGGCAGCGGGCCGTACTATCTGTCGGAGAACGACCCGAACCGGCGCATGGTGCTGACGAAGAACCCCTATTACGACAGTGAGACCTATCCGTCGGAAGGCGAGGCGGGCGATGCCGAAGCGGGACTGCTGGCCGATGCGGGCAAAGCGTTGCCGCTGGTCGACAGCATCGTGTTTTCGCTGGAGAAGGAAACCATCCCGTACTGGAACAAGTTCCTGCAAGGCTATTACGACGCCTCGGCGATCAGCTCGGACAGCTTCGACCAGGCGGTGTCGGTCGGCGTGAGTGGCGAGGCGACGGTGAGCGAGGCCATGCAGGTGCAGGGCATCGTACTCAACACCGCGGTTGCCACGTCCACTATGTATACCGGATTCAACATGCTCGATCCGGTGACAGGCGGAAATTCCGAGCGTGCGCGCAAATTGCGCCGCGCCATCGCCATCGCAATGGACTTCGAGGAGTTCGTCTCCATCTTCGCCAACGGTCGCGGCATCAGTGCGCAATCGCCCATCCCGCCCGGCATCTTCGGTCACCGCGAGGGCTGCACGGGTATCAACAGCTATGTGTACGACTGTGTGAAAGGTCTGCCGCAGCGCAAACCCATCGCGGAGGCGAAACGCCTGCTGGCCGAGGCGGGCTACCCCGGCGGCGTGGAGGCGAAGACCGGCCAGCCGCTGGTGATCCACTTCGACACCACCGCCACCGGCATGGGCAACAAGTCGCGCCTTGACTGGCTGCGCAAGCAGTTCGACAAGCTCGGCGTACAGCTCGATGTGCGCAGTACCGACTACAACCGCTTTCAGGACAAGATACGGCGCGGCGACACGCAGATGTATTTCTTCGGCTGGAACGCGGACTATCCGGACCCGGAGAACTTCTTCTTCCTGCTGCATGGCCCGCAGGGCAAAGTGAAGTTCAGCGGCGAGAACGCCAGCAACTACAGCGAGCCGGAATTCGATCGCCTGTTCGAGCAGATGAAGAACATGGACAACAGCCCCGCACGGCAGGCCATCATCGACCAGATGCAGGAGATCCTGCGCCGCGACTCACCTTGGCTGTGGGGCTTCCATCCCAAGGGCTACGTGCTGCAGCACGGCTGGCTGCACAACATCAAACCCAACATCATGGCCAACAACAAGCTCAAGTATTGGCGCGTGGATGCGGCACAGCGCGATGCCAAACGGCGTGAGTGGAACCAGCCGGTGCATTGGCCATTGTGGCTGGGAGCAGGGCTGGTGCTGATGTTCGCTGGGTGGATGGGGTGGGTGTTGCGGAAGAGGGACGAGGCCCGCTAGGACTTCAAGCAGATTCGGTCATCGCTTGTCGCAACGCCGCCGCAAACCCCTCTACCGGCTGTCCACCCGTGATCAGATGCTTCTCGTTGATGACGAATGAAGGTACGACGTTGATGCCCAGTTTGGTTGCGCGTGCTTCGTCGGCGCGCACGGCCTCGGCGTAAGCTTCGCTCTCCAGCACCTTCAACGCCTCGTCCTCTGTGATGCCGAATTCCGGCGCGAGACGGGCGAGGGCGGCGCGGTCGCCGACCGGCAGCGATTCGCAGAAGTAGGCATGCATGAGGCGTTCGGTGGCTTTGTCGCCCAGTCCCTTGTTGGTAGCGTGGTGCAGCAGGCGGTGGGCGGCCAAGGTGTTGCCGGTGCGGGCCTTATCCAGATGATATTCCAGCCCGGCGGTCTTGGCCGCTTCGGTCACGCGGGCGACCATGGCGGCGGTTTCCTGCTTGCTGGTGTGGTATTTTTTCGCCAGCATCTCTTCCAGCGTGCCGGGCAGTTCAGCGGGCGCGTGCGGGTCGAGTTCGAAGCTGCGCCAGATGATTTGCACCTGTTCCCTGTGCGGGAAAGCAGCCAGCGCTTTCTCGAAATTGCGTTTGCCGATGTAGCACCAGGGGCAGATGATGTCGGACCAGATCTCGATCTTCATGCGGGTTCTCCTCTATTTGGCAAGCTGCTGAAAACGTAGCGAGGATGGTCAGATGCAAGGCGCGCGGAGCGCAGCGACCGAGACATACCTCGCAGGTAGGCGAGGAAGCGAGCACCGCGCAACGCCGCAGATGACCACCGCAGTAGTTTTCAACAGCTTGCTAGGATGATAGCCGAATCCCGTACAATATCGGCCATACATGATCGCCTACCTCATCCGCCGCATCATCTACGCCGTGCCCATCCTGATCGGGGTGAACCTGCTCACCTTCGCGCTGTTCTTCGTGGTGAATACGCCGGACGATATGGCGCGCATGCAGCTCGGCGTGAAGCGTGTGACGCCGGAAGCCATTGAAAAGTGGAAGCAGCAGCGCGGCTACGACAAGCCCTTGCTGGTGAACAGCGCGGCCAACGGTACGGCGAAACTCACTGACACCGTCTTCTGGCAGAAATCGGCCAGCATGTTCGTCCTGGATTTTGGCTATTCGGATGACGGCCGCAGCATCGGCCGCGAGATCACCAAGCGCATGGGGCCGAGTCTGGCGATTGCGCTGCCGACCTTTCTTGTTGGCCTTGTCGTGTATGTCAGTTTCGCCCTGTTGATGACGCTGTTCCGCGCCACCGCGTTGGACATGGCTGGGGTGGCGCTGTGTGTGCTGCTGATGTCGGTATCCGGTCTGTTCTACATCATCGGCGGGCAGTTCGTGGTCAGCAAGCTGTGGCATCTGGTGCCCATCTCGGGTTACGCGGGAGGCGCGGACAGTTTCAAGTTCGTGGTGCTGCCCATCCTCATCGGTGTGATGGGCGGCGTCGGTTCGAGTAGCCGCTGGTATCGCACCATCTTCCTCGAAGAGATCGGCAAGGACTATGTGCGCACCGCGCGCGCCAAAGGATTGTCCGAACTGCGCGTGCTGTTCACCCATGTGCTGAAGAACGCCATGATCCCGATCCTTACCGGCGTGGTGGTGGTCATCCCGCTGCTGTTCATGGGCAGCCTGCTCACTGAATCCTTCTTTGGCATCCCCGGCCTGGGCAGCTACACCATCGACGCCATCAACGCGCAGGATTTCAGCGTGGTGCGCGCGATGGTGTTCCTCGGTTCGGTGCTGTACATCGTGGGACTGATCCTGACCGACATCTCCTATACCGTTGTCGATCCGAGGGTGAGGCTGCAATGAGTTTCCAACTCGTCTTTCTGTGGAGCGACAAACTGATCTTTCTGCTGCTGGCGGCGGCGGGCGTGGCGGCTTGGTATGTGCGGCGGCATGAGCATCTGTTGCTGCCCTGGAGGCGCGTGGCGCGGAGCAGTGTGGCGATGGTGTCGCTGCTGGTGCTGTCGCTGTTCCTTGCAGTCGGCTTGCTCGATACGCTGCACTTCCGCATGGCTTTGCCGCAAACGAGCGGCGGCGAGAAAGTTTATTCGCCCGAGGTGTTGAGCGTGTTCGACAAGCTGGTCGACCCGCTGCGTACGCACACCGAAAAGACCTATTCCGAACCCTTCGCACTCACGCTGTATGCCAAAGAGAGCATGCCCGACGCGCAGGGCAATGTCGTTCGCGACTATCCGCGCTTGCAGTATGGCGGTGCGCATCTGACCGATGTGTCGCAACGCGATGCCGATGTGCTGAAGCGGGCGCTGGTTGGCGGAGGATTGGGACTGCTGGTCGGGCTGTTGTCGTTCTATCTTTCGCACCGGACCTTGCACTGTGCTTCCGGATGCGACCGCGCGGTCTCCAGCGCCACACTGATCCTCACCACCCTCATCGGCGCTGTTGTCAGCCTCGCCACCGTTTACCATGTGCTCGGCACCGACAAGGTCGGGCAGGACGTGCTGTATCTTTCATTGAAGAGCATACGCACCGGCCTCATCATCGGCACGGTGACCACGCTGGTGACGCTGCCGCTGGCACTGTTCCTTGGTGTGGCGGCAGGTTATTTCCGCGGCTGGGTGGATGATGTTATCCAGTACATCTACACGGTGCTGAGTTCCATCCCCAGCGTGTTGCTGATCGCGGCGATGGTGTTGATGATGCAAATGTTTATCGATCAGCATGCGGATTGGTTTGACCTTGAGGCAAAGCGCGCTGATGCACGACTTGTGTGCCTGTGCCTGATCCTCGGGATCACGAGCTGGACCAGCCTGTGCCGCCTGCTGCGCGGCGAGACGCTGAAGCTGCGCGAGATGGAGTACATCCAGGCGGCGCAATCGTTCGGCGTGTCCTCACTGCGCATCCTCACGCGCCACATCATGCCCAATGTGATGCACATCGTGCTCATCGCACTGGTAATGGATTTCTCCGCACTGGTGCTGGCCGAAGCGGTACTGTCCTATATCGGCGTCGGCGTTGACCCCTCGATGATCTCCTTCGGCACCATGATCAATGCGGCGCGTCTGGAGATGGGCCGCGAGCCTATGGTGTGGTGGGCGCTGGCTGCGGCTTTTGGCTTCATGCTGGTGCTGGTGCTGGCGGCGAATCTCTTTGCGGACGCGGTGCGCGATGCTTTTGATCCGCGCCTGAACCGGACGGAGAACGCGACATGAGCCTGTTCAAGGTCGACAAGCTCGTCACCCGCCTGCGCAACGGTGCGACCATCGTGGACGGCATCTCTTTCGACATCGCGGCGGGCGAGACTTTCGCCTTGCTGGGCGAGTCCGGCTGCGGCAAGTCGATGACCGCGCTGTCGCTGATGCGCTTGCTCCCCGATGGCGTGGTGAATACGGGCGGAGCGGTGCAGATGGATGGCGCCGCATTGTTCGACCTGCCCGAGCATGATATGCGCGAAGTGCGCGGCGGGACGATGGCGATGATCTTCCAGGAACCCGGGCTGAGCCTGAACCCGGTGATGACGGTGGGCGCGCAGATTGCCGAAGTGCTGGCGCTGCACCATGGCATAAAGGGTGCAGCAGCCAATGCCCGCTGCATCGAACTGCTGACTCAAGTCGGTATTCCAGATGCCGCGCGTCGGGTGGATGAGTATCCGTTCCAACTTTCCGGCGGCATGAAGCAGCGTGTGATGATCGCGATGGCGCTGGCGGGCAGTCCGAAACTGCTGATCGCCGACGAGCCGACCACCGCACTGGATGTGACGATACAGGCGCAGGTGCTGCAACTACTGCGCGAGACGCAAGACACGACCGGCATGGCGATGTTGCTTATCACCCACGATCTCGGCGTGGTGGCGGAGAACGCGCACCGCGTCGGCGTGATGTATGCGGGGCAGATCGTTGAGCAGTCCACGCGCGAACAGTTGTTCGCCAAACCGTTGCATCCTTACACGCAAAAGCTGTTTGCCGCGTTGCCGGACGCGCGACGCAGCGGACAGCCGCTGAGTGCGATTCTCGGCAGCGTGCCGCCTCTCGGCAGCATCACCCAAGGCTGTCGGTTTGCACCGCGCTGCGACAAGGCTTGGGCGCTGTGCCGCGAGCAGACACCGGAGTGGACAGTGGTGGATGGGCGCGGGGTGAGGTGTCATCTATACCAAAGTGCTGAGGAACGAGTGCTGAGTGCAGAGTCACCCCGGGCTTCCGATCGCACACTCGGCACTCAGCACTCAGTATTCAGCACTACACATTCGGCACTCTTGCAGGTCTCCGACCTGCAAGTCCATTTCCCCATTCGCAAAGGCATCCTGCAACGCGTGATCGGGAATGTGAAAGCGGTGGATGGCGTGTCGCTGTCCATCCCGCAGGGGCGCACGCTGGCGCTGGTGGGTGAATCTGGTTGTGGCAAGACGACGCTGGGCAAGGCGCTGTTGCGGCTGCTTCCTGCCACCGCAGGCAGTGTGCAGTTCGCCGGGAAGGAATTGATCGGCACGGACGCCGCGCGCTCGACCATGCAGATGGTGTTCCAGGATCCGTATGCCTCGCTGAATCCCAAGATGCGCGTGGCCGAGATACTGGAAGAGGGTATGAGCGCGCTCGGCATCGGCGACGACAGCGCCGCGCGGCAGACGCATATTGACGGCTTGCTGGACAAGGTGGGGCTGGCACGCGAGAGCAAGTGGCGTTACCCGCACGAGTTTTCCGGCGGGCAGCGCCAGCGCATCGCCATCGCACGCGCGCTGGCGGTGTCGCCGCAACTGCTCATCTGCGACGAGCCGACCTCGGCGCTGGATGTGTCGGTGCAGGCACAGATACTGAATCTGCTGAAAGAATTGCAGCAGGAATTGGGGCTGAGCTATCTCTTCATCACCCACAACCTGGCGGTGGTGGAATATCTCGCGCACGAAGTGTGCGTGATGTATCTGGGGCGTGTCGTCGAGCGCGGTACGACGGAGGAGGTGATGCGTTCA
This sequence comes from Sideroxyarcus sp., assembly GCA_030651895.1. Classification (GTDB taxonomy): domain Bacteria; phylum Pseudomonadota; class Gammaproteobacteria; order Burkholderiales; family Gallionellaceae; genus Sideroxyarcus. The sequence goes on along the minus strand of JAUSBR010000003.1, from coordinate 14,200 downwards.
CCGAAGCATCCCTACACACAGGCATTGCTGTCTGCAGTGCCGCGCATCGACGGGGCGGGCAGGGAATATGTCAAACTGGAAGGCGATCTGCCGTCACCGGCGAATCCGCCTGCGGGCTGCCATTTCGCGCCGCGTTGCGCGCACGCGATGACGGTCTGCTCACACTATCCGGACGCTAGCCGGATCAGCACGACGCATCAGGTGCATTGCCACCTGTACAACAAATAGATCAGTTCGATTGCCTGGAGTGGCTGGTGTCGTAAGCGACCTTCATGCTGGCCGACTTCTTGCGGGTGTTGGTGTTCTTCTTCGATTTGGCTTTGGTCGCGGTGACGCTACGCTTGCGTGCGACGGGGCGATTGGTGTCGGACAGGACGATGTTGAAATGCTGGCCGACGCGCAGGAATGTTCTGCCGTTGTTCGCTTCGCGCAGTTGTCGCTGGCTGACATGGAAGCGGCGCGCGATGGTGGAGATGGTGTCGCCCCTGCGTACCGTGTAGCGGACCGCACCGTACATCTCGGCGACGGCGTTGGGATGCATGTTGAACGCGGCGAACTGGATCGCCGATTCCTCATCCTTGATCGGTACCAGCAGGGTCTGGCCGTTGCTTTCCTGCGCATACTTGGACAGGCCGTTGGCAGAGCGCAATTCGGATATCGACAAGCCGAAGTGCGCGGCGATCTGCTCGAAGCGTTCGCCTTTCTTGCTTTCGTAGGGTTGCCAGGAGACCAGGCGCAGATCGGTCTTGGCCAGGTTGTTGCGGAAAGTCTCGACCTTGTCTACCGGCAACAACAGCACTTCTGAGGTGCCCTGCAGGATTACCGGGCGGTTGTGGCTGGGATTCAGGGCGATGAATTCTTCCATAGAGATGTCAGCGAGTTCCGCGGCGATCTTCACATCCATGTGCTGATTGGCGGCGACGGCTTCGAAATAAGGTTCATCCGGCACATCGCTCAGGATCAGGCCGAAGCGGGCAGGGTCGCTGACGATGTTCTTCACGGCCAGCAGTTTCGGCACGTAGTTCTGGGTCTCGCGCGGCATCCTGAGGTGCGAGTAATCGGTGGGTTTGCGCAGCTTGCGGTTCTTGGCCTGTGCGCGGGCGACCGCGTTCTCGCCCCAGTTGTAGGCGGCCAGTGCCAGTTCCCAATCGCCGAACTGGTCATGCAGTTTCTGCAGATAGTCCAGTGCGCCGTTGGTCGCACCGATGATGTCGCGACGGCCGTCGTGCCACCAGTTCTGCTCCATGCCGAAGTGTTTGCCGGTGGAAGGAATGAACTGCCAGATGCCGGAGGCACTCGCCACCGAGTTGGCGCCGGGGTTGAAGGCGCTCTCGATCATCGGCAACAGCGCGATCTCCATCGGCATGCCGCGGCGTTCGACTTCCTCGACGATGTAGAACAGGTAACGGCGACCGCGCTCGGTCATGCGCAACACGTAGTCGGGATGGCTGGCATACCACTTCTCGTGGCGCTTGATCAGCGGGCTGTTCAGCTCGTTCATGCCATAGCCGTTGCGGATGCGTTGCCACAGGTCATCGGCTGCCGGTTCGGGCGCGACGATCATTGCTTCGCGTATCGGGGCGGGGGCTTGTGTTTCGGGTTCAGCTGTCGATTCGGCAGCGGGTGTCTGGATCGTCGCAGTTTGTTGCGGCGCGGTAGTTTCAGCGGGTGGTGCTTGAACGGCAGGTGCAGTCAATTCGGAAGTATTCAATGCTACGACCGTCTCGGCATGGGACGCCATGGCAACGGTGCAGCCGAGCACGGCGCTGAGAATGAGCAGAAACGGTTTTTTGATGGACACTATTGGCAGCCGTCTTGATTGAAGTGTCGCGATGGTAGCGGAGGCAAGGGCTTGGGTCAACCTCGGTCGTGTCATTCCAGTTTGATTATTGAAGGTTTTTTGTTACGGGAAGGGTGTATTTCAGCCCGAAAAAAAGGGGGGCGTCGCCGCTCCCCCTTCGTTCTGCCGGAGATTCCGGCCAATGCTTACTTGATGACTTCTTTCAATTGCTCAAGGATCGCAGGATTCTCAAGAGTAGAAACGTCCTGAGTGATCTCTTCGCCCTTGGCAACGGCACGCAACAGACGACGCATGATCTTGCCGGAACGGGTCTTGGGCAGGTTGTCGCCGAAGCGGATCTCGTCGGGTTTGGCGATCGGACCGATCTCCTTGCCCACCCAGTTGCGCAGCTCATCGGCCAGTTTCTTCGCCGCTGCCGCATCGGCAGGACGTGCACCCTTCAGCACCACGAATGCGACCACGGCTTCGCCCTTGATCTCGTGCGGTTTGCCGACGATGGCGGCTTCCGCGACCAGCGGGTTGGAGACCAGTGCGGATTCGATCTCCATGGTGCCAAGGCGGTGACCGGAGACGTTCAGCACGTCGTCGATACGGCCCATGATCCAGAAGTAGCCATCTTCGTCGCGGTGTGCGGAGTCGCCGGCCAGATAGGCGCCGTGCATCTCTTCGGGGAAGTAGCCCTTCTTGTAACGCTCGGGATCGCCCCAGATGGTGCGGATCTGCGAGGGGAAGGGCTTCTTGATGACGAGGAAGCCGCCGTGCTGGTCATGCACTTCGTCGCCGGCCTCGTTGACGATGGTGGCGATGATGCCGGGCAGTGGCAGGGTGCAGGTGCCGGGCTTGATCGGCATCGCGCCGGGCAGCGGGGCGATCATGTGGCAACCGGTCTCGGTCTGCCACCAGGTGTCCACGATCGGGCAGCGTGCGCCGCCGACGGTGTTGTAGTACCACATCCATGCTTCAGGATTGATCGGCTCGCCCACGGAGCCCAGCAGGCGCAGCGAGGACAGGTCGTATTGTTTGGGCAGGTCGCCGCCGAGCTTGATCAGTGAGCGGATAGCAGTCGGTGCGGTGTAGAAGGTGGTGACCTTGTGGTCCTGGATCATCTTCCAGAAACGGCCGGCATCCGGGTAGGTCGGCACGCCCTCGAAGATGACCTGGGTCGCGCCCATGGCCAGCGGGCCGTAGGCGACATAGCTGTGGCCGGTGATCCAGCCCACGTCGGCGGTGCACCAGAAAATGTCGGAGTCTTTGTAGTCGAACACCCACTTGATCGACAGCATCGCGCCCAGCAGATAGCCACCGGTGGAGTGCTGCACGCCCTTGGGTTTGCCGGTGGAGCCGGAGGTGTAGAGGATGAACAGCGGATGCTCCGCGCCAACCCATTCCGGCTCGCAGGTGTCGCCCTGTCCGGCGATGACGTCATGCCACCAGACGTTATTCTTGTGCCATTGCACTTCGCCCTTGGTGCGCTGGTAGACGATGACGCTATGCACGCCTTCGCAGCCGCCCATGGTCAGTGCTTCATCGACGGCGGGCTTGAGTGCCATCGCCTTGCCGCCGCGGAACTGGCCGTCGGAGGTGATCACTGCCACGGCCTGCGCGTCGGTGATGCGCTCGTGCAGGCTCTTGGAGGAGAAGCCGCCGAACACGACGGAGTGGATCGCGCCGATACGGGCGCAACCCTGCATGGCGACCACGGCTTCCACGCTCATCGGCATGTAGATGATCACGCGGTCGCCCTTCTTGATGCCGCGCGCCTTCAGGCCGTTGGCGAACTGGCACACGCGGGCGTGCAGTTCCTTGTAGGTGACCTTGGTGACTTTGCCGTCATCGGCTTCGAAGATGATGGCGGTCTTGTCGCCTTGTTTTGCCAAGTGCTTGTCCAGGCAGTTGTAGGAGACGTTCAGTTCGCCGTCCTCGAACCACTTGTAGAACGGGGCGTTGCTGTCGTCCAGCGTCTTGGTGAAGGGTTTGTGCCAGAGCACGGTCTCGCGGGCCAGGTTGGCCCAGTAGCCGGCGTAATCCTTGTTGGCAGCGTCGACCATCGCCTTGTAGGCGGCCATGCCGGAGACGTTGGCCTGCTTCACAAAGGCATCGGATGGCGCAAATACGCGCTTTTCGTTCAAGACCGACTGGATATCTGACATGCTTTTCTCCTGAGAAAGTTGTTATTGGGGCTGATTCACATTCCTGTGATCTGTTTCAAATCGAACCCCCATTTTACGGGGTCTTCGGCACTGACGATACTCTCCTGCGATTTGCTCAGGTTGATCAGTTCAGGCATGAAGGGTTCGTTGGATTTGGTTGAGAAGAAGGCCTTTACGACAGGCGTGAGCAGGCTCTTCTCAGTCTGCTCTATGACTATAGCCAATCTACCTGACTTGAGCCTTACTAAAGTGCCGGAGGGGTAGATGCCTATGGTCTTGACGAAGGCCTGGAACACGCGCTCGTCGAAGTGTCCGTTGCGCCATTCCGCCATCTTGCGGATGGTGTCGGCCGGCTCCCAGCCGTTCTTGTAGCAACGGTTCGAAGTGAGGGCGTCGTAGACATCGCACACCGCGCCCATACGGGAGAATAAAGTCAGGTTTTCACCAGAGATGCGCTCGGGATAGCCCGTGCCGTCCACGCGTTCATGGTGGTGCAGGCAGACATCCAGCGCCGTCTCTGTGATCTCGGGCGAACCCTTCAGCAGTTCCCAGCCCTTGCGCGGGTGTTCCTTGATGATGTTGAACTCTTCGTCGGTGAGCTTGCCAGGCTTGTTCAGCACGGCGTCGTCGATCGCCATCTTGCCGACGTCGTGCAGCAGACCGGCCAGTCCGGCCTCCTTGAGATCGTTGCCGGTCAGGCCGAGTTGTTTGCCCAATGCGATCATCAGCGCGCATACGGCGACCGAGTGCATATAGGTGTAATCGTCCTTGGTCTTGAGCCGGGACAGGTTGAGGAAGGCCTCCGGATTGCGCGTGATGGACTCGCTGATCTCCTCCACCAGAGGGGCTGCATCGCTGACCTTGATGGCATTGCCCATGCGCACTTCCTGGAACATGGAAGTGACCGCCGCCTTGCTCTTGGCCTGCAGTTTCCGGGCGCGTTCGAGTTCTTCGTGGATGGGAATGCGCGGTTCGCGCAAAGGTTCCTTGGCGATGGCTTTCAGTTCATCCTCGACCTTTTTGCTCGCTTCCGCCGGGGTGGATAGCACCGCTTCGGCCCCGATGTCCATGCCTTTGTCGGTGTCGATCCAGACCTCCTGCACGCCGCAGGTCTTCAGTGTCTTCAGGTCTTCGTTCTCTTCGAGCAGGAAGGCTTTCTTCCAGAACGGATGGTCCATCCAGCTGCCGCATATCTCGTGGACGAACATTCCTGCCCGCACATCGCTAACACGTATCTTTTTCAGCATGGTCGAACCGGAAGGGAGGACTGTTTATTGAGAATCGGATTGTAACGCAGTCGGGTGGGTTTCAGCCGAAACGGATCTTCAGGACCAGCACCATTCCGGCAAGTACCAGAGTGATACAGTTGGCGATGATGACGGGCCATGCGCCGAGCAGGATGCCGTATACAAGCCACAGCGCCACGCCGCCGGTAAACAGCGCATACATGCCCAGCGAGATGTCTTTGGTGTGGCGCGTCTTCAGTACGCGCCACACCTGAGGGATGAACGAGCAGGTGGTGAGCGTGGCGGCGAGACTGCCTATCCATTCCTGCAAGTCGGGCATCAGTGTTCTCCGTGCCGGTCTGCGCCAGTCTGCCACAGTTGATGGGCATCGAGCAGCAGGCGGTAACGCGCTTCGTTGGCGTCCAGCCGGGCCAGGTTTTCCGCCAAAGCGGATTCGAGAGCCAAGCGGCGCGCGGTGAGTGTTTCGAACAGGCTGCTCTCGCCCAGACTGTAGGCGCGGGTGACCAGTTCGGCGTTCTGGCGGATGCTGTCGGCGGCCTCTTTCGCCTGCTGCCATATCTGGTAACTATGGATCGCCTGCGTATGGGCGGCGTAGATGTTGGCATCCAGACGGCGTTGTACCGCGTTCTCGCGGTGGCCAGCGATCTCTGCCTGCTGTTCCGCGTTCTCGGCATGTGTGCCGCGCAGGCCGAAAGAGAGCGGGATGGAAAGATAGACACCGGTCACCTTTTCGCTACCGGCCAGTTCGTTCGAGTAGCGCACGCCGATGGTGGGGTCGGGTATGCGTTCGGCGCGACTGCGTTCGGCCAGCATCTGCTGGAAGCGCCGTTCGGAGCGCACCATCTCCAATTCGTGGTTATGGTCGAGGATCAACTGTTTCCAGTGGTCGAGATTTCCGCTGACCGGACTGGGTTCCGAAGTGGCCGGCTGCGCCGGCAGGACGATGGCGGGGAACTGGCGTGTCAGCTCGTTGCCGGCCAGTTCCGCGCGCATCCTGGCCTGTTGCAGCGATACAGTGGCCTGTGCGACAGCCGCACTGGCCTGGCTCAATTCCATGCGCGGCGCGTCACCCGCTTTCAGACGTTTCTCGGTGGTCAATGCCTGCTGCTTGAGGATGTCTGCCTGCTGCTGCCATTGCAGCACCTGCATCTGCTCGCGCTGCCAGTTGAACCACAGTTGTAACAGCGCGCGTCCGGATTCATGGCGTGCATCGCCCAATGCATGCGTGGCGCGGACGACGCCCTCGGCGCCGATGTCGTCATCGAGCAGCACTTTATTGATGAGGCGCAGGGGCCGCTCGATGGCGACATCCCATTCTTTTATCTTCTGTCCGGGCACGGTGGTGTGCCGCTGCGCGGTACCGGCGCGTACATTGAACTCGTAGTTGCCGCTTTCCCAACGGCGCTGGTTGGTCTGCTCGATACGGATGCCGGTCTCCGCATTCAGCACATCGATATGGCTGTCCAGTGCGACATCGACCTGGCTGTGCGGCGGCAGGTCGGGATAGTCTGCGGCAAATGCTGGGCTGACGCACAGGATCAGGGACAGCAGGGCGGAGGTATGCTTGCTCATGCCAGTCTCCCGAATTCGATGACTGGTGTGATCCAATATGCGATCTCGGTATTGGGGTCGGATTCCTTGAGATGCGCGATCAGCGCATGGGCATCGTCGAGATTCATCACGCTGAGAAGTTGCACCCGCTGCGAGCGGCCGCGCACCTGTTCCATCATGCTGGGCAGCAGTTCTTTCTGGCTGCCGCCCTCGACGCGCGTGATGGTGAAGCCGCGCACCCAGTCCGGGTGCTGCAACAGATGATCGACCATGCGCTCTTCCAGCGACTTGTGGCAGACCAGGGTCAGACAACAGTTCAATTCTTTCATACATGTCCTCTCACAGCTTCGATGCCGAAGCGGCGGTAAAGTATGGGTAGCATGATCAGTGTCAGCGCGGTGGAACTGATCAGGCCGCCGATGACCACGATGGCCAGCGGCTTCTGGATCTCGGAGCCGGGGCCGCTGGCGAACAGCAACGGCAGCAGACCGAACAGGGTGATGCTGGCGGTCATCAGTACCGGTCGCAGACGGCGTTTGGCACCCTCGGTGATCACGCGGGTGATCTCCATGCCTTCGTTATGCAACTGGTTGAAGTAGGTCACCATCACTACGCCGTTCAGCACCGCGATACCGAGCAGGGCGATGAAACCGACCGAGGCTGGAACGGAGAGATACTCGCCGCTGATCCACAGCGCGAACACGCCGCCGATGAGTGCGAACGGGATGTTGGTGAGTACCAGACCGGCCTGGCGTACCGAGCCGAAGGTGGCGAACAGCAGCAGAAAGATCAGACCGAGTGCGATCGGAACCACCACCGCTAGGCGTGCGGCGGCGCGTTGCTGGTTCTCGAACTGGCCGCCCCATGTGATGAGGTAGCCTTCCGGCAACTGGATCTGCGCGGCGACGGCGGCCTTGGCTTCATCCACGAATCCGACCAGGTCGCGACCGCGCACATTGCTCTGGATCACCACCATGCGCTGGCCGTTCTCGCGGTCGACCTTGACCGGACCGTCGGCGCGTTCCAGTCGGGCGACGACCGAGAGCGGCACGTTCTGTCCGTTCGCCAGCGGCAGAGTGAGCGCGGCGAACAGGGCGGGCGATTGCTGTACTTCGGCATCGCCGCGCAGCAGCAGCGGGGTGCGGCGTCCTTCCTCGATCACTGTGCCCAGCAGGCGGCCCTCCACCTGGGTGCGCAGCGAGTTGCTGATGTCGTCCACGCTCAATCCCATACGGCCTGCGGCGAGGCGGTCGATGACCACGCGGTAATATTGCACACCGTTGTTCTTCACGGTGTAGGCGTCCTCGCTGCCTTCGATACCCTCGATGACAGTCACCATCTGTTCCGACAGTTCGCTCAGTTTGGCGATGTCGGTGCCGAAGATCTTGATGGCGACGTCGCCGCGCGAGCCGGTGAGCATCTCGGAGACACGCATCGCGATAGGCTGGGTGAAGCTGTATTCCAGCCCGGGGAAATCGCCCATCACTTTGCGGATTTCCTCGATGATCGCGTTCTTGTCCTGGCTGCGCCACTCTTCCTGCGGTTTGAGCACGAGGAAATTGTCGGTCTCGTTCAGTCCCATCGGGTCAAGGCCGAGTTCATCCGCACCCGCGCGCGAGACGATGCTCTTTATCTCGGGAACGGACTTGAGGATGGCGGCCTGCACACGCTGGTCGATGTCGGCAGTCTGGGCCAGATTGATCGAGGGCAGCTTGGCGGTCTGCATGATGATGTCGCCCTCGTCCATCTCGGGCATGAAGGTCTTGCCGATGAAGCTGTACACGACAACGGTGACCAGCAGCATGCCAATGGCGCTTCCCAGTACCTTGCGTTCGTTGGCCAGCGCCTTGGCAAGCAGCGGTGTGTACAGGGCCAGCGCCTTGCGCACCAACCAGGGGTCGTCGTGGCTGGCCGTCTTCAGCATGTAGGAAGCCAGCATGGGAATGACGGTGAGCGAGAGCAGCAGCGATCCGGCCAGCGCGAACACGATAGTGAGCGCGACCGGAATGAAAAGTTTGCCTTCCAGGCCCTGCAGCGTCATCAGCGGCAGGAACACGATGATGATGATGGCGACGCCCGCGGCCACCGGCGTGATGACTTCTTTCACCGCGCGGTAGATGACATGCAGGTGCGGGATGTGCTGTCGCCTGTCGCCGAGGTGGCTGATGATGTTTTCCACCACCACCACGGCGCCGTCCACCAGCATGCCGAGCGCGATGGCCAGACCGCCCAGACTCATCAGATTGGCCGACATGCCGAATTTCTGCATCATGATGAAGGTGATGAGCACCGCGAGCGGCAGGGTCAGCGCGACCACCAGTGCGGCGCGCAGATTTCCGAGGAACAGCACCAGCAAGATGACGACCAGCACGATGGCTTCAGCGAGCGCTTTGGTGACCGTGCCGACGGCACGCTTCACCAGACTGCCGCGATCATAGAAAACCTTGGTCGACACGCCCTGTGGCAGGGTGGGGGCGAGTTCGGCGAGTTTCTTGTGTACGCCGTCCACCACCTTCTGCGCATTGGCGCCACGCAAACCCAGCACCAAGCCTTCGACCGCCTCGTGCTTTCCATCCATCGTCACGACGCCGTAGCGTGTCAGGCTGCCGATACGCACCTGGGCGATGTCGCTCACGCGGATCGGATTGTTGCCCGGGCTGGCGACGACGATGTTGCCCACGTCCTGCAAGGTCTTGATGCTGCCTTCGGCGCGAACCAGCAGAGATTCGTCGCCGTCGCTCAGACGACCGGCGCCGTCGTTGCGGTTGTTGGCTTCCAGCGCATCCTGCAATTGCTGCATGGAAAGTCCGCGTGCGGCGAGTGCTGTGTGATCGGGCACGACCTCGAAACTGCGCGCCAGTCCGCCGAGTGAATTGACATCGGCCACGCCGGGTAGGGTGCGCAAGGCCGGGCGTATCGTCCAGTCCAGTATCGTGCGGCGCTGTTCCAGCGAGATGTTTTCTCCTTCCACGGTGAACATGAACATCTCGCCCAGCGGGGTGGTGATCGGTGCAAGACCGCCGCTGGCGCCGCCTGGCAGGTCGCGCATCGCGTTGTTCAGACGTTCGGCGACTTGCTGGCGCGCCCAGTAGATGTCGGTGCCATCGTTGAAGTCGATGGTGATGTCGGCGATGGCGTATTTGGAGATGGAGCGCAGCATGCGCTGGTTGGCGATGCCCAGCATCTCCAGTTCGATGGGGGTGACAATGCGGGCTTCGACTTCTTCCGGCGTCATGCCGGGTGCCTTCATGATGATCTTCACCTGGGTGGAAGAGACGTCGGGGAAAGCGTCGATGGGCAGTTCGCGGAACGAGGCGATGCCGGCACCGATCAGCAGCAGCGTGAGCACGGAGACCAGCAGGCGCTGGGTTAGCGCGAATTCAACCAGTTTGGATAACATCATTCGCCCCCGATGCCCATCAGGCTCGCCTTCAGCGCAGAGATGCCGCGCACCGCGATCTTTTCATCCCCTTTGAATTTGCCGCTCACCGTGCTGTTGCTGGTCCCTTCATGCAGCACCGTCACGGTCTCGCTACGGAATCCCTTGGCGGTCTGGATGAAGATCACCACCTTGCCGCCGATGCGCGCCAGAGCGTCATTGGGGACATTCCACTGGTTCAGTGCCTCGCCCGATGTTCCGATGGAGACCTCCACGAATTGACCCGGGCGCAGATTGGCCGCGCCTTCCTTGATCAGCGCGCGCAGCAGGACGGTCTGATTGTCGCCGGAGAGACTGCGGCCGATGGCGGTGAGTTTTCCTTTTGCCGCGTAAGCGGGAACGCTGACCGGCGCGCCGATCTTGAGTCCCCGCGTGCTGGCGAGCGTGGCTTGTATCTCGAGTGCCAATGGCTCCAGTCTGGCGACCTTGAACATGGGGATGGCCGCTTCGAACCGTTGTCCGGAGCTGGCCGTCTTTTCCAGCACGACGCCGTCGATGGGCGAAGTGATGGCAAGCTGGCTGCTGAGCGTGTTGTCCGACTGCAAACGTGTGACGTCGGCGTCCGCCATGCCGGCAAGTTTGAGGAGTTGTTTGCGCTCCGCAAGGGCGGCATGCGCTTCGCGGTATTGGCTCTGTGTCGCGCGCAGGCGGCTCTCGGAGATGATGCCGTCCTTCCACAGTTGTTCATCGCGCGCCAGATTCTCTTTGGCGAGTTGTTCCTGGGTAGATGACTGCAACAATCCGCGCTGGGCTTCGGCGAGCGCCGGGCTTTGCAGTGTGGCCAGCTTTTGGCCTTTCTTCACCGGATCACCGACGCCAACCAGCGTTTGTTCCACCATGCCGGCCAGAGGGGTGCTGATGGTGAAGAGCTGGTTGCCCGGGATGACGACCTGCGCGGGCATGCCGGCGAATTCGCCTTGTTGTCTTGGCGGCAGCGGGGCGCTGACGATGCCCAATGTCTGCAGCTGAGTCGCGCTAAGCGTGAGCTCCTGTGCGTGTGACGGGAGTGCCAGCATCAGGCACAGAAAGGACAGATGAAACCTATTCATTGATACATCCTCCGGAATGATGCGAACACCATTCGAGTTATCTAATCATTGTACTGACCAAATCGGGGAAATGGTCGGGAGTTATTGGGGGATACAGGGGCCGGTTCAGGCGGGCGGTGCTTGCGGATGCGGCCGGTGGTGGGCGAAGGCGACGTGGGAGTGCGATTCGTATTCATTCGATACATTGGTCGTATCGTTTGATGCAAGGGTGCGCAAGGTGGTGGTAGGGGCGGCGGGCAAGGCGGCGGCATCGTCGCGCTGGTATTCCTGCTGCAGATCGATGGCCGGCGACTCATGCGATTCGATATGGCAATGCTCGAGACCCGGATAGGGAAGATGGTGCGGGACTTCGCTCGTATGGATGCTCGCTTTGTCCTGAACGCCGTCCACGTGGGCGTGCGCGAAGGGCGCAACGAATTGCGTCAACGCAAACAACAAGAGCGCGTATATGTGGAGCGGTCGTTTCATGGATGCTTCATTTTAACATGGACTGATTGATATGCCGTGTGCGGCGCGGCTACTCCGAGTGGTCACAGGCCGTTAAGTTCCGCAGTCACTGCGAATTGAGTGGATATGGGCTTGCATGGAACAGGGGGATTTGTAACGGAACGCGTGCTGCTGCCGACCCGCCTGCAGCAGACTTATTTGATTTGACCGCGTTCGATGCTGATGCCGACCTGCTTGCAGTTACGGATCGCCTGCAGCTTGGCGACACTGACTTTCACCCAGGGCGCGTTGAAGTCCTTGAGGATGATCTGGGCGATGTGTTCGGCCAGCGTTTCCAGCAGGGAGAAATGCCCGTCGCTGAGTACGGTCTGGATATGCTGAGCGACCTGGGCGTAGTCCAGCGCGTCATTGATGTCGTCGCTCTGGCAGGCGCGGCTGTTGGGCAGTGCGATATCGAGGTCGAGCTGCAAAGTCTGCGGCACGCGTTTTTCCCACTCGTAGATGCCGATGAGGGTGACGACCTTGAGTTCGCGCAGAAAGATGATGTCCATAAGGTGTGAAGCCGGTTGTTTGGTGACTGTGGCGCATTCAAGTAAAATCCGCCGCTTGGCATTTTAAGGTATTACAGATGAACACCCTAATATTTGTTGTGTGCGCCTACCTGATCGGTTCGGTTTCCTTCGCGGTATTGATGAGCAAGGCTTTCGGCCTGGCCGATCCGCGCTCCTACGGTTCCGGCAATCCCGGCGCGACCAATGTGCTGCGCAGCGGCAAGAAGGCGGCCGCTGCGCTGACCCTGCTGGGCGATGCGGCGAAAGGGTGGTTGGCGGTGTTCCTGGCGATCCGTTTTGCGCCGCACGATAGCGAGGGGTTGATGATCGTGGCGCTGGTCGCCATTGCCGTTTTCCTTGGCCATGTATTTCCCGTCTTCCTGAAGTTCAAGGGCGGCAAAGGTGTGGCGACCGCGCTGGGCGTGTTGCTGGCATTGAGTGTCTGGATGGGGCTGGCCGTGCTGGCGACCTGGTTGCTGGTCGCGGTGGTGTTCCGCTATTCCTCGCTGGCGGCGCTGGTTGCGTCGATCGCTGCCCCTATATATGCCATGCTGGTCCACTTGCGTCCGGAACTGGTGTTCGCAACGGCGATTATGTCGATGTTACTGATCTGGCGGCACAAGAGCAACATCCAGAATCTGCTGACGGGAAAAGAAAGCAAGATCGGCGGCAAGAAGTCCGGAGCTCAGTCGGCGTAGTTCAGTTCGCGCAGGTCCCAGCGCGGCTTCACGTTGAATCGATAGCCGGGCTGCGCAGCCTGTTGTTGCAAACGCATCGCGCCGGCGAAGGCGATCATCGCGCCGTTGTCGGTGCAGAATTCCAGATCGGGATAGAACACCTTGCCGCCGCGCTTGCCGATCTTTTCGCTCAGGCGGCTGCGCAACAGCCGGTTCGCCCCTACGCCCCCTGCCACGACCAATTGATCCAGTCCGGTCTGTCCTAGTGCGGACAGCGCCTTGGTCGCCAACACATCCACGATGGCTTCCTGCGCGGCATGGGCGATGTCGGCGCGGGTCTGTTCGGTCAGCTCGTGCTGTTGCGTGAGCGTTAGCACGGCCGTCTTCAAGCCGCTGAAGCTGAAATCGAGGTCGCCGCTGTGCAGCATAGGGCGCGGCAGCTTAAAACGTCCGGGAGTGCCATTCTGTGCCAGTTTCGCCAGCAGTGCTCCTCCCGGGTAATCCAGCCCCAATAGCTTCGCGCTCTTGTCGAACGCCTCCCCCGCCGCATCGTCGACCGATTCTCCCAGCAAGGTGTAACGACCCACACCATCCACTTGCATCAGTTGCGTGTGTCCGCCCGACACCAATAATGCGACGAATGGAAATTCAGGAGCCGGCTTGGAGAGTAGCGGGGATAGCAGGTGTCCTTCCAGGTGATGCACGCCTATAGTGGGGATGTCGAGGGTGTATGCCAGTGCGCAGGCGACACTCGCGCCGACCAGCAAAGCGCCCGAGAGCCCCGGGCCCTGCGTGTAGGCGATGGCATCAACATCGTTGAGCGAACAATCGGCTTTCTGCAAGACGCTGCGGATCAGCGGCAATGCGTAGCGCACGTGGTCGCGCGAGGCGAGTTCGGGCACGACGCCACCATACTCATTATGTAGTGCGATCTGCGAATGCAGCGTGTGCGCCAACAGCCCGCGTTCGCTGTGATATAGCGCGATGCCGGTCTCGTCGCAGGAAGATTCGATGCCCAATATCAATTTCACGATGCACATTCACGGTGAATTACGGAGGGGTGCATTGTACGTTTCGGGCGCGTCGCACAGGGAGATCACAGGAATGTGAAATATATTTTACAAAACGCTTGACGCTAAGTTCGCCATCTATATAATGCGCACCTCTTCGCCGCTGAGGCAGCGAAAAAAGTTTCAGACCAGCTCTTTAAAAGATAGAAGAAACAACCGATTAGTGTGGGTGCTTGTGCTTGGGCAGACGAGATCATTTAGGTGATTGAGTCGAACTC
>JAUSBR010000001.1 GCA_030651895.1 Sideroxyarcus sp. | reverse complement strand
AGTTCGTGGCGGCTACCATCCGGTTCCAGCAGGAGGGCTCCGAGGCCGATATGGCCGGGGTTAGGGCGGGCGCAGCCATCGCACCAAGCTTGCCAGAGATGCTCTTCGTTCATGCCCACATGGTAGCGAGCAAGGCGGTGTTTGTGCTGATTTTGTGCTGATAAAAAGGAATCAAAGGGGCATGGCTCGGAATATTCTCAGCAATCAAATCCGTCAGTCTGCTAGCGTTGCCACACAGTTGCGGCCATTCGCCTTTGCTTGATACATCGCCTGATCGGCCTCTTGCTTGAGCCTCGCGATCGAGTCTTGTTTGGTCTGGCTTACTGCTATGCCAATGCTGGTTGTGATCGGGATCCGGGTTTCTCCTATCAATGGCATTAGTTCCTCGATCTTCTGGCGCAGTTTTTCGGCGAGCAGCTTGGCCCCGGCCATGTCGGTGTCCGGAAGCAGCAGCAGGAACTCTTCCCCGCCGATGCGTCCGAGCAAGTCGGTTTCTCGTATGTTTCGCGTGAGACAACTGGCGAATTCTTTCAAGACTATGTCGCCGACTTCGTGTCCGTAACGATCATTGATCAATTTGAAATGATCGATGTCCATAAACAGCACCGAGTACTTCTTTTCCGAGCGCAATGCTTGTCGTGCCACAAGCTCGCTGTCTTCGTAAAAGGCGCGCGCATTGCGAATGCCGGTCAATGGATCGTGGCTGGCTAAGTCTCGTAGTTGCTTGTTTGCTTCTTTCAGGTGCTGGCGATAAGCGGCGAAGCGTTTTGTGTAGGAATACAGGAACGCACTGCCGGCGCAAAGGCTGAATAGCATCGTAATCATTGCATTGCTCGAGAATGGTGCCGACAGGTACTTATTCGCAACAGCAAGGGTGACAAGCGAGAGTATCGTCGCGAGCAATCCGGGGGATAAACCAAGGATGGTGTAAGCGACCAGCACCAGGACAAAGAACCAGATCGCCCGGAATTCGTTGTTGGTCAGAAAGTACAGCGCGGACACGTTGACCAGAAACCATGCGGCGAGAAACAGAAGGGCCACTATGACGAACCGATCCTTGCGGCTCCCAAGATAGATTGCCAGCGCCACGTCAGAAAGGAAAAAGACTTCGATGGAAGTGAGGTGGATATCGCCTTGGTGGTTGATTCCCAACCAATCCGCCAGAATGAGCGCACCACTGAACAAGATCGCCACCCAAAGCGAGACGCGTAGAAGCTGAAAACGGAACTCAAAATAGTCGTCAGCCCCGAATTCGGAATCGGCAATCGACTTGAGCTTCAACATGATCCACGACTCGCTATCTTTTCCCGGCGCATTGACCTTACCCCCGGCTTTTCGTCATCCATTAATTGGACTTCATGCTAACAGTTTTTCCTGTTGCACAGCGATGGTTCATCGAAGCCAAAGGCGACAGATCGGTCGCGCCCGCCTGTTTTGCCAAAGTCTAAAAATTAAACGGGAGTCGATTTCTTTCTAGCCCCAGCCTAAAACAATTCCACTCCGGTACCTTTTGCTTTAAAAAAAGGCTGCACTCGATACTGAATTACAAGTCGCCGGTGCAGTTCTTGATCGACTAGTTGAATTCTCAACCGATGGAGAAACAGGTAGCATGATCCCCGCCTGTTGGATAACGATAAACCGGGAAAAGGTCATTATTCGCAAGAATTAATCCGTGCTATGAATCAACTGGAATTCAAGAAAATATTTTTAGTCGCTCTTGTCCTCAATCTAATCTTGGGCGCAATCAGCCAGCTAGATTTTTTCTGGCACAGGATTCTTGGCTTTGAAGGTTTCTATGCCGGTATCGCATCAGCCGGTTTTTTTCTCATTATTCTTCTACCCCTGTGTGCCCTTCTGTCTGGAATCATTGCTACGAGTTTAAGCAGTACTCGCCGGGTCGCCACCTTTTTTACCGGGGTTTTTGTCTCTCTATTACTTAGTGCGGTTTTAGTTCCAATTATTACTAACTACAATCGCGCTAAATCTGCAGACATAATTTCTCAAATGTATGCCGAAGACCCTCAACAACGTCCTATCGGTGATCCCCTCCGTCCAGTCACCATAGCAACTCCAGGTGCCAGACCTTACGACACCAAACCAGGTGAGGTAATTAATGTGACTGTTATTGCCTTGTATCAACCAGAGTTGAACGATGGATTGCCAATTGAGCTGGTCATCTTGAGTAAGAGTGCGCGTAATACGATGCTCAACAGAGAAGTAGTTACCCTGGGCAAACTAATCAAGACTAATGAAGTGCAATCTGATGGACAAGTTACTTTCGCCGGCAAGGTCACATTACCAGCCGAGTTAGCTGGTCGATCTGATGTAACTGACATTTTTCTAGTGGCCGGAAAATTGAATAAGGACGTCTTACCGCTACGACTGACTGGTAACCATGCAATGATTAACGAGGTCACCCATTGACTCAAAGGGAATGGGTTCGGAATATCCACAGCAACTTAATCCCTCGCTCTTTCCCGGGACCAGTTTCATCAGAGAAGTACCGCTTCACGCCCATTGCCGGGGTGCCGTCCGGTGCCAAGGCGGCCTTCCGCCTGGAGGTTTTGTCGGCTGGTTAAACAGCAGTGGCATCGATGGGGCCTGACCCCATCGATGCAATCAGCGATTCCGTGGTTTTAACGCGCGCCCTTGTGGTCTTTTTGGCCATCATTTTTATGCTTGCCGGCAACTTCAAGAGTTTCCGCCTTCTGCTTCTGCTTGCTGACTTCCTCTGCCGGGAATGGGTGTTTCGGCATGGGCTGCTGGTTAGGGATATTGGTTGGCTGGGTCATATTGATCTCCTGATCGGGCGTTTAAGTGGTTTCCATTCACATCTCCGCCGATGTGAAGGTTTTGCAGCCTGCTCCAAGTTAAGCGCAAGCTCTGTGCGCCAGTCAACGCAGGCACACAAAGCAAAAGGGGCCAGGTTGAGCCCTTTGATTGGGAATTCGCTCACTTATGAATCAATCGAGTCTGAGCGTATTGATTTCGTGCTACGGTTAGCAGGAACTAAAAGTGTCGGTCGACCCATTTAGGGGCTCTGAATTGAATTTCGGGCCGCGCTTCAAGTCGTTGAATTGCGCATGATTTCCGTGGCTATTTCGCTGTTTGCCTTGCCTGTTTATACATATACTCCTCAACTGAAGCGATAGCGATTTACTCAGGGAGTCATGCGGATGGCGCAGCCGTCACCATGAAGGGTAAAGCTACTTGTGGCTGTCGATTGGTTTTGCACAGTTCAATCTTTTTCATTTGGGTGCCGTCATGAAACGTTCGTCTTTCATTTCTATCGCCGTAGTTGAAGTCGTTTTCCTGAACATTCTGCTGCTGATTGCGGGGCTGGTCGGTATGGCCACCCACGGTTGGCAGCCGATGGACTGGCTCTGGCTGGGCATGCTGACGGGTTTTGGCATCGTCAGCGGATTGCTCTATCTGCACAAGTTGAAGGTGGCACTGACCCCGCTAGAGCACATCTCGCGCGTGGCCGCCGAAGTCGCCGTGGGTACCATCGGCGCCCGCATTCCCGACGCCGGGCGCAGCGATGAGCTGGATACCGTGTGCCGCAACGTCAATGCGATGCTTGATCAGATGGAAACCTGTTTCAGGGTCCAGAAGGAGGCGCTTGCCGCGGCAAGCGAAAACCATTTTCACCGCATGAGTGCAGAGAATCTGCATGGCGTTTTCCTCGATGCGGTGGAACAGGGGAACCGTTCGCTGGAAACACTGATGGAAAAGTACCATGACGAGATGCGCAACAATCTGCTCTCCCGCCTCGGCCAGCTCAACACTGAAAATCTGCTGAAGAATTTGCGCACCAGCCAACGCGACATGCTGGGCATCGTCTCCGCGTCCGACAAGCTGACGGAGCTTTCCAACGCCAACGCCAATGCGGCCAAGGAGAGCAGCGGCGCCATCGCCGAGATGGTCAACGCCATGGACCGTCTGGTGGACAAGATCGAAAAGACCAGCGGGGCCATCAACGAATTCAACAGCCACCGCGAGGAGATTGCACAATCGGTAGGACTCATCACGTCCATCGCCGATCAGACGAACCTGTTGGCCCTTAACGCTGCCATTGAGGCAGCGCGCGCCGGCGAGCAGGGCCGCGGCTTCGCCGTGGTGGCCGACGAGGTGCGCAAGCTGGCGGAGAGTTCAAAGAATGCCTCCTCCTCGATCTCCCTCATCATGGGCACCCTGCAGGTGGACGCCGAAATCATGCTCGCCAATGCCGGCGAAATGAGCGGGATCGCCGCGTCATCCCGGCATGCCATCGGCGACTTTGAAAGTCGCTTCAGTTCGGTGGCCACCTCTTCCGCGATCGCGCTGGACCAGATCCATCTCGTTCACGATGTCAGCTTTGCGTCTCTCGCCAAGATCGACCACTTCATCTACAAACAGAACGGCTACATGACCATCAATTACGGCCTCGATTCCGAGAATGCCCAGGCCATCAAGGTCAGCGAGACGGGATGCCGCCTCGGCAAGTGGCTCGCAAACGAGAGCACGCTGGCCGTATTCGGCAAGCTGGAAAACTTCGGGCGTATCACCGCGCCCCACACAAACGTTCACCAGAACATGCACCGCGCTCTGGAATTCATGGGCCAGGGATGGGAAACCGACTACGGCGTGCAGGAAAAGCTGTACAGCTCATTCGAGCAGGTCGAGGCCGGTAGCGATGGTGTCATCAAGTCACTGGATGACATGGTTCTGGAAAAGCACGGCACATCCGCCGCCCGCTGAACGCCGTCCGGGGGGCTCCTCAATCTTCAACCTGCGACGCCCCGCAGCACTTCTTGTACTTTCTTCCACTGCCGCAACTGCAAGGTGCATTGCGGCTTATTTTTGGAATCCCACTTTCAGCAGTTTTGCCATTGGCGCTGTCTGCTGCACGGCGTTGCGGCGCCCAGAATTTGTAGATCCAGCCGATGCTGGCCGGAATCTGTTTTGAAAGTTCCTCGCGCTGGGCCGGTGTTTGTACCAGCTCTTCTTCTGCCTCGGTGATCTCGGGCGCACCCAGCAGGTAGATCGGTCGCAATGCAACGGGGCCGTGTTTGGATTCGAACATGGCCTGCCAGTGATCGCGCTGGGTTTCGATGCCGGTCATGAAGCCGTGTGCCCACATCTCGCCGTCCATGTATTCGCGTTCGTCGCCTTCGAAAACTTGCAGATCGAAGACGGGCTCGAAATGTTCTGCGTCCTGTTGCAGACTCCAGACGATGGCGTTCATGTGGCGCGTCAGCAGGTCGGTGATCCGTGCTGCCTGGGCTGCGGATTCAAATGTCGGTGCGTCCTCTGCTGTCGGGCCCCATATGCGCGGGATCCATTCTTCCGGTTTGGGCAGCGCCGGGCCGGAAGCGATGGCGGTGAGGAATCCATCCAGGCAATCCAGCAGCATGACTTCGCTGCTTGTGGCGTCGGACATGAGGAAGTTGTCGAGCTCGTCCATCTCTTTTTCGGAGAGCGCGGGGGTGATTTCTTCATCATCGAGGGATTCTTGGTTTGACATGGTTACTGTTACTTTCTTTACTGGAGGGTTTTGAGGTGCTGATTAAATCCGTTCGTGGAGACCCTTCGACAGGCTCAGGGCGAACGGATTCAATCAGCACACCTTTAAGTATCTCGCCTTGAGTGAGTTATAGAGTTCATCGCGGACGTTGGCGGAATCGAGATCGGCGATTTCCAGCACTTCGACCAGATGTTCGTTGTCTTCGCGACCGTCCCATATCTTGATGTAGGTTCCGGCCTTGTAGCCGTGGTCCTGGCGGAATACGTTGAGCACGTTTTTGCCGATGTATTGTTTGAACAGGTCGTTCCACTCCATATCGCAGTCGTGCAGCAGCGATTCGAACAGTGCGAGGCTGCTGCGTTTGGCTGCGGCCAGGCCGACCAGCAGGTCGAGCTTTTCCAGCAGGGTCAGTTGCGCGAGTTCGTAGGTCTGACCATCGAACTGGACCGACTTCTGGTGCACAGCGAGCTCGGTTTGCATCTCTGTCTTCGCCTGCGCGACATCGCCCAGTTTGCTTTGTATGGATGCGGAGAGGATGAAGTGCCAGATATCGACCAGCTCCATGCGCAGTTGCGCTAGGTCGCATTCCTGCTTCTTCCACCATTTCCAGCCGTGGTGCTCGATGGCTTCGACGCCTTCGACCTGGATGGCGCGATGCCAGTTGTTGTTGGCGGCAACCCAGGCGGGGTTGACCTTGCTGTTCATGCCGTCCTGCAGTTCGAGCATGGTGATGAGTTGGGTCTCTGAGATCGTCATGGTTACGGCCTTGGGGAAAGCGGGCATTTTACAGCACGGCCTGTCTTTAATTTCCGACATTCCAGATGCCGCACGCTAGAATATGCGCCATGCACACTCTCGTCACCTCGCTTCGCCGCCTCGTCAGCCTCGGCCTCTTTGCACTCCCCCTGCTCGCCCACGCGGGCCTGCCGGTATCATCCAATGTACCGGGCGGCGTGCTGGTACTTCCGCTCGGCAGCACCTCTGTCATCGCCGACAAACCCCTGGCATGGTTCCAGGATCTGCCGGTGCTGGTCACTGCCGATGAAGGGCAATGGGTTGCGGTGGTGGGTCTGCCGCTGGACAGCATCTCGGTGATGCATGAGTTGAAGGTGCAGCTCGGCCACGAGATGGTGATGTTGCCGTTCGACATCCGGCCGAAGGCTTATCCCGAACAGTATGTGACATTGAAGGACACCAGCAAGATCGAGCTGTCGCCCGCAGACCTGGCGCGCGCCGAGCGCGAGATCGCGGCCATCACGGCATTAAAGCTGCACTGGCGCGATGCGCCGGATACCGATCTCGATCTCATCCAGCCTGCAAAGGGTGCGCTGGGCGGGCGCTTCGGCGCGCGACGTTTTTTCAACGGCCAGATGCGCAAGCCGCATTCCGGTCTGGATGTGCGATCGGCGAGCGGCAAGCCGGTGGTGGCGAGCGCGGCGGGTGTGGTGCTGGCAGTGGATGATTATTTCTTCAACGGCAAGACGGTATTCGTGGACCACGGCAACGGGCTCATCACTTTGTATTGCCACCTGAAGCGTATGGATGTGAAGGCAGGCCAGACGGTGCGCAAGGGCCAGCGTATCGGCCTCGTCGGACAGACCGGCCGCGCCTCGGGGCCGCATCTGCACTGGAGCGTGGTGCTGAACGGGGCGATGGTGGATCCGGAGCTGTTCCTCGCAGCGGAACGCCGGCAATGAACCGTGGCAGGTTGACGCCACTTTCTCCTCACGGATAATGCGCCATCCGCCGCCGGTTAGCGGCATAGCCTTCATCGACACACGCACACCCGATATGTATTTCATCACTTCCACCATCGCCGCCGTTGCCGCCTGCTGCGTCTCGATCTTCATGTTCTTCTGGGCGCTGCTGTGCCTTTTCTACGGCGGGCCGGAAGGAGTCGTCGGCAGCGAGGCGATCACCGCCGGGCTGGTCTCGGCGGCGGTTTCGGCCATCACGGGCTATGCGACGTACGTGTTCATCGTCGCGCCGAAACGGGTGGAGCAGCATACCGCCACGCTGCTGTACCGCGTGGCGCTGAAGGGTTCGCCGCTGTTCGCGCTGTTGTTCATCGGGATGCTGTGGATGCTGGGCACGATCGTGCTGGTGTATTTCGCGATGATTGCCGCCGTGACGGTTGCGGTGCGCCTGACGCGGCGCCGCTGACACTCACTTCAACGACTTCAACACCTGTATCTCGGCCCTGAGCCAATCTTCGACTTCGTGCCCCGGCGCGAAGTCGCGCTCTTTCGCCAGGTAGAAGGCGATCTGTTCTATCTGCTTGTGAATCTCTGCGGCCCTGGTCTTCGCCTGCTGGCGGGATGCTGTCTCGTTTTCGGCGTTGAACGGGATGACCAGTTCACCGTACAGCGGTTGATCCTGGCTCATGATGAGAGTCCTTTTGGGGAGAGGACTCCATTAGTAGCAGCGGCAGGTTACAGCATTGTGAATGCGGCCGGACGAAGCAGGAGCTGCGCGCAGAGGGTCCGGATGGCCCCCCGCGCTATTTGACCAGCTTCGATATCTTCTTGAACGAGTCGGTCCCGGCGACCTTGAGCAACTGGAACACAGCAGCTTCGGTGCTGGTGGGTACGGCACCGGCGAGCACCATGGCTTCCATCGCGGTCTGCTTGTTGTCCGGGCTGCGGCTTATCACGGCATCCTTGACGACGTGCACGTCGAAGCCTTCGCCCAGCAGTTCGATGACGGTCTGCTGCACGCAGACATGGGTCTCCGCGCCGCAGGCGATGATCTGGGTGCGGCCGCTCTCTCTCAGATGCTGGGTGAATTCCCGGTTGCCGCAGCAGCTGAAGGTGAGTTTCTCGTAGCAGACAGCGGCCGGTGCTCTTTGCTTCAGTTCGCCCAGGGTCGGGCCAAGGCCTTTGACGTATTGCTCGGTGAAGATCACCGGCACGGCCAGTTCGAGCGCGCTGTCGATCAGGATGCCGGCGTTCCTGGTCAGACGTTGCAGCACTTCCTGGTCCATGGCGGCGCAAAGTCTTTCCTGCACGTCGATGACAACCAGCACGGCGCGGGCCGGATCCAGCAGGAACTTGTTTCGGATAGGCATGGTTTCTCCATTCGGTAACGTGGTTCAGAGCCTGAATTATGAATGAAGGTGCGGGCGAGCGGGGATTGACGTGGGGGGCCGCGCGGGACTACGCTGTATTCGGCATGTGCGCCAGGTGCGGCACATGCCAGTCAGGGAGTGATCCGATGAGAATGGAGAAACACCATGATCGATAGAGATGACGTCCTGCATACGCTTAAATGCAGCCCAAGCCAGTACCCGAAGATGCTCGACGAGCGCTTCCCCCACATCCTGGAAAAGATCATCAAGCTGTGGGATACACCCGAGGCGGAACCCTATCTCTCCGAATTGCTGCGGCCGAATGCCGGCAGGTTCGACCGCGAGGGTTTTCCGGACGAGGCGTGGGACGAGATATTGCATCTGCAGGTACTCCACGGCAAACAGCATCCGAACTGACTGCTTCCTGCGTATTCCCCTTCACCTCCGGTCGCCGGCGCATCCGCAACGGGTGCGCTGGAGATTCTCTTTGCAACAATACCGAAGCCATTCGGTCAGGAATTTAAGGCATAATCCGCACGAATTACTCAACTAATAAAACAATCCGCTCAGCCGTAATTTGGTGGCCGGAATACACGTGATAGACAAACTGAACCACACCGCCGCCATTCAATCCGTCCAGTTACGGCAGCTGCTTTCCGTCAGCAAGGTCTCGCTCATCGCCAGTGTTTCACTCGCGGTGTTCCTGGCCTCTGTGCAGTGGGAGGTGATCCCTTCCGCAGATATGCTCATCTGGTGTTCGCTAATGGTGCTGGCTTCGCTGATGCGGGCGGCGTTCGTCTATCTGCCGCAGCGTTATCCGGCCAACGACAGCGCCGCTGTGCGGGCGCAACTGGGCAAGTTCCGTCTCGGGGTCATCGTTGCCGGCGCCATCTGGGGTTCGGCGGGCTTCCTGCTCTTCCCCGCCGGCCAGCAGGAATATGTGATGTTCCTGGTCTTCGTGCTGGCTGGAATGACGGTCGGCGGTGTGGCATCGTTCTCGGCCGACCTGGTCAGTTCGCTTTCATTTGCTGCATTGATCACGCTGCCGCTGGTGATCCGCCTGCTTGTCGCGGGGGACAGCATCTCGATGACGATGGGATTGGCGGTGCTGTTGTACCTGGGTTTCATGCTCATGACGCTTTGGCGCATCAACCGGAGCGTCATCGAAAATATCACCCTGCGCATCGAGGCGGCAGCCCGCGAGAACATCGTGCGGGAGGGCAAGGAGCGCTATCGCTTGCTGCTGAGCCATTTGCCGGTCGGCATCTTCCACTACGACACGAATCTGGTGATCACCTATTCCAACGATCGCTTTGCCAACATGCTGCACAGCACGGCCGAGCGCCTCGTCGGTCTGGACATGAAACAGATCAAGCAGCAGGCCATCCTGCCGAGTTTGAACTGCGCGCTGCAGGGGGAGATGGGCTATTACGAAGGCCATTATCTGGCGACCTACAGTGATGCCGAGGCCTGGATCCACATGACCTGCGCACCCTCGCGCGACGGCAACAGCAACATCGTGGGCGGTATCGCCATCGTACAGGATGTGACTGAACGCAAGCGGGCCGAGGACAAGATCAAGAATCTGGCGTTCTACGATCCGCTCACCGACCTGCCCAACCGTAGACTGCTGATGGACCGCTTGCATCAGGCGCTGGCCTCCAGCGCGCGCAGCGGCAAGGAAGGCGCATTGCTGTTCATCGACCTGGATAATTTCAAAGCACTCAACGACACCCTGGGCCACGACATGGGCGACCTGCTGCTGCGACAGGTCGCGCAACGCCTGACCTTCTGTGTGCGCGAGGACGATACGGTGGCGCGGCTGGGCGGCGACGAGTTCGTGGTGATGCTGGAAGACCTGGGCGAAGAGGATACCGAAGCGGCGGCGCAGACAGAAGTCATCGGCGAAAAGATCCTTGCCACGCTGGGACAGCCTTACCAGCTAGTCACGCATGAATATCGCTGCACGCCGAGCATCGGTGCGACCCTGTTCAAGGGACACCATCTGGAAAAAGAAGAATTGCTGAAGCAGGCCGACATCGCCATGTATCAGGCGAAAAAGGCGGGACGCAACACGGTGCGCTTCTTCGACCAGCAGATGCAGGACGTCGTCACTGCCCGCGTCGTGCTGGAGGCGGAATTGCGCAAGGCGATCGAGAAACAGCAGTTCCGATTGCATTTCCAGGTTCAGGTAGACAGATCGAACCGGCCGCTCGGGGCGGAAGCGTTGCTGCGCTGGGAACATCCGAAAAAAGGGCTGGTGCCTCCCGAACAGTTCATCCGGGTGATGGAAGAAACGGACCTGATACTGCCCATCGGGCAATGGGTGCTGGACACGGCGTGCGCCCAGCTCAAGGCGTGGCAACAGGATGCGCAGACCCGCCACCTCTCGCTCGCGCTGAACGTGAGTGCGACGCAGTTGCACCAGGCCGATTTTGTTTCTCAGGTGCAAGCAGCCGTGCAGCGCCACGGCATCAACCCGGTGCTGCTGAAACTGGAGCTGACCGAAAGCATGCTGCTGAAGAACATCGAGGACACGATCAAGACCATGAGCGCGCTGAAGGAGATCGGTGTGCAGTTCTCGCTGGACGATTTCGGCACCGGCTATTCCTCGCTGCAATATCTCAGCCGCCTTCCGCTCGACCAGATCAAGATCGACAGGTCGTTCGTGCGTGACATCGCTTCCGACAGCAGTGACCGCGAGATCGTGGGCATCATCATCGCGATGGCGCAGAACCTGTATCTGGATGTCATCGCCGAAGGCGTATCGACGGAGGAACAGCGCCAGTTCCTCATGGGCACCGGCTGTTTCCACTTCCAGGGCTATCTGTTCGGCGCTCCCGTGCCGATCACGGAATTTGAAGCGAACCTGAAACAAGACTGATCGCTCAGCGGGCGATCACGGATGCCGACTACTTTTTTTGCCGCCAGAACAATCCCATCAGCGGCTTGACGCTGGTACCGTGGAATATGATGGAGAGCGTGACGACGATGAGTGTCAGCTGCATCAGTTGCAGCGACAGCGCTTCCGGCAGGCCGTGCTCTATCGCATACATCAGGTAATAGAGTGAGCCGATGCCGCGTACGCCGAACCAGCCGGTCATGCTGCGTATTCGCGTCGTGGTGTGCGTGCCCAGCAGGCCGATGAAGACGCTGAGCGGTCGCGCGACCACGAACAGGAACAGCGCCAGCCACACCGCTTCCCAGGTCCACGAATCGGCATAGAGCGAGCCGCCGATCAGTAGCACCAGCACGACTTCCGAGAGTCTCTCCAGATGTTCCTTGAACACCAGCGATCCTTCGCTGACGGTTTCCGGCGGTTCCGGTGCGGGATTGGGATGTCCTTCGGCGCGCGCGACTTTCTGGGTATTGCTTCCGTCGAAAGCTGCCTTCACCACTTTGGCCATCTTGAGCTCGGTTTGACGCAACGCGACCGCGGCAAAGAACACGGCGAGGAATCCCCAGGCATTGACGATCACCGATAATCCGTAGACGACGCCGATCAGGCCGAGGCCGAGGAAGTCGTCCATCAGCTCGTGTTTGTGGGGCTTACTGCGCAGTTTCCAGCCCAGCCTTGCCAGTGCGACACCCGCAAGCACGCCGATGACGATGCCG
The DNA here is from genome assembly GCA_030651895.1 of Sideroxyarcus sp. Classification (GTDB taxonomy): domain Bacteria; phylum Pseudomonadota; class Gammaproteobacteria; order Burkholderiales; family Gallionellaceae; genus Sideroxyarcus. The sequence continues at coordinate 9,367 of JAUSBR010000001.1, read as the reverse complement.
GCCAGCGTGGCCCACAGCACATCCACCAGCAGCCAGTTCAGTCCGTACTCACCGATCTCATGCAGGCCCAGCATGCCCATACCCAGCATCACGAAGGGAAACGCGCTGCCGTCGTTCATGCCCGCTTCGCAGGTCAGGGTGAAGCGCAACTGGTCGTGATCGCCCGGATGACGGATCTGCACATCGGTGGCCAGTACCGGATCGGTCGGCGCGAGGATGGCCCCCAGCAGCACACCCGCCCCCAGGGGCAGTCCCAGCAGATAGTAGGCAAAGGCCGCGACCGCTGCGACCGTGACGGTCATGGATACTGTGGCGAGCAGGATAGGCGCGCGCCAGCGCGCGACGGTAAACGGCACCGGCATCTTGACCCCGGCAGAGAACAGCGAGATCAATACCGCCACTTCCGTCAGCACTTCGAGCAGCGCCGATTCCCTGAGCGGGTTGAAATGAAACAGATCAAGTGCCGTCGGCCCGACCAGCACACCGACCGCAAGATAGATGATCGCGGAGGTGACCGACGAGCGCTTGAGGATGGACGCGGTGAGGCCCATGAACAACAGCAGCCCGCCTACGAAGATGAACCATTGTGCGGTTGACATGGGCGCGTTCCGGTAGCCTGCACATCAGGGTGCGCAGAATACGGATGCTGTGTCAGATCGTGGTTGGGGTCTGTTCGGTGTCGAACACGAACATGCTGCAGATATTACAAATCAGCAAAGCGGAGCCGCCCCGCTTTGGCAACTAGTCGTTCGGCGTGAACTGCAACGAGCAGGACAGCACGCCCGCGACAAACAGGTTCTGCCCGTGACCGGGAAATGCGCCCGGCATCAGTTTGAAACACGCCAGGTTGGCGAGAACCTTACGGACCTTTTGTTGCGCGAGCAATTCCCAGGCGGCATCGAACTCGTCCGGCTTGAACACCAACTCGAGTCCCAGCCCGTTCTGGCCGGTCATCTCGGGAATGATCATGCGGCCAATCTCGCCACTGTCGGTCCCTTTTTCGGTTGCCTTGTAGCCCGATTCACTGAAAGCGATATTGACTCTCGATGCATCAACGGCTGTATGCGTGGAAAGATGACTGAAGAGCTTGTCATCGAACTCCTGGTCGGTCTCGCCATGCGCGGCCTGCTTGTTCGCAGCGCCGAGAAACTCGAAATCGGAGCTGGGTTTGGTCTCCGTGAGTTTGCGCACCGAGACGATCTTCTGGCAGTTGAGCTTGATCGCGCGGGCGGATTTCTGGCTCGACACATCGTCGGATTTTCCCTTGCTGTGCACCAGAAAGGAATCGAATTTCAGTTCGAGCGTGACTTCTATCATTTTGGCCTGTTGCTCCCCGCCACGATCTTGTACTCGAACAGCCTGCATTCGATCGCGCCGTTATAAAGTGGAATGCGTTTTGACGGCGTCAGGCGCATGAGTTTCGTGATGCGCAGGTCGGCGGTGAACAGGTAGGTGTCCCAGCCGCCGAATCTCTGCTTCAGTACGTTACCAAGTTCCGGGTACAGCTCGGCCAGTTCGTCCTCGTCGCCCATGCGTTCGCCGTAGGGCAGATTGGCAACAAGGATCCCCTCCTTCTCCGGCGGCGAGGCTTCGAGCGCGTTGCACTGCTTCAGGTCCACGGTCTCGCGGATGCCGGCTTCTTCCAGATTCTGGTGCGCGGCCCTGAGCGCATCGCCGTAGAGGTCGCTGCCGTAGATGGGCAGTTCGCACACCGGCAATTGTGCGGCGATGGCGGCTTCGCGCATCGCGGCCCAAGTCTTGGCGTCGAAGTTCTTCAGTTTCTCGAATGCGAATTTGCGCGCGATGCCGGGCTGGATGTTGAGCGAGATCTGCGCCGCCTCGATGAGGAAGGTACCGCTGCCACACATGGGGTCGAGCAAGGGGATACCGGGCTTCCAGCCAGTCATCTGCAGGATGCCCGCGGCGAGGTTTTCGCGCAGCGGCGCGATGTTGGTGTGGATGCGTACGCCGCGCTTGTACAGCGCATCGCCAGAAGTATCCAGATACAGGGTGAAATTATCGCCCTCAAAGAAGGCGTGGATGCGCATGTCCGGATCGAGCTTGGCGACGCTGGGGCGCACGTTCTTCTCGGCGCGAAACTTGTCGCACACCGCGTCCTTGATCTTGAGCGTGATGAATTCCAGGCTCTTGAGCGGACACTTGATGGCGGTGACTTTGACCAGGATGGTGCAACTCACATCAAACCAGCGCGTCCACGGCAGATCGAAAACGGCCTTGTACACATCCTGCTCGTCACGGAACCGCGTGGCATCCTTCACGCGCCAGAGGATGCGCGAAGCGAGGCGGCTTTGCAGATTGATGCGGTAACAGGTGGGCCAGTCGCCCGCGAAAGCAATACCGCCGGCGCTGATGCGCACGTCGGTGGCGCCGAACGAGGTCAGCTCTTCGGCGAGGAGTTTTTCAAGTCCGCGCGGACAGGTGGCGAAGAAATCAGGCATATCGGATCAGAACGGTTGCACTTCGACAAGGATCAGCACGGCCAGCAGCACCAGCACCGGCACTTCATTGAAGAAGCGGAACCAGACGTGGCTCTTGGTATTGCGGTCTTCGGCAAACACCTTCAGCAGATGGCCGCAATAAAGGTGATACGCGACCAGCCCGGCGACCAGTGTGGTCTTCACGTGCAGCCAACCGCCAGTGAAATCGTAGGCGAACCACAGCCACAGCCCGGTGATGACGGCGAGCGCGCCGATGGGCGTAACGAATTTGTACAGCTTGCGCTCCATCAGTTTTAGACGATCGCGCACGACCTGTTCTTCCGCCATCGCATGATTGACGAAGATGCGCGGCAGGTAAAAAAGTCCGGCGAACCAGCTCACGACAAAGAAGATATGGAATACTTTGAGCCACAACATGAAGATCACCTCAACTATCAAATCCCGTTCGCCCTGAGCCTGTCGAAGGAACGAACGGCGCTCCAGTCACGCTATCTCGACAAACGACGCCGGAACAACACCAGCGACACATAAAAACTGACCAGCGCATAAGCCAGCAACACCGCAATGTGCGTCAGCGCCTGCGGCGGCACGGCGCCACTCATCAGCGGCCGCGCCAGATCGATGGCATGAGTCAACGGCAACGCACCCGCCACCAGCTGCATGCTTTCCGGCAACTGGGTGACCGGGAAAAAGACGCCGCATAGTAGCATCATCGGGGTGATGACCAGCGTGAAGTAGTACATGAAAAAGTCATACGCGGGTGCCAATGCGGTCATGATCAGGCCGATGGCGGCGAAGGCGAGACCGATCAGCAAAGCCAGCGGGATCATCCACAGCGACATCAGCGAGTTCGACAGACCCAGTATCCAGATCACCGCGAGCACCGCCGTGCCGGACATCAGGCTCTTGGTCGCCGCCCACAGGATCTCGGACAGCACCACATCGTCGAGCGAGACCGGCGTGTTCAATATCGCTTCCCAGGTGCGCTGCTCGTGCATGCGCGCGAAGCCGGAATACAGCGCCTCGAAACTGGCGCTGTTCATGGTGCTGTAGCAAACCGTGCCCGCGGCGAGGAAAGCCATGTAGGACATGCCGCCCATCTCGGGCAGCAGGCTGCCGAGGCCGTAGCCCAGACCGAGCATATAGATCACGGGGTCGGCGAGGTGGCCGAGAATGGAGGGCGCGGCGATCTTCTTCCATACCAGCCAGTGACGGCGCCAGATGGGGAAGAAACGCAGGCTCAGCCGCGGCAATGCAAAATATTGGGTACTCATTTTTTCTTGTCCTCTTCAACCGCCGCGAATGCCCGGTCGGGCGACACCACACCGATGCCGCGTTCGTACACGCAGCCCTTGGAAGTGCCTTCGGCCATGACGCGGCCGCCCACCATGAAGGCGTGCGTCATGTAAAAATATTTCTCGTCCCAGCGCTGCACTTCCAGCTTGACCTCATAACGCTGAAAGACATTGAGCGGCTTCTTGTAGCTCATGGTGTGCTCGGCAATGACCGGCAACCAGCCGCGCTTGAACATCGCCTTCAGCAGACCGCTGCGCGCGAACACATCGACACGGTTAAGGTCGCAGATGGTGAGGTAGCGGCCGTTATTCATGTGGAAATTGATGTCGATGTCGTTGGGCAACACGCGCAGCGTGAGCGTACTGGCGAAATTGCCCTGCTCCATCCGCTCCATGAAAAACGAACGGATGATCACCCACAGCATGCGGAAGATGAGGTTCAATCGCGCATCTCCCTGCCGGTCAATTTCAAAAACACGTCTTCCAGGTTCGCCGGGCGGTGCAGATAACGCAACTCGTTCTGCGCCTGCAGATGCGCGACCAGCGGCTGTGCATTCTGCACATAGCAGAACACCGATTCGCCGCTGACCTCAAAACGCTGCGCGAACTTCGCCGCGTGCTCGTTCGCCCACTGCCCCGAGGTCTCGCCGAACACCTCCACCACCTGCGGCTCGATGTTTTGCTCGATCAGTTCGCGCGGCGTGCCCTGGCTGATGAGTTTGCCGTTGTCCATCACCCCGAGACGGTGGCACAGGCGCTCGGCCTCGTCCATGAAGTGCGTGGTGAGCAGCAGCGTCTTGCCCTGCTGGGTGAGTTCGCGCAGGCGTTGCCAGATCAGGTGGCGCGCCTGCGGGTCGAGGCCGGTGGTCGGCTCATCGAGGAAGATGACATCGGGATCGTTCACCAGTGCGCGCGCCAGCGTGAGGCGACGCTTCATGCCGCCGGAGAGCGTCGGCACTTTCGCGTCGCGCTTGCTGGTGAGGCTGGCGAATTCCAGCAGCGAGGGGATGCGCGCCTCGATCTCGCTGTCCTGCATGCCGAAGTAACGTCCGTACACCAGCAGGTTCTCGGCCACGGTGAAGTCTGGATCGAGGTTGTCCATCTGCGGCACCACGCCGACGCGGATGCGCGCCTCGCGCGCGGCCTGCGGCACCGGCAGGTCGAGCAGCATGGCCGTGCCCGCGTCCGGCGCAATGAGGCCGAGCAGCATGCGCAGGGTAGTGGTCTTGCCCGCACCGTTGGGGCCGAGCAGGCCGAAGCACTCGCCCCGGTGGATGGACAGGTCGAGCCCGTCCACCACACGGTTGCCGCCGTAGGATTTTTGCAGGCCTGTTGCGCGGATGACTGCGCTCATAACTCAACTCCGGAAAAATGTCGTTTCACGATATCGCGCAATTGTGTCAATCGTCCATGGAAGAAATGCTCGGCCTGCGGCAGCACCACGATGGGCAGGTGCTGCGGGCGCGCCCAGTCCAGCGCGTCGGCCAGCGGCACCACATCGTCGTGTTCGCCGTGGATGACCAGCGTGTCGGGCGACACGGCGGGCATGGCAAAGCGTCCGACCGCGGGGGCGGCCAAGATCAGATGCTGCGGCTTCAACCGTAGCGCAGCGCGTGCGGCGACGTAGCCGCCGAACGAGAATCCGGAAAGCAGCAGCGGCAACTCTTCGCCGAACTGTTCCTGCGCGTAATGCACCACATCGACCATATCCTGTTCCTCGCCCTCGCCGCCGGTGAATTCGCCCTCGCTAGCGCCGACGCCGCGGAAATTGAAACGTACCGCGACGCAGCCCATGTCGGCAAAGGTCTTGGCCAGTGTGACCGCGACCTTGTTGTCCATGTTGCCGCCCATGGTCGGCAGCGGATGCGCCACCACGGCGAGCGCGCAAGGAATATCGTCTGGCATGTGCACCAACCCTTCGAGCTGGCCGGCCTTGCCGTCAACAGTGAATCTTTGCAGGGGATGTGCCATCAGACGACGAGTCGCTCCACGATGCGACCGTTGGTCAGGTGCTCTTCGATGATCTCGTCGAGATCGGCCGGGTCGATGTAGGTGTACCAGACCGCTTCGGGATAGACCACCAGCACTGGGCCCACATCGCAGCGGCCAAGGCAGCCGGCCGAGTTGATACGGATAGTGTTCTTTTCGGTGGAGATGCCCAGCATCTTGACCTTGTCCTTGACGTAGTCGCGCGCGGCTTGCGCGTTATGGTTGTTGCAGCAGTCCTCGCCCGCGGCGCGCTGGTTGACGCAGAAGAACACATGTTTATGGTAGGGACTCATTTTTTCCTTCTTCATGTTGACGGGTGGCTCGCGCCCACCACAGATATCCGCCCAGCAGCAACGGGAACAGCGACGACAGTATCTGCGACAGGTCGACATAGTTGCGCAGGTGGCCGTAACGCCAATAATACAGGCGCATCGCGGCGGATTGGGTGCCGCTGTCGAGCACCAGATGCACCAGCAGCAGATAGCAAAGTGCTGCCAGCGCGGCCATGCGGAACAACCAGATGCGCGACAGCCAGCCGATGGCTGCCATCAGCAGCAGACCCACGACGATGCCGAGCATGGCCTCGCCGTTGAGCCAGAGCAGCAGCGCCCAGGATTTGAGCAACGTCGCCGCGGCGACGAACTTCGCCAGCGCGACCATGCCCAGAATCAACACCACGCCGAGCACCGCATGGCGGCGCTCGCGCAGCAGTGTGAGCAGCAACAAACCGGCCATCATCAGATTCAGCGCGACCGCCATGCTCTCCCACATGTCGAACGGCTCGTCCGGCATCACCAAGGCCAGACCGTAGACCGGCTCGGTGATGAACACGTTCCCCAGCATGGGCAGCGACGGGTTGATCTGCGCGAACATCCACAACATCAGCAAAGCCAAGCCGAAATCCACCCCCGCCCCTTTGCGGAACAGACCGATGCGCCATTCGGTGACGCGCGCGAACCAGGCATGCCGCACGACGAACACCGCCAGCAGCGTGCCGACGAACATGCCGGTGGTGTTGCTCACGATGTCGGCGTTGGAGCTGATGCGACCCGGCAGATACGTCTGCAGATATTCCATCAGCAGGGACAGCAACAAGCCGGACAGCGTCGCCGCAAGCACGCTCTTCTTCGCGTCGATATGGGCGCGAAAGGTGAGCGCCAGCAACATGCCGAATGGCAGGTAGGCCAGCAGATTGCTCATTGCATCGAACGCGGTGTAGGTGTGCCGGAACGGAGATACCAGCACTTCGGCAAAAGTGAACCCTTGCTCCTGCCAGCCGGAAAAGGGTGACAGGCTGGCATAAACAATGAACAAGGCGTAACCTGCCGCTAAATAGCGACGCAACAGACTACGGGGCTTGGCGGGTAAGGAAGCACTCATGCATTGAACCCGATTGAAATACTGGGCCTTATTATGATTGACGCAGGCACATTGGGTAAGAAACAATGCCCGCCGTTTCGCGATTCAAGTATAAAAAAATAGCAGTAACCGGAGGAATTATGTCATACCTGCACTGGTCCAGTGACCTGGATACCGGAATCGATGTCATCGACAAGCAGCATCGTCGCATCGTCGATTACCTGAACGAGCTCAACAGCGCCAACAGCGCCGGCGATCAGGCGGTGACCAATCACGTCCTCGGCGAGCTGGTCGATTACACCCTCACCCATTTCGCTTTTGAAGAAGAGTTGCAGGAAAGGGCCAACTACCCCTTCCTCAAGGCGCACAAACGTGTGCATGAGATCTTCACCAAGCGCATCGCCGAATTCCAGAGACGCGCCGCTGCCGGCGAGAACGTCGCGCCCGAACTGCTCTCCATGCTGCGCATCTGGCTGGTCAACCACATCAAGGGCGACGACGCCGACTACGCACCCAGCGTGAAGAAGACGCTGAACCTCGAAGGCACGGTGGACAAGACCGGCGGCTGGCTGGGTTCCGCACTGAAGAAGTTCTTCGGCTGATTCACCGCGAAGCGGCGTCCTGCTGCTTCGCGATCACCGCAGGCAGTCGTTTGGGCGCAGTGATGCGCAACTGCTTGTTCACGTTGTAAACCCCGAACACCACCGTGATCGCGCTTTCGGCGACATCGAACTCCCCCGCCAGAAAAGTCACCAGATGCGCCGTCGCTTTGCCGCGCACCGGATTCTCGGCGACATGAACCTCCAGTTGTTTGCCGATGACCTTGCCGATCTTCGTCTTCTTCGCGCGCGGGCGGCCGAGGATGTTGAGCACCAGCGTGTCGCCTTCCCACTGGCAGAACGATGACATCTCCAATCCTTTAGAACTTTTCATGCGGCATCAGATAACGCCATTGCCCCACCGGCAATTTGGACATCGACACACGCCCGATGCGCAGCCGTTTCATCGCCAGCACCTGTAGCCCGACAGCTTTGCACATATGCGCGACCTGACCGGGTTTCACGCCCTTGAGTGCGAAACGCAAGTGTGTTTCGTTCTGCCAGCTGACCTTGACCGGCGGCAGCGGCTTGCCGTTGTAGCTGAGCCCGTGGTTGAGCAACTTGAGACCGTCCGGCGCCAGCTCGCCCGCGACCTGTACGACATATTCCTGTTCTATCGTCGCCGCATCGTCGGTCAGCTTGCGCGACACACGAAAATCCTGGGTGAACACCGTCATGCCAGCAGCATGCATCTCCAGCGGAGTGCATTGTGTCAGGTGCAGAAAATGCTGCTTGAGCAGGCGGATGCCGGAATGGTCGTCTGCCGCACGCGTGTCGGCGCTGAGCAGTTGTTTGATCGCGTCCGCATTCATGTCGACATCGGGCGACTGGTGAAACAGGATGGTCACCGGTTCCACCGGCACCAGCACGGCATCAGGATGCAGCTCGACCTTCTGCCCCGACACCATGAACTGCGGCTCTTCCACCACCTGGCCGTCCACCATCACCCAGCCGCCCGCGATATACAGCTCCGCCTCGCGGCGCGAGCAGGAGATCAATTCGGCGAGACGTTTGGCGAGGCGGACGGGTTCGGTCATGGAAAGTGAATCTGGAGTCAAGGAGCGCATTGTAAACGCTCAGGTCCGGCGTTCACCTGTAAAATCCGGACATGGACGCCGACAAAAAAACACGCCCTCCATTGGAGGGCATCACGCTAGAGATGATCGTCACACAACTCTCCGAGAGCATCGGCTGGGAGGCGATGGCCGAAGCAGTGCCGGTGCGCTGCTTCACGCATGATCCGAGTGTGAAATCGAGTTTGAAGTTTTTGCGCAGGACGCCTTGGGCTAGGGCGAAGGTGGAGGAGTTGTATTTGTTGATACTCAGGGTGAAGCCATAGATTGTTACTTGACCGTTCGTCCTGACCCTTCGACAGGCTCAGGACTAAAGGCCTTGTCGAAGGATCGCCGCGTAGCGGCGTGCGGCATGTTGAGTGGCTTCGATTTGAAACCCAACACCGTCGGGGGTAGCCCGACAGCTAGTCACTTTTCTCGTCTTGCCGAGAAAAGTAACCAAAAGAGGACGCCCCCGGTGCGCCGCCCCTTCGGGGTTCCCTGCGTTGCTCGACTGGTCAGGCCTCCTCATAAACTCGCACGACCCGCTACGCGGTCACGTGCTCAAACATATTCGTCGGACTACCCCTGACCAGCCTGCGCTACTCGGCGGC
>JAUSBR010000016.1 GCA_030651895.1 Sideroxyarcus sp. | reverse complement strand
GTTCTATTTCCGTACCACTGACGTGACCGGAGCGGTTGAACTGCCGGCCGGCACCGAGATGGTGATGCCTGGCGACAACGTATCGATCACGGTGAACCTGATCAACCCGATCGCGATGGAAGAAGGTCTGCGCTTCGCGATCCGCGAAGGCGGTCGTACCGTCGGCGCCGGTGTGGTTGCCAAGGTGCTCGAGTAAGCATACAATGCGCCCCCTCGCGTGGCTGCGGCCACGCGATTTCGTTCTTTAAACCAGCGGCAATGCCGCGTAGATGCTAGAGAAGATTATGCAAAGTCAAAAAATTCGCATTCGCCTGAAGGCGTTCGACTATCGTTTGATCGACCAATCCGCGTTGCAAATCGTGGAAACGGCCAAGCGTACCGGTGCAGTGGTCAAGGGCCCGGTTCCGTTGCCGACCAAGATCGAGCGTTTCGATGTGTTGCGTTCCCCGCACGTGAATAAGACTTCGCGCGATCAATTCGAAATTCGCACCCATCTGCGTCTGATGGACATCGTGGATCCGACGGACAAGACCGTGGATGCGCTGATGAAGCTGGATCTTCCGGCAGGTGTGGATGTAGAGATCAAATTGCAGTAATTGGTTTTTGTGGTTTAAGCAGTACGGATCGGCTGACCAATTGAAGTCAGCCCCTTAATAAAAGGAAATAAAATGAGCTTAGGACTTGTCGGTCGCAAGATTGGCATGACCCGCATATTTACCGACGACGGAACATCGTTGCCGGTGACAGTGCTGGACGTGTCCAACAATCGTGTCACCCAGATCAAAACCGCTCCCACGGATGGTTACAGTGCAGTGCAGGTCGCGTACGGTACGCGCCGCGCCAGCCGTGTGACCAAAGCCGCGGCGGGCCATTTCGCCAAAGCCGGTGTTGAAGCCGGTAGCGTGCTGAAAGAATTCACCGCCACGCCGGAACAGCTTGCCAGCCTGACGCTCGGCGGCACTGTCGGCGTGGACATGTTCCAGGTCGGCCAGAAGGTAGACGTGACAGGCGTCACGATCGGTAAAGGCTATGCCGGCACTATCAAGCGCCACCACTTCAAATCTGGTCGTGCCACTCACGGTAACTCCAAGTCGCACAACGTTCCGGGTTCCATCGGTATGGCGCAGGATCCGGGTCGCGTGTTCCCCGGCAAGCGCATGACCGGTCACCTCGGTGACGTGCAGCGCACTGTTCAAAATCTCCAGATCGTCCGTATCGACGCCGAGCGCCAGCTGTTGCTGGTGCGCGGTGCAGTACCGGGCGCGCCCGGCGGCGATGTGATCGTCCGCCCGGCAGTGAAAGCGGGGGCATAATGGAACTGAAAGTCATCAACGAAAATGGCAAGGCCGGCGCGAGCATGAACGCTTCCGACGACCTGTTCGGTCGCGAGTACAACGAGACGCTGGTGCATCAGCTGGTAACGGCTTATCAAGCCAACGCCCGTTCTGCCAACAGCAAGCAAAAAGGCCGTAGCGAGATCGCCAAATCCACACGCAAGCCGTTCGCCCAAAAGGGTACCGGCCGTGCGCGTGCCGGTATGGCATCCAGCCCGCTGTGGCGCGGGGGCGGCAAGATTTTCCCGAACTCGCCCGACCAGAACTACACCCAGAAGATCAACCGCAAGATGTATCGCGCCGGTCTGGCTTCCATCTTCTCGCAGCTGGTGCGCGATGGTCGTCTGAGCGTGGTCGATACCTTGTCTGTCGATTCGCCGAAGACCAAGCTGCTGGCGCAGAAGATCAAGGGCATGGGCCTAGATCGCGTGCTGATCATCACCGACAGCATGGACGAGAACCTGTATCTGTCGTCGCGCAATCTGCCGAACGTGCTGGTGGTCGAGGCTCATCAAGCTGACCCGGTCAGTCTGGTGCGTTTCCCGCAAGTGCTGGTGACGCGCGGCGCGATCGCTAAAATCGAGGAGATGCTGGCATGAGCGCACAACAATTCAATGAAGAGCGTTTGCTGAACATCCTGTTGGCGCCGCAGATCTCCGAAAAAGCGACTTTTGTCGCGGAGAAGAACGAGCAGGTGATCTTCCGCGTGGTATCCGATGCCACCAAGCCCGAAGTCAAGGCTGCGGTCGAGAAACTGTTCAACGTCACCGTCGACAGCGTGCAGATCAGCAACGTCAAGGGCAAGCAAAAGCGTTTCGGCCGTTCACTCGGTCGTCGTCAAGACTGGAAGAAAGCCTATGTATGCCTGGCTGCCGGTCAGGAAATCAACTTTGCCGCAAGCGAGCAGGGGTAAACCATGGCACTGATCAAACTCAAACCAACCTCTCCGGGAACCCGCGCCGTCGTGCGCGTGGTCAACAAGGAACTGCACAAGGGCAAGCCCGAGGCATCCTTGCTGGAAAAGAAGACACGTACCGCCGGTCGTAACCATAACGGTCATATCACCGTCCGTCACATGGGCGGCGGTCACAAGAAGCATTACCGCCTCGTCGATTTCAAGCGCGACAAGGACGGTATCCCGGCCAAGGTCGAGCGTCTGGAATACGACCCGAACCGTACCGCACACCTGGCTTTGCTGGTGTACGCGGACGGCGAGCGTCGCTATATTCTGGCACCCAAGGGTATCTCCGCAGGTGCTCAGCTGGTGAGTGGCTCGGAAGCGCCGATCAAGGCGGGCAATGCTCTGCCGCTGCGCAACATTCCGGTCGGTTCCACGATCCATGCGATCGAGATGCTGCCCGGCAAGGGCGCGCAACTGGCGCGTTCCGCAGGTGCCTCCGTGCAACTGCTGGCGCGTGAAGGCAGCTACGCTCAATTGCGTCTGCGTTCCGGCGAGATCCGCAAGGTGCATATCGATTGTCGCGCGACACTGGGCGAAGTCGGTAACGGCGAACATTCCCTGCGTTCCATCGGCAAGGCCGGTGCGAACCGTTGGCGCGGTATCCGCCCGACGGTGCGCGGTGTGGCAATGAACCCGGTCGATCACCCGCACGGCGGTGGTGAAGGCAAGACTGCGGCAGGCCGTCATCCGGTCAGCCCATGGGGGGTGCCAGCCAAGGGCTTCCGTACACGTAGCAACAAGCGTACTAGCGGCATGATCGTGCGCCGTCGCTTTCAGGTTTAAGGGGTAACGAGATATGGCACGTTCAATCAAAAAAGGTCCGTTCGTCGACTTGCATCTGATGAAGAAGGTGGAGGCAGTGCGCGCCACCAATGACAAGCGCCCAGTGAAGACATGGTCGCGTCGCTCAACCGTGTTGCCCGAGTTCGTCGGTCTGACGATCGCGGTGCACAACGGCAAACAGCATATTCCGGTGTACATCTCCGAGAACATGGTGGGGCACAAACTTGGCGAGTTCTCTTTGACCCGCACCTTCAAAGGTCACGCTGCCGATAAAAAAGCAGCCGCCAAGAAATAAGGAGACATGATGAGTACAAAAGCAGTCATCCGTGGTGTTCGCATCTCTGCACAGAAGACGCGCCTGGTCGCTGACCAGATACGCGGCCTTCCCGTGGCGCAAGCGTTGAACATACTTGCATTCAGTCCAAAGAAGGCCGGTGGCATTCTTAAGAAGGCTTTGGATTCCGCGATCGCCAACGCCGAGCATAACGACGGTGCCGATATCGACGAATTGAAGGTCACCACCATCTACGTGGACAAGGGCACTTCGCTGAAGCGCATGATCCCGCGAGCCAAGGGTCGCGGCACCGGCATCGAGAAGCAAACCTGCCACATTACGATCACCGTCGGGAGCTAAGCATGGGTCAGAAAATACATCCGATTGGGTTCCGCCTGAGCGTCCAGAAGAACTGGACATCGAAGTGGTATTCCAACAGCAAGCACTTCGCCGAGCTGTTGCACAAGGACATCGAAGTTCGTGACTATCTGAAGAAGAAACTGGCTGGTGCCGGTGTTTCCAAGATCATCATCGAGCGTCCGGCCAAGAACGCCAAGATCACCATCTACACCGCACGCCCGGGTGTGGTGATCGGCAAGAAAGGCGAGGACATCGAGTCTCTGCGCAACGAACTGAAGAAGCGCATGGGTCTGCCCGACGTCGGTCTGAATATCGAAGAAGTACGCAAGCCGGAAGTGGACGCGCAACTGATCGCCGACTCCATCACCCAGCAGCTTGAGAAACGTATCATGTTCCGTCGCGCTATGAAGCGCGCGATGCAGAACGCGATGCGCCTGGGCGCGCAAGGCATCAAGATCATGAGCGGTGGCCGTCTGAACGGTATCGAGATCGCCCGTACCGAGTGGTATCGCGAAGGACGTGTGCCGTTGCACACACTGCGTGCCGACATCGACTACGGCTTCTCCGAAGCCAAGACCACCTACGGCATCATCGGTGTCAAGGTATGGGTTTACAAGGGCGATGCCGGTCAGCAGGAAGTTGCTGCGCCGATCGCGGCCGAGCCGGAAAAGAAAGTAAGAAAGTCGGGAGCTAAACATGCTACAGCCAGCTAGAAGAAAATACCGCAAGGAGCAGAAGGGCCGTAACACCGGCATCGCTACGCGCGGCAACAAGGTCAGTTTCGGCGAGTTCGGCCTCAAGGCCGTCGGTCGCGGTCGTCTGACCGCACGCCAGATCGAAGCGGCACGTCGTGCCATGACGCGTCACATCAAGCGCGGCGGCCGTATCTGGATCCGTATCTTCCCGGACAAGCCGATCTCCAAGAAGCCTGCCGAAGTCCGTATGGGTAACGGCAAGGGCAATCCCGAGTACTACGTCGCCGAGATTCAGCCGGGCAAGATGCTGTACGAGATGGACGGTGTGGATGAGGTGTTGGCGCGCGAGGCGTTCCGTTTGGCTTCCGCCAAGCTGCCTATCGAGACGACATTCGTAGTTAGACAGGTAGGGGCGTGATCATGAAGGCAAAAGAAATGAAAGCCAAATCGGTAGCCGATCTGCAACAAGAGCTGTTGTCCCTGAATAAGGAGCAATTCGGCCTGCGTATGCAACTGGCGACCCAGCAACTGAGCAACACCAGCCAGTTGCAAAAGGTGCGTCGCAACATCGCGCGTGTGAAAACGGTATTGACTGAGAAGGGTGTGCAGCAATGAGTGCAACGAATCTGAAACGCGCGCTGACCGGCACTGTCGTCAGCAACAAGATGGACAAGACCGTCACCGTGCTGGTCGAGCGCAAGGTCAAGCACCCGGTGCTGGGCAAAGTGGTGCGTGTCTCCAAGAAGTACCACGCCCATGATGAGAACAACGAGTTCAATGAGGGCGATGTTGTGACCATCGAGGAGACCCGTCCGCTGTCCAAGACCAAGACATGGCGTGTATCCAAGCTGCTGGAAAAAGCCCAGGAAGCATAAATACAAATTAAAGCTTGTGCATTTTGGCAAGTTTGAATAGAATGCGCGGCTTCGTTTCACCGTCGCTCTGCGGCGGCCTAACCCGAACGGGTTCCAAAACTAGCCGCCGCAGGCGGACAAAGTTGGAGATTGAAAAATGATACAAATGCAGTCTGTTTTGAATGTGGCCGACAATACCGGCGCTCGTTCCGTCATGTGCATCAAGGTGCTGGGCGGTTCCAAGCGTCGCTACGCCGGCGTTGGCGATGTGATCAAGGTCAGCATCCGTGATGCGGCACCGCGCTCGCGCGTCAAAAAGGGCGAAGTGTACAGCGCCGTTGTGGTGCGTACCGCCAAGGGTGTGCGCCGTGCGGACGGGTCTCTGATCAAGTTCGATGGCAATGCAGCCGTGTTGCTGAATAACAAGCTGGAGCCGATCGGTACCCGCATCTTTGGACCGGTGACTCGTGAACTGCGCAATGAGAAGTTCATGAAGATCGTCTCTCTGGCACCGGAAGTGCTGTAAGCGGCAGTCGAGGATAAATCATGAACAAGATCAAAAAGAACGACGATGTGATCGTCATCACCGGCAAGGACAAGGGTAATCGCGGCAGCGTGTTGAGCGTCGCCGGCGACTACGTCCTAGTGGGTGGCATCAACAAGGTGAAGAAGCACCAGAAGCCGAATCCGGTCAAAGGTACTTCGGGCGGTATCGTGGAAATCGAGAAGCCTATCCATATTTCGAACATCGCCATCTATAACGCGACTGCCAAAAAGGCTGACCGCGTGGGCGTCAAGCAGTTGGAGGACGGCACCAAGGTGCGTGTGTTCAAGTCCAACGGCGAAGTGATTGCGTAAGGGGTAAGAGCATGGCTCGTTTATACGACTACTACAAAAAGAATGTGACTGAGCAGCTGATGAAGCAGTTCGGCTACAAATCCGTCATGGAAGTGCCGCGCATCGAGAAGATCACCCTGAACATGGGTGTGGGCGAAGCGGTTGCCGACAAGAAGGTGATGGATCACGCAGTCAGCGATATGCAGAAGATCGCCGGCCAGAAGCCGGTTGTGACCAAGTCCAAGAAGTCCATCGCCGGCTTCAAGATCCGCGAGAACTATCCGGTCGGCTGCAAAGTGACCCTGCGCCGCGAGCGCATGTATGAATTCCTGGATCGCTTGGTGACTGTTGCGATCCCGCGTATCCGCGACTTCCGCGGTATCTCCGGAAAGTCCTTCGACGGCCGTGGCAACTACAACATGGGCGTCAAAGAACAGATCATTTTCCCCGAGATCGAGTACGACAAGATCGACGCATTGCGTGGCATGAACATAACGATCACGACCACGGCGAAGACCGATGAAGAAGCCAAGGCATTGCTGTTGGCATTCAAATTCCCATTGAAGAACTGAGGGTGATATGGCTAAGACCGCTGTGATTAACCGTGAGCAAAAGCGCCGCGCGATGGTGAAGAAATTCGCCGCCAAGCGCGCCGAGTTGCAAGCGATCGCGACAAACATGTCGCTGAGCGATGAAGAGCGCTTCGCGGCGCGTCAAAAATTGCAAACGTTGCCGCGCGATTCCAGCCCGGTACGTCTGCGTAACCGCTGTGCGCTGACCGGTCGTCCGCGTGGCACGTTCAGCAAGTTCGGTTTGGGGCGCACAAAATTGCGTGAATACGCAATGCGCGGCGAAATCCCCGGTGTAGTCAAGGCAAGCTGGTAAGGGTGAATCTATGAGCATGAGTGATCCGATCTCCGATATGTTGACGCGTATTCGTAACGCGCAAATGGCGGAAAAAACAATGGTGGCTATGCCTTCTTCCAAGATCAAGGCGGCGATCGCCAAGGTCCTGCAGGACGAAGGTTATGTCGAAGGCTTCAAGGTCGTTGCAAACGACGGCAAGCCCACACTGGAAATCGGCCTGAAGTATTACGCTGATCGTCCTGTGATCGAAAAGATCCAGCGTGTGAGCCGTCCAGGCCTGCGCGTGTACAAGGGCAGCGAAGATATCCCGCGCGTGATGAACGGGTTGGGCATCGCGATTGTTTCCACCTCCAAAGGTCTGATGACAGACCGCAAAGCACGCGCCAACGGTATCGGCGGCGAAGTGCTCTGCATCGTGGCATAAGGGGGAGATATGTCTAGAGTCGCTAAAAATCCAGTCGTGGTGCCGTCCGGTGTCGAAGTGACGGTGGCCGCCGATATGATTTCCATGAAGGGCCCCTTGGGGACCCTGACGCAAGTGTTGAAGGGCAATGTGAAGGTAGAGCGCGATGGCGATAAGCTGTTGTGCAAAGCTACCGACGACAGCGCCCAGGCTGATGCGATGTCGGGCACGCTGCGCGCGTTGCTGGCCAATATGGTCACCGGCGTTAGCAAAGGCTTCGAGCGCAAACTGACGCTGGTTGGCGTGGGTTACCGTGCACAAGCTGCCGGTGATGCACTGAACCTGACGCTGGGCTATTCGCATCCCGTGGTGCACAAGATGCCCAAGGGTGTGAAGGTCGCTACGCCTACCCAGACCGAGATCGTTTTGACCGGTTCGGATAAGCAACAAGTCGGTCAAGTCGCTGCTGAGATTCGCGCCTACCGTGAGCCGGAGCCCTACAAGGGCAAGGGTGTACGTTATGTCGACGAAGTAGTGATCCTGAAAGAAACCAAGAAGAAATAATCGAGGTTGATATGTTGAACAAGAATGAAGCGCGTCAGCGCAGAGCACGCAAAACCCGTGCACGCATCGCTGAACAAAAAACTGTGCGTCTGGCGATCCATCGCACCAACCTGCATATCTATGCACAAGTGATCTCTGCCGACGGTGGCAAGGTGCTGGCTAGCGCCTCCACACTGGAAGCGGAAGTTCGCAAGAGCGTCGGCAACGGCGGCAACGCTGCTGCAGCGGCTGCGGTCGGCAAGCGCATCGCCGAAAAGGCCAAGACAGCCGGAATCACGGCAGTCGCATTCGACCGTTCCGGCAACAAGTACCATGGTCGCATCAAGGCGCTGGCAGATGCCGCGCGCGAACATGGCTTGAAGTTCTAATCTGGGGTGAACCATGGCACAAGCTAAACAAGGCAAGAATCAGCAGCAGGAAGACAAGGGCGACGGCCTCATCGAAAAGATGATCGCTGTGAACCGCGTGACCAAGGTTGTGAAGGGTGGCCGTATCATGGGCTTCGCCGCACTGACCGTGGTAGGTGATGGCGATGGCCGCATCGGCATGGGCAAGGGCAAATCCAAGGAAGTGCCGGTCGCCGTGCAAAAAGCGATGGAGGAATCCCGCCGCAAGATTGCCAAGGTGAACCTGAAGGACGGTACGCTGCACCATGCAGTGATCGGTCGTCACGGCGCTGCCAAGGTGTACATGCAGCCGGCTTCCGAAGGTACCGGCATTATCGCTGGTGGTGCGATGCGTGCTGTGTTCGAAGCGGTAGGCGTGCGTAACGTGCTGGCCAAGTGCATCGGCTCCAGCAATCCTTACAACGTGGTTCGTGCCACGCTGAACGGTCTGAAGGCGCTGAATTCGCCGTCGGAGATCGCTGCCAAGCGCGGCAAGAGCGTAGAAGAAATCACGGGGTAAGCCATGGCAACCAAGCAGGCGCAAGCCAAAAAAACATTGAAGGTGACGCTGGTCAAGAGCGTCATCGGCACCAAAGAATCCCATCGTGCATGCGTGCGCGGTCTGGGGCTGCGTCGTATGCACCACACCGTCGAAGTGGAAGACACTCCGGCAGTGCGCGGCATGATTAACAAAGTGTATTACCTGGTCAAGTGCGAGGCGTAAATGCAACTCAATCAAATCAAATCGGCTGAAGGTTCCAAGCATGCCAAGCGTCGCGTCGGTCGCGGCATCGGTTCCGGCCTCGGCAAGACTGCAGGACGCGGTCACAAGGGTCAGAAGTCCCGCTCCGGCGGCTTCCACAAGGTTGGCTTCGAAGGCGGTCAGATGCCTTTGCAGCGTCGCCTGCCCAAGCGCGGCTTCGTTTCGCTGACTCGCAACGACACGGCGCAAGTGCGCTTGTCCGACCTGCAACAGATGCCGGTCGACACTATCGACCTGTTGGCATTGAAGCAAGCCGGCATCGTTCACGCCAATGCACTGACCGCCAAGGTGATCCTGGCCGGCGAGCTAAAGCGCGCAGTCAAGTTGCAAGGTCTGCTGTTGACCAAGGGTGCACGCGCCGCAGTGGAAGCTGCCGGCGGCAGCATCGCTGAGTAAGGATAGCGTCGGTGAGCAACGCAGCAGTAAGCAAGAATAAGTACGGCGATCTGAGCAAGCGCCTGTGGTTTTTGCTTGGCGCGCTGGTCGTCTACCGTGTCGGTGCGCATATCCCGGTACCGGGAATCGACCCGAACGTGCTGGCGGAGTTGTTCAAGTCGCAGCAGGGCGGCATCCTGGGCATGTTCAACATGTTCTCTGGCGGTGCTCTGGAGCGCTTCACGATTCTGGCGCTGGGGATCATGCCGTACATCTCGGCCTCGATCATCATGCAGCTGGCCGCGATTGCTGTACCGCACCTGGAGCAGTTGAAGAAGGAAGGCGAAGCAGGACGCCGTAAGATCACGCAGTACACGCGTTACGGTACGCTGGTGTTGGCGCTATTCCAGTCGTTTGGTATCGCTGTGATGCTGCAGTCGCAAAAGGATCTAGTGTTGCATCCGGGCATGTTGTTCCAGATGACCACCGTGATCACGCTGGTCACCGGAACGATGTTCCTGATGTGGCTGGGTGAGCAGATCACCGAGCGCGGTCTGGGTAACGGTATCTCGCTGATCATCTTCGCGGGTATCGCGGCCGGTTTGCCGAGCGCGATCGGAAACACACTGGAGATGACGCGTACTGGCGCTTTCTCCATCCCGTTCGTATTGCTGCTGTTCTTCGGCGCGATTGCGGTGACGGCACTGGTGGTGTTCGTGGAACGCGGGCAGCGCAAGATTTTGGTGAATTACGCCAAGCGGCAAGTGGGTAACAAGATATATGGCGGTCAGAGTTCGCATCTGCCGTTGAAGCTGAACATGGCCGGTGTCATTCCCCCCATCTTCGCTTCCAGCATCATCTTGTTCCCGGCGACGCTGGCAGGTTTTTTCGGTTCCGGCGAGGGTATGAGCTGGTTGAAGGATGCGAGCGACATGTTGTCGCCAGGACAGCCGATTTATGTGCTGTTCTACGCTTCAGCCATCATATTTTTCTGTTTCTTCTACACGGCGCTGGTGTTCAGCCCGAAAGAGACGGCAGACAATTTGAAGAAAAGCGGTGCGTTCCTGCCCGGTATACGTCCCGGAGAACAGACCGCGAAGTATGTGGAAAAGATCATGCTGCGCCTGACCATGGTTGGTGCGCTGTATATCACCCTGGTGTGCTTGTTGCCTGAGTTCCTGGTGGTGTGGAAGAACGTGCCATTCTATTTCGGCGGTACTTCGCTGCTGATTCTGGTGGTGGTGACCATGGATTTCATGGCACAGGTGCAGTCATACTTGATGACGCACCAGTATGAAAACCTGCTGAAAAAGGCCAATTTTAAGGCCGGACTGACGCGATAGAGAAACATGGCGAAGGAAGATGTCATCCAGATGCAGGGTGAGATTGAGGAATCGTTGCCGAATGCAACGTTCCGGGTGAAATTGGAAAACGGATTTGTGGTGTTGGGGCATATTTCCGGCAAGATGCGCATGCACTACATACGCATACTGCCCGGAGACAAGGTGACGGTGGAAGTATCGCCTTACGATTTAAGTAGAGCGCGCATCGTGTTCCGTGCCAAGTAAGTTGAGAGAAGCAAGGAGAAGCAAATGAAAGTGCAAGCATCCGTGAAGAAAGTGTGCCGTAACTGCAAGATCGTGCGGCGCAATCGCGTGGTTCGTGTGATCTGCAGTAGCGATCCACGTCACAAACAGCGCCAGGGTTGATTTAGACAAATCGCCGCTGGATGGTACAATTTACGACTTTTGAATGAATAGGGTAGCTGCATGGCTCGTATTGCCGGTGTAAACATTCCAAACCATCAACACGCCGAGATCGCGTTGACCGCGATCTACGGTATCGGGCGCACCCGTGCACAGCAGATTTGTGCTGCTGCCGGAGTGGTCACGACCACCAAAATGAAGGACATCAGCGATTCCGATATGGAAAAGCTGCGCGACGAAGTCGCCAAATTCACGGTGGAAGGTGACCTGCGTCGCGAAGTGACCATGAACATCAAGCGATTGATGGATCTGGGTTGCTATCGGGGTCTGCGCCACCGTCGCGGCTTGCCGTGTCGGGGTCAGCGTACCCGCACCAATGCACGTACCCGCAAAGGTCCGCGTAAATCCATCGCAGGCGCGAAGAAGTAATCTAGTAGAGGAACAGAGAAATGGCTAAGCCCAGTACGAGAGTGCGCAAGAAAGTTAAGAAGAACGTTGCCGAAGGTATCGCGCACGTTCACGCCTCCTTCAACAATACCATCGTGACCATCACGGACCGTCAGGGCAACACTCTGGCCTGGTCTACCAGTGGCGCGCAGGGTTTCAAGGGTTCTCGCAAGAGCACGCCGTTCGCGGCGCAGATCGCTGCCGAGACAGTGGGTAAATCTGCTGTTGAATGCGGTGTCAAGAATCTGGAAGTTCGCATCAAGGGCCCAGGCCCGGGTCGCGAATCCGCAGTGCGCGCATTGAATGCCGCAGGTTTCAAAATAACAAGCATTTCGGATATCACGCCGGTACCGCACAACGGTTGCCGTCCTCCGAAAAAGCGTCGTATCTAAGGAGCATAGATCTTGGCTAGAAATCTTGATGCAAAGTGCCGCAAGTGCCGCCGCGAAGGCGAGAAGCTGTTCTTGAAGGCAGAGAAGTGTTTCACCGACAAGTGTGCGGTCGAACGCCGCGCCTATCCGCCCGGTCAACACGGTCAGAAAAAGAACACCCGCCTGTCCGAGTACGGCGGTCAGCTGCGTGAAAAGCAAAAGCTGCGTCGTATCTACGGCGTGCTGGAGCGTCAGTTCCGCCTTGTATACAAGAAGGCTGCAAATTCCAAGGGCATCACCGGCGAATCATTGCTGCAGAACCTGGAATCGCGTCTGGACAACGTCGCATACCGTATGGGTTTCGGCGGATCTCGTGC
This sequence comes from Sideroxyarcus sp., assembly GCA_030651895.1. Taxonomy (GTDB): domain Bacteria; phylum Pseudomonadota; class Gammaproteobacteria; order Burkholderiales; family Gallionellaceae; genus Sideroxyarcus. The sequence continues at coordinate 16,432 of JAUSBR010000016.1, read as the reverse complement.
CGAAGCACGTCAGACCGTGCGCCACAACGGCGTGCTGGTCAACGGCAAGCGCGTCAACATCCCGTCTTTCATCGTTCGTCCCGGCGACGTGGTGGAAGTGGCAGATCGCGCCAAGAACCAGTTGCGCATCAAGTCCGCCCTGCAAGCTGCCGAACAACGCGGCTTTCCGGAATGGATCGAAGTGGATGCCAAGGGACTCAAGGGCACGTTCAAAGCCGTTCCTCAGCGTTCTGAATTGCCAGCCACGATCAACGAGCATCTCGTGGTCGAGTTGTATTCCAAGTAATCCACGCGGAGTCGAATATGCCTAACAATAGTCTGTTGAAGCCACGCATCATCGACGTGCAACGTATCTCTGCCACCCAAGCCAAGGTGGTGATGGAGCCGTTCGAGCGCGGCTACGGCCACACGCTGGGCAACGCGCTGCGTCGCGTCCTGCTGTCTTCCATGCCCGGCTATGCCGTGACTGAAGTCAAGATCGCCGGCGTGCTGCACGAATACTCGTCCATCGACGGCGTCCAGGAAGACGTGGTCGAGATCCTGTTGAACCTCAAGGGTCTGGTGCTCAAGCTGCACAATTCCCGCGAAGTGACCTTGCATCTGCGCAAGTCCGGCGCCGGCGTCGTCACTGCTGCCGACATCGAAGTCACTGCCGACACCGAAGTGATCAACCCAACCCATGTCATCGCCCACCTGACTGCAGGCGGCAAGCTGGACATGGAGATCAAGGTTGAACAGGGTCGCGGTTACGTTTCCGCCATCTCGCGCATGCAGCCCGGCGCGACCCGCCCGGTCGGTCATATCGCTCTGGACGCGTCGTTCAGCCCGATCTCCCGCGTTAGCTACGCTGTCGAGAGCGCCCGTGTTGAACAGCGCACCGACCTCGACAAGCTGGTCATGGATATCGAAACCAACAGCGCCATCGATCCGGAAGAAGCGATTCGCTACTCCGCTCGCGTGCTGATGGATCAACTGTCCGTATTCGCAGCACTGGAAGGCACACCGGCTCCGGTCGAGAAGCCCGCAGCGCCGAAGGTCGATCCGATGCTGCTGCGTCCGGTTGACGATCTGGAATTGACTCCGCGCTCTTCGAACTGCCTGAAGGCTCAGAGCATCCATTACATCGGCGATCTGATCCAGAACACTGAAGCGGATCTGCTGCGCACCCCGAACCTGGGCCGCAAGTCGCTCAACGAGATCAAGCAAGTGCTGGCCGAACACGGCTTGTCGCTGGGCATGAAGTTGGAAAACTGGACGGCAATGTCCGAGAAATAAACTTCTTCAGCCGTGAGGCTGGAAGCAAGAGAGGAAAATCATGCGTCACCGTTTAGGACTTAGAAAACTTAACCGCACCAGCAGCCACCGTTTGGCGATGTTGCGCAACATGACCGTTTCGCTGCTGCGTCACGAAGTCATCAAGACCACCCTGCCGAAGGCCAAGGAACTGCGCCGCGTCGCCGAACCTATCCTGACACTGGGCAAGAACCCCAGCCTGGCAAATCGCCGTTTGGCGTTCGCCCGTCTGCGTGACCGCGAGATCGTCAGCAAGCTGTTCGACGAACTCGGCCCGCGTTACGCAGCCCGCAACGGCGGCTACTCGCGCATCCTGAAGTTCGGTTTCCGCAAGGGCGACAATGCTCCGATGGCATTGGTCGAACTGCTCGACCGTCCGGCAGAAGCTCAGCCGGTAGAAGTCGCAGACGAGTAAGCATCGCTGCAGGTACCAAACAAACAAGGCCGGGTTAACAACCCGGCCTTGTTGTTTTTGCGCATCCTGAAGCTTGTTCAGTAAGGCTTCCTGCCGATCCAGTTTCCCGCCGGTTGATACTGGCAAACCCACACCTGTTCCAGCGTGTTGCCGCACACCGCCACCGCGCAACCCACCGCCGTTGTCGTGCGCCACACCACCTGCGTGTAATGCCCGCACATCTTGCCAACCGCGCAGCGGTTGTGCGCATAGTCGTAGTCCTCGCGCTCGCTGGCCCAGCTATCCACCACCTTCTTCGGGCTTACCTTCTGCAACTCGCGTTTGCCGTCAGACCACTTGATCGCGCTGGCCCAATAAAGGTTCTCGCCGTACTGGCCGTCCGGCGCGCTGTGCTTCATCTGGCACTGATTGCTCTGTTTCAGATTATCCGCCCACAGCTGCGCCGAGGCAGCCAGTTCGGGCGAGTAGGTGAGCGGTGGCACGCTCACCGTCGAACGCCAGCGGTTGTGCGCTGCCAGCATCTCGTTGGCCTCGAAATCGATCGCCTGCACCGTCATGGCGGGCAGCACGCAAATGGCCAGCAGCAGGCGTCTCCCGTTCATTTCAGCAGCTTTTTGAGGTAAGGCCCGGTCACGCTGTCCTTGTTCGCCGCGATGTCCCTGGGCGAGCCCTGCGCCACGATGATGCCGCCGCCGTCACCGCCTTCCGGTCCCAGATCGATCACCCAGTCCGCTGTCTTGATCACGTCCAGATTGTGCTCGATCACCACCAGCGTGTTGCCCTGATCGCGCAGGGTGTGGATCACCTTGAGCAGCATGTCGATGTCGTGGAAGTGCAGGCCGGTGGTCGGTTCGTCGAGGATGTAGAGCGTGCGTCCGGTGTCGCGTTTGGAAAGCTCCAGCGACAGCTTCACGCGCTGTGCTTCACCGCCGGAGAGCGTGGTCGCGCTCTGGCCCAGCGTGATGTAACCCAGACCTACGTCGAGCAGTGTCTTCAGCTTGCGCGCGAGGATGGGCACGGCAGAGAAGAACTCGTGCGCCTGTTCCACCGTCATGTCCAGCACCCTGTGGATGTTCGCCCCCTTGTATTGGACCTCCAGCGTCTCGCGGTTGTAGCGCTGGCCGTGGCACACATCGCAGGGCACGTACACATCGGGCAGAAAGTGCATCTCCACCTTGATCACGCCGTCGCCCTGGCAAGACTCGCAGCGGCCGCCCTTCACGTTGAAAGAGAAGCGCCCCGGCCCGTAGCCGCGCTCGCGCGACATCGGCACGCTGGCGAACAGGTCGCGGATCGGCGTGAACAGTCCGGTGTAGGTCGCCGGGTTGGAACGCGGCGTGCGTCCGATGGGCGACTGGTCCACGCTGATCACCTTGTCGAAGAACTCCAGCCCCTCGATCTCGGCATAAGGCGCAGGTTCGGCATTGCTGCCGTACAGATGCTTGGACACCGCGTTGTACAGCGTGTCGTTGATGAGTGTGGACTTGCCCGAGCCGGACACCCCCGTGATGCAGGTGAGCAGGCCCACCGGCAGATCGAGCGTGACGTTCTTCAGGTTGTTACCGCTGGCACCGATGATGCGCAGATGCCGCTCGGCATCCGGTTTGCGATAGGTCTTGGGCGGCTCGATGCTGCGCCGTCCGGAGAGGTAATCGCCGGTGAGCGACTGCGGGTTGGCGATCACTTCCGCGGGCGTGCCTTGCGCCACAATCATGCCGCCATGCTCGCCCGCGCCCGGTCCCATATCCACCACATAGTCGGCAGTCAGGATCGCATCCTCGTCGTGCTCCACCACGATCACGCTGTTGCCCATATCGCGCAGGCGCTTCAATGTGTCCAGCAGGCGGTCGTTGTCGCGCTGGTGCAGGCCGATGGAAGGCTCGTCCAGCACATACATCACGCCGGTGAGCCCGGAGCCGATCTGCGAGGCCAGGCGGATACGCTGCGCCTCGCCGCCCGAGAGCGTCTCGGCCGAGCGATCCAACGACAGATATTCCAGTCCCACGTTGTTGAGGAAGGTGAGACGGCTGGCGATCTCCAGCACGATCTTCTCGGCGATGGCCTGCTTGTTGCCGGGCAGCGAAACGCCCTGGAAGAAAGTCAGTGCCTGCTTCAGCGGGAGTGCGCTCAATTCGTAGATGGTGCGTTCGGCCACGCGCACATGGCGGGCTTCTTCGCGCAGGCGCGTGCCGTTGCACTCCGGGCACGAGCAGGAGTTAAGATACTTCGCCAGTTCCTCGCGCACCGTCGGTGATTCTGTTTCCTTGTAGCGCCGCTCCAGATTGTTCACGATGCCCTCGAAGGCATGTTCGCGCTGCATCTTCTTGCCGCGCTCGTTCAGGTAGGTGAAGGCGATCTCGTCGCGCCCGCTGCCGTACAGCACCACCTTCTGGATCTTATCCGACAGGCTCTCGAAAGGCCGCTCCAGATCGAAGTCGTAATGCTTGGCCAGACTGTCCAGCATCTGGTAATAGAACTGGTTGCGCCTGTCCCAGCCCTTGATGGCGCCGGCGGCAAGCGACAGGTGCGGATAGGCGACGACGCGCGCCGGGTCGAAGAACTGGATGTTGCCCAGGCCGTCGCACTTCTGGCAGGCGCCCATCGGGTTGTTGAAGGAGAACAGGCGCGGTTCGAGTTCCTGCAGCGCGTAGCCGCAATGCGGGCAGGCGAACTTGGCGGAGAACATGTGTTCGACGCCGCTGTCCATTTCGACCGCGACGGCGCGGCCCTCGGCGTGCGTCAGGGCGGTCTCGAAGGATTCGGCCAGGCGCTGGCGCATGTCGGCGCGCACCTTGAGGCGGTCGACGACGATGTCGATGCTGTGCTTGGTGGTCTTGGCGAGCTTGGGCAGGGAATCGACGTCGTAGACGGTGCCGTCGACGCGCAGGCGCACGAAGCCCTGGGCGCGCAGCTCGGCGAACAGGTCGAGCTGTTCGCCCTTGCGGTTGGCCACCACCGGCGCCAGGATCATCAGTTTGGTTTCTTCGGGCAGCGCCAGCGCGTGGTCGACCATCTGCGAAACGCTCATCGCCTCCAGCGGCTCGCCGTGCTCCGGGCAGTGCGGCGTGCCGGCGCGGGCGTAGAGCAGGCGCAGGTAGTCGTGGATCTCGGTGACGGTGCCGACGGTCGAACGCGGATTGTGGCTGGTGGCCTTCTGCTCGATGGAAATCGCCGGCGACAGGCCCTCGATCAGGTCGACGTCGGGTTTCTCCATCAACTGCAGGAACTGGCGCGCGTAGGCCGAAAGCGACTCGACGTAGCGGCGCTGGCCCTCGGCGTAGAGCGTGTCGAAGGCGAGCGAGGACTTGCCCGAGCCCGACAGGCCGGTGATCACTGTGAGCTTGTTGCGCGGCAGGTCAAGACTGATGTTCTTGAGGTTGTGCGTGCGCGCGCCGCGTATCTTGATGTATTCCATGTGCCGTGAGGTCCAGATTGGCAACCTGCTAATATACGCGGCCCCCGATTGCGGCGCCACCCCAACCATGCGTTCCCCCAGCCTTGATCCGATGACCCGTGACGAGAAGCGCGCCGGCGCCAGTCTCGCGGCCATCTTCGGGTTGCGCATGCTGGGCTTGTTCCTGATCCTGCCGGTGTTCGCCGAACACGCGCGGCACATCCCCGGCGGCGACAGCCTGACCCTGGTCGGCCTGGCGATGGGCGCCTACGGCCTGACGCAGGCGATGTTCCAGATTCCCTTCGGCATGGCTTCCGACCGCTGGGGCCGCAAGCCCGTCATCGTCGTCGGGCTGGTCCTCTTCGCCATCGGCAGCGCCGTCGCGGCCCTGGCCGGCGACATCTGGATGGTGTTCTTCGGCCGCATCCTGCACGGCGCCGGCGCGATCTCGGCGGCGGTGACGGCGCTGGCGGCCGACCTGACGCGCGAGCAGCACCGTACCAAGGTGATGGCCATGATCGGCTCCTCCATCGGCCTGGTCTTCGCCGCCTCGCTGATCGGCGCGCCGGCCCTGTACGCCGTCATCGGCATGTCCGGTCTGTTCTGGCTCACCGCCTTGCTGGCGCTCGGCGCCATCGGCCTCGTCACCCACGTGGTGCCGCCGCCGCCGCCGCTGCAGACGGGGCCGAAGGTGCCCTTCCGCACGGTGCTGCTCGACACCCAGCTGCTGCGCCTCAACTTCGGCATCTTCGCCCTGCACCTGATCCAGATGGCGATGTTCGTCGTCGTGCCCAGCCTGCTGGTGAGCACGGGCGGCCTGCCCCTGAGCCAGCACTGGCAGGTCTATCTCGGCACCATGCTGGCGTCCCTGGTGCCGATGGTGCCGGCCATCATCTACGCCGAGAAGCGCGCCAGGCACAAGCCGGTGTTCATCGCGGCGGTGGTGCTGCTGATCCTCGCCGAAGCCGGCAGCCTGTTCGGCCGCGACAACTTCGCCGTCGTCGTGCTGATGATGTGGGTGTTCTTCCTCGCCTTCAATATTCTCGAAGCCAGCCTGCCGTCGCTGATCTCGCGCGTGGCGCCGCCGCGCGCCAAGGGGGCGGCGCTGGGCGTGTACAACACCAGCCAGGCGCTCGGGCTGTTCACCGGCGGCGCGGTCGGCGGGCTGCTGGCCCAGCACACCGGCGCGGCGGGCGTGTTCGCCTTCGGCGCCGCGGTGGCGGTACTCTGGCTGCTGGTGGCCGCGTCGATGCGCGCTCCGGCCGTGGTGGTGAGCTGCGAACTGGCGCTGAAGCCGGATATCGATATCGACGCGGTGCGCGAGGACCTGGCGACGTTGTCCGGCGTGCGCGAGGTCATCATGGCGCCGGAAAAGCATATGGCATACTTGCGGGTAAATCTTGGACAGTGGGACGAACGGCGCGCGCGCCAACTTGTGGGGGAGACGTAAATGGCATCGGTGAACAAAGTGATTCTCGTGGGCAACCTGGGCAAGGACCCGGAGACGCGTTACATGCCGAATGGCGATCAGGTGACCAACATCACCGTCGCCACCTCGGAGACGTGGAAGGACAAGAACAGCGGCGAGCAGAAGGAAGCGACCGAATGGCATCGCGTCGTCTTCTTCCGCCGCCTGGCCGAGATCGCCGGGCAGTACCTGAAGAAGGGCTCGCAGGTGTACATCGAGGGCAAGCTGAAGACGCGCAAGTGGCAGGACAAGGACGGCCAGGACCGCTACACGACCGAGATCGTCGCCGACGAAATGAAGATGCTCGGCAAGCGCGAGGGCATGGGCGGCGACGGCCCGCGCGACAGCGGCGGCGACCGCGGCGAACGCGGCAGCCAGGAAAGCGCCCCGCGCAAGCCGGCGGCCCAACCCGCCAGCGGCGGCGGCAACTTCAACGACTTCGACGACGACATTCCGTTCTAAGGACACACACGGTCCGGCAGAAAAACGGCGCGGGACTTCGGTCCCGCGCCGTTTTTCCTTGCATCGCGGGCGGCGCCGCCCGGCCCGGCGTATATCTTTTGCCCCATAATGCGCAGGCCCCCGCCCATTCCGCGTTCGATGCGAAACTCTTCCCTGCGCCCCGTCAACCGGCTTGCCATCGTGATTCTCGTCATGGCCGGCCTGGTCATCACCGCCGGAGCGGCCTGGTGGATGGCCCGCAGCGAGGATGCCGAGGCGCGCGCGACCTTGGACGGCGCCGTCGATATCTTCTTTTCCCGCACGCAGTCGCGCCTGCGCGCGAATACCCAGTTGCTGCATTCCCTGGCCGGCATGACGCGCCTGCTCGGTGCCCACGACGGGCAGGTGTTTGCGTCCTACCTGAAGGAACTGGACATCCGCGTCCAGTATCCCGGGCTCGCCGCGCTGGGACATATCCAGGGGGTGGCGGCGGCGGCCCTGCCGCAGTTCGTCGCCCGCATGCGCCGCGCGGGGCACGCCGACTATGCGGTGCATCCCGCTGCCGGCGACGGCGTGCACTGGCCGCTGGCCGATATCCGGCCGACCGACGAAACGCGCGGCCTTGCCGGGCAAGGATTCGACCTGGCGGCCGATCCCGCTCTGCGGGCGATGCTGGAGACCGCACGCGATTCCGGCGAGGTCGCCGGCAGCAGCCGCATCGCCGCCATCTTCGGCGCGCAGGCAGCCCCGGGCTTTATCCTGGTGCATCCGCTCTATGCGGGAGGCGCCCTGCCCGAGGATGTATCCGCGCGCCGCCGGCTCATCAGCGGCTTCGCCTTCATCGTGCTCGACGCCGCCGACCTGATGGGCGATCTGGCCGGGCAGTTGCCGCCCGGCGTCGCCGGCCGCCTGCTGGTCGATCTGCCGCAGCGCGGCAGCGAACGCACGCTCTTCGATTCGCTGCCGACGGCGCCGCGCGCGTCGATTGCCGATGCGCGCCAGGAGGCCATTTCGATCGGCGGCGAACTGGCGCTGCTCGAAGCGGCGCAGACCCGGCCTGCCGGCGGCACCACGGACCGCGACCGTTCCATTCTGGTATTGGCGCTCGGGCTGCTGACGACGTCGCTGGTGGGCATGATCCTCTGGCTGTACGCGACGCGCAGCGCCTGGGCCGAGGTGCGGGCGAAGGCGATGGCGTCCTCGCTGCGCGCCAGCGAGGAGCGCTATGCCCTGGCCATGGAGATGACGACCGACGGCATCTGGGAGTGCGACCTCGCCACCGGCGCCACCGAGGTTTCGCCGCGCTTCGAAACCCTGCTCGGACACGCGGTCGGCAGTTTCGAACAAGAAGGCGTCGATCCGGACGACCTGATTCACCCGTCGGACCGCTACCGCCAGCGGGAACTGCTGGCCGCCCACCTGCAGCGCCATGTGCCCTACGTGATCGAACTGCGCATGCGCCACAGCGACGGCCATTACGTCTGGGTGCGCGAGCACGGCCGGGCCTTGCGCGACGACAGCGGGCAGGCCGTGCGCATGATCGGCTCGATCACCGACGTGTCCGACCTGCACGCCGCGATGGAACGCTTCCGCGACTTGTCGCAGGTGTCCTCGGACTGGTTCTGGGAACAGGACGAGCACTATCGTTTCGTCAGTTTTTCCGAGAGCATGGGCCAGCAGGGCGGCATCACGCCGTCGCTGGTGCTCGGCAAGACCCGCTGGGATGCGGCGGTCAATGCCGACTCGCCCGAAATGGCCGCCCACCGGGCCAGCGTCGAGGCGCACGAACCGTTCCGCGATTTCGAGTACGGCGTGTGCGACGAGAAGGGCGCGGTCTACTGGTACAGCGTGAACGGCCGGCCGCTGTTCGACGACAGCGGGCGTTTCGCCGGCTACCGCGGCACCAGTCGCGACATCTCGGCGCGCAAGCGCCTGGAGGACGAGTTGCGCGTCCATCGCGACAACCTCAGCGCGCTCGTCGAAGCCCAGACCGCCGACATCGTCAGCGCCAAGGAGGAGGCCGAGCAGGCGAGCCGCAGCAAGTCGGAATTCCTCGCCAACATGTCCCACGAACTGCGCACGCCGATGCACGCGATCCTGTCCTTCGCCCGCATCGGCCGCGACCGCGCGGGTTCCGCGCCGTCCGACAAGCTGCGGGACTACTTCGACCGCATCCAGACCAGCGGCGAGCGCCTGCTGGAACTGGTCAACGACCTGCTCGACCTGTCCAAGTTCGAAGCCGGGAAGATGCCCATCGAGTTCCGCGTCGTCGATCTGGCGCAACTGGCGCGGGATGTCGTCCACGATCTCGAAGCGATGATGGAAATCCATGGCCTGCAGTTGGAATTCGTCGTCGCGGATTGCGACACGCGGATCAAGGGCGATGCCCTGCGCCTGGCGCAGGTGGTGCGCAACCTGGTTTCCAACGCGCTGAAGTTCTCGCCCGAGGGCGGGCGCCTGCGGGTGGAGTTCGCGTCCGACGCGATCCAGGCCGGCCGGCGCGCGCAGGATCTGGGCGTGATGCTGCCGGCGCTGCGCATGACCGTCGCCGATGCCGGCGTCGGCATACCGGAAGACGAGCTCGAAACCGTCTTCGACAAGTTCTACCAGAGCAGCACGACCCGCACCGGCGCGGGCGGCACCGGGCTGGGGCTGGCGATCTGCCGCGAGATCGTCGAGGCGCACCGCGGTACAATTCGGGCGCGCAACCTGCCCGGTGGTGGCGCGGCTTTCGATACGATCCTGCCGAAAGGAACCCCGGCGTGAATACCGTCTTCCTGCCATCCTGCTGCGCCGCTACGGAGAGACCATGAGTCGCTGGCACCTGCTCGCGGTCGACGATGAGCCGCTGAATCTCGAAATCATCCGCGAGTACCTCGACGATCCGCGCATGGACCTGGACCTGGCGCCGAACGCCGAGCGCGCCTGGCAGCGGCTCGAAACGGAGGCGGTCCCCTACAGCCTGGTGATTCTCGACCGCATGATGCCGGGCATGACCGGCATCGAGCTGCTGCGGCGCATGAAGGCGGACAAGCGCTTCCGCCATATTCCGGTGATACTCCAGACGGCCGCCGCCTCGCCCGAACAAGTGCGCGAGGGTGTCGAGGCCGGCGCCTATTACTACCTGACCAAGCCCTACGAGCCGGCCGCGCTGCTCGCCATCGTCCGCGCGGCGCTGGCCGACGTCGAGGATCAGGCCGCGGCGGCTCGGCGCGCCGCCGAGCAGGCCGGGACCCTGCAACTGCTCGAAGCCGGCGAGTTCCGTTTCGCCACGCTCGACGAGGCCAACCGCCTGGCGGGCCTGCTGGCCTCCCTGTGTCCTTCGCCCGAAGCCGCGTCGATGGGCCTGACCGAACTGATGGTGAATGCCATCGAACACGGCAACCTCGGCATCAGCTATGCGGAGAAGTCGCACCTGAAGCGCGACGACGCCTGGGAGGCCGAAATCGCCCGCCGCCAGGCCCTGCCCGAATACCGCGGCAAGCTGGCGCGCGTGAGCATGCGGCGGACGGCGACCGAAATGGTTTTTTCCATCCGCGACGAGGGCGCCGGTTTCGACTGGCGCCGCTATCTCGACTTCGATCCCGAGCGCGCCTTCGACCCGAACGGCCGCGGCATCGCGCTGGCGCGCATGATGAGCTTCTCGCGCGTCGAATATGGCGAAAGCGGTAGCGAGGTGGTGGCGGCGGTAAAGTTATAATCGTCGGCATGGATGACAATTCCGCCAACCCGCAATCCGCCTTGCCCTCCGCGGATGCCGGCTCACTCAAGGTTCTGGTGGTCGACGACACGGCCACCAATCGCCAGATACTCCAGGTATTCCTGAAAAAACTGGGCTTCCGGGTCGACATCGCCGTCGACGGCGCCCAGGCCGTGGAGCGTTTCGTCGCGGGCGCGCCCGACCTCGTCCTGATGGATGTGATGATGCCGGTGATGGACGGCTTCGAGGCGACGCGGCGCATCAAGGAGTTGTGCGGCGATCGCTGGGTGCCGGTGGTGTTCCTCTCCGCCCTCGACAAGGAGGAGAACCTCGTCACCGGCCTCGATGCCGGCGGCGACGACTACCTGCACAAGCCGGTGAGCTTCGTCGTGCTCGACGCCAAGCTGCGCTCGCTGACGCGCTCGATCCGGATGCAGCGCGCGCTCGACGAGAACCGCCGGCGCATGCAGGCCATCGCCGACAACGTGCTCGACGGCATCATCACCATCGACGAGCACGGCGCCATCCAGTCCGTGAACGCGGCGGCCGTGAAGATCTTCGGCTACGCGGCGGACGAGATGCTCGGCAAGAACGTCAACATGCTGATGCCCGAGCCCTACCACAGCACCCACGATGCCTACATACGGCGCTACATCGCCGGCGGCATCGCGCATGTGATCGGCCGCGGCGGGCGCGCCGTCTTCGGCCTGCGCCAGAGCGGCCAGTCCTTTCCGCTCGATCTCGGCGTCACCGAATTGAGCTTCGAGGGGCATCGCCTCTTCGTCGGCATCCTGCGCGACGTCACCGAGGAGCGCGCGGCCGAACAGCTGTTGCGCGAGAACGCGGCACGCCTGCAGCGTTATCACGATGCCCAGGAAGAGGAAAACTCGCTGGCCCAGCGCATCATCGACCGGCAGATGAGCCGCCAGGGCCTGTCCGACCCGAGCATCCGCCACTGGATCGCCCCGGCGGCGAGCTTCAGCGGCGACGTCATCGCCGCTGCGCGCTGTCCCGACGGGCGGCTGTACGTGCTGCTGGCCGACGCCACCGGGCACGGACTCGGCGCCGCCATCAGCGTGCTGCCGGTGCTGACGGTGTTCTACAGCCAGGTCGAGCAGGGCTATCCGCTCGGCTACCTGGTCAAGGAGCTCAACCGCCAGTTGCGCGCGACGATGCCGTCCGGCCGTTTCGTCGCCGCCAGCCTGCTGTGCCTCGACGAGCGCAACGGCAGCGCCGAGCTGTGGCAGGGCGGCATGCCGGATATCCTGCTGCTCGACGCGGCCGGCCGGCTGAAGACGCGTTTTTCGGCCAGCCACCTGCCGCTGGGCATCGTCGATTTCGACGCCGACATGGCGACCCTGACGCCGGTCGAATTCGCCCGCGGCGACCAGTTCGTGCTGTTTTCCGACGGCCTCATCGAGGCGGCCGACGAGGCCGGCGAACAGTTCGGCATGGCGCGACTGGAAGAAGTCCTGGCCAAGGCGCCGCCGGCGAGCCGTCTCGATGCCGTGCGCGCCGGCCTGTATGCGCATACCGGCATCGGCCAGTTCAGCGACGATATTTCGCTGTTGCTGGTGGGCATCGCCTGATGGCGTGAGCGCGGTGCCGGTCGAGTGCGCCCCGAGTGTTTTGCATAACCCCCACAGAGAGGAGTACCGATGACAACACTATCCGACCCGCAGCGCTTCGCGCGCGCCATCGCCCTGTTCGATGCCGCCAATGCCGCCGACCCGAACCAGGAAGCGGGCAAGCCCAAGGAGCTGCTCTACGCCGAGCGCATGAGCGAGATGCTCGAACGCTTCGCGCCCGACGCCAGCGAGGCGGTGCGCCTCGCCTGCCGCGCCCAGCACATCTGCCGCTGGAAGATTCCGCGCAAGGACTACCCGATGACGCCCGAGGGCTACCAGCACTGGCGCACCACGCTCTACAAGTTCCACGCCGATACCGCCGGCGAATTGATGCGCCAGGCCGGCTACGACGACGAGATGATCGAGCGCGTCAAGAAGGTCGTCGGCAAGCGCGGCCTCAAGGTCAATCCCGAAACGCAGCTGATGGAAGACGTGGTCGACCTCGTCTTCATCGAGTACTACATGGCCGGTTTCGCGGCGCAGAAGGCCGACTACAGCGAAGAGAAGTGGCTCGACATCATCCGCAAGACCTGGAAGAAAATGTCCGAGCAGGGACACGCGTTTGCGGTCTCCGGCAAGGTCAAGCTGCCGGAGCATCTGGTGCCGCTGATCCTCAAGGCGGTGCAGTGAACGTCTGAAGCACGTCTTGTCGTCGCGTCCGAAAGGAGGAATCATGGAAATCGGATTCATCGGTCTCGGCCTCATGGGCCGTCCGCTGGCGCTGCACCTGGCCAGGGCCGGACATGCGCTGCACCTCTGGGCGCGGCGTCCGGCGTCGCTGGAACCCTTCAAGGACGTCGCGGCCACCGGCCATGCCAGTCCCGCCGAGGTCGCGCGGCATGCCGCAATCGTCTTCACCATGGTCGCCGACGCGCCCGACGTCGAGCAGGTGGTGCTCGGCGAACAGGGCCTGGCGGCGGGCGCGCGCCCCGGCCTCGTCATCGTCGACATGTCCACCATCGCGCCGGCGGCGGCGCAGAAGATCGGCGCCGCCCTCGCCGAGCGGGGCATCGCCTTCCTCGACGCGCCGGTGTCCGGCGGCGAGGTCGGCGCCATCAACGCGGCGCTGACCATCATGGTCGGCGGCAGCCAGGACGTGTTCGACAAGGTCAAGCCGCTGTTCGACAAGATGGGCAAGTCGACGACGCTGATCGGCGGCTGCGGCGCCGGCCAGGTGGCCAAGGCCTGCAACCAGATATTGACCGGCGTCGGCGTGGCGGCGGTGGCCGAGGCGCTGAATTTCGCCACCAGGAGCGGCGTCGATGCCGGCAAGGTGCGCGAGGCGCTGCTGGGCGGTTTCGCCTACAGCCGCATCCTCGAAAACCACGGCCAGCGCATGCTCGACCGCAACTTCAAGCCCGGCTTCAAGTCGTGGATGCACCAGAAGGATTTGCGCATCGTCATGGAGGAAGCGCACCGCCTGGGACTGGCGCTGCCCTCGTCCGCCGCCACCGCGCAGATGTTCAACGCCATGGTGGGCTCGGGTCTCGGCGAGGAGGATTCGGTGGCGATGCTGAAGCTGCTGGAGAAGATGAGCGGCCAATGAGAGTCGGCTTCATCGGTCTGGGCGTCATGGGCCGCCCGATGGCGGAGAACCTGTTGCGCGCCGGCCATGAGCTGGGCGTCTGGGCGCGGCGCCCGGACGCGGCTGCGGCGCTGCTGGCGCAGGGCGCGCGCGGCTATCCGAGCCCGCAGGCCTTGGCGCGCGAGGCGGAGGTGGTCTTCACCGCCGTCACCGCAAGCGCCGACGTCGAGCAGGTAGTGCTCGGCGCGGCGGGCCTGATCCACGGTGTCCGGCCCGGTACCCTCATCGTTGACCACAGCACCATCGCGCCGTCGGCCGCTCGCCGCATCGCGGCACGGGTGGCGGCGGGCGGCGGCGATTTCCTCGATGCGCCGGTATCCGGCGGCGCGGCCGGCGCGCGCGACGCCACGCTGTCCATCATGGTCGGCGGCGCGGCGGCCGCCCTGGAGCGGGCGCGGCCGCTGCTCGACGTGCTCGGCAAGACCGTCGTCCACATCGGTCCCAGCGGCGCCGGCCAGGTGGCCAAGGCCTGCAACCAGATGACGATGGTCGCGGCGATCCAGGCCTGCGCGGAGGCCGCGCGCCTGGCGGCGGCCCACGGCATCGACTTCGGCCGCGTGCGCGGCGCCCTGACGGCCGGTTCGGCCGGCTCGCGCGTGCTCGATTTCTTCGGCGGCAAGATGGCGGCGCGCGATTTCGCGGCCGGCGTCGAGGCGCGGCTGCATCACAAGGACTATGCGTTGTTCATGGCCGAGGCGGCGCGCCTCGGCGCGCCGCTGCCGGTTTCCGGCCAGGTCTGGCAGCAGTTGAATGCGTTGATGGGCAACGGCTGGGGACGGGAAGACACGTCCAGCCTGCTGCGGGTACTGGAGACCTGATGGCGCCGGTGATGGGGACGAGGGGCAAGACGACGGCCCAGGCACTGATCGAGCTTCAGGCCATTCTGGAAAACGCCACCGTCGGCATCCTGTTTTCGCGCAACCGGGTGGTGCGGCAGGCGAACCCGCTGTGCGCCCAGATGTTCGGCTACAGCCACGAGGAGTTCATCGGCCTGGCGGCGCTCGAACTCTATCCGACCACGGACGACTACAAGGCGGTGGGCGCCCAGGCCGGGCCGATCCTGGCGGCGGGCAAGCCCTATCAGGCCGAAATCCAGCTGCGGCGGAAGAACGGCGCGCTGTTCTGGTGCCGGCTGTCGGCCAAGGCGGTCAATCCGCAGCAGCCCCAGGACGGCACGATCTGGATCATGGAAGACGTCACCGTCGACCGCCTGATGCGCGAAGCCCTGGAAACCTCGATGCAGGAACTGGGCACGATCTTCGAGACGGCGCTGATCGGCATCGCCGTCATGCGCGAACGCGTCATCGTCCGCTGCAACAGCCGCTTCGAAACCCTGCTCGGCTTCGGCGGCGGCGAACTGGCCGGGAAATCCGCCCGCCTCATGTATGTCAGCGACGAGGAGTTCGACGAAATGGGCCGGCGCATCTACGCCGACCTCGGCGCGGGCAACATCCACCGCCACGAGCGCGTGGTGGCGCGCAAGGACGGCAGCACATTCTGGGCGCGCTTCAGCGGGCGCGCCTTCGACCAGCTGCGGCCGACGGCCGGCATGGTCTGGCTGATGGAGGACATCACGGCGGAACGCGAGGCTGCGGCCACGGTCCGCCATGCGCTGGCCGAGCAGGAGATGATTTTCGACAATGCCGCCGTCGGCATCCTGTTCGTGCGCAACCGCCACGTGCAGCGCTGCAACCGGCGCCTGGAGGAAATCTTCGGCTGGGCGCCGGGCGAGCTCGCCGGCCGTTCGACGCGCGTCTTCTTCTCCAGCGAGGACGACTACCTGGCGCTCGGCGCCCGCGCCTACGACGTCATCCTGCGCGGCCAGGTGCATATCGGCGAGCAGCCGGTGGTCAAGAAGGACGGCAGCCTGCTGTGGGTGCGCACCACCGGACGCCGCGTCGGCGAAACGGAAGGCAACAACTTCGACGTCATCTGGATTTTCGAGGACGTCACCGAGCGGCGCGAAGCGCAGGCGGAACTGCTGCGCACGAAGGACGAACTCGAAGTGCGCGTCGTCGAGCGCACCGCCGAGCTCGCCACCGCCAACGCCCAGCTGCAGGGCGAGATCTTCGAGCGCATGCAGGCCGAACAGCGCATCTGGCACATGGCCCACCACGATGCGCTGACCGGCCTGCCCAACCGCGCCCTGCTGCTCGACCGTCTCGGCCAGACGCTGGTGCAGGCGGCGCGCAACGACAGCCACGTCGCCGTGATGTTCCTCGACCTCGACCGCTTCAAGAGCATCAACGACACCCTCGGCCACCATATCGGCGACGAGCTGCTCAAACATGTGGCGGAACGCCTGCGCGCCGTGGTGCGCGCCGTCGATACCGTCTCGCGCCTCGGCGGCGACGAGTTCGTGGTCATCCTGCAGGAGATCGCCGGCACCGACGACGCGGTCATCGTCGCGGAGAAGATCCTCAATGCGCTGGCCCCGGCCGTGGTGCTCGAAGGCCATCCGCTGCGGGCCACGCCCTCGATCGGCATCGCCGTCTATCCCGACGACGG
>JAUSBR010000014.1 GCA_030651895.1 Sideroxyarcus sp. | reverse complement strand
ATCAGCTGGAAAACCAATAGTCGCAAACGACGAAAAGTACGCTCTAGCCGCTTAACCGGTTAGATCCCACACCCTGCTGTCCGTGGAGGGGCTCAAGGCAGTAATGCCGCGATGAGTGGGATCATTTACACGGAATCGTGTCGTGCAGGGTCACTTTGCACGAAGCTAAAACCAAGGTGACTCGTCCTGTAGCAGCCTGTCGGTTGGCGTCTGCCGGATAAAATCAAATAACCAGACTAAGTATGTAGAACTGCCTGTAGAGGGCTCGCGGACGGGGGTTCAATTCCCCCCGCCTCCACCAATAAATAAAAATGGCTGCCCGTCAGGGTGGCCATTTTTATTTGTTGCATGTGAAGTTGAGGGGGAATTGAAACCCCGTCCGGTACGGACGGGGGGTGAGCAGGGAATTCGAGCAGCACTGCTGCGAGCCTGCGAACGCCAACGCACATGCAGGTGCGTTGGCTGGCCAGGATGGCCAATTCCCCCCGCCTCCACCATCAAATAAAAATGGCTGCCCGTCAGTGCGCCGGGAACCATATCTTTGCACCAAGTGCAGAGATTTGCTCTCGCTGTGTTAAAATCCTCCGCATTGTTGTGAGCAAACTTCGGTTTGCGAAAACTCCGGCTCAATAAGGGCTTGTTGGACGGCGGTTCGATTCCGCCCATCTCCACCATAAGTGCAGTGATAGCAGTGTGCTTATGATGGGGATGACCTGGTTTCGACAGTGAGCAGATAGGTTTCGGGGCGACACGTCAGGCGATCGACGTAAATGAAGCAAGCATGTAAATGCAAACGATGAAAACTTCGCTATGGCGGCCTAAAAAGCCGTAAGCCGGGGCTGTTGAGCCTTGTCATACAACACAACTAGATGAGCCTCGGGTGATAATGATCCCGAGGCTCATTGATTTTGCAGGGTTGCGATTTTGTTATTATTCAGGTGGAAAAACAGCGCCTGATCACACTATTCAAAGTTCACCATATTTATGTGAAGTATTCGCCCGACTTCCGTAGCAGTTACTGCTTCAGTCCCGGAACCAACCCAAGTTAATTGAAGCAAGCGCCCGATATCGGTATAGTCCGCCAAACTCCACTCTAGGCACGATCATGGCTGATCAAGAAGTCGCAGAACATAAACTGAAACTGTCTGAACTGCTCGAAATGCTCGTTGCCGACGGTATGGTCGGCAAAGAAGATTCCGACGCCCTCTACGCCGAACACCGCATTCGCCGGCATAGCGAGCATCCTCTGGTGATCATCGCGGGAAAAAGCTGGAAATCCCTGGCAGCGCCTTACCGCATACTGACACTGGATACGCTGACCGAATGGATGGCGAAAAAAGTCGGGCTGGATTATCTCCATATCGACCCCTTGAAGATCGATTTCACCAACCTGGTGGATCTCATGTCGATCGATTATGCCAACCGCTTCGCCATCATGCCGCTCTCCATCGACGGGAATGATCTGGTCGTCGCGACGGCCGAGCCTTATCTGCGCAGTTGGGAACCTGTGCTCAGGCAGACCTCGCGCAAGAATATCCGCCGTGTCATCTCTTCACCGGCCGACATCCATCGTTATCTGGTCGAGTTCTACAATCTGGCGCGCTCGGTCAAGAGCGCCACCAAATCCTCACAAAAATCGTCCAATCCCGCCTCGTTCGAGCAATTGGTCGAACTGGGCAAGACCAACAAGCAGTTCGACGCCAACGACCAGCATATCGTCACCATTGTGGATTGGCTGTGGCAATACGCTTTCGACCAGCGCGCCTCGGATATCCATATCGAGCCGCGGCGCGAATTCGGTCTGGTACGCTTCCGTATCGACGGGATATTGCACCAGGTGCACCAACTGCCGATGTCAGTGGTTACCGCGATGACTAGCCGCATCAAGCTGCTGGGCCGCATGGATCTGATGGAGAAACGCCGCCCGCAGGATGGTCGCGTCAAAACCCGCACGGAAGATGGGCAGGAGATCGAGTTGCGCCTCTCCACGCTTCCAACGGCTTTTGGCGAGAAACTGGTGATGCGTATCTTCGACCCGGAAGTACTGCTACGCGACTTGTCCGAACTCGGATTTTCCGAAGATGACCGGGCGCGGTGGCAAAGCATGACCACTCAACCCAACGGGATCATCCTGGTCACCGGACCGACCGGCTCCGGTAAAACGACTACTCTGTACTCCACACTAAAAAGTCTGGCAACGCCGGAAGTGAATGTATGTACGCTGGAAGACCCCATTGAGATGGTCGAACCGGCGTTCAACCAGATGCAGATACAACAAGGTCTGGATCTGAATTTTGCCGAAGGCGTGCGCGCGCTGATGCGACAGGATCCCGACATCATCATGGTTGGCGAAATACGAGATCTGGAGACGGCGGAAATGGCGATCCAGGCAGCCCTCACCGGCCACCTGGTGATCTCGACGCTGCATACCAATGACGCGCCTTCCGCCATCACCCGCCTGCTCGATCTTGGCGTACCGTACTATCTGATCAACGCCACCCTGCTCGGCATCATGGCGCAGCGACTGGTGCGCACGCTTTGTCCCCAATGCAAGCAGCCGCATCCGATCCAGGAAGACGATATCGAGATGTGGAATGGCCTGGTCGCACCGTGGAAAGCCACGCGCCCGGTCCAAGTCCAGCGCCCGCAAGGGTGCCTGGAATGCCGGATGACCGGCTACTCCGGCCGCATCGGCATCTACGAGATCCTGCTTATGTCGCCTGCTCTGCGCAGGCTCATCACGCCCGAGACCGACATCGCTGCCCTGCGCGAACAGGCCAACCGCGAAGGTATGAAACCGCTGAGGATCTCCGGCGCTCTCAAGATCGCCTCGGGACTCACCACGCTGGACGAGGTGCTGAAGACTGCACCGCCGGCCGACCAGAGCTGACCGTTTTTTTTACCACCAACCCCTTACAGGAATCGAAATGACTTTGACTGAACTCAACCAGCGCTTCGCCATCGGCAACCACGTGCAATTCAAGGAGATCGCCGAAGGCATGGTCGTGGCCGAGGTCGCCAACCATCACGCGCTGTCCAACATCGCACTGCAGGGCGCACATATCGCCACCTTCCAGCCGCGCGGCGAAGAACCGGTAATCTGGCTGTCGCCCAAGGCCAAGTTCGCGCCGGGCAAATCTATCCGCGGCGGCGTGCCGATCTGTTGGCCGTGGTTCGGCCCGCACAAAAATGACAGCAAACTGCCAGGCCACGGCTATGCGCGCACCGTGCCATGGGACGTGCTGGAAACGAAGGCGCTGCCGGATGGTTCGACCTTCCTGCGCTTCGGCCTGGTCGAGAGCGATGCCACCCGCGCGCAATGGCCGCATGCTTCCTCCGTGCAGCTCGAAGTGACCGTGGGCAAGGCACTGCGCGTCGAACTGGTAACGACCAACACCGGCAAGGAGACATTCGAGCTCGGCGAAGCCCTGCACACCTACCTCCAGATCAGCGATGTCGCCAACATGACCATTTACGGTTTGGAGAACTGCGAATACCTGGACAAGGTGAAGGATTTCGCGCGCTTCAACCAGCAGGATGGCATCGTCGTCGAGAGCGAAGTGGACCGCGTGTATGTAAACACCGCTGCCGACTGCGTGATCGAGGACAAAGGCCTGAAGCGTGCCATCCGCATCGCCAAACAGGGTAGCAAATCCACCGTAGTGTGGAACCCGTGGACGGAAAAAGCCGAGAAGATGGGCGACTTCGGCCCGGCACTGCACGGCGACATGGTGTGTGTGGAAAGTGGCAACGCGCTGGAGAATGTAGTCTCACTGGCACCGGGCGAGACGCACAGGCTGGTGGCGGTGTACAGCGTGGAAAAACTGTAAGCCACCTCAGCCTGCACAAAACAAAAGAGCCGCTTCGCAGCGGCTCTTTTTTATCGCTTCAACGAACCAGACTCAGTTCGCGCGTTTCTTGTACTCATTGGTGCGGGTGTCGATCTCGATCTTGTCGCCGATCTCGATGAACGCCGCCACGGGCAGTTCGAAACCGGAACCTTTCAGACGGGCCGGCTTCATCACCTTGCCGGAAGTGTCGCCGCGCACCGCGGGTTCGGTGTACTCGATCTCGCGGATGATGGTGTTGGGCAATTCGACGGAAATCGCCTTGCCGTCGTAGAACACCACTTCGCAGATATCTTCCATGCCGTCGGCCAGATAGTTCACCACGTCGCCGACGTTTTCCTTCTCGACTTCGTACTGGTTGTACTCGGTGTCCATGAACACGTACATCGGGTCGGCGAAGTAGGTGTAAGTGCATTCCTTCTTGTCGAGGATGATCTGGTCGAACTTGTCGTCGGCAGCGTACACCGTCTCTTTGGCCGTTTCGGTCAACAGGTTCTTCATCTTCATCTTGACCACGGAACCGTTACGGCCGGAACGGCTGTATTCGGCCTTCAGGATGACCATGGGATCGCCACCAACGTTGATCACGTTACCGGCGCGGAGTTCTTGTGCTGTTTTCATGTTTGCTGCCCCTCAAAATTCAAGGCGCGGATTCTACCCGAAAATTTCTTAAATTTGCGAGATGATCGCGCAGGATTTTGTTTGATAGGGAAGTTTTGTGAAGGAGTGGTGTAGTGACTCATACACCCGACTGAGCAAAATCTTTCATATCAAACAAAAGACTAGCGAGGGCGCGCAAATTTATGGAATTCTCGGGTTGCTAGTTTGACGGTAAAAATCCAGCAAATTCAATGCAAGGTTATTGGGCGTCAGGCGCTGCGCCCATTCGGCACTATGCCTGGTCAACACAACCCGCTGCGCCACAAAGCGCTGCCAAGCCCCGACGATATCCGACCCGCCGTTCCAGGCCAGCCAAAGCTCACGCACAGCCAGGCCCGCTTCGGGCGGCAGATATGCCGAATATAGTGCCCGCAATGCCTCCAACTTCTCCAGATGCACGCCGTCATGCTGCGGATATATCTGCCAAATGAATGGTTTGGCCGCCCATTGCGCCCTGATGCAGGAGTCCTCGCCGCGCACGAAATTGACGTCGCAGGCCCACAACAACTCGTCATAACACTCCTGCTCGACGAAAGGCAGCACATGCACGCGCAACTGGCCCCGCTGCCAGACATCTCCTGCCTTCCCTGATTCATGCCCAAAGAACGCTGCCACCTGCGGTAGAGAACGTCCTTCCGGCAACAGACAGGTCGCAGGTTGATCGCCGCGCTCCCAGACACTCAATAGATTATCCATCGCCTCGTTCTCATAGCCGAACAAGGACACCCTTAACTCCCCCGCGAACCGCTCCGGCACGCCCATACTCTGCCAATAGCGCTGCTGCGCCCCGGTATCCGACTGAAAAGCATCCCGCCGCGCCAGCAGGTCGCGTTCCAGCAATAGGCCGCCGGTCTTTGCCGTGAAGCCGGGAAAGAAAAAGTACTTGGTCAGTGGCAGGCTCGGATGCGGCGATGGCAGTTTGTGGCAGCCTTCCACCCAGTCTTCGGCCGAGAGGTATTCCAGATTGACCCAGACCGGTTTTTGCTCGCGTGCGGCCATCGCCGACACATAGGATTCGGGCAAGCGGCAGGCGAATGCCTCGATCACCAACCCGGCGGGTTCGACGGCGGGAAAATCGGCGCTCCAGCGTCGCACTTCCACACCGCGACAATGCTGCTCGTCCAACGCCGCATCCAGTTCCGGACACAGCTTGCCGAAACTCTTCAGATCGTCCACCCACAGCCGCACCTCAACGCCGTGCTCGTTCGCCAGTTGCCGCGCCAGGCGCCAGCACACGCCGATGTCGCCGTAGTTATCGACTACGGCGCAGAAGATGTCGCAGGATGTCGCAGTCCTTGTCATGTCGATTCACGCAGCCTGTTGCTCCAGCACAAAGCTTCCCTCGCCGTTCTGTCCCAGGCGCGATGCCAGCACCGGCATCACTTCCTGCAAGGTGGCATGCAAAGTCCACGGCGGGTTGATGACGAACATGCCGCTGCCGTGCATGCCGAAGCCGTCCGCAGACGGAGCTTGCACGCTCAAGGCAACATGTAGCCAACTCTTCACGTCCAGCCGTTTCAACTTCTCGGGCAGTTGCACAGATTCCGTGCGCTGCAATTGCGGATACCATACGGCATAGGTGCCGGTGGCGAAGCGTCTCAGGCCTTCCTGCAGCGCACTGACCACGCGCTGGTAGTCCTGTTTTTCTTCATAGGGCGGATCGATGAGCACCAGTGCGCGGCGCGGTGGCGGTGGCAGCAGGGCTTTGAGGGCACCGAACCCATCCGCCTTCTGCATGAGGACGTGGGTGTCATGACCGGCGAAGTTCTGTTCGAGGATGTCGAAGTCGGACGGATGCAATTCAAACAGTCGCAATCTATCCTGTTCGCGCATGGAATCCAGCGCGACCAGTGGTGAGCCGGGATAAAGATGCAGCACGCCTTCCGGGTTGAAGAATTTGACCATCGCCACGTATTCCGCCAGCGATGCAGGCAGATCATCGGCTTGCCACAGCCGCGCGATGCCGCTCTCGTATTCGGCGTTCTTCTCGGCGTATTCGCTATCCAGTTCGTAACAGCCGGCACCGGCATGGGTGTCAATGTACCAGAACGGTTTGTCTTTCTGCGCGAGGTAACGCAGCAGTTGCAACTCGACGAAATGCTTGAGCACATCGGCATGGTTGCCGGCGTGGAAAGCGTGGCGATAACTCAGCATAAAAATCCTATCAACATTTTTTCCAACGAAAATTTCATCCGTGGCTAAATTTTACTCTGCATGCAAAGCCTCGACCGGGTCGAGCCGCGCTGCGCGCATGGCCGGTGCAACACCCGCCGCAAGGCCGATCGTGATCGCGGTCAGTTCCGCCAGCACGGCATACAGCCAGGGCGTGTGCACCGGCAGCGCGGGGAACAACAGATGCAGGCCCTGCGAGATACCGACGCCGATGATCAGCCCCAGCAAACCTCCCAGCGCGGAGAGGATCATGGCTTCGCTCAAAAACAGCGTCAGCACCTGCTTCTCGCGCGCACCCAAAGCGCGCAACAAGCCGATCTCGGCGGTGCGCTCGGTGACGGCCATGGTCATGATGGTAAGGATGCCGACCGCGCCGACCAGCAGCGAGATACCGCCCAGCGCAGCGACCGCGAAGGTGATGATATCGAGCACCGAGCTCAGCACTTCCAGCGCCTGCTCCTGCGAGATGATGGTGAAATCCTCGCGCCCGTGCCGTTCGGTCATGCGCCCCTTGATGAGCCGGATCACCGTGTCGGCGGGCACATCGGCGCGGTAGCTGACATTGACTTCCATCAGGCCGGGGCGGTTGAGCAGTTCCATCGCGCGCGCCGCCGGGATGAACACGGCATCGTCCATGTCCATGCCGAGTATCTGCCCCTTGGATTCCATCACACCGACCACGCGGTAACGCTGCCCGCCGATGCGCAGCCAACTGCCGAGCGGGTTGCGGCCACCGTACATCTCCTGCTGGATCTTGGAGCCGATCACCGCCTGCGCGCGCGCCTGCTCGTTGTCCTCGTCGGTCCAGAAGCTGCCGCTCTGCACCTTCATGGTGAAGGCCTTGCCGAAGTCGCGCCCCTCGCCCAGCACCATGGTGCGGCGCGTGCGGCCTTCGTAGCGCACCTCGGCATTACCCACAAGACCGGGAATCACATATTCAACGTAAGGCAGGCGGCGCAACGCATCCGCGTCCTCCAGCGTCAGCGGCCTGGACGAGCCGAAGATGCCGACATTGCCGCCCTGCGTCTGCGTCTTGCCCGGCTGCACGCTGATGATGTTGGTGCCGAATTGCGAGAACTCGGCCAGCATGAACTGGTGCAGGCCCTCACCGATGGAAGTGAGCAGGATGACCGCTGCAATACCGATGGCGATGCCCAGCCCGGTAAGGAAGCTGCGCATGCGGTAGGTGAGGAAACTGGAACTGGTGAGCGTGATGAGGTCGCGCAGGTACATGGCTTATTTCCCCGCCAGTGCCGCGACCGGATCAAGCTTCGCCGCGCGCCGTGCGGGCCACACGCTGAACAGGATGCCGGTACCGAGCGCGGTTATGGTCGCGGCCAGTACCGCCCACCAGGGCGGCGACACCGGCAGCATCGGGTAGACCTGGCCGATGATGAAGCTGCCGGTGTAACCCAGCACCAATCCGGCCACGCTGCCAATCCCGGACAGCAGCACTGCCTCGGCGAAGAACAGATGGCGGATCTGTTTGCCGGGCGCACCGAGCGCCTTGAGCAGGCCGATCTCCTTGATGCGCTGTGCCACCGCGATCAGCATCACGTTCATGATCAGCACGCCCGCCACGGCCAGGCTGATGGCAGCGATGCCACCCACAGCCATGGTCAGCGCAGTGAGGATGCGGTCGAAGGTCTGCAGCACCGCGTCCTGGGTGATGACGGTCACGTCGCGCTCGCCGCCGTGGCGCTCGGTCATGATGGCCTCGGCATCGCGCACGACCTGCTCGATGGCGTCGCGGCTCTTCGCCTCGATGAGCACGCGGAACAGGCCGGAGGTGTTGAACAACTGGTGCGCGGCAGCGACCGGGATGATCACCAGTTCGTCGGTGCGCATACCCATGGATTCGCCCTGCGATGCCAGCACGCCGATGACGCGAAAACGCCGGTCGCCCAGCCGCACCCACTGCCCCACCGCCTGCTCGTTGCCGAACAGTTCGCGCTTCATCTGGTTGCCCAGCACGCACACCGGCGTCGCATCGTTGATGTCGCCCGCGGGCAGGAAGCGGCCGAGGGCGATGCCCATGTGGCGCACTTCCAGCAGATCGGAAGTCGAGCCGAGCACCACGACCTCGCGGTTCAGCGCATCGCGCGACAGCGTGGCCGAACCCACGGTCAGCGGCGCGAAGCGTTTGACCGCATGGCTGCGCAGCAGCGCCTGCGCATCTTCCAGCGTGATCTCGCGCGGGGTCTGCCCCGACATCAGGCCGGGCCCGATCCCGGCAGTCTCGGTGCGGCCCGGCAGCACGATGACGAGATTGGTGCCCAGCGAGGAGAACTGGTCGATCACGTAGCGGCGCGCGCCTTCGCCCAGCGCGGTGAGCACCACCACCGCCGCCACGCCGATGGACATCGCCAGCATCATCAGCAGCGTGCGCGTGGGACTGCCGCGCAAGCTGCCGGAGGCGAACTGGATGGTGTCGGCGAGTTTCATATCTATCAGGACTTAAACATCACTTCGACTCCGTTCGTCCTGAGCCCGTCGAAGGAATGAACGGCGCTCCGGGAGTAATTCCCGAGCCGCGATCCGCCCTTCGACAAGCCCAGCACGAACGGATAACCACAGGTATTGGCGGGTTTCATTTTGCGCGCCGCTCATCTGAAACGATACGCCCGTCCAGCATATGTATCTGGCGCTGCGCGCGCGCGCCGATCTCGGCATCATGGGTCACCACCACCAGCGTGATGCCCTTTTCCAGCAGACCTTCCAGCAGTTTTAGCACTTCCCATCCTGTGTTGCGGTCGAGGTTGCCGGTCGGTTCGTCGGCCAGCAGCACGGTGGGATTCATTACCGTGGCGCGCGCGATGGCGACACGCTGGCGCTGGCCGCCGGAGAGCTGGTCGGGTTTGTGGTCGGCGCGGTCCGACAGACCGTAGTTCTGCATCAGCACCTGTACGCGCGCCTTGCGCTCCTCTGCCGGGATGCTCGCCAGGATCATCGGCAATTCGACGTTCTGCGCGGCAGTGAGGCGCGGCACCAAGTGGAAGGACTGGAACACGAAGCCGATCTTTTCGCGCCGCACGCGCGCCTGCTGCTCGTCGTTGAGGTCGGTGACATTGCCGCCGTCGAGCAGATAGTTGCCGGAGCTCGGCCGGTCGAGCAGACCGAGCATGTTGAGCATGGTGGATTTGCCGGAGCCGGATGGCCCCATGATGGAGATGTACTCGCCCGCGTCGAGTTTGAGATCGATGTCGCGCAACGCCGCGACTTGCTGGTCGCCGACGGTGAAGGTGCGGCAGACGTTCTGCAGTTCGATCATTTTGCGGCAGGTTCTTCCGGCACGACCTTGACTCCCGCCTTCACACCGGCACGATCGAGCGACAGCACCACACGGTCGCCTTCGGTCAGGCCCGAGGTGACTTCGGCGTGTTCCCAATTGGACAGGCCGGTCATCACCTTGCGCTCTTCCAGCACGCCCTTGTTGCCGTACAGCAGCACGCGACCGCCTTCGAGCAGGGTCTGGGTGGGGATACGCAGCACGTTCTGGCGTGTGTCGTGGATGATCTCGACATCCGCGCTGTAGCCCACCAGCAGGTTGTCGTTCTTGGCAAGCTTGTCGAACTCGACCTCCACCTCGACGGTGCGCGCCTGTTTCTCCAGATCGAGTACGTAAGGCGCGATGCGCCGCACCTTGCCGCCAAATGTGCGCCCCTTGATCGCGTCCAGCGTGATACGGCTGCGCTGTCCGACCTTGAGTTTGGCGGCATCAACTTCGTCGATGGGCGCACTCACATACAGACAGCTGTCATCGATCAGGTCGATGGCCGGCAAGGTCAGTATCCCGGGCGGCGACGGCGTGGCGTATTCGCCCAGCTCGCCGCTGATATCCGCCACCACGCCGTCGAACGGCGCGCGCAACACCATGCGCTCCAGACCGGCACGGGCCAGCGAGATGCGCGACCGGCTCTGTTCGATATCACCTTTTGCCGAAGCGCAAGCGGACTGGCGCGCCGAGGCATCGGTGATAGCGCGGTCCAGTTGCTGGGCGGAGATGAAGCCCTTGTCGCGCAGCTCCTGCGAGCGAACCGCATCGCGTTGCGCGGCATCGGCCATGGTGCACACCTCTTCCACTCTGGATTGCGAGACCTTGAGCTGCTCCTGGGCCAAGCGTTCCTGCGCATGCAAGTCGTTGCTCCATAACTCCAGCAACACCGCGCCTTTCTTCACGCGGTCGCCCTTCTTCACCAGCAACTTGGCGATCTGCCCGCCGGCGGAAGGCGACATCTTGGCGCGGCGGCAGGCATTCACCGTACCGGCGCGGGTGTTGCTCACCGAGGCTTCGACGATGCCGCGCTCCACTGTCTGCAACACCACCGCGATGGGTTTGCTGCGCGTGAGGAAACCGATACCGGCCGCCAGTGCGATGGCGACGACAACAAGGATGGCTAGTTTTTTGTACTTTGAGGGAATACTGCCGAGTTGCGGGAAAGTCATTGCTGCTCCTGACTGTTCACTGCGAAAGAAAATACTGGAAGGTGGTGCCGATGACCGGAATCGAACTGGTGACCTACGCGTTACGAGTGCGTTGCTCTACCGACTGAGCTACATCGGCCTTCCGGCGCGGATTATAAGCGGAGTGCCTGCCCAGCGGCAACGCTTAACGCCAAAGATAAGGCGTCACGTCGAACGGTTGCGGCGTTCCGTTGATGGTATTCAGCAGCACTTCCACGGCCGCAGGTGACATGGTCACGCCGTAACGGAAATGGCCACTGTTGATGTAGAGGTTAGGCAGTTGCGGATGGCGACCGATGGTGGGGATGTTGCCGGGAGAGGCCGGGCGCAGTCCCGCCCAATGCTTGACGACCGGCATGTCGCGCAAAGCCGGCAGCAGGGCAATGCCCCGTTGCAACAACATCTCGCGCACTTCGTCGGTGGTGGATTTGTCGAAACCCACATCCTCGCGCGTGCTGCCGAGCAGCAAATGGCCGTCACTGCGCGGAATGAGGTAAATGTCGCCTTGCAGCACGATATGCGGCAAGGGTGGCGTATCGAATTTGAACAGCAG
The DNA here is from genome assembly GCA_030651895.1 of Sideroxyarcus sp. Taxonomy (GTDB): domain Bacteria; phylum Pseudomonadota; class Gammaproteobacteria; order Burkholderiales; family Gallionellaceae; genus Sideroxyarcus. The sequence continues at coordinate 55,440 of JAUSBR010000014.1, read as the reverse complement.
CATCTGTCCGCGTATGGGTTTGATGTCGGTCTTCAGGGCATGTTCACCCAGCAGTACCTTGCTCCACGCACCCGCGGTGACGATGTATGCATCCGCGCTGAAATCACCCCGCGTCGTAGCCAAGCACTTGACCCGCCCCGCTTCCGCAACGATCTGCTTGACTTCACATTGCTCGACGATGCGTCCGCCGAGCTTTTCGACCCGGGCACGCAAGGCTTGCAGTAGACGCGGATTGCGGGCCTGCGCGACTTCGGGCAGGAACAGGCCATCGCCGCGTTCCTCCGCCTTCATCCTATGCGTCGCGCACCATTCCAATGCGGCCTGCACATCCAACGGCGGCAATACCAGCATGCCGCAGCGCCGATACTGCGGGTCGATGCCCGTGGTCTCCTGCAACGTCTCGGCCAAGCCGCTTAACAGGCCCATCCCGCGCAAGGCCAGGCGATTCACCTCGTCCGGATAGTCCCAGGGACACAATGGCGACAGAATGCCCCCGCCAGCCCAGGAGGATTCGCGCCCGATCTCGCCCCGCTCCAGCAGGGTCACGGCAGTTCCTTGGCTCAACAGCGCGCCGGCCGTCGCCAACCCCAGCGCTCCACCGCCTATCACTATGAATTCAGAATCCAAAATCACTTACCCTATACTGCCGCCGGTCTGGCAAAATGCCCGCTCATCGGTTTTGACTGGCCGCAAAGATACATCAGTATTAACTTTCACATCACAAGAATTGGGAGCGAAATAATGAAATTGCACAGAGGATTTACGCTGATCGAGTTAATGATTGCTGTGGCCATCGTCGCCATTCTAGCAACAGTGGCCATGCCCGCCTATAACGACTACGTGTTGAAATCCAGACTTCCCGAAGCAACCTCCGCTCTGGCTGCCAGCCGTGTGCAGATGGAGCAATACTTTCAGGACAACCGTCGCTATTCAGATGTTCTCGGCGGCACTGACTGTGGCGTCACATCCCCGGCCACAAACAACTTCAACATCACCTGTACAGCAACGGATACCACTTACACGATCACGGCAACAGGCAAGGCGAACACGCCCACGGATGGTTTTGCCTACACCATCAATCAGAACAACACCAAGACATCCGCCATTGCGTCACCCGCGCCTGCTGGATGGATAGGGACAAATGCGTCCTGCTGGCTCACCAAGGGTGGCGGCAGATGCTAAGCGTTCGGCACAATTCGGAAGGATTCTCGATGATTGAATTGCTGATGGGAATCGCGATACTTGCAATCATCGCCAGCGCGGGTGCACCGAGCTTCATGTCCTGGATGCAGAGCTCGCAGATACGTACCGCTGCCGAATCCATATCGTCCGGCCTGCAATTGGCGCGTGCCGAGGCCGTGCGCCGCAACGCGAATGTCCATTTCACTCTTAACGGCACAGCGAGCGTCGATTCTTCCTGGACAGTCGGTTGCGTAACCACCGTAGCCGATCTGAACGGAGATGGTGTTGACGATTGCCCCGCCGTTATCCAGTCTCGTTCCGGCTCGGAGGGAACGCCCAACGTCTCGGTGGCCGCAGGCAGCGCCACGGTGAATTTCAATGGCTTAGGCCGTTCCAGCAACAGCACAAACAACACACTGACCATAAACATCACCAACGAGGTCGGCGGAGAATGCCTGCAAAACAACGGACAGATGCGTTGTCTGAATGTCATTGTCGCCCTGGGCGGCCAGATACGCATGTGCAACCCGGCAATGTCCAGTTCCAGTCCCCAGGGGTGCTAACCATGAACATCCTGATACCGACACCGCGCAAGCAACATGGCTCCATGATGCTGGAAGCGCTCATCTCCATCCTCATTTTCTCGATCGGCATCCTGGCGATCATCGGACTCCAGGCCGCCTCGATCAGGATGTCCAGCGACGCCAAGTTCCGTTCTGATGCAGGCATGCTGGCCAACCAGCATCTCGCCATGATGTGGGCGGATGTCGCATCCGCCACAAACGTGGCCGGTGCATTCGACCCGATCGAGTTCACCAGCTACGCCAGCGGAGGCACGAACTTCACCCCGTGGCTCAACAGCATCGCCGCTGCGCTGCCGAACGCATCCGCCACGGTTGCTACCGATACGATACTGCGTTGCGACAACAACCCATGCCCTGTGGGCCCCACCGGCGTGCTGCAGACCACCCGTACCGATGTGACCATCACCATCAACTGGCAATTGCCGGGAGAGGGCGCCCACACATACTCGACCAGCGCGCTGATCAGCGCGCAGAAAATGCTGTAGGAGAAGAATCATGCACACATACATGTTTTCTTTGAAAGGTCGCCAGCGGGGTTTCAGCCTGACCGAGATAATGGTCGGTATGGTCATCGGGCTGCTTGGCATCATCATCATCATGCAGGTGACCTCGGTGTTCGAGAGTCAGAAACGCACCACCTCCGGCGGTGACGATGCCCAGAACAGCGGGGCGATCGCCCTGTTTTCGCTGCAGCGCGATGTCGCTCAGGCCGGTTACGGCCTCAGCTCACTGAACCTGACCAGCATCTCCGGCGTGAACCGCAGTTTTGTGACCCCCTTTGTCACCTTCCCTTCGCTGAGCGGTGTCGTGCTCAATCATGCGAGCCTGAACGCCGTTCGCGATGCGGAAACCGACACCTTCATTATCATCTATGGCAACAGCAACACCACGCCTGAAGGCGGTGTGATCGTGAACTCCTCCCCGGCTCCCTACACGATCATCGGGGGAACCTCCGCAAGCGGCGTCACTGGAACGGGCGGGCACGGTTTTGCAGACGGTGATTATGTGATTGCGGACGACGGGACCGGCAATGGCGGCGCGGCCAACACGCATTACCTCCTCAGGGTGACGGGAGTCGATCCCATCACCGTTCCTGTCACCAGCGCGGATGGTTATCCCGTTCCCCTGCTGCAAGACACCGCCGCAGGCCCGCATCCGCTCCTCTTCAACCTGGGGCCATCGCCATCGATATTGGCCTATGCCGTGCGCAACGGCTCATTGAGCGTCTGCGATTACCTGACCCAGGACTGCGCCAATGCTTCCGCCACATGGCAGCCGCTTACCGGCGACATCGTCAGCATGCGTGCGCAGTGTGTCGGAGAAGCAGCCCTGCGTGTAGCCCTGGTGGCGCGCAACAGCCAGATCGCCACCACCCAGGTCACGACGACAACCCCGATCTGGAACCCGAACGGCGCCTCTGCCGCGGTTGCCGCGAACCCGGTGAGCTCCTGGGGGGCTGACTGGGGCCGTTACCGTTACAAGACTTTTGAAACCATCATTCCTATCCGTAACAGCGTCTGGTCAGGAGCAAAAGGATGTTAACCCTAACTACCCAACAAAGCGGCATTCCGCGTCGGAAGCAAACTGGCGCGACGCTGATCATCACTCTGGTGATCCTGGTCGCCATGACCCTGGCCACCATTGCGCTGATGCGCTCGGTGGATACCTCGAACATCATCGCGGGCAATCTGGCCTTCCAGCAAGCGGCAGCCCATGCTGCCGATGCGGGCGCCGAAGAGGCCGCCAGAAATCTGTTGCCTGCAGTCGTCGCCAATCACCAGCTCACATGCATCGGCACCTGCCCCTTGGGTTACATCTCCTGGCGCAACCCGCAACAAGAACCTCCGCATGTCAGCTGGCAAACCTACTGGGCCGCCATCTCAGCCAGCGCCTGCGACAGCAGCACCTCGACCCTGCTCACCCCGTGCCCGGTCGTCCCCAATGATGCCTTCGGCAATAGCGTCTCCTACATTGTGGAAAGCATGTGCGATGGCGAGGGACAAGTCGAGCCGTGCGTCAAGGCGCCGCCCAGCATGTCGGGCAATTGCAGCGGCAGCGACCTGGGTGCCGGCAGCCAGCAATGTATCGCCCTCACCCGCCGCTATTACCGCGTCACTTCCCGCGTACAGGGGCCGCGCAATACCGTGAGTTATGTCCAAGTCATGTTAGCCATGTAACACCAAGGAGTCAGCCATGAACACCCGCCAATACACCCGCTCCCTCGCCTTCGGCATGCTGCTGGCAGCGGCCTTGCACGCGCAGGCAGCCACCACCGATCTCGCCGACAAGCCTTTGATCACCGATCCGACCGCGGCGGTATTACCCAACGTGTTCCTGGTGCTGGACGACTCGCTCACCATGCAATCCGACTTCATGCCGAATGAAGCCAGCGACTTCAATGCCGGAAAATACGGCATCGCATCGAACCAATGCAACGGCGTCTACTACGATCCGGCCATCCGCTACGAGACGCCGGTCCTGGCTGACGGCACAAGACTCAATGCCACCGGACTGAACCCGGACGGAAATTCCACTTTCACCGCCGCCTGGCGGGATGGTTTCAATACTGCACTGGGAATCGTCAATCTGAGCACCAGTTTCGTCGATGCGGACACCACATACCGCAGCGCGGATGCTGCGCAGACGGCCTTCTACTATGTCTATAGCGGCTTCCAGGACACCCCGCTGGAGCAAAACTACTACGACACCAGCAGCTTCTTCTACCGTGAATGCAACAGTGTCGTAGGTTCGGTGACCGCAGTGGACGGCGTCCATCCGGTCAATACCCTGTTCACCAAGATCACCCTCAGCGCTGCCACTCCGTCCTACACCAAAGGGCTTGCACGCACCGACTGCGCCGGCGCCACCTGCACCTTTGCCGAAGAGAGCCAGAACTTCGCCAACTGGTACAGCTACTACCGTACCCGCATGCAAACGATGAAAACCGCCACCGGCCTCGCTTTCCGCACCATCGGCAACGGTTTCCGCATCGGTTTTGCAAGTATCAACAACAACACCGGCACCGATTTCCTGGGCTTGAGCCAATTCGACTTAACGCAAAAAGGCCTCTGGTATGACAAGTTGTATGCCGCGACCCCGGGCTTCATCTCCCCGTTGCGGGAAGTGCTGGCCAATGTCGGCAAGATGTATGCGGGCCGACTCGCCACATTCAACACTGTCGCCGTAGACGACCCGATCCAGTATTCCTGCCAGCAGAACTTCACCATCCTGACCTCTGACGGCTCATGGAACGGCAATGCCGCCACCCAGCTAGATAACACCACTGCTATCGGCAATCAGGACGGTGATGAACCGCGCCCGATGTTCGACGGTGCCTACCGCTTGCGCTCCACCAGCCACACCACGGAGACCCTGACAGAGATCACCCGGAGCACCAGCAACATACAGAGATGGACGGAGCAGACCCAGTCGCGGACCAGCGATCTGCAACGCCAGACCGGCCCGTTGCAATGGGCGACGACCCAGCGCCATACCGACGCGACCCTGCGGTGGCAAAGCAACCTGCGTCATACCGACGCGACCCTGCAGTGGCAAAGCAACCTGCAACATACCGATGCCAACCTGCAGTGGCAGAGCAACCTGCAACATACCGATGCGCCGCTGCAATGGCGCACCAACCTGCAACAGACCATCCAGCAGCAACTCTGGTCGACCGACCAGCAACAGACCACGGCCCCCCTGCAATGGCAGACCAAACTGCAAAGAACCACCGCTCCGCTGCTGTGGGCCACCAACCTGCAAGCGACGACCGCCGCATTGCAATGGCAGACCAAGCAGCAACAAACGACCGCCACACTGCAAATAAATACATCCCAGTTGCAGAGACAGGTCACGCAATTGCAGCGTCGCACCTCGTCGCTGCAGGAACAGACATCGCAACTGCAGTCCAGCACCAGCACACTGCAGGGCTCCACCATGTACCTGCAGACCCGGACATCCTTCAATTCCGGAGGCACATGGGGCGGCTGGTCCGATGTGGGTTCCTGCACCTGGGCGCAACAGATCGACGGCTTCTGGCGTGAATGCCGCTATGTCACGGCTGCGGGCGGCAGCACGCTCTGGACCGCGGCGGCAGGCACCTGGACGAACCCGGCAAGCTGCACCTCTAGCTTCGGCACCGTCACCACAGCCGGCACGACCTGGTCCGGCAACGGCAGCAGCTGCCGTTACACGGCCTGGACTGCTTATGCCAATGCAACTTCCTGCACTGCTCTGCCCCAGTCCGCGGCACCGAATTACACAGTGGCAACAGCGACCCAGTGCCAGAGCGTGGTCTCCACCGCCTATCACAACGTGGCATCCTGCACGGCGACCACCGTTCCCAACGGCAGCGGCCAAACCACGCAATGCCAATACACGGGCTGGAGCGGCTGGGCCGGTACAGATACCTGCACTGCCCTGGCGCAGTCCGTCAACCCCAATTACACCGTCGGCACTGCCACCCAGTGTCAATCGCTGGTGACCACCGCCTGGACCAACGCCGCATCTTGTACTGTGGACTCGTCGCCCGATACCAGCGGATACACTACGCAATGCCAATATTTGCCGTGGACGGGTTTCGCTAACATCTCAGCGAACGGCCAATGTATTCCCGCCGCGCAATCCGCCGGCCCGAACTATACGGTGGGTTTGGCGAAGCAATGCCAAGTCATTGGCGCAGCCACAAGTTATCTAGCGTGGAGTGCGGTCGCACCGTCTTGCACGACCACTTACAATACCAGCACCAATACATCCACTGCGAATGCCGTTGGCACGACAGTCGTTACTGCCTGCCCGGTCAATGCAGCTTTTGGCCCAATCTCCAGCGGTGTAGCCTCGTGCAATGCCACCTTGGCCAATGTGCAGTGCTCAATGGCTGCCGCGACCCCCGCTTATCTGACTTACGGCGCGACTTGCACCAACACCTACAATGCAGGCGGCACCAGCACGGCCAGCGGCGGCAACGTCACGCTTTGCTCCACTGCTGGGGCGTTCAGCGGAACCACCACGCTGACCGGCAGCCAGTCCTGCACCACCGGCGCCAACGTGCAGTGCTCGACCGGCGCTGCGACCACGAACTATGTCACCTATGCCGCGCCGACTTGCACCGTTACCTATAACAATCCGGGAACCAGCACGGCCAGCGGCGGCCTGGTCGTCACCGCCTGCCCGGTCAATGCAGCCTGGTCAGCAGTGACCACGCTTGCCGCCGGACAGACCTGTACCGGTAACGGAACCACCATCCAGTGCCCGACCGGCGCAGCCACCACGGCTTATGTAAACTACGCGATGGCCTCGGCGGGATCTTGCGCGGTCAATTACGGCGGCCTCAGCGGTACCAGCACGGCCGGCACGGGTGGCATCGTCGTCACGGCCTGCCCCACGGCAGCCTGGACCCCGCCGGCAGCCATCGCCACTTGTGCCGCATCGGCGCATGTGGCCTGCTCACTGGGAACTGGTGTAACGGACTACATCGACACCTATCCACCGACCTGCACGCTCGGCAATGTGGGCGGCCAGGTCACCACGGCCTGTACACTTAACGCAACTTATAGCCCTGCCCAGAACATAGGCGCAAGCGCTACCTGCACCGGCGGAACACGCGCTGCCGGCACGCCTACCTGGGGTAACACCGTCGAGTGCGTGACCGGTGCCGCGCTGGCACCTGTTTATGTCACCTACGCCGCGAACACTTGCACGATCGGTTACAACGGCACCGGCGGAATCAGCTCAGCCAACCCCAGCGGCAATGTCATCACCGCCTGTCCCACGACTGGCGCGACCTATGGCGGGACCCAGAGCCTGACCGCAGGCCAAACCTGTACCGGCGGCGTGCGCGCGGCCGGTTCCCCGACCTGGGGCAGCACCATCAACTGCCCGACCACCGGTGCGACGAGCACTTATGTCACTTTTGCCGCCCCCACCTGTACGATCAATTATGGCGGCGCCTCCGGAACCACCACTGTGCCCACCGCCGGCACGGTCATCACCGCTTGCCCAACGACCGGCACGACTTATGGCGGAACCCAGAACCTGACCTCGGGCCAAACCTGTACCGGCGGCGTGCAGGCAGCCGGCTCACCGACCTGGGGTAGCACGATCCAGTGCCCGGCCACCACAGGCGTGGCGAATACCTATGTCACCTTCGCCACCCCCGATTGCACGGTCAATTACGGCGGACTCACCGGAACCACCACGGTCGGCTCGGCCGTCCCTGCCCTTTCCGCCCCGCCGGCGGCCAACAAGGTCGTCATCGCTTGCCCTCTGAACGGCGCGACTTATGGCGGAGACCGGAACTTGGTCGCGGGCGAAACCTGTACCGGCGGCACGCGCGCAGCTGGTACGCCGACCTGGGGTAGCACCATCCGCTGCCCGGCGACCACTAATGTGAGTACAAATTATGTCACGACCTATCCGCCGACTTGCGCGATCAACTACAACGGTCTTACCGGAACCACCACGGTCGGCGTGTCTACCCCAACGGCCAACAAGGTCACGACCGCTTGCCCCACGGGTGCAATGAGCGGTTGGATCAACACCACGGCAGCCAATGTGAGTTGCACCCCAAGCGGCACGGTCGATTGCCGATACAACTGGGGAGGATGGGGCAACATTGCTTCCTGTACCAACAACTACAGTTCGGAATCGTTTGGCGTTGCCATGACCATCCTTAGCGGCACGAACTGCCAGTACTCGACCTGGACCGGCTGGTCCGATTATGCCGGGGCTGTGTGCCCGGCTGTGGCACAGCCCGCCGCCTCCGGTTCTTCTACCGCACAGGCGCGCGAGTGCCGGGTAGTCAACGCCAACACCACCCCGGCCAACACGCCGGCGTGGCCAAGCCAGGCCTGGCTGCCAGCCTCCAGCTGTACCGCCAATGCGCCTGCGTTCAATGCTTCCGGCCAGCGGATCAACTGCCAGACGCTCACAACCGGCCCGACCGCGGTCGGGTCTTGCACCGCCGGCACCTTAGGGGTATCACCCTGGACCACCACAACCTGCGTCAATAACACGGTGGTGGCCGCACATGGTGTCGCTTCGTGCACGCCGGGCTTTAACGCCCTGACCAATCGCACTACAACGTGCCTCACCACCACGACCGCGGGCGTGCCCGCAGCCGGCTGTGTCGCGGAAGCGGCCAATGCAGGCAATGGCTGGATAGCGACCTTCTGCTCGGCCCCCAGCGGCGGCACCTTCGATACCCTGGCCGACGTCGCCGAGTATTACTGGAAGACCGATCTGCGCCACAGCACTTGGGGCAATGAGAACACCGCCGCCCCCGGACTGGTCAATGGCACCGACGTCAGCGACGACAACGTGCCCACCACCGCGCTGGATACAGCCCAACACCAGCACATGACGACCTTCACCCTGGGTCTGGGCGCGCGCGGCCGCATGGTGTTCGACCCGGCCTACCAGTCTGTCCTCGCCAACGCCACCAACACCACCAACAGTGATTTCTACTCGCTTGGCCATGAGCCGCCCGATATCGCCGACGGCGCATCGGTCTGCTCGTGGCAACTGGCCGGTTCGACCTGTGACTGGCCCATCCCCGCTTACGATACGCCGGAGGATATCGACGACCTGTGGCATGCTGCCGTGGATGGACGCGGCACCTACTTCAGCGCCAAGAATCCGTCCGATCTGGGTGTCGGCCTGACCAGTGCACTGGCGGACATCCAGGCGCGTCTGGGATCGGCTGCAGCCGCCACCACCAGTACCGCGTTCGTCACCGAGGGCGACAACTTCCTGTTCCGCTCCTCTTATGTGTCCCTCAACTGGGTCGGCGAGTTGACCAGGCAGCAACTGAATCCGCTCACCGGTGCCGTGCTCGCCTCGATCGACTGGTCGGCACAAGGCAAGCTGGACGGGAACACCTCTCGTGTCATCTACACGTACGATCCGACCAATGCGAACAACGGTGGCGGTACCAACAAACTGAAATCGTTCGCCTTCGCCAATCTGACTGTTACGCAGCAGGGATATTTCGACCTTCCCAACCTGCCTAACCTGGCGCAGTTCTCCGTAGTCTGCCCGACCGATCTGGTCTGCATGACCGCGACTGACGAGTCGAATGCTGCCGGGGCGACGCTGGTGAACTACATAAAAGGCGAGCGCACCAACGAGGGAGGCAAGACCGACGCCACCAAGTATTTCCGCGAGCGTTCGCACCTGCTCGGCGACATCGTCGACTCGGAGTCGGTCTACATCAAGGCGCCCACCGCCAGTTATTCCGACCCGGGCTATGAGAGCTTCAAGACCATCAACACCAACCGGCGCGCGATGGTCTATGTCGGCGCGAACGACGGCATGTTGCACGCTTTCCGCGCTGCCGATAACACGGCGACCGCGCTTGTCGATGAAGGCGGCCAGGAAGACTGGGCTTATATTCCGCTCCTCGTCATGCCCGACCTGTACCACTTGGCCGACAAGCATTACGGCGACAACCACCGCTTCTATGTCGACGGTTCTCCGGTCGCGGCGGATATCTGTGTGAGCTTCTGCACGAATGCAGCGACCGCAGAGTGGAAGACGATCGTGATTGGCGGTCTCAACCACGGCGGCAGGGGTTATTACGCGCTCGATGTCACTGATCCGGCCAGCCCGAAGGCGCTGTGGGAATTCACCGACAACAACATGGGCTACACCTACGGTAATCCCAAGGTGGTCAAACTCGCCGACGGTACCTGGGTGGTGCTGGTGACTTCCGGTTACAACAACGTGCCGCCGTATGCGCCTTCCGGAGACGGCCACGGTCACTTGTATGTGCTGAACGCCGATACCGGCACTCTGCTCCTCGATATCGACACCGGCGTCGGCAGTGCCGCGACGCCGAGCGGTTTGGCCCGCATCGATGCGCCTGTGACGACACCCGGTATCGATGCCACTGCCACGGCGGTCTACGGCGGCGATCTGGAAGGAAACCTGTGGCGTTTCGATATCAATGACACGCTGGGCGATGCCGGATCCGGATACGACGCGCAGTTGCTAGCCACCTTGCGCGATGCATCGAACAATGTGCAGCCGATCACGGCCAAACCGCTGATCACCGTGGTGAGCGGCAACATCGTGGTGAACATCGGCACCGGACGTTATCTGGGGGCGACCGACCAGAATTCCGCCACCCATGATTCGTTCTATGCCATCAAGGACACCTTCCCGACATCCAGTGTGCCAAGCACGGCGATCTACGGCGATCCGCGCACCTACACGGGCAGCATAGGCACGTTCGTGGAGCAAACCCAGACTTCGATTAGTTGCCCGGTGGGTACCCCGGCATCGGTCTGTGCGACAGGGGAAGCGGTGTATGTTTCGAGCAACTATCCGGTGAACTTCAATACCAACTCAGGCTGGTATGTCGATTTCACGCAGACAGGCGAGCGCGACAACACCGATCCGGCCATCATCAAGGGAACACTGGTGATCGCAACCAACGTGCCCAGCGCCAGCTCGTGCTCCATCGGTGGTGACAGCTTCCTGTACCAGCTCGACTACCGCACCGGCGGTGCAGTCTCCACTGCACCGAACGGGATCGTGGGAGTGCTGCTTGGGCACGAATTGACCTCACGCCCTGTCGTTGCGATGCTGCAAGACGGAACGACCCGCACCTACACCCAGGGATCCGGCGGTCAGGCACCGCAGGTCAACCAGGTCTGGGACAACGTCAGTGCTGATGGTGTCGCGCGGCGGATATCGTGGCGCGAACTGATGGTGCAGTAAGAAGCGGCACAGGCAACAAATACTACGGCGCCCTCGGGCGCCGTAGTTCTTTATACCGTTCAGAAATGAAAATCAGATAAGTGACTTGGGCAACGGGAACACGACATTTTCCTGTATCCCCTCCGCCTCGATCACACTGACCGCTCCCAACTCACTCAACCTGGCGATGACTTCCTGCACCAGCACCTCCGGGGCGGATGCACCGGCGGTGATTCCCACACGCGGCTTGTCCTGCAGCCACTCGGGCCGGAGTTCACTGGCGTTATCGATGAGGTAAGCGGGTATGCCGAGGTTCTTCGCCACCTCTCTCAGACGGTTGGAATTGGAGCTGTTGGGCGAGCCGACCACGAGGACGAGGTCGCATTGCTTCGCCAGCAGCTTCACCGAATCCTGGCGGTTCTGCGTGGCGTAACAGATGTCGTCCTTGCGCGGACCGGTGATGAACGGAAAACGGTTCTTGAGGGCAGCGATGATCGTGCTGGCATCGTCCACCGACAACGTGGTCTGTGTCACGTAGGCCAAGTTCTGTTCGTCCTGCACCTGCAGCTTCGCGACATCCTCCGGCGATTCGACCAGATACATGCCTCCCTCGCTCTGCCCCATAGTGCCTTCGACCTCGGGGTGGCCCTTGTGGCCGATCATGATGATCTCCTTCCCTTGGCTGCGCATGCGCGAGACTTCGATGTGCACCTTGGTCACCAGCGGGCAGGTGGCGTCGAACACGGTGAGGTTGCGCGCTTCGGCCTCACGCCGCACCGATTGCGGCACGCCGTGTGCGCTGAAGATGAGGATGCTGCCTGGCGGCACATCGGAGAGATTCTCGATGAACACAGCACCCTTGGCTTTCAACCCTTCCACCACGAATTTGTTGTGCACCACTTCATGGCGGACGTAGATGGGGGCGCCGTGCAGTTCCAGCGCGCGCTCGACGATCGCGATGGCGCGGTCGACCCCGGCGCAGAAGCCGCGCGGGTTAGCGAGCAGCAGCTTCATGTTGTTTGCCCTTGAAACTGTCCCAGATCAGCAAAGCGGCGCCGCAGGTGATGGCGGAGTCGGCCACATTGAAGGCGGCAAAATGATAGCCCGCCCAGTGGAAGTCGAGAAAGTCCACCACGTAACCGTAGGCGATGCGGTCGATCAGGTTGCCCAATGCTCCGCCGAGGATGAACGCCAGCGCAAAGCTGAACAGCTTCTCTGTCTGGTGCTTGCGCAGCAACCAGACGATCCACACCGAGGCGACGATGGCGATGATGCTGAAGAACCAGCGCTGCATGCCACCCGCGTCGCTCAGGAAACTGAACGCCGCGCCGGTATTGTGCGCCAGCACCAGATTGAAGAACGATGTCACCGCCATGCTTTCGCTATAGACAAAATGGCTATTGATCGCCGCCTTGCTCAACTGGTCGAGCACGATGACGACAACGGCGAGCAGCAACCAGCGCTTAAGCATATTTCCTTGCCTCGCCCGCGCCGAACAGATTGCTCACGCAGCGGCCGCACAAAGTCGGATGGTTGGCATCGCTGCCGACATCTTCGCGATAGTGCCAGCAGCGTTCGCATTTCTGCTGCGCGCTCGGCGTGACCCGGATCTCCAGCTCGCCTTCGCGCAAATGCACATTGGCGCGCGAGGTGATGAACACCAGACGCAGATCGTCGCCCAAGCGCGAAAGCAACTCAAAAATCTCCTTCTGCGCAAAGACATCAACCTCGGCCTGCAAGGCCGAACCGATAGTGCCGGTGCTGCGCTGCTCTTCCAGCTTCTTGTTCACCTGCTCGCGCACGGCACGGATGTCGCTCCAGGCACTCACCGCCGCGCCGCTCAAGCCGGCATCCGGCAATTTGTACCACAGCTGTTCGAACACACTCACGTCGTCCTTGCCCTGCAAGGTGTTCCACACCTCTTCGCCGGTAAAGCTCAGGATAGGCGCGATCAGGCGTGCCAGCGACTGGGTGATGTGGTACAGCGCGTTCTGTGCCGAGCGGCGCGCTTTTGAACTCTCACCCGCAGTGTAGAGACGGTCTTTCAGGATATCGAGGTAGAAACCGCCCAAGTCTTCCGAGCAGAAACTCAACAGCTTCTGCACGGCGAAGTGGAACTCATAACGCTCGTAGTCACCGCACACTTCATCCTGCAGTTTCTGTGCAAGTGATAGTGCATAGCGGTCGATCTCCAGCCATTGCTCCACCGGCATCGCATCGCGCTTGATGTCGAAGTCGGCGATGTTGGCCAGCAGGAAGCGCAGTGTGTTGCGGATGCGGCGGTAGCTTTCCACCACGCGTTTCAAAATCTCGTCGGAGATGGTCAGTTCGCCCGAGTAGTCGGTCGAAGCCGTCCACAGGCGCAGGATGTCCGCCCCCAGTGTGTCGATGATCTTCTGCGGCACGATGACGTTGCCCTTGGATTTCGACATCTTGTGGCCGTGACCGTCCACCACGAAACCGTGCGTGAGCAGGGCATCATATGGCGCGCGGCCGTTGATGGCGCAGCCGGTGAGCAGCGAGGACTGGAACCAGCCCCTGTGCTGGTCGGAACCCTCCAGATACAGGTCGGCCGGAGCACGCAGTCCCGCGCGTTTCGCCAGCACCGCATAGTGCGTCGCACCGGAATCGAACCACACATCCAGCGTATCGGAGAGCTTGCGGTAATGCGCCGCATCTTCGCCCAGTAGTTCGGCGCTGTTCAGCGAGAACCATGCCTCGATGCCTGACTGCTCCACCAGTATGGCGACCTGCTCCAGCAATTCCGGCGTGCGCGGGTGCAGTTGCATGGTCTCCTTGTGCACGAAGAACGGCATCGGCACTCCCCAGTTGCGCTGGCGCGACACGCACCAGTCGGGACGGTTCTTGATCATTGCTTCGAGGCGGGCACGACCCCATGAGGGGAAGAACTTGGTATCGGCCACCGCATCGTTGGCCAGCTCGCGCAGTGAGACGCCTTCTTCACCCTGCTCCATGCCGATGAACCACTGCGGCGTGGAGCGGAAGATGATCGGCGTCTTGTGGCGCCAGCAATGCGGATAGCTGTGCTCGACCTTCTTCTGGCACAACAGGTGTCCGCTCGCCTCGATTGCCTGCAACACGATGTCATTGGCCTTCCACACGAACACGCCGGCCAGCGGCGTGCCGCCGACTGCGGGTGTGGTGGAGATGAACTTGCCGTCATCGCCGACCGGATTCTCGTTCGGCAGGTTGTAGCGTTGGCCGACCACATAGTCGTCCACGCCGTGTGCAGGTGCGGTATGCACCAGGCCGGTACCCGCTTCCAGAGTGACATGCTCGCCGCAGATGGCCGGCACGATGCGGTCGTAGAACGGATGTTGCAAGGGCAGACCTTCAAGCGCCGCACCGTAGCAAGAGGCGGCGAGACCGTCACCGCGGTCGTTGTGTCCGGCCAGCTGGTAACGCTTCAGGCAATCGGTCGCCAGATCGAACGCCAGGATCAGATAGCCCTTGTCGGTGCGGATCAGGTCGTATTCCAGTTTGGGATGCACGCTCACGCCCTGGTTGGCAGGCAACGTCCACGGCGTGGTGGTCCAGATCACCGCATAGACTTTGGCACTGCCCGGCAGCGATACGCCGAAGGCTTTCTCCACGGCATGCTTGTCCTTAACCTCGAAACCGACGTCGATGGCCGCCGAGACCTTGTCCTCGTATTCCACTTCGGCCTCGGCCAGTGCCGACTGGCAATCCAGGCACCAGTTCACCGGCTTGCGGCCCTGGTAAAGATAGCCCTGCGCATGGATCTTGCCGAGCGCGCGGATGATGTCCGCCTCGGTCTGGAAATCCATGGTCAGATATGGCTTGTCCCAATCGCCCAGTACGCCGAGGCGGATGAAGTCCTTCTTCTGGCGCTCGACCTGCTCCTTCGCGTAATCGCGGCACAGCTGGCGGAACTGTGAAGCGGGGATGGCTTTGCCGTGTTTCTTCTCCACCTGCAATTCGATCGGCAGGCCGTGGCAATCCCAGCCCGGCACATAAGGCGCATCGAAGTTGCTCAGCGTCTTGCTCTTGATGATGATGTCCTTCAACACCTTGTTCACCGCGTGGCCGATATGGATGTCGCCGTTGGCGTAGGGCGGGCCGTCGTGCAGGATGAATTGCTTGCGACCCTTGCTCGCCGCGCGGATGCGCTGGTAGCGCTGTTGCGCCTGCCATTGCGCCAGCATCAGCGGCTCGCGCTTGGCGAGGTCGCCGCGCATCGGGAATGATGTGTCGGGGAGATTCAGCGGATATTTTTTCTTGTCTTCACTCATGTTCGATAAACCATCTCTTTGCATTATCAACATCCAACGCGATCTGCCGCGTCAACTCATCCAGCCCATTGAACTTCTGTTCATCGCGCAGTTTCTGCAGGAACTCCACGCGCAGGTGCTTGCCGTAGATCTGCTGGGCGAATTCGAACAGGTGTACTTCCAGCACGGCCTTGGCATCGTCTTTCAGCGTCGGCCGCACACCCAGACTAGCCACCCCCTGCAAAATCCCCAACTCCTCGGCATGTGCCAGCACCACATACACGCCCTTGAGCGGCGGCAGGTTGTGTTTCATCTGGATGTTCGCTGTTGGATAACCCAGTTTGCGCCCGGTGGCATCGCCGTGCACCACGCGCCCGCTGATGCTGTAGGGGCGCCCCAGATAATCCTTCGCCACGCGGATCTGCCCTTCCGCCAGCGCCGCACGGATCGCGGTACTGGAGATACGCACGCCATTGTGCAGCACGCTGTGCACCGCCGCGACATCGAAGCCGCGCTCCAGGCCGATCTTCTGCACCAGTGCGAAATCGCCGGCACGACCGCTGCCGAAACGGAAATCGTCACCGATCAGCACGAACTTGGCATGCAGCTTCTCCTGCAGCGCCTGAATGAAATCCGCCGCCGACCTCTGCGCGAACAGCGCATCGAAGCGGCATACATGCACGCGATCCACCCCCAGGGTGCGGAACAGTTCCAGCTTCTCGCGCAGGCTGGTCAGTCGTGCGGGTGCCTGCTGCGGCGTAAAGAACTCGCGCGGATGCGGCTCGAAGATCACCACTGCAGTCTCAAGACCGCGCTGGTGCGCGACGGCGCGCAGCTCGTTGAGCAGCGCCTGATGACCGAGATGCACCCCGTCGAAATTACCGACGGTGACCGCAACTTTTTCGGTGTCGTTGGAATGGAGTCCGCGTAGAATCTGCATAGGGCGCGGATTATACCGTGAGATACACCTTCGCCGCCCGCCACTCATAAGGAAAAACCATGCAGGACTATCCTCAGGTCGCCCTCGATTTCATGAACCGCGACCACGCCGAGTTCGTCGGCTTGCGTGCCCAATTGCTGGAACTGCTCGCGACCACACCGCCCGATGCCCGGGTGGACAAGCTGCTGGCCGAATTGCTGGAGCACACCCGCCACCACTTCGCCGAAGAAGAACGCCTGATGCAGGAGGTCCGTTTCCCGCCCTACACGATGCACAAGGCCGAACACGACAAGGTCCTGATGGACATGGCTGCAATGGTCGAAAGCTGGGGCCAGGGGCATGATGCTGTCGCGTTGCGGGAATGGCTGGAACGCGATGTCGGCGACTGGTTCGTCAACCACGTCAGCACCATGGATTTCGTCACCGCGGGATTCATCAAGGCACAGGGTGGAGGCCGGACATGAGCCAAACCGTGGACACCGCCCGCCTGTTCGACCACAGCCGCTTCGCCGAACTGCTCAACGCCCTGCTCGACCTGCTTGATGACCAGGCGCCCGAAGCCGGGATAGCCGCGCAACTGCTGTGCCTGCAACAGCACCTGCAAGGGCAGTTCGCCGCCGAGGAAGAAGCCATGTTGGCAACCGCCTTCCCAGCAACCGCCGCGCACAAGAAACACCACGACCATGCACTGGACAAGCTTGCGCAGCGCATCGCGCAGTGGCAGCAGGGTCACGACCGCAAGGTGCTACAGGATTATCTGGAGAATGAACTGGCCGAGTGGTTCGTCAGTCATGTGAACGTGCGCGATTTCGTCACCGCGCAACACCTGTCGCTGCCGCGACAGGACGCGAATCCATCTTAAGCAGTTCCGCCGACGGTCAGGCCGTCGATCCGCACCGTCGGCTGCCCGACGCCCACCGGCACGCTCTGCCCTTCTTTGCCGCAGGTGCCCACCCCCGAATCCAGCGCCATGTCGTTGCCGATCATGCTCACGCGAGTAAGCGCTTCCGGGCCGTTGCCGATCAGCGTCGCGCCCTTGACCGGATAAGTGATCTTGCCGTTCTCGATCATGTAGGCTTCGGTGGTGGAGAACACGAACTTGCCGCTGGTGATGTCGACCTGACCACCGCCGAAGTTGGCCGCATACAGGCCGTGCTTGACAGAGGCGATGATCTCTTCCGGCGTCTTGTCGCCGTTGAGCATCATGGTGTTGGTCATGCGCGGGATGGGCAGGTGGGCGAACGATTCGCGCCGTGCGTTGCCGGTGACCGGCACTTTCATCAGGCGCGCGTTCATGCTGTCCTGCAGATAGCCGCGCAGGATGCCATCCTCAATCAGCACGGTGCGCTGGGTCGGGTTGCCTTCATCGTCCATGTTGAGCGAGCCGCGCCTGTCCTTGATGGTGCCGTCGTCCACCACGGTGACCCCCTTGGCGGCGACGCGCTGACCGACACGACCGGAGAAGGCCGAGCTGCCCTTGCGGTTGAAGTCGCCCTCGAGACCGTGCCCCACCGCTTCATGCAGCAGGATGCCGGGCCAGCCGGAACCGAGCACCACGGTCATGTTGCCGGCCGGAGCTGGACGCGCTTCGAGCGCTACCGTGGCTTGGTGAACGGCCTCTTTGGCGTAGCGCTGCAAGATCTCTTCGTTGAAATAGTCGTAGCCGAAACGTCCGCCGCCGCCTGCCGAACCCTGTTCGCGGCGGCCGTCGCTCTCGACGATCACCTGCAGCGACAAGCGCACCAGCGGGCGGATGTCGGCATTCAGCAGACCATCGCTGCGCGCCACCAGCACCACGTCGTATTCCCCGGCCAGATTCGCCATCACCTGCGTCACGCGCGGGTCGAGCGCGCGCGCCATGCGCTCCAGTCTTTCCAGCAGTGCGACCTTGTCGTCGGCTTTCAGTGTGGCGATGGGATCGTGCGGCAGATAGAGCGTGTGCGCCTTGCCCGCATGCAGATGCGGTGCGGCATGTTTGCCGCCCTGGCGCGCGATGGCGCGGGTGGCCAGCGCGGCGTCTTCCAGCGCGGGCAGAGTGATGTCATCGGAATAGGCGAAGGCGGTCTTCTCGCCGGAGACCGCGCGCACGCCGACGCCCTGGTCGATGCTGAAGCTGCCGGATTTGACGATGCCTTCTTCCAGCGACCAGCTCTCGGCGCGGCTATATTGAAAATACAGGTCGGCGTAGTCGACGCGGTGCGCAAGCATCTTGCCGAACACCTGTTCCAGATGGCGCGCGTCCAGACCGTGCGCGGTGAGCAGCGCACCTTGCGCCAGTTGCAGTGCTGAGCTCATCTGTCGCAGGACAGGGTGCGGTGCGAGAGCGCGGGCAGGCTCTTGCGCAGGCTGGCCTGATAAGAGGGATTCACTTCGGCGACGACCACGCCGGAACCGCGCGGCAGTTCATCCACGATGCGCCCCCAGGGGTCGACGATCATGGTGTGGCCGTGCGTCTCGCGGCCGCTCACATGGTAACCGCCCTGCGCTGCGGCGATGACGTAGGACAGATTCTCGATGGCACGCGCGCGGATCAGCGGCTCCCAATGCACCTTGCCGGTGGTCGCAGTGAAGGCGGACGGCAGCACGATGATATTGACGTCCTTCATGGCACGGAATATCTCGGGGAAGCGCAGGTCGTAGCATACGGCCAGGCCGATACGGCCGAACGGGCTGTCCACCACCACGACCTTGTCGCCCGCCTCGATGGTCTGCGCCTCGTTGTAGCTTTCGTTGCCCAGGGTCAGATTGAACAGGTGGATCTTGTCGTAACGCGCGGCTTGGGCGCCGGTCTCGTCGAACACCAGCAGGCTGTTGCGCACCTTGTCCGGCGTGCTCGCCACCAGCGGCAGCGAACCCATCAGCCAGATCTTGTGCTTGCGCGCCGTTTCGCTGAGGAAGCGCTGGATAGGACCTTCGCCCGGCTTCTCGCAGACCTTGACCTTGTCCTGCTCGGTCATGCCCATGATGGCGAAGAACTCGGGCAGCACCACCAGCTTTGCGCCCTGTTCCGCCGCATTGGCCACCAGACGGCGCGCTTCGCTCAGGTTGCCTTCGACATTGGGGCCGGACGCCATCTGGATGGCGGCGACCTTGAAGGCGTTCTGCTGGGCAGCGATACGGGTCTGGGTGTTTTCGATATTGGACATGATTCCTGGGCTTTCCATCGTTCGGTTATAGGACGTTACGTACGCTGATTCGCATCATGGTGTCTGGATCGCATCGGTCGCGGCCGGTTTGCTCTGGCTGACCTTTTCCACCTTGGGATCGGCCCAGCTTCCGCTGACATTGTATTCAATCGACGCCAGCTTATCGAGCGGATCGCGCAAAATCTTGCTGGTCAGCAATACCCCCACCCCGACCACCGGTCCCGCGGCAAAAGACAGCAGCGAGACGTTGTCGCCGATGGACGGCAGTATCCGAACTTTGAGGTCCTGCGTCTCGCGGTTCATGTCGACCTGACCGGACATGGTGACCTTGGCCGCCGCCCCGGTGAGTTTCATGTCGCTGGTCAGCAACAGGCCGTTCACGATCTGGGCATTGCCGGTGATGCTCTCGAACTGAAAACCCTTGGCGAACACATCGGTAAAGTCGAGCGAGACGCGCTGCAGGCTCAGCACCCCGAGCAACTTGGCGGCTCCGGCATCGACCTTGAGGAAGCGTCCTTTGCCGACCTTCAGATTCAGGATGCCGTTCAGCTTGTGCATGTTGAATGTCTCAGGCGCCCCGGACCAGTACAGATTGCTCTCCAGCGTGCCGCTGCCGTCCTTGAGGCTGCCCGGATAGCCGGAACGCGACAGGATGTTGCCCGCATCGCTGATATCCGCGCGCAGATTGATCTGGGTCTGTTCGGGAGCGGCCTGCCATTTGCCGGTCATGTTCAGCACGCCATCAGGGTTGGTCAGCCGCAGTTCGTCCAGCGACACATTCCCGTCCGACTGGCTCAGCGCCAATTCGAGCCTGCCGAGCTGGCGTCCCTTGTAGGTGAGTTTCTCGACGTTCACATCCACTTCCGGGAAAGTGCTGTTGTCGGGCGGCGCGCGCTTGTCGTCGACGAGCTTCACCGGCTGCACTGTCCCAGCGGGACCCTCACCCAGCATCAGGTGGCGGAAACGCCCCAGCAGTTTGCCGTTACCCTGGGGTTGCCAGATCACGTCGCCGCTCATCTCCGTTGAGGCCAGCCGCAGGCTCAGCAATCCGTTGCGCCCGCTGCCCTTGATTTCAAGTTCGTTCACAGTACTGCCGTATCCGCTCAGCTTGTCCACTGCGACGTCGATGCCCGCGATATTGGGCAGCATGCCTTTGCCGCCAGCGGACAAGCCCAGTCCACTCCAGCCTTCCAGCGACGCCCGCGGCAACTTGCCGACCACCCAGACTCCGTTTTTGCCTCCGGCAGCCGCGCTCCCGCCAAGCGCCACCCTCCCGCGCCGGATGACCCAGTCCCCGTCCGCATCACGCAGGCTTGCCAATTTGGCATCGATCAGTGAACCGTAACGCAGGCCCAGCATCTCCTGTTTCGGGTTGATGCTCTTTTGTTCAAAATGCAGCGGGATGCGCTCGCCGGCGGATTTTGCCAAGGGAGCGGGCAAGTCGGAAACGAGA
Organism: Sideroxyarcus sp.; assembly: GCA_030651895.1. Lineage (GTDB taxonomy): Bacteria > Pseudomonadota > Gammaproteobacteria > Burkholderiales > Gallionellaceae > Sideroxyarcus. Next base: position 34,183 of record JAUSBR010000014.1, on the reverse strand, counting down.
CCCTGCAGTTCGCTATCCACCGTCACATCGACCAACTTGTCTTTCACACGGATATCCGCACTCCAGTCGGTGCTGCCGTGCAGGCGGCGCCACAGCGGATGCGGCGACAACTTGTTCAGGTTGCCCAGGTCGAGCCTGCCGCGCGCTCTGGTCAGCAGTGCGCCCTGCTCGCTTGTCACCGTCAGGTGGGCTGGGCCGCCGAGTATCTGCGCGCCGATATCGCCCGCATTCACCGACGACTCGGTGAACATCAGGATGCCGCTCACGTTGCGCAGCAACGGTACGTTCAGGCCGAGGTCGACCTCGTTGTTCGCAAAATGGTAATCGCCGCGCACCTTGACCGCCGCATCGCCGATCAAAGGGATGTCGAGTTGGAGGTTCAGCTTGCCGTCTCCGCGCGCTTTGATCCCTTCGGTGAATCCGTCCAGATAGCCGTTGACCGGACTGTTGACGATGTAGTCGAGACAGCGCTGCGTCGAGTCCGCCGCCTCGCCGCGTACCTGCAGGACCAGATTGCTCTCCAGCAGATCGGGGATGCCCACCTTGACGTTTTGCAGTCGCGCACCGTTGGTTGTCGCCGTCAGCGCGTTGACCTCCAGTTGCTTGCCTTCAATCAGCAGGCGGGTGTCCGCCTCTTCGAGCCTGGGCCACCCCTTGACGAACTCCATCACCACGCCCTTGGCGTGCGCTTCCAGCCGGAAGATGCCGCGTTCGTTGCCGACGAAGGGGAAATCGCGCAGATCGCCGCGCAGACGCACGCGGAACTTGTCCGCCTGCCCGCCCTGCAGCGCGGCCTGCAGCCATTCGCGCGTCTCCTTGTTGACTGCGGGTACGGGAGTGTAAAGACCGGCCATCTTCACCGCGACCCGCTTCATGTCGACCGTGGCATCCACCGATCCCGGTCCCTCCGCCTCGGTCTGGTAACTGCCGTAGATCGTCCCGGCAAGGTCGGCGTTGGCGAGTGCCACATTGCCGAGCTTGAATTCCAGTCCGCGCGAATTGCGCTGCCAACCGAGCCGGGCAGTGAGCGTGTCGAACTCGACCGGGGCGGAGAACAATTGCGGCGCATCGAGCATGAATTTGCGGCTGTCGAGCGTGATCGATCCGCCGTTGTCGCCGCCGTCCACCTCGCCGCTCAGCCCGGAGAAACCGGGACGGTCGCCGACCCGGCGCAGTGCCAGACCGTCGAAGCGGCCCTTCACATCGAAGCGCAGCGAATCGTCGGCCCGGTTGCGCCACCGCACATCCATCCCGCTGACCTTGCCATGCGGCGCCGCCTCGACGATCTTCTGTTTCAGTTCCGCATCCAGCGGCAGGTAGGAGGCCAGCACGACCATATCGCCCAGATTCAGCGCATTCGCCCGCACCTCGCCGGAACCGTGTTCGCCGTCCGCCTCATCCGCCAGGCGCAGATAGAAATCGGTTGGCTTCATCCTGAAACCGTCGCGCATCTGCAAGGCCAGGCCTTCGCTGACGACTTCGAAACCGCGCTCGGTCAAGTGCCAGCCGATGCGTCCGCGCAACTCGCTCAGGTCGAGCGGTGGCAACTCTTCCGCCAGCCGCGCCCGGACGCCGGCCAGCGCGACATCCGCATCCATGCTGCGCAACTGCCCCTCGTCGAACCCCAGCCACATGCGCAAGGCACCTCGACCGCGCCTGAATATCTTCGGCAACGACAGCCACGGCCTCCAGGCCGACACATCGGCATAGTCCAGCTGGGTGAAAAGTTGTCCGCGCCAGTCGCCGGTGTCGGCGAAGCTGTCGCCGTAAAAACTGCCGCGCACATCGAGACGGGATGCCAATTTTTCCGGCGGCGATGCGAGCAAGGCGAAGCGGTGGCGCCCGTGCCGGTTCTCGATATTCAGGTCGACCCGTTCCAGCTCTAGCAACGGCGCCCCGCGCAATTCGTCCAGCCAGCTGACACGCCCGTTGCGGATCACCATGCTGGACTGGTGCAAAAGCCAGTCGGCACTCCTCTGGTCTCCGGCAGTGGGGGCCGCAAGCGTGATACCGGCCACATGCCAGCGCCCCTCAGTGTCGCGCCGCACCGACAGATCTGGACTGTCGATCAGCAGGCTGTGGAAACGCAGTTCCAGCATGGGCAGACTGGTCCACGCCACCGTGTTCTCGATACGCGGCAGACTCAGCGCGACCTGCCCCTGACTATCCAGTATCTTCACATCGGAGAACAACAGGCGCGGACGGAAACCGTCCCAGTCAGCCTCAATCCTGCCGATGGTCAGCGGCTGGCCGACAGCCATGACCGCGGCGGTCGTGATCTCGTCGTGGTAGCGCTCGATATCGGGCAGGATGCGATAACGCAGGGTCAGCACCACCAAGGCGCCGGCGAAGGCCAGCAGCAGCAGCACTTCCAGCGACATGCGGGTCATGCGGCCCAGACCGCGCCAAGCCAATACGAGCGAATTCTTCAGCATCGTGCCGGCAGCAAAGAAAAGGACAGGAAGTAGTGGGGCGTGCTGGACATGGAGAACCTATAATGCGGCGTGTGACTCAGTGTCCGCATTTTAACCCGAAGCGATCATCATGAATACCGCAAACCCACACTCATCCGGCGATTTCGACGAACTGCTGCGCCATGCCAGACAGTGCAGCCACTATCTCGACCGCCTGCTGGAGGCGGAGCCTGAATTGTTGGTCTGGTTGCGAACATATCTTCACGTATCTTGCGACCGCAAAGTCATGCAGGACTGGTCGAATGATATCCCCGCCGCCGATGAGGAACAGTTGGCGCGGGCATTGCGCAACCTGCGCAAGCGCGTGATGGCACATGTGCTGACGCGCGACCTGAACGGCTTGTCCGGCCTGGACGAAGTGATGGGCAGCATGACCGCCCTCGCCGAGATCTCCGTACGGCGTGCGCAGAACATGGTCATGAACACCTTGGTCGAACAGTTCGGCCAACCCGTCGGCGCCGAGAGCGGGGCACGCCAGGAATTGCTGGTGATCGGCATGGGCAAACTGGGCGGCGGCGAACTCAATGTCTCTTCCGATATCGACCTGATCTTCGTCTATCCGGAGGATGGCGATACCGACGGCCCCCGCACTTTGTCCAACCACGAGTTCTTCAGCCGCCTCGGCCGCAAGGTCATCGCCCTGATCAACGACCTCACCGCCGACGGCTATGTGTTCCGCGTCGACATGCGCCTGCGTCCCTATGGCGACAGCGGACCGCTGGTGACCAGCTTCGCCGCGCTGGAGGAGTATCTGGTCGCACAGGGGCGCGAGTGGGAACGCTATGCCTGGATCAAGGCGCGCGTGGTTTCGCCCGAGCACAGCCCTTACAGCGCCGAACTGGAGAAACTCGCACAACCCTTTGTGTTCCGCAAATACCTGGATTTCGGCGCCTTCGAGTCCATGCGCAAACTGCATGCGCAGATAAGCGCGGAGGTCGCCCGCCGCGAGCGCCACAACAATATCAAGCTCGGCCCCGGCGGCATCCGTGAGATCGAGTTCATCGCGCAGGTGTTCCAGCTGATACGCGGCGGCCGCGAGACCGCACTGCGCATCCGTCCCACGCAACATGTGCTGCACCAACTGGTGCTCAACGGCGAACTGAAAGATGACATCGTGGCGCGTCTGGACGAGAGCTACATCTTCCTGCGCAACCTCGAACACCGCCTGCAATACCTGGAGGACCAGCAGACCCAGGAACTGCCGGAGAAAGCGGAGCAACAGGCCGTCGTCGCCATGGCAATGGGTTATGCCGACTACGACGCGCTGCTCGCCGCGCTGACACCGCTGCGCGATTTCGTCAGCCAGCAGTTCGATGCCGTCTTCGGTGTGAAGCAGGAGAACAGCAGCGGTACCTGGTGGCGGGAAGACACTGCAGCGGATGAACTCGTCTCCGCCCTCGCCGCGCTGGGTTTCCGGGAAGCGGCGAACCTGTCTGATATGCTGCTGCAATTCCGCGACGGCAGCCGCTACCGCCAATTGCCGGAACTCAGCCGCCAGCGCATAGATACCCTGTTGCCCCGCATCGCCGAACTCTGTGCCGAGACAGCCGGTCCCGACGATGCACTGCGCCGCACGCTCGTCCTGCTCGAAGCCATCGCCCGCCGCGCCTCCTATCTCGCCTTCCTCGCCGAATACCCGCAGGCGCTGCCGCGGCTGGTACGGCTGCTTGCCGCCAGCGCCTGGGCGGGAGATTTCCTGACCCAGCATCCCATCCTGCTCGACGAGTTGCTGGACACGCGCGAACTGTATGTCGCCCCGGACTGGACCGCGCTGGACGCCCGACTCGCCTTCCAACTCGAAGCCTATGTCGGCGACATCGAGCGCGAGATGGACACACTGCGCCAGTTCCAGCAGGCGCAGACCTTCCACCTGCTGGCGATGGACCTGCAAGGGCTGTTACCGCTGGAAAGACTCAGCGACCATCTGAGCGACCTGGCCGACCTCATCCTGCGCCATACGCTGCGCCTGTGCTGGCGCGACGCGCGCAAGAAGCACCGCGAACAACCGCAGTTCGCCGTTGTCGCCTACGGCAAGCTGGGCGGCAAGGAGCTCGGCTATGCCTCCGACCTCGACATCGTGTTCCTCTACGACGACGACCATCCGGAAGCGGGCGAGATCTACGCGCGGCTGGCGCAGCGCATCAACACCATGCTCTCCAGCCATACCTCATCCGGCCGCCTGTACGAGGTCGACCTGCGCCTGCGCCCCAACGGCGAGAGCGGATTGCTGGTGAGTTCGATAGAGGCGTTCGACGAATACCAGCGCCAGCATGCCTGGGTGTGGGAACATCAGGCACTGACGCGCGCCCGCTATTGCGCCGGGGATGCGGCGGTGGGGGCGCAGTTCGAACGCATCCGCTGCGAGGTGTTGTGTCTGCCGCGCAACCTGGACAAGCTCAGGTTGGATGTCCTCGAGATGCGCCAGAAGATGCGCGACGGCCATCCGAACCAGACCGCGCTGTTCGACATCAAGCACGACAGGGGCGGCATGGTGGACATCGAGTTCATGGTGCAATTCCTGGTGCTGGCGCATGCCGCTGCACATCCGGAACTCACCGCCAACAGCGGCAACCTCGCCCTGCTGGCCAGTGCCGCAAAATTGGGATTGATCGATGCAGAAACCAGCGAGAAGGTCCGCGAGAGCTATCGGGAATTGCGCCGCATCCAGCACCAGATGCGACTGAACAACCAGAACGCCTGCCGCATCGAACAGGGCAGACTGGACACTACCGTCGTGCTGGCACTCTGGAAAGAATTGCTGGAACGAGCTTAACCCGAGACGGGCGCGCCGGATGTCGGCAGATGATAGACAGTGCCGCTGGCATGTCCGATACGCCCCACCAGCCGGTAGGAAACCATCTCACCCTTGCCCTTGACGTTGAGCACATTGGGCGGCTCGAACAGGAATTCCTGACGCAGGCGGTTGTAGGTCAGTTTGTCGGTCAGGATGTTGCCCTGCTTGGCATCGTCGGTGAGACGACTTGCGATATTCACCGTGTCTCCCCACAGGTCGTAGATGAAACGCTTGGTGCCAATCACACCCGCCACCACCGGGCCGGTGGCGATGCCGATGTGAATACCCAGATCGCGCTTTACCAACGCCGGATGTTTGGAAACGAAATCGAGCATCTCCACGGCCATGTTCGCCATGTCCTCCACATAATCCGGGCGCTCGCGTGTCAGGCCGCCCACAACCATATAGGCGTCGCCTATGGTCTTGATCTTCTCCAGCCCGTATTTCTCGGACAGCTCGTCGAAACCGGAGAACACGGTATTGAGCAGACCGACCATCTGCTCCGGCGACATCTGCTCGGTCAACTGGGTGAAGTTCACCAGATCGGCGAACATCACAGTGACATCGGCATAGCCGTCGGCGATCAAACCCTGGTTGTTCTTCAGGCGCTCGGCGATGTTGGACGGCAGCACGTTGAACAGCACCCGCTCGGACTTCTTCTGCTCTTCCGCGAGCAGGGCGTGTTGCTGGTCGAGCTGGGTCTTGATCTTCTCGGTCTCGATGACGAAGTAGCGCACGAGGAAATACAGGATGGAAGACATCGCCGCGAAATTGAGCGCGAAGAACAGGCCGATGGTGTTCAGCGGGATGCCGGTCGCCGTACCCGCGCCGAGATAATAATCGAAGAAGCCGGAAACGGCGGTCAGCACGATGTAGGCGAAGAACCAGGGGATGGATTCCTTCCAGCTCGACACCACCAGTGCACCGATCGGCGCCAGCAGCGCCCACAGGGCCACGCCGCTTGAGGTGACCGAACTGCCGATGCTCCATTGCATGATGAAGGGAGCGAACAGGAACAGGGTGAGCTGGATGAAACGGAAGACTTCGAAGTTGCGCGAGCGCATGTAGTAGATCAGCGAACCGACCGAGATCGCCTGATAGGCGAGCGGCACGTTGCTGGAGAAGTTCAACCCCATCATCCAGTAGATGGCCAGCCAGAACATCACCGCGAACGTCATGAAGGCGCTGGCGAAGATCAGCAGGCTCTTGCGCAGCTTGTCCTCTTGACTGTCCATGACATCGGCACCGATATCCGGTAACCGCTTCCCATCCCCCATACTACCCCCTTGTGGTGCAACTCTTTAGCGAATCAGTCGCGCACGAATCATTACACGAACCGGGAACAAAGAAAATATGCCAATTGGCCTATATCTCTTACCAAAAAGCTTGCGGCCGTGATGCAATTGCTCCTTCCGGTGCTTCATAAAGTGTCCGGGAAAGGCTAGAATCACGGCCTTCGTCACATCATTCATCAAGGGAAATCAACATGTCCATGTCCGACCGCGACGGCTTCATCTGGTACGACGGCAACCTCGTACCATGGCGCGAAGCCACCACCCACGTGCTCACCCATACCTTGCATTACGGCATGGGCGTATTCGAGGGAGTGCGGGCATACAAGACCACACAGGGAACAGCGATATTCCGCCTTCAGGAACATACCGACCGCCTGTTCAACTCGGCCTATATATTCAAGATGAAAATGCCGTTCGACAAAGAGACCCTGATGGAAGCGCAGAAGGAAGTCGTGCGTACTAACAAGCTTGAGTCCTGCTACATCCGCCCCATCGTGTTCTACGGCTCGGAAGCGATGGGTATCGCCGCCACCGCCATCAGCGTGCATGTCGCCGTCGCGGCATGGCCATGGGGCGCCTATCTGGGCGAAGAAGGCATGGCCAAAGGCATCCGCGTGAAGACATCCAGCTTCACCCGTCATCACGTCAACATCAACATGTGCCGCTCCAAATCGGTGGGCACCTACACCAACTCCATCCTGGCGCACCAGGAAGTGGCGCATGACGGCTACGACGAGGCGCTGCTGCTGGACGTGGACGGCTATGTTGCCGAAGGTGCGGGCGAGAACATCTTCATCGTGAAGAAAGGCAAGCTGTACACGCCCGACCTGACCTCCTGCCTGGAAGGTATCACGCGCGACTCCATCGTCACGCTGGCCAAGGACATGGGACTGGAACTGATCGAGAAGCGCATCACGCGCGATGAGGTGTACTGCGCCGAAGAGGCGTTCTTCACCGGCACCGCCGCCGAAGTGACGCCTATCCGCGAGCTGGACAACCGAACCATCGGCATCGGCAGCCGCGGTCCCATCACGACCAAACTGCAGGCAGCGTTCTTCGACATCGTCGGCGGCAAGAATCCGAAATACGCCGACTGGCTGGCGCACGTATAACAACAACAGACCGGGGAGAAAGCATGTCCAACGAGAACGCGCATTACGTCGAAGTCACGGCAGAAGCATTGCCCCTGTTCTGCCCGACTCCGGCGGTCAGCCTGTGGAGCGCGCACCCGCGCATCGCCATCCCGGTGGACAAACTGGGTGAAGCGCGCTGTCCGTATTGCGGCACGCTATACAAGTTCAAGGGCGAACTGCCCCGCGGCCACCATTAACCCCATCCGACACTGATGCAAAAGATCCTCATCATCGCTCCCAGCTGGGTCGGCGACTGCATGCTGATGCAGCCCATGCTGCGCCGCCTGCATCAGCGCCATCCCGGCGTGCGCGTCGACGTGTTGGCGCCGCCCTGGACCGAGAAACTGTTGCGCCAGATGCCCGAGGTCGGCGACGTCATCATCAATCCTTTCCCGCACGGCATGTTCGGCCTGTTCGCGCGCCGTCGGCTGGGGTTGCAGCTGCGTGAATCGGCCTACGACCAGGCCATCGTGCTGCCCAACTCGTGGAAGTCGGCACTGGTGCCTGTCTATGCACGCATCCCGCTGCGTACCGGCTTCAGCGGCGAGATGCGCTACGGTCTGCTCAACGACGCGCGCAAGCTGGACAAAAAACGCTGGCCGCTGATGGTGGAGCGTTTCGCCTATCTCGCCGAAGACGCGAACGCAGACATCGTGCGCCCGCTCCCTGCTCCTGTGTTGCCGATAGGCGATGCGCAACGAACCGCCATCCTGTCCAAGTTCGGCCTGACGCTGGACAAACCCGTCGCCGTATTCTGCCCCGGCGCCGAGTACGGCCCCGCGAAACGCTGGCCCCCGCATTATTACGCCGAACTGGCACAGTATCTGCGCGCACAGGGCTATACGATCTGGCTGATCGGCTCCCCCAAAGACAAAGAGGTCGCCGACAAGATCGTCGCGCTGGGCAACGAACCCTGCCGCAACCTGTGCGGCGTGACCGATCTGCGCGAAGCCATCAACCTGCTGTCCTGCGCCGACCTGGTGGTCAGCAACGATTCCGGCCTGATGCACATCGCCGCCGCCCTGGACAGGCCGATGCTGGCGATCTTCGGCTCCAGCAGTCCGCAATTCACCCCGCCCTTGTCCGACAAGGCGCAAGTGCTGAAGCTCGATATCGCTTGCAGCCCCTGCTTCAAGCGCGAGTGCCCGCTGGGCCATTTCAACTGCATGATCAAACTGACGCCGAAGGATGTCGCGCGCCACATCACCCTGCAAACGAGAAAGTAAGCATGGCAAACGTCCCCAAAGAGATATTCAAGGCCTATGACATCCGTGGCATCGTCGGCAAGTCGCTGACGGACGAGATCGTCGAAGCCATCGGCCACGCCCTCGGTTCCGAAGCCCTCGCACGCAAACAGCACACCATCGCCATCGGCCGCGATGGCCGTCTGTCCGGCCCAGACTTCGCCAAGGCGCTGGCGCGCGGCATCCAGAAGAGCGGCATCAACGTCATCGACGTGGGCATGGTCGCCACGCCGATGACCTACTTCGCCGCTTTCCAACTGAAGACCGATTGCGCCGTGATGATCACCGGCAGCCACAACCCGCCCGATTACAACGGCCTGAAAATGGTGCTGGCTGGCGAAACGCTGTCCGGCGAAACCATTCAGAAGCTGCGCACCCGCATCGAAACGAACGATCTGGCGCACGGTAACGGCAGCTATTCGCAATACGACATCGCGCCGGAATATCTGGCGCGCATCATCGGCGACATCAAGCTGGCACGCCCGCTCAACATCACCGTCGATTGCGGCAACGGCGTGGCGGGCGATTTCGCCGCCGAGCTGTATCGCGGCATCGGCTGCTCCGTTACCGAGCTGTTTTGTGAAGTCGATGGCCACTTCCCCAACCACCATCCCGATCCGTCCGATCCGCATAACCTCGAAGACCTGATCAAGGCGCTACGCAACAACGACAGCGAACTGGGCCTGGCCTTCGACGGCGACGGCGACCGCCTCGGCGTGGTCACCAAGGACGGCAAGATCATCTTCCCCGATCGCCAGTTGATGTTGTTCGCCGCCGATGTGCTGTCACGCAATCCCGGCGCCGAGATCATCTTCGACGTAAAGTCCACGCGCAACCTGTTCGCCTGGATACGCGAGCATGGCGGCAAACCGACTTTGTGGAAGACCGGCCATTCGCTGGTGAAAGCCAAGATGAAGGAGACCGGCGCTTTGCTGGCCGGCGAGATGAGCGGCCATGTGTTCTTCAAGGAGCGCTGGTACGGTTTCGACGACGGCCTCTATGCCGGCGCACGCCTGCTGGAGATTCTGAGCAAGGTGGCCGATTCCAACGCAACGTTGAATGCCCTGCCGGATGCAGTGTGCACACCGGAATTGCACATCCACACTGCCGAGGGCGTGAACCACAGCCTGATCGCGCGCCTGCAAAAGGAAGCCCGTTTCAGCGATGCCAAAGACATCATCACCATCGACGGACTGCGTGTCGAATATGCCGACGGCTTCGGCCTGATGCGCCCGTCCAACACCACACCGGTGATCGTGCTGCGTTTCGAGGCGGACGATGCCGCTGCATTGGAGCGAATCCAGGATGATTTCAGGAAGATCTTGCTGGGTGCCGCGCCAGATTTGACGCTGCCGTTCTGATCGCCCGGGAATACCCAAGCCGTTACTGAAGGATTGCCGCGGGCAGTACTCGCCTACAGCGGTATGGACTGCGAGTGCGTCTTCTTCAAACCCTTGCCGCTCAACCAGCCGAGCTCACTCAGTTCGCGCAAGAGCTGGTTGAACTCTTCCAGATTGCTCGGTTTCTTGACGAAGCTGTTGGCACCGATCTGGTAACTCAATACCACGTCGGAAGGTTCATGCACTGCGGAGAATACGACGATGGGCACATCCTGCAGGCGCACATCCATGCGCAGGGTGCGCAGCACGGCAAGACCGGCCAATTTGGGCAGCTTCAGATCAAGGAGTATCAGGCGCGGCATCTCGTAACCGCGTTGCGCGGTGTCGCTCAGCCACTCCAGTGCTGCTTCGGTGTCGCGCACCACAGTGAGATGCAAGCCACCCGGACAACTGGCAACGGCCTGCTGCACCAATAGCACCTCGGCTTCGCCGTCTTCCACCAGCAGTATGGTTTCGTTCTCTTGTCTGAGCATCACCAGCTTCGCCTTCTGAATTATCAGGAATCAACCACTCGGACAACCATGCAAGCATGGTGATCCCCGATCCGTGTGCAACCCTACACCTGCAACGACCGCCTTGGCAACCGGACCAGACTCCGAATGCGCTAGAACTTCAGGTGCTTCTCTATCAGAGCTTGGCTCTCACCCATGCTGTGACTGAAGCCAGCGCCGCCGCCAGATGCTCCGGTTGCGTACCGCCAGCCTGCGCCATGTCCGGACGTCCGCCGCCTTTCCCACCGACCTGCTGGGCGACGAAATTCACCAGTTCGCCCGCTTTCACCTTGGCGGTCGCATCAGCCGTCACACCCGCGATCAGGCTGACTTTGCCGTCGCCCACAGCGGCCAGCAAGATCACGGCGGACTTGAGTTTATCTTTGAGCTTGTCCAGCGTCTCGCGCAGTGTCGCCGCATCTGCGCCTTCCAGCTTGGCTGCCAGCACCTTCACGCCGTTGATGTCCTGAGCCTGCGAAACCAGTTCGTCGCCCTGGGCGGACGCGAGTCTTGACTTCAATGCCGCCAGCTCTTTCTCCAGCGACTTCACATTGTCGAGGATCTGTCCGACACGGGCGGCAGCTTCCTGCGGCTGCGCCTTTACTGCATCGGCCACTTGCTGCAGTTGCTGCTCCTGCGCCTGAATCAGTGCCAGCGCACCTTCGCCAGTCACCGCCTCCACGCGGCGCACGCCTGCAGCCACGCCGCTTTCGGCCACGATCTTGAACAGGCCGACATCGCCGGTACGCTTCACATGCGTGCCGCCGCACAGCTCGATGGAAGAACCGATGTTCAGTACACGCACCACGTCGCCGTATTTCTCGCCGAACAGCATCATCGCGCCGGTCTTCTGTGCGTCGTCGATCGCCATCACGCGCGACTGGCAATCGGTATTGGCCAGAATTTCGGCGTTCACGATGGCTTCCACCCTGCGTATCTCGGCATCGGACATCGGTTGCGTGTGCACAAAGTCGAAACGCGTCTTGTCAGGATCGACTTGCGAACCTTTCTGTTGCACATGCGTGCCCAGCACTTCGCGCAAGGCCTTGTGCATCAGGTGCGTGGCGCTGTGGTTGCGCACGATGCGGCTGCGTGCCGCCACATCCACCCGGGCGGTGACGCCGTTGCCCACGGTCAGCTTGCCGGTCTTCACCACACCGTGGTGGCCGAACACCGTCGCCTGGATTTTCTGCGTGTCTTCCACCGCGAAGATGCCGTGCACGCTGCGCAACTCGCCGCTGTCGCCGACCTGGCCGCCGGATTCGGCATAGAACGGGGTGTCGTCCAGCACCACCACGCCCAGATCGCCTTCATTCAATTCGTTCACTTCGGCGCCGTCCTTGTACAAGGCAAGGATGTTGCCCTTGTGTTCCAGCGTGTCGTAACCGTGGAAGGTGGTCGCCGGGCCGGAATACTCCAGGTTCGCGGCCATCTTGAATTTGCCCGCCGCGCGCGCTTGTTCTTTTTGGCGCGCCATCGCGGAATTGAAGGCGGCATCGTCCACCTTCACGTCGCGCTCGCGGCAGATGTCGGCGGTGAGGTCGAGCGGGAAGCCGTAGGTGTCGTGCAGCTTGAACGCGGTCTCGCCGTTGAACACCTTGTTGCCCGTCTTGTCCATCCCGGCCAGTTCGGTTTCGAGGATCGCCATGCCGTGTTCGATGGTCGCGAAGAAACGCTCTTCTTCCTGCTTGAGGATACCCTTCACGCGCACTTGCTCGGCAACCAACTCGGGATAGGCAACACCCATCTGTTCCACCAGATCGGGCACCATCTTGTAGAAGAACGCTTCGCGTGCCCCCAGTTTGTAACCGTGGCGAATCGCGCGGCGGATGATGCGGCGCAGCACGTAGCCGCGACCTTCATTGCCGGGGATCACGCCGTCGGCAATCAGGAAGGAACAGGCGCGGATGTGGTCGGCCAGCACACGCAACGACGGCTGATCGAGGTTACTCTGCTTGGTTTCACGCGCCGCCGCCTTGATCAGTGCCTGGAACAGGTCGATCTCGTAGTTGGCATGCACATGCTGCAGCACCGCCGAAATGCGCTCCAGTCCCATGCCGGTGTCCACCGAGGGCTTGGGCAGCGGATGCATCACGCCCGCCTCGTCGCGGTTGAACTGCATGAACACGTTGTTCCAGATCTCGATGTAGCGGTCGCCGTCTTCCTCGGGTGTGCCGGGCAGTCCGCCGGGGATATGCGCGCCATGGTCATAGAATATCTCGGTGCAGGGACCGCATGGGCCGGTATCGCCCATCATCCAGAAGTTGTCAGACGCATAGCGCGCGCCCTTATTGTCGCCGATGCGGATCACGCGATCCGGCGTCAGGCCCATCTCTTTCGTCCAGATGTCGTAAGCCTCGTCATCCTCGGCATACACGGTGACGTAGAGCTTGTCCTTGGGCAGTTTGAACACTTCGGTCAGCAGTTCCCACGCGTACTGGATCGCGTCGCGCTTGAAATAGTCGCCGAAGCTGAAGTTGCCCAGCATTTCGAAGAAGGTGTGGTGGCGCGCGGTGTAGCCGACGTTTTCCAGGTCGTTGTGCTTGCCGCCGGCGCGCACGCATTTCTGCGAAGAGGCGGCACGGGTATAGGGGCGCTTGTCGAAACCGAGGAACACGTCCTTGAACTGGTTCATGCCGGCGTTGGTGAATAACAGCGTCGGGTCCTCATGCGGGACCAGCGAACTGGAGGCGACTACGGCATGGCCTTTGGAGGCGAAATAATCGAGGAATTTCTGGCGGATCTCACTGCTTTTCATCTGGACACCAATCGATGCGATTCATTCAACAAATACACCGCCAGAATGGCGGCATCAAGGCATGAATCATACCATTTGACGCCCAAAATCGGCACAACGTGTCAGTACTCGCCCTCCTCCGTTGCGGAGGAAAGCTTCAGCACCTTGAAGATGACTTCCATAGCGAATCCGCGCGACTGCAGAAAACGTATCTGCCTGGCTTTTTCCTTGGGGTCTGCAGGGGAAATACCGAACTTCCTTTGCCACACCTCGCGTGCCGCATCGAGTTCGGTTTCCTTCAATTGCGGCATGGCATCGGCGATCAGGTTCTCGGCGATACCTTTCTGGCGGAGTTCGTGGGCGATGCGCTGGCTGCCGAAGCGGCCGCGCTTGGTATCAACAAATAGCGTGACGGCGCGTGAATCGGAAAGCCAGTTGCGTTTCTCCAGCTCGTCCAGAACGGCTTCGAGGTCCTCGCCTTCCAGCACGTACGGCTGCAACTTGCCCTGCAGTTCGGCACGGCTATGCTCGCGCCGCGCCAGATACCGCATGGCGCGGACACGCAGGCTTAATTCAGGCTTCTTCCGCGACTTCACTGGTACCCATGGCGACGATACCGAGCGCCGCACGCACTTTGTTCTCGATCTCGGCGGCGATGGCCGGGTTGTTCTTGAGGTACTCGCGCGCGTTGTCCTTGCCCTGGCCGATCTTTTCGCCGTTATAGGCATACCAGGCACCCGATTTTTCAACCAGTTTGTGCAGCACACCCAGCTCGATGACCTCGCCTTCGCGCGAGATGCCTTCTCCGTAGAGGATGTCGAAGTTGGCTTCCTTGAACGGGGGCGCGACCTTGTTCTTGACCACTTTGACGCGGGTCTCGTTGCCGATGACTTCGTCGCCCTTCTTGATCGCGCCGGTGCGGCGGATATCCATGCGCACGGAGGCGTAGAACTTCAGCGCGTTGCCGCCGGTGGTGGTCTCGGGGTTGCCGAACATCACGCCGATCTTCATGCGGATCTGGTTGATGAAGATGACCATGGTGTTGGAGCGGTTGATGTTGGCAGTCAGCTTGCGCAGCGCTTGCGACATCAGGCGGGCATGCAGTCCCATCTGCGCATCACCCATCTCGCCTTCGATCTCGGCTTTGGGGGTCAGCGCGGCGACGGAGTCCACCACCACCACGTCCACCGAACCGGAACGCACCAGCATGTCGACGATCTCCAGTGCCTGTTCGCCGTTGTCAGGTTGCGAGATGAGCAGGTCCTCGACCTTCACGCCCAACTTGCGCGCATAGCCGGGATCGAGCGCGTGTTCCGCGTCGATGAAGGCTGCTGTGCCGCCGACCTTCTGCATCTCGGCGATGACTTGCAATGTAAGGGTTGTCTTGCCGGAGGATTCCGGACCGTAGATCTCGATGACGCGACCGCGCGGCAGACCGCCGACGCCGAGTGCGATGTCCAGACCCAGCGAGCCGGTCGAAACGACCTGGATGTCCTTGCCGACTTCGCTCTCGCCCAGGCGCATGATGGAGCCCTTGCCGAACTGTTTTTCGATCTGGCTCAGTGCCGCCGCGAGTGCCTTGCTCTTGTTGTCATCCATTTTGTTCCCCTTTCAAAAATTCGATGGGGCGGATTGTGGCACAACAATTCGGACTTGTACAGAACGTTCGTTCTCTTTGTGAATCAGGCTATTTTTATGATGCCATTCAACAGGTTGATTACACCCTGAAGGGAGATTTGCACGGCTTTCGCGCGAATGGCGTCGCGATCACCGGAGAGTTGATGGCAGGCCGTTTGCACATTGTCGCCGGTCGCCCAGGCGAACCAGACCGTGCCGACCGGCTTCTCCGGCGTGCCGCCGGTGGGCCCGGCAATGCCGCTCACCGACAGCGCAACTTTGGCGCGGCTGTACTGCATAGCGCCGTCGGCCATCTCGCGCACGGTCGCCTCGCTCACTGCGCCGTGTTGCTCCAATGTCTCCGGCGAAACGCCCAGCATCTCTTCTTTCGATTCGTTCGAGTAGGTCACGAAACCTCTATCGAACCAGGCCGAGCTGCCCGAGATGCGGGTGACCGCCTGCGCGACACCGCCGCCGGTACAGGATTCCGCCGTCACCAGCGTCATGCCGTACTGCATGAGCGCCTCGCCGACCTGGCGCGCCAGCAGACCCGATTCCGGTGCGCTGACGACGGCAGGCCGCGCTGGTTTTTTCTTGGCTCGCCTCATCTTCACAGCCCCCGTGCCAGATCGTTCTGGATATCGATGACTGCTTCCAGACCCACCGCAATGCGGATGAGTCCTTCGGTGATCCCCGCTGCTGCCCGCGCTTCCGGCGTGATGCGTGCGTGCGTGGTGCTCGCCGGATGGGTGATGGTGGTCTTGGTGTCGCCCAGATTGGCGGTGATGGATAGCATCTTCGTGTTGTCGATCACCTTCCAGGCAGCCGCCTTGCCGCCCTTCACCTCGAACGCGACGATGCCGCCGCCGGTCTTCTGCTGCTTCATCGCCAGTGCGTGCTGCGGATGCGACGGCAGACCGGGATAGAACACGCGCGCCACATTGGGCTGCTGTTCCAGCCATTGCGCCAGTTGCAGTGCGGAGGCCGAGTGCGCATCCATGCGCAGCTTGAGCGTCTCCAGCCCTTTCAGGAACACCCAGGCGTTGAAGGCGCTCATGGTCGGACCGGTAGTGCGCAGGAAACCGTACACCGGCTCCATCAGCTTCTTGCTACCCAACACCGCACCGCCCAGCACGCGGCCCTGGCCGTCGATGTATTTGGTGGCGGAATGGATCACGATGTCCGCGCCCTGTTCCAGCGGGCGTTGCAGGATGGGCGTGCAGAAACAATTGTCCACCGCGAGCAAAGCGCCGCAAGCTTTCGCCACGGTCGCGATGGCCGCGATATCGGAAATCTCGGTCAGCGGATTGGAGGGTGTCTCCAGGAAGAACAGTTTCGTGTTCGGGCGCACCGCTGCCTTCCACTCGGCGACATCAGTGGCGGAGACGTAGGTGGTCTCCACGCCGAACTTCTTGAAGTAGTTGTTGAAGGTGTTGATGGTGGCACCGAACAGGCTGCGCGACGCGACGATATGGTCGCCCGCCTTCAGCAGACCCATGCAGGTCGCCAGAATGGCGGCCATGCCGGAAGCCACCGCCACACATTGCTCGGCACCTTCCAGCGCGGCCAGGCGTTCTTCGAACATGGTCACAGTGGGATTGGTGAAGCGCGCGTAGATGTTGCCCGGCTCCTCGCCGATGAAGCGCTTGGCTGCCTGCTCCGCATTGTCGAAGGTGAAGCTCGAGGTCAGGAACAAGGCTTCGCTGTGCTCATGGAACTGGCTTTGCACACCACCGGCGCGAACCGCCAATGTCTCAGGTTGATAGGTATCGGTCATTCTCTTCGTCCTTGCGGCCTGTCCACGCCGACATGCCGCCAAATAAAAAACCCGGAAAGCTTAGCGCTAAACCGGGTCTCCCTCGCTTTAGCTGTATTTGTAATGCGCCCGCAAGCTGTTCCTCAAATCGGCGCAGACGGAAAGTAACACCCGCCTTGCGGCAGTGTCAACTTACATGGAAGAGGCGCTCATCACCAGATCGAGTTCCAACTGATCCTCTTCCAGCGTCTTGTTGGCCTTGCCGCCGGCGCGTGAAGCTTCCACGCGATCCAGATATTCCGCCGTGATGTCGCCGGTGATGTATTCGCCGTCGAAGCAGGAACAGTCGAACTTGGCGATCTTCGGGTTGCACGTCTGCACCGCCGCCTTCAGATCGTCGAGGTCCTGATAGATGATGCGGTCGGCGCTGATCTCGCGGCAGATCTCTTCGTCGGTACGTCCGGTGGCAATGAGTTCCTTGCGGCTGGGCATGTCGATGCCGTAGACGTTGGGGAATTTGACGGGAGGCGCGGCGGAGGCGAAATACACCTTGCGCGCACCGGCATCACGCGCCATTTGCACGATCTCGCGGCTGGTGGTGCCGCGCACGATGGAGTCGTCCACCAGCAGCACGTTCTTGCCCTTGAATTCGACACTGATGGCATTGAGTTTCTGGCGCACCGATTTCTTGCGCATGGCCTGCCCCGGCATGATGAAGGTACGGCCGATATAGCGGTTCTTCACAAAGCCCTCGCGGAACGGGATGCCGAGATGATTGGCCATCTGCAAAGCGCTGGGACGGCTGGAATCGGGGATGGGAATCACCACGTCGATGTCGTGATCCGGCCACACACGCTTGAGTTTCTCTGCCAAGTATTCGCCCATCCTCAGGCGCGTCTCGTATACCGAGATGCCGTCGATCACCGAATCGGGACGCGCAAAATAAACGTATTCGAAGATGCAGGGATTCAGTTCGGGCTGCTCGGCACATTGCTGGTTGTGGAAGTTGCCGTCCAGATCGATGAACACCGCTTCGCCCGGCGCGATGTCGCGCAAATATTTAAAGCCCAGCGTATCCAGCGCCACGCTCTCGGATGCCACCAGATATTCCACGCCCTTGTCGGTCTGGTTGCTGCCCACCACCAGCGGGCGGATGCCGTGGGTGTCGCGGAATGCCAGCAGGCCGTAACCGGAGATCATCGCCACCACGGCGTATGCCCCCTTGCAGCGGCGATGCACGGCGCTCACTGCCGCGAAGATGGCCTTGGTGTCGAGACGGAAGTTGGTGGCATTGGCCTGCAGTTCGTGCGCCAGCACGTTGAGCAACACTTCCGAATCGGAATTGGTGTTCACGTGGCGCATGTCTTCGAGGAACAGCTCCTTTTGCAGCTGCGAGGTGTTGGTCAGGTTGCCGTTATGACCCAGCACCAAGCCGAACGGAGAGTTCACATAGAACGGCTGCGCTTCGTTGTGATCGACGGCGGAACCGGCGGTCGGATAGCGCACATGGGCGATGCCGGCGTTGCCGGTGAGCGCGCGCATGTTGCGGGTGCGGA
This sequence comes from Sideroxyarcus sp., assembly GCA_030651895.1. Taxonomy (GTDB): domain Bacteria; phylum Pseudomonadota; class Gammaproteobacteria; order Burkholderiales; family Gallionellaceae; genus Sideroxyarcus. The sequence continues at coordinate 15,686 of JAUSBR010000014.1, read as the reverse complement.
ACACGTCGTGCGCCAGACCGTTGCCTTTGTGCAGATGGAAGGTGTTGTGTTCCAGCGTGGCGATACCCGCCGCATCCTGACCGCGATGCTGCAACACCTGCAGACCGTCATACAGCAACTGGTTGACGGGACTTTGCGCTACGACGCCGAGAATGCCACACATGATTCGTTCCGGTTAGTTGATCCAGTGTTACTTTTTCACCGCGTCCTGCGGCAGATAATCTTTCGCGTACAGCGCAGCTTCCTGCAGCGGCTTGCTCGTCAGCGCATCGCGCCAGAACGGCAGTTGCGGCAGATCGGTCAGCCCGCCCAGCCACACCAGCGCGATCACCACCAAGCCGCCGCGCAGCATGCCGAATATCGCGCCGAACTTGCCGTCCATGCCCGACAGTCCGGCGAACTTCGCCAGCCGCGCCAAAAACCAGGCGAACAAAGCGCCGACGATCAGCGTCGCGATGAAAAGCGCCGCAAACGCCGCCGCCGAACGCAGATGCGCTGCTCCGACCGCCTCGGGTACGAACGGCAGCGCTTGATCGGTGAACGTGCGCGCCACGATGTACGCCGCCAGCCAGCCGATCAGCGAGAACAGCTCGTACATGAAGCCGCGCCACCAACCCACCAACGCCGAAAGTATGACGACCGCAATGACCGCGTAATCGAACGACGTCACCGGCTGACCTTTATTCGAGGCTGACCACGTTGGCCTGCGTTCCCTGCGCTACCAGCTTGACCTGCACCTTTTCTGCAGCCTCGCGCGTCGGATAACTGCCAATACGCACGCGCGTGACGTTTCCTGCTTTTTCCGTATAAGCGTGATATCCCTGCTTGCTCAGCTTGGCTTGCAGGCTCTTGGCAGTATCGATATTCGCGAATGCGCCGACCTGCACACCCCAGCCCGTCTTCGGCACGGCGGCTTGCGGCTTGGCGGCGGGCTTGCTTTCCACCTTGGGTTTGACTTCAGTCTTGGGTTTGGTCACGGCGGGAGGGGTGACGGCCGGCTTGACCACCACCGGAGCGGGCACCGCAGCGGGCGCACTGACCGCGACCGGCGCGCTTGCTACTACCGGAGCAGCCTCGACCTCGGATGCCATCTTGTCGATCTGGGGCAGATCGATCTTGGGCTGGAACTCCGGCACCTTGTCCTTGTCCGGAATGCGCAACTCGATGTTATTGCCCGCGGTCGGCGACTGCTCGCTGTCGAACACGATGGGCAGGAAGATCACCACCACCACGACCAGTGTCACTGCACCGATCAGTCGGCGACGCGATTGGCGCTTGATATTTAACTCTTCTTCTGTAGAAAGCTGTTTTGCCATCGTATTTTCCCGGGAAGATCAGCCGCAGCGCAGGCCGCGCACGCGCATCACTTCCGCCACTGTGTAAAAGGAACCGAACGCCGCGATTCTATCATTTTCGCCCGCGCGATTGCTGGCCTCATGCAGCGCACTTGCTATGGAATCGCAGACCCGGACCGCACCGCGGACACGGTTATCCCGCAACACCTGCGCCAGTTCGGCAGCCGTCGCCCCGCGCGGCGCAGCTATGCCCGCCACCAGCCATTCGTCGACGTGCGGATCCAGCGCCTGCACCACCCCGGCCATATCCTTGTCCTTGAGCATGGCGAACACGGCAAAGGTCTTTGCGGGCGGCAGGTTGGCCAGATTCTGCGCCAGCGAGCGCGCCGCATGCGGGTTGTGCGCCACATCAAGAATGAGCTGCGGTTTACCCGGAATGAACTGGAAGCGCCCGGCCAACTCCACCTCGACCAGCCCGCGCCGGATCACCCCCATGTTCACGGGCAGATTGTCCCTGAGCGCATCCAGCGCCGCCAGCACGGCGCTGGCGTTGTTCAACTGGAACGCCCCGCGCAAAGCCGGGTATGGCAAGGCGCTGCGCGATCCAGCCTTGCTGCGATAGTCCCACTGCCCGTCATGTTTGAGGAATCCGAACTCGCTGCCTATGCACCACAACTCCGCGCCGATCTGCTGCGCATGCTGGCGCAACGCCTGCGGCACATTGCCGTCAGCACAGATGGCTACTTTGCCCTTGCGGAAGATTCCGGCCTTCTCGAAGGCGATCTTTTCGCGCGTATCACCCAGATAATCGACATGGTCGATATCCACACTGGTCACCACCGCGACATCGGCGTCGAACACATTCACCGCATCCAATCGGCCGCCCAACCCGACCTCGAGGATGGCGACATCCACCTTGTGCGAGATGAAGCACTGCATCGCCGCCAGCGTGCCGAACTCGAAATAGGTCAGCGCGATATCGCCGCGCACCTGCTCGATCTGTTCGAACGAAGCACACAACTCCGCATCGCTCGCCTGCTGTTTGGCGACGCGCACGCGCTCGTTGTAATCCAGCAGATGCGGCGAGGTGTAGCAGCCGACCTTGTAGCCGGCGGCATGGAGGATGGCTTCCAGCATCGCGCACACCGAGCCCTTGCCGTTGGTGCCGCCGACGACGATGACGGGGAAATCGGGTTGCAGATCGAGACGTTGTTTGACTTGCACCACGCGCTCAAGGCCGAGGGCGATGGTTTTGGGGTGAAGGGATTCTAGGTAGCTTAGCCAGTCGGCCAGGGAAGTAGGCATTTCATCACCGACTAGAGAATGATCAGCGAGGCTTCCCCGCTGATCACTGAACTGAAGATTACGCCGCCTCCAGCTTCGCAACCGCATCCTGCTTGGTCAGCAGGGTGATCAACGTAGCCAGTTGGTCGCGCATCTGGCGGCGATCAACGATCATGTCGATGGCGCCGTGTTCGAGCAGGAACTCGGCACGCTGGAAACCATCGGGCAAGGTCTCGCGCACGGTCTGCTGGATCACACGCGCACCAGCGAAGCCGATCAGCGCGCCAGGTTCGGCGATGACCACGTCACCGAGGAAGGCGAAGCTGGCGGAGACGCCACCCATGGTCGGGTCGGTGAGTACGGAGATGAAGGGTAGGCGTGCTTCGCTCAACTGGGTGAGCGCGGCGCTGGTCTTGGCCATCTGCATCAGCGACAGCAGGCCTTCCTGCATGCGCGCACCGCCGCTGGCGGAGTAGCAGACGAAGGGGCATTGCTGTTCCAGCGCGACCTGCACGCCGCGCACGAAACGTTCGCCGACGACCGAGCCCATGGAGCCGCCCATGAAGTCGAACTCGAACGCGGCGACCACGACAGGCAAGGCATGGATGCTGCCCTGCAGCACGATCAGCGCATCGTCTTCATCGGTCTTCTTTTTCGCCTCGACCAGACGGTCGCTGTATTTCTTCTGGTCCTTGAATTTCAGGGTATCGACCGACAGTACTTCCGAGCCGATCTCGAAACGGCCTTCACTATCCAGCAGCCAGTCGAGACGGGTACGCGCGCCGATGCGGTGATGGTGGCTGCACTTGGGGCAGACGCTGAAGTTCTTTTCCAGGTCGGCGTGATACAGCACTGCCTGGCAGGACGGGCATTTGTGCCACAGACCATCCGGCACGCTCTTCTTGGCGTCGGCCTCTCCCCTGCGCTTGATCTTGGGCGGTAACAGTTTTTGGAACCAGCTCATATCGTTCTCCTCTTTATTGATCTATCGCCTGACGTAATTCTTTCACCAATTTGCCCACATTGGCGACTACATTTTTTTCGGTCGAATCCTCGATTTCCTGCACGATGCGGCTACCCACCACCACGCCGTCGCACAATTTTGCTACCGCCCTGGCCGTCGCCGCATCGCGGATGCCGAAGCCGACGCCGATGGGCAGCTTGATGTGCTTGCGCAGTTGCGGCAGCTTCTGTTCGATGGCCGACAGGTCGAGGTTGCCCGCGCCGGTGACGCCCTTGAGCGAGACGTAATATACATAGCCGCGCGCCAGCTTGGCGACCTGTTCAATGCGCGCCTCGTTGGTGGTCGGTGCCAGCAGAAAGATGGGCGCGATGTTGTGGCGCTGCAGATGCTCGAACGCTTCGTGGCTCTCTTCCGGCGGAAAATCCACCGTCAGCACGCCGTCCACGCCGACTTCCGCGCAACGCTGCGCGAAAATCTCCCAGCCCATCGCCTCAATCGGGTTGCCGTAGCCCATCAGCACCACCGGGGTTGCTGCATCCTGCTTGCGAAACTCTGCCACCATGCCCAGCACACCGCGCAGCGACATACCGTTCTTGAGCGCGCGCTCGGAAGCACGCTGGATGGTGGGGCCGTCCGCCATCGGATCGGAGAACGGCACACCCAGTTCGAGCACATCCGCGCCCGCAGCCACCAGACCGTGCATCAGCGGCACGGTGAGTTGCTGCGATGGATCGCCTGCGGTGATGAAGGGGATGAGCGCCTTGCGCTGCTGCTGTTTCAGTTTGGCGAAGGTCGTATCGATGCGGCTCATAGCGTGATGCCCTTCAATTTCGCCACGGTATTCATGTCCTTGTCGCCGCGACCGGAGAGGTTCACCAACAACACTTTATCCTTGCTCATGCCCGGCGCGATCTTGATCGCATGCGCCAGCGCATGGCTGGATTCCAGTGCGGGGATGATGCCTTCGAAACGGCACAGCGCATCGAAGGCTGCAATGGCTTCGTCGTCGTTGATGGCGACGTATTGCGCGCGACCGATGTCTTTCAACAGGCAATGCTCGGGACCAACGCCGGGGTAGTCCAGTCCGGCGGAGATGGAATGCGTCTCGATGATCTGGCCGTTCTCGTCCTGCATCAGGTAGACCTTGTTGCCGTGCAACACGCCGACCTTGGCGTTGCCGGTGAGCGGTGCGGCATGTTTGCCCGAGGCGATGCCGTGACCGCCCGCTTCCACGCCGATGATCTGCACGCTTTTCTCTTCGATATAGGGATGGAACAAGCCGATCGCATTGGAGCCGCCGCCCACGCAGGCAATCACCGCATCCGGCTGGCGACCGATCATCTCGGGCATCTGTACTTTGGCCTCGTTGCCGATGACGCACTGGAAATCGCGCACCATCATCGGGTACGGATGCGGACCCGCCGCCGTGCCGAAGATGTAGAAGGTGCTCTCGACGTTGGTAACCCAGTCGCGGATGGCTTCGTTGCAAGCATCCTTGAGTGTCCTGGAACCGCTCTCCACGGGAACAACCGTCGCACCCAGCAACTTCATGCGGAACACATTGGGCGCCTGGCGCTGGATGTCTTCCGCGCCCATGTAGACGATGCATTCCATGCCGAAGCGCGCCGCCACGGTGGCGGTCGCCACGCCATGCATGCCCGCGCCAGTCTCGGCGATGACGCGCTTCTTGCCCATGCGCTTGGCGAGCAAAGCCTGGCCGATGGCGTTGTTGATCTTGTGCGCGCCGGTGTGGTTAAGGTCTTCGCGCTTCAGGTAGATCTGTGCACCGCCCAGACTCTCCGACAGGCGTTTGGCGTGATAGATGGGGCTGGGACGGCCGACGTAGTGCTTCAGCTCATAGGCGAACTCAGCCTTGAATTCTGGATCGTCGCGGAAGCGCAGGTATTGCTGGCGCAGCTCTTCCACAGCGGGGATGAGCGTCTCGGCCATGTAGATGCCGCCGAACTGCTCGAAGTGGCCGCTGCTGTCTGGATAGTTATAACTCAATGCTCTTGACCTCTTTGATGAACGCGGCGACCTTCGCCACATCCTTGATACCTTTGCTCGCCTCCACGCCGCTGGACACATCCACCGCGTAAGGTCTGACTTGTTTGATCGCCTGCGCCACATTGCCCGCATGCAAACCGCCGGACAGAATCACCGGCAAAGGCAACTTCCGCGGGATCAACGCCCAGTCGAACGATTCTCCTGTGCCGCCCTGCGTGCCCTCCACGTAGGCATCCAGCAACAGCCCCTGAGCGTCAGCATAACGAGCTGCGCATTCTACCAAATCCACCCCCGCCTTGACCCGAATCGCCTTCAGGTAAGGCCTGCCGAACTGGCGGCAGAACTCGGGAGTTTCTTCGCCGTGGAACTGCAACAGATCCAGCGGGACTTTTGCCAGCACTTCGCGCACGTAGGCGACAGATGGGTTCACGAACAGGCCGACCACGGTAACGAACGGCGGCACAGCGCCTGCCAACTTCGCGGCTTGTTCCGTGCCGACATGGCGCGGGCTTTTCTCGTAGAACACCAGCCCGAGCGCGTCCGCGCCGCTATCGGCGACAGCCAGCACATCCTGCTCGCGGGTGATACCGCAGATCTTGATACGGGTCATGGCGATTCTTGCTTCAGGCACGAGGCGGCATTGTACCTTGCGGCAGGCCCCACTTCCTGTCGTAGGTGATATGGCGCAGATACAGGCCGTCCGGGGCAAAGGTCGGGGCGGCGAACTTGCGGTCCGCGCCTGTCAGCACCTCCTCCACCCATTCCGGCGGGTGCTTGCCCTTGCCCACGTACAGCAGGCATCCCAGGATGTTGCGCACCATGTGGTGCAAAAAGGCGTTGGCAGTCAGATCGAAGATGATGGTCTCGCCCTGCTGCCGGATGTCGAGTTGCGCCAGGTTCTTCACCGGAGTCTTGGCTTGGCATTGCGAGGAGCGGAAGGAGGTGAAATCGTGTTCTCCCAGCAGGTATTGCGCAGCCTTGCGCATGGCAGCCACATCCAGCGGCAAATGGAACCAGCCCACCTTGCCGTGGTGCACGGCACTGCGCGAGGGCCGGTTGATCAGCACATACTGGTAGCTGCGCGCCTGCGCCGAGAAACGCGCATGGAATTCGTCGGAAACCGGATGCGCCCACAGCACGGCGATATCCTTCGGCAGCAGCGCATTCGTGCCGCGCACCCAGGCACTGAGCGGCCGTTCGGTGTTGGTGTCGAAATGGATGACCTGCTCCAGCGCATGCACGCCGGTATCGGTGCGGCCGGCGGCAAGAATGGCGATGCTCTCACCCGCAATCTCGCTCAACGCCTTCTGCAGCGCATCCTGCACGTTCGGCACATCGGGCTGGCTCTGCCAGCCGTTGTAGCCGCTGCCGTCGTATTCAATACCCAACGCGATCCTCATCGCCACGCTCCGATCAACACGGCCGCACAAGCAGCCAATAGCGCAACATCCAGCATGCTGTAGCGCTGCCGTTGCAGTTCGATCTGCGCCGTCCCCGTTTCTCCCGCTTTCATGGCCTGCGCTATCGCGCCACGCCAATCCTTGGCTGTGTCGTGCATCGTCGTCTCCGCGTATTCCAGCGTCAGCGCCAAGCGCACAGCAAAGCGTTCGCGCGACAAGCCAAACAAGCGCAAAGGATAGGCCAGCGCGAACAGGCCGCTGATGAGTCGCCCCCGTGTCAGGGTGGCAAGCAAGACTGCCAGTCCAGCCAGTGCACACAGCAAGCGCCCCAACTGCAACAACCCGTCCTGCAATCCCTCGTACGTCGGAGACAAACTGCCAAGCTCATTGAACAACGCTATGCCCGGCGTTGCCCAGGCATAGATCAATAACAGGGAGAAGGCGATCCAGCGCGTGCGCCGCAGCAGACGCAGGAAATGCGCCGAGTCCAGCCACAGAGCAACCGAGCTGCTCAACAGACAGGCTGCCAGCAGCACAGATGGCTGCCAGCGTTGCGCCAGCAGCACCAGCAATATCCACAGCAGTATCTGCACGGTGGGATGTAGCGGTCTCATCTCGTGTTCACCAAATAAAAACGGCAGCCTGATGTGGCTGCCGTTCGTTCCGCATTCGCGGCTTACAACTGTTGCAGCAGCTTCTGAGCGGTCTCGCGTTGTTGCTCGTCGCCGTCACGCAACACTTCGTCCAGTATCTCCTTCGCGCCGGCCGAATCGCCCATCTCCTGATAGGCCTTGGCCAGATCGAGTTTGGTGGCGACTTCGTGCCAGTTCTCGTCTTTGGAGCCGGTAGCACCCGCAGCGGCTGGCGCACCGAGACTATCCAGATCCAGACTGATACCCCCCAGACCGATATCCGGTGCGGATGGTTTTGCCGCCGGGGCTTCCGTCTTGATCTCCATCGGGAAATCCAGCGTGAATGCCATACCGTCGTCAGCCGGCGCCGGTGTGGCGCCCATCGCAGGAACGCCGGGATGAGTAGCCGTCACATCGAACACCAGATCGTCCATGTTCATCACGGCCGTTGCTTCCGTGTTGAAGTTGGCGCTAGGCGTACCCGGGTTCGTTCCGGTGATATCGAAATCCATCGGCGTCGACGACTGGACTGCGGCACGCAGATCGTCCGAAGTCAGGGTGGTGGTCTTTTCCTGCGAGGCATTCTCCAGCACGACGGTACTTTGGCTGCTGAAACCGGCACTCGGGCTCGCCGGCGTGGTTGCGCCGAAACCAAGGTCGAAGTCCACCGACGGGGCAGCCGATGCCTGCGCGGAGCGGTTACCCGTCGTATCCGCAGCTTCGCCGCTGCCGCCGTAGAACGGATTGCTCGGCTCCAGCTCGCGCCCCATGGAAGCTGCCTGTCCCCAGGCGCTTTCGTCGCCCGATTCTTTGATCTCGCGTGCGTAGCCCAGGAAAGAATTGGTGTCTTTCCGTGTTGAATAGATAGTCAGCAGCTTCAGTTTGACCGGAATGTTATTGGGGTTCTTCTTCAGCGCTTCTTTCAACACCTCTTCAGCCTGTGCATCGCGTCCGAAAGTCAGGAACAGGTCTGCTTCGCCGATCGGATCCACTTCTTCCGTGTCTGCACTTGCCATGTCTGGCGCCGCAGCCACCGGAGTTGAAGCCGTGAAATCACCGGTGTCGGGAGAAGGCGCTATCGGCGCAGCGATACGTCCGGTGGAGGCACCGACATCTTCTTCTTTCTTGGCTTTTTCTTCTTTCTTGGCTCCGCCCCCTTGTTTGCTGCGTCGGGCGACCATGAAGCCTGCGCCACCCAGCAGGAGCAATACTGCCGCGCCGGCTGCCAGATACATCGGATCTTCAAGCAACTGATCGATCAGGGAAGGCTGTTCGACCACTTTGGGCTCGACCACTTTGGGCTCGACAGCTTTGGGCTTGGGTTGGGGTTTCGCTGCCGCGACCTCGCTAGCCGCTTGCGGTGCTGCAGCCGCCAGAGTGGCAGCAGCCGGTGGCGCAGAGGCGACTACAGTCTCTTTCTTCAGCTCGGCCAGACGCTGCATATCCTTGACGTTCTTCTCGAGGATCGCTGTGCGCTCTTGCGCTTCCTTCAAAGCCTTGTTTTTGGCGATCGCTTCTTCTTCCTTGGCGATTGCCTTTTCCTGGGCAGTCGTCTTGCCACCACCCACTGCCTTGTCGGTCGGAGCTTCACCTTTGGACAGTTTCAACACTTCCTTGGCTGGCTCTTTGTCGGTGGATGCCTTGTCGGTCACCGCGGTACTGATCTTGCCGGCCGCCTCCTGCTTGTCGGCGTGCTCCGCAGCAACGGTCCGTGCAGCAGCGAGTTTCTGGCGATAGACGTTCCAGTCGGCGGCCTGGGCGCGGATCTCTTCTTCCGCATCAGCTTGCGGCAACATCTCGATGGCATCGACTTGCGGAATGGTCAGAATCTTGCCGGCGCGGATCCGGTTCATATTGTGCGCATCGAACTTGCCGGCGTTCTCGCGATACAAGGCAACCAGCATGCGCTCCAGACTAACATCGGCCGGTTTGATTCGCGCCGCGATCTTGCCCAGCGTTTCGCCGCGTTTCACCACGATAGGTTCAGCGGGAGCACTCAGTGCAGTTTCGGCGATTGCCTCTTCCTTGCTCAAGTCATCCTGAGTTGCAGCCGCGACTTCGGCAGGAGCGCCCTCTTGTGTCAGCGCTTGCTCGGTTGAAGCTTGTTCTGCGACAGCTTGCTCGGTCGGAGCGGCTGCCCCATCTGCCGGCGCTTCGGCAACCGCCTGCTCTGCAGGCGCCTCGACCAGAGGCTCGGCGGTAGCCGGCTCGGATGCAGCAGGCGCTGCCGGTGCCGCTTCTGCAACCGGTTCGACGGCAGGCACAACAACCGGCGCTGCCAACACTGGCTCGATAGGCTTGACCGGTTCGGGTTTGGGTTGCTCGATCTTGTAATCGGCGGGGTCTAACAGGAAAGTGTATTCACGCATCAGCTTGCCGGAAGACCAATTCAATTCAACCAGCAGGGTAACGAAAGGCTCGTTTACAGACTGGATGGTCGACAGCTTCACATAAGGATTGCCATTCGTGCGCTCTTCGATCTGGAATTTGACCTTGGGCAGACTATAGGGATAGTCCAATCCGGCGTTCTTGAATGCTTCGGCAGAAGCCAGTTTGGCAGAAAGGGTCGATTTGTCGATCTTGTCGATGGAGACAAGTTCGATCTCTGCTCTCAGCGGTTGCCCGAGAGATGAGGTGACATTGATGCCTCCCAAACCTGCTGCGCAGGCGAAACCTGCCCAAGCCAGGCAGGCCATGTAAACAGACGCTTTTAGAATTGATTTCAGCACGCCGCCACCCTTTTATTGTCCCGTACGTTATTCAGATTAACATCATAGGGTTAGTGATGCAAGCTCATCTTTCCCTTAAGTTCCTGCGTTAACCGCCAGTTAAAAACCGGATTTACCTCGCCCAATCACTTGTTCAAAAGGATGCGCAACATGCGGCGCAACGGCTCGGCAGCCCCCCACAACAACTGGTCGCCGCACACAAAAGCACTTACATATTCGGGGCCAAGCTCCATCTTGCGCACACGGCCGACAGCGATATCCAGCTTGCCGGTCACGGCGACCGGAGTCAGCTCGCGCACGGAGATGCTGCGCTCGTTCGGCACAAACTTGACCCAGGGATTGCCACCCTTGATGAGATTCTCGATCTCCGCAAGCGGCACATCCTTCTTCAACTTGAGGGTCAGCGCCAGGCTGTGACAGCGCATCGCACCGATGCGTACGCACAGGCCATCCACCGGAATGACAGAAGTCGTGCCCAGCATCTTGTTCACCTCGGCTTTGCCTTTCCACTCTTCTTTGGACTGGCCGTTGTCGAGTTGTTTGTCGATCCACGGGATCAGGCTACCCGCCAGCGGCGCGCCGAAGTTCTCGGTCGGCATCTCCGCAGAGCGCAGTTTCTCCGCCAGACGACGGTCGATTTCCAGAATGGCAGATTTCGGGTCGGCCAGCAGATCAGCCACACAGGCGTGCGCCACACCCATCTGGCTCAGCAGTTCGCGCATGTTCTGCGCGCCTGCTCCGGATGCCGCCTGATAGGTCATCGAAGAGACCCACTCCACCAGACCCGCATGGAACAGGCCGCCCAAGCCCATCAGCAGGATGCTGTTGGTGCAGTTGCCGCCGATGAAGTTCTTGCCGCCGTTGGCCAGAGACTTCTTGATGAGGTCGAGGTTGACCGGATCGAGAATGATGACCGCATCGTCTTCCATGCGCAGCGTGGATGCCGCGTCGATCCAGTAGCCGTTCCAGCCGGCAGCGCGCAGCTTGGGAAACATCTCGGTGGTGTAGTCGCCGCCCTGGCAGGAGATGATGGCATCCATCGCCTTCAGCTCGTTGATGTCCATCGCGTCCTTCAGCGGCACGCCCTTGCCCTCGGCGGGGGCGGCACCGCCGACGTTGGAGGTGGTGAAGAACACCGCGTCGATGAGCTCGAAATCCTTTTCCTCGCGCATGCGTTGCATGAGCACCGAACCCACCATACCGCGCCAACCGATCAGACCTACTTTCATGATTCTTCCTTAGCTTCGAAATTACAGCGCCGCGACCACCGCGTCGCCCATTGCGGCACAGCCGACCTTCTGCTTGCCGTCTTCATAGATATCGCCGGTACGCAGCCCCTGCTGCAACACCTTGCGTACAGCCGCCTCGATGCGCTGAGCGATATCGGCACGACCAAAGGTGTATTGCATCATCATCGCCACCGACAGGATGGTCGCCAGCGGATTGGCGATGTCCTTGCCCGCGATGTCCGGCGCGGAGCCGTGGCAGGGTTCGTACAGCCCCTTGTTGTTCGCATCCAGCGATGCCGACGGCAGCATGCCGATGGAGCCTGTCAGCATCGATGCCTCATCCGACAGGATGTCGCCGAAGATGTTCCCGGTCAGGATCACGTCGAACTGCTTGGGTGCGCGCACCAGTTGCATCGCGGCATTGTCGACATACATGTGCGACAGCGCGACCGCCGGGTATTCCTTCGCCACTTCAGTGACGATCTCGCGCCAGAACATGCTGGTATCGAGCACGTTGGCCTTGTCCACCGAACACAACTTCTTGTTGCGCTTCATCGCGATCTGAAAACCGACATGCGCCACACGACGGATCTCGGATTCACTGTAGTGCATGGTATCGAAGCCCTGGCGCTCGCCATTCTCCAGCGTGCGGATGCCGCGCGGTTGGCCAAAGTAGATGTCGCCGGTCAGTTCGCGCAGGATCATGATGTCCAGACCGGACACGATGTCGGAGCGCAGCGTCGACGCATTCACCAGCTCGGGATACACCATCGCCGGTCGCAGGTTGGCGAACAGGCCCAATCCTTTGCGAATGCGCAGCAGCCCTTGCTCCGGACGCATCGGACGCGGCAGGTTGTCATATTGATAGCCACCCACAGCACCGAGCAGCACCGCATCCGATTCCTTGGACAGTTTCAGTGTCGCTTCCGGCAAAGGGTCTTTCGCTGCGTCATAGCCCGCGCCGCCAATGTGCGCATACTCCATCTCGATCTTAAAGCCGTCGCTGCGCAACGCTTCCAACACTTTCACCGCTTGCGCTACGATTTCCGGTCCGATGCCGTCACCCGGCAAAACTGCGATCTTCATACTCTCTTCCAGTCCAATAAAATTGGTTACGCGAACAACCACGGCTGTGCCGCGCGGTGTTTCGCCTCGAATGCCTTGATTTCGCCCACATGCTGCAGCGTCAGGCCGATGTCATCCAGCCCGTTCAGCAGGCAATCCTTGCGGAAGGCATCCACCTCGAACTTGTACTCCGTGCCGTCGGGTGCAGTGATGGCCTGCCGTTCCAGATCGACCCTCAGCTTGTAACCGTTGTGGGCTTCCACTGCTTTGAACAGTACATCCACCTTTTCCGCCGCCAGTTTGATCGGCAACAGACCGTTCTTGAAACAGTTGTTGAAGAAGATGTCGGCATAGCTCGGCGCGATGATGACGCGGAAGCCGTAATCATCCAGCGCCCAGGGCGCATGCTCACGCGAGGAGCCGCAGCCAAAGTTTTCGCGCGCCAGCAGGATCTGCGCACCCTGATAGCGCGGCTGGTTCAGCACGAAGTCCTTGTTCAACGGACGCTTGCTGTTGTCCATACCCGGCTCGCCGTGGTCGAGATAACGCCATTCGTCGAATGCGTTTGGGCCGAAGCCGGAACGCTTGATCGACTTCAGGAACTGCTTGGGGATGATCGCGTCGGTGTCCACGTTGGCTCTGTCCAACGGCGCCACCAAGCCATCCAGTAATGAGAACTTACGCATCAATCACTCGCCTTCTCTAATTTTTCGCCGCCTTTTTCCATTTTCTTGCCAACCCACTTGCCCGCCTTTTTCAGCCCTTTAACGGTTGCTTCGGCGCCCTTCTTGATGCCGCGCTCAGTGGCTTCTGCGCCTTTCTCAACGGATTCGCCGGCCTTCTTGGCAACGCTCTTTTCTTCAGCCAGTGCACCTTGGGCCATCACCAGCATTGCGCCCAGCATGAGTACTCGCTTCATCGCTCACTCCTTGCTGATATCGACAAAATGCCCCGCGACCGCTGCGGCTGCAGCCATCTCGGGACTGACCAGATGCGTGCGCCCGCCCTGCCCCTGCCGCCCCTCGAAGTTGCGGTTAGAGGTGGCGGCACAACGCTCGCCCGGCTCAAGCCGGTCATCGTTCATCGCCAGGCACATCGAACAGCCGGGATCGCGCCACTCGAAGCCGGCGGCGATGAGTATCTTGTCCAGCCCTTCCTGCTCGGCCTGCTGCTTCACCAGCCCGGAACCCGGCACCACCATCGCCAGCTTCACGTTGGCCGCGACCTTCTTGCCCTTGGCCATTGCGGCGGCCGCGCGCATGTCTTCGATGCGCCCGTTGGTGCAGGAACCGATGAACACCTTGTCGATCTTGATCTCGGTGATCGGCGTGTTCGCCTTCAATCCCATGTAAGCCAGTGCGCGCTCCCAATCGCCGCGCTTCACCGCATCGGTCGCGGATGCCGGATCGGGCACGCGCCCGTCCACCGCCACCACCATCTCGGGCGAAGTACCCCAGGTCACTTGCGGCTTGATCTGCGCGGCATCCAGTTCCACCGTCGCGTCGAACTTCGCCTCGGCATCACTGTGCAATGTCTTCCAGTAGGCTACTGCCTTGTCCCAGTCGCCACCCTTGGGAGCGAACGGACGCCCCTTCACGTAAGCGATAGTCGTATCATCCGCCGCCACCATCCCTGCACGTGCGCCCGCCTCGATGGCCATGTTGCACAAGGTCATGCGGCCTTCCATGCTCAAGGCGCGGATCGCCGAACCGGCGAACTCGATGGCATAGCCGGTGCCGCCTGCCGTGCCGATCTTGCCGATCACGGCCAGCGCGATGTCCTTGGCAGTCACGCCTTTGCCCAGCGCACCCTCCACTTTAACCAGCATGGCTTTGGATTTCTTTGCCACCAGGCACTGCGTCGCCATCACATGCTCGACTTCGGAAGTGCCGATTCCGTGTGCCAGCGCCGCGAACGCGCCGTGCGTGCTGGTATGCGAGTCGCCGCACACCACGGTCATGCCGGGCAAGGTCGCACCCTGCTCGGGACCGATCACGTGCACGATGCCCTGACGGATGTCGTTCATCTTGAATTCAACCACGCCGTACTCGACGCAGTTGGCGTCCAGCGTCTCCACCTGCAAGCGCGAGATCGGATCGGAAATACCTGCCGCCCGGTTGGTGGTCGGCACGTTGTGGTCCGGCACCGCCAGCATCGACGCCGTGCGCCAGGGCTTGCGCTGCGCCAGCTTCAGGCCTTCGAATGCCTGCGGGCTGGTGACTTCATGAACCAATTGACGGTCGATATAGATCAGCGCGGTGCCGTCGGCATCCTGCCGCACCACGTGAGAATCCCAGAGTTTGTCGTATAAGGTTTTTGCGCTCATTGCTGTTCCCGATTGAGCGGGCGATTATGCCACAGGGCGTCAGCCATCCCAAACAGCACTGTTATTCAGCTCCTTCTGTGCTGCGCGATTGGACGAATGCCTGTTGGGCATATCCAGAGATATAGGCCAATTGGCATATTGACCCTGTACCAAGGGTGGGTTAGTTTGCAGGCATGAACCTCGCCGCAGAATACGGGCACGTCCAAGCAGGCCATATCCTCATGCGGCAGGACGACCATAGCCGCCACGACCGCAATAACGAATCGCATGCGAACGGCAAAAAAGACGATTGCATCGACGACCTCATCCGCGACTGGTTCCAGAAGGGCAACACCGCCGACCGCCATGGCAACTTCGACGAACTGGGATGTGGCGACAACCGCATCGACCATCAGGTCAACCGCAACGTCGCACACGGCATGTCGTCCGACACCAAGAACCAGTGGGAGCAGATGAACGCCAGGCTCAAGCAGCACCTGGAGCATAGCGGCAACGACGACCATTTCGACTCTGCGGCAAGCCACGGATCACCCATCATGTTCGGTACGGGCGGTGCCCAGGGCATATCGCAACTGGGCAAGACCGAGGGCGTGCAGATGAAATCCTTCGCCGGACTCAAAGAAGGGCTTGAGCGGATTGGATGCTGATCGCACGCAATATAACTGACCGTTACACAAGTCGCACCGAGCAGCACAGCGCTGGTCGGTGCGACTTTCATATCGTCAGTCGAATGACAACATCGGATAACTGAAATA
>JAUSBR010000007.1 GCA_030651895.1 Sideroxyarcus sp. | reverse complement strand
ACGGCCGCCGGCTGGTGGCGCGTTGAGACGCGACGCCGCAGCCTCCGCACTGGTCTTGGCGCTGGCCCTCGCCTGCGCCGCGAGCACGTTCGCACAGGCGGACGCACCGGCCGGCACCCGTTCGGCGGCGCTGGCCGAGTTGCCGCCCGGCACGCGCGCTCTCTGGGTGCCCTTCGCCGGCGACGTCATGGACCTGCTGGGCCGCAGCACGCCGCTGGTCGCGGTGCGCGACGGCGCGCCGGGCTCGCCCCTGCTGCTGCTGCACCTTCCGGGCGACGACGGCGTCCCGACCGCCGCCCTCGACGGTCTGCCGCTGGGCGTCGGGCACCGCTGGGCCGACGACCCCTGGTCGTGGTCGCAGGCCGGCGTGGACCTCGCCGCAGTCGGATTCGCCCAGGACCCGCGCGGAGGCGGCGCGCCCCGACTCGAATGGGAATCCTGTCCGGCGGACACCGGCGGCACCCTGCTGGACAGCGCCTTCTTCAAGGGCGGCGGCGACACCTACCTGCGGCGGCTCTCCCTGCGCACGCAGCAGGCGCCGTGGGAGGGGCGCGTCGACTTCGAGGAACTGCTCGACGAACTGCCGCAGGACGGCGGTTCCGGCTTCGGCGCCGCGGAGAGCCGGTCGCGCCAGGCCCGCACCTCCCTGATCCGCCGGTTCCCCGACGCGTCGACCCTGGTCGTGGGTTACGCCCGCGACCGCCGCCACAAGACCGGCCTGCCGCGCTACGGCGCCCAGCGTCAGGAGACCTGGGGCGACCGGACCACCGCTTCCTGGCGGCAGCCCTGGCGCGGAGGCGAGCTGGAAGCCGGCCTGTGGAGCTCGCGCGTGGACGTGGTGCGGGAGATCGGACCCGACGACCGCAAGGTGGAAACGGCCAGCGACGGCGCCCGTCTGCAGATCGGCCGTTCGTCCTGGCGCTTCGACGCCCGGGTCGCGTCCTGGCGCCTGGCCGACGACGCCGCCGGCACGGTGAACTGGGCGGGAGCGGACACCGCGCGCGTGAATACGACCGGCCACGACGCGGTCTGCGAATTCGGCTGGGCAGCGCCGGGCGCCGCGGGCCGATCACCGGACTGGAGCCTCGCGTGCGCCGGCCGCTGGCACGAACTCGCCGGCTGGTCGCCGCATGCGGGCGCGACCTGGCGCCCCACCGGTTGGCCGCTGTGGCTGGGTCTGAGCCGGGGTGGCCGGGCCCCGCGCCTGGACGAGCTGTTCACAGCCGATCGGGTGTTCGACGGCGCCCGCGGTGTCGTCCTGATGCCCGCGCGCGGGCTGGACTGGGAGGAGCTGACCGAGGCGACGCTCGCCGCCGAGGGCCGCTTCATCGGTCACGCGGTGAGCTTCGACGCGGCGTGGCGGCGGCTCCGCGACGGCATCGGCTGGCGCGCGGAATCGCCGGGCGGGGATGTCGGCCGCTGGGCCAACGAGGTGGAGCTCGAGGGCTGGGCGGCGACCGTCGCCGTCGCGCGCGTCGTCCGGCTGGCCGGCTGGCTGCGCTGGGAGGCGTCGGCGAGCTGGCGCGGGACCGACGTCGGCGCCGGCACGCCGCTGGCCCTGCCGCCGGAGCGGTCCGCCGTGCTGAACGTGTTCTGGGAACGCCACGCCTTCCACGAGGACGGCATCCTCGAGCTGGGCTACGTCCTGGAGCACCGCGGCGAGATGGCGGATCCCTGGATCCCGGGCGGCGGGACGCAGATGCCCGCCCGCACGCTGCACCACCTGCTGTGTTCGTTCCGTCTGGTCGGGGCGGACCTGGGTCTCGAGCTGCGCAACCTCACCGACAACACCGCGGCCGTCACGCCGCTGGTCGCGGCCCCGGGCCGCGAGATGCGCTGGCGGCTGCAGTGGACCCTGCGGCGCTGAACCCCGCGTTGCCGATCCGCAGTGAGCGTCTCCCGCGCTCGTGACCGCCTCCCCGCCGCCGGCGCGCGCCGGCCGGAGACGAAGTGACGCGACGCGAGGCCGCAGGCCTGCTGATGCTCTTCGCCGCGGTGCTGGCCGGCCGCTGGGTCCGCCACGCCCTGCTCGTGGATGCCGACGGCGCCTGGCGCGAGCCCGGCTTCCTGGACGGGCTGCTGCCGGCCCTGGTTGTCGAGGAGGTCGCGCCGGAGCCGCCGTCGCCCCCCTTCCACGTCAACCGCACCACCGCCGACACCCTGACCTGCCTGCCCGGCGTGGGGCCGGTGCTGGCCGGGCGCATCGTGGCCGAGCGCGCGCGGGGCGGACCGTTCCGCAACGCGGCGGACCTGAGGCGCGTCAAGGGCATCGGGCCGAAGCTGTCGGAACGGCTCGGCCCGCTGCTGCTCTACGACGTGGGACCCGGGGCGGCCCGTTCCGAAGCTTCAAGTTCCGGCCCGCCCGGCCGATAACCAGGATGTCGCCGCGTGCGGGGCGCGGCGCGACCGGGAGGCCGTTCATGTCGTGGGTGTTGTCGGGCTTGTTGTTGATCGCGTGCGCGGTGCTCCTGCGCCGGCTGCGGAAAGCGCGGGCCGACTCTCTCATGGCGGCGGCCTGCGAGTGCTCGCTGCGCACGGATCTGCGCAACGTCCTGGCCAATCTCGGCAGCGGACTGGTGATCACCGACCGGCACGGCGTCATCCAGCGCGTCAATCCCGCCGCGGCGCGCATCCTGGGCGTGGGCGAGGAGGCGCTCGTCGGCCAGGTCGTCGCCGACGCCTTCGACGAGGGGCGCCGCGAGTTCGCGCGCGCCGTGGTCCAGGTGCTGTCCGGCGGCGAGGCGGTGGCCCGCCGCGAGATCCTGCTGACCCTGCCCGGAGGCCGGCAGCTGCCGGCCGGGATCAGCGTCCACTCCGTCCGCGACGAGACGGGCCGACCGGCCGGCGCCGTCGCGATCTTCCAGGACCTCAGCGAAGTCAACACCATGCGCGAACGCATGCGCGAGAACGACCGGCTGGCCGCGATCGGCGAACTGTCCGCCAGCATCGCCCACGAGATCCGCAACCCCCTGGGCAGCATCCGCGGCAGCGCGGAGCTGCTGGCCGCCGAGCTGAAGGTCGGCGGCCAGGAGCAGCGCCTGCTGGCGCTGATCCTGAAGGAGAGCGAGCGCGTCAACCGCATCGTCAGCGACTTCCTGGCCTACGCGCGCCTGCGCCCGGCGGTCCGCCAGCTGTCGGAACTGAAGCCCTTCCTCGAGGACGTCGCCTTCCAGGTCCGCATGCACCAGCAGGGACGCGAAGGCCTGCGCATCGTGACCGCGATCGAGCCCGACGACCTGCTGGTGCTCATGGATCCCGAACAGATGCAGCAGGTGCTGCTGAACCTGTCGCTGAACGCCTGCGAGGCGATGGAAGGCCGCGGCACCCTGACCCTGAGCGCGACCCTGGACGAGGACAACACCGTCTGCCGGCTGGTCGTCGCGGACACCGGGCCGGGCATCGCGCCGGAGGTGGGGGAGACGCTGTTCCGGCCCTTCGTCACGACCAAGGCGGGCGGCACCGGACTCGGGCTGCCCGTCGTCCAGCGCGTCGTCAAGGCCCACGGCGGCGAGGTCCGGGCCGGCGCCGCGCCCGACGGGGGCGCCGAATTCCGCATCGACCTGCCCCTGGTGCTGGACACCGCCGAAACCGCCGCCGCCCCCGCCCTGCTCGCCGTGTGACCGCCGTTGCATTCTGCCCCGGCCGCTCGACGCCTGATGAGGATTCCTGCACCTTCGGACTCAAGCCCCTTGCAATCTGACCGATAACCAACGGGACGGACGGGAGAAGCACGGCCGCCCCAGCGGCACGACCCCAAGGAGCGTTTCATGGCGGAGAACCGGATCCTGGTCGTCGACGACGAGGAGTCGATGCGGCAGTACCTCTCCATCCTGCTGGAGAAGGAAGGTTACGAAGTGGTCACGGCGGGCTCGGGCGCCGAGGCCCTGCAACTGATGGAGGCCGACCCCTTCGCGGTCGTGCTCAGCGACATCCAGATGCCCAAGGTGGACGGGATCCAGCTGCTGAAGGGGATCAAGGCCATCGACCCCACGACGCCGGTGATCATGCTCACGGCCTACGCCAGCGAGCAGTCGGCCATCGATGCCGTGAACCTCGGCGCCTACTCCTACCTGCAGAAGCACTGCAAGAACGACGAGATCAAGGTCGCGGTGCGCAACGCGCTCCAGCTGCGCCAGACGCGTCGCGAGAACGTGCACCTCAAGCGCGAGCTGACGCGCACGCGCGGCCAGACGCGGATCATCGGCCAGAGCGCGCGCATGCAGGACGTCTACCGGCTCATCGGCAAGATCAGCGCCACGCCGGCCACCGTCCTGATCAACGGCGAGAGCGGCACCGGCAAGGAACTCATCGCGCGCTCGATCCACGAGCGCAGCGAGCGCGCCGACAAGCCTTTCGTGCCCATCAACTGCGGCGCGATCCCCGAGACGCTGCTCGAGAGCCAGCTGTTCGGCCACGTCAAGGGAGCCTTCACCGGCGCGGACCGCGACCACGACGGTTTCTGCCGCCTGGCCCAGGGCGGCACGATCTTCCTGGACGAGATCGGCGAGACCCCGCACGCCATCCAGGTCAAGCTGCTGCGCATGCTGCAGGAGCGCGAGATCTATCCCGTGGGCTCGAGCAAGTCGGTCAAGGTGGACCTGCGCGTCATCGCCGCCACCAACCGCGACCTCGACCAGGAGGTGGCCGCCGGCCGCTTCCGCACCGACCTGTTCTACCGCCTGAACGTCATCCCGATCGACCTGCCGCCGCTGCGCTCGCGCCGCGACGACATCCCGCTGCTCTGCGACCACTTCCTGCGCAAGACGTGGCCGGACTACCCCGGCAAGCTCGGCGCGGCGCTCGAGGACGACGCCCTGCGGGCGCTGGCGGCCTACGACTGGCCCGGCAACGTGCGCGAGCTGGAGAACGTCCTGGAGCGGGCCAGCATCATCCGCGAGGGCGAGCGCATCATGCGCCACGACCTGCCCCCGGCGGTCGCCACGCCGCTGCCAAGCGCGTCCTCGGCGTCCGAGGCGATCGGCACCCACGTGCCCCTCGAGCAGATCGAACGCCTGCACATCGAGCAGGTCCTCGCGAGCGTCTCGGGGCACAAGAAGCGCGCCGCGGACATCCTGCAGATCAACCCGTCGACCCTCTACCGCAAGCTGCTGCGCTACGAGACGGGGGAGGCGGGACCCTACGGCGAGGACGAGGCCGCGGACCTGGTCGCCGGCGACACCGCCGACGCCATCGCGGCGGCCGTGATGGCCGGCATGGCGGAATCGGCGGACGAACTGGAACCAGTCGGCGTCGGCGACATGATCTGAGCGGCTTACGGCCGGGTGATTCCCGGCTGCCGGTCCGCAGGGGCGCCGGGCTTTGCTTGCCCGGCGCCCCCGTTTTGTCTATGCTCGCCGACGGAACCCCAGTCGGTTCGGAGGCGCGGCGTGTGGATCTCCCTGATCGGTTTCATGGGCAGCGGCAAGAGCACGGTGGCGCGTCTGCTGGGCGAGCGGGCGCTGCTGCCGGTGGTCGACCTCGATCGCGAGATCGTCCGGCGCGAGGACGCGTCCATCGGCGTGCTCTTCCGGGAGCGGGGAGAGGCGGGCTTCCGCGCCGCCGAGTTCGCGGCGATGGACTCCCTGCCGCCGCAGGCCGACCTGGTGATCGCCTGCGGCGGCGGGCTCGTCACGACGCCCGCGGCGGTGACCCTGATGCGCGACCGGGGCAGCGTGATCTGGCTGGACGCCCCCTGGGAGACGCTGCGGACCCGCCTGGCCGCCGCGGCGCAGGCCGGCGACGATCGCCCCCTGCTGGCCTCGAGGGACTGGGACGCGGCCCGGGCGCTCGACGCGTCGCGGCGGCCGCTGTACGCCCGCGCCGCCGACTTCAGGGTGCGCACGGACCAGACGGCGCCCGACATCACGGCGCGCCGCGTCCTGACGCGCCACGTCGCCTGGCAACGGCAGCGCGCGGTGGCGGGCTTGTGAGGGTCGTCGCCGGCCAGTGGCGCGGGCGGCGTCTCGTCGCGCCGCCGGGACTGGCGACGCGGCCGACCACGGACCGGGTCAAGGAGGCCCTGTTCTCCATCCTGGGCCGTCGCCTCATGGGCGCGCCGGTGGCCGACCTTTGCTGCGGCGCGGGCGGGCTGGGCATCGAGGCGCTGAGCCGGGGCGCCGCCGCCTGCGATTTCGTCGACAGTTCGCCGCGCGCGCTGGCCGCGGTGCGCACCAACCTGACGGCCTGCCGCGCCGATCCAACCACGGCGCGTCTGCACCGCGCCGAAGCCGTCGCCTGGCTGGCGGCGGCGGCGCCGCGGCTCCCGGCCGGGACCGTGCTTTTGGCGGACCCGCCCTACGCCGACCGGACGGGCGCGGCGCTCTGGGAGATGTTCCTCGAGTTGTCCGCGCAGGGCCGGCTGTCCCTGGCCGTGCTCGAACACGGGGCGCAGTACGCGCTGCGCGCCGCCCCGGCCGGCTGGCGGCGCGACGACCGGCGCTACGGCGCCGCCACCCTCAGCCTGCTGGAGCCATCGCCATGAGCGACCGCCACTACCTCTACCCCGGCACCTTCGACCCGTTCACGCGCGGGCACCTCGACATCCTCGAACGGGGGCTCGCGCTCTGCGACCGGTTGACCGTGGCGGTGGCGGCCGGCGGCAAGTCGACGCTCCTGGACCGGGACGAGCGCGTAGAACTGGCGCGCGACGCGCTGGCCGGCCTCGCCGGCGCCGACCGCTGCCGCGTGACCGGCTTCGACGGCCTGCTCGTCGACGCCGCCCGCGATCTGGGCGCGACGGCCGTGCTGCGCGGCGTCCGCTCCCCGTCGGACCTCGAGCACGAGCAGGCGATGGCGGCTCTCAACCGCGTCCTGAGTCCCGGTTTCGAAGTGGTGGTCCTGTTCCCGCGGCCCGAGCTGGCCATGATCTCGAGCACGCTGGTGCGCGACGTCGCCCGTTGCGGCGGCGCCCTGGAGGCCTTCGTCACGCCGGGCGTCGCGGCAGCCCTGCGCCGGCGCTTCCCCCGCGGCTGACCGGCCCGCCGGCCGCGACGGCAGCCGACGGCGACGGTTCGTCCTTGCCCCGACCCCGCGGGGAGCCACATTAATGACACGCCGGGCAACCGGGCGCGGCGACGATCCCGACGCGAGGTGATGGTCATGGAGATGCGGCTGGGCTGGCTGGCGGATGTGATCGACGATTCCCCGACCCTGAAGCTGGACGGGCAGGCCAAGCAGCTGCTCGCCAGCGGCGAGCCGGTGATCAACCTGACGGTGGGCGAACCCGACTTCGACACGCCGCTGCGGATCCGCGAAGCCGCGCACCGCGCCCTGGACGAGGGCGGCAACGGGTACACCGCGAGCGCCGGCCTGCCGGCCCTGCGCCGCAAGGTGGCCGACTACTACGCGGCGCGCCTCGGCGTCGCGATCTCGCCGGGCGAGGTCATCGTCTCCAACGGCGCCAAGCAGATCCTCTACAACGCGCTGTCGATCCTGCTGAACCAGGGCGACGAGGTCGCCGTGCCGGTGCCCTACTGGGTGACCTACCCGGCGCAGATCGCGGCCCTGCGGGCCCGCATGATCCCGATCGTACCCTCGCGGCCGGGCTGGAAGATCACGCCCGAGGACCTCGACCGGGCCGGCGCCGGCCGCGCCAAGGCCCTGATCCTCAACACCCCGTCGAACCCGTCGGGCGCCGTCTACACGCGCGCCGAGCTGGAGGCCCTGGCCGAGTACTGCCGCAAGACCAGCTTCTTCATCCTCACCGACGAGATCTACGAGGACCTGGTCTACACCGACGAAGGCCACATCCCGCTGATGACCGTGGCCCCGGACCTGCGCCACCGCATCGTGACGGTCACCGGCCTGTCCAAGAGCTACGCGATGACGGGCTGGCGCATCGGCTTCGGCATCGCGGACGAGAAGGCCATCGGCGCGATGACGCGCCTGCAGAGCCACTCCACGAGCAACGTCAACACGATCGCGCAGAAGGCGTCGCTGGTGGCCTTCGACTGCCGCGACGAAGTCGAAGCGATGGCCGCCGCCTTCCGTTCCCGCCGCGACGTGCTGGTCGCCGACATGGCGACGATCCCGGGTCTGCGCTTCCTTGTGCCGGACGGGGCCTTCTACTTGCTGGCGGACGTCAGCGGCCTGGTCGATCCCGAGCGGCCGGTCGGCGGCTGCTGGCGGCTGGCCGAGCACCTGCTGCAGTCCGAGAAGCTGGCCGTCGTGCCCGGCGAACCCTTCGGCGTTCCCAACCACCTGCGCCTGAGCTACGCCGCGGGGGAGACGACGCTGCGCGAGGCCGCGGCGCGCTTCCGCCGCGCAGCGGCCACTTTCGGAGGCTGAGCCGTGCACTTCATCGACGTCGCCGAGATCACCGCGATCGCGGGCAAGGGTGGCGACGGGGCCGTGGCCTTCCGCCGCGAGGCCGGCGTGCCCCGCGGCGGCCCCAACGGCGGCAACGGCGGGCGCGGCGGTTCGATCTGGCTGGTCGCCTCGTCGCTGAGTTCCACGCTGCAGGACTTCCGCTACCGCCGCAGCTACAAGGCGTCGCCCGGCCAGATGGGCGGCGGCTGGAACAAGACCGGCAGCGACGGCGAGAGCCACGAGGTGCCCGTGCCCTGCGGGACGCTGGTCTACGACGCGGACACCAACGAGGTGATCTGCGACCTGACCGCGCCCGGCCAGCGTTTCTGCGTCGCCGCCGGCGGCAAGGGCGGCCGCGGCAACTACGAGTTCCGCTCGCCCCACCGCCAGACGCCGTTCGTGGCCACGCCGGGCCGGCCCGGGGAGACCCGCCACCTGCGCCTGGAGCTGAAGCTGCTGGCCGACATCGGGCTGATCGGCCTGCCCAACGCCGGCAAGTCCACGCTCCTGAGCCGCCTCACGGCGGCCCGGCCCAAGATCGCCGATTACCCGTTCACCACGCTGGTGCCGAACCTCGGGATCGTGGATCTGGGCGACTTCGTGAGCTGCACGCTGGCCGACATCCCCGGCCTGATCGAGGGCGCGGCGGAAGGTGCCGGACTGGGCCACCAGTTCCTGCGCCATCTGGCACGCACCCGCTTGCTGCTGCATCTGGTGGACCTCGCCCCGATGTACGAGGGCGTCGATCCGGTGCATGAGGCGCATGCCATCCTGAACGAGCTCAAGAAGTACGACGAGGATCTGTTCAACAAGCCGCGCTGGCTGGTGCTGAACAAGCTCGACCTGCTGCAGGAAGAAGAGCGCGCCGAAAAAGTCGCCGCCTTCCTCAAGGCATTCGGCGGTGACACGCGCTACTTCACCATCTCCGCCATCAACGGCGAGGGCTGCAAGGAATTGACCTACGCTATCATGGAACACATCAACCAGATAGCCGAGCAGGAACAGGACGCCGTCACCGAGAGCGCGCAGGAATCCGAGATCGATATCCACGACCCCCTAGCATGAAGACCGTATTGACCCAATCCAGGCGCATCGTCGTCAAAGTCGGCAGCAGTCTCGTCACCAACCAGGGCACCGGTCTGGACATGTCCGCATTGGGCAATTGGGCCAGACAGATTGCCAGCCTGCGCGCACAAGGCTGCGAGGTGGTGCTGGTGTCTTCCGGCGCCATCGCCGAGGGCATGCAGCGTCTGGGCTGGAAACAGCGCCCCAGCGCCGTACACGAGCTACAGGCGGCAGCGGCGGTCGGCCAGATGGGGCTGGTGCAGGCCTACGAGAGCTGTTTCCGCCAGCATCAAATACATGCCGCGCAAGTATTGCTGACCCATGCCGACCTAGCCGACCGCGAACGCTATCTCAATGCCCGCTCTACCCTGCGCACCCTGCTCAGTCTGGGCGTGATACCCATCATCAACGAGAACGACACCGTGGTCACCGACGAGATCAAGTTCGGCGACAACGACACGCTGGGGGCGCTGGTCGCCAATCTGATCGAGGCCGACGCCTTCGTCATCCTCACCGATCAGGACGGTCTCTACACCGCCGATCCGCGCAAGGACAGCAGCGCCACGCTCATCAGCGAGGCACAGGCTGGCGATGCCAAACTGGAAGTGATGGCTGGCGGTGCCGGCAGCCACATCGGTCGCGGCGGCATGATCACCAAGGTACTCGCCGCCAAGCGCGCCGCCCGCAGCGGCGCACACACCGTCATCGCCTCCGGCCACGAACGCGACGTGTTACCGCGCCTGCTGCAGGGCGAGTCCATCGGTACCCTGCTTACCGCCAGCGCGTTGTCACTGGATGCCCGTAAACAATGGCTGGCCGACCACCTGCAAGTGAGCGGCAAAGTTTCTCTGGATGCGGGTGCGGTGCGCGTACTGCGCAATGAAGGCAAAAGTCTGCTGTCGATCGGCGTCACGCAGGTCAGCGGGGAATTCCAGCGCGGCGCTGTCGTCGCCATTCTCGATACCGAAGGTCGCGACATCGCGCGCGGACTGGTGAACTACAACGCGGATGAAGCGCGCCGCATCGCCGGCAAGGCCAGCGGCGAGATCGAGAACATCCTCGGATATGTAGACGAGCCTGAGTTGATACACAGGGACAACTTGGTCTTGCTGTGAAACACAGCAAGACCAAGTTGTGGCATCACTTTTTCGTCAAAAACCGCGTAACCCCATCGGCATCGAACGGCCATCCAAGCTCTGTTCCCGTATCCAGCCGTTTCAACACCGGAATACGGATACCGTAACTCTCTAGCAATCCAGCAGCCGAAGTGATGTCGATATATTCGGCAACGATGCCAAGCCCGCGCAAGACTACTTCCGCCTCATCGCACAGATGACAGGACTCCTTCCCGTACAGAACCAGTCGCATCCGCCTAGGCCTTTTCGTACCAGCCCTGGCTGCGCTTCACCAGATACACCACGCTCAGCATCACAGGCACCTCGATCAGCACGCCGACCACGGTGGCCAATGCCGCACCCGATTCGAAGCCGAACAGGCTGATGGCGGCGGCTACAGCCAGCTCGAAGAAATTGGACGCACCGATCAATGCCGACGGCCCGGCCACGCAGTGCGCCTCGCCAAAGCGGCGATTGAGCCAGTAAGCCAATCCGGAATTGAAATACACCTGAGTGGTGATGGGCACCGCCAGCATCAGGATGATGAGCGGCTGCTCGACGATGGCTTTGCCCTGAAAGGCGAACAACAGCACCAGTGTCAGCAACAGCGCGGAGATAGAGATCGGCCCGAGCGCATGCAATGTACGCTGCAACGCATCCTCGCCGCGCGCCAGCAGCATCTTGCGCCACACCTGTGCCAGCAGCACTGGCAGCACAATATAGAGCACCACCGACACCAGCAGTGTGTCCCACGGCACGACGATGGCCGACAGGCCAAGCAACAGCGCCACCAGCGGCGCGAAAGCGAACACCATGATGGTGTCATTGAGCGCGACCTGACTCAGCGTGAACAGCGGCTCGCCGTTCACCAGACGGCTCCACACGAACACCATCGCGGTACACGGTGCGGCTGCGAGCAGGATGAGACCGGCGACGTAGCTGTCGAGTTGGTCGGCGGGCAGATACGGCGCGAACAGGTGGCGAATGAAGATCCAGGCCAGCAGCGCCATCGAGAACGGCTTGATCGCCCAGTTGATGAACAGCGTGACGCCGATACCACGCCAGTGCTTCTTCACCTCATGCAACGCGCTGAAGTCGATGCGCAGCAGCATCGGGATGATCATCACCCAGATCAGCAGGCCGACCGGGATGTTGACCTTGGCCACTTCCAGCGTGCCCAGCCAGTGGAACGGCGCCGGGATCATTTGACCCAGCACCACGCCAATGATGATGCAGAGGAAGACCCACAGGGTCAGGTAACGTTCAAATACACTCATGTCATATCCTTAGATGTGTTCAATTCCTGTCGGTGGCGGCGATCTATCCGGCAGCCAGTTCAAGCAAACGCGCTACGCCAACCGGCTCATTCCGGAGTAAAGGAGCAACCGCATAGCGCTGTGCATGCTGGCTGGCGACCGCATTGATCTCGCGCAACTCGTTCGCGGCTCTTTGCCGCAGCAGCGGTGATCTGGCAGACGCCGCTGCCACACTGGTATTGATGATCCAAGCCCACGGTTCAATACCCGCACGACGCAGATCGGCTTGCAGGTTCGCCGCTTCCAGTACCGGCGTGGTTTCTGCCAGTGTCGCGATCAGCACCTTGGTCTGTTTGCTATCCTGCAATTGCATCATCGGGGTGGTGTAGTGCATCCCCTTGTCGCCCATCTGGCGCGTCACCTCGCGATGGTAGGCTCCGGTCGCATCGAGCAGCAACAATGTGTGGCCGGTGGGGGCGGTATCCATGACAACGAATTTCTTGCCTGCCTCGCGGATGATGCGGGAAAACGCCTGAAATACGGCGATCTCTTCGGTACAGGGTGAGCGCAGGTCTTCTTCCAGCAACGCACGGCCTTGGGCATCAAGTTTCGCGCCCTTGCTCTCCAGCACATGCTGACGATAGCGCTCGGTTTCCTCATGCGGGTCGATGCGACTTACGGTCAGATTCTCAAGGGAACCGATCAGTGTCTCGGTCAGATGCGCAGCGGGATCGGATGTCGTAAGATGAGTCGGCAAGCCTCGGTGAGCCAGTTCCACAGCGATGGCTGCCGCCAAGGTGGTTTTGCCGACGCCGCCCTTGCCCATCAGCATCACCAGGCCATGACCTTCTGCGGCGATGCCATCGACCAAATCGGACAGGTGAGGCTCGTCAAATAACAGGGGTTCATCGGCAGAGTCCAGCGCAAGCGGTGCCGACTCTGTCAGCAACTGGTGCAGAGCATCCAGACCGACGAGGTTAAAGGGCTTGAGCTCGACCTTGTCCAGGGGCAGCTCCTTCAATACATCGGGGATCGCGTTCAGTGCGGCGAGTTCACGCTCGTGTATGGCCGCCGCCAGCGGGTCATTTTCCGCTTCTATCTTTGGAAGAACACCGTTGATGACCAGGTATTGCTGTTGCAAGCCAATGGCCGCGAGTTCTTCATGGGTGCGCGCGACTTCGCGCAAGGTGCCCTGTTGCGCACGGGCGACCAGAATCAACCGTGTACGACTGCCATCGGCCAGTGCATCGACCGCTGCCTTATATTGTTCCCGCTGCTTCTCCAGACCGGCCAGGGGACCGAGGCATGAGGCATCGCCCTTGCCTTCTTCCAGGAAACCGCTCCATGCGCCCGGCAGTTGCAGCAGCCGGATCGTGTGCCCGGTTGGCGCAGTGTCGAAGATGATGTGCTCGTATTCCCTTGTCAGTGTTGAATCGATCAGCAGCGCGGTGAACTCATCGAATGCGGCGATCTCGGTGGTACAAGCACCGGAGAGTTGCTCCTCGATGCCTTTGACCACCGCATCGGGCAACACCCCTCGCACCGGACCGACGATGCGGTCGCGATAGACCTGCGCTGCCGCCTGCGGATCGATCTCGAGTGCAGCCAGTCGCGGCACCGCAGGGATAGCGGTGATGCGATTGCCGATAGAGATGCCGAATACCTGCCCGACATTGGAAGCGGGGTCGGTGCTGACCAGCAAAACGCGCTTCCCGGCCTCCGCCAACCGGATTGCGGAGGCACAAGCGATCGAAGTTTTTCCCACCCCGCCCTTGCCGGTGAAAAACAGGAAGCGCGGAGCTTGTTCAAGAAACTTCATGATCATTCAACAGCACTTGCTGTCCGAACAGCCGCATCCGCCCATCTTTGTTTCCGGAACCGGAACCGCAGTCTCGCTCACTTCACTGGATATGCCTGCAAATCGTGCCAACTCCTTGCGCGTTGGATAGCGTCCAGCCATGGCGATTTCCCCATCCAGCAACACCAAGGGTAGCCCCTCCGCCCCGGAGCGTTCCAGAAAGGCTTTCACCACCGTGTTTTCAGCAAACGTCATGGGTTGTTGCGCGAGGTTGAAGCGCTCGATCTTCCCGCCGACATGTTTCAGCCAATCCACATCAGCACTGAAATCGACCAGCGCCTGGTCGACCTCGGTGCCGCACACACCGGTGCTGCAGCACAAGGCCGGATCGAACACTTGCAGTGTCTTCATCTTGATCTCCTCAATCCCGGGTTTGTCCGATCTCGGTAAGCTTCTCTTTCAGTGCCAACTTGTCCAGTTTCTCGATAGGCAGGCTCATGAACAACTGGATGCGCCGCGCAAGCTGTTCGGCCGCATGCTTGAAAGCTGCGCGTCGTGCCTCGTCACCCTCGACATGAGCAGGATCGGGGATACCCCAGTGCGCGGTCATCGGCGAACCGTACCACACCGGGCATACTTCTCCGGCAGCGTTGTCGCATACGGTGAACACGAAATCGAACTTCGGCGCACCGGGCGCGGCGAACTCGTCCCAACTCTTGCTGCGCAGCCCGTCGGTGTTGTGGCCGTTGGCCTGCAACCATTCCAGCGCTCCCGGATTCACCTTGCCGGCCGGATGGCTGCCTGCGCTATATGCCTTGAATTTCGACTTTCCCAAGGTGTTGAATAGCACTTCGCCCAGGATGCTGCGGGCAGAGTTACCGGTGCAGAGCACCAGCACGTTGTATTGTTTTTCACTCATATCGTTCTCCAATTTTCGTTATCAACATTTCCTGACCGGCGCACATTGCCCCGCATCGCCCGCACAACAATGCTCGGTGAGATAGGCGATCAGCTTATCCATCTCCCCATAGTTGGCGCTGTAGATTACGAAGCGTCCCTCCGTGCGCGATCTGACCAGCCCCGCGTGCGACAGAGCCTTGAGATGAAACGACAGCGTGGCGGGCGGGATACCCAACTTTTCCCCCAGCGCACCTGCCGCAACGCCTTCCTTGCCAGCCTGAACCAGCAAGCGAAAGATCGACAGGCGCGTTTCCTGTGCCAATGCCGCAAGTGCCACTACAGCCGTTTCGATCTTCATCTTCACTCCGCCTTTGATTCTACATTTCCAATATTATAGAAATGTTAAAAGGGCCGCAACCCCGGGATGAAGATCAAGATATTGCATGCCCCGTGCTAGCATCCCAAAGTCACCTGCGCTTCAGCGCAAATCGTTTCGGGGATTCACATGTTCATGTTCGTGGAATTGATCATTCTGCTGGTGCTGGTCGCAGTGGTCGTCATTGCGATACGTTGGCCGCGCAAATGAAAAAGGGGGCTTACGCCCCCTTTTGTCTTACCTGCTCAGACGGTCAATTGATACGGTGACTGGCCTGTCGTAACGAACGCGCTACCGCGTTCTCCATCCACTGTTTGACGCGGTTGGCATCGCCGACCCGGGTACGCTTGCCCCAGGAGTCCAGCAACACGATGACCACCGGACGATTCAATATCCTCGCCTGCATCACCAGACAGCGGCCCGCTTCGCTGATATAGCCCGTCTTGCTCAGGCCGATATCCCAAGTGGTGCTGCGCACAAGCGGATTGGTGTTGCTGAAGCGCAATGACCGGCGGCCTTCCACATTGACGGTATGGGAATGCGATGTGCTGTACTGATGGATCAGGTCGTAACTTTGCGCCGCCATCACGATCTTCACCAGCTCTCGTGCGGTTGAGACATTATCGCTATGCAGTCCGGTGGGATCGTAGAAACGCGTGGAACTGAGGCCCAGTTCGCGCGCCTTGGCATTCATCATCGCCAGTGCAACCTGGGTGCCGCCGGGATAGGTGCGCGCCAGTGCCGCCGCCGCCTGATTCTCTGACGCCATCAACGCCAGTTTCAGCAATTCACCGCGCGTCAGCGTCATGCCGTTGCGCATGCGCGAGCGCGAACCCTTCAGGCGGTCGCGGTCTTCGGATTCGATACTGATCGGTTCGTCCATCGGCAGATTTGCATCCAGAATGACCATCGCCGTCATCAGCTTGGTAATGGAAGCGATAGGCACCACGGCATCCGCATTCTTGGAATACAGCGGACGCTGATCCTGTTCGTCATAGATCATGGCGAAGGCGGACTGCAGCCTCGGTGCAGCCGCCTGCTTGAACACAGCGCTGCTCAACTGGTCGTCGCGAACTACCGTGTTCGCGCCTTCCATTTCCGCTGCATGTGCTGGCAGCACATGAACGAACAAAGCCAGCATGATGATTTTTTTGAACATGTTTACCTTCTTATCCCTGACACGGACCGCAGAATACCCTAAAAACAGAAATAGATTCAACGCGTGTAACAAATAGGCTATTGCTCCTCCTGCTGCTGCAAAGCCCACATCTGTGAGTAAATACCCTGCTTTTCCAACAAGTTACGGTGTGAGCCACGTTCGATGATGCGTCCTTTATCCATCACCAGAATCTGATGAGCGTCAACGACAGTCGACAGACGGTGCGCGATCACCAGCGTGGTGCGGTTCCGGGCGATGCTGCGCAACTCGTCCTGGATGGCTTTTTCCGACTTGGAATCCAGCGCCGAGGTCGCCTCGTCGAAGATCAGGATGGCCGGGTTCTTCAGGATCGCGCGCGCGATGGCGACACGCTGCTTTTCGCCGCCGGACAGTTTCAGTCCGCGCTCGCCCACCATCGATTCGTAGCCCTGCGGCAATGACTCGATGAAAGTGTGGATATGCGCCGATTGCGCTGCCGCCACCACCTCCTCGCGTGTCGCATCCGGTCGACCGTAGGCGATGTTGTAGTAGATGGTGTCGTTGAACAGCACGGTGTCCTGCGGCACGATGCCGATGGCGGCACGCAGACTGGCCTGGGTCACGGAACGGATGTCCTGACCATCGATGGAGATCGCCCCCTCATTCACATCATAGAAACGGAACAACAATCTGGACAACGTGGATTTGCCCGCCCCGCTCGCCCCCACCACCGCAACGGTATGCCCGCTCGGGATATCGAAGCTCACATCGTGCAATATCTCGCGCGCGGGATCGTAAT
Organism: Sideroxyarcus sp.; assembly: GCA_030651895.1. Taxonomy (GTDB): domain Bacteria; phylum Pseudomonadota; class Gammaproteobacteria; order Burkholderiales; family Gallionellaceae; genus Sideroxyarcus. The sequence continues at coordinate 54,788 of JAUSBR010000007.1, read as the reverse complement.
GGAAACCGACATGTTCGAAGCGCACCGCGGCCTGCTCCAGCCGCAAAATCGGAGCGCCGGGGGCATCCGCGATCTCGCGGTTCTCGTCCAGCAGGCGGAACATCTTTTCCATATCGGCCAGCGCGTTCTTGATCTCGCGATAGACGAAGCCGAGAAAATGCAACGGCATGTACAACTGGATCATGAACACATTGACCAGCACCAGATCACCCACGGTCATCTCGCCCTTCACCACTTTGTCCGCCGCCAGCAGCATCAATAGCGTCACGCCGATGGCGATGATGATGCTCTGCCCCGCGTTGAGCGTCGCCAGCGAGGTCTGGTTGCGCACGGCCGAAACCTCCCACCCCTGCATCTGCTCGTCGTAACGCGCCACTTCATAGCGCTCGTTGCCGAAGTACTTCACCGTCTCGTAATTGATCAGACTGTCGATGGCGCGCGTGTTGGCCTTGGAATCCATGTCGTTCATAGTGCGGCGGAACACCATGCGCCATTCGGTGACCGCCAGCGTGAAGGCGATGTAGAGCACCAACGTGGCAAAAGTGATGATGGCGAACCAGGGATCGTATTTGACGAACAGGATCGCCGCCACCAGCCCGATCTCCAGCAGGGTCGGCAGGATGTTGAACAGCAGAAAAGTAAGCAGGAAGCTGATGCCGCGCGTACCGCGCTCGATGTCACGCGATACGCCGCCGGTCTGCCGCTCCAGATGGAAGCGCAGGCTCAGGTTGTGCAGATGCTCGAACACCTGCAACGCGATGCGGCGGATAGCGCGCTGGGTGACCTTGGCGAACAGCGCATCGCGCAATTCCCCGAACAGCGTGCTGAACAGGCGCAACAGACCGTAACCCAGAATGAGGAACACCGGCAGCACCAGCATCGCCTGCGGCTTGCCCATTGCATCGACGATCTCCTTGAGCGCCAGCGGCACGACAACGTTGGCCACCTTCGCCAGCACCAGCAGCAGGATCACTACGGCGACGCGCCATTTGAATTCCAGCAGGTAGGGAACCAGACTGCGAATGACTTTCCAATCGGTACGGGTCGCGGCGGAGGGGGTGTGCGAGTAGTGTCTCATCTGGGTAACGCGTTCAATGACGGCGGGCATTATAGCCTGACGCACAAGCCCGAAAAAAACGGGCATCCTCGCGGATGCCCATAACAGGAGGAGAAACATAAAGGCGGCGGGCGGGGAGGCCCGAGATCGCCTTCACCTGTTTATCAGCAAGCCTCATGCCAAAGTGATTTGATGTTGATTCTGAAGGGATTATGCCGCAAGGGATGGGGCGGCAGTGGCAATCAATGCACCCGGATGTCGCACAGCGCACACGCGCTGTGCATCATTCCGGTCGCGCGGGACGTCCGAAGTAGTAACCCTGCGCGTAATCCACCCCCATCTCGGCCAGCATCTTCGCAGTCATCTCGTCCTCGACGAATTCGGCCACCGTCTTCAGGCCAAACTCATGCGCCATGCTGTTGATATGGGCGACCATGATGCGGTCGCGCTGGTCGGCGACGATCTGGCGCACAAAACTGCCTTCGATCTTGACGTAGTCGATGGACAGATATTTGAGATAGAGGAAAGACGAGAATCCGCTGCCGAAATCGTCCAGCGCGACGGCGATCCGGCTTTCGCGCAGCTCCTCGATCACGGCACGCACCTGGGTCAGGTTGGGCAAGGCCTCGCGCTCGGTGATCTCCAGCACGATGCTCTCGCACGGCACACCGGCCGCGCGCACCAGCGCGGGGATGCCGCGCACCCACTCGATATCGTTGAAGCTGCGCGGGAACAGGTTGAAGAACATCTTGGCCTGAGGATGCTTCCTCGAGATGGCCGCGTAGTGCGCCAACCCTTTGCGGAACACCTCGCGGTCGAGCTCCTGCGCCATGCCGAGTTCCTCGGCAACTTCGATGAATTCCCCCGCCGGAATGATGGTCTCGCCATCGCGTATGCGCACCAGTACCTCGTAGGCGGCGACCTTGCCGGTCTTCAATTCGATGATGGGTTGCAGGAAGGCTTCGATGCGATCCTCGCGCAGGGCATTGCGCAGGAAGTCCCCCTGCTTGAAGATGGTCATCATGCTGCGATCCGCTTCGGTGTCCGCGGTCATCACCTGGTTCTTGCCCAGCATCTTCGCCTTGTACAGCACCACATCCATCGCCGAATAGAGCGACTCCTCGGTCCTGCCGTCCTCGGGATAGCTCACCATGCTGAAACTGGCCGTGGTGCGGATCTTACCGACCGGCAGTTCGAATTCGCGGCCGGCCAATGCCTGATGCAACTTGTTTGCCACCTGCAGGCCGTTGGCGGCAGGTGTCTCCGGCAGGATGATGGCGAACTCGTCACCGCCAAGCCGCGCCAGCACGTCGCCCTTGCGCAGCCCCTCGCCCAGCATCGCGGTCAGTTCCTTGAGCACCATGTCGCCAATGGGGTGGCCGAAGGTGTCGTTGATGTACTTGAAGTTATCCAGGTCGATCATGATCACCGAGAAACCGTGCTGGTGCCGCTCGGCGCGGATGATCTCGTATTGCAAGAACTCGTGGAACTTGCGCCGGTTGTACAGCCCAGTCAGCGGGTCGCGCACCGACAACTCTTCCAGCTTGACGTTGTATTCCTGCACAGTCTGCAACAGATGGTTGAAATACTCGGCCAGATGCTTGATCTCGACCAGCCAGGTGGCCCCTGTCACGCGGCGGCTCATGTCCATATCCAGCGTCACGCTGCGCATCACCCCCACCAGATTGGCGATGGGCAGCGCCACCAGATATCGCAGTTTGAGGTAGAGGATGATGAACACGATCGCGATCACCAGCAGGGTGTAGCCGACGATGGTGTTGATTACCACGCTGAAGGACACCTTCAGGTCGCGGATCGGATAGGTGATGTCGATCACGCCATGCACCGCGCCGACATGCGACTGGGTATGGCAAGCCAGACATTCCTGCTGGGCCACGACGGGATAGAGATAGCGGATGGACTCTTCGTTCGGGAAGGTCATCGAGTCCACCCCCTGATTCAGCGCAGCCGACAGTTCGGCATCGCTCTGCGCGACCAGGGTTTCGCCATTCATGACACCGAATTGTTTTGCGACGACCTCTCCCCGATAGACGCTGATCTTCAGGTCGGGAAATGTCGAATTGAGCCGCTCGATGGACTCGTTGATCTCCTGCTTGTTCCAGCCCTTGCGCATGGCCGAATACAGGCTCTGGAACACCATCTTGGAAGTCTGCTGCGCGTCTTCCCGCGCCAATTCGTGGATGGCGTGATCGCGTATCGTTTCGGACAAATAGTAAATAAGCGATGCCGCGAGCACTGCGGCCATGAGTGAAAGCAAAATCAACAGCCTGCCCAAAGTCAGCTGTCTTATGTTATCGAGGAATCTCCCCATCGATACTCCCTATATCCTCGCCGAGCGTCCCGTCTCCTCCAACAGTCCGCCAGCCTCATTATTTTCCGCATCGTGCCACAATGTTCGCCGGGTAACAATGCAAATGACAGGGGGAATTATCTTTTTGACTTATTGCCGCCCCGCACACAAGGCCGGACCGTACAAGGCCACGCGGTCATTGAGGATCACCCGCACCGGCATGGCCTCCAGCACATGACGCATGCGCCCCTTGTTCAGGAACGCTTGCAGGAAGCCTTCGCCCTGCAGCAAGGGCAATATCTTTGGCGCGATCCCGCCGCCCACATACAGACCGCCGCGGCTCATGGTCTTCAGGGCGAGATTGCCGGCCTCGGCACCGTAAAACCGAACGAAAAGCGTCAGGGTCTCGACGCAGATGTCATCGCTCTGCGCCGCTGCCGCCCGCGAGATGACTGCCGCCGCATCGCCCGCACGCATCTCCTCCACCAGCCATGGCGGCAGGACAGACTTGCGGTGCAGGCGCAGGAAATCGTGCAGATCGGGCAAACCCATGCCGGATACAACGCGCTCCCAGCTGACATGCGCATAACGCCGCTGCAGATAGCGCAACAACTCCATCTCCAGTTCGCTTTGCGGGCTGAAACTGCTGTGTCCGCCTTCCGTGGCGTAGGGATGATGCTGCAGCCCGTCCCAGAACAAACCGGCCTCGCCCAAACCCGTACCGGCAGCGATCACGGCCACATTGCCCTGGGCTCCGGGCACTCCCTTTTGCAGGGTCAGCATATCCGCCTCACCCAGCGCCGGCAGGCCATGCGCCACCGCTTCCAGATCGTTGAGTAGAAGACAGCGCTTGAAGCCGAAACGCTGCTGCAGGACGTCGGCCTCGATGAACCAGGGCAGATTGGTGGTACGCACCGCTCCACCGATAACAGGCCCGGCGATACCGAAGGCCGCGTGCGGCGGCGTTGCGGCGTCCTTGAGAAAATCCGCCAGCAGTGCCTCGAAAGTGGCAAAACTGCGGCTGGTGTACTCGGCCTCGCGCACGCTGTGCACCCGCGTGCCGTCGACCTCGATGATCGCCAGCCTCGTCTTGGTCCCACCGATGTCTCCCGCGAGGACCGTACTCATGGATTGCCCGCCTGCGGCTCCACCGGATCGACGCGCCAGACCTTCTCGGCATATTCGCGTATGGTGCGGTCGCTGGAGAACTTGCCCATCCCGGCGACATTGAGGATGGCGCGCTTCGTCCATTCCTGGCGATCGCGGTAAAGTTCGCCCACCCTGTCCTGACAGGCAACATAGGACGCATAGTCCGCCAGAAGCATATAGCCGTCGCCCTGTTTGATCAGGGCGTCGACCACGCCCTGATAGCGCCCCGCCTCGTCCGGACAGAAATAGCCGGCGGCCAGCATGTCCAATGCCTGCTTCAGTTCGGGATCGTTGCGGTAATAGTCCATCGGGCGGTAACCCTTGCGGTGCGTCTGCTCGACCTCGTCCGCCGTCATCCCGAATAGGAAGAAGTTCTCCGCGCCCACCTCGTCGCGGATCTCGATGTTGGCACCATCGAGCGTGCCGATGGTCAGCGCGCCGTTCAGTGCCAGCTTCATGTTGCCAGTGCCGGAAGCCTCGGTGCCGGCGGTGGATATCTGCTCGGACAGATCGGCCGCCGGCACGATGCGCTCGGCGTTGGTAACATCGTAGTTGGGGATGAACACCAGCTTCAGCCGGCCGCCGACCTGCTGGTCGTTGTTGACGATGTCGGCAATGTCGTTGATGAGCCGGATGATCAGTTTGGCCATGGCATATCCCGGCGCCGCCTTGCCCGCGATGATGACCGTGCGCGGCACGATCTCGGGATGGTTGCCGGAACGCATGCGGTTATACAGTGTGATGACATGCAGTACGTTGAGCAACTGCCGTTTGTATTCGTGGATACGCTTGATCTGGATATCGAACAGCGAGGAAGTATCGATCTGGATGTCGAGTTGCCTGGAGATCATGTCGGCGAGACGGTCCTTGTTCGCCTGCTTGATCGCGTGGAACTGTTTCTGGAAGGACACATCGTCGGCCAACTCGCGCAGCTTCCGTAACTGGCCCAGATCGGTGAGCCAATCCATGCCGATGCTTTCCGAGATCAGTCCGGCCAGGCCGGGGTTGGCCTGGTTCAACCAGCGGCGCGGTGTGACGCCATTGGTCAGGTTGATGATCTTGCCCGGTGTGATGCGCTCGAAGTCGGCGAAGATGGTGCGTTTCATCAGCTCGGTATGCAGCTCGGCCACCCCGTTCACCGTGTGGCTGCCGACGATGGCGAGATGCGACATGCGCAAGCGGCGTCCGTTGTTCTCGTCGACGATGGACAAGCGGCGCAGCAGATCGCCGTCGCCGGGGAACTGGTGCATCACCTGCTGCAGGAAACGGTAGTTGATCTCGTAGATGATCTGCAGATGGCGCGGCAGCAGCGATTCGAACATCGCCACCGGCCAGGTCTCCAGCGCCTCCGGCATCAGAGTGTGGTTGGTGTAGGAAAAGATATGGGTGCTCAGCCCCCATGCCTCGTCCCAGGTCAGATGATGCACATCCACCAGCAAACGCATCATCTCGGCCACCGCGATGGAGGGATGGGTGTCGTTCAGTTGCACCGCCAGCTTGTCCGGCAGCTGCAGCCAGCTCTCGTGGTTCTTCTTGTAGCGGAACAGCATGTCCTGCAACGAGGCGCTGACGAAGAAATACTGCTGCTTCAGACGCAATTCGCGCCCCATCTGGGTCGTGTCGTTCGGATAGAGCACCTTGGACAGGTTCTCCGATTCGTTCTTGTCGGCCACCGCCTGGATGTAATCGCCCTCGTTGAAATAGCGCAGCTCGAAATCGCGCGAGGACTTCGCCGCCCACAGGCGCATGTTGTTCACCGTCAGGCCGCCGTAGCCGGGAACCGGCGTGTCGTAGGCCATCGCCATCACATCATCGGTATCGACCCAGTGATGGCGCACGAAACCGTCCTCGTGCTTGTACTCCACCACATGGCCGTAGAACTTCACCGGATACAACAGTTCGGGTCGCGGGAACTCCCACGGGTTACCGTAACGCAGCCAGTTGTCGGGATGTTCCATCTGGATGCCGTTTTCGATGCTCTGACGGAACATGCCGTATTCGTAGCGGATGCCGTAACCGTAACAGGGCAGATTGAGCGTCGCCATGGAATCGAGGAAACAGGCCGCCAGCCTTCCGAGGCCGCCGTTGCCCAGCGCCGCGTCGGACTCAACCCCGGCGACTGTTTCGAAATCCTGCCCCAGTTCGTAGAGTGCCGCGCGTCCCGGTTCATCCATGCCGAGGTTGAGCATGGCGTTGCTCAGCGTGCGTCCCATCAGGAATTCCAGCGACAGATAGTAGATGCGCTTTGAATCCTGCTCGTAATAGCGCTGCATGGTCTCCATCCAGCGTTCGACCAGGCGGTCGCGCACGCTGTAAGCCACCGTCTCGAACCAGTCGCGCGTGGTCGCATTGATGGGGTATTTGCTGTTGGAGTAGATCAGGTGGTCGGCAAGCGAAACCATGATGGCCTCCTTGCTCATGCCCGCACTGCGATGCTGCGGTGCCTTTTTGCTACTCATCACTACCTCCCTCTCCGAAGCCGAGAGGACTCGCCGCAGGTGCAACGGTCCCTTTCTGGGATTCTCCGCGCCGCCCCCGACAGTGTCAATTTCAAACTAGTGTTTCCTAGAGAAACCCAGCACCCCGATGACGAAACTGATCAGTCCGTAACTCAGGCGCGCAAGCCAGCGCGTCAACAGATTCCTGTTCGCCAGCACCACCTGCCGCGCATCGTGTTCGATGGCGTGCCACAGATTGTTGCGCAGCACGCCCGCGAAAGCCGCATCGCGGACGACCAGGTTCGCCTCGCGCGCCAACAGCAGGCTGAACGGGTCGATATTGAAAGACCCCACCGTCGCCCACTCGCCGTCGACGACCGCGACCTTGGCATGCAGATAGCTGGGCTGGTATTCATATATCTCCACCCCGGCGCCGATCAGGCGTTCGTACAACGCCAGCGTGGCGTAATGCTGCAAGTGGTATTCCACCTTGCCCTGCAACAACAGCACCACGCGCACACCGCGCCTTGCCGCCTGCATCAACGAGCGGCGGAACAGGCGTCCGGGCAGGAAATAGGCATTGGCAACAATGACCTCGTGCTGCGCCCCGGCGATGGCCTGCATATAGGCGCGCTCGATGTCACGGCGGTGGCGCACGTTGTCCCGCAGCACGAGCTTCACTGCGGCATCCTTGTCCTTTGGCTTGCGGCGCAAGCGCCATCCCTCCGCCTTGACGCGCTTGCGGAACGCCGCCCAGGAGACCATCTCCCACAGGTGCAGCATGACCGCCTGCACCTCGCCGGCCAGGTCGCCCTCTATGCGCACGGTGTAATCCATCCGCGGCGCGTCGAAATCCAGTTCGGCCGGGATATCGTTGATGATATTGATGCCGCCGACGAAGGCGATCTTGCCGTCCATCGCCGCCAGCTTGCGGTGCATGCGGCGCAAACGGCGCATGCGGTCACGGCGGAACGTGAACGGCGAGATCTCGCGCCGGAACCACTGCACCTCGACGCCTGCCTCGCGCAGTTCCTCCACGAACGAAACCGGCAGCTCCGCCGAACCGAAACCGTCCAGCATGAGCCGCACGCTCAGCCCGCGCGCCGCCGCGCGCTGCAAGGCCTGGGCAACCAGCGAACCCGTCTCGTCGGCGGCGAAGATATAGGTTTCCAGATAAACGAAGCGCTTCGCAGCATCGATATCGGCGCAAAGCTGCGGGAAGAACGCCTCGCCGTTCTTCAGCAGCGTCAGTCCGTTCCCGGCGATGCGGCGGACTCGATTCATGTTCTCTTCAATTGCGCCGAGAGCGCCGCATGGTCGGACAATCGCTTCCACTTGCCGCCGGTATGCACATCGCACAGCTGCACCTCGAAACCGCGCACATAGATGCGGTCAAGCCGGAACAGCGGCAAACGGGATGGGTAGCTGCGCGCGGGCTGGCCGTTGTGCATATCGAACACGTCGCGCACGCCCAGCTCGCGTTTCAGCACCGGGCTCAACTGGTCGCGCCAGTCGTTGAAATCGCCCGCGATGATCAGCGGCTCATCCTCCGGGATCGCACTGCGCACATACTCGATCAGCGCGCGCTTCTGCATCCTGCGCCCCTTGGCGAACAAGCCGAAATGCGCGCACAGGCAATCCACCTTCTGCCCGCCCACCTCCACCGCACAATGCAGCAGCCCGCGGCTCTCGAAGCGGTGCGCCGAGACATCCTTGTTATTGGCCTGCAAGATGGGGAAACGACTCAGGATGGCGTTGCCGTGATGCCCGGCGTCGTACACCGCGTTCATGCCGTAAGCATGGTGCGCCCAGAACTCGTCGGCCAGGAACTCATGCTGCGGCCCGGCCGGATAGTCGGCATGGCGCTGCACATGCTGCGCATGCTCACCTTGCACTTCCTGCAAAAAGATGATGTCGGCATCCAGCTCGCGCAGCCGTTCGCGCAGCTCGTGCAGCACCACGCGGCGGTTGAACTGGGAAAAACCTTTGTGGATGTTGTAGGTGGCGATCTTGAGGGAGGTCATGGGTGCATTCTACCCAATCGGGGTGGCGGGGTGATGCGGCAATTGTCTTCGCTATTTACCCATATCGGAGAAACGCTCCTTAGCTTCTTCTTCGTACTTAATACAATTTTTACCCCAATCAGTTTCACGCCAGAAGTAATGGTGAAGCTCCTTAAGCGTTTCGGGGTCGTTGGTTATTACTTTGCATCTCTTATCTGCAGGCTCCCTTTGGGGAACTTCAGATTCAAATACTTCACCGTATGCCATATTTTGAAGGCACACTTGAAAATCACTGAAGTACATTTGAGCATCACTGGTTAGCTCTAGTATGCGTTCAAGTACGTAATATCTATCTTCAGAAAACTGAATTGCTAATAGATCATGGTGTATTGACTGAAGAGAAAACCTGAAAACACGAAATAGCATTAGATTTACTATCTCATGCGATTCAACTTTGCTTATTACCGCTATAAGTGCCTGTCCAAATTTATTCACAATATCTAAATATTCCAGATGATTGATCTCAGACTTCATCTCGATATTAGAATATTTCTTTATCATGCAATAAGAATTCACCTCACGAATGATCGAATATGATTGATCCATTAACCCGCATATCTCTCGAAATAATTCAATGCGAGTATTTCTTTTCTGCTCTTCGATCTGAGCCTTGAGTGTATTTTTATGCTGTTCAGCTATTTGCTTAAATGCATATCTCACGCTGAAGAATGCCACCGCTACGGCAATAATCGAGCCTGAAAAATCTTTAACAATTTCGTAGCAGCTTACATCTGGTATGCACAAGCAGCTTTTGATTATTGTTTCGGGTACTGGCACGAAATCTCCTTTCATCTGTTGATGAAATGCAGGTTATCTAATTACCACATGAGGTACAAGGCCAACAATGTAAAACGCTGCTATGCATATCAAGCATTCCCAATCCCCCGCGTCGGCAGGTTGATCTGCTTCGCAAAGTCCAGCATGCGTTTGATCGGTAGCACCGCGCGTGGGATGAAGGCCGGGTCGACGTGGATCTCGTTGTTGCCGCGCTCCAGCACTTCCGCCAGATTCAACAATCCGTTCATCGCCATCCACGGGCAGTGGCTGCAACTGGTGCAGTTGGCGCCGCGTCCGGCGGTGGGGGCTTCTAGGAAGAGTTTGTCCGGGCACAGGGTGCGCATCTTGTGCAGGATGCCGTTGTCGGTGGCGACGATGAATTCCTTGTTGGGCGCGTTCTGCGCGGCCTTGATGAGCTGGGTGGTGGAGCCGACTACATCGGCCTGCTGGATGACGGCACGCGGCGATTCGGGGTGCACCAGCACCAGCGCGCCGGGATGCTGCGCTTTCATCTCCTGCAATTCCTTGGCCTTGTATTCGTCGTGCACGATGCATGAGCCCTGCCACAGCAGCATGTCCGCGCCGCTCTGTTGCTGCACATAATCGCCGAGGTGGCGGTCCGGTGCCCACAATATCTTCTTGCCCTGCTCGTGCAGGTGCTTGACCACCGGCAGCGCAATAGAGCTGGTCACCATCCAGTCGGCACGCGCCTTCACGGCGGCGCTGGTGTTGGCGTACACCACCACCACGCGGTCGGGATGGGCATCGCAGAACGGGGCGAATTCTTCGATGGGGCAGCCGAGGTCGAGCGAGCATTCCGCTTCGAGATCGGGCATCAGCACGCGCTTCTCGGGATTCAATATCTTGGCCGTCTCGCCCATGAAACGCACACCCGCCACTACGATGGTCTTAGCCGGATGCTGGTGGCCGAAGTTGGCCATGTCGAGCGAATCGGAGACGATGCCGCCGGTCGCTTCGGCCAGGTCTTGCAGGTCGGGATGCACGTAGTAGTGCGAGACCAGCACGGCATCCTGCTCTTTCAGCAGGCGCTTGATGCGCGCGATGAGTTCGGCCTTTTCGGCGGGTTCGGGTTCGCGCGGTTTCCTGGCCCAGGCGTGCGCGGTGCTGCAACTTGTTTGCGCAGTGTCGGGGTGTTCGTAGGCGATGGATATCTTTTGTTCAGCCATGCTGCGCTTTCTCTGGTAATTGCAATATCGCCGCGCGATTGCTGGGCGAGAACACTTTATCCGCCGCTTCGCGCCAGGGCAACCACTGATAGCCCAGATGTTCGCGCGGCGAGAGTTGGACGGGGAGCGGCTGCGGAAGTTGCAGGCTGAAGACGTGTTCGGTGTTGAGGGTGACGCCGGGCGGGTAGCGGTGCCGCCAGGTCTCGTAGATCTCGTACACGTTCTGTTGCTGCCAGTCGCTGAGTGCATAACGCGTGGCATCCAGGCCGGTCTCCTCCATCACTTCGCGGATGGCGGTCTCGTGCAAGGTCTCGTCGCCGTCGCGGCTGCCGGTGACCGATTGCCAGTAGCCGGGATGGTCGGCGCGTTCCAGCAGCAGCACCTTCATGTCAAGCACCTGTCCTGAGCTTGTCGAAGGAGGAGTATGGATAACGACTAATGCGGAGACGGGTTGCTTGTTCGCTGCCATCAAATGTAGAAGATCCAGAACGGTCGGCCCTGTGTCTTCCAGAAGATCACCACGGCTTCGAATATCTCGTGCAATTCTTCCTTGGCTGGTGCGTCACCGCGCAGCAGTAGGATGTATCCCGGCGCGGGACGCCAGGATAGGTCGCACAGCGAGTCGATCAGGGCGTCCCAATTGTTGCCGAACCAGTCCGGCGCCTTGATCACGCGGGCCAGTTCTGCCAGCACCTCGCCTTTGCTGGCACCCTGTGGCAAGTCGGCCTCGAATACGGCGAAGCCGTTCACGTCGGCACTGTTCAACAAGTCGTCCAGCGAGCAATTGAGACGGTATACGCCTGCCTCGCTGACTTTCATAAGACGTGCACATAGTCCGCTCATTCACCAGCCCTCCGCGATGCGTTGGAAACTACGATAGTGGTCACCTGAATAGTAGCACTCGGGCACCTCGCCGCAGACGATACGCCGCGCGCCGCGATGCTGCACGCCCGGCGTCTTCACTGTGTATTCGTGGTAATAGCCGCGCGCCCGCTGCGGCAGGATGCGTTCGTAGTTGCCGAACACAACGCCGTCGCGCGGATAGGGGAAAGGTCCGCCCTGTTTGATGAGTCGCAGGGTATCGCGCGCTTCCGCCGGAAGATTAGCGACGGCGACGACCGGGAGAGAGGAAGTACGGTCGTCACGCGCCTGCGCGAACGGCAGGCACAGCAGCAAGCCGACCAGCAGCCACCACTGTGCCTTTGCCGCGCGCCGCATCTTATTCCTTGGCGGGTTCGGTCGGCGCGGGCTGGCGCAGACGGATGTGCAGTTCGCGCAACTGCTTCTCGTCCACCGCAGACGGTGCCTGTGTCAGCAGACACTGCGCGCGCTGGGTCTTGGGGAAGGCGATCACGTCGCGGATGGATTCGGCACCGGTCATCATGGTGACGATGCGGTCCAGTCCGAAGGCTAGGCCGCCGTGCGGAGGCGCGCCGTATTGCAGTGCGTCGAGCAGGAAGCCGAACTTGAGCTGGGCCTCTTCCGCGCCGATGTTAAGCGCGCGGAACACTTGGCTCTGCACCGCTTCCTTGTGGATACGCACCGAGCCGCCGCCGATCTCCCAGCCGTTCAGGGCGAGGTCGTAGGCCTTGGCCAGGCACTTGCCCGGATCGGTCTCGAGGAATTGCAGATGCTCGTCCTTGGGCGCGGTGAAGGGATGGTGGCAGGCGTTCCAGCGCTTGGCTTCGTCGTCGTACTCGAACATGGGGAAGTCAACCACCCAGATCGGCTCCCACGCCTTGCCGTTGGTGTAGCCCTTCTCGTGACCGATCTTGCTGCGCAAAGCGCCGAGCGCATCGTTGACGATCTTGGCCTTGTCCGCGCCGAAGAAGATGATGTCGCCGTTCTGCGCACCGGTGCGTTCGATGATGGTCTTCAGTGCGGCCGCATGCAGGTTCTTGACGATGGGCGATTGCAGGCCGGTCTCGTTCAGTTGCGTGATGTCGTTGACCTTGATGTAGGCCAAGCCCTTGGCGCCGTAGATGCCGACGAACTTGGTGTACTCGTCGATCTCGCCACGCGAGAAGCTGCCGCCGTTGGGCACGCGCAGCGCAGCGACACGACCGTTGTCGGAATTCGCCACACCGGCGAACACCTTGAACGCCACATCCTTCACCGCGTCGGTGACTTCGGTGATCTCCAGCGTCACGCGCATGTCTGGTTTGTCTGAGCCGAAGCGCGCCATCGCTTCGCCGTAGCCGATGCGCGGGAACGGGTTGGGCAGCGCGACATTCAGCACTTCCTTGAACACGGTGCGGATCATCTCTTCGGTGAGATTCATGATCTGCTCTTCCGACATGAAGGATGTCTCGATATCCACTTGGGTGAATTCGGGCTGGCGGTCGGCGCGCAGATCTTCGTCGCGGAAACACTTGGTGATCTGGTAGTAACGGTCATAGCCCGCCACCATCAGCAATTGCTTGAACAGTTGCGGCGATTGCGGCAGGGCGAAGAACTCGCCCGCATGCACACGCGACGGCACCAGGTAGTCGCGGGCACCTTCCGGCGTGGACTTGGTCAGCATCGGTGTCTCGATGTCGATGAAGCCCTTGTCGTCCAGGAAGCGGCGGAACGAGCGCGCGGTCTGGTAGCGCAGCATCATGTTCTTCTGCATCTGCGGACGGCGCAGGTCGATCACGCGATGGGTCAGGCGCACGTTCTCGGAAAGGTTCTCGTCGTCGAGCTGGAACGGCGGCGTGACCGAGACGTTCAGCACTTCGATCTCGTGGCACAGCAGTTCGATCTCGCCACTGGGGATGTTCTTGTTCTCGGTGCCTTCGGGACGGCGGCGCACGCGGCCGGTGATCTTGAGTACGAATTCATTGCGCACCGATTCGGCGATGGCGAACATGTCGGCACGGTCCGGATCGCACACGATCTGGGCCAAGCCTTCGCGGTCGCGCAGGTCGATGAAGATCACCCCGCCGTGGTCGCGGCGGCGATGGGCCCAGCCGCACAGGGTGACGGTGTTGCCGAGGTGGTTAACGTTGAGTTGTCCGCAGTAATGTGTACGCATAAGTGGTTCAGTTCAGATCTATCGGAAAATTACAAAGGGATTTACTTGTTTGCTCCGGCGAGCTGGGCGGCGTTCTCCGGCGTGGTCACCACGCCCATCGAGATGATGGCTCTAAAGGCGGCGTCCACGCTGATATCCAGCTCGATGGTCTCGGACTTCTTCACGTAGAAATAGAAGCCGTTCACCGGACTGGGCGTGGTCGGGACAAACACGCCGACATATTCATCACCATGCAGCTGGCGTGTCACTTCAGCAGGCGTGCTGGTCAGGAACGCCAGCGACCATGCATCGGGATGGGGGTAGCGCACCAGCAGTACTTTGCGGAATGCGTTGCCGTTCTCCGACAGCAGGGTGTCGCTGACCTGCTTGACGCTGTTGTAGATGGCATTGACGAAAGGGATGCGGCGCAGCATGCCGTCCCAATAGGCCAGCAGGCGCTGCCCGAACACATTGCGCACCAGCAGACCGGTGGTCAGCACCACGACTGCGGTCAGGATGACGCCGAGGCCGGGAATATGGATGCCGAGCAATTCGTCCGGATGCAACTGTTCCGGCAGCAGGCTCAGCGTCAGATCCAGCATACCGATGATGAGGTTCAGCACCCACAGGGTGATACCCAGGGGAACCCAGACCAGCAGGCCGGTAAGCAGGTATTTCTTCACGAATGGGTACCGGCCGCCGGGCAGGACGCGCAGGTGGACGGCTCGCACTGGGCCGGTTTGTTCTTGAAGTCGGTCGCGTAATAGCCGCTACCCTTGAGCTGGAAGCCGGCGGCACTGAGCTGCTTGGCAAAAGTCTCTTTGCCGCATTCCGGGCAAGTTGTCAGCGGCGCTTCGCTGATCTTCTGCATCACGTCTTTTTGCGTACCGCAACTGCTGCAGCGATATTCGTAAATAGGCATGGATTGCTCCTGTCATTTGAAAGGGGCGCATTATACCCTGCGCCCCACCCTCGACAGAAGCGAGTTTATCGCAGCAGTGTCTCCGCGATACGCTGGCTGGCCTGCCCGTCGCCGCGGGGATTGCGATGGGATGCGAAGGCCTGGTAGTAAGACTCATCATCCAGAAACATGGCACATTCGCGCAGGATGTGTTCGGTATCCGTCCCCACCTGCTTGATGGTGCCGAGATCGTCGGAGTCCAGGCGCTCGCTCACATCCCGCATCACCAGCACCGGTTTGCCCAGCGCAAGCACGTCGTCCTGCGCATCGTCGGAATCGGTGAGGATGAGATAGGCCGCCTGCATCAGATAGACCTGGTGCAGATAGTCCTGCTGTTCGATGACCGTGATGCTGGGATGGTCGGCGAACACCATATCGGCGATGCTGCGCATCCGTGGCTCCGGATGGGCCGGATAGATGACTTGCACATCCGGACGCATGGCCAGTCGCTTCAGCGCACGGCATATGTTCTCGAACTGGTCGAGAAAGTAGTCGCGCCGGTATCCGGCAACGAAGACCAGCCGCTTCTCCGGATCGATGCCGGGAAAAGCGGCCGCCAGGCCGGCTTGCAACCCCTCATCGTCGCGGATGCGCCCGATCACCATCAGTAGCGCATCGACAGCCGTGCTGTCGGTGACGTAGATGTTCTCCGCCGCGACCCCTTCCTTCAGCAATCTGTCACGCGCTGTCTCGGAAACGACGAAATAGTAGGTGGCGACCAGATCGACCACTTGCGGATTCGCCCCGTCCAGGGCGTGATGATGCAACTCATACAGGCGCAGACCGCTGCCCAGATTGCCATACGCCGCCTGCCGCCGGAACGATCCCATCACCACGTCCGCATCACCCTGAACCAGTACGCAATCTGGCTTGTGGGCGCGGATGAAACCCTCGATCTCCCGCGCGATGTCCCCGTTCGACTGGCAGGCTATCCCGCCCACCTCCGCATCGGCCCGGATGCCGAAGATCTCCAGTTCCCGTGCGATCTGCTGCGCATGCGGGGAAGCGATGCAGACGAAGGCCTGCATCGACGGTACCCTTTGCAGCAAGCTAACCAGCGGCGCGATACGGATCGCCGCCGCGCGCGTGCTGACCACGGCAAGTATCTTGCGCATCTAGGCGCTACAGCGGAGCGAACCAAACGCGCCGCCACTTCTTGAAATCTCACTCTGTCCAGCCACGGCCAAGCCGGCCGCGTGCGTCTTCATGGAGAACACGCCATACAGAAGTAAAAACACAACCCATATCCATACCGATTTCATGCGCTCTCCCTCATTTAACAGCCAAGCTCCCATATGTTTTGGGAGTCCGGGATATTTATCGCAACAACCGTGCCACAGCCGCAGAGCTGACTGAATGGGTGAAACAGGAGAGATTCAGCGGAAACATATCGGGATGTCGGCGATGTGCGGACAATGCCTGACGACCGTCAGACATCCATGCTTTAAAGAGGGTTTATGCGGTTCTATGTATCCACTGACCGGGAACGATCCCGTCCAGCGTCCACTCCCCGATCGCATAGCGGATCAGCCGCAGCGTGGGGAAGCCGACCGCGGCAGTCATGCGCCTCACCTGACGGTTGCGACCTTCACGGATGGTGAGTGAAAGCCAACTCGTGGAGATCTCCTTGCGGAAACGGACAGGCGGGTCGCGCGGCCACAGACCGGCAGGTTCCTCCATCAGCTGCGCTTCGGCTGGCAGGGTCATGCCGTCCTTGAGTTGCACACCGCGCCGCAATCTCTGCAGTGCCGCTTCGTCGGGGATACCCTCCACCTGCGCCCAATAGGTCTTGGCCAGCTTGTGCCTGGGATCGGTGATGCGATGCTGCAACTTGCCGTCGTCGGTGAGCAGCAGCAGTCCTTCGCTGTCGGTATCGAGGCGACCCGCGGGATAAACCCCGGGAACGGCGATATAATCCGCGAGCGTCGGGTGCATCCCGTCACGACTGAACTGGCAGATCACGCCATAGGGTTTGTTGAGCAACAGGATGCGACTCATCTTACTTTTTCGAACTTTCCGGAAACCAAAATGACAACCCCAAAGATCATCTACACCCTGACCGATGAAGCCCCGCGACTGGCGACCTACTCGCTGCTTCCCATCATACAGGCCTTCACCAAGGCTGCCGGGGTCACCGTCGAGACCAGTGACATCTCGCTGGCCGGACGCATCCTCGCCACCTTCCCCGAACACCTGACCGCCGCACAGAAAGTCGCGGACGGCCTCGCCGATCTTGGCGCGCTGACGCTGAAACCAGAGGCGAACATCATCAAGCTGCCGAATATTAGCGCATCGATACCGCAATTGAAGGCGGCGATCAAAGAACTGCAGTCGCAGGGCTACAAGGTTCCCGATTTCCCCGAGGATCCGAAGACGGATGCAGAGAAAGAGATCAAGTCGAGCTACGGCAAGGTGCTCGGCAGCGCGGTGAACCCGGTGCTGCGCGAAGGCAACTCCGACCGCCGCGCCGCCGCCTCGGTGAAGAGCTATGCGCAGAAGCATCCGCACCGCATGGGCAAGTGGGAGAAGACCTCGAAGACCCGCGTGGCACACATGAGCAGCGGCGATTTCTATGGCAGCGAAAAGTCGGTGACCGTGCCGGAAGCGACCACCACCCGCATCGAGTTCGCGGGCAAGGACAGCAAGACTACAGTGCTTCGCGACAAGCTGAACCTCAAGGCCGGCGAAGTGATCGACTCCGCCGTGATGAGCCGCAAGGCTCTGCGCCAGTTCTACGCCGAGCAGATCGCCGCGGCGAAGAAAGAAGACGTGCTGCTCTCGCTGCACCTCAAGGCCACCATGATGAAGGTGTCCGACCCCATCATGTTCGGTCATGCCGTTTCCGTGTTCTTCAAGAATGTGTTCGACAAACACGGCGCGCAGCTCAAGGAGATGGGCGTCAACATCAACAACGGTTTCGGCGACATGGAAACGAAGGTGTTCGCCTTGCCGGAAAGCAAGCGCGCCGCGCTGGTGGCAGATATCGCCGACTGCTTCCGCAACGGCCCCGCGCTGGCAATGGTGAATTCCGACAAGGGCATCACCAACCTGCACGTGCCCAGCGACGTGATCGTCGATGCCTCCATGCCGCCGATGATCCGCGATGGCGGCAAAATGTGGGGTGCCGACGGCAAGGCCTACGACACGCTGGCGATGATCCCCGACCGCTGCTACGCGGGCATCTATGTCGCCACCGTCGAAGACTGCAAACAGAACGGCGCGCTCGATCCCGCCACCATGGGCTCGGTGCCCAACGTCGGCCTGATGGCGCAGAAAGCCGAAGAGTACGGCTCGCATGACAAGACCTTCGAGATGACAGGTGACGGCGTGGTGCGCATCGTCGATGCAAACGGAAAAGTCCTGCTGGAGCAGAACGTCGAACAGGGCGACATCTTCCGCGCCTGCCAGACCAAGGATGCGCCAATCCAGGACTGGGTGAAGCTCGCCGTCACCCGCGCGCGCCTGTCCAACACGCCCGCAATCTTCTGGCTGGACAAGAACCGTGCACATGATGCGCAGATCATCGCCAAGGTCGAGAAGTACCTCAAGGATCACGACACCGGCGGTCTGGACATCAAGATCATGGAACCGTCGGACGCCTGCCGCACAACGCTGGCACGCGCGCGCCAGGGCAAAGACACCATCTCCGTCACCGGCAACGTGCTGCGCGACTACCTCACCGACCTGTTCCCCATCCTGGAACTCAACACCAGCGCCAAGATGCTCTCCATCGTGCCGCTGATGAACGGCGGCGGCATGTTCGAGACCGGCGCGGGCGGTTCCGCGCCCAAGCATGTACAGCAGTTCCAGCAGGAGAATTGCCTGCGCTGGGATTCGCTGGGCGAGTTCCTCGCACTGGGCGTGTCGCTGGAGCATCTGGCGCAGACGTTCAAGAACCCCAAGGCGCAGGTACTGGCCGATACACTGGATCAGGCGATCGGCAAGATCCTCGACAACGGCAAATCCCCTGCGCGAAAAGTGGGCGAGATCGACAACCGCGGCAGCCACTTCTATCTCGCGCTGTACTGGGCGCAGGCGCTGGCCGCACAGAGCAAGGACAGGGAGATACAGGCGCGCTTCGCCTCCCTGGCCAAGGCACTCACCGACAACGCGGCGAAGATCGACAAGGAACTGCTGGCCGCACAGGGCAAGCCGGTCGACATGGGCGGCTATTACCATCCGAGTTTCGACAAGACCGCAAAGGCGATGCGGCCGAGTTCGACATTCAATGCTGCACTGAGCGCCATCTGATCCGAGCGCATGGCTGCAAAAGCGAAAGCCCGGCGTGAAAACGTCGGGCTTTCTATATAGACCAAAAGATATAGATAACGGTCTATATCTTTTTTTCGAGCACTAACAAAAAGCCCGACGTTTTCACGCCGGGCTTTTTTTCACACCTCAAACAGGAATTAACCCGCCTGGATGTTGGAGGCTTGTTTGCCCTTGGGACCTTGAACAACTTCGAAAGTCACTTTCTGACCTTCTTTGAGCGACTTGAAGCCGCTCATGTTGATCGCGGAGAAGTGCGCGAACAAGTCTTCGCTGCCGTCATCGGGAGTGATGAAACCGAAACCCTTAGCGTCGTTGAACCATTTAACAGTACCGTTTGCCATGCTTTGCTTCCTTACAAAAAACGACGGGTGGAAATCCCGTCTAAATTGTTTGAATTCCAAGATCGCAAATGGGACCGCACATGGCAAAACCAGCACTAGCAGATACTTTGATTCAAACACCCGAGCGCTTTTTACCCCAGTTGAAGTTGTAACGTCAAGCGCTAAATAAGATTTATTTTCGAATTGACTTGAAAATCCCATTCTAATCGTCAAATATGCAACTGAGCACAGGGTGAGAATAGCGAACGATGGCAACCAAACAAGAAAACGTAAACCTGCTGGAACGCAGCAAGACCAAACCGCCCAAGCTGTATAAGGTGATACTGATAAACGACGATTTCACCACGATGGAGTTCGTGATCGAAGTTTTGAAGACGTTTTTTTCGATGAGCCAGGAACGCGCGACGCAAGTCATGCTCCAAATACATAATGAGGGATCAGCCGTATGCGGCCTGTACCCCAAAGACATCGCCGAGACCAAGGTGAATCAGGTATCGGCGTTTGCAACGCAGCACGGGCATCCGTTACGATGCCGCATGGAGGAAAATTAAAATGATCGCGCAAGAACTGGAAGTCAGCCTGCATCTGGCCTTTGTCGAAGCCCGCCAGAAACGGCACGAGTTCATCACCGTCGAGCACCTGCTGCTGGCGATGCTGGACAATCCTTCCGCCGCGCATGTCTTGCGTGCCTGCGGCGCGGATATAGAAGAATTGCGCGCCGTGCTGGTTCAGCACATCGAGACCCACACGCCTGTTGTTCCCGGCACGGGCGAAGTCGATACCCAGCCCACCGTCGGGTTCCAGCGCGTTATCCAGCGCGCCATCCTGCATGTGCAGTCCACCAACAAGAAGGAAGTCACCGGCGCCAATATCCTGGTTGCCCTGTTCGGCGAGAAGGAATCGCACGCGGTGTATTTCCTCAACCAGCGCGCCATCACCCGCCTCGACGTGGTGAACTACATCGCGCACGGCATCAACAAGACTGCAGAAGCGCAGCATTCCACGCAAAAGACCGGTAACGAGACCGAGGAAGAGCAGGACAGCAAAGGCGACAGCGCGCTGAAGAACTACACGCTGGACCTCAACGCCCATGCTCTCGCCGGCAAGGTCGATCCGCTGATCGGGCGCGATACCGAGTTGGAGCGCGTAATACAGACACTGTGCCGCCGCCGCAAGAACAACCCGCTGCTGGTGGGCGAAGCCGGCGTTGGCAAGACCGCCATCGCCGAAGGACTGGCACGCCGCATCACCGAAGGCGATGTGCCGGAGATCCTGAAGGAAGCCCATGTCTATGCACTGGATATGGGTTCCCTGCTGGCCGGGACGAAATATCGCGGCGATTTCGAGCAGCGCCTGAAAGCGGTGCTGAAAGAGCTTAAAGACAATCCTAACGCCGTGCTGTTCATCGACGAGATCCACACGCTCATCGGGGCGGGTGCAGCCTCCGGCGGCACCATGGATGCCTCCAACCTGCTCAAACCCGCCCTGTCGAGTGGCGTGTTGAAATGCATAGGCGCGACCACCTACCAGGAATATCGCGGCATCTTCGAGAAGGATTCCGCGCTGTCACGTCGTTTCCAGAAGATCGACGTGTCCGAGCCTTCGGTCGAGCAGACCATCGAGATCCTGAAAGGATTGAAGTCGCGCTTCGAGGATCACCACAGCATCAAGTACAGCGCCGCCGCCATCACCAGTGCAGCCGAATTGTCTTCGCGCTTCATCAACGATCGTCACCTGCCGGACAAGGCGATCGATGTGCTGGACGAAGCCGGTGCGGCACAACGCATCCTGCCCAAGTCAAAGCAGAAGAAGATCGTGGGCAAGCACGAGATCGAAGAGATCATCGCCAAGATCGCTCGCATTCCGACCCGTACCGTGTCGCATGATGACAAGAACGCGTTGAAGAACCTGGACCGCGATCTGAAAACCACCGTATTCGGACAGGACAAGGCGATCGATGTGCTGGCACGCGCCATCAAGATGTCGCGTAGCGGCCTCGGCAACCCGCAGAAGCCCATCGGCAGCTTCCTGTTCTCCGGCCCCACCGGTGTCGGCAAGACCGAAGTGGCGCGCCAATTGGCCTACATCATGGGCATGCCCATCCATCGCTTCGACATGTCCGAATACATGGAGCGCCATGCCGTGTCGCGCCTGATCGGCGCTCCGCCCGGTTATGTCGGTTTCGACCAGGGCGGCCTGCTCACTGAAGCCATCAGCAAGCAACCTCATTGCGTGCTGCTGCTGGACGAGATCGAGAAAGCACATCCGGACATCTTCAATATCCTGCTGCAAGTGATGGATCACGGCACGCTCACCGACAACAACGGACGCAAGGCCGACTTCCGCAACGTGGTGATCATCATGACCACCAACGCGGGCGCCGAGGCTTTGAACAAGAGCAGCATGGGCTTCACCAAGACCTCCTCGGTCGGTGACGAGATGGCCGACATCAAGAAGATGTTCACCCCCGAGTTCCGCAACCGTCTGGATGCCATCGTCTCCTTCGCTTCGCTGTCGAAGGATATCATCCTGCGCGTGGTCGACAAGTTCCTCATGCAGCTGGAAGAGCAACTGCACGAGAAGAAAGTCGACGCGATCTTCACCGATGCGCTCAAGGACCACCTCGCAGAAAACGGCTTCGACCCGCTGATGGGCGCCCGCCCGATGGCGCGGCTGATCCAGGATACCATCCGCTCCGCACTGGCCGATGAACTGCTGTTCGGCAAGCTGGCGAACGGCGGCAAGGTCACCGTGGATGTGAAAGAAGGCAAGGTGGTGCTGGAGTTTGAAGAAGAAGTTGTTCCCGCCTGATTCCGCTTACAGGGGGCGCTTCGCCCCCTCCCCCACCGGTCCTCTCCACTTCGGTTCTCTCATCGCCGCCGTCGGCAGTTATCTCGACGCAAAACATCATCACGGCACCTGGCTGGTGCGCATGGAAGACCTCGATACGCCGCGTTGCGTGCCGGGTGCGGCAGAAAACATTCTGCGCACGCTGGAACTGTTCGGGCTGCATAGCGACGAGCCTGTGATCTACCAGAGCCATCGCACAGCGGCTTACGAGGAAGCATTGCATCAATTGCAGAACAGCGGCGCGGCGTATCCGTGTTGCTGTACACGCAAAGAGATCGCCGATTCGGCGCTGCACGGCATCGAAGGATTCGTTTATCCGGGGACCTGTCGCAACGGCATGGCCCATCAACGGGTAACACCGGCATGGCGGGTACGCACCGACCTCGATCCGTCCCCAGTCGAGTTTAACGATGTACTGCAAGACCGCATTTCACAGAATCTTGTGAATGAAATCGGTGACTTCGTTGTGAAACGCGCCGACGGTTTGTTCGCCTATCAACTGGCGGTGGTGGCGGACGATGCTTTCCAGAACATCACGCATATCGTGCGCGGTGCCGACCTGCTGGCTTCCACGCCGCGCCAGCTATATCTGCAGCAGCTGCTGGCTTTGCCGGTTCCGCACTACATGCATCTGCCCATCGCTGTTAACCAAGCCGGAGAGAAACTGAGCAAGCAGACGCTGGCCGCGCCGGTGGATGCATCACAACCGGTCACAACATTGCTGCGCGTGCTGGGATTTCTGCGGCAGGAGCCGCCCGCCGAACTGACTGGCAGCGATACCCGGACGGTGCTGGATTGGGCGATACGAAACTGGCAGCCGCAACGGGTCGCCGGGAGTCTGATGCTCCCGGCCAACAACTAGTTGGCGCGCTGCCGACGACGATGCTTGATGAACTCAAGGATCGCCGGAATGAACGAGATGAAGATGATGACCAGAATCATCAGGGTGAGGTTGTCCTTGATGACGGGAATGTTGCCGAAGAAGTAGCCCGCCAGCGTGAGGCTGCCGATCCAGGACACACCGCCGATGATGCTGTACATCACATACAGGCGATAGTTCATGGTGCCTATGCCCGCCACAAAAGGTGCGAAGGTACGCAGGATGGGCAGGAAGCGTGCAAAGATGACCGTCTTGCCGCCGTGCTTGTCATAGAAGGCGTGGGTCTTTTCCAGATGTTCGTGCTTGATGAGCTTCTGGCTGGCATGGTTGAGCAGCCGCAAGCCCAGCAACCTGCCTACCCAGTAGTTGGTGTTGTCCCCCATGAACGCAGCAAGGATCAGCAAGGGCATGGCGATCTGCAGTTCCAGCGAACCCATGCCGCACAGCGCACCGATCACGAACAGCAGCGAATCGCCGGGCAGGAAAGGCGCAATGATCAATCCGGTCTCGGCGAAGATAATGGCGAACAGGATGGCGTAGATCCACATACCATATTCCTGCACCAGCGCCAGCAGGTGCGCGTCCAGATGCAGGACGATATCGATGAAGCCGGTGAGCAATTCCATCAGGGCAGGACCTCTTCAGCTTCGGTCTTCTCCGGCTTGATGAAATCCTCGCGCGACACGCCGAACATCATCAGCAAGGGGCTGGCGACCAGCACCGACGAGTAGATACTAAACAAGATGCCGATAGTCAGCGCCAGCGCGAAGTAATGCAGAGTTTCGCCGCCCAGGAACAGCATCGCGGTGACCATCATCTGCGTGGAAGCATGGGTGATGATGGTGCGCGACATGGTGCGGGTGATGGCGTTGTCGATGATCTCCGCCACTTCGGTCTTGCGCATCTTGCGGAAGTTCTCGCGGATCCGGTCGAACACCACCACCGATTCGTTCACCGAGTAGCCCAGCACCGCCAGCACCGCCGCCAGCACCGAGAGAGAGAACTCCCACTGGAAGAAGGCAAAGAAGCCCAGGATGATGACCACGTCGTGCAGGTTGGCAATGATCGCTGCCAGACCGAACTTCCATTCGAAACGTATCCACAGATAACCGACGATACCCAGGCTGACCAGCAACAGCGCCATCGCGCCGTTCTCGACCAAGTCCTTGCCGACCTGCGGGCCGACAAACTCGACGCGGCGCAGTTCGACGCTGGCGTCCTGCTGACGCAAAGTCTCGACCACATGATCGCTGAGCTTGGCGCCCATGGTGTTCTGCTTCAGCGGCACCTGGATCAACACGTCATGGCTGGTGCCGAAGTTCTGCACCAGCGAATCCTTGAGTCCAACGCTGGCAAGTTGTTCGCGCACCTTGTTGATGTCCGCCGGCTGGGCGTAATGCACTTCCATCACCGTGCCGCCGGTGAAGTCGACACCAAAGTTCAGACCTTTGGTGGCCAGAAAGAACACAGCCAGCAGGAAAGTCACCAGCGAGATGCTGGTAGTCACTTTCCCGTAACTCATGAACGGGATGTCTTTTTTGATGCGGAAGAATTCCATTGTCTTATCCCCTTAGCCGATCGCGACTTTGTTCAGTCTCGTCTTGCGGCCATAGATCAGGTTGACCAGCATGCGCGACACCATCACCGCACTGAACATCGAGGTCAGGATGCCCAGACACAGCACCACAGCGAAGCCCTTGATCGGGCCGGAGCCGAACATGAACAACGCGATACCGGCAATCAGCGTGGTGATGTTGGAGTCGAGGATGGTGGCAAACGCGTTCTCGTAGCCGGTGTGGATGGCCATCTGCGGCGGCACGCCGTTGCGCAGTTCTTCGCGGATACGCTCGTTGATCAGCACGTTGGCGTCGATCGCCATGCCCAGTGTCAGCGCGATACCCGCCATACCGGGCAGGGTGAGCGTGGCCTGCATCATCGACAGCAGGGCGACCAGCAGCAGCAGGTTCGCGCCCAGCGCCAGCACCGACACGGTACCGAACATCAGGTAATAGACGATCATGAAAATGGCGATGGCGATGAAACCGATCTTGGTCGAATCGAAACCGCGCTTGATGTTGTCCGCCCCCAGGCTGGGGCCGATGGTGCGCTCTTCGATGATCTCCATCGGCGTCGCCAGGGCACCGGCGCGCAGCAGCAGCGCGGTGTCGTTGGCTTCCACCGTGTTCATCCTGCCGCTGATCTGCACGCGTCCGCCGCCGATCTCTTCGCGAATGACCGGTGCGGTGACCACTTCGCCCCTGCCCTTTTCGAACAGGATGATGGCCATGCGCTTGCCGACGTTCTCGCGCGTCGCATCCTTGAACTTGCGCGCGCCCTTGGCATCCAGGTTGATATGCACGGCCGGTTCGTTGTTGCGGCTGTCGAAACCGGGCTGCGCATCGTCGATGCTGTCGCCGGTCAGGATCACGCTCTTCTTCACCAGCAACAGCGAACCATCGCTGTCCTTGAATATCTCGGTGCCGAACGGTGCGACCGACCCCGAACCGATCTGGCGCTCGTCGTCGACCAGACGCACTTCCAGTGTGGCCGTGCGACCGAGGATCTCCTTGGCACGGGCAGTGTCCTGCACGCCGGGCAGTTGCACCACGATGCGGTCCGCACCCTGCTGCTGGATCACCGGTTCGGCCACGCCCAGTTCGTTGACGCGGTTACGCAGGGTGGTCAGGTTCTGCTGGATTGCCGCTTCCTGGATGCGCAACTGTTCCTGCTGCTTGAGACGGCCATGCAACAGAAAGTCGCTGCCCGACTCGCTGCTGTTGAATTCCAGCCCGGCGAAACGCTGCTTGAGTTCTTCCTCGCCTTTGCTGCGCGCATCGGCATCGCGGAACTTGGTGGTGACGATGCTGCCGTCACGGCTCACGCCGGAATAGGCGATGTTCGCCTCGCGCAGGGTGCTGCGGATATCGCCGGAAGACGATTCCAGCGCCTTGTCCAGAGAGCCCTTCATGTCCACCTGCATGAGGAAATGCACGCCGCCGCGCAAGTCCAGACCCAGATACATCGGCAAGGCATTGAAGTAGTCGGGCAGCCACTGCGGCGAACGCGACAACAGATTCAACGCCACCATATAGTCCTCGCCCAATTGCGCCTGCAACACGTCCTTGGCTTTCAACTGGGTGTCGGTATCGGCGAAACGCGCCTTGACGCTGGTGGCATCCAGAGAAACCACTTCGGGAGCCAATTGCGCCGACTTCAGTACCTCATCCACCCGGGCCAGCAGTGCCGTGTCCGCCTTGAGGCTGGAGCGCAGCGGCAACACCTGCACCGCTGGCGACTCGCCGTAAAAGTTGGGCAGTGTATAGACCAGGCCCAGCAACAGCGAAAGCAGGATCAGCAGGTATTTCCAGAGCGGATATTGGTTCATTTCAGCACCTTGGCTTGCGGCAGAAGGGAATCACGCGGCTCAGATCGACTTGATCGTGCCTTTGGGCAGGACGTTCTGGATCGCCATCTTCTGCACTTGCATAACGACGTTGTCGGCGACCTCGATGGCCACATTCTCTTCACCGACCTTGGTCACTTTGCCCAGCACGCCGCCAACGGTGACGACTTCGTCGCCCTTTTGCAGTGCTTCCATCAAAGCCTTGTGCTCCTTGGCGCGCTTCTGTTGCGGGCGCAGGATGAGGAAATAGAACACCGCCAGCAAGGCGACCAGGGGCAAAAATTCGAGGAAACCGCCGCCCTGCGGGGCTGCTGCTGCACCCTCTGCGTACGCGTTGCTGATGAACAATTCGCTGATAGAAACCATGACTACTCCTCCTTGAAGATCGGGTTATTAAAAATCAAAGGTGCGCATTCTAACACGGAAGAGATGACCGTTCAGTTACCCCCGGCAGCCCGCGCCACACGGAACGCCTCCTGGAACTCGGCATAGCGCCCGGCCTCGATGGCCGCGCGGATGTCGCGCATAAGCTCCTGGTAATAATGCAGATTGTGGATGGTGTTGAGGCGCGCGCCGAGGATCTCGCCCAGACGGTGCAGATGGTGCAGATAAGCACGACTGAAGTTGCGGCAGGTATAGCAGGTGCAGCGATCGTCCAGCGGGCGCGTGTCCATGCGGTATTGCGCGTTCTTGATGCGCACGTCGCCGAAGCGGGTAAACAGGTGGCCGTTGCGCGCGTTGCGCGTCGGCATCACGCAGTCGAACATGTCGATGCCCTGCCCCACCGCCTCCACCAGATCCTCCGGCGTGCCCACGCCCATCAGGTAGCGCGGCTTGTCCGATGGCAGTTGCGGAGCGGTATGTTTGAGGATGCGCAGCATGTCTTCCTTGGGCTCGCCCACCGACAGGCCGCCGATGGCGAAACCGTCGAAGCCGATGTCCTTCAGGCCGGCCAGCGACTCGTCGCGCAGGTGCTCGTGCATGCCGCCCTGCACGATGCCGAACAGCGCGTTGGGATTGCCCTCATGCGCTTTCTTGCTGCGCTCCGCCCAGCTCAGGCTGAGACGCATGGACACGTCCGCCACCTGTTCGTCCGCCGGATACGGCGTGCATTCGTCGAAGATCATCACGATGTCAGAATTCAGCACCTTCTGGATGCGCATGGATTCTTCCGGCGAGAGGAAACATTTGTCACCATTGACGGGCGAGCGGAATTCAACCCCGCCGCCGGTGATCTTGCGCAACTCGCCCAGGCTGAACACCTGAAAGCCGCCCGAGTCAGTGAGGATGGGGCCGTCCCAGCTCATGAACTGGTGCAAGCCGCCGTGTGCCGCGATGACCTCCAGCCCCGGCCGCAGCCACAGGTGGAAGGTGTTGCCGAGCACGATGTGCGCGCCGATGTCTTTCAGCTCCTGCGGCGACATCGCTTTGACCGTGCCGTAAGTGCCGACCGGCATGAAGGCCGGCGTTTCCAGCTTGCCGTGGACCAGCTCAACGGTGCCGCGCCGCGCCGCGCCGGAAGTGTTGTGTAAGGTGAATTTCATTATTCTCTTTCGATCAGCATCGCATCGCCGTAACTGAAGAAGCGATATTCCTGTTCCACCGCATGACGATATGCGGCCAGCATCTTATCCATTCCGCCGAAGGCGCACACCAGCATCAGCAGCGTCGAGCGCGGCAGATGGAAGTTGGTGAGCAGCACATCCACCACCTTGAAACGGTAGCCGGGGGTGATAAAGATGCGAGTTTCGCCCGACCCGGCCTTTAACTCACCAGTAGCCGCCACGCTTTCCAGCGCACGCAGGCTGGTGGTCCCGACCGCGATCACGCGACCGCCTTTGGCCCGGGCTTGGGCAATGGCGTCCACCGTAGCTTGCGGAAGGACATAGCGTTCGCTGTGCATGACATGCTCTTCGATGTTCTCGGCGCGCACCGGCTTGAACGTGCCTGCCCCGACATGCAGGGTCACGTAGGCGATATCCACCTTCTTGTCGCGCAGCGCCTGCAGCATGGTCTCGCCGAAGTGCAGCCCGGCCGTGGGAGCCGCCACTGCACCCGGCTCGCGCGCGAACACGGTCTGGTAACGCGTCTCATCCTCGGCCCCGGCGGCATGGGTGATGTAGGGCGGCAAGGGCAGGTGCCCGTGCCGCTCCAGCAAGGTCGTCACCGCTTCCGCGTCTTCGAAACGCAAATGGAAGAACTCCCCCTCGCGCCCCAGCACCTGCACGCGCAACTTTCCGGCCAATATCAGGCGTCCGCCCGGTTTGGGCGTCTTGCTCACGCGCACCTGCGCCAGCACCTCATGCTCATCCAGCACACGCTCGACCAGCACCTCGACCTTGCCGCCGCTCTCCTTTTCTCCGAACAGGCGCGCCTTGAGTACACGCGTATCGTTCAACACCAGCAGGTCATGTTCGCGCACCAGCCCGTGCAATTCGGCGAACTGGCTGTCTTTCAGCCCTGTTTTGCCCACCTGCAACAGACGGCTGGCCCCGCGCTGCGCGGGAGGATGCTGCGCGATCAGGCGCTCGGGCAGAATGAAGTCGAAATCGTCGGTACGCATGGAAACCACGGGGATGCGGGTAGAAAAGCGCGCATTGTAGTTGATGGAGGGGGGCGTTTCATGGATAATTCGCGCCCTTCTCGTTGCGGAGCGCTGATTCCGCAGCGGCATGGGAAATACACCCAGCCGGGGTGATGGAACTGGTAGACGTGCCGGACTCAAAATCCGGTGCCTGAAAGGGCGTGGGGGTTCGATTCCCCCCCCCGGCACCAAATTGAAAGGCAGGGGCAACCCTGCCTTTTTTATTTCGTTTAAAATCCCGTCATGATCTGGAAACCACACGCCACCGTCGCCGCCGTCCTCGAACAGGACGGCAAATTCCTGCTGGTGGAAGAACATACCCCGCAGGGTCTGCTGTTCAACCAACCCGCCGGACACTGGGAACCTAACGAGACCCTGCCCGCAGGCGCGGTACGCGAGGTGCTGGAGGAGTCGGCCTATGATTTCGAGCCGGAATTCCTGATCGGTGTCTATCGCTGGCATTCGACCGCTTCCGATACCACTTATCTGCGCTTTGCTTTCGGCGGGCGCATCCTCTCCCATCAGCCGGAGCGCCAATTGGACAAGGGTATCGTGCGCGCCGTGTGGATGACACTGGATGAGATTCGCGCCACGCAAGCGCGCCATCGCAGCCCGCTGATTCTGCGCTGTGTGGAAGACTATCTCGCAGGCAAGCGCTACCCGCTCGACCTCATCACGCATTATGAGTAAAGGGCAAGCCCTCACCCGAACCCTCTCCCAGAGGGAGAGGGGCCAATCGTGAACAGCGATCGTAAAATTACTGTCGTCGTCGGCATGTCCGGCGGCGTCGACTCTTCTGTCACCGCGCTTCTGCTGAAGCAACAGGGCTACGAGGTCATCGGCCTGTTCATGAAGAACTGGGAAGACGATGACGACAGCGAATACTGCTCCTCACGCCAGGATTTGATCGATGCCGTGTCGGTGGCCGACACCATCGGCATTCCCATCGAGGCGGTCAATTTCGCCAAGGAGTACAAGGACCGCGTGTTCAGCTATTTCCTGCGCGAATACGAGGCCGGGCGCACGCCGAACCCCGATATCCTGTGCAACTCCGAGATCAAGTTCAAGGCCTTCCTCGACCACGCCATCCGCCTCGGCGCCGACAAGATCGCCACCGGCCATTACGCCAAGGTGCGCGAGCAGGACGGCCGGTTCCAGTTACTCAAGGCCGACGACGACAGCAAGGATCAGAGTTACTTTCTGCATCGCCTGAACCAGCAGCAATTGTCGAAGTCGATGTTTCCGCTAGCTGATATTCCGAAGAGCAAGGTGCGCGAGATCGCGCGCCAGCACAACCTCTCCAACGCCGCGAAGAAGGACAGTACCGGCATCTGCTTCATCGGCGAGCGCCCTTTCCGCGAGTTCCTCAACCGTTACCTGCCGACCAAGCCCGGCGACATGGTCACGCCGGAAGGCAAGGTGATGGGCCCGCACATGGGCCTGTCGTTCTACACCTACGGCCAGCGCCAGGGACTCGGCATCGGCGGCGGCAAGGAAGGCAGCGGCGAACCGTGGTTCGTCGCCGGCAAGGACATGGCGAAAAACCGCCTGATCGTGGTGCAGGGGCACGACCACCCCGCTCTGCTCAAACCGGAACTTGAAGCGTTGGAGATGCACTGGATCAGCGGCACCGCGCCGGACACCACACGCGCCTACGCCGCCAAGACCCGCTACCGCCAGCAGGATGCAGGATGTCGTATCGCCCTGACCGGCACCGATTCGGCCCGCTTCAGCTTCGATGAAGCGCAGTGGGCGGTAACACCTGGACAATCGGTGGTTGCCTACGACGGGGCAATCTGCCTCGGCGGCGGCATCATCGAGAAATGAGCAAGGAGAACGCATGACCATCAACCTGAGTCCCGAAACCGTCCGCCTGCTGCTGGTACTCGCCGCCACTGTTGCGGCGCATTACCTTGCCCGCCGCGCGCTGCAGCAGGCTGAAAAGGTCGCCGCCCACACGGAGAATGTCTGGGACGATTCCCTGATCGCGGCGGCACGCAAACCATTGCCGCTGCTGATCTGGGTGGGCGGCATCTCCTTTGCACTGCATCTGCTGCATCGCCAGACCGATGAAGCCTTGCTTGAATATGTCGCCCCCGTGCGCAGCATCGCCATCGTGGTCTGCATCTCGTGGTTCCTGCTCAAGCTGATCCGCGAACTGGCCGACAACATGGTCGCTGCACGCATCCGCGCAGGCGGACATCTGGACCGCACCACCGTGGACGGGCTGGGCAAGGTCGCACGTATCTCGGTCTTCGTCATTGCCGCCATGGCCGTGATGCAGACGCTGGGTTTCAGCCTCTCCGGTGTGCTGGCCTTCGGCGGCATGGGCGGCATCGCGGTCGGCTTCGCCGCCAAGGACCTGCTGGCAAACTTCTTCGGCGCAGTGATGATCCATCTGGACCGGCCGTTCAACGTCGGCGATGCGGTGCGTTCGCCTGACAAGAACATCGAAGGCTGGGTCGAGCAGATCGGCTGGCGCCAGACCATCATCCGCTCGCCCGACAAGACTCCGCTTTACGTCCCCAACTCGCTATTCACCTCCATCGTGGTGGAGAACCCCTCGCGCATGTCGCACCACCGTATCCGCGAGACCATCGGCCTGCGCTACGAGGACATCGGCAGGATGGAGAACATCGTTGAGGAGGTGCGAACCATGCTGGATCAGCACCCCGAGATCGACAACGAGCAGCCCTCCTTCGTCGCCTTCGACCAGTTCGCCGATTCCTCGATCAACTTCGTCATCCAGGCCTTCAGCAAGACCACCGAGCTGAAGCAGTTCCATGCAATCAAGCAGGAGATACTGCTGCAAGTCGCCGCCATCATCGCCCGCAATGGCGCCGACTTCGCCTTCCCGACGCGCACGGTGCTGCTCAATCAAACGCCTGCCTGAGCCCGTTCTTTAACGTAAAATGCGCACCTGAAACTTTTTCCGCCCGATATCACCATGACGCTCTCCGCCCTTACCGCACTTTCTCCTCTCGACGGCCGCTACCACGGCAAAGTCGATGCTTTGCGCCACCATTTCAGCGAGTATGGCTTGATCCGCTACCGCGTGCTGATCGAGATCGAATGGCTCAAGGCGCTGGGCAACGAGGCCGGGATCAAGGAACTGCCGCCGCTCTCTCCGGCAACCGTCGCGCATCTCGTACAACTCGCCGCAGAGTTCTCCGAAGCCGATGCCGAGCAGATCAAGACGATCGAGCGCCGCACCAACCACGACGTAAAGGCCATCGAGTACTGGCTGCGCGACAAACTCGCCGCGATCCCGGAGACCGCCAAAGCGCTGGAATTCATCCATTTCGCCTGTACCTCGGAAGACATCAACAACCTGAGCCACGCGCTGATGCTCAACCACTCGCGCAGCGAAGTGATGCTGCCCACACTGAACGTGCTGATCGAGCGCCTGCAACATCTGGCGCACCAGCATGCCGACCTGCCCATGCTGTGCCGCACCCACGGCCAGACCGCCACGCCCAGCACACTGGGCAAGGAGATGGCCAATGTTGTCCATCGCCTGCGCCGCGCCCACGCGCGCATCGCCGCGGTCGAAGTGATGGGCAAGATCAACGGCGCGGTGGGCAACTACAACGCGCATCTGTCGGCCTATCCCGACGTGGACTGGGAGAATTTCGCCAAGCGTTTCGTCGAAGCGCGCGGACTGGTGTTCAATCCCTACACCATCCAGATCGAGCCGCACGATTGCATGGCCGAACTGTACGATGCCTATGCGCGCGCCAACACCATCCTGATCGACCTCAACCGCGACATCTGGACCTACATCTCGCTTGGCTATTTCAAGCAGAAGGTGGTCGCGGGCGAAGTCGGCTCCTCCACCATGCCGCACAAGGTCAACCCGATCGACTTCGAGAACTCGGAAGGCAACCTCGGCATGGCCAATGCCCTGCTGAAACACCTGTCTGAGAAGCTGCCGGTTTCGCGCATGCAGCGCGACCTCACCGACTCCACCGTGCTTCGCAACATGGGTGTTGCGCTGGGCTACACCCTGCTGGCCTACGAATCCTGCCTGCGCGGCTTGAACAAGCTGGAAGCCAATCCGCAACGTCTGGCGGAAGACCTCAACAACAGCTGGGAAGTGCTGGCCGAACCGATCCAGACCGTGATGCGCCGCTACAACATCGAGAACGCCTACGACAAGCTCAAGGAACTCACGCGCGGCAAGGGCGGTATCAACAAGGAAAGCCTGGCAGCCTTCATCCAGACACTGGCCATCCCCGCGAGCGAGAAGCAACGTCTGCAGGCGCTGAGCCCGGAGACCTACATCGGCAAGGCGGCGGAACTGGCGAAGCGCATCTGAGTCGGCTTTTCCGGCAGCACAAACGACAAGCCCCGCTTTTGCGGGGCTTGTCGTTTCAGGATACGGCAGTACTCAATTCAATTTGCTGTAATCCACGCGATCAAATCCATCGGCACCTCTGGTCACAGCATCTGGCCTGATTGTACGAACCTCATCAGCCATCACGCCCGTAGCGTGTTCGCCCCAGAGGTAATCGAACTCATACATACCGATTCCCAGCGGGTGCGTGCCGATACGTTTGATGTTCTTCTTCAGGCGCCTATCCGAGATGGTAAGCGTTGGTTGAATTGTCGTAATCGGCTGGATCGTCGTTGTCGGTTGAATAGTCGTGGTGGGCTGGATCGTTGTGGTGATCGGCTGGATAGTGGTCGTCAGCGGTTGGATCGTCGTCGTGACCGGCTGGATCGTAGTTGTCGGCTGAATGGTCGTGACCGGCTGAATCGTTGTTGTGATCGGCTGGATAGTGGTCGTCAGCGGCTGCAAGGTCTTCGTAGTCGTCGGCAGCGCAGTGACAGGAGCAGTCAACGTAGTCGTCAACGGCTTCAGCGTCGTGACCGGCAAGTTGCCGGTAAGCGGCGCCCTAGTAAGAGTCGATCCCTTGATCAGCCCCCCCGGGCTGGCCAGTGTCCCCACTGGCTGTTGCCTAGCAACCGGGACGATTGCCGGCTCATCTCTGGTTGGCGGTCGATAGAAGGCGGGGATATTGGGCAATATGGTCGGCCTCGCATTGACCATGTTGGGCACAAAACCCGCGCTGTTGGGATTGATGACCACCAAACCCTTTGCAGTCGAAAGCACTGCCGCCCCGCTATTCACCTTGTCATATGTTCCCGGTTCTCCCAGAGCAGGACGCCCATCCACCGGATTAGGGATGAACATCGGCTCATGGTCAGTTCCCCGGATACCGATCGTCGCGGTCGGCGTTTCGATCTTGTAGTTTTCCTTATTGCTACGACCGATCATTCCTGTGATGGCTCGAAACCCACCTTTTACCAATGAGATCAAACTGCGTTCAGACCCATCAGCTTTGCCGCTAAAGCGGAAAGTCGTGATACGCAACTTGGTTTCCGGACGCACGATGATCAAACCGTCATCCTTCATCTTCACCTGCGCAGAGGCGGAAGCGGCGGAAGTGATTGTATCTCCTTCGTTGATATCGCCACCTTTGCGGGCAATGCGATCCTTGCCTGTCGCCGAAGTCACCTTTACATCCCCGGAGACAAACTGAAAACTCCCGGCTGCCGCGGCAACGTCCAGCGAGACAAGCGCTGCAAGAGCGCCTACAGCGAAAATAAAGTTCTTCATGATTTCCACTCCCAAATCACCTTCTACAGTTTCGAATAATCCACTCTGTCATACCCATCCTCGCCCCTGAGTACAGCCTCGGGCATGCTGACCATAACCTCATCCGCCATCACTCCGACCGCGTGCTCACCCCAAACATAGTCATACTCATAGATGCCAAATCCGCGCGGGTGAGTACCGATACGATGGATATTCGTTTTCAGACGTCGATCGGAAGTTCTATAAATGATCGGCGGAGGCACAAACACAATAGGTACAGTGATGATGGGAGGTGGCAGCAACACCAGCGGGGGCGGCGGAATCACGATCAACGGCGGTGTGATTACCGGCAGAATCGGCATTGCTGTGAAGACGGGAGGCGCGATGGGCGCAATCACCGGCAGCGGCACCGGATTCACCGTCAACACCGGGGGAGTCAACAATCTAGGAGCGACCATAGGCACTAACGGCGCCGCGGGTGCCAGAACCGGAAGCGGGGCCATCACTAGAGGCCTTGTCAGTACCGGCGCAACCTGATTCACAGGAGCGGGCGTATTCTGCACACTGACCGGAGGAGCCGTCTGCTGCCGGACACGGGCCGCCTTCCTGATCGAATTTTCCTGCACTGACAGATCATCTGCGTATGATCCGGATGCAACCAGCACACCGGATAGGGCCATTGCTATCAACTGTGTAGTTTTCATGTCACACCTCCAATACTTGCAAGTTACTTAAATTCCCTTTTCAGGCTCAGACTGAACTCGGTCTTTTGGAACCCGTACAAAGGGATGTTCGATGCGTTTTTTATACGCATCCACTGCGGATGCAAGATCCAATTCGGTGCAGGGCGCCAATTCATTCCCAACATGAGTACGGTCATGGCATCCCTGCCATATGGCAATTCAGCCACATAGGCACGCGCATACGCTTTAGTGTCTTTACGGAAACTCTTCATCCACATGCCCGTCACATCGACATCTTTACCAAACGAATACTGTGAGTAGAGCATGACGGTATTGGTGTTTCTGCTGACATCCGTCGAAGAAATCAGCGGTGAGTGGTTCGTCAGTTCACGTACCGCACGATCGCGCGCGTGGTTCAGCGCAAAATAGATCAACGGTGACCCTTCCTGCGCAAAGATATGCATGAAGTTAGTTCCGTACATCATCTGGTTGGTGTCTTGATCCGGAGATGTCACATAACGCGGCGTGTTGTATTGAACCGTGAACGCCCAATAGTCACGAGCGCTGACCATGAATCGCACATCTCCTGTCACCGAGTTTTGCGCGCTGTTGTTCGTATAGCCTGTTTCCGTCCCCTGTTGACGATACCCGCGACGCGCGACATCAAAACGATAGGTATCGCCCTGCGATGTGGCACTTACCCCGCCTTTCACCAGGCTGGTGTGCGAATTCATCGAGCTATGGTTGTTATACGCCCGATGGCTGGAGTCAACTGAGACGAAACCGTAAGTCCCGACCGATGCAAAAGGAACGCGCCCTTCCATGTTGAGATTCAGAAGGGAGAAGTTGTCCGAAATGCCGCTTGGAATGCTGGGCTTGTCGGGCGGCGGGGCTACACCTATCGATGCGGAATAGGCAGAAGAATAGGCATCAGGCACCGTCGCGATACTCGAGTCGTGTCCGTAGCCAAGCTCTATTCCGCCAAGCAAATAGGGTTGCTGCGCCTTTTTCGCGGCGACTTCCTTGGCATCCTCTTGCTGCTTGATCGCTTTGAGGTACTGATTCGCCGTTGACTTGGTCTGCGCGGAAGACTTTTGCTCCAGAACCGTGTTGAACTCCTTCTTCGCGCGATCCATATCTCCCGATTGGAAATAGGCGATAGCCAACCACTGCCGCGCATCACCATAGCCTGAATTGGTTGCAACGACTCGTTCCAAAGCGATGGTAGCCCTGTCGGGTTTTCCCGCATTTACGGCACAGACACCCAGCAGGTAGTCGTATTGCACATTTCCGGCCAACTCAAATTCCAGTGGCTGCAATAGCTTGTATGCCGCCTTGAATTTTCCCGCTTGAACCAATGTGTTCGCCTTGGATATCTGGCTTGCTCCCTTGTCTCTCACGGCGTCAGCCGCAAAAACTGACAGGGCGAAAAACAACCCCAAGCATCCTAAAACGATTTGTTGAACCCGATTTTTCATCAACACTATCTCCCACTCGCCCGTTATTTTTTATATATGCGTGATCAGGTTACGTGTTTGATTACGCGGGGTCAATACGACAAATGGACTACATCCCGACCCTTTCGGGAGGATTAATTACTCAATTGAATATATTTGATATTTATACAACAAGCCCCGCTTTAGCGGGGCTTGTTCATTCAGGCTGCGGCCTGGACCGGTATATTGTCGCGTTTTTCGATGATGCGGTTGTGCTCGTCCACATACACAAGCGTGGGATGGTACTTCTGCAGCTCCAACTCGGAATAAACGGAGAAAGCCGCGATGATGAGGATGTCGCCGGGATTCGCCTTGTGTGCTGCCGCCCCGTTGACCGAGATGGTGCGCGAACCGCGCTCGGCGCGAATCGCATAGGTGCTGAAGCGCTCGCCGTTGGTGACGTTGTAGATATCGATAGCCTGATATTCTTTAATACCGGAAGCATCCAACAGGTCATCGTCGATGGCGCACGAACCCTCGTAATGCAGTTCGGACTGCGTCACGCGCACGCGGTGCAATTTGGCCTGTAGCATGGTTCGTTGCATGGTCACCTCCTCAACCCTTCCAGGGCAGAAAACAGCTATATATCCCTCCCCGACTCTCAGGGGGCGCGCATTATAAACGTCCGAGCGCTAAAGACAAACATCCAGATTGTCGATCAACCGGGTCTTGCCCAGCCGCGCCGCCGCCACAATCACCAGTTTGCGGTCGCCCTTGGTCGGCACGCCGAGATCGGACTGCTTGCGCACGGAGACATATTCCACCCCCCAGCCGCGCTTGGCAAGCGCCGCGCCCGCTTCCCGCTCCAGCGCAAGATAATCGCCCGCGCCCTTTTTCAATGCTTCCCCCATCCCACGCAATGTTTGACTGAGGAAAGCCGCTTCGGTTCGCTCCTGTAGCGACAGGTACTGGTTGCGCGAAGACAAGGCCAGCCCGTCCGCCGCGCGCGAGGTTTCCGCCCCCACTATTGTGATGGGCAAATTGAACTGGGTGACCATCTGCCGGATGATGGCCAGTTGCTGGTAATCCTTCTTGCCGAAGATAGCGACCTGCGGCTGCGCCAGGTTGAACAGCTTGAGCACCACCGTCGCCATGCCGCGGAAATGGCCGGGGCGGAACTCACCGCAAAGTTCGCTGGCGATGGGCGGCGGCTCGACGAACAGCGTCTGCTGCTCGGGATACATATCGGCCACGGCAGGCGCGAACACCACATCGGCCAAGCCTCTCAACTTCTCGCAATCCGCATCCAGCGTGCGCGGGTATTTGTCGAAATCCTCGTTGGGGCCAAATTGCAGCGGGTTGACGAAGACGCTCACCACCACACAGCTACCCTGCTGGCGCGCGATGCGCACCAGTTCGATGTGCCCCTCGTGCAGATTGCCCATGGTGGGCACGAAGGCGACGGCCTTCTCGTTGGCAAGGCGGGCGCGCAGTTCGGGAACGGAATGGATGAGTTGCATCAGAATGAATGCTCTGCACCGGGGAATTTTCCGGACTTCACTTCGGCGACATAGTGCGCCACCGCATCAGCGATGGAAGATGCGCCCTGCATGAAATCCTTCACAAAACGCGCCTTCTTGCCGGGGTAGATGCCGAGCATGTCATACACCACCAGCACCTGGCCGGAACAAGCGGCACCCGCACCGATACCAATGGTGGGGATGCGCAATTGTTGGGTGACTTGCGCGCCGAGCTCGGCGGGAATGGCTTCGAGCACGATCATGCCCGCGCCTGCCTCCTGCAAGGCCTTCGCGTCCTGCAACAGTTTTTTCGCGGCGGCATCGGTCTTGCCTTGCACCTTGTAACCGCCGAGCTGGTTGACCGATTGCGGGGTGAGACCGATGTGCGCGCAGACCGGGATACCGCGCGAGGTGAGAAAGGCGACAGTCTCAGCCATCTCGGCACCGCCTTCGAGCTTGACCATCTCTGCACCCGCCTGCATCAGTTGCACGGCATGGCCGAATGTCTCGCGCGCGCTGAACTGCGAGGTGCCGAACGGCATGTCGGCAACAACGAAAGCCTGCTGTGCTCCGCTGACCACACAGGCGGTGTGATAAGCCATCTGCTCGATGGTGACCGGCAGGGTGCTCTCGCGCCCCTGCACGACCATGCCCAGCGAATCGCCAACCAGCAGCACGTCCACGCCGTTGGTTTCCATCAGCGTGGCAAAGCTGGCGTCGTAGCAGGTCAGCACGGCGATCTTCTCGCCCTTGTCGCGCATGGATTGAAGTTTGCTCAGGGTTGTTCGCATATCATGCCCCCACGTTGAAATATTCCCTGCGTCCGCGCATCTTGGCGATGCGGTCGAGCAGCAGGCTGAAGTCGTCTGCATTATCCACAAAATTCAGGTGTTCGCTGTTCACCACCAGTACCGGCGCAGCATCATAGTGATGGAAGAACTCGCCGTAGCTGGCCGAGAGCCGCTCCAGATAGTCGTCCTGAATAGTACGTTCGTAGCGGTTGCCGCGCCGGCGCACACGCTCGGACAGTGTGTAAGTCGGTGCCTGCAGATAGATCACCAGGTCGGGTGCGGGTGCCTGCGGCGACAGGCCCTGATAGATGGACTGGTAGAGTTTGTATTCCTGATCGCTCAGGGTCAGCCGGGCAAACAGTGCGTCCTTCTCGAACAGGTAATCGGAGACAGTGCGGCTGCGGAACATATCCATCTGCGCCAGGTCGCGTGCTTCGTTGATGCGCTGGAACAGGAAGAACAACTGGGTAGGCAACGCGTAGCGCGCAGGGTCCTGATAGAAGTTGGCCAGAAAGGGGTTGTCCTGCGGTTTCTCCAGCAGGGCATGTGCTTCGGCAATATCGGCCAGGCGTTGCGCAAGACTGGTCTTGCCTACGCCGATGGGGCCCTCCACCACGATGTAGCGATATTTACTCAGGGGCATTCAGATCCGCTCCAGTTTTTGCTCCGCACACGTCCGCCCAGCCTCTGCCGCCGTACCCACGCCGGGGATCACGCAGTCCGGCGCGATCTCCAGCAAGGGCTGCAACACGAACGCACGCAGGTGCATCTGCGGGTGCGGGATGGTCAGGCCGTGTTCGTGATGCACCATGTCATCGTACAGCAACACATCCAGATCCAGCGTGCGCGGCGCGTTGCGAAACTCGCGCGTGCGACCGCATTCCTGCTCCAGCGCCAGCAGCGCATCAAGCAGCGCGTGCGGAACCAGTTCCGTCTCTACCTGCGCTACCGCGTTGATGAAGTCCGGCTGATCCAGATAACCCACCGGCGCGCTGCGATACAGTGATGACTTCTTCAGCAAGCGTGTCTGCGGCAACCCGTCCAGCATGTCCAGCGCCTGCGACACCTGTGCGGCGGGATCAGCCAGGTTGCTGCCCAGCCCGACGAACGCAACGTGCTTCATCAGTCTATCGGCAATTCAGATTGCGTCGCGGAGCCAGGCTTCTTGCTGCGGCGACGGCGTTTCTTCGGGCCGCCGGTATCCGGCAACAGCATCTCGGCGCGGCGGTCGTCGTTGGCATGCTGGAATTCTTCCCACCATGTACCCAGCTCGGTTTCCACTTCGCCGCTCTCGCAGCGCAACAGCATGAAATCGTAAGCGGCACGGAAACGCGGCAAGGCCAGCAGACGCAAGGGGCGCTGTCCGCCGCGCTGTTCGAAGCGCGGCTGCATCAGCCACAGTTCTTTCATCACAGTATCGTAACGGCGCGGAATGGCGAGTTGCGCGCGCTGCCTGTCGAGCACTTCATCCATCGCCGCATGCATCGCCCCGATGGGCTTCTCGCCCGCATCCTGTTTGGCCTTCCACGCGGCCAGCACCTCATGCCACAACAATGCGGCAAACAGGAAGGCGGGGGAAGTGGCTTTTTCTTCGGCGATACGCTGATCGGTGTTCTCCAGGGCCAGCATGACGAACTTCTCGCCCATCGGCTGTTCGAGGATCACGTCGAGCATGGGCAGCATGCCGTGGTGCAAGTCCATGGCACGCAGTTTCTTGATGCACGGCATGGCATGGCCGGACAGCAGCAGCTTGAGCATCTCGTCGAACAGGCGCGCTTCGGGCACGTTGCTCAGCAGCTCCTTCATCTTGAAGATCGGGGCGGCCGTGGCTGGATCGATTTTCATGCCCAGCTTCGCGGAGAGACGCACAGCGCGCAGCATGCGCACCGGGTCTTCGCGGTAGCGCACTTCCGGGTCGCCGATCATGCGCAGAACGTTGGCGCGGATGTCGGCATATCCGTTGTGGTAATCGAAAATCTCTTGTGTAGCGGGATCGTAGAACAGCGCGTTGGCGGTGAAGTCGCGCCGCGCGGCATCCTGTTGCTGGTCGCCGAACTCGTTGTCGCGCAGGATGCGTCCGTGCGCGTCGGTCTCGGCGTCTTCGGCATCGATGGCGCGGCGGAAGGTGGAGACTTCCACCGTCTCTTCACCAAACATCACATGCACCAGACGAAAGCGCCGCCCGATGATGCGCGCGCGGCGGAACACGCGCTTCACCTCTTCCGGCGTGGCATCGGTGGCGACGTCGAAATCCTTGGGCTGGCGATCGAGCAGCAAGTCGCGCACTGCACCGCCGACCACAAAGGCCTGGAACCCGGCAGCCTGCAGCCCGTCGGTGACGCGCTTTGCGCCGTGGCTGATGCCATCGCGACTAACGCCATGTTTTTCATATGGAATAACATGCGCCGCGCCCACCACCCGCACCGGAGCTGATTTGCCGAATACCCGTTTGAACAGTCTTTTTATCATGGTCGAAAAAGTTGAAATCGCCGCTGGATCGCGGCGACGGGCGGAATTATACACCGCCCCCTCTCCTGCCTTGGTTCAGCGCAGGGAAATGATAGGCCAACCTTGTTTTTGAGCGTGTTTTCGCAATGTCTCGTCGGGATCCACGGCGACCGGATTCTTCACTTTGGAGAGCAAGGGCAGGTCGTTCAGGGAATCACTATAGAAAGAAGTCACGCCGAAGCTCGCCCAGTTCCAGCCGCGTTCGGCCAGCCAGGATTCCATGCGCGTCACCTTGCCGTCGCGGAAGCTGGGGATGCCGGCGACACGGCCGGTGAATTCGCCGTCCTTCTGCTCCGGATCGGTGCCGATCAGATGTTCGATGCCGAACTCGCGCGCAATGGGTGCCGTCACGAAACTGTTGGTGGCGGTGATGATCACGCACACATCGCCCGCAGTCTTGTGCTGCGCCACCAGTTGGCGCGCCTTGTCGCCCATCATCGGGCGCACCTTGCGGCGCATGAACTCCTCGTGCCACTCGTCCAGTACCTTGCGCGCATGGCGCGACAGTGGCTTCAATTGGAAATCGAGGAACTCGTGGATATCCAGCGTGCCCGCCTTGTACTGCTCGTAGAACGCGAGGTTCTTCGCCTCGAACAGTTCGCGGTCGAGCACGCCCTGCTCGATAAGGAACTGCGACCACTCGAAGTCGCTGTCGCCGCTCAACAGGGTATTGTCCAGATCGAATAAAGCCAGATTCACATCACACCCCATACATATAGTTGAAACACTTTCAATCATTCCGTTACTGCCCGCATCACCTCTTTCAACAGCGGCACCGAAGCAACCCTTTTCAGGCGCAAGCACTGTTCGTCCAGCGCATCCAGTGTCGCCAGCAGCGCAGGCAGATCGCGGCGTCCGTGCCTTAGCAAATAGGTCGTCACCTCATCCGGCAGGGCGAGTCCGCGCGCCATTGCATGCTGCTTCAGCGCCTGTGTCTTCTCGTCATCGTCCAGCGCATGGATCTGGTATACCAGCCCCCAGCCCAGTCGCGTGCGCAGATCATCGCGCAATGACAAGTGGGCAGGCGCCTGCGTGCCGCTCACCAGCAGCATGGCACCGCTTTCGCGCATGCGGTTGAACAGCGCGAATAGTTCGATCTGCGCCGCGTCATCCAGTCTTTCCACATCGTCCACCGCTACCACCTGCGCGGCTTCCGGCACTTCGCCGTAGACATAGACAGCGGAGCAGCCGGCCGCACGAGCAGCTTCGACCGCAGCCTGCAGCAAATGGCTCTTGCCGCCCCCCGCCTCGCCCCAGACATACAGACACCGTTCGCCCCCTGCCGCCGCCAATGCCTGGCGTAATGCGGAAAGCAGTTCGGCATTGCGCCCGGCGACGAAGTTATCCAGGGTGGGCGTCCACTCGGGTGCGATCCCCAGCAATAATTGGGTCATATCACTTGAGGTATAAGGTGCTGGTCAGATACCAGCCTTTGAAATGACGCAGCCCGACCAGCAGCATCGCCGAGATCGGCAGCGCCAACAGCACGCCGAAGAAACCGAACAACTGGCCAAACGCGAGCAGCGCGAAGATCACCCCCAGCGGGTGCAGGCCGATACGGTCACCGACCAGTTTGGGCGTGACCACAACTCCTTCCAGCAACTGGCCCGCGGTGAATACGACCCACACCAGCAGCACGCCAGTGAAGGAATCGAACTGCGTCAAAGCAACCAGGGTCGCCAGCGTCAAGCCGATGATCACGCCCAGATAGGGCACAAACACCAACATGCCGCTCACGATGCCGATGGGCAGGGCGAACTGCATCCCGGTCAGCATCAGCGCCAGCGCGTAGAACACGCTCATCAGCACCATCACCGACAGTTGGCCGCGCAGAAACTCGG
This sequence comes from Sideroxyarcus sp., assembly GCA_030651895.1. Classification (GTDB taxonomy): domain Bacteria; phylum Pseudomonadota; class Gammaproteobacteria; order Burkholderiales; family Gallionellaceae; genus Sideroxyarcus. The sequence goes on along the minus strand of JAUSBR010000007.1, from coordinate 11,139 downwards.
CCAGAATCACGTCCACCTCGCCGGTGATCTCCACCGTCTTGGCATGCCAGCGGCGCGGAATGATGCCGTCGACGCGTTCCAGCAACTGCGGCCAGTCGCGCAATAGATAGAACATCACCAGCGGGATCAGCAACAGGTTCATCACGATCGCGATCAGGGTCGAACCGCTGCTGCTCAGCCAGGGCAGCAGGCTGGCCGAGACGCCGCCCGCGCTCTGCCAGTGTTCACTCAGCAACTCCTTGAAGGTCGCCACATCCAATTGCACGGTGACACCAAGGTGTTGTTCCAGCAGCGGCAGCAGGCGCTGGCGGATGATATCCAGCAACTCCGGCAACTTGGTCATCAGCATGCCCGATTCGTAGCGCAGCAGCGGCAACAGGATCAGCAGTAGCGCAACCAGAGCGCCGAAAAGCAAGACCATCACCAGCGCCGTAGCCGAGGTACGCGACATGAAGCGCCATTTGGCCGAACGCGCGACCAGCGGTTGCAAGATATATGACAGGATGCCCGCCGCCAGGAACGGCGTCAGTACGGGGTCGAGCAGATACAGCAGCCAGGCCAAAGCTGCCGCTGCGGCTAGCCAATACAGTGCCACGAAGCGTTCATGAGTCATTTCAGGTAAAATCCGCAGTTGGAAAATTGTGCTGCACTTTACCTTCTGGAAAGCGAGAACTCAACTTGAATACCCCCTCCAACAGCCTGTCCTATCGCGATGCGGGCGTCGATATCGACGCGGGCGACCAACTGGTCGAGAACATCAAACCCTTTGCCAAGCGCACCATGCGCCCGGAAGTCCTCTCCGGCATCGGCGGTTTCGGCGGTCTGGTCGAGATCTCGAAGAAGTATAAAGAACCGGTGCTGGTGTCCGGCACCGACGGCGTGGGCACCAAACTCAAGCTGGCATTCGAGCTGAACCGCCACGACACCGTCGGCATCGACCTCGTCGCCATGAGTGTGAACGACATCCTGGTGCAGGGCGCCGAGCCGCTGTTCTTCCTCGACTACTTCGCTTGCGGCAAGCTGGACGTGCCCGCCGCCACCGAAGTCATCAAGGGTATCGCCAAGGGTTGCGAAGATTCCGGCTGCGCGCTCATCGGTGGCGAAACCGCCGAGATGCCCGGCATGTATCCGGTGGGCGAATACGACTTGGCCGGTTTCGCCGTCGGCGTGGTGGAAAAGTCCAAGATCATCACCGGCGAGCATATCGTCGCAGGCGACGTGGTGCTGGGTCTAGCCTCCAACGGCGCGCACTCCAACGGCTACTCGCTGGTACGCAAGATCATCGAACGCAGCAAACCCGACCTCAACGCCAAATTCGACGGCGAGCGCACATTGGCCGACTGCATCATGGCCCCGACCCGCCTGTACGTGAAACCTATGCTGGGCCTGATGCAGCAAGTCACTGTGAAGGGCATGGCGCACATCACCGGCGGCGGTATCACCGAGAACGTGCCGCGCGTGCTGCCGGCCAACGTCGTCGCCGACATCGACAGCAAGACCTGGCAGATGCCAAAACTGTTCGATTGGCTGCGCGAAGGCGGCAACGTCGAGGCACAGGAGATGTTCCGCACCTTCAACTGCGGCATTGGCATGGTGGTCGTGGTTGCGGCACAGGATGCGGATGCGGCGATCAAGCACCTGCAAGCGGCGGGCGAGACCGTGTCACGCATCGGCGTCATCCGCGCACGCAATGGCGACGAGCACCAGACCCAAGTACGCTAACCCGTGAAACGCATCGTCATCCTCATCTCCGGCCGCGGCAGCAACATGCAGACGCTGCTGGAGGCGAAGCTGCCATGTGAGATCGCGGCGGTGATCAGCAACCGCGCCGATGCGCAAGGCCTGGCGACCGCCAGAGCACACGGTATCGCCACCGCAGTGGTGTCGCACAAGGACTACGCCGATCGCACCTCTTTCGATGCGGCATTGGCCAAGATCATAGACGGATACGCGGCCGATATCGTCGTGCTGGCCGGATTCATGCGCATCCTCACCGACGGCTTCGTCGAACGCTACGCCGGACGTCTCATCAACATCCATCCCTCGCTGCTGCCCGCCTATCCCGGCATCGACACGCACGAGCGCGCCTTGCACGACGGCATCAGGATCCACGGCTGCACGGTCCATTTCGTCACCCCCACGCTGGACCACGGCCCCATCATCATCCAGGCGGCCGTGCCGGTGTTGCGCGACGACACGCCGCAAAGCCTTTCCGCACGCGTGCTGGGCGAGGAACATCGCATCTATCCGCAAGCACTGCGCTGGTTATGCCTGAATCAGGTGTGGCTGGACGAGCATGGCCGCGTCGCCAGCGACCGCCTGGAACAGCCGGGCGCACCGCTGCTCTCCCCGGGATTGGAGTAAACCATGCGCCCATTAGTCGCCCTGCTGCTGTGTTTTGTCGCTCCTGCTCTGTTCGCGGCTCCCCCTGCGCGCATCGAGGCTGGCTATGATGTGACCACAAAAGGCATCAAGATCGCCGAGATAAAGGAAGTCTTCACCCGCACAGGCAACCAGTACCGCATCGAGAGCACCACCAAACCGGTAGGACTGCTTGCCGTGTTCAGACCGGACACGCTGCAAGTCGTCAGCGAAGGCGAGATCACCAAAAATGGTTTGCGCCCGCGAAAATTCCTGTACAGGCGTTCGAAGGAGACTCTCAAGAACACGGCAGCGGATTTCGATTGGCGTCAGGCCACACTCAAACTTAGCGACCGCCAGGGAACACGTATCGAGCCGCTTCCCGCCGCCACACAGGATCGTCTGAGCGTGTTGTACCAATTCCGTTACGAACCCTCGCTGCACGAGCGCAAGGAAGTGACCATGCGAATCACCAACGGCAGCAAGATCGATACGCGCCGGTATTCGATACAAGCCAAGCAAATGGTCGATGTCCCGCTGGGTGCGCTTAAATCGTTGTACCTGAGCACGGCACCGCAGGAAACGGCCTGGAAGACCGAGATGTGGCTGTCGACCGAGAACGGCAACTTCCCCTGCAAGATCATCTTGACCGAGGACAGCGGCGACCAACTGACACAAGTCCTCACCGCTTTGAGTATCACCCAGTGAACCTGAAGCTGGACACATCGTCACGCCGCATCAGCTTCGCCATCGGCATTTCGATCCTGGTGCACTTGCTTGCACTTTGGGGGCCGGATATCCGCCTGCCACAATTCAGATCGTCTCCGCCCGCGTTGACTGCCAGGCTTGAAGCGCTGCCTTCTGCACCGGCAAAGCAAAAGCGCAAACCCAAACCCGCAGCACCGAAACCGCCGCCCGAATCAGTATCTCAGGCTGAGCCTGTGCCGCAAACAAACGAGCCCCAACAGCCACCACAAGATGTTGTCCAGGATGCCCCCCCTCCTGTCGAAACTGAACCACTCACATCAGGCGCAGGAGAAGAGGTAAAGCGCCCGCCTTTACCCAAGCGGGCGCAACTCACTTTCGCCGTCTATAAAGGTAGCGGCGGTTTCCGCGTCGGCGAGGCGATACACACACTGGAGATAGACGACGGGCGTTACATATTGAATGCGGTGACAAAGACAGTCGGACTAGCGAGCCTGTTCAAGACTTTCGAACTCACCCAATATAGTAGTGGCAGCTACACCAAAGACGGTCTGCGACCAGAGCTGTTTTTCGAACAACGCAAGGACAAGCTCGCCACTTTGCGCTATACAGCGGAGTTCGATCATGAAGCGCAAATCGCCCATTTCTCGCAGGGTGGCGACGTCATCCTTCCTCCCGAGACCCTGGACATCCTGAGCGTCATGTACCAGTTCCCTCCCATGCGGGGTGTTGAAATCGTCTCGGTGTATGTCAGCAACGGCAGAAAGATTGAACGATATGAATTCGGCATCGGCCTCCACGAAGTGATCGACACATCCATCGGCAAACTGGAGACTGTTCACTTGCGAAAGGTGCACACACAAAACGAAGAGGGACTGGACATCTGGCTGGCACGTGAATACCGGTTGTTCCCTGTAAAGATCCAATTCATCGAAAAGAACGGTGAAGTCACCGGCGAGGCTGTCATCACCGACATCCGCGTGTCGGAAGAAGAAGGAGTAAGAAGCGATGTTGTTAACTGAATACCGTCTCGACCTGGTCATGCAAGCCCTGCGCGCCGCCCTGAAGATGGAACACCCGGCGGATGCAGTGCTGCGCCATTTCTTCCAGGCCGAGCGCATCGGCTCCAATGAACGCTCGCTGGTGGCCGAAACGCTGTTCGGCGTGTTGCGCCACCGCCTGTTTATCGACCACGCCTGCACTGTCGATGACAAGGGACAGGCCACCGCACGGCGCGTGGCACTGGCCTATTGGGTCAGGTTCGGCGGTTACAACCTGCGCGAACTGGAACCGCTGCTCAAGCCCAAGGAAGCCGATTGGCTGGGCAAGGTCAAGAGCATCAACATGAACGATCTGCCGCTTTCCATCCAGGCCGAATTGCCGGACTGGATCATCGACAAACTGCGCCCGCAACACAGCGATGCCGAGATCCTCGAACTGGGCCGCTCCATGCAACAGCCTGCCCCGCTCGACCTGCGCGTAAACACCCTGCTCGCCGGACGCGACGAGGTGTTGCAGTCCTTGCAGTCCGAAGGCATGGACGCGCAGGCCACGCCCTATTCGCCGATGGGTATCCGCCTCAAATACAAACCGGCGCTGAACAAACACGCGCTGTTCCTCACCGGCAAATTCGAGGTGCAGGACGAGGGCAGCCAGTTGCTCGGACTATTGGTGGCACCGAAGCGCAACGACATGGTGGTGGATTTCTGCGCGGGCGCGGGCGGCAAGACACTGATGTTGGGCGCGCTGATGAATTCGCAGGGGCGCTTGTATGCCTGGGACATCTCGGAAAAGCGCCTGACCAATCTGAAGCCCCGACTTAAACGCTCCGGCCTGAGCAATGTGCAACCGCAGCTCATCGCGCACGAGAACGACAGCAAGGTGAAACGACTGGCCGGCAAGATTGACCGCGTGCTGGTAGATGCACCGTGCAGCGGGCTCGGCACCCTGCGTCGCAACCCGGACCTCAAGTTCCGCCAGTCGGTACAAAGCGTGGCCGAACTGAACGAGAAACAGATCGCGATCCTGGCTTCCGCAGCGCGCCTGCTGAAACAGGGCGGGCGACTGGTGTATGCCACCTGCAGCCTGCTGCATGAGGAGAACCAGGCCATCGTGGAAGCCTTCCTCGCCGCGCATCCGGATTTCAAACTGGTCCCCGCCGGCGAAGTGCTGGCCCAGCACAAGATCGCGCTGGAGATGGGCGACTACCTGCAACTCACCCCGCAACGGCACAACACTGACGGTTTCTTTGCCGCTGTCCTGGAACGCTCCGCCATATAACAGTCGCCCCACTCCCTCATGATATGGAATAATGCGCCGATAAGTTGCGCAGGGTGAGCGCAGCTCATACCTGACAAAAGAACAAGATTATCTGGGGGCAGTATGAGCAACAAACCAATATCCATCGCGATATTGAGCAGCTTGTTTACTACCGCAGTCTGGGGCAGCGCAGCCTTGGCAAACGAAGAAGCCTGGCCGGAACTCAATCTGGGCGACCTGATGAAGGTCGGGGTCGAATCCGCCGCGCGCAAAAACCAATCTATTTCCAACACCTCCGCCGCGGTCTTCGTCATCTCGGCATCCGACATCAAACGCTCCGGCGCGCTGACCATCCCCGAACTACTGCACCTCGCTCCCGGTGTCGAAGTCGCCCGCCTCGGCAACAACAAATTCGCCGTGTCCATCCGCGGCTTCAACGGGCGCATGGCCAACAAGTTGCTTGTATTGGTCGACGGCCGTTCGATCTACAGCTCGCTCTACGGCGGCGTGATCTGGGAAGCCGAGAACCTGCCGCTGGAAGAGATCAATCGCATCGAAGTCATCCGCGGCTCGGCCGGCCAGGCCTGGGGGTCGAACGCGGTCAACGGCGTGATCAACATCATCACCAAACGCGCACAGGATACCGAAGGCTGGCTGGTCGACACCCACGGCGGTACCGAGACTGGCAAGGCCGGGCTGGCACTGCGCTACGGCAGCAAACAGGAGGACGGATCGGCCCTGCGCGTCTCCGTGAACGAACAGCGTCGCGACGGCGGCAAGGAAGCCAACGGCAAAGACGTGCAGGACTACTGGAACGACACCTCGCTGACCTTCCGCTATGACAGGCCGGACGGCATAGATACGCGCTGGTTCTTCAGCGGCCGCGTGTTCGACTCGCATTCGGACGAGACCTGGATGATCCCCACCTTCGATCCGGCGGCGATGTACAACACCACACAGTATGGCGCGACCCGGATCACCCCGTTCGTTTCCAGACGGAACGGCGGCGACCTGCTCGGCCGCTTCGAGCAGAACACCGACGGTGGAGGCGAAGTGCGCGTGCAAACCTACTTCGAGAAGTTCCAGGGTGATGTGCCCGGCGCCAGCGACAACCATACGACCCTCGACATGGACGCCCAGCATCGCTTCCCGCTAGGCGAGTCGCACGACATCGTCTGGGGCGGCAACTGGCGCCAGACCGAGCACCGGAACTACATGCAACAGGGCGGCTTTCTGACTGCGTCGCATACCGAAACCACTGTCAAACTGACCAGTCTGTTCGCGCAGGACGAACTGACGCTGGTGCCACACACCTTCACCGTCCAGGCCGGACTCCGCGCCGAACGGCAGACCTTCGGCGGCACCTCGCCGCAACCTTCCGTGCGCGCCTTGTGGACGCCGAGCGAGCAGCATTCGTTCTGGCTGTCCTGGTCGAAGACGGTGCGCTCGCCCAGCGTGGTGCAGCAAACGATGGGGGCCTATGCAGTGGCGATTCCCGGAGCGCCAGCGGTGTTGGTCTACGCCGCCCCGCCTGAGCAATCGGGTTTCGGCAACGAAAAGGTGCGCACCCTGGAACTCGGTCACCGCGCGCAATGGACGCCTACGTTGTTCTCTGACCTGAGCATCTATTCCAGCAAATACGAAGGGGTGTTCGGCATACTGTCGCAAACGAGTGTACCCAATACTGTCATTGCGCCCGTTGGTGGCGACGCAGCCTGCACCGCCGCGCTCATCAACTTCGGCCTCAACCCCGCCGCGCCCGGCGTGTGCGTCACCCACCTGTACGGCAACGCCCTGCCGGTGCGCACCCGCGGCCTTGAGCTCTCCACTGAATGGAACCCGCTGACCGCCTGGCGCCTGCAACTCAACGCCTCGCGCATGTGGGTCGATGCCGGCGCGGGCACGCCCTATGACGCCAACACACTGTTGTATGGCAGCAGTCCGAAGTATCAGGGCTCGTTGCGTTCGTCCTACAATCTCACCCCCGACCGCCAGTTCGACTTCTGGCTGCGCCGCATCGGCGGCCTGGCCCACGCAAGCGATTACGGCGGCAGCTCGGCGATGACGCCGGTCGCCGCGCGCACCGAACTGGACCTGCGCTTCGCCGAACAGGTCACCGACTCGCTGGAACTCTCGCTCACATTCCAGAACCTGCTGTCGAAGAACGAGATCCAGTTCCATCCGGATTACATGCCCTCGCTTGCAGTCGTGCCGCAACGCACCATCTATCTGAAGGCGCTCTGGCATGACATGTGAACGGACCACCCATATCTCCCCTTCTCCACGCGCCGCCTGACCGCTGCATGAGGAACACGGTGCGATACTTTCTGCTGCTGTTCTTGCTGACTGCGCCCGGCGCGCAGGCCAGCCGCACGGAGTTCTCGGCACAGCAGGTCAAGTCGGCGTATGTGTTCAACTTCATCAAGTTCGTCGAGTGGCCCGCGCAAGAGATCAGGGCGGGAGACAAAGTCAGGCTGTGCGTAATTGGCGACGATGGTCTGCATGCTTCGCTTATCGCCCTCGACGGCCGCAAGGTCGGCGAATACGAACTGCAGGTGCGTCGTTCCACCGACCCGGTGAACCTTTCCATCTGCCATGTACTGTTCATCGGCGCGCAGGAGCGGCGGCGGCTCGTGCCTATCATCAAATCGCTGGATAGCGCGCATGTCCTGACCGTCTCGGATATCCCCGGCTTCGCCGAACGCGGCGGCGGCATCGGCCTGCTCCACCATGACGACCGCATGCTGTTCGAGGTCAACCTCGCCTCGACCAAAAAAGCCGGGCTGCGTCTGTCCGGCCAGATGCTGAATCTGGCCGCCAACATCTTCGGGAGATGACAGCATGAACTTCTTCCCGCACCTGTCCGACTGGTCACTGCGCAAAAAGCTGGTATTCCTCATCATGCTGGGCAGCGCGATGAGCCTGCTGGTGAGTTTCTCGGTACTGTTCGGCGGCTCGCTGCGCAGCAGCCATAAGGAATCGCTGCAGCAACTTTCCAGTCTCTCCGACATCCTGTCCGAGAACGCACAGGCAGCGCTGATCTTCGAGGATCGCAACGAAGCCAGGAGACTGCTCGAAGCGCTGAACGAACACCGCGAGATCGATTCCGCCTGGCTGCTGGATGCCGGTGGCAATGCACTCGCCGTCTGGAACCGCAAGGGACTCCCCACGGCCATCCCCGCCGACTACCAAGTCGATACCAAGCAGATACGCGCGCAATTCTGGTCGCGCAGCGCCGATCTGTATCGCCCCGTGCTGCGTGGCGATGAAAGGATCGGCTACCTGCTGCTGCAAGCCGACCTCAGCTCGCGCTGGGACAGACATCTGGCCGATCTGGAAACGGGTCTGGTAATCGCCGCACTGGCGCTGCTGGTGATCTACTTTCTCGCGATACGTCTGCAATGCGTGATCTCGGAACCGATCAGAAACGTCGCCAACGCGGCGCGCACCATCGCCAACGACAAGAGCTACGAGCTGCGCGTGCCGCAGCACTCGAACGACGAGATCGGCGAGCTGATCATGGCCTTCAACCACATGTTGAGCGAGATCCAGGAGCGCGACGAAAGCCTGCTGCGCCACCAGGACCGGCTGGAAAAGGAAGTAGACAAACGCACCGCCGAGCTGGCGCGCAGCAACGACGAGCTGGCGCTGGCGGCAAAGATCTCACACCTGGGCTACTGGGAATACGATGTGGGCACGCGCATGTTCACCTTCAACGACCAGTACTACTCGCTGCACTTCACCACCGCGCGCGAGGTCGGCGGTTATCGCATGTCCTACGACGAATTCGCCAGCCGCTTCGTCCATCCCGAGGACAAGAAGCGCATCGCCGACCATATCCAACTCGAACTCGACTCCGGCGAAGCCGACTTCGTGGTGGAGACCGAATTGCGCATGCTCTGCATCGAGGGCGAGGTGCGCTGGATGAGACTGCGCTTCAAATCGCAGATCGACGAACACGGGCACAAATACAAGCTGACCGGCGTCAGCCAGGACATCACCGAGAAGAAACGCTCCGAGGAGACCATCTGGCAGCAGGCCAACTTCGACCCGCTCACCGGCCTGCCCAACCGGCGCATGTTCCAGGACCGGCTGGAGCACGAGATCAGGAAGTCGCACCGCGACGGGTTGCCGCTGGCGCTGATGTTCATCGACCTCGACAAGTTCAAGGAAGTGAACGATACGCTGGGACACGACAAGGGCGACGTCCTGCTGGTCGAAGCGGCGCGCCGCATCGCTGCCTGTGTGCGCGAATCGGATACTGTCGCGCGTCTGGGCGGCGACGAGTTCACCGTCATCCTGTGCGAACTGGACGACTCCCACACCATAGACCGCATCGCGCAGTCCATCGTCGACAAGCTCGTCGCCCCCTTCCAGCTCGGCGAGGAAACAGCCTTCGTCTCCGCCAGCATCGGCATCACGCTCTACCCCAACGACGCCGACAACCTGGAGATGCTGATGAGCAACGCCGACCAGGCCATGTACGCCTCCAAGAGCGCGGGGCGCAACCGCTTCAGCTATTTCACCCAAAGCCTGCAGGAAGCCGCCCTGAACCGCATGCACCTCATCAACGACATGCGCGGCGCAGTGTCCGGCGACCAGTTCCAGCTGCACTACCACCCCATCGTCGAACTCGCCAGCGGCAAGATTCACAAGGCCGAAGCGCTGGTGCGCTGGCAACACCCGACGCGCGGATTGATCAACCCGGGCGAGTTCGTCTCGCTGGCGGAGGACTCCGGCATGATCATCGAGATCGGTGACTGGGTGTTCAAGGAAGCGGCACGGCAGGTGAAACGGTTGCGCGAGACGCACCACCCGGAATTCCAGATCAGCATCAACAAATCGCCGATCCAGTTCCGCAACGACGACCGCCATTTCCAGAACTGGCTGCCGCATCTGCAATCGCTGGGCCTGCCGGGACAGAGCATGTCGATAGAGATCACCGAGGGCCTGTTGCTGGACGCCACCGCCACGGTCAAATCAAAACTGCTCGACCTGCGCGACGCCGGCATCCAGGTGGCGCTGGACGACTTCGGCACCGGCTATTCTTCGCTGTCCTACCTGAAGAAATTCGACATCGACTACATCAAGATCGACCGCAGTTTCGTGCGCAACCTGCACGCCACCTCCGACGACATGGCGCTGTGCGAGGCCATCATCGTGATGGCGCACAAGCTCGGTCTGAAAGTGATCGCGGAAGGGATCGAAACTTCGACGCAGCGTCACCTGCTCGCCGCGGCCGGATGCGATTACGGGCAGGGTCACCTCTTCTCCCGGCCACTGCCCGCGCACGAATTCGAGGCCATGTTGCAGGCCCCGCCGTTGAATTAATGCAAGGCCTGATTAACCCGCGTCACATCCTCTTCCACCAACCCGCCCACCGCCGCCTTCAGGCGTAGCTGGCTGATCAGGTAGTTGTACTCGGCCTGATACAGATCGCGGCGAGTGGAATACGCTTGTTGCTGTGCATTCAGCACATCAAGGTTGGTCCTTACCCCAACCTCGTGTCCCAGCTTGCTCGCTTCCAGCAGGCTCTCGCTCGACTTCAATGCCTGTTGCAAGGCCTGCACCTGGGCGATGCCGTTCACCACACCAAGGTAAGCCTGACGGGTCTGCACTTCGACGTTGCGGCGGGCGTTCTCCAGTTCCTGGTTGGCGCGCGTGCGGTTGGCATCGGCTTCGCGCCATTTGGACTGGGTGGCACCGCCCTGGAATAGCGGCATGTTGAGCTGCAGGCCGACGCTGGTGCTGCGCACGTCGGTGGGACCGCCAGTGAAGCTGCTGTAGCCGCTGTAGCTGTTGTTGTAGCTGGCG
>JAUSBR010000013.1 GCA_030651895.1 Sideroxyarcus sp. | reverse complement strand
CATTTGTAGGTGCGAATTTATTCGCACTAAATCGAGTCATGTGCGAATAAATTCGCACCTACACTCCTAATCACTCAGCAAGATATTTTTCCAATATGCGGTATTGCGCTGCGCTCTCCGCATTGTCGGTGCCTATACCGGTGGCAATGCTCTTGCTCGTGCGCGCCATGCGCGCGTGCATCGCGGCGTCCCATGCGGGACTCTTGCCGGGTTCCAGACAGGCCAGCGCCGCCTGCGCAACGAAATGCCCGGCCTGGCTGTTCCAGTCACATTCTTTTCCGCACTGCGTGAAGCTGTCCACGCTGGCTTTCTTGGCCGACTGAAACGCGACAGCGAGCTCGTCTTCGCCGATGTCGCCGCGCTTGGCAGCCTCTATCGCATTTTTCACCCGAACATCGTTGCATAGCGCCAGCACGCTTTCCGCAAAACGCGCGCCGACCTGTCGCTGCACGGTTCCTGAGAGTTTGCTCAAGGCGGCATTGAAATCCCTGTCGTTTTCGATAGCCATGGTCTATTCCCCTTCCTTCAGGTGTTCGGCGATCAGCTCGGTCAGCCCCACCACCGGAATATTCATGTGGTAGTGCTCCAGACCTTCTTCCAGCACGATGCGGCAGTTGGCGCAGGCGGTAACCAGCGTCTTCGCGCCGGTTTCTTCCAGTTGCGCCTTCTTGACCTTGAACGCCTGCAGACGCAAGGGTTCGGCTTCTTCGATGGCGCTCACCCCGCCGCCGCCGCCGCAACACCAGTTCATCTTGCCGTGATCCTTGGTTTCCACATAGTTCTTCGCCACCAGATTCAGCAGATTGCGCGGCTGATCCAGCAGTCCGCCGCGGCGGACGATCTGGCAAGGATCGTGGAAGGTAAGCCGCGCTTCCTCGAAACCCGATGTCTTGAGCAACCCGGCGCTGCGGAAATCGTCCAGCACCTCCAGTATGTGCTGCACATCGAAGGTATAGGCGCGGCCGATCAGGTTGGGGCCTTCCCAGCGCAACGCGGTAAACGCATGGCCGCACTCCGGGCTAATCACAGTCTTGACCTTGAGTTTTTCCGCACCGTCGACGACGCGCTGCACGAGCACCTTCGCAATGTCGGAAGCGCCGATCTGGATGCCGCTGTTGGTGGCCTCGAAGGCTTCCGAGCATAGCGTCCAGGTCTTGCCCGCCTGCTTCATGATCCTGGCGATTGCGGCCAGGTATTCGGGGAAGTTGATGATCTCCATCGAGGACATCAGCACCATGTACTCCGCTCCCGCCACGTCCATCGGGATCTCGATGCCGGTATCGTCCTGCACATGCTTCATCTGCGCCTTCACCGCCGGCAGGCGTATGCCCATGGGGCTGCCGATCTCCACCGACCGCGTGGTCGCGCTGACCAAACCTGCCGGAGCATGCCCGGAAGCGGCCATGCCCTCGCGCATCTTGCGGATCATGTACGTCATATCGTTGCCGACCGGGCACACCATGGCGCAGCGCGAACACATGGTGCAACTGTTGTAAACCAGCGGCTTCCATTCCTCCAGTTCCTCGTCGGTAACCGGCTTGGACAGGCCGAGCATTTTTCCCAGCTTGCCGAGCAGCGTGTATTCCTGCTGCCACACGCGGCGCAAAGGTTCCAGCTTGTGTATGGGCGTGTATTTCGGATCGCCGGTTTCGGTGTAAAACAGACAGGCTTCGGCGCACAGTCCGCAATGCACGCAACTGGAGAAGAAACTGGCAATCGGCGCATCGAGCACTTCTTTGAAGGAATTGATGCCTTTGGCGAGTGTAGCGCTCATGATGAGGCCTCCATTTCTTTTGCAGTTATCCACGGATTCAGGCTTCGGCCTCCCGCATCACTCGCGGACGCTCCCATCCCCGCTGCGCGGGGCCCCTGGTCGCTGCTCATGATGCGACACCTTTTCTTCCGAATATTTCGCCGTTATACCAGCGCGAAATGAATACCGAGAACGTGTGGAACAACTTGGTAAACGGCAGACACACCAGCAGCAACTCGACCGAGAACAGGTGCAGCGCCAGCATTAGCGTGTATTCCACGAACAGGTGGTGATAGGCCATGTAGCCGGTGAGCAGCGGCAGCAGCGTCAACGCCCAGGCCAGGTAATCACCGAAACCGGACAGCATGCGCTTCACCGGATTGTTGAGCCGATGCGCCAGCAGCGCGGCCAAGGCGACGATGGCAGCCACCACCGAAGCATCCACCAGTGCGGACGGCAGCGCGGGCCAGCCCAGCCCCGTCATGCTGCGGAAAAATTCGATATGCGGCGCGAAGAAGAAGATGCCCAGAAACAGCCCTACGTGAAAAACATAGCCGCCGATGTAAGTCACCGGATCGCGTTTCAGCATGCCTTCCGGCGGCAGGGAGCGCGTGAACATCGTGCGCCAACCGCTGCCGGGACTATCGAGACGGGGCTTGGCCAGATCGGCCTTGCGCCCGAGTCCGAGTATCTCGAACAGCCGCAACACGACACCTGCGGTGAAAATGATCAGCGCCCAATTCAAGGCACTGCCGCGCGCAAAAGTCAGTAGGTCTAGATGGTTCATTTGGCCTCCCGTTTCAATTCCGGCACAGTCACTTTTTCATGCGCCGCTTTTGCAGCCGCTTTTTTCGAACGGTTATGCCAAGTAACCGCAACGCCAACTGCCGCTCCGGCCGCCGCTGCCGCGCCCAGCATGGACGGCGTCGCCGACACCGGCATGGACAAGGCCTGGTAGAGCGGCCCCGCGTCCCAGAAATTCGGTTCAGAACAGCCGATGCAGCCGTGGCCGGACTCGATGGGAAAGCTGGTGCCTTCGTTCCATTTCGTCGTGGCGCAGGCGTTGTAGGTCACTGGGCCCTTGCAGCCGAGTTTGAACAGGCACCAGCCCTTGCGCGCCGCCTCGTCGTCGAAGGTCTGCGCGAATTTTCCCTGGTCGTAGAACGGGCGACGGTAACAGCGGTCGTGAATGGTCTCGCCGTAAAACGATTTGGGGCGGCCCAGTGCGTCGAGTTCGGGGATGTTGCCGAAGGTGAGGAAATGCACCAGCACGCCGGTCATCACCACCGGAATCGGCGGGCAACCGGGCACGTTGATGATGGGCTTATCCTTGACGATGTCGCTCACCGCAACCGCGCCTGTCGGATTCGGATCGGCCATGGGAATGCCGCCGTAGGCCGCGCAGGTGCCCACCGAAACAATGGCCGCCGCACCCTTCGCCGTTTCCACCAGCATGTCGTAATTGCTGATGCCGGCGATGGTCGAGTAACCGGGATTGCCCATCGGGATGGAACCGTCGACGATCAGCAGATACTTGCCCGCGTTGTCCTTCATTGCCTGCTCGCGCGCATGTTCGGCCGCATCGCCGGAAGCGGCCTGCAGCGTGTGATGGTAATCGAGGGAGATAAGATCGAAGATCAGGTTTTCCAGCGTCGGCGAATGCGAGCGCGTGATGGCTTCGGTGCAGCCGGTACATTCCTGGAACGAGAGCCAGATCACCGATTGCCGTCGCGCTTTGGAGATCGCCTCCGCCATCGCGCCGGCCATTGCGGGCGGCAGCGCCAGCATCGCGGTCATGGCAGTACAGAATTGCAGGAATTCGCGCCGGGTGACGCCGTGTTGCTCCAAACCTTCGCCCACTGTTCCGGGCAGGACTTCAGTTTGCTGCGCTTTTTTCATGTCGACTCCCTGTGTTCGGTGAACCATGGAATGCGCAAGAATTCTCGCATGACCGATGTTGCCCGCTCAACTCAATTCGCGAACATGCCCATAAATACCCATATCGCTGCAGCTTGTATCATTTCCTGCGGCACATAACATATGGCAGACAGGCTGCAGTGTATGTGCGTTTCCGCACACTGCGTGTTCCATGCAGAGATTGGTAGGGTGGGCACGCTTCTGTGCCCACGCGGTCAGCAGCTTTCGCGTGGGCACAGAAAACGTGCCCACCCTACGTGCTCAGCTCCCTTAGCATCTCTGCCGCCGAAAAACGTCCGATGATCTCTGTCGCGGTCTGGCACACTTCCGGCAACGCCGCCGCAACCTCGGGTGTCAACGCTTCACCCCAGCCCACGAAGGCCGGCTGGATGCCGATCAACGCGCGTTGCTGCGGCCAGTATCCGGTCAGGAGCGAAATGGCGCGCAGGTCCAGCAATCCCACTTCGTGCACGCTGCTTTTGCGATTCTCGCCGAGAAAGCGATCCATCTCATCTCCCTCGAAGCTGCGCACCGTGCCCGGCTCTGCCCCGAGTTCGGCAGCGTCGATCACCAGCAAAGCGTCGCATTCGCTGATCGGCACGGCCAGGGTAAAAGACAGCGTGCCGCCGTCGATGAATTCCATATCCTCGCGCATGCCGTATATTGCTTCCAGTTCCTGCATGGCAACGATGCCCACGCCCTCGTCGGCGAGCAGCGTGTTGCCGATACCGAGCACAAGAATCTTCATGAGGTTTTCCCCGGTTCGAGCGACAGACTGAATGCGGTTGGGGGAAAGTAGGAATCGAGATTGGTCTCGCCTTGCATTGCTGCGGCCAGACCATCCAAAGCGAGGTTGATTTCGTGCGCTTGCCGGGCGCTGAGTTTTTCGCGCGCTTGACCCAGCGTTGCATACACCCAGTCGCCGGGGGCCGGTTTTTCCAGCAACATGGTATTCAGTCGTTCACGCCTACCGCGCCCTTCGCACCAGGCGAAAGCGCCATCGACTTCGACAACTTGCATGGGGATGCCGATACACATGCCCGGCATCGTAGCAGCAAATCGCGCCAAAGAAGAGCCCGGTTAACTTCTTTGCCGCACGGCCTCAAACAAACATACCGCAGCGGCAGCCGCAGCATTGAGGGATTCGACCTTACCCGGCATAGGGATAATGAAATGTTGCTGCGCTGCATCCAGCAGTGCGGGAGACAGCCCTGCACCTTCGTTGCCGATGGCGAAAGCGAGCTTGCCGCGCAGATTGCTCTCGTATAAAGATTTGTCCGCCTGCAGGGAGGCACACAAAATCTTGCCGGTGAATTCCGCAGCCACCTTGGGCAAATCAGCAGACTCCGCAATGCTTAACGCAAAGTGCCCGCCCATTGCCGCGCGCAACACCTTGGGCGACCAGGCATCGGCGCAGGCTTGCGACATGAACACCGCATCGCACCCCGCAGCTGCGGCCGAGCGCAGGATGGAGCCGAGATTGCCGGGGTCCTGGATGTCTTCCAGCAACAACGCGAACTGGCTGTGCTCGACCGCGACTTTGACCGGCGGAACTGCGATCAGCGCCAGCAGGCCGTTCGGCGTCTTGAGTTCGGAGAGTTGCGCGAACAGCCCATCGTCGAACTGCGTTTGCGGGACGTCGGCGCAGGTTTCAAGCAGCGATGCGATCTCGGCATCCTGCAACGCCTGCTCGTTGACCAGCAGATGTAACGGCTTGTTGCCCGCATCGAGAAATGCACGCAACAGATGCGCGCCATCAAGCAGGGTTTGCCCTGCTTCGCGGCGTTCGCGCGCAGACGAAGAGAGTTTATGCAGCGACTTGAAAAACGGATTGTCGCGCGAGGAGATGCGTTTCATCAGGCGGCGTTGGGTTCCGGCTCGGATTCCGTCGGCGCCGTCGCAGCTTCGGTCGGAGCCGGTTCGTCCACAATGCCCGCTTCAAGCAGAGTTCCCATTTCTTCCAGCGCGGGCAGTTCCGTCAGGCTCCGCAGGTTGAGGTCGTCCATGAATTGCGGGGTGGTGGCATACAGCGCGGGTTTGCCCGGCGTGTCGCGCGTGCCTATGCTCTCGATCCAGCCGCGCGATTCCAGCGTCTTCAATACTTGCGACGAAACGGCCACGCCGCGGATATCCTCGATGTCGCCGCGTGTCACGGGCTGCCGGTAGGCGATGATGGCCAGCGTTTCCAGCACGGCGCGCGAATAACGCGGAGGCTTCTGCGGATTGAGTTTGTCCAGATGCACCTGAAACTCGGGACGCGCGCGAAAGCGCCAGCCGCTGGCGACGCGGTTCAGCTCAATACCGCTGGTTGCATACTTGTCCGCAAGTTGCTGCAGCAATTCTTCCACGAACTTCGTCTCGATGGGGATCTCGCTCAAGCGTTTCAGTTCGGTGTTGGATAGCGGCTCCTGCGACGTCATCAGGGCCGCTTCGAAGATGCGCAGAAGCTGCGCGGTATCCACCGCATGCTCGGTCTCGGCGACATCCGTGCCTGCGGATTCAGTCGAAGCAAGCACAGTGCTTATCACTGCGGAATGTCCTTCCACGTGTTCGCCGGACTCGTTGGGTTCACTCGGCAGTGATGGATCGACAGGTTCTGACATAGATGTTCCCCAGGGTTTCAGTTTGCGTGATCTCGACCAGGCTTTCCTTGGCGAGTTCGAGGATGGCAATGAAGGTGACGACCAGCATCGGGATGGTGGCGTCCGTTTCGAACAGGCTTTCGAACGAAACGAAATCGGTATTGCGCAATTGGCGCAGCACTTTGGTCATCTGTTCCCGCACCGAGAGTTCTTCGCGGCGCACCCGGTGGTGCGCGTTGACCTTGGCGCGCGTGAGCAGCGCCAGCCAGGCATGGCGCAAATCTTCCACCGTGACGTAAGGCAGGCGCTCGATCACCGTGCGTTCGATCAGCACCTGCACCAGTTCGAAATCGCGGCTGGCTTGCGGCATTTCGTTCAGTTTCTGCGCGGCCGATTTCATTTGCTCGTATTCGAGCAGGCGGCGCATCAACTCGGCGCGAGGATCTTCCGCGCCCTCTTCCTCGCTGGCCTTGGGCAGGCGCGGCAACAGCATGCGCGACTTGATCTCGATCAGCACCGCCGCCATCAGCAGATACTCGGCGGCCAGTTCCAGACGGTGCTGCTGCATCGCCTCGATGTAGACCATGTATTGCTTGGTAAGCGACGCCATCGGGATGTCGAGGACGTCGAGGTTGTGCTTGCGGATCAGGTACAGCAACAGGTCCAGCGGCCCCTGGAAAGACTCCAGTACCACTTCCAGCGCATCCGGCGGGATGTAGAGATCCAGCGGCATCTCCATCATCGGTTCGCCGTGGATATGCGCCACGGGATTGGCCGTTGCCGGCGGGACTTGTGGTTCCGTTTCGCTCATGTTCAGCTGTATCCCAGCCCCATTGCATCGCGCACGTCGCGCATGGTCTCGCCGGCGAGTTTGCGCGCTTTCTCGCAACCGTCGGCGATGATGTTCTTCACCAGCGCGGGATCGTCGAGATACATCTGCGCGCGTTCGCGCATCGGTTTCTGTTCTTCCAGCACGCCCGCGATCACCGGCTGCTTGCATTCGATGCAGCCTATGCCCGCACTGCGGCAACCATGCTGCACCCATTCACGGGTTGCATCGTTGGAATACACCAGATGCAACTGCCACACCGGGCACTTGTCGGGATCGCCCGGATCGGTGCGGCGGATGCGCGCCGGATCGGTGGGCATGGTCTTGATCTTCTTGGCCACGTCGGCCTCGTCTTCGCGCAGGCTGATGGTGTTGTTGTAGGACTTGGACATTTTCTGCCCGTCCAGTCCCGGCATTTTAGATGCCTTGGTCAGCATGGCCTGCGGCTCGGACAGGATCATCTTGCCGCCGCCTTCGAGATAGCCGAACAGCCGCTCGCGGTCGCCCAACGAAAGGCTCTGCTGCTCGTCGAGCAACGACTTGGCGGACTCCAGCGCTTCCGTGTCGCCCTGCTCCTGGAAGCGCGTGCGCAATTCGGTATAGAGCTTGGCTTTTTTGCCGCCGAGCTTCTTGATTGCGGCTTCCGCCTTTTCTTCGAAACCGACTTCTTTTCCGTAGATATGGTTGAAGCGGCGCGCGATCTCGCGCGTGAATTCGACGTGCGGAATTTGGTCTTCGCCAACCGGCACCTGAGTGGCGCGGTAAATCAGAATATCCGAGCTCATCAGCAAGGGATAACCGAGGAATCCGTAGGTGGAGAGATCCTTGTTGGACAGCTTTTCCTGCTGGTCCTTGTAGGTCGGCATGCGCTCCAACCAGCCCAGCGGGGTGATCATGGACAACAGCAGATTCAACTCGGCGTGTTCAGGCACGCGCGACTGAATGAACAGCGTGGCCTGCGACGGATCGACGCCCGCGCCCAGCCAGTCGATGACCATGTCCCACACGTTCTGCTCGATGATTTGCGGCGTGTCGTAGTGCGTGGTCAGCGCGTGCCAGTCGGCCACGAAGAACAGGCACTCGTACTGGTGCTGCATCTCGATCCAATTCTTCAACACACCGTGGTAATGCCCCAGGTGCAGACTGCCCGTGGGGCGCATTCCGGATAAAACTCGATCAGCAAACATAGTCTTGTTTCACATTAAAAAAGCGTTTGAATAATTCGGATGAAAGCGCCCACCACCGGCGACAGCACCCTGCTCAGAATCGGCTGGCCCGCAACCGGCACCACCGCCAGCAACACCAGAATAACGATGCCGTAAGGCTCCACTCGCGACAACTGATATGCTTCGCGGTGCGGTAACAGACTGATTGCAATGCGTCCGCCGTCCAGCGGGGGCAAGGGCAACAGGTTCAGCACCATCAAAATGGCGTTGATTGTAACTCCGATTTCCGCCATCCCAATTAGCGGCTCGGCAAAATAGCTGGCCGGGAACATCAATGCCACCTTGATCATCAGGCCCCAGAACAGCGCCATGGCGAAATTGGCAGCGGGGCCGGCCAAGGCCACCCACAACATGTCTTTTTTGGGATTACGCAAGGCAGAGAAGTTGACCGGAACGGGCTTGGCCCAGCCGAACAACAAGCCGCCCACAAACAGGGTCAACAACGGCAGCAAAATCGTGCCCACCGGATCGATATGTCGCAACGGATTGAGCGAAATGCGCCCCGCCGCGTAGGCCGTCATGTCGCCGAAATGGCGTGCCACATACCCGTGCGCCGCCTCGTGCAGGGTAATGGCGAACAGCACCGGAATGGCTGCCAGCGCGATGGTTTGTATCAGTGCATCAATATTCATTGATTTTCCTCAATTGTCCATTAGGCCGTCATACCGGCGAAGGCCGGTATCCAGCAATGAAAAAAATCCGCGAAGCGGACAAAATCATTTATTCCTCGATTCCCAAATGATCAACCGGCCCTTTGCCGCGACGCAGCAATACCGGCGTCGTGTCCGTGAGGTCGATCACAGTAGTCGATTCCAGCCCGACGGAACCGCCTTCGATAACCAGCTCTACCAAACGTTCCAGATGCTCGCGTATCTCGTCCACATCGGTCAGCGGATGATCGGCCTCAGGCAAGATCAGCGTGGAGCTGAGCAACGGTTCGCCCAACTCCGCCAGCAGGGCCAGCGCGATGGGATGATCCGGAATGCGCAAGCCCACGGTGCTGCGCTTGGGATGCTGCAAGCGACGCGGCACTTCCTTGGTCGCGTCCAGAATGAACGTGTAGCTGCCCGGCGTGTTGTTCTTGAGCAGCCGGAACTGCGCATTGTCCACGCGCGCATATTTCGCCAGCTCGGACAAGTCGCGGCACATCAGCGTCATCAGGTGCTTATCGTCCAGGCCGCGTATCTGACGTATGCGCGTCACGGCATCCTTGTCGTCCAGGTGGCAGCCGAGCGCATAGCCGGAGTCGGTGGGATAAACGATCACCGCGCCGTCGCGCAGCATCTCCGCCGCTTGCTTGATCAGGCGCGGTTGGGGGTTATCCGGATGTATGGTGAAAAATTGTGCCATTTTTACTCGTAATTAAATCGAACGTCGTAGGTTGGGCAGAGCGCAGCGTGCCCAACATTTAACCAATGCCTTTTTACGTTGGGCACGCTGCGCTTTGCCCAACCTACATTTTTATTTTTCCCAGGCAGTCCACACCGGAACACATTCCAGCGGAAAATCCGGCAAGCGCCCGAGATCGCGATAACTCTCTTCCGGCCCGTGGAAATCCGAACCGCAGGAACACAGCAAACCGAATTCCTTGGCGTAGCGCGCGAACTCGGCAAATTGCGGCGGCGTGTGGCTGCCGCTCACCACTTCGATCCCTTGCCCCCCAAGCTCGACGAACTCCTGCAGCAATTCGAGCAAGGTTGTGCGACCCATCGGTTTGCGTCCGGCGGTGTAGCGGCCGGGATGCGCCATCACGGCGATACCACCCGCCGCGCGTATCCACGAGATTGCATCCTGCAGATTCGCCCACTCGTGCGGCACATAGCCGGGCTTGCCTTTGACCAGATAGCGATTGAACACGCTGCGCACGTCTTTGCAGTGCCCGGCTTCGACCATGTAGCGCGCAAAATGGGTGCGGCCGATCATGTCCGGGTTGGAGGCATAGCGCATGGCGCCTTCCAGCACGCCGCCGATACCGCAACGCGCCAGCGATTCCGCCATCAGCTCGGCGCGATGCCTGCGGCCACTGCGGATACCGCGCAATCCTTCGATCAGCACGGGATTATTGGGGTCGATGCGCAGACCGACGATGTGCACAGTGTGTTTGCGCCAGGTAACGGAGACTTCGACGCCGTTGATGAGTTCGATGCCGTATTCGGCGGCGGCTCGTGCCGCTTCCGCCAGACCGGCCACATCGTCGTGATCGGTCAGCGCCAGCACCTTCACCTCGCGTCCGGCGGCGCGCGCTACCAGTTCGGTCGGCGTGAGCGTTCCGTCGGAAAGATTGGAATGGCAGTGCAAGTCATAATCGAGCATCAGAGGTCGCCGCCGCCCTTTTTCATCGGCTTACCCTCTTCGGCACGCTTGCGGCGCACCTCTTTGGGGTCGGCGATCAGCGGGCGATAGATTTCGATGCGGTCTTTTTCGCGCACTACAGTGTCGATCTTGCTCAATTTGCCGAAAATGCCGAACTTGCCCTTTTCCGGGTCGATCTCGGGATACTTGGCCAGAATGCCCGAAAGCCGCACGGCTTCAGCGATGGTCGCCCCCTTGGGCACCTCGATCTTGAACAACTGCTGCTCCGTAGGCAGGGCATAAACCAGCTCTATTTTGATCTTCTCTTCGCTCATTTTTTTACGTAAACCTTGTCTGCGCGGTGGATAAAGGCATCCACGAAGCTGTCGGCAATATGATGGAACACCGGCCCCACCAGCTTTTCCAGCAATTTGTTGGAAAACTCGTAATGCAGGCGAAACTCTATTTTACAGGCTTCATCGTTCAAAGGGATGAATCGCCAGCTCCCGTCCAGATGTTTGAACGGTCCATCCAGCAGCTCAATGTCGATCTGGTGCGGCGGATTGCGCTTGTTTTTGGTACTGAATTTCTGCTTGATATGGTGAAAATCGATATGCACTGTGGCATGCATGGTCGTGCCCTGCATCTCGTTGACGTAGCCGCCGCCGCACCAAGGCAGGAACTGCTGATACTCCTCCACCTCGTCCACCAGCTTGAACATCTGCTCCGCCGTATGCGGAACCAACACCGTTTTCTCTACCAGAGCCATTGCTTTACCGAGCCGCCAATCAAAGGCTGGTAGAATATCGCAACCAACCGCAAAACTCACCCAAATGAGCATCATTCAGAACAAAAAGGCCTACCACGAGTACTTCATTGAAGAAAAACATGAAGCCGGCATCATGCTGGAAGGCTGGGAAGTCAAAGCCATACGCGCCGGTCGGGCACAACTCAAGGAAGCCTACGTCACCATCATGGACGGCGCGCTGTACCTGTTCGGCTCGCACATCAGCCCCCTGCTCAACGCCTCCACCCACATCCACCCCGACCCCGTCCGCACCCGCAAACTGTTGATGCACAAGCACGAAATCGACAAACTCATCGGCAAAGTACAGCGCGCGGGCTACACCATCATGCCGCTGGACATGCACTACAAGGGCAGCCACGTCAAACTGGAGATCGGTCTGGCGAAGGGCAAGAAAGAGCATGACAAGAGAGCCACCGAGCGGGAAAAGGACTCAAAGCGCGAAGCAGCCAATGCGATGAAGAAGGCGCGGCGCTAAAACCCGCGTAGTTGCCCGCGATCTGGATAAGGCGTTTAATACGGACTGACGCTGTGGGGATTCTGGGAAACAACCTTGACTCGCATCCGCAGAGTTTTTGGTTTCCCTGAAATGGAAGGACGGTGAAATTGTTGGCTAACGGTATGAAAAGACTGATCAGGACGCCAAGGTTTGCGCTGGCGGGTCGAAATTGTCGGTATTGTTGCGCTTCGCATCTATTTTTCATTTCACGTTGAACTCAATGCGATCCCTTGAAGAACTCCAACTCCGGGCCGCTGCGCAAGTTGCCTTGCTCGGCATGATCTCTCAAGGCATCCGTGCAATTTCATTCGAACTTGATCCGTTAACCAAGCTTCTTCTTTTCCGTGTTCATTTCGACTCAGAACCTCGGGAGCCGATTCTTGAGAACATGTCATGCGTGCTCACGGAATTGGAAGCCGGTCTTCCATACCGTCTTTCAGGCATTAAGGAGGATTATCGAGTTCTTACACTACCGGCGAAACCCGATAACCTCGACATTGTTGTTTACTCGCGCTGTGAAAGCCATGACTTCCTACCACCAGCCTAACCCGGCGCTCGACCTCGCGCCCTTTGGTCGCTGGACGCTGCGCAATAATGCCGAGCAGCGCAGGTTAACTTTGTGTTAGAAGGCGGGGACCCATGTCGCTGCAACGAGAAATGGAAGATCGCGTTCTAACTGCAGTCAGCCAGTTCGCCAGTTCGCTCACCTCCGGCAGAAAAGTGGTTGCTGATATGTCCGCATTGGTCGAAGCGACGTCGCGTCTACCTTTGTCGAATTTGGGTAATTGGGAACGTCTAATCCGCACGGGGCTCCATCTGGCCTCTGCAAATTCCAAACCTGCCAAGTGGAAGTTCTGGGCCCGGCCAGCACCATTTCTAACGTGGATTGACCTATGCAGTGGTGATGGTTTTAAGCGCGAACGAACACTCCGCATACTGTCAGGGGCAGCCCCCAATCGGTTCTTTCTTGCAATGGCTGCCCGTCGTCTCAACGATTGGGTACCTCAAGTGCGTTCAGCAGCTCGTGATCAGTTGCCATCAATTGCAGTTGCCTCAAATCCAGAAGACGTTGTGGACGTTCTATGCGCTGTCTTTCCTCATTGGAGTTCATGGGGGCGCATGGATACCGAAGGCAAGCAAGCTTTGTTGAGAATTGCTTCGATTGAAGCGGTAACCCACTCTCTCAAATCGCGCCTTGTATCTGCGACCGCTGGGCCATTAGCTTCAGTTCTAGCTCAGGCGGGGCAAACACCTGTGTTGGATGCAGATTTTCCTGAAATCGCAAGTAGCGCCATCCAACCGTCGGTAAGAGCAAAGGCATACAAATTCCTCCTAGACGGGAAAGTGGTCTGGCTAGCCGGACGAAAATGGGAGTGGACGGACATACGCTATTGCAAAGGTTACCTTAAGCCGATGCTCTGTGATCGCCCTCTGTCTGTCAAAATCCCTCTTGAGGAAACGTTGCGAGCCGCATCAGTCGATCGATCAGCCATTGTGCGAAGGGTTGCCGCAGACGTACTCATTCGTGAGTCTGGCACGATTAGTTCTGTCGCATTCCAGATGGCTACCATGCTTGCTTCGGATTCCCACCCAGCAGTAGCGGCGAGGGGGCGTTTCGCTCTAAAGAAACTTTCTCAAATGGGTCCTGGCGCATGATGACCCTTTACCCACCGTCACCTAATCATCGCTCAGAAGGGGCGGACGGGAAACTGCGCTTCTCGGCTCCCTGTCGACTACGGCGCCTGGCCTCCCCTCAAACTGAACGTTGTGCGTCAAAGCCATGAGCGGACTTCGACTTGAAGCGCCAGTGCAGATTGATAAGCGCGAGATTGCGCGAGCCCAACTCGTTGAAGCGATAAATCTGTTTCTCGCTGAGAAATATATTTCGTGCATTACGCTGGCTGGTGCTGCCGAAGAAATATTTGCACGCCTTCTAAATCAGACCGGTCGCCCCTCAATAGCTGAGATTTCGATTGATGAAATTCAGAAAATTCGTGAAAAGACTGGTCTTTGTGTGATGGGTGGAAGGCCAGCGAATCAAATTTTCAATTTATGGAACTCGGCGAGGAATGCGTTGAAGCACCACAATAAGACTGATGAAGTTGTTGTCGAACTGCACCCATTTGATGACGCATATATGATGATTCGGAGGGCACTCTTTAATGCAAAGGAACTTGGCGTAACTATTGGCAACCAACAAGATTTTGAAAACTGGCTCGTAATCAATGTCAACACATAACCCTGCGCTCAAGTTCTCTGCCATTGGTCGCTGGCTCGCCCCTTGCCACCGTTAGGCCTGCATGTCCCGTATACAGAACACACCGAAGAGCCATCACTTTGTGCCAGAGTCATATCTGAAGCGCTTCACCGATTCAAACGGTTACCTGCACATACGCGATACTGCGCGCAACCAAACGCGCTATCAAATACCGAAGAAGATCATGAAGATCGACGCTTACTATCGCCAAGCATGGGCGCCGTCGGGGATCAATCCCAATATTCTTGAGAATGGCCTTGCGTCTGGAATTGAGGACAAAATAAAGTCCGTCATTGATTGTCTTATCGAAACCCCTGGAAATCTAACGGACGAATACGCCGCCACGCTGCTGGTATACATGGAGCTTCAAAGGATTCGTGTCCCACGACAAGCTGCTTTGGCAAAAGATCTTATGCGCGAAACTATCCTCAGGCTCGCGCCAGCCGATATAACAACACAGATTAATTCCAGCGCATTTCAACTCACCATGAAGGACTCCGCCCGGTTCGACTACATGCGTATGGCGATCGGAAGTATTCATCCATGGCTGGCTCGTATGGAATGGGAGATTATCGAGGCAGAAGCAGGCTCCTCCTTCATCACGACTGACAGCCCTGTCTCTTTCTACAACTCTGCATGCCCGCCCCCCGCAGAACCAGGCGTCGGTCTCGCAGGTACGATAGTCTTCTTTCCTCTCAGTTCGCGAAAGCTTCTGCTCATGCGGCATCCGGAGTGCCGCTCAGCAAAGCCGCTGACCGTTCTCGAGAAACCTACTGCTCAAAGTAGTACCGTGGCTTTGAGCCACGGAGTTGTCTGGGACGCCG
Source organism: Sideroxyarcus sp. (assembly GCA_030651895.1). Lineage (GTDB taxonomy): Bacteria > Pseudomonadota > Gammaproteobacteria > Burkholderiales > Gallionellaceae > Sideroxyarcus. The sequence goes on along the minus strand of JAUSBR010000013.1, from coordinate 150,971 downwards.
CCATAGTAAGGAACACCAATTGGAAGCTGGCCCGTCTCGCGCATGAGCTATTTGTTGCGGATAACGAAGCTACGCTGAGGCAAGGAGAATTATCTTGAGGCCAAGCAGCGCCAGTCCCGCTACAGGCATAACCCTGCACTTGCGCGTTAGCCCGCACCCCATGCACATAGAACCCATCTCCTCCATCGAAGAAGTCTCTGCGCTTTTGGCTGAGAACGAATTGCCAATTGCCGATATTTCGCTCTCATCGCCGCTTCAATTCTTCGGCATCCGCGATGCTGGTGCTTTAACAGCAGTCATTGGACTCGAACTCTATCCGCCGTTTGGCTTGCTGCGCTCCCTCGCTGTTCATCCCGCTACCCGCAAACGCGGATATGCGCGCGAGTTGGTTACATTTGCGGAGTCATGGGCGGCTGCCCATGGCGTGGAGTCATTGTTTCTTCTCACCACTACGGCCAAGCAGTTCTTTCTTGGCCTTGGGTACTTGCCCGCCTTACGCGACGAAGCGCCTGCGGCCATTCAGGCAACTTCGCAGTTTTCAAGTCTTTGTCCCGCTTCGTCGGCGTTTCTTTCCAAGTGCGTCGCCGCGCGGGACAACCCTGCGGTCGACGGGGCGCTCTCCACGAGTCTGGACGCGCCGTTGGCTTCGCGCTCTGTTCCAAAAGGATAGTGTGTGGAAATTGTCTTGCTGAGGCACGGAATGCCAGTGATTGATCAAGAACAGCGTTTGAGTGCCACCGAGTTTGGTCAGTGGGTTTCCGCATACAACGAGGCAGGTATCAATGTTGGATGCGCGCCATCGCAAGACGCAATTGAGCAGGCGAAGAAGTGTGCCTTCGTGGTGTGCAGCAATCTCCCCCGTTCATTGGAATCTGCCAAAGCCCTGGGACTGGAAGACATTGACGTTTGCGAATCTATGTTTCGGGAATTCGATATGCCTCACGCAAATTGGCGCTTCCCGCATTTATCCCCGAGAACGTGGGCAGTCGTGTTCAGGCTTTTGTGGGCAGCGGGATACTCAGGGAACGCAGAATCATTTGGAGAGGCAAGGGCAAGGGCGCGCAGTTGTGCGGAGCGCTTGACGGAATTGGCCTCTGAACACGGCAAGGTGTTGTTCGTGGGGCATGGTTCTTTGAACTGGTTTGTCGCCCGATATCTCATAAATATGGGATGGTCTGGTCCCGCAAAAGCGCCCAGAAGATATTGGGAGTATGGGGTTTACCGTTACCATGCAACATAACGCGGCGCTCAAGGTGGCCGGTTACTTCAATCGTTTTGCTTCTCAACGGGATGCTGAGTTATGCGAATAGAATGCGGACTGTGTGCAATTCGAGACTGGCAGACCAGTGATGAGGCAGCCCTGATTGCTGTGGCCAACAATCGAAACGTTTGGCGAAATCTTCACCACCGGTTTCCACACCCTTATACGCAAGCCGACGCCGAATTCTGGTTCTCTTTGCTTGCAGCCATGCCTGAACCTACTCACTGGGCTATTGAAGTGGACGGCATTGCGATTGGCGGCGTTGGGGTGGATCTTGGGGAAGGCATCTTCGCCAAGTCCGCGCAGTTCGGATATTGGTTGGGAGAGCAGTATTGGGGACGCGGAATCATGACTGCTGCGGTTCGTGCCGCCTCTGAATATGCGCTGAACCGTTTCGGGCTGGTACGCCTTGAGGCGCCAGTGTTTGCATGGAATGCGGCTTCCATGCGAGTCCTCGAAAAAGCGGGCTTCGAGCGGGAAGGCCTGCTCCGAAAGAGTGTTCTCAAGGACTGTCAGTTGATAGACCAGGTTCTCTATGCCTTGGTCCGATAAGATTCGCTAAGCCAGGTAGGGTGGCCTCAAGGTTCCTGATTTCAAAGCGTGGTGACAACATGCCCAACCCAACATTCAAACCGGACTCCGAAAAAGCGCGGAGCCGGTTAATTTTACGTCAGACAGCATGCAAAAACCCTCGCGGCAATGATTTCGCTCGCCATGGTAAACTGCGACTTATCAAGCATCTACCGCAATGGAGGCCAGCGTGAACACAAACCTGGAAGTTCTAGAAGCCGAAGTTCTGAAGTTAGCTCCGGTTGATCGATCACGCCTGCTTGAACGGCTGATCGCCAGCCTTGATATAGATCCCGAAGTCGAGGAAGCTTGGGCGCGCGAAGCAGATCGAAGGGATGCCGAACTGGAATCCGGTCTGATCGTTGCGGTTCCTGGGGAGGAAGCCATCGCCCGGCTTCGAGCAAGACTTCCCCGATGACCTATACGCTCCACCCCGGGGCGGAGCATGACGTTGCCAACGCCCTCTATTTTTACTCCGAGCACGCCGGACCTGTGGTTGCTGGGCGTTATTCTCGAAGAGTTCGTGCACGTCGCCAAGTTCTTGGTTGGACACCCCGGCATTGGCACCCCAACAACGAAAGGGCGAAGAACTTTCCCACTCAAAGTCTTCCCGTACTCGGTCGTATATCGAACTCAGGAAAACAATATACTAATCTTGATCGTGCGCCATCAGCACCGGAAGCCGAGCTACGCTGGTGGTAGGCGGTAGGTTTGGATTTTCTGCGTATTTCACGAAGCCCTGCGCTCAAGCAGCCAGGCAGGGTGGGCACGTTTCATGTGCCCACGCGGAAGCCAACCTGCAAACGCGTGGGCACATTAAACGTGCCCACCCTACGTTGACGATACCCATTAACAGCCTGCACCAACAGGCATTACGCCATATTTCAGAACTCACTTGCACACATGAAAAAACCATCCCTCCAGCAACGCCTGAAAGCAAAGAACCGCAGCCAGTCACTCATCGTGGCCGTCACCTGGTATACCGAAGAAACCTGGTCGCAAGTGAAGGCCGCCGCAACCGACCCTGAATGCTTCGAGGACTCGTTTGCGAAATGGGAAGCGGTGGCAGTCAAAGCCCGCAGGGAGTTTCAGCGTTCCGGCGTTCGCGCGATTGAATGCCAGATCGTCCCTGAAGAATTCTTTGAGTGGTGCGCGCAGAATAATCAGGTTAACAATTCCACGTCGAGAGCCGAGTTCGTATCGGCCAAGTTGAGTGAAGCCATTAATACCAAGGCATGACTTTATCCTCAAGCGTGGCTTTGCTATAACAACCTACACATTATGGATAGAATGATCCGCCCCACCCTGCTCATCCTGCTGGCGCTCTTCACCGCCAGCGCCCATGCCGAACCTAAAGGAGCCGCCATGCCCGACACCAAGCAAACCGCTTACCTCTCCGGCGGCTGTTTCTGGGGGATGGAGGAATTGGTGCGCCAGATTCCCGGCGTGGTAGATACCGAAGTCGGCTACACCGGCGGGACGACGCCGAATGCCACTTACAACATTGTGAAGACCGGCAGCAGCGGCCATGCCGAATCGCTGAAGATCGTGTTCGATCCCAAGCGCCTCACCTACCGCCACCTGCTGTTCGAGTTTTTCCGCATGCACAACCCCACCACGCGCAACCAGCAGGGCAACGACGTCGGCACACAATACCGTTCGGCGATCTTTTATCTGAACGAGGATCAGAAGCGCACTGCGGAGGAGGTCATCAAGACCGTGGATGCGTCAGGTGACTGGAAGGCCAAGGTGGTGACGGAGGTCGTGCCGTTCGGGGATTTCTGGCAGGCCGAGGATTATCACCAGAAATATCTGGTGAAGAATCCGCACGGTTATACCTGCCACTACGTGCGGAGGATGCAACTGGGCGAGTGAGATGCATCAATCTGCAAACCGGGCACCCGTTTAATATGTCCATGCGTTTGCGGCCCGACGACAGCGTGGGCACATAAAACGTGCCCACCCTACATTACTACCTCTTGAATCTGGTCGAAGCCAACACCCCCACCACCGCGCCCGCCGCCCCGCACAGCAATATCTTGGTGCGCATTTCTTCAATGCCCGAAACGGACTGGAAGGCGCGTTGGAATGCGTTGCCGCCGAACGTGAATAGCGTCTTCAAGCTGACATACTCGCCCGCCCATTTACCAAAGATGGCGTAGCCAACAATCAAACCCAATACTGCGAAGGCTGCGATGCTGATGATGTTTTTCTGGTTCATCTTCGATTTTTCCTTTCGTTAATATTCGTTACGCAATTGCCGTCTACCGCGCGAACCCGCCCGCTACCCCGATGACCGCGACTGTGACCGTGATCATTCCCAGCGACAGGTTTAGCGCGACCAGTTTGCGAATCTTGCCCAGCAACTCGCCCGCTTCTTTCCAGCGTTCCTTGGCGACATGCAGGGTAAACGGCACGTAGTACGCAAAAAACACATAGCAATAGACAACCGTCATCACCAGTCCCAGCAGCAGCATGATGTGAACATGCATCTGCACATGCGCCATGCCGCCAAACAGATAGATCATGTAAAAGCCAGTGACGAGGATTAGACCGATCGCGCCCCACACCCAGTTGAAAAAACGGTGGAACACGTTGTCCCACAGGCGCAGACGCTCAGGCGGTTGCAGCACGTCGACGGCAGCGGGACGCAACACCATGTAGGCGAAGAACATGCCGCCGACCCAGATGAGTACGGCGATGAGGTGGATGGCTTTGAATAGGATCATGGTGTCTTTGGTTGGTTGTTTGTAGCGAGAGGATAACCGAAAAATCCCCGGTGAAGGCCCCTGGGAAAGCGGGGACAAAAGCTCGTGCACGGGTCTGAAACTGCGACGAAGCACGTCGGATACGCCATATTCTCGCAGTTTAGTAGGTTGGGCAGAGCGAATGGGTAACGGCGCAGCCGTTGGGACCCATCGGCCTCCCCCTTGCGGGGAAAGCCTAGTCTGCCCAACATGCATTCATGGGGTTATCGTTGGGCACGCTACGCTTTGCCCAACCTACGCTTCCAATTTTTTCGCAGTTGGTTACAAAAGCTCGCGCACCGGCCTGAAACTGCGGCGATGCACGTCGGACACGCCATGTTCGCGCAATGCGGCGATATGTGCGGCGGTGGGATAGCCTTTGTGGCCGTCGAAGCCGTACTGCGGATATTGCTCGTGCAGCTTCAGCATAAGTTCGTCGCGGGCGGTTTTTGCCAGGATGGAGGCGGCCGAGATCGCCGCGACCTTGCTGTCGCCCTTGACGATGGCCTGGCTGGGCAGGCCGGTCTGCGGACAGTACAGGCCGTCCACCAGCACCTGCTGCGGCTGGATATGCAGCGCCTGTACGGCACGTTTCATGGCCAGCAAAGTGGCATGCAAAATGTTGAGTTCGTCGATCTCGCCGACTTCGGCATAGGCGACGGCCCAAGCCAGTGCGCGTTCGCGGATGATGGGGGCGAGACGGTCGCGTTGTTTCTCGGAGAGTTTCTTGGAGTCGGCCAGACCTTCGATGGGACGGGATGGATCGAGGATGACGGCGGCGGCGCTCACCGGCCCGGCCAGCGGGCCGCGCCCTGCTTCATCGACGCCGCAGATGAGAGTATTGCCGGTGTAAATCAAGCCGTCATTCCGGCGCAGGCCGGAATCCAGTTGAGGAAATATCCCCCGCGAAAGCGGGCCTGCATCAATGTTTTGTCCGCTTCGCGGGTATTTATTTTGGCTGGATACCGGCCTGCGCCGGTATGACGCGGTTTTCGAGTCTGGTTCATGCCAAGTAAGGCAGGATGGCTGCGGCCGCTTTCTGCGCGGTGTTCTGGCGCAAGGTCTGGTGCATGCGGGTGAAGGTCTGCTCCAGATCCGCCACGGCGTGTTTGTTGCCGACCAGATTGAGCAGTGCTTGCGCCAGATTCTCCGGCGTTGCGTCGTCTTGCAGAATTTCCGGCACGACGAATTTCCCGGCAAGAATATTCGGCAGTCCGAAATACGGCAGGTATTGCTTGCGTTTGGCGATCCAGTACGTCAGCGCGGGCATCTTGTAGGTGATGACCATGGGGCATTTGAGCAGCGCGGCTTCCAGCGTGGCCGTGCCGGAAGCGACCAGCGCGCCGTCGGCGGCGATCATGGCGTCGTGGGCATGGCCGAACAGCAGGGTGATGGGCAGTTGTTGCGCTTCCTGTTTCCATATTTCGTTTTCGAATATGGTGCGCGTCTCGCGGCTGGCCAGCGGCACCAGGAACTGCGCATCGGGCACTTTCTGCAGGATCAGCTTGGCCGTTTCGATATACGTTTTGGCAAGGCGTCGCACTTCGCCCTGGCGGCTGCCCGGCAGCAAGGCGAATACCTTGGCGGTCCTCGGCATGATGCGCATCTGTTCGCGCATCTCTATCTTCTTGGGTTTCTCCGGCAGGATGTCCGCCAGCGGATGGCCAACATAGGTGACCGGCACGCCGGCCTGCTCATAGAGCGGCGCTTCGAACGGGAACAGCGCCAGGATGCGCGATACGGCCTGCTTGATCTTGTGGATGCGCTCGCCGCGCCAGGCCCAGATGGAGGGGCTGACGTAGTGCACAGTGGTTATGCCGTGCTGCTTGAGCGCCAGTTCGAGATCAAGGTTGAAATCCGGCGCGTCGATGCCGATGAAAAGATCGGGCTGTGTCTCGATAAAACGTTTGCGCAAGCTGCGGCGAATGCCGACGAGTTCGCGGTAATGGCGCAGCACTTCGACGTAGCCGTTCACGGCGAGCTTTTCCATCGGGAACAGGACTTCCATGCCCACCGATTGCATCTTGGGGCCGCCGATGCCGGTAAAGCGCACGTTGGGCGCGGCTTGCTTGATAGCGGCCATCAGCAGGCTGCCCAGCAGGTCGCCGGAGGCTTCTCCGGCCACGATGGCGATAGTTTTTACCGGATTGGTCATGGCGTTTAACGAACGATACCGCGGCTGGCGTGGTTCAGGAAATTCAGCATGTTTTCGATGTCGGCATCCGCGTCGGCTACCTGGCCGCGCAGCGCTTCGATTTCCTTTTTCGCGGCATCGAAGCTGCTGCCCGCTCGATACAACGTGCGGTACATCTGCTTGAGCATGTCGACGCGCGGCGCGGAATAACCGGCGCGGCGCGGACCTTCCTGGTGCGGGCCCTTGGCTTCTGCCGGGTTGCCCACGGCCGTTACAAACGGGGGAAGGTCTTGCGACAAGCGCGTCTGGAAACCGATCATGGCGTAATCGCCGATGCGCACGAACTGGTGTATGCCGCTCATGCCGCCGATCAGGGTGTGGCTGCCGACCGTCACGTGCCCAGCGAACTGCACGGAGTTGGCGATGACGTTGTGGTCGGCGATGTGGCAGTCGTGCGCCACATGCACATAGGCCATGATCCAGTTGTCGTTGCCGATGGAGGTGATGCCGCCGTCCTGCACCGTGCCCAGATTGAGCGTGCAGCTCTCGCGGATGGTGTTGTTGTCGCCGATGATCAGTTGCGTCGGTTCGCCCTTGTATTTCTTGTCCTGCGGAATCTCGCCGATGGAGCTGAACTGAAAGATATGGTTGCCCTTGCCGATGCGGGTGTGGCCGTCCACCACCACATGCGGGCCGATGATCGTGCCCGCCCCGATCTCGACGTGTTCGCCGATGATGGAATACGGGCCGACCCGGACATCTTCGGCCAGGTTCGCGTTCGGATGAATGATCGCGGTCGGATGACGCAGGCTGTCCATTATTTGGTCTTCAGGGTACAGATCAATTCGGCTTCTGCGGCGATCTGGCCATCCACCTCGGCCTTGCAGGCGAATTTCCACATGCCGCGCTTGTTCAGTGTTACCACTGCTTTCAAAATCAGCTGGTCGCCGGGACCGACCGGGCGTTTGAAGCGGGCGTTGTCGATACCGACGAAGTAGTACACCGAATCGTCGCTCGGCAATTTTTCCATCGTTTTGAAAGACAGGATGCCGGCCGCCTGGGCCATTGCCTCGATCACCAGCACGCCCGGCATCACCGGATGGTGCGGGTAGTGGCCGGGAAAGAACGGTTCGTTCATCGTGACATTCTTCAGCGCGACGATGCTTTCGTTCGGCACGACTTCGAGCACGCGATCTATCAGCAAAAACGGATAACGGTGCGGCAAATGCTCCAACACCTCATGGATGTCCATCGCGGTACTCATACTTTTTCTCCCTTTAACTATTCAATTTCTTTTTCCAGTTGCTTGATGCGCGCGAACATGTCGTCCAGATGGCGCAGGTGCGATGCGCTCTTCAGCCAAGTTTCCTTGTCGCTGAACGGATAGATGCCGCTGTATACGCCCTTTTCACGTATCGACTTGCTGACCAGCGTGAACGAGGAAATCTCCACCCCGTCGGCAATGCTCAGATGTCCCAGAATGCCCGCGCTGCCGCCGATGCGGCAATACTTGCCGATGTTGGCGCTACCGGCGATGCCGACGCAGCCCGCGATGGCGGTGTGCGCGCCGATGCGCACGTTGTGCGCAACCTGTATCTGGTTGTCCAGTTTCACGTCTTCTTCGATCACGGTGTCGTCCAGCGCGCCGCGGTCTATGGTGGTGTTTGCACCGACCTCGACATGGTCGCCGATGAGCACGCGGCCGATCTGCGGAATCTTCAACCAGCGACCGTCTTCCCAGGCCATGCCGAAACCGTCGGCGCCGATTACCGCGCCGGAATGCAGGATGACGTGGTTGCCGATGACGCAGCCGTGATACACCGTGACGCGCGGATACAGCAGCGTGTTCTCGCCCAGCTTCGCACCGTCGCCGATGCTGCATCCCGCCATCACCACCGTTCCGGCGCCGACGATCGCGCCCTCGCCCACCGTCACCAGCGGACCGATGTGGGCTTGCGGCGATATCTGCGCGCCCTTGCCGACGACGGCGGAAGCGTGTATGGCGGGTACGCACTCGGGCAGCGGATTCAGGAACGCGGAAAGCTTCGCGAAATACGAATAGGGATTGTCGCAAACGATGCGCGGTATTTGCGTGGCGTCGGCATCGGCGCGCGACAGGATCACGGCGGAGGCGCGGCTGCCTTCAAGCTGATGCCGGTACTTGGCATTGGCCAGGAAGGCGATCTGGCCCGTTGTGGCTTTTTCCAGGGTGCCGATCTGCTGCACTTTCGTTTCGGCGTCCCCCACCACCTGCCCGCCGAAGCGCGCCGCGATGTCTGCCAACCGGTAGGCTGTACGTTCCATCTGTAACTGCTCTTTCAGATCACTTCTCGGATTTGTCAGACGGCTCGGCGGACAGGTATTTGAGCACCTTGTCGGTGATGTCGACTTTGGGATTGCGGTAGACCGCTTCCTGCAAAATGACGTCGTAGCCCTCGCTCTCGGCGATCTCGCGTATGGCCTTGTCGGCACGCGCCAACACCACGGCCAATTCTTCGTTCTTGCGCAGGTTCAGGTCTTCGCGGAATTCGCGCTGCATGGTTTGCAGACTCAGGTTCAGATTGGCCAGTTCGCGCTCTTTGCCCCGGCGCACGGTGTCCGACATGGTGGAACCGTCTTTTTCCAGGGAGGTTTGCAGCTCCCTGCTTTGCTTGGTCAGTTTCTTGATTTCCTGGTCACGCGCTTCAAATTCGCGCTCGATTCTCTTCTCGGCGCGCACAGCCTGGTCGGATTCGCGCAGGATACGTTCGGTATCCACCACGCCGATTCGGAAATCACCCGCAGCGGCCTGCATGATGCATGCGAGAAACAACAGACCCACATAACCAATCGTCTTCATCTCAAGCTCCTTGTCGCGGTCAGAACATCGAGCCCAGCGTGAACTGGATGTTCTGTATCTTGTCTTGCGTCTGCGGGTTCAACGGCTTGGCCCAGCTCAGTTTAAGCGGACCTGCCGGCGAAAACCAGCTCACGGCCAGACCGGCAGAATAGCGCATTCCCATGGAACTCGGAACCTGTGCGCCTTCGCCGTAGATACGGCCGCCGTCGATAAACGCGCTTAAACGCACCGATTTCTCTTTTTCCATGCCGGGTATGGGAAACAGCATCTCGATATTGCCCACCAGCTTCTTGTCGCCGCCCAACGACAGGCCGCTCAGGTCTCTGGGGCCCAGGGAATAGGTATCGTAGCCGCGCACGGAGCCCACGCCGCCCGCGTTGAAATACTTGAAGACCGGCAACGGCATGCCGTCATAACCGTCAGCCACGCCGACATCCCCGTTCGCCATGAAGGTAAAATTGCGACTCAGCGGATAAAACCACTGGTGATTGTAAGTCACTCGGTAATAACGCTGCACCGAGCCCGGCAAGCCGAGTTCCAGGTAGGCGCGTTGCACCGTACCCTCGGTGGTAAGTATGGCGCTGTCGCGGGTGTCGCGCGTCCAACCGATGCCGCCGATATAGTTTCTGACCGTTTCGCCGAAGGTGTTGACGTAGTCGATGTAGCGTTGCGGGCTGCTCGACGTCAAATACATGGAGGTGACTTCGGTAGACAGGCCGTACTGGAAGCCCTCGTCGTCGCTGATCGGCACGCCAAACCGCACGCCGCCGCCGTAGGTTTCCGAGTTGAACTGGCTGGTATATGACTGCGTGTCGGCGTTGGTTTTGCGCTTGAATACGTCGAAGCCGCGGCTGATGCCGTCGTCGGTGTAATAGGGGTTGGTGTAGGAAAGTGAATACACCGTGTTGATTTTGCTGGTATTGATCTGCGTGGAGAGGCTGTTGCCCGTGCCGAACAGATTGGCCTGGCTCACGCCGCCCGACAAAGTCAGGCCTTCGTAGCTGCCGTAGCCCATACCGGCCTGGATGCTGCCCGTGGATTTTTCCTTCACCGACAGGTTCACGTCCATCTGGTCGCTGGTGCCCGGTACCGACGAGGTATCCAGGTTCACTTCCTCGAAGAAATTCAGGCGGTCGACGCGCTGTTTGGATTTCTTGATCTTGGAAGTGGCAAACCAGCCGCTCTCCATTTGGCGGAACTCGCGGCGTATCACCTCATCCCGGGTTTTTTCGTTGCCGGAAATGTTGATGCGCCTGATGTAGGCGCGCTGCAGCGGATCTATCACGAAGGTGAACGCCACCTGGTGTTTCGCCTTGTCCACATCGGGCACCGCGTTCACGTTGGCAAAGGCATAGCCGTCTTCGCCCAGACGCTCGCTGATCTTGCGCGTGGAATCGGTAAGCGCCTCGCGCGACAGCGTGTCGCCGGGCTTGATATCAATCAGCTTGCGCGCTTCTTCGTGCGCAAGCACAGCCTGCGGGCCGGCAATCTTGATTGCCGAGACGGTGTATTTTTCGCCCTCGGTCAGGTTGAGGGTGATGAAAATGTCGTTCTTGTCCGGCGAAATGGACACTTGCGTGGACTCGATGTTGAAATCCATGTAGCCCGAGTTCATGTAGAACGTGCGCAGGCTTTCCATATCGGCCGACAGCTTCTGCTTGGAGTATTGGTCGTTCTTGGAGTACCAGCTGAACCAGCCGGGCGTGGTGAGCTGCATGACATCGAGCAACTGGTCTTCTGTATAGGCTTGATTGCCGACGATATTGATGCGGCGAATCTTGGACGCTGAGCCCTCTTCCACGTCGAAACTCACCGCAACGCGGTTGCGTTCGAGTTCCGTGACCGTGGATTTCACTTCCACCGCATATTTGCCGCGCGCCACATATTGGCGCTTCAGTTCCTGCACGGATTTTTCCAGCACCGACTTGTCCAGGATGCGACCTTCAGCCAATCCCACGATTTTGAGATTTTCGCGCAACTGGTCCTTGGGGAAGTCTTTCACACCGTTCACTTCGACGCTGGCGACGGTCGGGCGCTCTTTGACCACCACGACCAGCACACCCTGCTCCGCCTTCAGTTCCACATCCTTGAAAAAGCCGGTGGCGAACAAGGCGCGCAACGAGGCGGTTGCGCGCTCGTCGTTCAGCGTGTCGCCGACCTTCACCGGCAAATAGCTGAACACCGTACCGGCCTCGGTACGTTGTATGCCTTCGACGCGGATATCCTTGATGGTGAAAGGTTCGATCGCCCAAACGGATGTGGTACACAACAACGGGAGCAAACCCGCCAGTTTTATTAATTTCATTAGTGTGTTCAACCTAAAATCAGACGACTGATGTCGTTATACAACGCAAAAACCATCAAGGTGGCCAGGAGGGCGATGCCCACTTTCTGTCCTGCCTCCCACAACCCGTCCGCAACCGGACTGCCCTTGACCAACTCGACCGAATAATACAGCAAATGCCCGCCATCCAATAAAGGGATGGGCAGCAGGTTCAACACGCCCAGACTGATGCTGATGAGGGCGAGAAAGCCGATATACGCCCCCAGCCCCATGTGCGCCGACTGCCCGGCGTAGTCGGCAATGGTGATCGGGCCGGAAAGGTTTTTCAGCGACACCTCGCCCACCACCATCTTGCCCATCATCTTCAGACTGACGACGGCCGTCTCCCAGGTCTTGCGCACCGCTTCCGTCAATGCTGCCAGCGGCGGATAGCTCACTTCGGTCAGCATCGCATCGAATGCTTCCTTGTCTATGTAAGGCGCGGCGCCGATGCGGCCGATCTTTGTTCCGTCCTCCTCGAAGACCTCGGGGGTCAGACTAAGTTTCATCACGCTGCCCGCGCGCTCGAACTCGACCTCCATGGCCTGGGCAGGACGCTTGCGCACCGCGTCCACCCAGTCTTTCCACAGCGCAACTTCCTGCCCGTCAACGCGCAGCACGCGGTCGTTCACCAGCATCCCCTCGCGTTGCGCCACGCCCCCGTCGACCAATTTGCCGATAATGGGATAGACCGGTGGTTGATACGGTTGCATGCCGAGTTTCTTCAGAAAATCCCCGTCCAGGTCGGCTGGCGTCATGCTGCCCATCTCGATCACCCTGAACACGCGCTCGTCATCCCGAGTACGCAACTCAAGATTGGCCGCTTTCTTCTGCAACACCAGATCCAGCAGCACCCAGCGTATTTCCTGCCAGCTCGGCGTCTCCTGCCCGTTGATGCTGACGATGGTCTGCTTGCTTTGCAGTCCTGCGGCTGCGGCCGGCGTATCGGGCAGGATTTCGCCCAGCACGGGCTTGATGCCCGGCACGCCATAGATGAACAGCGCACAATACAGCGCCACCGCCAGCAGCAGATTCGCGATGGGGCCCGCCACCACGATGGCCATGCGCTGCAGCACGGGCTTGCGGCTGAAGGCGCGCGGCAATTCATGCTCGGGCACGTCACCCTCGTGTTCGTCCAGCATCTTGACGTAACCGCCCAAAGGGATGGCGGAGATCACCCATTCCGTTTCGCCGTTGCCGAAGTGTTTGGTGTACAGCACCTTGCCGAAACCGACGGAGAAACGCAGCACTTTCACATCGAACAGACGCGCCACGGCGTAATGCCCCAGTTCGTGGAACACCACCAGCACGGCGATAGCGACTGCAAATGCCAATAAGGTTGTCATCGTTCAATCCACTCCTGCGCCGCGCTGCGGGCCGCCGCATCCGCATCCAGAACGTCCTGCAAAACGCGTACTTCGGCGCGCGACACTTTGCCCAGCACAGTTTCGATCAAACGCGGAATATCGAGGAAGGCAATGCGGTGGTCGAGAAAAGCCGCCACCGCCACTTCGTTCGCCGCGTTCAGCAAGGCCGGCACGGTGCCGCCCGCGCGCAACGCCTGATAGGCCAGCCCCAGGCATGGAAAGCGCGTGAAATCGGGCGCGGAAAAATCGAGTTTGGCGATTGCGAACAAGTCGAGCGGCGCAACGCCGGATTCGATGCGCTCGGGATACGCCAGAGCAAACGCGATGGGCGTGCGCATGTCCGGATTGCCGAGCTGCGCCAGCACCGAACCGTCAACATATTGCACCATGGAGTGAATCACGCTTTGCGGATGCACCACCACCTGGATGTCGTCGGCTGCGGCATTGAACAACCAGTGCGCCTCGATGACTTCCAGCCCCTTATTCATCATGCTGGCCGAATCCACCGAAATCTTGCGCCCCATGCTCCAGTTCGGGTGTGCGCAGGCCTGGTCCGGCGTGACGTGTTTGAGTTCTTCCAGCGGTGTGTTGCGGAACGGGCCGCCGGATGCGGTGAGCAGGATTTTGCTGACGCCGCTCTGTTTCATGTCGCCGGAATAGGCGTTTGGCAGCGCCTGGAAAATGGCGTTATGTTCACTGTCTATGGGCAACAGCGCCGAGCCGCTGCGATGCACGGCATCCATGAACAGGTGGCCCGCCAGCACCAGCGTTTCCTTGTTCGCTAGCAGTATTTTCTTGCCCGCGTGCGCTGCAGCCAGCGTGGGCGGCATGCCCGCCGCACCGACGATGGCGGCCATGACTGCATCCACCTCGGGAAGGGTCGCGACCCGTTCCAGTTCGGCAACACCGCACAATACTTCGGTTTCCAGTCCGGCTGCGCTGATGCGCTTGCCCAGCCGCTGGGCGGCATCCGCATCCAGCAGCACGGCATAACGCGGCAAAAAGCGTCTGCATTGCTCGAACAGCAACTCGTCCTGCCGGTGCGCTGTGAGCGCGACGATTTTGTATTTTTCGGGATGACGTGCAACCACGTCCAGCGTGCTTTTGCCGATACTGCCGGTGGAACCGAGTACGGTGAGACGGGTGAGCTTGCTCATTCGAGCCTTTGCAAAATGATCGCGATCGCCGCGAAAGGCAAAGTGGAAGTCAGCGCGTCGATGCGGTCCAGCAAGCCGCCGTGCCCGGGCAGCAGCGCCCCGCTATCCTTGACACCGGCCTGGCGTTTGACGGCGGATTCGAACAGGTCGCCGATCACTGCCAGCGCCACCCACCACCAACCGGCGACGATGAGCGCGGGAAACACCGGGTACTGTTTGTATATGCCGCTCGCCCAGGCGACGACGATCACGTACACAGTCACGCCGATCATTGCGCCGATCACACCTTCCCAGGTTTTGCCGGGACTGATCGCGGGGGCCAGCTTGTTCTTGCCGAAGCGCTTGCCGGCAAAATAGGCAGAGATGTCGGCCATCATCACCAGCGTCATCGCGAACAGCAATACCCAGGGATTGAACGCGCGCAGATCGAGCATGGCCAACCCGGTCGGCAACAACACGACCCAGCCGATGACACCCATGAACCAGGCATTCTGCGGACGCCAGCCTGCAATCAGCCATGCCGGAACCACGAATACCCACAACAACACGGCCAACATGTACCACACCAGATGCAGCGTGGCCTGCCGCTCCGGCGTGGCGCCGTAGTCGAGCCACAACATGCCCGCCATCAGCGCCAGCGTCATTAACCAGTACGCAGTGGCGGCGCGTCCCGCCAGTCCGGACAGCCTTGCCCATTCCACCGAGCCCTGCCAGACCACCACCAGCACCAGCGCCTGCCAGCCCGCATCGGGCAAACCGAAAAGAGCCGCAAGAAACAGCGTGAACAGGATGATGGCGGTGATGACGCGTTGTTTAAGCATTGGGTTGGTCCACGGTCAGTTGTTCGCTCGTGCGCCCAAAACGGCGCTCGCGTTTTTGATAGGACTGGATGGCCGCTTCCAGTGCGGCGCGGTCGAACGCGGGCCACAAGGTATCGGTGAAATACAGCTCGGTATAAGCCAGTTGCCACAGCAGGAAGTTGCTGATGCGCTGTTCGCCGCCGGTGCGGATGAACAAGTCGGGTTCCGGCGCATAGTGCATGGAAAGATAGGGAGTCAGTTCTTCTTCGCCGAACGCGGTGACGCGCTCCGGATGCGCCTGGCTGAGTGCGTGCATCGCCTGCATGATGTCCCAGCGTCCGCCGTAGTTGGCGGCGATGGTCAGCGTCAGGCCGGTATTGTTCGCGGTGAGCTGCTCGGCAGCCTCGATCTGCTGCACGAGTTGCGCCTCGAAGCGGCTGCGGTCGCCGATGACTTTCAAACGGATGTCGTTCTCGTGCAGCTTGGCGACTTCGCGTTCCAGCATCTTCATGAACAACTGCATCAGGAAGGACACTTCGTCGGCGGGACGGCGCCAGTTTTCGCTGCTGAACGCGAACAGCGTGAGGTATTCGACGCCCATCCGGCGACAGGCCTTGACCATCTCGCGCACCGTTTCCACGCCGCGCTGATGTCCCATGACGCGCGGCATGAAACGCTGCTTCGCCCAGCGCCCATTGCCATCCATGATGATGGCGATGTGACGCGGGACAGCAGTGATGTCGGGAATGGAACGGGTGGAACTGAAGAAAGGCAGCGCCATGGAGGGCTCGCCTAGACGGCCATCAAATCAACTTCTTTGGCTTGCAGCGCTTTGTCGATCTCGGCGACGAAGCGGTCGGTGAGTTTCTGCACGTCTTCCTGTGCGCGGCGCTCTTCGTCTTCGCCGACTTCCTTATCCTTGAGCAACTTCTTCAGTTGTTCGTTGGCATCGCGGCGCACGTTGCGCACGGCAACCTTCGCGTCTTCGCCCTCGCCTTTCACCACCTTGATCAGGTCGCGGCGGCGCTCTTCGGTCAGCATGGGCATCGGCACGCGGATCAGCTCGCCGTTGGTGGCAGGGTTCAAGCCCAGGTCGGAATCGCGGATCGCCTTTTCGATGGGGCCGATCATGTTCTTTTCGTACGGTTGCACGCCGATGGTGCGCGCATCGGTCAGCGTGACGTTCGCCACCTGATTGATGGCGGTCGGGCTGCCGTAATATTCAACCATCACGTGATCCAGAATGCCGGTGTGGGCACGTCCGGTGCGAATCTTGCCCAAGTCCGCTTTCAGCGCGTCCAGCGACTTGGTCATTTTTTGTTCTACATTCTTCTTGATGTCAGCAATCATCTTCGTTCTCCGTCACAGGATGCTTATCTCAGTTGCAATGTACTAGTGTGCCTTCATCCTGCCCCATCACCACACGTTTCAGCGCCCCCGCCTTGAAGATGCTGAACACGATGATGGGCAGCTTCTGGTCGCGGCACAGCGTCAATGCCGTGGAATCCATCACTTTCAAATCCTTGCTGATGGCTTCGTCGAAGCTCACCTTCTGGTAGCGCGTGGCCGTCGGGTCTTTCTTCGGGTCGGCGGTATACACGCCGTCCACCTTGGTGGCCTTGATCACCACGTCGGCCGACATTTCCACGCCGCGCAATGCGGCTGCGGTGTCGGTGGTGAAGAACGGACTGCCGATACCGGCCGCGAAAATCACCACTTTTCCGTCTTCCAGATAACGCAGCGCCTTGCCGCGAATGAACGGCTCGGCCACCTGCTCCAGGCTCAATGCGGACTGCACCCGGCATTGCATGCCGGCGTGCGTCATTGCATCCTGCAAGGCCATGGAGTTCATCACCGTCGCCAGCATGCCCATGTAATCCGCGTTGGCTCTATCCATCCCCGCCGCCGCCGGAGCGACGCCGCGGAAGATATTGCCGCCGCCGACCACCATCGCCACCTCCACACCCATCTCGGTCACTTCCTTGATCTCGGCCACGATGCGTTCGATGACCGCACGGTTGATACCGTAGCTGTCGTCGCCCATCAGGGCTTCGCCGGAGAGTTTGAGCAGGATGCGTTTGTAAGCGGGGGCAGTCATGGCTTCCTTTCAGTTATTTCTTGGCAGCAGCAGCGGCAGCAGCGACTTCAGCCGCGTAGTCTTCCACTTTCTTCTCGATGCCTTCGCCGACGATGAACATCTGGAAAGCGGTGACCGTAGCGCCCTTGCTCTTCAGCAATTGCTCGATGGTCTGCTTGCCGTCTTCGGCCTTGACGAACACCTGGCCCAGCAGCGTGACTTCCTTGAGGAATTTCTGCACGGTACCTTCGGCGATCTTTTCCAGCATGGCTTCCGGCTTGCCGGATTCCTTGGCTTTCTCGATGGCGATACGACGCTCGGTTTCGATATCTTCCGGATTCACGCCGGAGGCATCAACCGACTTGGGCTTGGAAGCGGCAATGTGCATTGCCAGGTCTTTGCCCAGGGTTTCGTCGCCGCCGGTGAAGTTCACCATCACGCCGATCTTGTTGCCGTGCAAATAAGTGGCCAGCTTGCCGGTCGCAGTTTCGTAACGCTCGATGCGGCGCACGCTGAGGTTTTCGCCCAGCTTCATCACCAGCGCCTTGCGGGTCTCTTCGACCGTGCCGGAACCGTTGGCGATGGGCAATGCCAGCAGCGCGTCGATGTCGGCAGGGTTCTTCTGTGCCACGGTCTGCGCCACATTCTTGGCAAACGCCATGAAATCGTCGTTCTTGGCCACGAAGTCGGTTTCGCAGTTCACTTCCGCCACAGCGCCGGTCTTGCCGTCGGCTGCGAGGTAGGAACCGATCACGCCTTCGGCCGTCACGCGGGTTGCGGCCTTGCTGGCCTTGGCACCGCTCTTGATACGCATCAATTCTTCGGCTGCCTTGAAGTCGCCGTTGGTGTCGACCAGCGCTTTCTTGCATTCCATCATGCCGAGGCCGGTAGCCTCGCGCAGTTCTTTCACCATGCTTGCGGTGATTTCTGCCATGTCACACTCCTAATAATCAAATCTTGAATTCAGGTTACAAAAAAGGGGGCTTGCGCCCCCTGTTGCGGGAAGGCTGCTTACGCTGCTTTTTCCGCGACTTGTTCAGTCAAGTCGTTCAGTGCCTGCTCGCGACCTTCCAGAATCGCATCGGCCACGCCGCGTGCATACAGGCGAATCGCCTGGCTGGAGTCGTCGTTGCCGGGGATTACGAAGTCCACGCCCAGCGGGCTGTGGTTGGTATCGACCACGCCGATGACCGGGATGCCCAGTTTTTGCGCTTCGGTGACGGTACCCTTCTGGTAGCCGACGTCGATCACGAAAATGGCGGAAGGCAGACCTTGCAGGTCCTTGATGCCGCCCAGGCTGCGGTCCAGCTTTTCCAGTTCGCGGCGGAACATCAGGCCTTCCTTCTTGGAAACCTTGTCGATGCTGCCGTCTTCGATCATCGCTTCCAGCTCGCGCAGGCGCTTGATCGACAGTTGTACGGTCTTGAAGTTGGTCAGCATGCCGCCCAACCAGCGATGGTCAACGAAGGGAGAACCGGCGCGAATCGCTTCTTCGCGGATGATCTCGCGCGCTTGACGCTTGGTCGCCACGAACAGGACGGTGCCCTTCTTGGATGCGATCTTGCGTACTTCCTTCAGCGCGTCGTTGAACATCACGACGGTCTTTTCCAGGTTGACGATGTGAATCTTGTTGCGATGACCGAAGATATAAGGGGCCATCTTGGGATTCCAGAAACGGGTCTGGTGTCCGAAATGGACGCCCGCCTCCAGCATTTGACGCATGGTTACTTGCATTTAGTGCTCCAATCGTTAAGGGTTAAGTTCTTCCACCCGTCAGCCTGATCCCCTTAGAAAGGGACACCCCAACATGAACGAGTGTGTGAATTACTGATTATTCAGCGGTTGCCGGATAAACAGGGCGCGCATTGTAACCGAAGCGGCGCATTGACTCAACGGTTGGATTGTATGGATTTTCGAACCGCAGACGCGGCTGGGGATGCGCATCGGGCGCAGGAACATGCGCCCGATGGCTGTGAAACAGGCTTACAGCGCCGCTTCGTCGGTCTCGCCGGTACGGATGCGGATGACTTGTTCCACCGGGGTGATGAATATCTTGCCGTCACCAATCTTGCCGGTGTTGGCGGCCTTGATGATGGCTTCCACGGCAGTTTCCAGCATGGCCGCGCTGACCACCACTTCCACTTTGAGCTTGGGCAGGAAATCGACCACATATTCCGCGCCGCGATACAGCTCGGTGTGCCCCTTCTGGCGCCCGAAGCCTTTGACTTCGGTCACGGTCAGGCCGCTGACGCCGAGGTCGTTGAGGGCTTCGCGCACTTCGTCGAGTTTGAACGGTTTGATGATGGCTTCGATCTTCTTCATGGTGACTTCCCTTTTGGACGTTTGCGGCAAGTATAGCTGAATCGGAATCTGGAGGGCATCCCCGTGGAAACGTTGAACAAGCCCTACCCTTCGACAGCACCCGCAAGAAGTACGCCGGTGGTTACCCCGCCGCTTTGCGGCGACCCTTCGACAGGCTCAGGGCGAACGGACGTATTCAGCGTTTCTCCTATCCGTTCTTCGCCGTGCAGGTTCCGTTGCTGCATTCGCCATACAGCGTGAGCGCGTGGTCGCTCAGGGTGAAGCCGAGTTTCTCGGCGATCTCGCGCTGGCGGTCTTCGATGACCTTGTCGTAGAACTCTTCCACCCGCCCGCAGCGGGCGCAGACGATGTGGTCGTGGTGCGGGCCGCGTTCCAGCTCGAAAACGGTCTGGCCGCCTTCGAATTGGTGCCGGGTGATCAGCCCCGCAGCTTCGAACTGGGCCAACGCCCGGTAAACGGTAGCCAGGCCGATCACTTCCCCGCCTTCGCTCAATTGCCGGTAGATGGTTTCGGCAGTCATGTGCTTGGCCTTGGCGTTCTCGAGCAGGCTCAGGATCTTTAGGCGCGGCGTGGTCACTTTGAGACCAACATTGCGCAGTTCTTCGCTTTCCATCTGTTTTCCCTCTTCGTTCGTGTTTGCGGTTGCGACTTTAACAAAAATACTTGCACATGAGAATTATTCTCATGTAGAGTGAGAACCATTCTCACTTGCGAATCATTCTCACTAACCGTAATTGAGGCGACAATTAATAAATATCAATAACTTGAATAGGAGTACTTCGTATGCAAAGCCGCCCCAAGCCCCTGCCCCTCACTGCCCTGACGTTGGCATTGATGGGCATCCTGAGTACCCCCGCCGCAGCCGAAACCAACACCGATGACCGCCTCAAGGCACTTGAACAGCGCCTGAACACGCTGGAAAGCGAGAACCGTGCACTGAAAGACCAGGTGAAGCAAACCGAACAGAAAGTGGAAGCCACCGGTTCGCAGATGGACAGGCTCGCCAGCCAGGGCAGCGCGACCAGCACCGCCACCTCGTTCGGCGGCTATGGCGAGTTGCACCTCAACAAGCTGCAAAACCGCAAAGCGGGCGGGACCGACAAGGACGAGCTGGACCTGCACCGCTTCGTGCTGTTCATGGGCCACCAGTTCGACGAGACGACGCGCTTTTTCTCCGAACTGGAAGTGGAACACGCGATGGCCAAGGACACCGCGACGGGCAGTTCGGGCGTGGTCGCGGTGGAGCAGATGTATCTGGATTTCAGCGTGAGCGATACGATGTCGGTGAAGGCGGGCCTGATGGTCATGCCGGTCGGCATCATCAGCGAGACGCATGAGCCGCCCACCTTCTACGGCGTGGAGCGCAACCCGGTGGAGACCAATATCATCCCCACCACCTGGCGCGAGGGCGGTGTCGCCGTCACGGCGCGAGTGGCGGACACCATCACACTCGACGGCATGATCAGCAGCGGACTGGCGACGACTGCAGCCAAGAATTTCGCGGTGCGCGACGGCCGCCTGAACGGTGCCAGCGCCAAAGCCAAAGTCCCCGCCTACACCGCGCGCCTGAAATGGACCGGCCTCCCCGGCATCGAGCTGGCCACCACGCTGCAACGCCAGACCAATATCACCCAGAGCGTCGAAGCCACTGCGGGCGCGGCGACACTGTATGAAGCGCATGCGGTGCTGAACCACGGCAGGTTCGGATTGCGCACGCTGTATGCCGCATGGAGCCTCGACGGCAGCGGCCCCAATGCGGTCGGCGCGGACAAGCAGAACGGCTGGTATGTGGAACCCTCCTGGAAATTCACCGAGCAATGGGGCGTGTTCGTGCGTCGCAGCACCTGGGACAACCGCGCGGGCGATGTGGCGGACAGCCGCTACAAGCAGACCGACCTCGGCGTTAATTTCTGGCCGCATGCCGATGTGGTGGTGAAGCTGGATTACCAGAACCAGCAGGTGCCGGGCGGGCAGGATGAGTACGACGGATTTAACCTCGGCCTCGGCTACCAATTCTAAACATAGCGACATGAATCTACTGCGCGAATGGATGGCTGTGTTGCGCGGTGCTCGGAATCCTCATGTACTACGTGTACATTCCGGTTCCTGCGCTCCGTGCGCCTTGCCCTCCAATCGCTCGCTACGATTCCTGCCGCTATGTTCAACCAGTTCGTGCCAGTGGCGAACATAAGGGTTTGACATGATGCTCAGATACTTTTTGTTGCTCTTTCTTTCTCTTCCAGCCTTGGCTGCCGACCAGCAAGCAGAGATCGAACGCTTCCTGACCGAGACGCTGGGCAAACCGCCCGTTGCCGAGATGCTGTGGCTTGTTGGCGACCTGCAGCCTGCCGTGCGTGCCATCCTCGAACACGACTACCCCGCCGCGCGCGTGCGTTACTGGCGCGGCGGCTCACGCACCGTCTGGATTCTGGACGAGATCGGCAAGGAGATGCCAATCACGGTCGGCGTCGCGATCAACAACGGTGCGGTGGAACGCGTAAAAGTGTTGGTGTATCGCGAGAGCCGCGGCTGGGAGGTGAAGAGCCCGGCTTTCACCGCGCAGTTCTCCGGCGCGAAGCTGGCTGAAGGACAAACACTGGATCGCCACATCGACGGCATCTCCGGCGCGACACTCTCGGTGCGCGCGCTGAGCCGCTTGACGCGACTCGCCTTGCTGCTCGACCGGCACGTGAACAAGGGAGCCACGCCATGAGTGCATGGGGCATGCATCTCGGTCCGTCGGCACGCAGGCAGGTGCTGGCCACCTGCGGTCTCGTCGCGCTGAGCGGTGTGCTGTGGATCGTGATCGGCTGGAATCTGGATGCCGACGACTACAGCGATCCGCTGCGCACATGGCGGCACCGCGTGCTGGTGCTGCACGGCGTGGCGGCTTATGTGCTGCTGTGGATAGTGGGTCGCTTGTATGCGCTGCACCAGCAAGGCAACTGGCGCGCGCAGCGCAACCGCGCAAGCGGGCTGGCGATGTCAGTGTTCTTGCTTCTACTCGCGGGCAGCGGGCTGACGCTGTACTACCCGCCGCATGAGGACTGGCGCGATGCGTTCAGCATGTTGCATCAGGTGCTGGGGGTTGCGCTGGTGTTGCTGTTGCCGCTGCATGTGTGGCTGGCGAGGAAAGACCGCCAGCGGCGGCGCATGCATCACTAAGGAAGTACTGATTTATTCCGTTCGCCCTGAGCCTGTCGAAGGGTGCATTGGCTATATCATTGATTGAAATTTTCCTCCATTCATGGTTCGACAAGCTCACCACGAACGGAGGAAAATATCAGCGCCTCTCTAACTCTGGAACATCTGCCACCAGCGCCTGCGATTCTCCGGCGTGGGTGCGTGGTTCTCGACCAGGGGCGGCTGCGCCGTGCTGAGTATCCAGCGCGGCGGCGTGGAAGTCTTGCTGCACGAGGAGCCCAGTGAGTTGGGATCGTAGACCTTGATCAGCGTGGGCTGCTCGATATGGTCGGAATAGACGATGCCGCACAGGTGGTAGTCATGGTCATCCCGCAACAGCTTGTCCAGTGCGTCGATGCGGACCGCCAGGTCGTCGCCGCTCAGCGGTTTGTCCGGCATGGTCTCGCCGACCTGGTAGAAGTACCACTGGCCGCTCTTGACCCGCGCCCATAACGCATCCAGATCCTTCCATTGCAGCATGCCGTAGAACTTGCCCTTGAGGCGTGCGTGAAATGCTTCTGCTTGTGTCTGTTCCATTTTTAGAATTCGTCCTGATAGCGCACGGTGATCGGATAACGCCAATCCTTGCCGAAGCCGCGATCGGTGATGCGCACACCGACGGGCGCCTGGCGGCGTTTGTATTCAGCGATGCGGATGAGTTTCACCACCCGCAACACGTCGGCTTCGGCGAAGCCCTGCTTCACGATATCGCCGATGCTCATGTTCCTTTCGACATAGCAGGCCATGATGGCATCCAGTATGTCGTAGGGCGGCAGGCTGTCCTGGTCGGTCTGGTCCGGTTTCAGTTCGGCGCTGGGCGGGCGTGTGATGATACGTTCGGGGATGATGCGACCCAGCGTGTTGCGGTAATTGGACAGGCGATACACCCAGGTCTTGCTCACGTCCTTGAGCACGGCGAAGCCGCCTGCCATGTCGCCGTACAGCGTGGCGTAACCGACGGTCATCTCGGACTTGTTGCCGGTGGTGAGTACCAGCGAACCGGTCTTGTTGGAGATCGCCATCAGCAGCGTGCCACGGATGCGCGCCTGCAAGTTCTCTTCGGTGGTGTCGGCGGGCAGCCCTTTGAACATTGGCGCGAGCGTGCCTTGCAGTGCGTCGAAAGCCGGCACGATATCCAACTCTTCGTACTTCACGCCGACCAGCTTCACCATCTCGCGCGAGTCGTCGATGCTGATCTGCGCGGTGTAGGGCGAGGGCATCATCACCGCGAGCACCTTGTCGGCGCCCAGCGCATCCACCGCCACTGCCAGCGTCAGCGCGGAGTCGATGCCGCCGGAGAGACCGAGCAGCACGCCGGGAAATTTATTCTTCTGGATATAGTCGCGCACGCCGAGACACAGCGCGTGATAGATGCTGGCTTCATCCTTCACCACGCTCTCGCAAATACCGTGCACCAGCTTGCCATCGCGGAATTCCACGAAGCCGAGCACTTCCTCGAAGGCGCGGAATTGATGGGTGAGCCTGCCTTCGTCATCCATCACGAAAGAAGCGCCATCGAACACCAGTTCGTCCTGCCCGCCGACCATGTTGGCGTACACCACGGCCAGCCCGGTATCCCCGACGCGATCGCGGATGGTGTCGTAGCGCGTGGCCTGCTTGTTGAAGTGATAGGGCGAGGCATTCAGGACCAGCAACACTTGCGCACCGGCATCTTTCGCGCGGATCGCGGCGTGCTCGTGCCACACATCGGCGCAGATGTTGATGCCGAACTTGACGCCGTCCATCTCGATCAGGCAAGGCTCATTGCCGTGTTCGAAGTAGCGCTCCTCGTCGAACACGCTGTGGTTGGGCAAGGCATGCTTGTGATAGGTGGCGACGATCCTGCCGTCGCGCAGGATGGAAGCCGCGTTGTAGCGGTGCTTACCAACTTCGTGCGGATGCCCGACGATCAGTATGATGCCCTGTGCCTGCCGCGCCAGATCGGCGAGCGCCGCGGCACATGCCTTGTAGAAGCCGCTGCGCAGCAACAAGTCTTCCGGCGGATATCCGCACAGGCTGAGTTCGGGCGTCAGCAAGATATCCGCGCCCTGCGCCTTGGCGCGCTGCGCGTATTCGGCGATCTTGGCGGCGTTCCCGGCGAGGTCGCCGACGGTGCAATTGATCTGGGCGATGGCGATCTTCATTCTTTGCTTTCCAACATTTGCGGTTGATCCAGTTCCACACGTTCGATCTTGGCGAACTGCTCGGTGATCTTGCGGCTGCTGATCTGCACGTCGTCCACATCCTTGTTCGCCTGGCGGATGTGCTCGGCCAGCTTCTTCATGCGCTCGTCGAAACGGCCGAAGTCCTTGCCGAGCTTGCCCAACTCATCCTTGATGATGTGCACCTGCTTGCGCGTCTCCACGTCTTTCATCACCGCACGCGCGGTATTCAGCACCGCCATGAGTGTTGTTGGCGAGACGATCCACACACGGCGCTGCATGGCGTAGTCCACCACGTCGGAGTGATGCGCGTGGATCTCGGCGAACACGGCCTCGGCCGGGATGAACATCACCGCACCGTCGGAGGTGACGTTGGGGATGATGTATTTGCCGGCGATGTCGTCCACATGCTTTTTGACGTCGGCCTTGAACTGTCTTTCTGCGACCAGTCTTTCGGCGGGACTCGCCGCGTCGAACATGCGGTGATAATTCTCCAGCGGGAACTTGGAATCCACTGCCACCATGCCGGTCGGCTCGGGCAGCTTGAGCACGCAGTCGGCGCGGCTGCCGTTGGGCAGGGTGTACTGCATCTCGTAGGCCTGCGGCGACAGGATGTTGCGCACCAGCCCTTCCAGCTGCACTTCGCCGAACGCGCCGCGCGAACGCTTGTCGCCCAGCAGTTCCTGCAGGCTGACGACGTTGGTGGTGAGGCCGTCGATCTTCTTCTGCGCCTCGTCGATGGTCGCCAGCCGTGCCATCACGCTGACGAAGGTCTCGTTGGTCTTCTTGAAGCCCTCGTCCAGGCGCTCGTTGACCTTGCCGCCGATCTGCTCCAACCGTCCGTCCACCGTCTTGCTCAGGGTCTCGATGCTGTTGCGCAGGTGTTGCGAGGCATTGTTGAACGATTCCTGGATCAGCTTCTGGTCTGCCCTGCCCTGTTCCGCCAGCCTCTCCAGCATCTGCGCCAGCATCTCGGTGCGCAGCGCGCCGATGGCATCGCGCGTGGCGCGCAACTCCTCGCCCACGGCGGAACGCAGCCGTTCCGATTCCGCCGCCTGCGCCGCGATAAGGCGGTCGCCCTGCTTGTTCAAGCCGTCGTGCAGGTCGGTGAGCATGGCGCGGTGCTGCTGCTCCAGCACCTGCGCGGCACGCGCAGGCTGACGCCACTGCATCGCCAACAGCACGATGAGCAGCAGAACGGCAACAACGGAGAGGATTTCCAGCATGGTTGTTCGGGTAGATTAAGTCAGGGCGCAGTATAAACCATCAGGGGCGGGCGAAATACCGCACGGGTGTTCGGCCCTCAGGACGCCCCATCGTAGAAGCTGACTCTGTTGCGCCCTGCTTCTTTCGCTTGGTACATCGCCATATCGGCCCATTTCAGGATATCTTCCTGACTGGCCTGCTTGTCGCTGAACATAACCACGCCGATACTCGATGTGCAATGATGTTCCAGCGTGGTCTCCGCATCGCCTTCATGCTTGCGGGTCAGGATATAAGGCGCCGCCAGGGCAGTTCGCACCTTTTCTGCGACGACTCGGGCATGCGTAATGGATACCTCTCTATCCCGATCCAGCTCACTGATCATCACAACGAACTCATCGCCACCGACACGAGCAACGGTATCCGCTTCGCGAACGCAAAGAGTCAGACGATGGGCAACTTCGATCAGCAACATATCGCCCGCCTCGTGCCCGTGCTTATCGTTGAGCGGCTTGAAATTGTCCAGATCCAGAAACATCACCGCGCCGTAACGCCCGCTGCGTTTGCTGGCAGCCATCGCCTGTCCCAGGCGGTCGGTCAACAAACGGCGATTGGCAAGTTGCGTCAATGCATCATGAAAAGCCAACTGGCGAATCCGGTTTTCGCTTTCGCGCAAAGCACGGGTGATCTTTTCGTTTTCCCGCATCGCCGCTTCCAACTCAGCGGTGCGGCGGCGCACCTGATCTTCCAGCGTGATCGCCGTGTGGAACAGGTTGAAATCGGACCCGCGCAAACTGGCATTGCGTTCGGATCGATTCATCAGTGCCTGAACGACTTTATTCAGGCGCACGATCTCGTCCTGCAAGGCCTGCACGCCGGTGTCCGATTTCGGCTGCTCAGTCATCGCCTGTATTCCCGGCCGAGCCGATGGCGATCCCGGTAAGCGTCTGGTTGACGTGCACGCCGTGGAACTGTTCGCCGTAACTGTTAAAACCCACCGTGTTGTTGCTGCGGAATATTTCCGCGACCCGGCCATCCAAACCGTTCTGGGAAATCTCCAGCTTGCGCAGGATGCAATCGCAGGCAATGACGAGCTGGGGCTGGCCTATTTCCGCACGGATAGTGTCGAAAGTCTGCTCCAGATTGTTCAGCAGCCCCACACCGTGCGCGACCCTGAGCACCAGCCCCTCTTCGATGGCGCAAAAGAAAGTCAGGCTGCCGTCAGGATTGGCCTTCTGGATAGAACGCACATAGTCCGTGCCGTCTATCATCACCACGACGGGGGAAGCGGCGAAACGCATGGGGTTGAGTTCATGCACATCGATCCCCAGCAGTCGCGCATATTCCGCGGCGGCCGGAAGTCCGTTGATCTCCTTGACGATGCGTTCATCTGTATCAGCTTCCGTCACCACCAGCCGCTCAGCGGTGGCAATGAAATGCTGGGTCTTGAATATCTTGAAAGGCAAAGAGGTGTTGAGCAGAACCAGCACAGCGCCATCGGAATGGAATCGGCCATCGCTGAATACAAGCGTTCTGTTGAACTTCTGGTCGTCGCCCGCAGAACCGCCGAACAGCACAATATCTCCCAAAGCATACTGCAAGGCATGCGCTACCGGTTCCTCCCGTATGGACAAACCGTCGATGAGCAGCAATGCAAAACTATTTTCCGGCACAGCATCCGGCGCACGGCTTTCCAGACGCTGCAGCAGGGTTTGCGCAAAGTCATGTCCTGCTGTGATACTGAACCCGGTCAAATTTTCCAGCAATCCGCTGACGACCGCGAAATCGGACGCGGAGAAACTGGCCCCCGACAGTCCATGCGCGCAATTGCCGAGCGGTCCGATCTCACCGGCAGAGGTACAGCCCACCACCTGTATTCCAACAAACAGCCGGTTCATTTCCGCAGCCAGCTCATCAAGATCGTAGTGACTGGAGCAGAAGAAAACCACCAGTTCCATATCCGGCTGCACCACTGCCGCGTGAAACTCCGCCGCAGCCTGACGTGCATCTGTGGCGCAGGATTGTGCGGTGCGCATGTTTTGATTATTCATATCTCCACTCCGTCCGGGTCTGCGGCATCCAGCATAGAATCTACGCCACAAGGCATCTGTACGGCTTCATACACAGCTATTTCCCCCTGAACGCATCCGCCAGAAACGCCAAACCTTCGGCCCACGAAGCCTTGTCGGCAGCGGCGTTGTAGGCCAGCGGCAACTTGAACTCCTGGCCGAACTTGTCCGCCTCCGGATTGGTGAACGCGTGTTTGGCACCGGGGTAGGTCACGGCCTTGTAACTCACACCGGCCTTGTCCATCTCCTGGCGGAAGGCCGCGACCTGCTCCGCCGGGATCATCGGATCAGCTTCGCCGGTGAAGCTGGCCACGCGCGCCTTCACTTTGCCCGCTGCCGCCGGGGTCGCGGTCTTCAGGCTGCCGTGAAAACTCACCGCTGCCTTGAGCGGCTCGCCGATGCGCGCCATGTTGAGCACCACCGAACCGCCGAAGCAGTAACCGATGGCGGCGATGTTGCGCGCGTCCACCGTGGCTTCCTTGCTGATCAGATCGTATGCGGCATCGAATCTGGATTTTGCCAGCACGGCGTTCTTCGACACTTCGCTGGCGAACTTGCCGGCATCGTCCGGGTGATGCGCCTGTTTGCCGTCGCCGTACATGTCCACCGCCAGCGCGGTATAGCCTTGTTCCGCCAGCATGCGGGCGCGCTTGCGCGCATATTCGTTGTGTCCCCACCATTCATGCACGACAAGGATGCCGGGGCGTTTGCCTTTCACGGCATCGTCGTAAGCGATGTAACCTTTGAGTGTGGTGCCGTTGGCGTGGTAGCTGACTTCTTTTCCCTGCACGGCGGCTTGGGCGCTGGCCGTAGCAAACATGAGCCCGATGAAAAATAATATTGTTTTCATGGTTATTACTCCTGTCGAGTCTGGAAGGCCAGTATAGATATTCAAGCTGAAATGACAAGGGACGCCGAAGCGTCCCTTGTCGTCACATCCCGGCGGGAATCTTACTCAGCCGAGCGCGATGCCTTCTTGCGGTCGAACTCTTTCAGGTAGCGCTTGCGGATGCGGATGGACTTCGGTGTCAGTTCCACCAGTTCGTCGTCGTCGATGAATTCAACAGCCGATTCCAAAGTCATCTTCAATGCAGTCGTCAGACGCACGGCTTCGTCGGTACCGGAAGCGCGCACGTTGGTGAGCTTCTTGCCCTTGATCGGGTTGACGACCAGGTCGTTGTCGCGCGAGTGGATGCCGATGATCATGCCTTCATACAGCTTGTCGCCGGGCACCACGAACATGCGGCCGCGATCTTCCAGGTTCCACAAGGCGTAGGCAACGGCTTCGCCGTCTTCCGCCGAGATCAGCACGCCGTTGTGGCGGCCGGGCAAGTCGGGTTTGACAGGACCGTAGTCGTCGAACACGTGGCTGATGAGGCCGGTGCCGCGGGTCATGGTCATGAAGTCGGACTGGAAGCCGATCAATCCGCGTGCGGGAATGTGGTATTCCAGACGGGTACGGCCTTGGCCGTCGGATTCCATGTTGGTCAATTCGCCGCGACGGCGACCGATCTCTTCCATGATCGCGCCCTGGTTCTCATCTTCCAGGTCGATGCTCAGATTCTCGTACGGCTCGCACTTCTCGCCGTTGATCTCTTTGTAAACCACGCGCGGTTTGCCCACGGCCATCTCGAAACCTTCGCGACGCATGGTTTCCAGCAGGATGGTCAGGTGCAATTCGCCGCGGCCGGAGACGCGGAACACGTCGGCGTCTTGGGTGTCTTCAACCTTCAGCGCCACGTTGGTCAGCAATTCCTTGTTCAGGCGGTCGCGGATCTGGCGGCTGGAGACGAACTTGCCTTCGGTACCTGCCAGCGGCGAGCTGTTCACCATGAAGTCCATGGTCAGCGTCGGCTCGTCCACCATCAGCATGGGCAGACCGACCGGTTGATCCCTGTCGCAAATGGTGACGCCGATACCGATCTCGTCCAGACCGGAGATGATGATGATGTCGCCTGCTTCGGCGCTTTCAACAGGAATACGCTCCAGACCCTGGAAACCCAGCACCTGATTGATGCGGCCGGAGCTGACTTGGTCGCCATGGTTCATCACCACCACGTTCTGGCCGGGCTTGATACGGCCGTTCAAAACGCGGCCGATGCCGAGGCGTCCAGTAAAGGTAGAGTAGTCCAGCGCGGCCAGTTGCAATTGCAGCGGCGCATCGGGATCGCCCGGAGGAGTCGGAACATGCTTCAACACTGTGTCGAACAGCGGCTTCATGTCGGCAGCCGATCCGCCATTGGACGGCGCATCTTTCAGGTCCATGCAGGCCCAGCCGTTCAGGCCGGAAGCATAGATGACCGGGAAATCGAGTTGTTCGTCGGTCGCGCCGAGCTTGTCGAACAGATCGAAAGTCTGGTCCAGCACCCAACCCGGACGCGAACCGGGGCGGTCGACCTTGTTGATCACGACGATGGGCTTCAGGCCCAGCGCCAGTGCTTTCTTGGTCACGAAACGCGTTTGCGGCATCGGGCCTTCGACGGCATCCACCAGCAGCAGCACGCCGTTAACCATACCCAGCACGCGCTCCACCTCGCCGCCGAAGTCGGCGTGTCCCGGTGTGTCGACGATATTGATGTGGGTGCCTTCGTATTCGATGGCGGTGTTCTTGGCCAGAATGGTGATGCCGCGCTCTTTTTCCAGATCGTTGTTGTCCATCACGCGGATCTCCAACTTCTGGTTGGCGCGGAAGGTGCCGGACTGGCGCAGGAGTTGGTCAACCAGGGTGGTCTTGCCGTGGTCAACGTGGGCGATGATGGCGATGTTGCGGAGAGCGCGGGACATGATGTACTACCTGTGCTGGATTCAAAGGGGGCGCATTCTAGCACAGAGCCATCAGACAGTTATGACATCTATATGTCGGTGAAATGCGCCCGATCCGGCCCGCCGGAACAAGCGGAGAGAGAGCAACGATGTCAGTAAGCGCTCAATCCCTGGCCGTAGAACGGCGGCCTGCGCCGGTTCAGCCACTCCAGCATGATGAGCTCATCGTCTGTGTGGTTGGCGACCTCGGTTTTCGCCATGGACGGCATGCCCTTGTCGTGGTGGATGTAGACAGGGTGATCGTGGTGCCGGGTCTCGATCCGCTCCATCCGTCCGGGCTCCGCCGTCGGCTCGATCTCGGCTGTGCCGTAGCAGAGACAGAAATACACTTTTTTCGGGTCGGCCTCTATGTAGCATGCGGTGCCGCGGATACCGATGACAGCGGTAGGCACCACCAGACGTTTCTCGCCGTGTTCGAACACCGACAGTATCCTGCCGCTGACGACACGGAAGAATTCCTTCGCCGCCTCCTTGCCGAAATGGACCACGCTGTTGCTGCGCTGCAGAAAGGCATTCCGGTCGATGACATAGATGGCCTCGCCATCGGCACCGGTGGTGACCTTGTCGCCCGGCAGCACGGGCTGCCCCTCGCGGGCCGGCTTGCCATTGATACGGACATCGCCCTTGATCTTGTGCATGCCCTGCACGGAAGGATAGTTTCCGGCGGCGAGCGCATCGCGGATCAGGCCGGGGATCCCCGCGCCGGACAGCAGTCCCAGAACCGATAATTGTCGTAACAGGCGGCGGCGTGATCTGTTCATGGCTACTCCCTTTCAGTTATGTCTCGGCGAAATGCACCTGATTGCGGCCGGCCGATTTGGCCTGATACATGGCGGCATCGGCCAGTTTGAGCAGGTCCTCCTGGGTGACGCCGTGGTTATTGAATACCACCACGCCGATGCTGGCGGTGCAGCGGTGTTCGACGACCTGCGGCTGGGGACTTCCCTCCCGCACCACCTTCAGGCGATAGGGCTCGCCGATGATCTGGCGGATCTTTTCCGCGATCATCCGGGTCTGCTTCAGCGATTTCGCCTTGTCGGTATCAAGCTCGCTCAGCATCACCACGAACTCGTCGCCGCCGAAACGCGCCACGGTATCCACCTCGCGCAGGCAGCCGGTGATGCGCCGCGCCACCTCGATCAGCAGCAGGTCGCCAACATCGTGGCCGTGCTCGTCGTTGAGCGGTTTGAAATTATCCAGATCCATGAACATCAGCGCGGCATAACGGTTGCTGCGTTTGCAGGCGGAGATGACCAGGTTGAAACGGTCCAGCAGCAAACGGCGGTTCGGCAACTGCGTCAGCGTGTCGTAGAAGGCCAGATTGCGGATCTGCTCTTCGGCTTTCTTGCGTTCGCTGATGTCGCGCGAGACACCCAGCAGGATCAGCTCGTCATGCTCGTTGCGGGCGAAGTGGGTCGTGACCTCGGTCCACAGGGTGGAACCGTCGCGGCACACTTGCTCGACTTCATTGGTGTAGACATGGCTGCCGTCGAGTCCGCTCAGGAACAACTTGCTGCGCTCTTCTATCCAGCCCTGGATGTCGGCATAGGATTTGGAGGTCATGGTGTGCTCCATCGGCTGCTCCATGATCTCCTCGACACTGTAGCCCAGCATCTTCTGCACCGAGGGACTCATATATTCCCAGCGGTTCGTCCCGAGGTTCACGATCCAGATCACATCGGAGATGTTGTCGGCGAGGAAGCGGTATTTGGCCTCGCTCTCGCTAATCACTTTCTTCTGCTGTTCGATCGCGTTGAGCATGCGGTCCAGATGGCGCGCCAACACGCCGATCTCGTCCGCGCGCCCGACATCGGCACGGCGCTTGCCCCAGCCGCGCTCCACGGCAGAAGCAACCTGCATCAGGTGATCCAGTCCGCCGGTCAAGCGGCGCGCGAGGAGCAGCGCCACCAGCGACACCACGAGCACAGTGAACAGCACAAACTGGAACCACACCCGCGTCAGAGCCGACAGGTTGGCATGGACGGTGACCCGCGTCATCTCCACCCGCGACCAGCCGAGCTGCCGCCCCTCCGACATGACCGGATGGGCGACGACGTAGATATTCTTGTCATTCAGCAACACGAGCTGCTCCATGGAAGTCGACGCCAGCATGCGGCGACTCACCTCGTCGGTAACGAAGAAACCGACCTCGTCGGGATTGGTCGACGCCAGCACCTCGCCGTGGCGGTCGAGGAAATAGGCGCGCTGCAGGTCCGGCGTCCTGACCACGCCCTGCACCACTTCCTGCAGTCCGACCAGGTCGTTGGCCAGCGCCCAGGAGGTGCCGCTGATGGAAAGCGTGTGCGCAAGCTCGGATGCGC
Organism: Sideroxyarcus sp.; assembly: GCA_030651895.1. Taxonomy (GTDB): domain Bacteria; phylum Pseudomonadota; class Gammaproteobacteria; order Burkholderiales; family Gallionellaceae; genus Sideroxyarcus. Next base: position 117,613 of record JAUSBR010000013.1, on the reverse strand, counting down.
GCTCGTTGGAGAACTGGTACAAGGCTTCGCGCTGATGCTTGAGCACCAGATAACCGAAGCCCAGCATCAGACCCAGCGATGCCAGCGCGAAGCCGATGATCAACTGCCGTCGTATCGAACTGCGCCAGAAGGCGCTGATGGTATCGGCCAGTTTCATCGCTCAATACTCGACATGGCGCACGGTTTCGGAAAAGACCTTCAGGTACTGCTCCACCGGCTTGTAGGTCTGGCTGGTCGCATACTCGAAACGCGAGACGCCTATCTTCTTCAGCATCGCCTTGCCTTCCGGTGTGGCACTCAGACCGACCAACACCTTGCTGACCTTCTCCGCCAGAATGGGCTGGACATCGTTGCGCACCACCCAGCCGTTGTTGGGCAGCGTGTCGGTACGCCATTTCACTTCGAGTTGCGCCGCCTGCCTGGGTTGATCCTTCTGGAAAGTATTCCATGGCACCGTCCAGGTCGCACCCGCCGCCGCATGGCCGCGCAGCACATTCATGATGGAAGATTCCTGGGAGCCGACATACACGTTCACGATGTCGCGGTTCACATCAAGGCCGTGGGTATGCAGATAGTATTGCGGCATCATGGTCGCCGCCAAAGCGGTGAGCGCGGGATAGGCCACCTTCTTGCCCTTGAGGTCGCTCACCTGGCGGATGCCGCTGTCCCTGCGCACCAGAATGATGCCGCGGAAGAGGTCGTCGTCGCCCATCTTGGCGAAGACATGGTAGCCATGCTTGAGCGAACGCACAGTCTCGTAGGAATTGGGCATGGCAAAGTCGAAACGGCGGGCAAACAGCTTCTTTTCGAACTCTTCGTAGTTGCGCGACGCTTCCAGACGGAAATGCGCCTGCGGAATGGCGGCGTTCAAGCGGTCCACGACGGGACCGTACACTTCGATCAGACGCTTGGGATTGTGCAGCGGATGGATGCCGATGACATATTCCTCGGGATCGCCCACGCCGCGCGTGGAGAAGACGGGCTGATAGGGCTCTTCCTGCTTGCCGCAACCGGCGACCAGCAGTACGACCAGCGCCAAGACGCGCCATCCCGTGCGTTTCTCCCTAAATATCAAGCTGCCGCCTTCACTGTATTGTATTTATGGATGAAATATACGCTCTATCCGCCCCGCCGCCTATGTCTGCAGGCGCACATAACATATCGCTGGCTTTTATTCCTTTGCTGAGTATAATGCGCGCCTTGTCGCCCCATGGGCGGTATTGAGTTCATCGTTTTCTGACCCTCTGGCATCTCTTTATTCTGGATGCGCCAAGCTTCACCGGTTAGCGACGATGTTTTGTTTGCGCCGGTAGAGGTATTTGTATCTCCCCCTACTGAATTTCATTGTGTGGCCTTGAGGCCGCGCATGCGCTGTATCTAAAAAAATTAAAGGAACAATCGTGTCTGATAAAACTATTACGACTGCTGCACCCGCGCCTACTGAAAACGTAGTCACTTTTGCCACCCTGGGTCTGGATCCGGCCATTCTGAAAGCTGTTCAGGATGCCGGTTACACCGTGCCCTCCCCGATTCAGGCGCAAGCCATCCCCGAAGCACTGGCCGGCCATGACCTGATGGCCTCTGCCCAGACCGGCACCGGCAAGACTGCCGCCTTCATCCTGCCCGCTCTGCAAAAGCTGTCGGTTGAAGCTGCCGTGCGCGGCAAAGGTCCGCGCATCCTGGTGCTGACCCCGACCCGCGAACTGGCACAACAAGTGTCCGACGCCGCCAACAAGTACGGCAAGAACATGCGCGTCAAGGTGGTGAGCATCCTCGGCGGCATGCCTTACCCGCTGCAGAACAAACTGCTGTCCGGTTTCGTGGACATCCTGGTGGCGACACCGGGCCGTCTGATCGACCACATCGAACGCGGCCGTATCGACTTCTCGCGTCTGGAGATGCTGGTACTGGACGAAGCCGACCGCATGCTGGATATGGGCTTCATCGACGACGTGGAGCGCATCGCCGCCGCCACACCGGCGACCCGCCAGACCCTGCTGTTCTCCGCCACGCTGGAAGGCGCGATCGGCAACCTGGCCATGCGCCTGCTGAAGAGCCCGAAACGCATCAGCGTCGCATCGTCGCAAGCGCGCCACGAGAACATCGAGCAGCGTCTGATGTACGTGGACGATATGGCACACAAGAATCGCCTGCTCGACCACCTGCTGCGCGATGTCGATCTGAACCAGGCACTGGTGTTCACCGCCACCAAGCGCGATGCCGACATGCTGGCGGATGAGCTTTCCGCTGCCGGCCATGCCGCCGCCGCCCTGCACGGCGACATGAACCAGCGTGAGCGCAACCGCACTCTGCTCAACCTGCGCAAAGGCAATGTGCGCGTGCTGGTCGCTACCGACGTCGCCGCGCGCGGCATCGACGTGGCGGGCATCACCCACGTCATCAACTTCGACCTGCCCAAGTTCGCCGAAGACTACGTGCACCGCATCGGCCGTACCGGCCGTGCCGGCGCAACAGGTATCGCCGTCTCGTTCGCTTCCAACCGCGACGCGATGAACCTGAAAAAGATCGAGCGCTTTACCGGCCAACCGATCAAGGCGCACACCGTCGAAGGCATGGAGCCGAAGTTCAAGCCGCGTCCCGCTTCTTCCGCACCGCGCAGCGGCGCGCCGCGCGGTAACGGCGGCGGTTACGCCGGTCGCAACAGCAATGGCGGCGGATTTGGCCGCAATAGCAACGGCGCGGGCAATGGCAGCAACTTCAGCCGTCATGCCGCACCGGACAGCCGTCACGAGCATTCCGACCAGCGTCGCGAAGGCCACAAGCACAGCCGTTTCACCAATGATGCGCCGCGCAGTGGCAACCCGAACGGCAACGTGAATGGCAACATGGGCGGCAACCGCGCTCCTGCCCATCACGCGCCTTCGCACCACGCTCCGGCTCACCGCGCTGCCGCGCCGCATACAGCAGCACCGCACGCTGCTCCGCGTCGTCCGCAAGGCACCGGCTTCTCGCTGGGTCGCGGCAATAACAGCAACCCCAACGGCAACAAGCGTTAAACCGCAAGTTCCGTCGTAACAAGAAGGCACGCCGATGGCGTGCCTTTTTTACGTTATCCCCTCTGCATTCGAGGTTGTGCAGGTGGGCACTATCAACTATCCTCGCACCTGTTCGTCTTATCCTGATTAATCATGTCTATAAGCATTAAATCCCCGCAGGAAATCGAAAAGATGCGCATCGCCGGACGTCTGGCCGGCGAAGTGCTCGATTACATCGGCCCCTTCGTCAAAGTCGGCGTCACCACCGACGAGCTCGACAAGCTCTGCCACGATTACATGGTGGACGTGCAGGGCTGCATCCCAGCGCCGCTGAACTACGCGCCGCACGGCCACACGCCCTATCCGAAATCCATCTGCACCTCGATCAACCATCAGGTGTGCCACGGCGTGCCCAGCGACAAGAAGCTGAAGAACGGCGACATCGTCAATCTCGACATCACCACGATCAAGGACGGTTGGCACGGCGACACCAGCCGCATGTACTACGTCGGCGAGCCGTCGATCCAGTCAAAACGCCTTTGCGAAGTGACTTATGAAGCGATGTGGCGCGGCATCCGCACCGTGAAAGCGGGTTCCTATCTGGGTGACATCGGCCAGGCCATCCAGACCTTCGTCGAGGGCATGGGCTACAGCGTGGTGCGTGAGTTCTGCGGGCACGGCATCGGCGACAAGTTCCACGAGGAGCCGCAGGTGCTGCACTACGGCAAAGCCGGCACCGGTCCCAGACTCGAAGCGGGCATGATCTTCACCATCGAGCCGATGGTGAATGCGGGCCGAAAAGAGATCAAGCAACTCGGCGACGGCTGGACCGTGGTGACCAAGGACCACAGTCTGTCGGCACAATACGAGCACACCATTCTGGTCACCGAGACCGGCTTTGAAGTGCTGACGCTTTCCGCCGGTTCGCCGCCCGTCCCCGCCTGAATCCACTTCCATGAAGACCATCGCGGCGATCCGAGACAGCCTGCGTGCCGGTCGGCTCGCCATGCAGCAGGAATATCTGGCGAATCCGCATCCCGCACGTTATCTGCGCGCGCACGCCAAGCTGGTGGACGATCATCTGGTGCGGATGTGGAAGATGCTGGCCATGCCTTCCGATCTGGCGCTGGTCGCCGTGGGTGGATATGGTCGCGCCGAGCTTTACCCGAGATCCGATGTCGACCTGCTCATCCTGCTGCCGCAGCAGCCCGACGAAGCGCTGCAACAACGCCTGCAGGAACTGGTCGGCAAGTTGTGGGACATCGGCCTCGAAGTCGGCCACAGCGTGCGCACGGTCGGCGACTGCATGGCCGAATCGTCGGACGTGACGGTGCAGACCAATCTGCTGGAAGCGCGGCGCATCACCGGCGACCGCGCACTGTTCCTGGAGATGCGCGAAGCGCTCGCCGAACACCTCAGCCGCCGCGCCTTCTATCTTGCCAAGGTAAAGGAACAGGAACAGCGCCATACCCGCTTCATCGACACCGACCACAATCTCGAACCCAACCTGAAAGAGAGTCCCGGCGGCCTACGCGACCTGCAGTCGGTGTTGTGGATCTCGCGCGCCTGCGGTTTCGGCCATACCTGGCAGGCTCTGGCGCAGGCCGACCTCATCACCGCCACCGAGGCGCGCCAGGTCGCCCATCACGAGCACCTGCTGCAGGACCTGCGCATCCGCCTGCATTATCTTTCCGGCCGCCACGACGACCGGCTGGTGTTCGAATACCAGACCGCGCTCGCCGAACAGCTCGGCATCGTAGCCAGCGCGCAGCGCCGCGCCAGCGAACACCTGATGCAGCATTACTACCGCACCCGCCGTGCCGTCTTGCAACTCAATGCCGTGCTGTTGCAGACCATACGCGCGCGCATCTTCCCGGTCGCCGAGACCCAACCGATCAACGAGCGCTTCATCGCGCGCGACGACAAACTGGAGGCGCGCGACGAGGCGCTGTTCGAGCAGGAACCTTCCGCGATACTGGAAAGTTTCCTGCTGCTGGAGCAGCACCCGCGCCTGACCGGCTTCTCGGCACCGACACTGCGCGCATTGTGGCGCGGTCGCAAACTCATCGGCCCGGCCTTCCGCAAGGATGAGCGCAACCGTGCGCTGTTCATGGACATCTTCCGTCAGCCGCATGGACTCACCCATGCGCTGCGGCGCATGAACCAGCAGGACATCCTGGGACGCTATATCCCCGCCTTCGGCCGCATCGTCGGCCAGATGCAGCACGACCTGTTCCATGTCTACACCGTGGACGAACATATCCTGATGGTGGTGCGTAACCTGCGCCGCTTCACGCTGGAACAATACGCGCACGAATTCCCGCTGTGCAGCAGGCTCATCAGGGACTTCGCGCGTCCGGAAGTGCTTTACATCGCCGGCCTGTTCCACGACATCGCCAAGGGACGCGGCGGAGACCACTCCAAACTCGGACGCGGAGACGCCATGCGCTTCTGCAGGCAGCACGGCCTGATGCGCGAAGATGCCGAACTGGTGGTTTGGCTGGTGGAGCAGCATCTCAGCATGTCTGCCACCGCGCAGAAACAGGACCTGTCAGACCAGGACGTCATCGCCGCCTTCGCCGCCAAGATCAAGAACGAGCGCCAGCTTGCCGCACTCTATCTGCTCACCGTCGCCGACATCCGCGGCACCAGCGGCAAGGTGTGGAACGCGTGGAAAGGCAAGTTGCTGGAAGACCTCTACAACGCCTCCCGCCGTTACATGATCAGCGGCAAGATCGCCGACCAGATCGGCGAGGTGCGCCGCGTCGCCGCCGAGACACTGAGCCTGTACGCCATCCATCGCGAGGTGTACGAGATGTTGTGGGCGCAGTTCGACGCCGATTATTTCCTGCGCCACGAACCGCACGAGATCGCCTGGCACACGCGCCTGCTGGCACACCGCGTGAACACCGACACCCCCGTCGTCAAGACGCGCCTGAGCCGCAGCGGCGAAGGTATCCAGGTGCTGGTCTACGCGCCGGACAAACCCTGGCTGTTCGCCCACATCTGCAACTTCTTCGCACGCATGAGCTACAACATCATGGAAGCCAAGGTGCACACCACCCAGCACGGCTACGCGCTGGACAGTTTTCAGGTGATGGATGCGAACAACAGCGGCACCGTCTACCGCGACGTGATGAACTACATCGAATACGAACTGGCGCAGTTGCTGACCGGCGATGCGGCGCCCACCTCACCGCACACGGGCCGGGTCAGCCGCCAGCTCAAACACTTCCCCATCGCCCCCCAGGTCGCCATCGCACTGGACGAGAAAGGCCGTCACATCCTCTCGGTGGTCGCGGGCGACCGCCCCGGCCTGCTGGCCCGCATCGCCTGGGTGTTGGCAGAACATCGCATCGAACTGCACAGCGCCAAGATCAACACCCTGGGTTCGCGCGCCGAAGACACGTTCTGGATAGGCGGGGAAGTGCTGGAGAAGCCGCAGCAGGCGGAAGAGCTGTGTGCCGCGTTGCGACAACAGCTGACATGAAAGAAAAAGGCCGGGGGACACCCGGCCTTTTTTATTGCTTCATGTGAGCCCCCGGCATTGCCGAGGGTTAGCTCACTGAATTTAGAACTTGTAACGCAATGAAACAGAATACGAACTTTGAGAGTGTGTCGTTGTGTTGCTACCACCGAAGTTAGTAACAGGAGCAACTTTCGTCACTTTCGGTGTCATCACATACGAGCCTTCAACAGCAAGGGTCTTGGAGAAGTCAACACCGCCGCCCAAAGTGTAGGAGTTAGTCACGACAGCAGGAAAGAACATATTGTTGAAGAAGTTGATCGCATCATTGCGATATACCCCGGCAGCCATATTTTCAATCGGGTCGTTGGCATGGTTGTATCCTGCACCAAGCCAGTAGCCATTTGCCGAATATTTTGCACCGACTGCGATGACAGTCTGATCTTTCCAGTTGAAGTCCTTGTAACCAGCCGCACTGCCCCACTTGATCAACTTGTAGTCAGCAGTCAGCGTAACGCTCTCAGCCATGGTGTAAGCCGCACCCAGCTTCAACTGAGCTGGCTGATCCAAGTCATCTCCAAATGGAGCCAATCCCATACAGAGACCACCAGCCGGTTGGCACAGGCCAAAGCCATTACCGGCAGCTGATATTTGCGTGCCATATTTTGCGGAAAACTTGGATTGGTATGCTCCTCCAACCGTAAATGCGGGTGCAACATCGTAGTAGCCACCCAACGTAAAGCCAACGCTGCTACTGGAACTCTTGCTCTCAGCAGCATTCACATTTCCCATACCCATGCCAGAAGCATCATATGAAAGCATCAAAGAACCGGACTGGAATATCGGCGAGAAACCTACGCCGAAATTGTCTTGGTTGTAGGCCAGAGTCATCACGACACGCATGATGCTCAAAGCCGACTTGGCCTTGATATGTGTACCTGCGGCCCCTTTATAGTCAACACCCATGCCGGCGATACCAGCCAGCGAGACACCGTAGGTCAGGTTGTCGCTCATTCTGCTGGAGTAAGACAGATCGGGGATGTAGCTGGTGGATGCAGTGCTGTCAGCAGGCTGACCACTCAGCGCAGGGACGCCATTGTTGTTCACTTTCGGCGTGAAGGACACGACGCCACCGACGAATTCAGAACCTTTGGACTTGCCCAGCATCGCCGGATTCGCCCAAACGCTTTCGGCGCCCATGAAGTGAGCTACACCGGAACCACCCAGTGCGGTACTTTGCGAACCAACGGCCATCATTTCGTCACCGTTTGTTGCGAATGCCAAAGGCGATGCTGCCATGCCCAGTGTAATTAATGAAGCTGCGATCTTATTGATTCTCATTGCTTCTTTCTCCCTGATTGTAAGAGACGCCGGGATGGCGTCTCCAATAAAACGATATCTACCTTAAACGAACAGGCAGATATCGGTGTCCCCTGCAAAATTCATGAATGTCGCGGCGCCGCCGTATTCGACGTTGTCGATGAATTCGCTCTTGTCGAATTCGAACAGGTCAACGGTCATCTGGCAGGCCACGAACTTGACGTCCGCTTCCAGGCACAGGTCGCGCAGCTCTTCCAGCGAGGCGACGCCATGCTTCTTCAACTTTTGCTTCATCATCATGGTGGCCATGGATTCCATACCTGGCAGCATCTGCACCATCACGGGCATCGGGATGGGCATCGGCATCGCCGGGTTTGCCAGCGGGCTGATCATGACGCTGGACAGGTCCTTGCGCAGCAGTTGCAGGCCGTAGAAGGTGAAGAAGATCTGCACGTCATAACCGAGTGCCGCTGCGGTGGAGCCCAGGATGAACGGCGGATACGCCATGTCCAAAGTGCCCTTGGTGGCGATGATCGCCATTTTCTTGTTTGCCATGCTTGCTCCCTTGTTGTCTGGTTGGTTTATTTTTTCTGCATGTAGAAAACGAACTCGCCGTTCTCTTCCACGGTGGACAACAGTGCGTTGCCGGTCTGCTCGGCGAAGGCGGCCATGTCTTTCACGGAGCCGGTGTCGGTGGAGATCACCTTGAGCACTTGACCGGTGGTCATGTCGGCCAGCGATTTCTTGGTCTTCACGATAGGCAACGGGCAGGACATTCCGCGGGCATTCAGTTCTTTGTCGAAATTCATGTTTCTCTACTCCCTCATAAAGATATGCTGATTAAAAAAGTGCGGCTCAGTGCTATAACCGAGTGCCATTATAGGAATATACTTGGTCGGCACGTCCATAACCAATAAGTGGGAACTAGATACCCCATTGGTGTTATCTGTATTCCGAGCAAGCGACACCTTCACGTTCCCATCACATTCGCACGCGTTGGCCGCCACTCCGCATATTGCGCCAATATTTTGTTTTTGTTAACTATTTAATGGAAATCACCCCCATGCAAAGACTACTCATACTGTTCACGCTTTTCCCCAGCCTGGCACTGTGCGATCCACTGAAAATTGAGCAAATTGCAACAGGTGTCTACGTCCACCACGGCCAACACAAGGATCTCAACGCTGGTTACGGCGGCGACATCTGCAACACCGGTTTCGTGATCGGCGAAAAAGGGATCGCCGTGATCGACACCGGCGGTTCGCCAAAGGTCGGTTCGCAATTGCGCGAAGCGATACGTAAAGTCTCCAAACTGCCCATCCTCTACGTCATCACGACGCATGTGCATCCCGACCATTCGCTGGGCAATGCGGCATTCAAGCAGGACAAGCCGGTGTTCGTCGGCCACGGAAAGCTGGCCGAGGCGATGGCACTGCGCCGGGAAGCCTATCTGCGCAACCAGGCCGAGTGGGTCGGCGCGGACGCGGCTGGTTCCGAACTGATAGCGCCGACGCTGGCGGTCGCGAACACACACGAGATCGATCTGGGCGGACGCCTCCTGCGCCTGACCGCGCATCCGGTGGCGCACAGCCCTGCCGACCTCAGCGTGTTCGATACCGCGAGCAAGACACTGTGGACCGGCGACCTGCTGTTCGTCGAACGTACGCCTTCCATCGACGGCAACATCCCGGGCTGGCTGGAAGTGATCGAACAACTGCGCGGCACCCCAGCCAAGCATTTCGTCGCGGGACACGGCTCCACCAGCAAACCGCTGGGCACTGCGCTCGACGATGAGAAACGTTACCTCGAGACCCTGCTGGCCGATGTACGCAACGCCATCAAGCAGGGCCAGAGCATGGAGCAGACCATCCCGAGCGCAGCCGGCTCGGAACGCGGCAAGTGGTTGCTGTTCGAAGCAGTCAACCGCCGCAACGTCGCGTTGCTGTATCCGCAACTGGAATGGGAATAAATATGTAGGGTGCGCCTGCGCACCCTACATCAGGCCACGCGAAAATATCATTTGCAACCGCGTGGGCAGTGCGAATGGGTAACGGCGAAGCCGTTGGGAACCCGTCGGCCTCCCCCTTGCGGGGAGATGAAACCTGCCCACCCTACAGATCGCCGCGGCTGGCCGCCACCATCATGTCCTTCATCGCCGCCATCACCCGCTCGGCGCTACTGCGCGCATCGGCGGGCAGTTTCTTGACCTTGGCGAGGTCCATCATCATCGAGATAAGCCAGCGCTTGCCCTGCGCGTCTTCCAGCACCGCGATGCGGCACGGCATGTAGGCGATCATCACGGGATCAGCCTGCAGCATCTTGTTCGCCGTGAGGCCGTCGCAGAAGTTGAATATCTCCATGCGTTTGGCCGGCTGGCCGGTGAGCGACTCGATCTCCTTGTAGATCGCATTCACGCCGACGAACTTGAGGTTGTGCTGGTTGGCGCGCAACTTGAGTGATTCCACCGCGTCGTCGAAACTAACACTGTCCTCCACCTGGATGCGCGCAATCTGCAACTTTACATCCTGATAAGTGATGCCCTTGGACTTGTCAGCGGCGACAGCCGTTTGCACGGTCAACGCGGCCAACAGAATAAAGATGAAGCGAATACTGTTCATGGCGATTCCTTTCTATCGGTATCAGATCATGCCGGGGTTGCCGGCGACGCCTTTCAGTTTCGGCACGTTGGGTGCGGTCACCTTGACGACCTTCTCGTTGCGCAGATGGCGCGCGACCAGATCCCAGATCGGCTCTCCGCCTTTGTCACGCGCGGCTTCCGAAACGGGGGCCCATCCGGCCACTTTATAAGTCTTGGCAGCGTCCAGCAGCTTGCCGTCCAGACGCATGTCCTGAATGCGCTTGCCCATCGCGGCATTCGGCTCGCAGGTATATTCCAGTCCGCCCACGCGCACCATGTCGCCGCCCTGCTGGTAATAGGGATCGGGATTGAACAGGTTGTCGCACACGTCTTCCAGCACCGTCTTGATCTGCTCGCCGCTCATCTCGGTGACCGTGGTGTACGGATAGGTGATGGCGGTCTGGTTGAGCACATCGTCCATGGTGATGTCCGATCCCGGCAGCAGCGAGGTGCCCCAGCGGAAGCCGGGCGAGAAAGCGATGGGCGCGTCTTTCTCTTTCATCAGCGCGTCGAGGATGAGTTGGTCGAAGCTGCCGTTGAAGTTGCCGCGACGATAGAGCAGGCCGTCGGTGGTCGCCAGCTTTTCGGAAAGTTTGTCGGCATACGGCGCACGGTGCTTCTGCATCAGCGCCGTCATGCTCGCGTCCGCCGCGAGCAGGTTGGAGAACACCGGCAGCAGTTTGTAGCGGAAGCTCGCCACCTTGCCCCTCTTCACGTCGAAATCGAGCACGCCGAGGAACTTGCCGTTGGAACCGGCGTTGGTCACCAGCGTGGTACCGCCGCGATTCTTCACCGGAATGGGCGCGGGGATGCCGTCGTGGGTATGGCCGCCGAGGATGGCGTCCAGCCCGCTCACGCGCGAGGCGAGCTTGAGGTCGACATCCATGCCGTTGTGCGATAGCAGCACGACGACTTGCGCACCCTTCTTGCGCGCTTCGTCGATGACGAGTTGCAGATTCTCTTCCTGGATGCCGTACGACCAGTCGGGCACGAAGTAGCGCGGGTTGGCGATGGTGCTGTAGGGGAAGGCCTGGCCGATGATCGCCACTGGCACCTTGTTGATCTCGCGGATGACATAGGGCTTGAACACCGCATCGCCGAAGTCGGCGGTCTTCACGTTCTGCGCAACCACATCCATCTTGCCGGCCAGCTGGCCTTCCTCGACCTCCTTGATGCGCTGCGCGCCGTACATGCATTCGAAGTGCATGGTCATCACATCCACGCCGAGTTCGAGACAGGCATCGATCATGTCCTGACCTTTGCTCCATAGCGCCTGTCCGCTGCCCTGCCAGGTGTCGCCGCCGTCCAGCAGCAAAGCGCCGGGGCGCGAGGCACGTATCTGCTTGACCAGCGTGGCGAGGTGGGCGAAGCCGCCGACCTTGCCGTAGGTGCGCGCGGCATCCAGATAATTGAGACTGGTGTAGGCGTGCGCTTCGGGCGAACCCGGCTTGACACCGAAACGCTTGAGCAGGGCATTGCCGACCAGATGCGGCGGCTGGCCGCTCATGCTGCCGACACCGAGATTGATATCCGGCTCGCGGAAATACATCGGGTTCAGTTGCGCGTGACTATCGGTGATATGCAGCAGACTGACGTTGCCGTGACGCGGCAGATCATAGAGTCGCGCTGCATTGCTGGCTGCGAGGCTCTCGTTGTTGTGCAACAGCAAACCGCCGGCCGAAGCGATGGCCAGCAGCTGCAAGAATTCTCGGCGATTCATGTCCATGAAAGATCCCTTCGCACTAAACACGAGCGGTCGGCACGGATGTATCGATGCGCGATCGTCATGGCTGATTCAGGTTGGTATATCGTGAGGGAGCGCACGCACGGCGACTCGCTATTCACAGGGCTGAAACCCTGCCCCTCCCTTGCGGAAGGGGCAGTTCGGCTTCATGTTACTTTGCAGCAGCGGATGCGTCCTTCGGATTGACAGGCGATTCCGGGTCCAGCAGTAAGGCCACCAGATCCTTGATCTGAGCTTCGGTCAGGATGCCCATATGCCCGAATCGCGGCATATTGGCGCAGGCGTTGTAGGCCTTGGCATTGTAGATATGGCCGTACACGCTGCGCTGCACCTCTTCCTTGGTGCCGCGTTTCTTGCCGTAGTTGAGCAGGCTGGGTCCGATGGTGCCGTAGGCGATCTCCTTGGCAGACAGGCGGTGGCAGTTGTAGCAGTTGCCCCCCGGGGTGTCTTCCGGCTTGTCGCTCCAGGTCATGCCGCGACCGCTCTGGGCCAGTTTCTCGCCGGCCTTCCAGTCGCCCATGTACTTGCCGTCGGCAGGCCACTTGATCTCCTTGGCCTGCGCTGCTTCCAGCTTGCCCTTCAGCTTGTCCGGCACATCGTCCAGGTACTTGCTGCAAGCTGCCTGCAACTCGTCCTGGTTCACGCGATCCGCCTTGGCGATACCTTTGTCGCGGAAATCACGCTTGATGATCTCGGTGGTCTTCGCATCCAGCTTCTTGTCGTCCTTGCTACCAGCCTGGGCAGAAAAAGTCACGCTCGCCAGACATACAGACACGGCTATTCCAAACAATTGTTTTGCGTTCATGATCATCGTCTCCTAGCGTTTCAGACCTGGGCCTGCATAATCTGCACCGTTTGCGCTGACCGCCAGATACATGGTCAGAGCCACTGTCGCTTCCGAAGCGAACTTGGGTTCGGGGAAGCGTTGCTGGCGGAAGCAATCGTTCAAACGCCACTGGAACGAGCGCGTCAGACCTTGCGAGACGCGATAGGCGGGCCAGCTGGAGTAGGCCGACTGGGCGTCTGCCTTGACGTTGAAGTTGGGCAGATCCTGCATGCGGATACGCACATCGCTGGTCGCGTGGCAGGTCGAACAGGCGAAGTCATAAGGACCGGCGCGATAATTGAAGATGCGTTTGCCGATCTCGTAAGCTTCCTTCTCCTTGGGGTGCTTGGTCGAGACCGCCATCTTCATGCCCTTGGACTGACCCACGACATAGGTTGCCAACGACGAGATGTCGGATGGCTTCTTGTCGCTGGCGAAAGGCTTGGCGGTGATATCGGCTTCCGGGATGCCCTGCAACGTGGTCATGCAGGTCAACAGGCGCGATTCCAGATCCTGCACCTTTTTTGTATCCTTGAAATAGCGCGGCAAGGCGGCATAAGCCCCTTTGACTACGCCGGCACCTTTGCCCAGATCGCATTTTTCCAGCGATGCGTTCTTGGGTCCTGCAGGTTTCTTCCACAATTCCTCGCCGCGCATCTCGTCAAACTCGGCCGGATTGCCGTCGCTGATCATCTCGCGATACGCCTCGATCTTGTCCGAATCGGATGCCGAGTCGTCGGCCGCCTGCGCCGCCCCGCTTGCTGCCAGTGCCAATACCAAAATCATTCTTGTTAATCTGCTGGTATTCATCAATGCCTCCCTGAGTGATTTCCGACTGCACGATCTGCGCAGCCAGTTCAGTTTGCCTAGCTCTATGCCGCGATCGCGGCCTCGTCGGTGCGCGTATCGCCCTTGTTGTCCATCCAGGTGACGGTGACCTTTTCGCCGACGGCTCCGCCCTTGAAGCGGAACAGCAGGTAGGGGTTCTTGGAGATGGATTGGCCATACTGCGCCTCCAGCACGGTGCGGCCCTGATGCTGCGCTTTCACCTCGGTGATGAACCAGGCCGGAACCAGCGTGCCGTCGGCTTCCTTGCGCAGGCCGGTTTCCATCTCGTGTTGCATGAGTACTTTGACTTCAGTCACGCCGTCTTTGACAGAGGCGCGTATCTTCATTGGATTGCCCATGATGTTTTTCCTTGATTGATTGGATTGAGCCTGGCGACCGTTAACCGCCGCAACCGCCGGCAGTCACTTTGACTTCTCTGGCGGCGCGATAGAACTTGCCGTCTGCCTTGACCAGAGCAACCACATTGGCGGTCTGCCCCATCTTGACGCGCGTGGTGACAATGCCTTCGGTGCCCTGCGGGAAAGTAAAGTTGGCTGCCAGCACATTGGGATTCTTGTCCACAAAGATCGAGATCTGCTGGACGTTGGCGAGGGTGCAGGCGACCGTAACGGGAACGACCGAGCCGTTCTCGGCGATCTCTGGCACGGTGAGCTTGATCGCGTCACTATTATCGGGTTTGTCCACCCCCAGCGCGGCCAGTGCTTCTTCCATGCTCTTGGAAGAGAATGCCGTCTTGTTCCATTCCGCGAATGCCTTGCCGGGTTGCAGCAGACCGAGCGCGCCAAACAGCGCCATCAGTCCAATGCCGCCTCCGGTCTTGAGCGCATTGCGGCGCTCCATGTCGATTGCTTCCAGTCCTGTTCTATTCGTCATTCTTTTCCCCCACTGGTTAAATACCGTTGTAAAGAAATGCCACGCTTCTCCCATGTTCCGCTCAGGGAGCAGAACGCTGCTCGTACTGCCAACAGCGATGATGGCAAGATAAGGCGACGAAGCAAAGAAAAATATTGGCACCTTCGAGTAACCCACTACGCACTTGTGCGTAGTGGCAGTGCGCGAGACACAGGCGGGTATAATCAGATTGCTTCATTACCCCTGAAGAAAAGAGGTCCTTTGTTCATGCTCCGCATCGCCTTTGCCCGCTTTGTCATGATGGCCTCTCTGCTCATCCTCCCGACTTGCGCCACTGCATCCGAGACCATTGTGCGTATCGGCACATTGTCCTACCGGGAACTGGACGGGGTGCTTTTCAATTGGGCAGAGATCCAATCCAGGCTGGCAACCGCCATCCCCGGCTACAGGTTCGAACTATCGCCAATGGACGGCACGCAATTGAACGAAGCGGTTCGCAAGGGAGAGCTGGGTTTCGTGCTCACCCACGGCAGCCAGTATGTTGCTCTCGCTTCGGAGTTCGGCATCCAGCGCATCGCCACCATCATGCTGCCCGAAGCGACTACACCGCAGAAGTCGCTGGGCTCGACAATCCTGACATTGGCCGGCCGCAAGGACGTGAGCAGACTTTCCGATCTGCGCGGCAAGCGTGTGGCGGTGGTGGCCACTGATGCCTTCGGCGGATATCTCGCCGCCGCACGAGAGTTGCTGGCCGCAGGCGTCGATCTGGAAGCCGGAGACGCCAAGCTGGTCTATGTGGGCTTCCCCATGAGCCAGGCCATCGACGCCCTGCGCACGAACGAAGCCGATGTAGCCATCGTCCGCACCTGCCTGATGGAGCAGTTGTCCAAACAGGGCAAACTCCGGCTTGCCGATTTCAAGGTGGTGGCGCCGCGTCCCGATCCCGGATTCAAATGCGTGCCCTCGACGCAGCTTTATCCTGACTGGCCGCTGGCCGCCGTGCGGGACATGGATCAGGAACTTGCCAAGAAGGTCGCCGTGACCTTGTTCTCCATGCCCCCTTCCACCAAGGGCTTGTCCTGGAGCATCCCCGCCGACTATCAACCGATCATGGAGTTGGACCGCGACCTGATGATCGGCCCTTACGCAGAGTTGAGGACCACCAGTTACCGCGGACTGATGAAGAACTATCGCCCATACCTGCTGACCGCGCTGCTGGTTCTTTTTGCTGTCGCCGTCTATTTCATCCGCGTCCAGATCCTGGTCAAACGCCGCACCATCGAATTGCGGGAATCAAGGGCAAAAGCCTATGAACTGCAGATCAAGACCGAACATATGGCGCGGCTTTCCATCCTGGGCGAGATGGCAAGCACGCTGGCACACGAGCTCAACCAGCCATTGGCGACCATCGCCGCCTATGCACAGGGACTGGAAAGGAACTGTGCTTCCGGACAGGTCAACGCAGACATGGTCAGCAAAGTGAACCATGAGATCGTCGCCCAGACCGAGCGCGCCGACAAAGTCATCCGCCAGGTGCGTACCTTCGCCAGAAAGCGCATGGCAGCCAGCGAACTTCGCCCGATCGCCGACACTGTCAATGAAGCGATAGACAACTTCTCAAAGATGCTGCCGTCCTTGCCACCCGTCACATTAGACAACCGCCTGCCTGCAGGTAAAATGCTCAAGGCCGATCATCAACAGATCCAACAAGTTCTGACCAACCTGATGAAGAATGCCGCCGACGCCATGATCACCCTGCCCGAGGAAAATCGCATGATCGATATCGTCTTGGACCAGACCAACAACGACGTGACCATCGCCGTTGCCGATCACGGCCCTCACGTCCCGCCCGAGGCACTCTCCCGTCTTTTCGAGCCGTTCTTCACCACCAAGCCCGATGGGCTCGGGCTCGGACTTGCCATTTGCAAAAGTATCGCCGAGGCACACAGCGGCAAATTGAGCGTCCACCCCCGCGAGCTGCAGCCCGGACTCGTTTTCCAACTCAACCTGCCGGAATACCGAAACAATGAATGAGTGCGTAGCTCCACTGGTCATCGTCGTCGATGACGATGCATCGCTTCGAAAAGCCCTCGTGTTCCTGCTTGAATCGGTCGGCTGGCGCGTCGCAGCCTATGACTCGGCGGAAACGTTCCTGGCGGCACTGGACGGGCTCACCCAACCCGGCTGCCTGATCCTGGACGTGCGTATGCCGTTGATGAGCGGTCTGGAACTGCAACGGACCCTCAATGAGCGAAATATACAATTGCCGGTCATCTTCCTCACCGGACATGCCGATGTCACCATTGCCGTCCAGGCCATGAAGTTCGGTGCCAGCGACTTCATCGAGAAGCCATTCAAGGATCAGACGCTGCTCGACGCCGTCAGTCATGCCGTCAGGCACGACCTCATGCGGCACAAAGAGAATGCGACAAGGTCGGTGCTGTCGGAACGCTTGAACAAGCTGACCCTGCGTGAGATGGAAGTTGCCCGGCTCGTTGTGGAAGGTTTGCCTTACAAGGCGATCGGCATGCGGCTATATATATCCGAACGAACCGTGCAGGTTCACTGCCAGAATCTGAAATCGAAGTTGGGCATCAATTCCTCCGCGGAACTGACACAGTTATTGCTACAGCTCAACGATAGCAAGTGAATGTGATTCAACACCCGTAGAACCAGGCGCGCTCACTCGAATCACTTGAACAGCACGGAAAAACGGCTGATGAAATTTCTTTCATCAGCCGCTTTCGCCATCAACCGTCCGGAAATAATTTTGACGTTCTGTCGGAAAAAAATCCGATCACAGGCACCGGACCTGTATTCCCAATCATTCCATCATGGCCAACTGGATCTTCATCGTGATGGCGGAACCCGCGATGATGGACAACAAGGCCAGCAGCGAACCCAGCGAAAGCGTCGATATGCCGGTTATACCCTGACCGATGGTGCATCCCGCGGCAACCACGGCTCCGAATCCCATCAATATCGCACCGCCAATATGGAAGAGCATGTCCTGTACAGAGGAGAAAGCTTCCAGGCGAAATGACTTGCTGATCAATGCATAGATGAGCGAACCGAAGGCAACCCCCAAAACGGTGGCGATACCGAAGGTGATGATCTTCGAGACATCCGTCGAATAGGCCAGATATTCCAGACTGTAAGCGGATGGTGCGACGAAGGACATCGATTCGGGACGGTTGGAGCTGGTGCCGAAATAGGCCATCTCCAGCGTCTCCGGATTCTCCGCCAGACCGAGATGACCGGTGACATACCAGCTGCACACCACAATCGCGCCAATGACCAAAGCCGCCAGGTTGTTGTTGATATCCTTGCGGAACTTCGCGTCCTTGTACACGAACAGGATGATAGTCAGTGCCACCACAGCGGTCATCAACAGTTGCAGGGTTTGCGCACTGATGCCGCCGGCACCCGAGAACAGCGCGGGCAGCAACTGGCCGTTCTCAAAATAGACGGTGCCAAAAGGAGACTGCAGCACGTTGATGCGGAAAGTGCCGAGCACGCCTTTCATGGTGACGATCGCCGCAAAGCCCATAATAAAGATGACCACCAGCGATCTCAGGTTGCCGCCACCAAGGCGCACCAGATTCTTGTTGGCACACCCGCCGGCCAGCGTCATGCCGACACCGAAGCAGAGGCCGCCCACGACATAGCTCAGCCAGTAGAAATTTTTGCTGGCATACAGCGACTCAGAAAAATTGACAGCATTGGTATAAGCCAGCACGCTGACGCCGACCATGGCGACCGCCATGGCAAGCAGCCAGGCGCGCATACGCCCCCAGTGTTCCATATTGACGACATCCGAGATGGCGCCCATCGTGCAGAAATTGGTTTTGTTCGCGATGAAACCGAACGCGACTCCGAGCGCGAATCCGCTCAGGACAATGAAAGTGATCAAATTTGATGCATCCATGAATTGGTTCTCCCTATACAACTAAAAAAACCCTGCCTGACAAACTGCCAGGCAGGGTTCGTTTGATACCTACGCTGCCAGGATCAGGTCGACATCTCGACGAGAATGTTCTTGATCCAGCTTTCAGCGTACATCGCTTCGGTCTCGGACAGGTCGGCAGAAACGCCGACCGAACCGGGAACCGCCTCGATCGCCTGAGAGCTTGCGTTCACACGATAGACACCGGTCACACTGACCGCTTCCTTTGCCGACAGGTAGCTGTAGCAGGTGTTGATCGCGGACATCTCGGTCATCTTGCGGCCGTTCATCATCGCCACGATGTTGGTGGCGCAGACTTTGGCTTCCGAGTTGGCGGAATAACCCGACTTGGGCATCGCACCCGCGATGGAAGAGTCGCCGATGACGTGGATATCCGGATGGTTCCTCGACTCGAAGTCGAAGGAACGCACCGGGCACCACTTGCCGTCGGCACCGACCAGACCGGCGATATGGGCGATCGCGCCTGCTTTCTGCGGCGGGATGATGTTGATGACATCGCCCTTCACCTCTTCGATCCCCTCGATCAGTACCGTCATGTTCTTGTTGTCCACTTCGGTGACCTTCTTGGCGGGACGGTAGTCGATGATGCCCTGGTAATGCTTCTTCCAGCCCTTGAGGAACAGGCCCTTCTTCGACACGATGTCCGGGTTGGCATCCAGCACGATGATCTTGGAACCTGGCTTGTTCTGCTTGAGGTACATGGCGATCATGCTGATACGCTCGTACGGTCCCGGCGGGCAACGGTACGGAGCCAGCGGGATCGACAGCACGACGGTGCCGCCCGGCTTCATCGCCTCGAGCTGCTTGCGCAGCAGCACGGTTTGCGGACCGGCTTTCCAGGCGTGCGGCATGATCTGGTCGTCATAACCCTTGATCTCGTTCGTGCGGAACTCGATACCGGGAGACACCACGCACTTCTCGTACGGGAAATCGCCTGCTGAAGTCTTCACGATATGCGCCTTGGCATCGATACCGGTCACTTCCGCCTGTACCACCTTGATGCCGTGGTTGGCGGCGAGTTGGTCGTACTTGATGGTCAGCGAAGACAGGTCAGGCATCAGGCCGCCGATATAGAGGTTGCTGAACGGGCAGGACACGTAGTGGTCGTTGCGCTCGATCAGGGTCACCTCGATGGATGGGTCCTGCATGCGAAGGTACTTGGCCGCGATGGTGCCGCCGTAGCCGCCGCCGATAACAACCACTTTGCGCGCACCCGCCTTGTTGGTGGTGGCGCAACCTGCCAGACCGAGCGTGGCGACACCGGCGCCAGCGCCGAGGAGCTTGAGGAAATTTCTGCGTTCCATAGTCATGTTGTTTTTCTCCTTGTTATTTCTGGCTGGCATAGAAATGCGCCGCAGCTTCCCATTCGGCAGCAGTCAGCGATTTAACCTTCTCTGCTTTCTTCTCGGAGATCTTGCGCTTGCCGTCGCGGAACTCGCCCATCTGGATCTGCAGATACTTCAGCCATTGGCCAGCCACGACGGGAGTGTCTTCCTCGAACTCCTTGCCGTTCTCCAGGTGGCAGCGCTTGCAGGCATTGTCATAGACGACCTTGCCCTGGGCGACCAGCGCGGGATCGACTGCCGTGGTCTGTGCTGCGGGTTTCTGCTTGGCGAAGAAGTCGGCCATCGCAACGATCTGCTCGTCACTGTAGCCCTTGACCAGACGTGTCATGACGGTGCCGCTGCGCTCGCCGCTCTTGAATTTTTTCATCGCATCGATGAAAAAGACCTTCGATTGTCCGGCGAGGCTGGGCATGCTGGGTCCGGCGCTGGCACCGTTAGTACCGTGACATCCGGCGCAAGCGTAGGACAGTATTTCCGCGGTTGGCGGCACTGCATATGCAGCAGCCGAAAAGACCAAGGCAACGAATGCCAAAGCCAATCCACTCCATTTTTTTCTCATCTTTTGCTCCTCGTTCTGTGTATGAAGCTCCCTGTAGCGGGTGTTGCCACCCGCTGCCTGTACTACGTTGTTGCCTTGCTGCCGTATTGCCTTGTTGCTGTAATGCTTGATTCTTTACTGTTTCACTGCGCTGAAGTCTGCCGCAGCGTTGTCCAGGCCGAGCGTGTAACCCAGCGACACCTGGTGGAAGCGTCCATCGGCGTTGTCGTCGTGGATAGCGAAGCCGATGTTGTAGAGCTTGCCCGCCGCGATGGTGTGGTCACCCTTGCCGCCGGCGGCCAGTGTGCGCTCGAACACCACAGTCCAGTGCTTGCCGCTCTTCTTGCCTTCGGCCTTGATCAGGCTCTTGCCGCCGTCCATGTGGCGCGCATCCAGAATGTAGCCGTCGCGCGCCTTGTCCTTGCTGCGGAACTGGATCACGTCCATGAACTTGCCTTCCTTCAGCGCAGCCTCGATCTCGGCGTCCGACTTCAGCTTGTCCCAACCGCCGCGGGTATTGCCGGTCACGCTGAGCCCGGTACGCGATTCCTTGAGGTACTTGGTGACGCCGTCGCCCCAGCCCAGCTCCTTGGCCTTGGCGTGACCCTTGGCGCCCGCATCGTTCGCATCCGACATGCCGCGCAAGTCCTGGTGGCAGGTCGCCCAGCAACCGCCGCGGTCGGCGTACTCGACCTTGCTGTCGTCGAACATCACGGTCAGCTTCATGTCGTTCTTCGGATCCATCTTCACTCCGCCACCGGCCTTGGGCGTATCCCACTCGAAGCGCAGATAAAGTTTGTTGCCGTCATGCGCGGCCTGCACAGTGACCGGGATGGAACCGGCCTTGCCCTTGGGCACCGCGTTGTCCAGCGGTTTGCGCTCGTTGCCGACCGGCTTGCCGGCCACGATCTTGTCCCCGATCTCCACCGCATCGGTATCGTGGCATTTCACGCAGGCGCGCTTCTTTTCCAAGATCTGGTTGGCAGCGGAATGGTCCTTCTTGATCAGCACCCATTCCAGGCCGGACTGGCCGGGATAGAACAGCGGCACTTTGACAGCAGGCACCTTGCTCCAGTCGGGGGCTGCCAGCACAGGACCGGCGATCAGGGCGCTCATCAGGGTAACAGCGATTTTCTTCATCTTCATCGACTCCAGGTACGTTGTAATGACTGCGGAGCTGCATGGCAGCCGCCCCGCCATGCAGCTTCAGATTGCGGCTGGCGCTTCCTCTTCCTTTTGTTCCAACTGGGAATGGACAGGCTTGTGCGCGATGCCCTTGTGGCATTCGATACAGGTAATCTTGTCTTCCTGCGCTTCCTCATGCTTGATCTGCGAACGCGCCTTCTGCTTGTCCGGATCCATGGTGGCGAAGTTGTGGCAGTTGCGGCATTCCTTGGAATCACGACTCTCCATCCGCTCCCACACGCGCTTGGCCATCTCCAGACGGTGCGCCTCGAATTTCTCCGGGGTGTCCACGATGCCGCTGATATGGCCGATGATGTCGCGCGCCGCAATCAGTTTCTGCAGCGACTTGTACATGTAATCGACGGGAGTCTTGCTGCTGGCGACGTGACAGTCCGAGCAGTTGACGGTGGTGCCGCTACGATTCTTGTAGTGGACCGTCTGTTTGAGTTCCTCATAGGGAATGGTCATCTCGTGGCAGGAAGTGCAGAACTCGGAGCGGTTTGTCCACTCCATACCCATGTTCAAACCGCCCCAGATGATGATGCCTAATGCCATACCCACAAAGAGCAAGGAAATGAACGAACATTTGGGAGGCCGCTTGAGCCTGTTCCAGATGCTTTCCTTGGCGGGTGCCTGTTTCTCCTTCTGCGCTTCTTCGACCATCTCTTCCCTTTCCTCTATATATTTTTTTTTAGATTCTAAGTTGACGATGTAGCGGCCTGTCCATGTGCACCATGTCCAGGCTGGATTTTGGTAGCTTATCAGCCGATAGCCACCTCGTCGTTACGTTTTTCGCCGCGATTGTCGGTCCAGGAGAGTGCGAGCTTGTCGCCTGCCTTGCCGCCCTTGAAGCGGAACACCAGGAACGGGTTCTTGGATACGGAAGTGCCGAACTGGCCTTCCAGAACCGTTCTGCCGTTATGTTGCACCTTGAAATCGGTGATATACCATGCCGGTACGAGTTTGCCTGATTCGTCCTTGCGGCGACCGGTCTCCATCTCGTGCTGCATCAGTGCGCGCACTTCGGTCACGCCATTGGCCGCGACAGCTTTCATCTTAGTCGGGTCTGACATCAGCAACCTCCCGCGGTGACTTTGACTTCCTTGACCGCCTTGTAGAACTTTCCGTCCGCCTTGACCAGCGCGATGACAGTGGAGGTCTGTGCCATCTTGATACGGGTCGTGATGAAGCCTTCCGTGCCTTCGGCTATCGTCAGGTTCTCAACCAGTGCGGTCGGATTCTTCTCGACCAGGATGGATATCTGTTCGGTGCGGGGGAATTTGGACTCTACCGTGACAGGCACCATAGCTCCGTTCTCGGCGGTCTCGGGCACATCGAGGATGACGAGGTTGCTGTCCGCTGGCGCCAGTCCGCCCATTGCCTGAAAAGCCTCCTTCAGCGACTTTGCGTCAAAGACTTTGCGGTCGACTGCGGCCCAGGCCGACTTCGGCAACAGTCCCAGTGTGGCAAACATACCGAAAAGGCCCAAGCCGACACCCGCTTTGAGAGCTTTGCGACGACTGGAATCTATCGTGCTGTGATCATTTTCCTGCATTAACATCTCCTAATATAGCTAATAGAATCAGCCAGTAGCAGATTTGATAGCAGCCTTGCATCAGCGTCCATAACCAGCACGGGGGGACATGAGATAGCCCTTAGGGGTTATGCGGTTATTTGACTGAATTAGTATGTCATTTTTCAACTTCAGGAGATGGCACGTGAAGTCGCATGTAGCCTGCAAGTTGCCTGCCGCAGCCATATTAACGCTAAGTCACGACGCGCACAAAATTCTTGCGCACCCCAGCGCGACGCTGATGATATTTCGTCGACAACTCTTCCCATTCGATGACCAGTGTACCTCCGGTGACCTCGTGCTGCTTCTCCCAATTGGTCAGCAGATCGAGACAGGCATGGTCGATGTAATCCAGATGTTCGAAGTGGACGTGCACTTCGGCACCCGGGCGTATCCCTTCGAGGGCAGCTGCTAGTTGGGGCAGACGGATCAGTGTGGCCGCACCTTTCAGGTGAAGTTGAACGCGGTTGCGCACGATATCTTCGTCCCATTTGATCTCCAGGTGCGAGAACGCATGCAACAGCTTGAGTATCGACAGGCCCAGACCGATCAGCACGCCCTCCAGCAGATTGCTGGCAACGATCATGACGATGGTGATGAGATAGATCGCCACCTCGCTCCTGCCGAACTTGAGCAGATCGGGGACCGCCTTGGGATAGGCCAGCTTCCAGCCGGTGAACACCAGTACCGCCGCCAGGCTAGCAACCGGGATGTAACTCAAAGTGAACGGCAACACCGCCGCGAAGAGCAGCAGCCAGACGCCATGCAGGAAAGCGGAAGCGCGCGTCTTGCCGCCCGCCTCAACATTGGCAGTGGAACGCACGATCACGCCGGTCATCGGCAGCGCACCCAGCACGCCGCAGATCGAATTGCCCACGCCCTGCGCGACCAGCTCCTTGTCGTACTTGGTGCGCGGCCCCTGGTGCAGTTGGTCTACCGCGCTCGCGCTCAGCAGCGTTTCCGCGCTAGCGATGAAGGCAACCGAGACAGCGGCAATCAATATCTCCTTGTTGAATGCAAGACGCAGATTCTCCAGTGTCGGATACTGGATTACCGCCCAGAAGTTGTTGATGTCTTCCGGGTTGGCGAGCAGGTCGGGAATGTATTTGATCTTCAGTTGCATCACGACAGAGACGATCACCGCCGCCACCACCGCCACCAGCGGGCCCGGCAACACTTTCAGCCATTTCGGCGCAAACATGCTCCACAGCACGATGATCGCGATGGTCAGCAGACCGATGAAGAACGCCTGCAATGAGCTGCCGCCGGAAGTGAACGTATCCATCAGCGCCGGCACGATACCGGCGAAGTTATCCATGCCGGAACCGATCGGCTTGTTGTCGAGCATGACGTGAAACTGCGAAGCGAGGATCAGCACGCCGATACCGGCCAGCATGCCGTGGATGACCGCGGGCGACACTGCACGGAACCACTGCCCGAGCTTGAGCACTCCGGCGGCCAGTTGCAGCAGACCGGCCAGCAGCACGATTACACCCAGCATCTCGATGCCGTGATGCTGCACCAGTTGCCACACCAGCACGGTCAGGCCCGCCGCCGGGCCACTGACCTGCAAGGGCGAACCCGCGATCAGGCCGACCACCAGCCCGCCAACGATGCCGGTGACCAACCCCGCCATCGGCGACACACCGGAAGCGATCGCCACACCCATGCACAGCGGCAACGCCACCAGAAAGACGACTACCGACGCCAGTGCATCCTTGCCTATCGTTGCCCGAAAACCTTGAACTACTTTGCTGCCTTGAACCGAATGCGACATTCCCGAAAACCCCAATAAAGATTCGTTCCTATAACCAGGTTCTGACACCATCGTTGTCGCCGATGCTCTGCTTCAGCAAACGCCGTTTGGCATCCGGCTTCACTTTGATCACTTCGGCATAGATCTCTTCCAGCGCCTTCTCTTCATCCATGAAGAAGCTCTCCTCGCCGATATATTTCAGCAGGCCGGAATGACGCATCACGTCGAGCACCTGTTTCTTCAGCCCGCTGAACACCACACGGATGCCGCCGGCACGCAGGCGCTCGACCAGATGGTGGATGACTTCCTCACCCGAAGCATCAAGCTGATTGATGCCGTCACTCACGATCAGCAGGTATCTAGCCTGCGGGTTGTTGGCCACCGCTTCCAGCACGGTATCCTCGAAGTAGGGCACGTTGGCGAAATACAGCGAACCGTCGTAGCGCATGGCGATGATGTTCTCGCTCACCGGCAGGTTGTGCACCTTCACGTCGCGCAAGTGACCATCAGGATGGCGACCGAGGATGGCGACACGCGGCTTCATGGTGCGGTACAGATACAGGATGATCGCGAGACCGGCGCCGATCATGATGCCGTTGTCCAAGTGCGGCGCGAAGGCCAACGTGGCAACAAAGGTCACGATAGCGGCAACACCGTCATGCTTGTGCGTATGCCAGGCATGCGCGATGGCCTTGAAATTGACCAATCCGATCACCGCCATCATGATCACCGCCGCCAGCACCGCCTGCGGCAGGTGATACAGCAGCGGCGTGAGGAACAGCAGCGTGACCAGCACGATCAGTCCGGCGAACACGTTGGACAGGCCGGTGACTGCGCCCGCGTTGAGGTTCACCGCAGAGCGCGAGAACGAACCGCTGACCGGGAACGACTGACTCAGACTGCCGACGATGTTGGAGATACCCTGCCCGAGCAACTCCTGGTTGGGGTCGATGCGTTGTCTGGTCTTGGCCGCCATTGCCTTGGCGATGGAGATCGCTTCCATAAATCCGACCAGTGAGATCACCAGCGCGCTGGACAACAGCGACATCATGGTCTCCCAGCTCATCTTGGGCAGACCGATGTCGGGCAGACCGGAGGGAATACTGCCGACCACTTCGCCGCCACCGACCAGCTTCAACTCACCCTTGCTCACTTTCTTGATGCGCCAGCGATAACCGTCGGACAGCTCTCCCTGTGGCACCTGCCCGGTCAGATACAGTTTGGCCGGTTGCGTATCGGTCGCCGGAACCTGTTCGAAGATGAATTTGCGCAATGAACGCGCGGCCTTGCGGCTCTCCCCTTCCAGGTGTTCGATCTCCAGCTTGATCAGTTCGGTCTCGTATCTCAGCGCCGCAATATGCTGCCCGCTGCCGTCTTTCGACTTCTGCATTAGCTTGAGTTCGGCCGTCTTGGCGCTGAGCACACCGTTCAATTCCTCCATCCTGATCTCGCCACGCGAAAAATCGTTGGCCAGCGTCTTGACCTCGGCATCCGCGATCTCCTCGATCTGCCCCTTGCTGTTGTGCTCGAAGCCGATGGCGAAGCTGGCGATGGTGGTAATGGCCACCGCGATCAGGACACCGGGCAACTTGGGCGCGAACTTCTTCAATCCCCACATGATGGCGAAGGCCGAGACACCCATGATCAGCGTCGGCCAGTGTGTCTCGCCGATCTGCAGCAAGACACCCCAGATGTCATTGATGAAATGTTCGCTGCGCCCCATGGACACGCCGAACAGTTTGTTGAGCTGGGACAGGCCGATGATGATGGCGGCGGCGTTGGTGAAACCGACGATCACCGGGTGCGACAAAAAGTTCACCACCACGCCAAGCTTGAACACGCCCAGCGCGAGTTGGATCAGGCCGACCATCAGCGCCAGCAGGATGGCAAGCGCGACAAACTGTTCGGAACCGGTGGCGGCGAGCGGTGCCAGCGCGGAGGCCGTCAGCAGCGAAGCAACGGCAACCGGGCCTGTCGCAAGCTGGGCTGACGAACCCCACATCGCGGCAATGATGCCGGGAAGAAAGGCAGCATACAGGCCGTAGTAGGCGGGCAGTCCCGCCAGTTGCGCGTAAGCCATGGATTGCGGGATCAGCACCAGTGCGACGGTGATACCCGCGATCAGGTCGGTTCTTACGTTGGCACCGTTCAGCGGCCACCAGGACAGAAATGGAAAGATGCGTGCAAGACGGCTATTCATGCTGCCCCCGGTTTCAAATTGCAGAAATCATGCGCCGGTCAAAAAATCAGGTTCAGCATGATCATGAGCACAGTGATGAACAGTATCGTCATGATCCCGCCGGCCCGCATGTAATCGGCCACGCGGTAACCACCCGGCCCCATCAACAGCGCGTTGACCTGATGGGTCGGCAGGAAGAAGGAGTTCGAGGTTGCCAGCGCCACGGTCAGCGCGAACACTGCCGGGTCGGCACCCGCGCCGATGGCGATGTTCACGGCCAACGGTACCAGCAGCACTGTCGCGCCCACATTCGACATCACCAGCGTGAAGAAGGTAGCCAGGATAGCGATGGCCAGCTGGATCACCCAGATCGGCGTGCCACCCAGCAGCAACAGCGTCTGTTCCGCGATCCACTTCGCCGTACCGCTGGTCTCGACCGCGAGACCGAGCGGAATCAGACTGGCCAGCAGGAACACCGATTTCCAGCTCACCGCGCGGTAGGCCTCTTCGATGCTGAGCACGCGCAGCAGGATCATGCCGATGGCGCCGGTCATCAGCGAGATCGACAGCAGAGTGTCGGTGAACAGGATCAGCACGAGCGCGACGGCGAAGCAGGCGAGTGCGGCGCTCACTTTGTGCGGGCGCATTTCCTCGTGCGGGAACTCGGTGGTGACGACAACGAAGTTCTTGTCCTTTTCCAGATGCGCCAGCGCATCCCAGCCGGTATGCACGATCAGCGCATCGCCGGACTGCAGCGGCAGATCGCGCACGCCGTCGCCTTCGCGCAGGGTATTGCCGCCGCGATGCAATGCCGTCAACGAGATGCCATAGGTCTTGCGCATCCAGAGATCGCGCGCACTCTTGCCGATGAGTTCGGAACCGGGAGGAATGACGATCTCGGCGATTCCCGCCTTGGCCGGCGACAGCTGATCGGCGAAGGTCTCCATTTCATCGCGCAGTTGCAGCCCCTTGGCCGCAGCGAATTCGTTCAACCTTTCCGGCGCGCCGAGCAACCCCAGCACACTGCCGGCAGCGATCTCGACATCGCGCGCCGGATCGATGCGCAGATCGTCATTGCCGCGCATGATGGCGATGATCCGTAAACGGTAGGGCCGCTCGATGTCATCGAGTGTCTTGCCGACCAGCCGGCTCTCGGGCGGCACCACCACTTCGCGCACCGCATAGTCGAGGCCATAGAGCTCCTGGAAATAATCCATTGCATTGGCACCGCTGGTGACATCCTCGCTCGCCTTGCCCGGCAGTACATAGCGCCCGGCGAAGACAAAATAGGCGATGCCGGAAGCCAGCAGTGCCAGACCGATAGGCGTGACGGTGAACAGCGACCATGTCTCCATCTGCTGCTCGGGCGGCAGCGCCTTGTTCGACGCCAGGATCAGGTCGTTGAGCAGAATCAGCGGGCTGGAACCGACCATGGTGATGGTGCCGCCGAGAATGGCGCAGAAACCCATGGGCATCAGCAGGCGCGACATCGGCAAGCCGGTACGCGCAGAGATGCGGCCGACCACCGGCAGGAACAGCGCTGCGGCGCCGACGTTCTGCATGAAGCTGGAGATGAAACCGACCGTGCTGGAGATCGCCGGGATGATGCGCGCCTCTGTATTGCCCGCCACCCGGATGATGAAGCTCGCCACCTTGCTCATCAGGCCGGTCTTGTCCAGGCCCGCACCGACGATCATCACCGCGATGATCGAGATCACGGCATTGCCGGAAAAGCCGCTGAAGAGCTCCCTGCCCTGCACCAGCGGTTTGGGCAGATCGATCATGCTGCCGAAATGGCTGATCAGGCCCAGCAGCACCATGATGCTGACCGCCGCCACATCGACACCGACCACCTCGAAAGCGAATAGATACACGGTCAGCAACAGCAGGTTGAGGACGACGGCGATCTCGCGGCTGGGCGCGAACATGAATGCGGATACGCCGACCAGCGCGAAGATGACGGCGGCGATGACGGTTCTGGTCTGGATGGCTTTGCTGCTCATTGTATAAATCCTCGATCTGTTCTGGCTGATGTTTGCAATCCCTGCAGAGTCACCTTGCTACAGCTGATTCATGCTGTCCGCGGCTCCCCGTCCGGCAATCTCTCATGACATTCCGAAAATATGCGCGCCTTGCAGTTGCGGCAGATCTCGGGGTCTAGCGTGGAATAGATGGGTTTGATCCAGTTCGACATGGTCGGGAAGAACCCGCCCTCCCCGATATCGTCCAGCTTGTCCGACTTGCGCAGGAACTTGTAGATATCATCCTTGCAGCGATAGAAATACAGCCCTCCGCCCATCTTGCGGCGGCGGCGCGCCTCCTGTGCCAGCATCTCGGCACCCGCCACATCGACAAAACTGATACCGCGCGCGATGACCAGCACGGATTTCTTCTGCGGTTCGATCTCGTCTATCTTCTGCAGGCTGCTCTGCACATGGTCCACCGCACCAAAGAAGATCGCACCGTTCAGACGCACCATGGCCAGTTGCGGACATTGCGGATGGTCTTCGGCGCCGACGAAGTGATATGCGCCCTCCTCCTTCGCCGGCACCACCGGCACGATACCCGGACGCGAGACACGGAACAGGTAGATGGCGAGCGAGAGCAGGATGCCGAAGAAGATACCCTTCTCCAGATCGACCAGCGTGCCCAGCAGGGTCACCCACAGCACCACCGTCTCGGAGCGGCTGGTCTTGCCGATGCTGCCGATATGATGGAAATCGATCAACCCCCAGGCGACCAGGAACAATATGCCTGCCATCGCCGCCGTCGGCAGATAGGAGGCGAGCGGTGCGACCAGCAGCAGAACGAGGACCAGGAAACCTGAGGCATACACCGTCGCCATCGGCGTCTTCGCCCCGGCAGCGTAGTTCACGCCGCTGCGATTGAACGAGCCGCAGGAGGCATAGCTGGAAAAGAAACTGCCAACCAGGTTGGACAGGCCCTGACCGATGAACTCCTGGTTGCCGTCGATGCGCTGCTCCGACCTCACCGCGATGGAACGCGAGATGGAGACCGCTTCGGTCAGCGCCAGCATGGTGACCACCAGCGCAGGGAACAGCACCTTGTGGATGGTCGCATAGGAAAAGTCCGGCAGCGACAACGGCGGCAGGTGCGCGGGCAAGGCCCCCACGGTCGTGATCAGCGTGGTCTCCACACCGAGCTCCAGATTGAGCAGCCAGGCAACCACGCTGCCGACCACCATCGCCACGATCATGTACGGCAGTTTGGGCATGTAGAGCTTGGCCAGAATGCCCGACGCCAGCGTGACGGCGCCGACCAGCGTGACCCAGGGATTGATGTTGCCGAACTGCTCGATGAAGCGCTCGATCACCACATGGAAGTGCGCGCCGCGTTCGATGGCGATGCCGAAGAAATTCTTCACCTGGCTGGCCGCGATCAGCAGTGCCGCGCCTGCGGTGAAACCGATCACCACGGTGTGCGAGATGAAGTTGACCAGCACGCCCATGCGCGCGAGGCCCAGGATCAGCTGGAACAGTCCCACCAGAAAGGTCAGTGTGAGCACCATGCTGATGAATTCTGGCGAACCGGGATTGGCCAGCGGACTCATGGCGGCGAACACAGCGATGGAGATGGCGGTGGTCGGCCCCGACACCAGATGCCAACTCGAACCGAACAGGGCAGCGATGATCGCGGGCACCATCGCCGCATACAAGCCGTATTCGGGCGGCATCCCGGCGATGGTGGCAAAAGCCACCCCCTGCGGCAACACGATCAACGCGCCGGTGATACCGGCGATCAGGTCGGCACGGGTGGACTGTTTATCCACCAGATGTTTCCACTGCATGAACGGCAGCAGGCGGTGCAACCAGTAATTGCGCGTGTGTGAGCTTTTCAAGATGTCGTGATCAACCTATGGTCTGGTAATAGAGGTTCTGCGGATGGTTGGCCTGCGCGAAGAAGAACCAGCGCTCCACCATCAAGCCGATGTACTGAATCACGAATGCCACGCCGAGCAAGGCGGGTGAGAACAGTCCCAGCGCCAACAGGGCCAGCGGAAGAACGAACGCCATTACCAGGAACGTCGGCTTGATCACGCGCATGAAGACGAGGCTCTTGCCGTGGAAGAACTCGCGTGTATTGAACGTGCCTCCCATCGCCCCCATCGAGCGCTGCACGATAGTGGGATGCTTGACGCCGATGGCGGTCTGCATGGTCGATTTCGGTTTCAGGCGCGCGTTGCGCACCAGCGAGGCGGCGCGTCCGGCGAATGCCAGCACGGTGATGATGATCGCCCAGCCGGCGAAGAAGTCAGCCTGGTCGGGTGCGGCCGAGGCCGCGTAGAACGCCGCCAGGATGAAGCCGGAAGACCCGCCCATCAGGATGTAGTTGATCACGGTCAGCGGCGAGTACCACTCGCGCAGGAAACGCAGGCAGGCGTAGATCATCGCGGTACAAACGAACAGCGTGAACGCCAGCAAGGTACCGACAACGCCGAGCACGAAAGACAGATCGATGGGCTGGCCGCTGGGCAGTGTCAGCAGCACCGGGCGGAACCCGGCCAGGTGCGACACGCCATACAGGAACACGATTCCCATGAATGCCGGCAGCGCGATCAGTTCGCGCGACAGCCAGGAAGTGCGCCACTGGGTCATGCCGCGCCATGCGCGGGTGACCATGTAGATGGGCTTGCCGAGGTGGAACACCGCTGCAAAAAGGCCGCCACCGAGCAACACCATCGCGATGGCAGTGCCGTAGCCGTAGAAATCATCCGACTGCATCGGCAGCAGGCCGAACAGCGCATACGACTGGTGCGTGAACAGGGCGAGGAACAAGCCCTGCGCCGCCCCGATGAGCGTAGTCAGAAAAATGACGGAAAATGCTGGTTTCATAATGTACCGTTCCTAAACTGGTTGCTTCATTACCATGCCGAGGCATCGTCCATCGACGAGGCGCCCTTAGCCGGTTTGGGCAGGTGACCGTCCACTTTGAGCGGATTGTCCGCGCGCTCCAGCTCATCCATGTGGATCTTCATCTTCATCTTGCGGCGCGGCAGATAATGGTTGGCGGGTTGCGTGCCCCACTCCGGCATCAGCGCGTAACCGCCCTCTTCGCGGATCGCCAGCGACACGGCCGATTCGGGATCGTGGATGTCGCCGAACAGACGCGCGCTGGTCGGGCAGGCTTTGACGCAGGACGGTTTGCGGTCGGCCTCCGGCATGGACATATCGTAGATGCGGTCAACGCACAGGGTGCACTTCTTCATCACCTTGGCTTTTTCGTCGATCTCGCGCGCGCCGTACGGGCAGGCCCAGGTGCAATACTTGCAGCCGATGCACTTGTCGTAATCCACCAGCACGATGCCGTCCTGTTTGCGTTTGTACGATGCGCCGGTCGGGCACACCGGCACGCAGGGCGGATCCTCGCAATGCAGGCAGGATTTGGGGAAATGCAGCGTCTCGCTGTTCGGGTAGGTGCCGATCTCGAAAGTCTGCACGCGGTTGAAGAAGGTGCCGGTCGGATCCTGTCCGTAGGGATTCTCGTCGCACAGCGGGCCGGCCGAGCCGGAGGTGTTCCACTCCTTGCAGCTGGTCACGCAGGCGTGGCAGCCGACGCAGACGTTCAAGTCGATGACAAGGGCGAGTTGAGTCATTTCGCACCGCCCTTCTTCTTGCCGCCGCCGAAGTAGGCTTGCCAGCTCGGATGTTCTTTCATGCCGGGATATTTCTTCATGGGTTCGAATTGCGGCGAGGTCTGTTCGGGCTCGCCCTCTTCCGCCTTGTAGATGCGCACACGCACGTCGTACCAAGCCGCCTGTCCGGTGATCGGATCGGAGTTGGAGAAACGCTTGCCGTCCGCTTCCGGCGGCAACTCTTCCGAGATCACGTGATTGAGCAAAAAGCCTTGCTGCGATTCGTTCGCGTCCGGCGACAGGTTCCAAGCGCCGGCCGCTTTGCCGATGGCGTTCCAGGTCCACACCGTGCCGGGTTCGACCGACTCGCTGTAGCGCGCCATGCAGCGCACCTTGCCCCATTGCGATTCGCACCAGATCCAGTCGCCGTCGGCGATGCCCGCATCCTTGGCCGTCTTCGCATTCACGTAGAGATAGTTGTGCGCATGGATCTGGCGCAGCCAGGCGTTCTGCGAATCCCACGAGTGGTACATCGCCATCGGACGCTGCGTCAGCGCGGACAGCGGGTACTTCAGTTTGTCTGTCGTCTGCGTCTCCAGCGGCTCGTAGTAGAACGGCAGCGGATCGAAGAAGGTCTCGATGCGCTTGGCCAGATGCTTGGGCGGCTGGCGCGTGATGCTCTTGCCCTGCGCGGCGAGACGGAACTTCTGCAGCACTTCGGAATAGACATGGATCAGGATGGGTTCGGCATAGCGCGTGATGCCGTTGCTCTGCGACCACTCCAGATAACCCTGGTTCCAGTTGCGCATGAACTGG
Organism: Sideroxyarcus sp.; assembly: GCA_030651895.1. Lineage (GTDB taxonomy): Bacteria > Pseudomonadota > Gammaproteobacteria > Burkholderiales > Gallionellaceae > Sideroxyarcus. The sequence goes on along the minus strand of JAUSBR010000013.1, from coordinate 83,969 downwards.
TAGGAGCGCGGTAACTTGTAGTGGTGCACGCAATCGTTCTTGGCATACATCTCCCACTGGTTCGGGTTCGGTTCGCCGCGCAAAGTCTTCTCGCCCCCCTTGCCGCGCCAGCCGGACAGGAAGCCGATGCCGGAACCCGGCGCGGTCTCCCAGTTGACGATGAAGTCGGGATAGTCCTTGAACTTGCGCCCGCCATCCTTGTTCACGAAAGCGGGCAGCTTCAGGCGCGAACCGAGTTCGATCAGCACTTCCTGGAACGGTTTGCATTCGCCGGTCGGCGGCACCACGGGGATGCGCACCGAATCCACCGGACCGTCGAACTCGGAGATCGGACGGTCGAGCATGGACATCACATCGTGACGCTCGAGGTAGGTCGTATCCGGCAGGATCAGGTCGGCGAAGGCGGTGGTTTCGGATTGGAAGGCGTCGCACACCACCAGGAACGGGATCTTGTATTCGCCGTTCTCGTCCTTGTCGACCAGCATCTTGCGCACTTCGCTGGTGTTCATCGAGGAGTTCCAGGCCATGTTAGCCATGAACAGCAACAGCGTGTCGATCTTGTAGGGATCGCCGCGCCAGGCGTTGGTGATGGCGTTGTGCATCAGGCCGTGCACCGACAGCGGGTACTCCCACGAGAACGCCTTGTCGATACGCACTGGGCTGCCGTCCTCGTTGACGAAGAGGTCATCCGGATCGGACGGCCAACCGAGGGCCATGCCGTCCAGCGGCGTGTTCGGCTGCACTGCCTTGGGATGGTTGGGTGTGCGCGCGCAGGGCGGGATCGGACGCGGGAACGGCGGCTTGTGACGGAAGCCGCCAGGGCGGTCAATGGTGCCCAGCAGCGTCATCAGGATCGACAGCGCGCGTATGGTCTGGAAACCGTTGGAGTGCGCGGCCAGTCCGCGCATGGCGTGGAACGAGACCGGGTTACCGGTGACAGTGTCGTGCTCCTTGCCCCAGGAATCGGTCCATGCGATCGGCAGTTCGATCTTCTGGTCGCGCGCGGTGATGCCCATCTCGTGCGCCAGGCGCTTGATGGTGTCGGCGGGAATGCCGGTGATCTGTTCCGCCCATTCCGGCGTGTAATCCTTGACGCGATCCTGCAGCATCTGGAACGCGGGTTTGACCGGCGTGCCGTCGGACAATTTGAATTCGCCGAGCAGGAAAGGATCGGCGCCTTCGGTATGGGTGATCACCGCCTTGTTGGTATTGCGATCCCACCACAACTTGTTCTGCGGATCGTAGCAACCTTCTTCCTTGGCCACTTCGGTACGCACGAACATGCCGAACTCGTCATGTTTGTCGTCGAGGTTGATGAGTTGCCCGGAGTTGGTGTAGCGCACCAGGAATTCACGGTCGAACAGGCCGAGGGCGATGATCTCGTGGATCAGCGCCAGCATCAGCGCGCCATCGGTACCGGGACGGATGGGCACCCACTCGTCGGCGATAGCGGAGTAACCGGTGCGCACCGGATTGATGGAGATGAAACGGCCGCCCTCGCGCTTGAACTTGGAGATGGCGATCTTCATCGGATTGGAGTGATGGTCTTCCGCCGTGCCGATCATGATGAACAGCTTGGAGCGTTCGAGGTCAGGGCCGCCGAACTCCCAGAACGAGCCACCGATGGTGTAGATCATGCCCGCAGCCATGTTGACCGAGCAGAAACCGCCGTGCGCTGCGTAGTTGGGTGTGCCGAACTGGCGTGCGAACAGACCGGTCAGCGCCTGCATCTGGTCGCGGCCGGTGAACAGCGCGAACTTCTTCGGGTCGGTCGCACGGATCTTGCCCAGTCGCTCACCGAGGATGGTGAAGGTCTCTTCCCAGCTGATCTCTTCGAACTCGCTGGTACCGCGCTCTGCGCCGGGCTTGCGGCGCAACGGCTTGGTCAGCCGCGCGGGCGAATACTGCTTCATGATGCCGGACGAACCCTTGGCACAGATAACGCCGTTGTTGAGCGGATGGTCGGGGTTGCCGTCGATATAACGGACTTCGCCGTTGCGCATGTGCACGCGGATGCCGCAACGGCAGGCGCACATATAACAAGTGGTGTTTTTAACCTCGGTTTTCGCGTCCGCAACCGGCGGCGCGAGAGGGTCATGCAAAGGGGTCGATGACATTGGCTGGTGTATTTATATAGTTATCGAGGTGCTACAGCCCTACAAAACTACTAGGCTTTTTTTAGGCCCGCAAGTATGCGTATCCCGCGCCAGCACTACCATAGCCGTGATGAGGGATTGAAGCATAACCCATAAGGGGGGTGCCTCTCTCAACCCATGAGGGCTATCGCCTAGTGACGGAGCTTACTCTAGTGTGCGAAACCTGAGAATTCATAAGTAGTTGACAGGATTACTACAATACTAAAGGGAGGCACGTATGGCGTTGGTCAACCCGCATGGCGGGGGCAGTCTCAATCCGTTGTTGCTCGAAGGTTCCGCACTCAAGTCCGAACTCGAAAAAGCAAAGAAACTTCCACAAGTCAAAGTCAGCTCGCGCGAAAAGGGCGATATCATCATGTTCGGCATCGGCGGCTTCACCCCGCTGGATGGCTTCATGACGCATGCCGACTGGCAAGGTGTGTGCGATGGCATGAAGATGGCCAACGGCCTGTTCTGGCCCATCCCCATCACGCTGTCCGTCAGCCAGGCCGTCGCCGACTCAATCAAGACCGGCCAAGAGGTAGCGCTGACCGACCCGGAGAACGGCGAGACGCTTGCCACCATGTCGATCACCGAGAAATACACCATCGACAAGGCGCACGAGTGCGCCATGGTGTTCAAGACCACCGACCCGAAACACCCCGGCGTCAAGATGGTCATGGAGCAGGGCGAGGTCAATCTTGCCGGCTCCATCAAGGTCCTGTCGCAAGGCGGCTTCCCGGAGAAGTATCCCGAGCTGTTCAAGACCCCCAAACAGACGCGCGAGATCTTCAGCCAGATGGGCTGGTCCAAGATCGCCTGTTTCCAGACGCGCAACCCGATGCACCGTTCGCACGAGTATCTGGCCAAGATCGCCATCGAAGTCTGCGATGGCGTGCTGATTCACTCGTTGCTGGGCAACCTGAAGCCGGGCGACATCCCCGCCGAAGTACGCGCCAAGGCCATCGGCACCCTGACCGAAAAATACTTCGTCAAGAAGACCGTGGTACAGGCGGGCTATCCGCTCGACATGCGTTATGCCGGTCCGCGCGAGGCACTGCTGCACGCGGTGTTCCGCCAGAACTACGGCTGCTCGCACCAGATCGTCGGTCGCGACCACGCCGGTGTCGGCAGCTACTACGGCCCGTTCGACGCGCATCACATCTTCGACCAGGTGCCCAAGGGCGCGCTGGAAACCGAAGCTCTGAAGATCGATATCTCGTTTTGGTGTTATAAATGCGGCGGCATGGCCTCGGCCAAGACCTGCCCGCACGACGATGCCGACCGCCTGCAAGTCTCCGGGACGCAGTTGCGCAACTCACTCTCCAAAGGGGAGAATGTGCCCGCAGAGTTCAGTCGTCCCGAGGTGTTGGAGATTTTGCGTGCCTATTACGCGAGTTTGGAAGAAGCTGGAAAGTAATGGTGGTAGGTTCGTGGAGTGAAGGATTTTTTTGGAAGTAGCTTTTTCCATACTCGACAGCCAAGCAGTTAAAAGATAGTCATTCGTCTGCAATTTTTGAGGAGAAACTGATGTTCACAAGCAATCCCTTTGTCGATCTTTCGGCAACGATTCCAACCGCTTACATGCAGGGCTACATCATATTGATGGTCCTGCTGGTCATGGGCGGGACGATACTTGACATGCTGCACAAGAAAAGCGCGCAGTACTTTTTCGAGAATGCGAAAAAAGCTCAGAAGAGCGCCAAGCGCGAAGTGAGCGGCGGTGAAAAGGTGTCGATGGCCGCAGCCGTGCTGGTAAAAGAAGTTTTGACCTCCGGTGAATTCGACAATCCACGGCGCAGGATTTCCCATCTGTTGACCATGTGGGGAACCATCATCTTCATCGTGACGACCGCGATCATGATCTTCTCGCCGGAGTCCACCTCTACCCTGCTGCCACAGCTGTGGCACATCGGCGCACTGATGCTGGCCGTGGGCGGATACTGGTTCTGGTTCTTTATCCGCGCCGATGTAGCTGCGGAAGGCCTGTCCGCTTTCCGGCTCGAGCGCGCTGACCTGTTCATCCTCTCGCTGCTGGCCACCTCGACCTTCGCATTGATCTGGTCGTTCACCGGCGGTGGCGTAACCGTATTCTTTGCCTTGTTCATCCTGTCCAGCACCGTGCTCTTTGGCGGCGTGTATTGGTCCAAGTTCGCGCACATGTTCTTCAAGCCCGCTGCGGCCTTCCAGAAGCGCGTGATCATGGCCGACGGTGGACGCGAGAACCTGCCGCCCGACTATGACCTGACGGATCCGGAAGTACAGCGCAAGTTCCCGGATGTGCCCCAGTATATGGGCAAGAACCCGCCCAACATGGGACTGTGCATCAAGGCCGAACGAGCCGACCATTACTAATGCTGTCTTGACTAATTTTCAATAAGAAATAGAGGAGTATCTTATGCCAACGTTTGTATATATGACACGTTGTGACGGTTGCGGAGAATGCGTTGACATCTGCCCGTCCGACATCATGCACATCGACAAGAAGCTGCGTCGCGCTTACAACATCGAACCCAGCATGTGCTGGGAATGCTATTCCTGCGTGAAGGCCTGCCCGCATCAAGCGATCGATGTACGCGGTTATGCCGACTTTGCACCGCTTGGACACAGTGTTCGCGTGATCCGTGATGAAGAAAAAGGCACGATCGCGTGGCGCATCAAGTTCCGCAACGGCAAGAAAGATATGGAGCTGCTGGCACCTATCACGACCAAGCCCTGGGGTTCGGCGACACCGGACCTCGCAAAGGTCCCCGCCCCCAGCAAGGAAATGCGCAACAGCCAACTGCTGTTCAATGAGCCTAAATACATTCGCATGGATGACGGCGGATTGCACACACTGCAATCCAACGGTCTGGAAATCAAAGAGGGAGTGCAATACTGATGAGCTACTCGACAATTATCGAAGACAATATCGACATCCTGGTTGTCGGTGCTGGCCTAGGCGGTACGGGCGCGGCATTCGAGGCAAGATATTGGGGTCAGGACAAGAAGATCGTCATCGCAGAAAAAGCGAACATCATGCGTTCCGGCGCTGTGGCGCAAGGCCTGTACGCGATCAACTGCTACATGGGCACCCGCTTCGGCGAAAACAATCCTGAAGATCATGTGCGCTATGCACGTATCGACCTGATGGGTATGGTTCGCGAAGACCTGCTGTTCGACATGGCACGCCACGTTGACTCCGCTGTGCATAACTTCGAAGAATGGGGTCTGCCCATCATGCGCAACGAGAAGAAGGGTTCGTATCTGCGTGAAGGCCGTTGGCAGATCATGATTCACGGCGAATCCTACAAGCCTATCGTTGCTGATGCAGCCAAGAAGTCGGCGGACAAGGTGTTCAACCGCATCTGCGTAACTCACCTGCTGATGGATGAATCCAAAGAGAACCGTGTTGCCGGTGCAGTGGGCTTCAATGTCCGCACGGGTAACTACCACGTGTTCAAGGCCAAGACGGTTATCTGCGGCGCCGGTGGCGCTTCCAACATCTTCAAGCCGCGCTCTGTCGGTGAAGGTGCGGGTCGTGTCTGGTACGCACCGTGGTCTTCTGGCTCTGCATACGGCCTGATGATCGAAGCCGGTGCAAAGATGACGCAAATGGAAAACCGTATCGTGCTGGCTCGCTTCAAGGACGGTTACGGCCCTGTCGGCGCCTACTTCCTGCACCTCAAGACCTATACCCAGAATGGCTACGGTGAAGAGTACGAGTCCAAGTGGTTCCCGGCACTGCAGCAAATGGTGGGCAAGGAATATCTGGATCCGGAAGTCTCGCACCGCACGCATCGTCCCATCCCGACCTGCCTGCGCAACCATGCGATCATCAACGAGGTGAATGCCGGTCGCGGCCCGATCCACATGGTCACCATGGAAGCCTTCCAGGATCCTCACCTCGAGGAGATCGGCTGGCACAACTTCCTGGGCATGACCGTTGGTCAGGCCGTGCTGTGGGCAGCTACAGACGTGGATCCCAAGTACGAGAACCCCGAGCTGACCACTTCCGAGCCTTACGTCATGGGTTCGCACGCAACAGGTTGCGGCGCATGGTGTTCCGGTCCGGAAGACATCTCTCCGAAAGAGTATTTCTGGGGCTATAACCGCATGACGACCATTGAAGGTCTGTTCGGTGCCGGTGATGCGGTAGGCGGAACACCGCACGCCTTCTCTTCCGGTTCGTTCACCGAAGGTCGACTGGCTGCCAAGGCTGCTTGTAAATACATCGATGATGGCAAAGCAGAGGGCATCCGTGTCTCCGACGCTCAGATCAATCGTCGTAAGGAACAAGTCTACAAGCCCATGGAAACTTACCGCGTCTTCAGCAATGAAGTAGTTGCCGGTACGGTCAATCCCAACTTCATCAATCCGAGACAGGGTCTTGATCGCTTGCAGAAGATGATGGACGAGTACTGTGGTGGTTTTGGTGTCAACTACATGACCAACGACAAGCTCCTGAACATCGGTCTGAAGAAGATGTCGATTCTGGGTGAAGACCTGGAAAAGGTTGCCGCGTCTGACATCCATGAACTGCTGCGTGCATGGGAGCTGAAGCATCGTTTCCTGACTTCCGAGAGCGTGTTCCAACATACGCTGTTCCGTAAGGAAACTCGTTGGCCTGGTTACTACTACCGCGGCGACGTGATGAAGCTGGATGACAAGAACTGGCACGTGCTGACAGTTTCCCGTCGCGATCCAAAGACGGGTGAGTACACGATGGAAAAAGCACCGCTCTACCACCTGGTTGGTGATGTAGAGAAAGCGGCGCCGGTAGACCACCACTAAGCAAATGCAGGCCTGATTTAGCAGTTTTGTAAAATCAGGCCTGCGAAGCAATATTTGCTATAACTTGTTAGTCTGTTAGAAAGGACCGGCATATTATGTTGGTCCTTTTTTTATCTATTCAGCTAGTAGTGTGACATCGCTATAGATAGAATCATGAAACACTGTGCAGTGTGGGATATCTTATGAACATTATTGAAAAAACAGATGAAGAGATTTTAGAGTTGGCGCACCCGATGTGGGCCGATCTTATCAAGTACTCCAATGAAGGGAACTACGGCGCCTTCACGCGTAATTTTTCAAGCACTTTTATTGCGGGTGCCAATGAGGTTGAAATGGGCAAGCAGTTTGCGAGAAGCGACCTTGCGAAGAACCTGTCGGAAGATTATTCCTATCTCGGCATGATACGGCGCGGAGAATATGTCACTGTTCTATACAAAGTGATAAACAAGAAAAATAACAGTGAATGGCTGGGAAGACTTGTGCTGGGTTATGAAAAAGACAAGGTCAGGATCTTCGGCGCTACGCTGTTCTAAGAATAATTTATCAACATCAGGGCATTCTAGTCATGTCAGATACGATTGAAGACGAAAAATTCGTTGAACTGAATTACAAGGTCATCGATAACAAAACCGGTGACGTATTGGTTACTGTGGATTATCCGCTGGCTTATGTTCATGGCGTGAATGATGTGATGTCTGAAGAAGTGACCAAGGAACTGTATGGCAAAAAAGTCGGCGACATCATCGAAGTGCCGATAGACACTGCAAAGTTGTACGGCGAGCGGGATGAATCTCTGGTATTCACCGATCGTATAGAAAATGTCCCGGAAGAATTTCGCGAGATCGGCATGACAATCACTATGGCAAACGAAAAGGGTGAGCCCAAAGATTTCATCGTTACGCGTTTCGACGACAAGACATTGACTATCGACGGCAATAACCCGCTTTGCGGCAGAGAAGTCACCTTCAAGCTGGAAGTTCTGTCCATACGCGAAGCCACCGAGGAAGAGATCGAGCTTGGCGGAGCGGTCGGTGCCGATCCCGAGCTGAATGAGATACTCGACCGGGCACAATGAATTTCTCAACCAATTACATCATTTTCCCGCCGAACAAGGCGCTGGAACGCGCAATAGCGAATTCCATCGGCATGCTGAGTGCGGAGGCGGCCACAGCGGCGGCTCCGGATACCAAGGTTGCAGTAGCGGATAATTTTCGTTACGCACGGGGAAACTATGAACAGCACCGTTTCAGTGCCAGGATCTATGAGAGTTTGCGCGAGACGCTTGAGGCTGCGCTGGCTGAAACTGGCGATACAGCCGATCTTGCTGCAAAGATAAGTCGCACACAGGAGCCATTGGTCTGGGCGGAGACGCAGAACAATCTCGGAAACATTCTTGCCGCACTGGGGCAGCAGCGCAGAGATGCAGCTTTGTTTGAACAGGCCATCCTGTGTTTTGGCAAGGCATTGGAGGAGTTCACCCAGGAAGGCTCTCCCCTAGAATGGGCCGCCACGCAATATAACCTGGGCACGGCCAACCAGTCGCTTGGCCGGCTGCTTGAAGCCACACCGCCATTAAAGATCGCGGTAGATGCTTACACCAATGCTTTGCTGGTTTGGACACGAGAAAAGTCGCCGAAAGAGTGGATGTACACCATGCATCAACTGGGGGCCACCTTACATACGTTCGGTAAACAGCTTAAGGGCAACCGTCAATTTCAAAAGTCCGTTGTTGCCTATAAGAACGCTCTCGCCGCACTCGACGCAGATGATTACGCATTGGAACTCGTTGCCACGCATAACAATCGGGCGGCCGCTTTGCATCATCTCGGCGAGTCGGAAGAAAACCCTGATCGCTTAAAAGAAGCGATCAATTCCTACGAATTGGCCTTGACGGTCAGTATGGAGCAGCAGTTGCCTATCCATGTGGCCGTCATCAGTCGGGTGAACAAGGCGACGGTACAAAATGTACTGGCTCAAATGACAAACGATGCTGTGCTCGCAGAAGAAGTCGCGGATGAATTCGAGGTGATCCTAGAATGTTTTCCTCACGCGCTGCAACCACTCTGTTTGAAGCATTGCGAGGAGCAACTGAAAAAGGCGCAGTTGCATCTAAACGTGATTAAAAGCTAGATTGGTTGAGGGCGGACTGAAATCAGATCCGCTCGGAAAGTTTGTTTTCCACCTCAATGAATGAACCGGTCTCCGCCAGGAAACGGATCGTTCTGGCGCCGAACCCGACTTCCGGGCTTGATTCGCCTTTATCGACAGATAAAGTCAGTGTCACGCCCAACCTTGGAGACAGATTGTGACTTTTACAGACTTCAACGATTTTTTCTTTGATGGGCTCCAACTGCTTGACGATGGTATCGGTCAAGGCAAATACGTCCAGCTCTCCAGCGATGGTCTCCGTGGATAACTCCCAGGAACTGATGACGGGTTTATCCAGATTGCTGTGTGCGCCGGCAGCATTGACGGAGGTGGGTTCTATCCCAAGCAGACGTGTGATGTCGTCGGGGTTGAAATGATAACCAAGCAGTGCAAAGTAAGCCCGTCCTTTATTCGATGCCACGATAGTTTCCTCGTTAATGAGTTTGTTTGTCTGAGTATAACGTACAGAAAGAGGTGTGCGGTTGTCGACTGAAGCCACACAAGAAAAGAAAAGAGACCCCAATAATCCATGCCTGTTTTGCTCAGATGCGCGTGGGGTATCGATACAGCATGAACTTGCTTACAGTGCCCGCGACTCCTACCCGGCAAGTCCGGGGCACACCGTGGTCATCCCGCGTCGGCATGTATCCAGCTTTTTCGACCTGACGCCGGAAGAAGTGGCTGCCTGTATGGGCCTTATTAAAGAGGAAAAAAAACTCATTGACGAGGAATTCAATCCGGATGGCTACAATATCGGCGTCAATGTCGGACCAGCGGCCGGGCAAAGCATCTTCCATGTCCATATTCACATCATCCCCCGCTATAAAGGGGACGTTGAGAATCCCCAAGGGGGCGTGCGGCATGTGATTCCAAAGAAGGCACAATACACGCGCTAATAGTATAATTTCAGCAGGGAAAGGGGAAAGGTCGAAATGCCTGTTTACAGACTTCCCGTTTTCAACCACCACTTTTTTAACCGAAGGAGATAGCAGCATGAGTGATGATAAGAAGCCTTTCTGCCGCCCCAAGATTGCGGATGGCCACGCATTCCGCGTAACTACCCGTCAGAAGGAAATCGTACCTGGGCAGTTTTTTGTTGGCTATGAAACTACCTGGGAGCCGGCCCAGAAAGAAGTGCCCTACAGCACTCCCAAGAAGCCCTGAATTAAGCAGCAAAGAACAACTCTGCCGCGCGAGCCTGAATGGTCGCGCGGCTTTTAATTTTCAGAGTTGTTGGTGGTACTCGGGCAAGCTGACCAAGCACATGACCGAAGCCAGCGAGATATTCAAAGACGACGGACATTGAAACAACTAGCCCGGGGCAGAATCTTACTGCGTCACTTCTGCCGCGAACTGCGGCTCCAGGAATCCACCCGCACGGAAAGTCAGCACCAGCGTATCGCGATGACCGTTCTCTCCCGCGGGCTGGATGGGGGTGGATTCGTGGATGACGCGCTGATCGTCTAGCAGCAGCAGCGTCCACTTGTCGGTCAGCGTGAAGCGCTGGCCATGGCGACCGTTGAATTCGAAGATGCGGCTTTCGCCGCCGCGAATGTTCTCGCGCCCGGCGAACAGGATGGCGACGAAGTCGGTACCGTCGCGGTGCGCACCTTCAGGCGTCGGTCGGCCGATGCCGGTGCTGGTGTCGATGCGAAACTCGTGCGCTTCGACATGCCAGGGCTGCGCGCCTTTGACGACGGAACAGACTTGCGCGATAGACTGCAGCAGCCTGGTGATCACCGGTTGTGCCACGAACTCCGGTTTCATCGGCTCAAACATGCGCAACATGCCTCCGTGCAGCGCGTTGTATTCCAGCGGCTGGTAATGCGCGCGGTGCGCCACCTGCTTGATATCCTTGCCGTCGATGATAAAGCTGGCATGCCTACGGCGGCGATAGCGCCCACCGTCCTTGAGGAAGTTATCCGGCGGCAGATCGTCCCAATCCGGTTTCAGCGCCTCCAATGCCGAAAGCGGCATATCAAGGAAAGTAGCCACCCCGGACGGGCTCAGCACGCCAAAACCCTGGCTCTTGACTGCATCGGCAAGGTGGGACGGATCGATATAGGTAGGAGAAAGATGGGCGATAGTCATAGCAGATCAGTCATGTAATCAATGCGCAGCAGGTCGCAGCGCGGTCGCTACTATAAACAACGCGCGCGCTGGATGCTCGGATTCTTGCTTCCTGATGCGCAAGCTGTTGCAACAATACAATGCCAACCCAGCGAACCCTCACGGTGAAGCAATATCCCCGTTTTGCCTGTACATATATAGGCCGCCCGGCTCACACGATATGGCGGGAGGCGTAGAATGATTCTGTGGCATTCCACAATGCGGCCCCATAAAAATAACTGGATCGGGAGGCAAAATGAACACCTGTCAAAAATCTCAAAGCCGCTGGTCGCTCGCGCTGGCTTTGCCGGCACTGCTGCTTGGACTGCTGACCGCCACCTGCACCATGGCGGCCGACAAGACCTACACCTTCGCCGTCACGCCGCAGTTCGAGCAGCGCAAGCTGATGGCCATCTGGATGCCCATCGTGGAAGCGGTGGAAAAACGCGCCGGCCTTTCGCTCAAGCTCACCTCGATGATTTCCGTTCCGGAATTCGAGAAGGAACTGGCGAAGTCCACTTTTGATTTCGTCTACTGCAATCCCTACAGCATCATCAAGTCGGTTCCCGATCCCGGCTACATTCCGCTGGTGCGCGACAGCGCACCCTTGCGCGGGATACTTCTGGTGCGCAAGGACAGTGTTTACACCAAGCTCGCCGATCTCGAAAAGAAGACCGTGGCGTTCCCCTCGCCCAATGCGATCGGTGCCAGCCTGCTGATGCGCGCCGATCTGGCGCGGTTGCACCACATCACCATCAATCCGATGTATGTGAAGACGCACAGCTCGGTCTATCTGCATGTAGTCAACGGGTTGGCGGATGCGGGCGGCGGCGTCGAGACGACGTTGCAGGAACAGGAGCCTGCGGTGAAGGATGCCCTGCGCATCATCTACACCACGCGCGAGTTCCCCTCGTTGCCGGTCGCCGCCAATCCGCGCGTACCAAAAACAGACCGCGAAAAAGTGCGCAAGGCGTTGCTTGAATTGAGCGCGACGCAGGAAGGCAAAGAGATGTTCGCCCGCGTGCCGATGCAGGACCCGGTGGCGACCTCGCTGGGCGACTACGCACCGATGCGCGCCTGGGGCCTTGAATCCTTCTGGATAGACAAATACTGAAAACATGTCACTGCGCGCGAAACTACTGCTGCCGCTCTTTCTGCTCGGCCTGCTGATCGCCGGATACCTGTATGTCGTCTGGATACCCCGCACACTGGCGGCTGACGAGGTCGCCCACCTGCGGGGAGTGGACAAGCACCTGAACAGTGTGGCGGAGACCCTCGTGCCATTGCTGTTGGGCAACCAGCTCGATGTCCTGCATGGCAATCTCGACGCGCTGAAGGAAGACAACCCGGAATGGCTGAGCATCCGCCTGATCAATCCAGGGAACAAGCCGCTGTATCCGCTGGCGACAGCAGCAAAACTGCAGGACGCGGCCACCACTCCCGACGTGCACATAGTCGAGAAGCCGATCCGCTATCTGGGCGAACCCCTAGGTACGCTCATCATCCAGGTCGACCTCGCACCATCGCTGGAGAACACGCGCAAGGAGATCGCGGAACTGACCTACGTGCTGCTCGGCGTAATGGCTGCGCTCATGCTCACCATCGTCGCCACCGCCGAACTCCTGGTCGGCAGGCCGGTGCGGCAACTGGCCAGTGCCGCGACCCGCCTCGCCCGCATGGACTTCGAGACTCCGCTGCCTATGGCGGGAACGGACGAGATCGGTGAACTGGTCGACAGTTTCTCTTCCATGCGCGACGACCTGCAAGACAACCGTGCCAGCCTGCTGCGCGAGATCGCCGAGCGCAGGGAAGCCGAGGAAGCGCTCAGACAGTTGAACGAAACGCTGGCTCAGCGCGTGAAGAACGAGGTCGCCGCGAACCGCGACAAAGACCATCTGCTGATCCAGCAGTCGCGCCTTGCCGCCATGGGCGAGATGGTGCACAACATCGCCCACCAGTGGCGGCAGCCGCTCAACTCGCTGAGCCTCATCATTAGCAACATCCTCGACGACTTTCGTTTCAAGACGCTGACCGAAGAGACGCTGGAACGCGACTCCGCCAACGCGCGGCGCTTGATCGAAAGAATGTCCACCACCATCGACGATTTCCGTGATTTTTTCCGCCCCGACCGCGAGAAGTCGAGCTTCGACGTGGCGACTTCCATCCGCGATGCGGTCTTCATCATCGAGGCTTCGCTCAAGAGCAACCATATCGAACTCACTCTGGACGCCCCGCCGGGGCTGACGGCGAGCGGTTTTCCCGGCCAATATGGCCAGGCCGTGCTCAATCTGCTGGTCAATGCCAAGGAAGCGATACTGGAGCATCGGCAGTCCGGCGGCCGCATCCGTGTCGTGCTCGAACAGAAAGACGGCTTCGCAGTGCTGGGCGTCGAAGACAACGGCGGCGGCATCCCCGCGAATATTCTGCAGCAATTGTTCGACCCCTATTTCACCACCAAGGATCAGGGCACAGGCATTGGTCTGTATATGGCTAAAATGATAATTGAGCGTAATATGGAAGGCACGATCAGCGCCACGAACATCGAAGACGGTGCCCGTTTCATATTGAGCATCCCGCTGGAAAGAACCGCTTAACCGAGAAGCTGTCATGCACACCGAAAATGCCACCCCGCAGATCGACCGAGATTTCCTGAAGACGCTGACCGTGCTCTATGTCGAGGACGAGGAAGAAGTCCGCGAACTGCTGTCGCGATTCCTGATCCGCTGGGTAGGCGTGCTGCACACGGCCACCAACGGCCAAGAGGGAGCGCAAGCCTTCCTCGAACACAAACCCGATGTCGTGGTGACCGACATCAAGATGCCGGTGATGGACGGACTGGAGATGGCCTCGACCATCAAATCGTCATCGAGCGAAGTGCCCATCATCGTGATTACCGCCTACAGCGAGCGCGACTATTTCATCCGCGCCATCGAGATCGGCGTTGACCAGTATGTCACCAAGCCGGTGAATACCGATGTACTGTTGCTGGCGATCTACAAGAGCGCGCGCCAGCACTTTCACAGGCGCGAGATCGAAAAAGCGGAGAAACTCACGGTCGATGCACTGGAACAGACCATCGGCGTGCTGTCGCGCGCAATCGAAATGCGCGATCCCTATACCGACGGCCACCAAAAACGTGTCGCCCTGCTGGCAACAGCGATCGCGGAAGATATGGGCCTGCCGACCGACACCGTCACCGGCATCCGGCTCGGCAGTCTGGTGCATGACGTGGGCAAGATTCGCGTACCGTCGGAAGTGCTGAGTTGCCCGAGAAAGCTGTCCAAGAACGAGATGGATTTCATTCGCACCCACCCCGATGCGGGCTTCGAGATACTCAAAGGCACCACCTTCCCCTGGCCGGTGGCGCGCATGGTGATCGAACACCACGAGCGCTTGGACGGCTCGGGTTATCCCAATGGACTCAAGGACGACGATATCGCCATCGAGGCCCGCATCATCGCCGTCGCCGACACCGTCGAAGCGATGACCTCTTTCCGCCCCTACCGCCCGGCGCTGGGAATCGAAGCCGCTGTGGCGGAGATACGCGAGGGCCGCGGGATCATCTATGATTCCGAGGTCGTAGACAGTTGCATCCGCGTCCTGGAAAAGGCTGACTTCAAATTCTGGGCTTAAAACAGTTCGACCAGAATCAGCCCGATTCCCCGCCCATTGCCATGCGGGTGGCTAATTCACCCCAAGTCCGGTACATTCCGTCTCAGTAACTCCCAGAATATTGGAAATAAATTGAAAACCATTCTGCAATACCTGAAAACGCACGGCGAACGTACCGACGCCGAGATCGCCGACGCCACCGGGCTCACGCTCGCCAAAACGCACGCGCAACTCGCCGACCTCGCTGCCAAACGCGAGATCATGGTGTGTCTTTCCACGCGCTACGAAAAAGGAAAACCGGTCGAAAGCATGAAATGCCGGCTGGCCGGATACATCCCGCCCGCCGCACCGGGACGAAAATCCAAATCCCAGCTGAAGATATCCTGACCCTGCCCCACCTGCCTTCAACATGGCACGTCGCAAGCATTATCACGTCTATGTGATTGAACTGTCGAAGGACGTGCTCCACGAAGGCCGCTTCAAACGTTGCAACCCAGACTACCTACCCGGCAAACCCTGTGTGTATGTCGGCATGACCGGCCTCGATCCCGACGTGCGCTTTGACAAACACAAAGCGGGCATCCAGTCGAACAGCTATGTGAAAAAATACGGCTTACGCTTGCTGCCCGACCTTTATGAAGCATTCAATCCGATGTCATATGACGAGGCCTGCGACAAGGAGGTGGAAGTGGGTATCGACTTGCGCTCGGCGGGATTCGGGGTGTGGCAGGCCTGAAGAAAAAATTATCGCTATAGACAGTTTTATTCCATTGATATCATATCGATACGTTTTCCACCCCATTAATTGTTGACAATAATACTCGACAGTTTGATGATGGCCACTCGGGTGAACCCATCCTCCGTTCACCCCGTCAGCAGGAGGGAACCATCATGCTCGACATCAATAAAGCCATCAGCAATCCACTGCATTACGAAAGCGACCCGGAAGGGAATCTGTCCGACCTGACGCAGTGGTCGCCCAACCATGCTAACCAGCAAGCGGAAGCCGAAAGGTTGGTGCTTACCGACGAACATTGGGAAATCATCTATTTCTTGCGCGAGCGCTTTCGTGAGCACGGCAATGACGACAATGCGCGGGAGATATTGCGCGAGATGGAAGGCCGGTTTTGTGACGGGCGCGGACGCGCCTATCTGTATGAACTCTTTCCGCACGGTCCGGTGAGCCAAGCCAGCCTGCTGGCTGGCTTGCCGCTACCGCCGCATGCACACGATCTTTCGTTCGGCAGCATGATGTAGCTGATCTGCTACTGGCATTCGTGGTTTGCCTGCACTTGCAGCAAATCTTGAATGAAGATGGAGATTAGGTCTGCGCCCAAGGCAAGCCATCGAAGCGCCAGCCATTGTGCGAATTGCGGTGATGGGTATCGTCGAGATCGCCTTCAAAACCGTGTGCCACATTGTAGACATCCTTTATCCCGGCCTTCTCCAGCGCTTCTCCGGCATCGGCAGAGCGACGGCCGGAACGGCAGATGAGTACGACGGGACGGTTGACGCTGGCGGCCTTGCGCACTTTGGAAACGAAATGCGGGTCGATCTCCCAGTCGGGACCATCCACCCAGGGGATCAGGATGGAGCCGCGCGGGTGACCGACGAACATGTGTTCCATCTCGCTGCGCACGTCGATAAAGACGGCCTCGGGATTGGCCTTCATGAATTCGAAGGCTTCTTTGGGTAGAAGGTGTTGCATGCTGGCTCCCCTGTTTTTTAACTGATGCGGGGATTATAACGCCACGCCAAGGCAGATGCCCTCCAACGTTGCGGGGCATGCCTTGGGGGCAGTGCTAAACGGATTACTTCTTGGCGATATCCTGCAACTTCTTCGGCTGCTTGCTTGCGATGGGAGCGTTCATCAACCCTCCGGTAGCTTGCGGATTTCAAAAGTCATGGTTGCCAGATCGCCAAGTATCCAGGTCGGGAGGGCTTTCACGCCCGGCGCGTCTATGCCCGCGACCGAACCGGGATTCACCAGCCAGCACTCGCCACCTTTGACATGGGGCTGTTTGTCGACATGTGCCGTGTGGCTGTGGCCGTGGCAGACCAGGTCGTAGTCGCCAGTGCAGGCGAAAGCGTGTCCATGGTTCGGCATATGGGTGACAAATATCTTGCGCCCGCCCAACTCCAGCACCGCTTCTTGGCCATAATAGGTGAATACGCCATTGGACTTTGCCATCGTCCGGTACAGCGACGCGATATCGCCGATGTTGTTGCCATGTACGGCATGGATGGGGATGCCCAGCTTGAGGGAAGCACGCAGTGTGTTCACACCGATCAGGTCGCCGCAATGGATGACAGCCTGCGCCCCGGCAGCCTGCGCCTCTACAATAGCCGCCACCAGGGGATCGGAGCGGTCATGACTGTCAGAAACGATGCAGATCTTCATACCATTTTCGTGTCGCGGGAATCCGGCGCATTAGGCAGAATTCACTCGTATAGTGTCTATAACCACATCGGGTGGCGCGAACTATAACCCTATTGGGGTAGCTGGCAAAATTCGATTGCTGTCCGATTGATATTTGAGGCAAAGCGGCATAACCTAGCGCGCGGCATTGGTATACCAAGTGCATAATACGGCTATCGTACCAGATGGTATTTTCCGGATATCCTTTTTTCGAATGCTATGGGCAGAAAGATGAAACCAGTGGACGAACCGGACAACGCGGCGTTCTTCTGGACGCGCGACCCCGAGTTCGTACTCCCCGGCAAGAACGGCGGGCTGGATACCTGCGTGGAACAGGAATTCGCCGCTTCCCGCGCCAGTGACCTGCGCACACTGCTGAACTCGTTCCTCGAAACGGCCATCGGCATCATCAAGGCCCGCGCTGGCGTGGTACGCGTGCTGCTGCCGGACGAACAGACGCTACAGGTCATCAGCGCGGTCGGCCTGACCGGCGAAGAAATGGAAGCCGAGCGTATCGTCGACCTAGCCTGCGAGGATTGCGGTAAAGATGCATTCAAGCACGGCCTCTGCTCAACCGATGTCTACACCTGTGAGACACGGCAGGGTGACCGCCTGAACGGTCAGTTCCAGTCGGTCATCTCCATTCCGATCGAATGCCGCAATTCCCCTGAAGCCCTGCTTGGCGTCTTCACACTGTTCTTCGATACCCCGCAATCCTCTTCGGGTAACGCCGCCACCATGGCGACCAGTTTCGCCGACCTGCTGGGTACCCTGATCGAGCACATCAAAACCACGCGCGAGGCAAAGCGCGAGGAATTGTTAAGGGAACGTCAAAGCATCGCCAACGAGATCCACGATTCGCTGGCGCAGACGCTGAACTACGCGCGCATGAACACCACGTTACTGAGCGATGCGGTGCGCAACGACAATGAACTGATGGCGACAAAATATGTGCGCGACATCGATGAGGCCTTGGAGATTGGCCAGAAGGCGGTACGCACCCTGATCACCGACTTCCGCAGCGAGATGGATCCAGCCGGCCTGTTGCACGCCTTGCAGATGCTGGCCGAGCGCTTCGAGGAACAGCACAACATCGTGCTCGATTGCTCCATTCGCGTCGCCGACCTCGACCTGCCACTGGAGCACGAGATTCAGACCTATCACATCGTGCGCGAGGCACTCTCCAACATCGCCAAGCACTCCAACGCAGGCCATGCGCGGCTGATCGTTGACCATCTCTGCGGTTTCTACGTCTTCACCGTCGAGGACAACGGCGTCGGCACTTTTTCGCCCGTGGAGGGCCATTACGGCATCATCATCATGCGCGAGCGAGCGCAGCGTATCGGCGGAGAAATCAAGGTAGAAAGCACCAAAGGGCTTGGAACATGCGTACAATTATTCTTCCCTGAACCAGGGACGAACTGGAGAACTACGCATGGCTGAGGAATTGAAGATCGCACTAGTGGACGACCAGAGTCTGTGTCGGCGCGGGCTGAGTGAATTGCTCGCCCGCTGCTATGGTTTCAATGTACTCGGCGCAGTCGGCTCCATAGACGAATTGCGCAACCTGATCAAAGAGCAGCCCGACCTGCTGGTGATGGACCTGCGCATGAAACCGATGGACGGCCTGGCGATGCTGGAACAGATCCGCAAGGAAGGCTGCACCATCCCCGCCGTAGTGCTGACCATGAGCGATTCTGAAGTGGATCTGGGCAACGCGATCCGTGCCGGTGTGCGCGGCTATCTGCTCAAGGACATGGCGCCGGAGGAAGTGGTGGATGCCATCCGCCGCGTGGCAGCGGGCGAACTGGTAGTGGCCCCGACCATGACCGTAAAGATGATCGACATGCTGCGCGGCGACCAGCCGGGACAGGAGCCGAAGAACTCGCTCAAACTGCTGACCGAGCGCGAGCGCGAGATTCTGCAGTTGCTATCGCGCGGCGAGAGCAACAAGGCTATCGCGCAGACGCTGAAGATCAGCTATGACACGGTCAAGCAGCATGTGCGTCACATCCTGAACAAACTCAATCTGTCGTCCCGCGTAAAGGCGGCAGTGTTGTTCGCGAAAGAACAAGGCTCTCCTGATGATGGCGAAACCCCAGCCAGCAAGCATGTGGAGTCCAAGCAGCAGGGCAGCAAGTAACACAGGGCAACACCGATCAATCGAAAAATTAGAGGAGAAAACATGGCACACATCGTCATCATGGGAGCTGGACTCGGCGGCATGCCGGCAGCATATGAAATGCGCGACAAACTGGACAAGGCACACAAGGTCACTGTCGTTTCGAACAGCGAGAACTTCCAGTTTGTCCCGTCCAACCCCTGGGTAGGCGTGAAGTGGCGTGAGCGCAAGCAGATCGAGTTCCCGGTGCGCACCTATCTGGAGCGCAAGGGCATCGAATTCATCTCCACTGGCGTCAAGCGTGTCCATCCAGACCAGAACAAGCTCGAACTGAACGACGGCAAGCACATCGACTACGACTATCTGGTGATCGCCACCGGTCCCAAGCTGGCTTTTGAGGAAGTCGAAGGTCTGGGCCCGCACGGCGGCCATACCTATTCCGTCTGCCACGTTGACCATGCGATGAAGTCGCACGACATCTGGGAAGACTTTTGCAAGAACCCCGGCCCAATCGTGGTCGGCGCGGTGCAGGGCGCTTCCTGCTTCGGCCCGGCCTACGAATATGCATTCATCATGGAAACCGATCTGCGCAAACGCAAGATCCGCACCAAGGTCCCGATGACTTTCGTTACTTCCGAGCCCTACATCGGCCATCTGGGTCTGGGCGGCGTGGGCGACTCCAACGGCATCCTCGAATCCGGCATGCGCGACAAGCACATCAAATGGATCTGCAATGCCAAGGTCACCAAAGTCGAAGCCGGCAAGATGTATGTCACCGAGCATGACGACATGGGCGTGGAGAAGAAGAAACACGAACTGCCGTTCAGCTACAGCATGATGCTGCCCGCCTTCAAGGGCGTGGATGCCGTGTTCGGCATCGAAGGCCTGACCAATCCGCGCGGTTTCATCACCGTAGACAAGCACCAGCGCAACGCGAAGTACAAGAACATCTTCGCGGTCGGTGTCTGCGTCGCCATCCCGCCCGTGGAAGCCACTCCGGTTCCGTGCGGCACGCCCAAGACCGGCTACATGATCGAGTCCATGGTCACCGCCACCGTGCACAACATCCATGCCGACCTGGTTGGCGAGCCTGCCGATACCGAGGCGACCTGGAACGCAGTGTGTCTGGCTGACTTCGGCGAGAGCGGCGTGGCCTTCGTGGCGATTCCGCAGATCCCGCCGCGCAACGTGAACTGGTTCTCCGAAGGAAAGTGGGTGCATTTGGCCAAGGTCGCGTTCGAGAAGTACTTCATCCGCAAGATGAAGAAGGGCACTTCCGAGCCGTTCTATGAAGGCAGCATCATGAAGATGCTAGGTATCGAAAAGCTGAAATAATTTTCCGCTATGCAGCAAACAAAAAGCCCCGGCATGCCGGGGCTTTTTTTATCCGCCTGTCGCGGACATGATGCGGATGACCTTGCCGGGATGTTCGCGAAACTCGTGCCGCTCCGGTTTGATCTCGATCGCTGCGCGTATCGCCGCGTCCAGTTCCGCATCGCTGATGCCGTTGCGCAGCAGCGGCCTCAATTCGAAGTTATGCTCCTGCCCCAGACAGAGATAGAGTGTGCCATCGACCGAAAGGCGCACGCGGTTGCAGGTCTCGCAGAAGTGCTGCGACATCGGCGTGATGAAGCCGATGCTGAGTTTGCCGTCCGGCGAGACCAGATAGCGCGCCGGTCCGGCGCCCGGCACCGCGCCGTCGATAAGTCCGAAACGCTGCTGCAGACGCAGGCGAATCGGCTGCAAATCGACGTAGCCGGCATTCCGCCCGCTCTCCCCCATCGGCATGGTCTCAATGAGGCGCAGGATGAAACCGTGGCGCAGGCAGAACGTCGCCATATCCACCACTTCGTCCTCGTTGACCCCCGCCATCACCACCATGTTAATCTTGATCGGCTGGAAGCCGGCCACCCTGGCGACCAGCAGACCGTCGAGGATAGATTGCAGCGCATCGCGCCGGGTGATGTTATGGATGCGCTCGGCGCAGAGTGAATCGAGGCTGACATTGAGGCGCGTGATGCCGGCCACCTTGAGTGCATGGGCATGCTGCGCCAGTTGCGTGGCATTGGTACTCAGGGACAGATCGCTGATCCCAGCGGTCCGCGCCAAGCGCGCGGTCAATCCGGCCAGATCGCGGCGCAGCAGCGGCTCGCCGCCGGTGATACGGATCTTCGATGTCCCCAAACGTGCGAAGGCCGCAACCACACGTTCGATCTCGTCGAAGTTCAGCCAGTCTTTGGGTTCCTCGAAGTCGTGGAAACCCTGCGGCATGCAGTAGGTGCACCGCAGGTCGCAGCGGTCGGTGACCGAGATGCGCAGATAATCGATGGAACGTCCGAAGCGATCTTGCATGATCTTCTTGCGTCCTCCTTTGGGCTCGCAAAACGAAACAGGCCGACGGAGTCGGCCTGTTCATATTTTCCTGGTCGGGGCGAGAGGATTTGAACCTCCGACCACTTGGACCCCATCCAAGTACGCTACCAGGCTGCGCTACGCCCCGAGGGCGCGGATTATAGCAGAGCGTCGGGCTTTCCTTGAAGCGGATTTATGTGATGTGTGAGATCACGCACGCAGGAACGAGACGATGTCGCGCAACTCGCGTTTGAACACCGCGGCATCGAACCCGCTGCCGATGACCGGAGCGGCCTCTTCATGCCGGATGGCTTGCTGATCCAGGCGGCTGCGTGCGCCGCTGATAGTGAAACCTTCCTCGTACAGCAATTCGCGGATACGGCGGATAAGCAGGACTTCGTGGTGCTGGTAATAACGGCGGTTGCCACCGCGTTTCACCGGTTTGAGCTGGGTGAATTCCTGCTCCCAGTAACGCAGCACATGCGCCTTCACCCCGCACAGTTCGCTGACCTCACCGATAGTGAAGTAGCGCTTGGCCGGGATTGGCGGCAGTTCTGAATTAGCTACGTGCTGTTCCATGATAGGTCTTTTCTACCATGCTCTTCAGTTTCTGGCTGGGATGGAACGTCACCACACGACGTGCGGTGATCGGGATTTCCTCGCCAGTCTTGGGATTGCGCCCGGGACGTTGCGGTTTGTCGCGCAGCTGGAAGTTGCCGAAGCCGGACAGCTTGACGCTCTCGCCCTGCTCCAGTTGCATGCGTATCTCCTCGAAGAACGCTTCCACCATGTCTTTCGCTTCGCGCTTGTTCAGGCCCACTTTTTCAAACAGCAGATCGGCCAGTTCCGCCTTGGTCAATGTCGTCATATTCTCCTCTTACACTCGCAACTGCGCGCCTTGGCCCTGCAATGCAGCAACCAGACACGACGTATTTTCTTCAATCTCGCTATCAGTCAAAGTTTTTTGAGTATCTTGCAATAACACACGGAATGCAAGGCTTTTTTTGCCTTGCTCCATGCCTTTGCCTCGGTACACATCAAACAAGGCCAACTCGACCACATTTGGTGCTTTTGCCGCCAGCATCGCCTCCAGCAGCGATTGCACAGTCACATTTTCATCAACCAATACAGCGATATCTCGCCTGACCGGGGGGAACTTGGAGATGTCAGCCAGTCTGGGAACGCCAATCTGGGTCAATGCCGCAAGTTCGACCTCGAACCACACCACGGCCTGCGGCAGATCGTATTGTTGCTGCCATTGCGGGTGCAATTCGCCCATCCAGCCGATGGCACGCCCATCCAGCAGGATGCGCGCAGAACGTCCGGGGTGCGAGGCCGGATACGGCGCGGCTTGAAAACTCAGACTGCGCGGCGCGAACAAGGCTTCGATATCGCCCTTCACATCGTAGAAATCCACAGTGCGGGCGGGCGAGCCCCATTGCTCGGACGATGCCCCCCCGTAAGCCAATCCGGCCAGACGCTCATTTTGGGTGTATGTGCCCGCTTCGGCAGCGAAACAGCCGCCGATCTCGAACAAGCGCACACGCGGTTGTTTGCGTGCCAAATTGGTCCGCAGTGCCGACAGCAGTCCGCCCAGCAAGCTGCTGCGCATCACGCTCATCTGGCTGGCGATGGGGTTCTTCAACGCGATTGGTGCAGCATTGGCACGCAGATCGCGCTCCCATTCGGCTTCCACGAAAGCGTAGTTGATGGTTTCCTGATAGTCGCGCAACACCATGCTCTGGCGCAGTTTTGCCTGCGGACGCTCGGCCTCGACCAGCGGCAGGATGCTCATGCGCGCCTGGATGGGAGCCGGCTGGATGTTCTCGTAGCCGTAAACGCGCGCGACTTCCTCGATCAGGTCTTCTTCGATGGCGATGTCAAAGCGATAGCTGGGCGGTGTCGCCGAGAACTCTTCACCCTTCTGCTGGAACTGCATGCCGAGACGCGACAATATCTGTGCGATCTCCTCCGCTTTCAGCGCTACACCCAGCACGCGCAACACGCGCGAGGCACGCAGCCTGACCGGCGGACGTGCGGGCAGCTCACCCTGCGCTTCCGTCAGCGCGCCGGCCTGACCGCCGCAGATATCGAGGATCAGTTGTGTGGCACGATCCAGCGCTGCCTGTGTCGCGGCAAAATCCACACCGCGTTCGAAACGATAGGACGAGTCGGAGCTGAAGCCAAGACGGCGCGATTTGCCGACAATCACGCTCGGCACAAAGAACGCGCTCTCCAGGAAGATATCGGTGGTCGCATCGTCCACTGCGCTGTCCGCGCCGCCCATCACGCCAGCCAGCGCGACCGGGCCCTTGCTGTCGGCGATCACCAGCATATCGTCCTGCAGGTCGACGGTCTGCTCGTTCAGCAGTTTCAGTTTCTCTCCGGCGTGCGCGAAACGCACATCGACATCGCCGTTCAATTTGTTCAGATCGAAAGCATGCAGCGGCTGCCCCAGTTCCAGCAGCACGTAGTTGGTCACATCCACCAGCGCACTGATGCTGCGCAAGCCGCAACGCTGCAGACGCTGAACCATCCAGACCGGAGTCGTCGCTTTGGCGTTCACGCCGGAGATCACGCGCCCCGTGTAACGCGGGCAGGCTGCTGCGGCAGACAGCTTGGCCTTGCGGCTTTCCTTGCCAGCTTGCTTGAAGGCGGCTTGCGGAAGGGCTTGCAATGTCGCACCGGTCAGCGCCGCCACTTCGCGCGCAATGCCGTTCAGCGACAGGCAGTCGCTGCGATTCGGTGTGAGCTTGAGAGTGATCAAGTGGTCGTCCAGATCGAGATGTTCGCGGATGTTCTGGCCTACGACGGCATCGGCAGCCAGCACCATCAGCCCGGCGCTTTCTTCCGCCAGACCGAGTTCTTTCTCAGAACACATCATGCCGAAGGACGCGATGCCGCGCACCTTGGCCTGCTTGATCTCGATACCGGGCAGCTTGGCACCGACCAGCGCACAGGGTGCTTTCATGCCCACGCTCACATTGCCCGCACCGCACACGATGGTCAGCGGCTCGGCCTGGCCGACATTTACCGTCAGCACGTTCAGTCGGTCGGCATCGGGATGTTTGTCTTTGCTCAGCACCTGCGCCACGACGACCTTGTCGAAAGCGGGAGCGACAGGCGTCATCTCCTCCACCTCCAGCCCGGCCATAGTCAACAGATGCGACAACTCCTCGCTCGAGAGCGATGGATTCACGAAAGTACGCAACCAGGATTCGGAGAATTGCATATCAGTTAAATTGTTTCAGGAATTGCAGGTCGTTCTCGAAGAACAGCCTGAGGTCGTTCACGCCGTAGCGCAGCATTGCCAAGCGCTCCACACCCATGCCGAAGGCAAAGCCGATGTATTTTTCGCTGTCGATACCGACATGCTTGAGCACATTCGGATGCACCATGCCGCAGCCGCCGATCTCCAGCCAGCCACCCTTCCAGCTCATATCCATCTCGGCCGAAGGCTCCGTGAACGGGAAGAACGAGGGACGGAAACGCACCTGCATGTCTTCGGTCTCAAAGTAGTTCTGCAGGAAGTCGGCAATCACGCCTTTCAGGTCGGCGAAGCTGACCTTCTCGCCTACCCACAGGCCTTCTACCTGATGGAACATGGGCGAATGGGTGGCATCGGAATCCACGCGGTACACACGACCCGGCGCGATGATGCGGATGTCCGGCATGCTCGGCAGGTGCTTGTACTTCTCCATATGCGTCTGCATGTAGCGGATCTGGATCGGCGAAGTGTGCGTACGCAGCACATGCTGCTCGTCGATGTAGAAGGTGTCGTGCATGGCACGCGCCGGATGGTCGGCGGGGATGTTGAGCGCGGTGAAATTGTAGAAATCGTTCTCGATCTCCGGGCCTTCCGCCACGTCGTAGCCGATGGAATGGAACAGGGTCTCGATGCGTTCCAGCGTACGCGTGACCGGATGCAGACCGCCCACGCCAGTGCCACGTCCCGGCAGGGTCACATCCAGCGACTCGGCTGCCAGCTTGGCGTTCAAGGCACGATTCTGGATCGCTTCACGCTGCACATTCAGCGCGGCTTCGATCTGCTGCTTGACCTGGTTGATGCGCGCACCGGCGGCGGGACGTTCTTCGGCGGAGAGCTTGCCCAGACCTTTCAACAGGCCGGTCAGGCTGCCTTCCTTGCCGAGATAACGTGCCTTGGCGTTTTCCAGCTCGGCCGCGTCTTCTATCGCGGCGAAGCTTTGCAGTGCGTCATCGAGGATTTTTTGTAGTTCTTGCATTGTCCGAATCTTGAAACAAAAAAGGAGGCATTAAGCCTCCTTTTTTATATTGCGCCGAAATTACGCGCCGAGGCTGGCTTTGGCTTGTGCGACGATCTGCGAGAACGCAGCCTTGTCGAACACGGCCAAATCGGCCAGCACCTTGCGGTCGATCTCGATCATCGCCTTCTTCAGACCGTTCATGAACACGCTGTACGCCATGCCCTGCTCGCGAGCAGCCGCATTGATACGCGCGATCCACAATGTGCGGAACTGACGCTTGCGTTGACGACGGTCGCGGTAAGCATACTGACCGGCCTTCATCACCGCTTCTTTGGCGATGCGATAGACACTGTTGCGACGACCGCGGTAACCCTTGGCCTTGTCGAGAACCTTCTTATGGCGCGCGCGCGCCGTTACACCACGTTTAACTCTTGGCATTTTCTACTCCTTATGCGTAAGGCATCATGGCGCGAACGGACGCCGTGTTGGTTTCATGGACACCTGTAGAGCCACGCAGCTGACGCTTGTTCTTGGTGGTTTTCTTGGTAAGGATGTGGCGCTTGAACGCTTGACCGCGCTTGATGCTGCCACCGGCGCGGACGCTGAAGCGTTTTTTCGCACCGCTTTTGGTTTTCATCTTTGGCATAACGACTCCATTTATTTGATGACGCCGGGAGGTCCCTGACAGGAACACTTGAAAACCCGGAACCACTTATACGGGACTCTTTTTACTACCACCGCTGCGGCGAGTCCCTTGCTCCGCTGCGATGCAAAAACCTATTTCTTTCTCGGCCCGATCACCATCACCATCTGACGGCCTTCCATCTTCGGGAACTGCTCGACCATGCCATGTTCGTCCAGATCCGCCTTGATGCGCTCAATCAGCTTCATGCCGATCTCCTGGTGCGCCATCTCGCGACCGCGGAAACGTAATGTGATCTTGGTCTTGTCGCCGTCGGCCAGGAATTTGATCAGGTTACGCAACTTGATGTTGTAGTCGCCTTCATCCGTACCCGGACGGAACTTGATCTCTTTGATCTGAACCTGTTTCTGTTTAAGCTTGGCTTCGTGCTGTTTCTTGGCTTCCGCGTATTTGAATTTACCGATATCCATGATCCGGCAAACGGGCGGTTCGGCCAAAGGCGCGATCTCCACCAGATCCAGTTCCGCTTCATCCGCCAGACGCAGTGCTTCCGCAACTGCCACGACACCAAGCTGTTCTCCCTCCGCGCCGATGAGCCGCACCTGCGGTGCTGTAATCTGCTCATTGATACGCTGCGACTTATCCTGTGCTATTGCAATTTCTCCATTAAAAAATTAAACCGCGCCATCCACGTGCAGCTCGGCATTCAAGCGCTGAATCAGCGCTTCCACCGACATCTGCCCAAGGTCTTCACCTGTTCGGGATCGCACGGCAACGAGACTTGCAGCCACTTCCTTGTCGCCAATAATTAGCTGGTAAGGCAACTTCTGCAAGCTATGTTCGCGGATTTTATAGGTAATCTTCTCATTGCGCAAATCCGATTGCACCCTGAATCCTGAGGAACGCAGGGTTTCCGCCACTTTTCCGGCATATTCCTCCTGCGCCTGCGAGATATTCATCACCACCATCTGCACCGGCGCCAGCCATAAAGGCAGGGCGCCAGCATGGTTTTCCACCAGAATGCCGATGAAACGCTCCAAAGAGCCCAGAATCGCCCGGTGCAGCATCACCGGCACCTTGCGGCTGTTGTCCTCGTCCACGAACTCGGCGCCCAGACGACCCGGCATGGAAAAGTCCACCTGGATGGTGCCACACTGCCAGGAACGGCCGATGGCATCCTTGATATGGAACTCGATCTTGGGACCGTAAAAAGCGCCTTCGCCCGGCAATTCCACCCATTCCATGCCTGAAGCACGCAATGCCGCGCGCAAGGCTTCCTCGGATTTATCCCAAATCTCGTCGGAACCAACCCGGCTTTCCGGGCGCAGCGCCAGCTTGACCGCCACATCGTGGAAACCAAAATCCTTGTAAACCTTCAGCACCAGCGCATTGAACGCCGTCACTTCGGACTCGATCTGGCCTTCGGAGCAGAAAATGTGGCCATCGTCCTGCACGAAACCGCGCACACGCATCAGGCCGTGCAATCCGCCGGATGGTTCGTTGCGGTGGCAGGAGCCGAATTCGCCGTAGCGTAGCGGCAACTCGCGATAGGAACGCAGATCCGCGTTGAACACCTGGATATGGCCCGGGCAGTTCATCGGCTTGATCGCGTATTCGTGCTTTTCCGACTCGGTGGTGAACATGCCGGCCTTGAAGTGCTCCCAATGACCGGATTTTTCCCACAACACGCGGTCGATGATCTGCGGACAGCGAATCTCCTGGTAGCCGTTGTCGCGATAGACGCGGCGCATGTACTGCTCGACCACCTGCCACATCGCCCAGCCCTTGGGGTGCCAAAACACCATGCCCGGTGCTTCGTCCTGCATGTGAAACAGGTCGAGCTGCTTGCCGATCTTGCGGTGGTCACGCTTTTCCGCCTCTTCCAGACGGGTCAGATAGGCTTCCAGGTCTTCCTTCTTGGCCCAGGCCGTTCCGTAAATACGCTGCAGCATCTCGTTCTTGGAATCACCGCGCCAGTAGGCACCGGCCACCTTCATCAGCTTGAACGCCTTGAGCTTGCCGGTCGAAGGCACGTGCGGGCCGCGACACAGGTCGGTGAACTCGCCCTCGCTGTACAACGACACATCCTGGTCGGCAGGAATAGACTCAATCAGTTCAGCCTTGTATTTTTCGCCTATGGATTTGAAATAGGCCACAGCCTCGTCGCGCGGCAATACCTTGCGCGTTACGGGCAAGTCTTTCTTGGCCAGTTCCGCCATGCGCTTCTCGATGGCGGCCAAGTCTTCCGGCGTGAACGGGCGCGAATAGGCGAAGTCGTAATAGAAGCCATTTTCGATCATCGGACCGATGGTCACCTGCGCCTCGGGGAACAGCTCTTTCACCGCATAAGCCAGCAAGTGCGCCGTGGAATGGCGGATCAGATCCAGGCCGTCCTCGTCCTTGTCGGTAATGATGGCCAGCTTGGCATCGGCGGAGATCAGGTGCGAGGTATCCACCAGCACGCCATCGACCTTGCCTGCCAGCGCAGCACGCGCCAGACCGGCGCCAATGCTCAGCGCAACCTCGGCCACGGTCACGGGGTTGGGATAACTGCGTTGCGAACCATCCGGTAGGGTAATGACAGGCATTTCGTCCACTCTGCTAAAAACAAATGCGGCGACCGCCGCACTTCATATTTCAAAGGCGCAACCCTGCGCCAAACGGGCGCGAAGTATAGCGCAACTCACTCCGCCATGCCGAGGTAGGCGATCAGCGCGTCCAGGGTGAACACGAACAGCAGGCTTTGCAAAACCGCCTTGATGGCGACCTTGGGCACTTCGGTCACCGAGGGCTGGGCTTGCATGCCGTTGTAGCAGGAGATGGTGGAGATGGCGAGGCCGAACAGGCAGCCCTTGAAGGCGACCACGGCGAATTCGGCCAGTTTGACGGTCTGCAGGAAACGTCCGACCTGGTCGAGATAGGAAACGTTCTGAAACATGGCACTGATCGCCAGCCCGCCGCCGATGGCGACGACCTGGAAGTAGATGGTGAGTGCCAGCACCGCCAGCGTCACGCCGAAGATGCGCGGCACCAGCAGGTAGTCCTGCGGCGGGATGCCCATGCGGCTCAGGCTGGTCATCTCGCCGCGCGTTTTCATCAGCGCCAGTTCGGAGGCGATGGCGGCGCTGCTACGCGCGATGATGATGATGGCGGCGAACAGCGGGCCGACTTCGCGCACCACGGTCCAGATCAGGATCTTCACCGTCAGCTCGCTGTCGCCGCCGACCAGCGAGGTGATCTGGGTGATGACCAGCGCACCGCTGAGCAGACCGAACACGGCGACGATGCCCAAGGCTTCGACGCCGGTGAAGAATATCTGGCGATGGAACACAGCATTGACGGGGGCGATGCGCAGAACGCGCATATGGGTGAAGGCGTACCACAGCAATCGCAGCGCGCCGGACACCGACTCGCGCATCTGCGTCATCTTCAGCACTGCCACCAATCTGTTCCAGAATGCAGCCATCAGCTCTCGGCCAGCAGGGGTGGCTTCCAACCGTAGACGTGGAGCATGCCGCCTTTCACGCTCTGTTCGCCGCAATCGCTCAGGCCGCCGGAGTGCTCCACCGCTTTTGCCACGGCAGCCGTACACACCACCGGATAGTTCAAGGTCTTGGTCAGATCCTCCAGCTTGGCGGTGAGACTCACCGCATCGCCGATGACGGTGTATTCGTGCCGCAAGGCGGAACCGATATGGCCGATGACGACCTCGCCCACATGCAAGGCGATACCGATCTCGATCGGCGCGATGCCCTTCTCCTGCAAGCGCGCGTTGACATGGCGCAGGCGCAACAGCATCTCCTGCGCCGCTTCCAGCGCGTTCTTCTCCGGGCATTCCAGCACCTGCGGTGCGCCGAAGAACGCCATGATGCCGTCGCCGATGAATTTGTCCACCGTGCCCCTGTGCTGGTGGATGGCCACGGTCATGTCGGAGAAATAATCATTGAGCAAAGCGACCACTTCCTGCGGCGGACGGTTCTCACTGCGCGCACCGAAGTCGTGGATATCGGCGAACAGGATACACAGACGGATACGCGCACCGTCCAGCCCGGAATGGATGTTGCCAGCCATGATCTCCTGCAGCACTTCCTGACTGACATAGCTGCCGAAGGTGACGCGCAACCAGTTGCGCTGCTGCACCAACTGCACGCCTTCATAGACCAGCCGCGCCAGGAAAGCGAAGAGTCCGGCAAACAATATCCCGCCTGCCGGCAGATACACGCCGCGCCCCAGCAACCAGGTGGAGAAGAACGACAGCAACAGCGGAAAAATGAGCACCGCAGTTAGCTTGAGCCAGCCGATGCGGCCCAGCCAGAACAGTGCCGCGCACAGTGTCAGCAGCAGCACGACACGGCGGTCCGCTTCGCGGATCAAGCCTCCATCCAGCATCGAGCGCAACATCTGCGCCTGCATCAACACGCCGGGAACGCGGTTCCGGAACGGATCCCATGCCGCCAGCGGCACGGGCGAATTCACCCGTTCGGCCAGCGACGAAACGACGCCCAGCATCACCGGTTTGCCGCCGAAGGTGCGCACCAGCTGTTCGGTATTCGATTGCGCCTGCCACTCCAGCACCTTATTGAAAGGGATGTATTCGAACTTTTCGCCCGCGGCAAAATCCACCATCCCCGGCCCCATGCGCACACCGCTCAGGTGGGCGGCCATCTTGTCGACGAACATCGTACCCTGCGCGTTCACCGTACACATGTTCGGATCGAAACGGCGCACCAGACCATCGTCATCCGCACACACCAGCACCGAACCCAGCGTGTCCCCGCCGGAAGCGGTCACGAAGGGCTCGTAGACATTGCGGAAGACGCCGCTGACTTCCACCGTCTGCGCCAACACCAGCGGCACCTGCGCCTTTGCCGTGCGCAAGCCGTGCAGCAGGCTCTGGTCATACTGCGGAATCAGAAACTCGTAGGAACGTGCCGGCAACACGATATCCAGGCCGAGCACGGCAGGCTTGGCGACCGCCATCGCCTGCAGGAACTTGCCCAGATGCGGATGCCACAGGGCGAAAGGTTCCTTGAATGCTTTATAGGAAGCATCGTCGATGCCGACGATGACGACATCGTTCTGCACCGGATGCGCATCGTAACGGTGCAACAGGGCGAACTGGTCATCCAGCAACTTGCGGTTCAGCCACTCGCCCGTATGCGTAGCATGCAGCGATACCGCCACGAGCAGGCAGACGAACAAGCCCAGCAGCATTCTGACTTTTGGATCGTGCAGCCGTTTCAGCGTCTCCATCGCGCCCTCACTTCAGCGCGGTCGCGGCGATGCGTGCCGCGCGGTCGCGGCATTGCGCCGCAAGTTCTGCCTGCCCCAGCTTCTCGTGCGCCTGTGCCGACAACAGCAGGTCCTGGCGAATCTTCTCCGGCAGACCCAGCGACTTGTCGATGACCAGCGCCTCTTCGGTCAGGCTCAATGCAGCAACAGCCTCGTTCTTCATCAGCCTGGCCGACGCCATCAGCCGCAGCGCGTTGGCGCGCTCCAGCGGCACGTCGCTGTTCGCCGACAATGCTCGTTCACTCAACTGCAGGGCCTTGTCGGCATCGTTCGCACGCAGGGCGATACCGGCACGCACGTTGTCGATCACACCGACTATCCGGCAATCCGATTCGCAGAAGGCTGCCGCCCTGTCCGCCCAGAGCGTGGCGCCCGCCGTATCGTTCTCCTGCAAGCGCAGCAGGGCTTTCTGTACCGCCGCTTCGGCCAGATGCGCCGGCGCATAGCGCAATGCCTTGTCTTCCAGCAGGTGGTCGAGCAGCCGCTGAGTCAGCGCGGTCTTGCCCAGCACCTGGTTCACGCGCGCGAGATTGAGAGTGTTGATGGCGATTCCGTTCTCGTTCTCGATGGCGACGTCGATCTGCAGGGCTTGTTCGTAGAGGGTCGCGGCAGCCTGATACTCGCCGCGCTGAAATGCGCGCTGTCCGCGCTGGTTGAATTCGGTGGCCTGTTCCAGCCGCGCACTGCGAATCTCGTCCACACTGCCGCAGGCGGTCAGCAACATGAGACTGCAAAGGATCGAGACGGTTGAACGCGCGCCCAAGCTATGCTCCCGTCACGGCTGTGTCGGCGCGACGTAACCGTCCACCGGCAGGGATTGTTCCTCTGGCGCGGTGAACAGGCTGTTGAGCAGCCAGGATCGCTTCACGCCGCCCAGCGTCTCCTGACCGTCCTGCACCAGCGCATTGGCGTTGCGCACCAGCGAAGGGATCTCGCCGGCGGAATCGTTGGTGATCTTCTTGATGTCGGCCGTCGCGGCTTGCACGTTGTCCAGTGTGGCATCGGCCTTGTCCACCAGCTTGGGGATGGCCTTGTCCAGCGTCTCCATGCTGGAATTGATGTGCTCCATCGCCTTGTTGCCGTTGGCACCAAGCTGGGTGTACTCATTCACTGTCTGGCGGAAAGTGCCCGATGCCTGGTTCAGGTTCTTCAGCGTCTGCTGGATGTCACCCGAGGAAGTGATCTGGTGGATATCGCTCAGAATGGGTTGCAATTGCGCCGCCAGATTCTCGACCACCGTGCTGGCATCCTGCCCGCGCTCGAATTCGAGCACGCTGTTCTGCGACACCTGCCTGACCTGCTGCGAACCGGGAATGATCTCCACCACGCTCTCGCCGACCAGCGCTTCCTTGACCAGCCTGGCCTTGGCGTCCTGCCCGATCAGATGCACGTATTCGTCGTCCAGCGACACCTTCACCCGCACCGTGGCATTGGGCTCCATATTGATCTCTTTTACGCTGCCCACCTTGAAACCGATGAACTTGACCGCCATGCCCTTGCTCAGCCCCTGCGCATTGGGCGTGAAGAAATAGATCGCGGTGCTGCGGCTGAAATAATCCTGTTTGGCGGCAATCATCGCCAGCACCAGCAGCATGACGGCGACCGCGCCCAGCATGAAGCGCTTTGTGCGCGTCTCCATGCTCAGCAATCTCTGGTTGTAATTGGGCAACTTCATGTCGAATGTCTTCTTATAACTGGATCACGAGCTGCTTCGGATTGTCCTTGTCGCGATATTCCTCGAAACTGACCAGCACCGATGTCCGGAACGGGAAGTATAAACGGAATACCCGGTCGAATCCGACCGCCCGCGCCAGCTCCTTGCGCGACAGGCCTTCCAGCATGGAATCGTAAATGATCAGTTCGGGGCTCATCAGCATGGCACGGACGAAACTGACCAGCCGTTTCTCGTACAGCGACAACTGGTCGGGCAGCTTGAGCAGCAGCTCGGACACCGCAACCTCATCCTCCAGACCGCACTGGACCAGCAGCTGCGCCACGTTGTCTTCGAGTTTTCCGGCGACCTCGATGCCATGATACTGCACCGGCAGGACGATGTTCTCCCACACCCGAAGGTTGCTGATCAGACCGCCGTTGTGCGGAACGATGACAACACCCGTCTGCTCGCCCAGATTCTTGAGCAAGGCGGAACGCTGGGATTCGGAACGAACGACGAGGCAATAGGAATAGCCCGATTGCAGCAGGGCCTGGGTACCTTCTTCTCCATGCAGGCTCAATGTGAACATGGCATTTCTCGGAAGAATGTCGGGACAACTCGGGAAATTGGTAGGCGCGATTGGACTCGAACCAACGACCCCCACCATGTCAAGGTGGTGCTCTAACCAGCTGAGCTACGCGCCTGTAAAAGGACGCGCATTGTAACCGAACGGGTCGGGAGCGCCAACAAATTAATGCTGGTTTTTATTGATACTGCTTTAAGGAAGTTTTGGTTACGGCATAACCTGCTTCGCAGGTTCACCCTGCGGGTACGAGAGCCTTCACCGAAACCATGCCTCAGCTCAATACTGAGCTGAGGCATGGTTTTCAAATCTGGTGTACTCGCCGCGGAAAGTGAGCCTTACCGCACCGATCGGGCCGTTACGCTGCTTGCCGACGATGATCTCGGCCGTGCCCTTGTCCTGCGAATCCGGGTTGTAGACTTCGTCACGGTAGATGAACAAAATCAAGTCGGCATCCTGCTCGATGGCGCCGGATTCGCGCAGGTCGGACATGACCGGGCGCTTGTTCGGTCGCTGCTCCAGGCTACGATTGAGCTGCGACAACGCAATCACCGGCACGTGCAATTCCTTGGCCAGCGATTTAAGCGAACGGGATATCTCGGAGATCTCTGTGGCGCGGTTCTCGCTCGCCTTGCCGGCGGGTGAAGACATGAGCTGGATATAGTCGATGACCACCAGACCAAGACCGTTATGCTGCCGGTGTAATCGGCGCGTGCGCGAGCGCAACTCCAGTGCGTTCAGGCCCGGCGTCTCGTCGATGAAGATCGGCGCATCGTTGAGCAGCCCCAGGGCATGGGTCATACGCGACCAGTCTTCGTCTTCCAGCTTGCCGGTACGCAAGGTGTGCTGGTTGAGCCGCCCCACGGAACCGATCATGCGCATCGCCAGTTGGGCGCCGCCCATTTCCATACTGAAGATCGCCACCGGCTTGCCTTCCAAAGCAACATTCTCTGCGATATTGATGGAGAAAGCGGTCTTGCCCATACTGGGACGGCCGGCCACGATGACCAGGTCGCCTGGCTGCAGACCGGAAGTCATGCGATCCAGATCCGCAAATCCGGTAGCCGTACCCGTCACATCGCTGGGGTTGTCGCGCCCGTACAGAGTCTCGATGCGCTCGACCACCTGCGTCAGCAGCGGCGGCATGCCCACAAAGCCCTGGCTGCCCCGCTCTCCCTCTTCGTTGATCTCAAGCACGCGACTTTCCGCCTCATCCAGCAACTGGCCTGCGGAGCGCCCGCCCGGATTGTAGGCACTGGTCGCGATGTCGCTGCCCACCTCAACGAGTTTGCGCATGATGGCGCGTTCGCGCACGATCTCGGCGTAGCGGCGGATGTTGGCGGCAGACGGTACGTTCTGCGCCAGCGTGCCCAGATACACCAGCCCGCCCGCCTTCTCCAGTTCGGCATTGCTTTCCAGCGATTCGGCCAAGGTTATGACATCCACCGGATGTGCATGCTCGGTCAGGCGTCCGATGTGGCGCCAGATCAGGCGGTGTTCGTGGCGGTAGAAATCGCTCTCGCTCAGCAGATCGGCGACCTTGTCCCAGGCACTGGTGTCGAGCAGGATGCCGCCCAGCACCGATTGTTCCGCCTCAACGGAATGCGGCGGAAGTTTCAGGGCTTCGAGCTGGGAATCGGGAGCGGAAAAATTTTGCATGATGTGACCGCAAATTTCGGGAAGGGAATTCTACACTTTTCGGAAAACAAAAAAGGGCTGTCGCCAGCCCTTTTTCTTAACTACATGACAACACTGGATTACTGCTCGCCCAGCACCGAGATAGTCACGTTCACGACCACGTCCGGATGCAACGCGATGCTGATCGGATGATCGCCGATCTGCTTCAGGTGACCGGTGTCCATGCGCACTTGGCCCTTTTCGACCTGGTGCCCTTGGGCGACCAGTGCGGCTGCGATGTCCGCATTGGTCACGGAACCGAACAGCTTGCCGTCCACGCCGGCCTTTTGCACGATCTGCACGGTCAGGCCTTCCAGCTTGGCGCCGCGAGCCTGTGCATCGACCAGCTTGGCTGCATCAGCCGCTTCCAGTTCAGCACGACGTGCCGTGAAATCCGCCACGTTGTGTTCCGTCGCACGCTTGGCTTTGCCTTGCGGGATGAGGAAGTTGCGCGCGAAACCGTTCTTCACTTTGACAACGTCGCCCAGTTGGCCGAGGTTGATCACTTTTTCCATCAGGATAACTTGCATGGTCTACTCCTTAGTGCAAATCGGTGTAAGGCAGCAACGCCAGGAAGCGTGCGCGCTTCACCGCTACGCTCAGTTGGCGCTGGAAGCGGGTCTTGGTACCGGTGATACGTGCCGGGATCAGCTTGCCGTTCTCGGTGACGAATTCCTTGAGGATGTTGATGTCCTTGTAATCCACTTCCGCGATCTTCTCGGCGGTGAAACGGCAGAATTTGCGGCGCTTGAACAGCTGACGCGAAGCGTTGTTCTTCTTGTCATCTTTCTTTTTAAATACACGAGCCATG
Organism: Sideroxyarcus sp.; assembly: GCA_030651895.1. Lineage (GTDB taxonomy): Bacteria > Pseudomonadota > Gammaproteobacteria > Burkholderiales > Gallionellaceae > Sideroxyarcus. The sequence goes on along the minus strand of JAUSBR010000013.1, from coordinate 47,413 downwards.
TTGTGCTCCTCTATCTCAATGTAACGTTATCAATGTGCAAAACCAGCTGTGCGATCTTGAGGCTGCGCTGCGCCAGGAAACCTTCGGCTCTCACCGACTGGCCGGGTTGCAAACGGCTGACTTGCTGTGCCGCTTCGCCCAGTGCCAGTGCAGTAACCACACACTGAACCTGGCGTTGCATCCCTGCTTCCTGCTGCATCGAAGTGTGGCGCAATTTGAACGCCACTCTTGCCAAACCTGCCGGGGTGTATCTCAAGCCTTCCGACTCGATCACTTCCCCTTCAATCACACAACGGTTGCTGCTCAATCCTTGCTTACGCTGCCGCTGCCGGAGCTTCTGCTGCCGGAGCCGGTGCTGCTGCATCGCTGCCGAAAGAACGCGACTTCTCTTCCTTCATCATGGCGGAAGGCACAACAACTGCAGCCTTGGTCTTGATGGTCAGGTGGCGCAATACGGCGTCGTTGAACTTGAATGCGTGCTCGAGCTCGTCCAGCGTGGGCTGGTCGACTTCGATATTCATCAGCACGTAATGTGCTTTGTGGATCTTCTGGATCGGGTATGCCAGCTGGCGGCGGCCCCAGTCTTCCAGACGGTGGATGTGACCGTTCTTGCTGGTCACCAGTGTGCGATAACGCTCAACCATCGCGGGCACTTGCTCGCTCTGATCGGGATGCACGATAAATACGATTTCGTAGTGTCGCATTACATCTCCTTGTGGATTAAAGCCCCCCGACATTGATGGACGGTGGAGCAAGGGTGAAAACTCCCTTTTTCAGGGAGGGGCGCATTATAGGGATATTCGGCGCCGCGTCAAGCGTAAGCCATTAATCTGCCGCGAGAATGCGAAGAGGGGGCCGCAGCAACAGCTTGCGGGTCGCCAGCCACCCGGCCAGCATCACCACCGCGATGCCGCCCAGCACCCCGATGAGCCAGACCGAGAGGTTGGCCTGGTAAGGTATCTCCAACACGAAACGCGCCAATACCCAGCCCAGCAGCACCGCCCCCGCCGCCGCGAACAGTCCGCTCAGACCGCCCAGCACGGCGAATTCGGTCAGGTGCAGACGCCGCAGATAGCGGCTATCCGCCCCCAGCGTGCGCAGGATGGCCGCCTCGTGGCTGCGCTCGTCCTGCGTGGCCAGCAAAGCGGCGTACAGCACGGCCAGGCCGGTCAGCAGCGTGAACAGGAACACCGCGCTCACCGTCTGCGCGATCTGGTCCATGATGCCGCGCACCTGGGCGATCACCGCACCGGTGTCGATCAGTAGGATATTCGGAAAGGCTCGCGACAGCTCATCCCCGGCGCGCACTCTGTCCGTAGGCAGATAGAAGCTGCTCAGATAGCTGGCGGGGAAATCCTGCAGCAGCTCCGGCGTGGCGATGACGAAGAAATTCACCCGCATCGAATCCCACTGAACTTTGCGCAGGCTGGTGACTTTGGCCGTGAAGCTGCTGCCCGCTACGTCATAGGTCAGGGTATCGCCCATATGGATACCCAGCGTCTTGGCAATGCCCTCCTCGACCGAAAGCTCACCTGCGCCGTTTTTCTCCCACCACTTTCCGGATACCAACTCGTTCCAACTTGGCATCTGCTCCATGTAAGAGAGATTGAACTCGCGCTCCACCAGCCCGCGCGCGCGCGGATCGGGATAACTGTCGCCGCTGACGGCACGATCATTGATAGCGACCAGCCTGCCGCGCACCATGGGTTGCAACTCGGGCGACGGCAATGACTGGCGCGCGAAGAAATCCCGCACCGGCTGAACCTGATCGGACTGGATGTTCACCACGAAGCGGTTGGGCGTATCCGGCGGCAACTTGCCCTGCCAGGCTTCCAGCAGATCGGCGCGCACCAGCGTCAGCACCAGCAAGGCCATGCCGCCCAGGCTCAGCGCCACCACCTGCACCGCCGCGCTGCGCCCGTGGCGCGCAAGATTATTGAAGGCATGCCGCCACTGCGACTGGAAGTAGAACGAGTTGCGCGCCAGGCCGTGCAGCAGCAGCCAGGCCAACCAGCCGAACACCAGCAACCCAGCAAGCAAACCGCCCAACACCGCGAGGCCCAGCTTGAGCGAACCGGCATGCCACAGAAACAGCAGCGCCAGTACGGCGACCGCCAGCCCGTAGATCAACCAGCCGCTGACCTCGGGTGAACCCATCTCGCGGCGCAGCACGCGCAACGGCGACACCCTGCGCAATTGCAGCAAGGGCAGGAAGGCGAAGCCAAGCAACAAGGCAAAGCCGCTGGCGGCCGCCTTGAGCAAGGGCAACACACCGGGTTGCGGCAGACTCGCATTCCGCATGGCAGCGATGCTCTCGACCAGAACCGACTGCGTGGCATAACCCAGCAAACCGCCCAGCAGCACCGCCACCACACCGAGCAAAATGAATTGATACAGGAACAGCCACAGCACCTGCCCCTGCTGCGCGCCGAGGCAGCGCATCACCGCACAGCCGTCCAGATGACGCAACACGAAACGCCGCGCCGCCAGCGCCATCGCCGCGCCCGCCAGGATCGCCGCCGTGAGCGCGGCGAGACCGAGGAAATGTTCGGCACGTTCCAGCGCCGTGCGTATCTCGGGACGCGCATCGCGCACGTCTTCCATCTTTTCGTTGCCGGACAGTCCGGGTTCCAGTTCCGCGCGCAACATCTTCACCTGGACGGCATCGCCCGCGATCATCAGACGATACGAGAGGCGGCTGCCTTGCTGCAGCAAACCGGTAGACGCCAGATCGGCATCGTTCATCAATACGCGTGGAGCGAAGCTGGAGAAACCGATGGACTGGTCGATGTCCTTCACAACGATCGCCGCCACGGCAAAGCGCCGTGCGCCTATCCCCACCTCATCCCCGGCCTGCACATCAAGGCGGCGCAACAGTCGCTCGTCCGCCCATACCGTGCCGCGCGCGGGAATGGCCTGTGCCACATGCACGCTGCCGTCGTCGATCTCGATCTCGCCGCGCAGGGGATAGCCCTTTTCCACCGCTTGAATCTCGCTCAGCGACACCTGTTCGCCGTGCGCCACCATGCTGGGAAAGGTACGGCTCTGCACCACCTGCAAGCCGCGTGCTTCCGCGGCTTTGCGATAGGCGGGAGAAAAAGGTCTGGTGGAAGTAATGCGCAAATCGGCACCGATCAGGCTCTGCGCCTGCTGCTGCAAGGCCTGGCGCACACGGTCGGCGAACAGACCGACGGTGGCAAGGCTGCCCACCGCCAGCACCAGCGCCAACAACAGCACGCGCCATTCTCCGGCGCGCCAGTCGCGGCGCAGGAGATTGAGGGATAGACGAAGGAGATTCATGGCGCCACTTTCATCTCCACCGAATGTGGCGCGCAGTCATTCAGTCTTTGCCGAACAAGTCGCGGCTATACACCTTGGCAGCCACATCGCGGATGTCGTCGGTGATGCGGTTGGCGACGATGACATCGGACAACTGCTTGAACTGCGCCAGATCGGTGATGACTTTGGAGTGGAAGAACTCGGCCTCATGGAGCGCCGGCTCGTACACGATGACTTCGACACCCCTGGCCTTGATGCGCTTCATGATGCCCTGGATGCTGGATGAGCGAAAATTGTCCGAACCGCTTTTCATCACCAGACGGTGGATCCCCACGACCTTGGGATTACGCTTGAGGATGCTGTCCGCCACAAAATCCTTGCGTGTGGTGTTGGACTCGACGATGGCGTGGATGAGGTTCTGTGGCACATCACTGTAGTTCGCCAGTAGTTGCTTGGTATCCTTGGGCAGGCAATAGCCGCCGTAGCCGAACGAGGGGTTGTTGTAGTGGTCGCCGATGCGCGGGTCGAGGCTCACCCCCTGGATGATCTGCTTGGTATCCAGTCCGTGGGTGGCGGCATAGGTATCCAGTTCGTTGAAGTAGGCGACGCGCATAGCCAGATAGGTATTGGCGAAGAGCTTGATCGCTTCAGCCTCGGTGGAATCGGTGAACAGCACCGCGATATCCTGCTTGATCGCGCCCTGCTTGAGCAGGTTGGCAAAGACCTCGGCGCGTTTGGAGCGCTCGCCAACGACGATGCGCGAGGGATACAGGTTGTCATGCAAGGCGCGGCCTTCGCGCAGGAACTCGGGCGAGAAGATGAGGTTGTCGCATTTCATCTGCTCTCTGAGTTTGATTGTGTAACCGACCGGAATGGTCGACTTGATGATCATCACCGCCTGCGGATTGATACCCTGCACGTCCCTGATCACCGCCTCGATGGACTTGGTGTTGAAGTAGTTGGTCTCGGGATCATAATCGGTGGGTGTGGCGATGATGACGTATTCCGCACCGGTATAGGCTTCGCGCTTGTCCAGCGTGGCCTTGAAGTTCAGCTTCTTGTGCGCCAGGTAGTCCTCGATCTCCACGTCCTCAATGGGCGACTGCTTGCGGTTCAGCATCTCCACTTTTTCGGGAATGATGTCGATGGCCACCACCTCGTTGTGCTGGGCCAGCAGCATGGCGTTGGAGAGACCGACGTAGCCGGTTCCGGCGATTGCGATTTTCATGGTTTTTTCTTATCCAAAAAGCAGAACTGAATTTAGGGAACAGGCCGATTCTCGTGCGCCTGCGTTAAATTTTTGCGATCCGGCCCATTATGCCGCATCCCTTCACCGCGCCGCAAACGCGCCAAGCCAGGCTGTGTGATTCGGGCGAATCAGTGACTGCCTGCTTGCACTTTTCCGGCAGCCAATCGCAACTGCTTGCTGCAACGGCGCGCCAGCGCCTCGTCGTGCGTGACCAGAATCAGGGTCGTGCCCTGCGCGCGGTTGAGTTCCAGCATGAGTTCGATGACCTGCGCACCGGTGGCGGCGTCCAGATTGCCGGTGGGCTCATCGGCAAAGAGTATCCGGGGCCGGGTGACGAAGGCGCGTGCCAGCGCCACGCGCTGCTGTTCGCCGCCGGAAAGGTGTTTGGGCAAGTGATGGGCGCGGGCACTCAGACCGACTTGTTGCAACGAGTCGACCGCGCGCTGGCGCGCGTCTTTGGTGCCGGCCAATTCCAGCGGCAGCATCACGTTCTCCAGCGCGTTCAGCGCGGGCAACAGCTGAAAGGACTGGAACACGAAGCCCGCCAGCTCGCCGCGCAATCTTGCGCGCCCATCCTCGTCCAGCGAGAAAAGATCGGTGTCGTTCAGCCGTACACTGCCCCCGCTCGGCATATCCAGGCCGGCCAGCAGACCGAGCAGAGTTGACTTGCCCGAGCCGGATGCGCCGATGATCGCCAGGCTCTCACCCGCCTCCACCTCAAAACTGACATCGTGCAGGATCACGAGCGGGCTGTCGCCGCTCATCACCTGTTTGGTGAGACCTGTTGCTTGTACGATCACTGCCATGAAGTTGTTTCCCCGCTCCGTTTACACTCAGCGACAGTTTAGCAGTCGCAGCCGATATTTCAGGGGACGATTTGGCGGCGGGAATATTGCAGAAGGATGTGCGCCCCATCTTCCGCTGTAGAATGCCGCATCCCTGCAACCCCCAGCCGCATCGCGATGCGCCATCCACATTTCGTCGTTTCCATCACCGGCCACGGCTTCGGCCATGTCGCGCAGACCGCGCCGGTTCTGAACCTGTTGCACGAACGCATGCCACAGTTGCGACTGACGGTGCGTTCCTCAGCCCCGCTTGCTCACCTGCGTTCACGCATCCATGCGCCGTTCGACCATCTGCCCAGCGAGGGCGATATCGGCATGGTGATGTCCTCGGCTCTGGACGTGCGCATCGGGGAGAGTCGCACGGCTTATCGCGCGTTCCATGCCGACTGGGAGGCAAGGGTAGCGCGGGAAGCGCAGTTGTTGCGCGAACTAGGTGCTGATGCCGTGTTCTCCAATGTGGGCTATCTGCCGCTGGCCGGGGCACAGCGGGCAGGCATCGCCAACGCGGCGATGTGTTCGTTGAACTGGTTCGACATCTACCATCACTACACGCGCGACGACGAGACTGCCGCGCAGATATATGCCTGTTATGCCGGTGCGGACGCCTTCCTGCGCACGACACCCGGCATGGCAATGGCAACGCTCCCCAACCTTGTCACGGTCGCCCCCATCGCCGCAGTCGGCGAGAACCGGCGCGACGAACTGGATAGTCATCTTAAGCTCTCGAAAGACGAGAAGCTGGTACTGGTGAGCATGGGCGGCATCGCCGGCCGCCTGCCGATGGAATGCTGGCCGCATATAGATGGCGTGCACTGGCTGGTGCAGGAAAACTGGCAAGTGAGGCATCCCGATGCCATCGTGCTGGAGTCACTGCCGATGGGCTTCGGTGACCTGCTCGCCAGCAGTGACGCGCTGCTCAGCAAGCCCGGCTATGGCAGTTTCGTCGAGTCGGCCTGCAGCGGCACGCCCGTGCTTTATGTCGACCGCCCGGATTGGCCGGAAGCCCCAGCCCTGGTGGAGTGGTTGCATCAAAACGGTGTTTGCCGCGAGGTCTCGCGCGAACAATTACAGAATGGCGATCTCCGGAAAACCCTGTTTGAGCTGCCGGACGCTCCTGTGCCCGCCCCTCCGTTTCCGGACGGCACCGCCCAGGCCTCGGACTGGCTGATGGATTGGCTCTCCCCATTCGGGTGATTGATTTCAGCAGCCCTGCACGGCAGGATGCGACCCTCATCAACTTCCAGACTACACACCATGATCGAATACATCTTTTTCGATGCCGGACTGCGCGACAAGTTCGTCAGTTATGCCAGACAGCATGATGTGCCCTGCAACGCCATCGAGGACAATCTGGGGCTGGTGGTGGAAGTTTCCGAGGACATCCCGGAAGAGATGGCAGACAAGCTCGAGGAATATTACGAGGCGCTGGAAGACGAACAGACCAGCCTGAGCAAGTCGGAAGGTGATCTGAAACGTCTGGCCGGATTCCGTTTCAATCTTCCGAACGGGGAATCACGCATGTTGCCGCTGGAGACCGACATGGCGAACCGCCTGCTGGTGCATTTCACGCTGGCCGAGATCCAGGCGCTGTTCGACAGCGTGGCGCGTAGCACGCTGGAGCCGAACGACGAGCATCTGTGCCACATACTCGCCACCCGGGAAAAGGCTGATTGAGCCGCGATTTCGCGCAAACAAAAAAGCCCGCGCAAGCGGGCTTTTTTATTCATGACAAGGAAAATCAGTGGTGATGACCGCCGTCGCCGTGCACATGCCCGTGCGACAATTCTTCCGCCGAGGCTGCGCGCACGCCGGTGACCACACCGGAGAAGATGAGCGTCTTGCCTGCCAGCGGATGGTTGCCATCCACTGTGACTTCGTCGTCGGTGACCTCGGTGACGGTGTAGAGCATGAAGTCTTCGTCATCGTCGCCTTCCGCACCGCCTTCGAACTGCATACCGACCGCCACATCCGCCGGGAACATGCCGCGCGGCTCGGCGCGCACGAGATCGTGCTCGTATTCGCCGAAAGCGTCGTCCGGCGCCATGGTGACAGAGAATTTATCCCCCAGCGCTTTGCCGTGCAGCGCTTCTTCGACAATCGGGAAGATGCCGTCATATCCGCCGTGCAGATAGTTGATGGGCTCGTTGTTCTTCTCCAGCAGTGCACCGCCGGCATCGGTCAGTTCGTATGTCAGCGAAACAACGGAGTTCTTTTCGATCTTCATTTCATTTCCTTTATCAATTTAATAATCTCCTGCGCGTGTCCGTGGGCATGGACGCCGTACAGGACATGGCGCAGCTTGCCTTTCTTGTCGATGATGAAGGTGGAGCGCTGAATGGCGAGTTTCTTTTGCCCCTCCGCCTCCTTCTCGTACAACACACCGTACTTCTTGCAGATACGTCCGTCGGTATCGGACAGCAATTGCACCGATAGTCCGTATTTGTCGCGGAAAGTTGCATGGCTGATGCAGTCGTCGCGGCTGATGCCGACCACGATGGTGTCGTACCTGGCGAATTCGTCCTCGTGATCGCTGAATTCGTTCGCCTCCATCGTGCATCCGGGCGTGTCGTCCTTGGGGTAGAAATACAACACCACCTGTTTGCCGAGTTGCGCGCTCAGGCTGAACATATGCATGTCTGCATCGGCCAGCTCGAATGGCGGCGCATCTGTTCCAGCCTGCAACTGCACAACCTGTAATGGCATAGCGCCCTCCTGCCGGGTCATTCTAACCGAGTTTCATTTTGTCCCAAATGATTTTGCGGGGATTATAATCACCGCATGAAAAATAAATCTCCCCTGCTCGGCGGCCTGTCCGTCAACGAATTCCTGCGCGATTACTGGCAGAAGAAACCCCTGCTGATCCGTCAGGCCGTACCCGGCTTCAAAGGGCTGCTCGACCCGCAACAACTGATCGACTTGGCCTGCCGCGACGATGTGCAAGCGCGCCTGGTGACGAACCAGCGCGACAACTGGACCTTGCGCAGCGAGCCGTTCGTCCCCGGAGATTTCAGGGGGTTGTCAAAAAAGGGCAAGTGGTCCGTACTGGTGCAGGGTGTCAATCATTTCCTGCCCTCGGGCGCCGAACTGGTCAAGCAGTTCAACTTCATCCCGCATACCCGGCTCGACGACCTGATGGTGAGCTATGCGCCCAAGGGCGGCGGTGTGGGCCCGCACTTCGACGCCTACGACGTTTTCCTGGTGCAGGGACTGGGCCATAGACGCTGGCAGATCTCCACACAAAAAGACCAGACCCTGATCGAGGGTGCGCCCTTGCGCCTGCTGAAAGATTTCAGGGTGGAGCAGGAGTGGGTACTGGAGGCCGGTGACATGCTCTACCTGCCGCCGCACTGCGCCCACAACGGTATCGCCGAAGATGATTGCATGACCTATTCCATCGGCTTCCGCACGCCGTGGTATCAGGAACTGGCGGAGCAGTTCCTCGTCTACCTGCAGGACCGCATCGAGATCGAAGGCACTTACGCCGATCCAAAGCTCAAGACCCAGAAGCATCCTTCCGAGATCAGCCCGGACATGCTGCAGCAGGTGTCGCAGGCGATCCGCAAGGTGCGCTGGGACGACGAGGACATCGCCAACTTCCTCGGCTGCTACCTGAGTGAGCCCAAACCGCATATCTATTTCGACGCACCTGTCCGCCCCTTGTCCGAGACACGCTTTGCTCAAGCAGTGCAATCGCGCGGCGTGACACTCGACCTCAAGACCCAGATGCTGTGCAAGGACAGCACGGTGTTCGTCAACGGCGATGCACACCCCGTCGGCCCGTCCGCCTATCGCGCCCTGCGCGAACTGGCCGATGCTCGCGAATTGCCCGCCGCGCTCAAACTCCCGCGCGAGGCGAACGATCTGCTATACCAATGGTATCTGGATGGTTATCTAACACCTACAACCGGAAAAAGGAAGTCTGCATGAGTGACGCCCCCCTGCAACATACGCAATTCGACGGCGTGGCCGACTATGTCGCCGCACTGGACACGGTATGTTCCTCGGCGCAACACACCCTCAATATCTTCGAGAAGAATTTCGAGGATATCGGCTTCGACTCGGCAGCGCGCTTCGATATGCTGCGCGGTTTTTTGCTCTCAAACAGCACTAACCGATTGAATCTGCTGGTACATGACCCGCAATTCCTGACCCGCCGCTGCCCGCGCATGATAGAACTGCTGCGCCAGTTCGGCCACAGCATGGCGATCCATCAGACCCCCAAGAACCTGCAACATATCTCGGACCCGTTCGCGGTCGCCGATCTCGACCATTACGTGCGCCGCTACCACTTCGATGATACGCGCGGCTTGCTGGCCAAGAACGACCCCGAGGAGTCCCGCCGGCTCAATTTGCGCTTCCACGAGATGTGGGCCTCTTCCCAGCCCTGCGCCTCCGGCACGACACTGGGCCTGTAACCCACCAGAGGGGTCTGGCATTTTCCAAGGGAGTTGATAGAATGCCGCGTCTTTCGCAACGGGGAGGCTGTTGCGTATGGATATAAAGTAGCTCAAACACTCCCGTAAATTCACTCAACCAAGGAAAACCAAATGAAATTCTCCGCTCTGATCGCTGCTCTGTTGGCCCTGTCTCTGTCTGCTTGTGGTGAGAAGGCTGCTGCTCCTGCCGCTGCTGAAGCTGCTGCAGCTTCCGCTCCGGCTGCTGCTCCTGCTGTAGAAGCTGCTTCCGCACCTGCTGCTGCAAAGTAAGCCAAACAGGCTGAATAAAAAAGCCGACTTGCGTCGGCTTTTTTTATTTTTTGAAGAATTTCCGCATCACCCGATCTCGCGCCACTCCAAGCCTTGCTCCTGCGTAGCGACAGCGATCCAATCCTCCCCGCAACCCAACGCTCCACTCAACGCCCGCACCGCCAACTCCTGCAGATTGTTCTTTTGGCTAAGGTGCGCTGCGACGATGTGTTGCAGACGCGAATTATCCAGACGCCCCAGCAAAGCCGCCGCGTCTTCGTTATTCAGATGACCAAAACGACCTCCGACACGCTGCTTCAAATGATAAGGATATGCACCCCCGGCCAGCATCGCAGCATCATGATTGCATTCCAGCACCAGCGCATCGCAACCGTTCAGTGTCGCCTCGATGTGAGGCGTGACATGTCCCGCATCTGTCAGCACACCCAGCCTGCGCGCGCCATCGCCGAAAACGAACTGCACCGGCTCCGCAGCATCATGCGGCACAGGATATGGCTGCACCTGCACGTCGCCGATGGCGAATGCGATATGGGTATTGATCTCGTTGAACTGGAGCCCGTTGAATGCCGCGCTTTGCGCGCGCAGGGTGCCGTGGGTGAGCCATACGGGGATGGTGAATTTGCGGGCCAATTTGGCCACACCTGAGATGTGGTCGCCGTGCTCGTGGGTGACGACGATACCGGACAGGCTCTCCGGCGCAATATTGCAGCGTGCCAGGCGCGCAACGGTCTCGCTCAGCGAAAATCCGCAATCAAGCAGGACTGTACTGTTTCCGGACTGCACGACGAGGGCGTTGCCCTCGCTACCGCTACCGAGCAGAGCGAACCGCATCACCGAGGGGTTAGCCGTCGGACGGTGGCATACCGTAAGGTTTTCTTTCTTCCAGGTTCTGGTACACCGCCCCGATCAGACGCGCCGTCTCCGCGTCACTCTTGCCGGCCGCATTGACGACTGCGACCTCGCTGCCCGCCTTGCTCTCGCGCACAGTCACCCGATATTCGGCCGCCTTCTTGTCCTTCACCGGCACCTCGATGTAATAGATGCCCTTGCTTCTGTCCTTGTCGGTCACCTTGATGCTTGCCTGCTCAAGGGCAAGACCGATCCTGCGCCAGCTTCTGTCGAACGGCTCAGCCAACTGGATAAGCTTCACCCCTTTGCTTTCCTGCAATTTTGCATTCGGCACAGCTGCGGCATCGGCTTCAACCGGTGCCACCGGCGCCGGATTCACGCAGGGTTGCTCGGCCTTCATTTTGGTGTATTCCGAATAATTGGCGACCTTCTCGCCGTCCGTACCGGGTATGGTGTAGCGCTGATCCGTCTCCGGCACCGTCAGGTCCGGCGGCACTTCCAGCGCCTGGGTCTGGACTGCCCCCGCCTTGTAATCCACCTGTTTGCGTTCAAAGCTGCATCCTGCCAATAGCGATACGGCGACCAATCCCACTGCGATGTTCCTGACTTGCATGACTGCTCCCATCAAATGACTCCTGCCTGACGCATCGCCGCTTCCACCACCGGCTGCGCAGCTGGGGACAGCGGCGTCAACGGCAGGCGTATGTTGTTCCTGATCTTGCCCATGCGCGCCACGGCCCACTTCACCGGGATGGGATTGGCCTCGACGAACAGGTTGCGGTGCAAGCCGAGCAAACGGTAGTTGATCTCGCGCGCTTTGGCGACATCGCCCTGCAATGCAGCGGCGCACATCTCGTGCATCAGCTTCGGTGCGACGTTCGCCGTCACCGAGATCGTTCCCACGGCGCCCAGCAGCATCAGCGCCAGCGTGCTGGCATCGTCGCCGCTGTAGACGGCGAAATCCTTGGGTGCACGCTGCAGCAGGTCGCTGCCGCGATCGATGCCGCCTGTCGCATCCTTGATGCCGACGATGTTCCTGATCTGCGCCAGTCTCAGCACGGTGTCATTGCTCATGTCCGCGCCGGTGCGTCCCGGCACGTTGTACAGGATATGCGGCATGTCCACCGCCTCGGCGATGGCCTTGAAGTGCAGATACAGGCCTTCCTGCGTGGGTTTGTTGTAATACGGCACCACGGTCAGCGAAGCATCGGCGCCCGCCTTCTTCGAGAACAAAGCCAGCTCGATGGCTTCGCTGGTCGAATTGGCGCCGGTTCCGGCAATGATCGGGATGCGCTTGGCGGCGTGCTTCACCGCCTCGGAGATCAGCAATTCGTGTTCTTCCACATTCACGGTGGGGGATTCACCGGTCGTGCCGACTACCACGATGGCGTCGGTGCCTTCGGCGATATGGAAATCGATCAGCGCGCGAAAGGCCGCCAGATCCAGGCTGCCATCTTCTTGCATCGGCGTGACGATCGCTACGAGACTTCCCTTGATCATGTTCGCTGCCACAAAAATAAAGGCCGCATTCTACCCCATTAGCATGCGGTTACGCGACAAGAGCGCCGACGCTGTGAAATAATGCAGGCAACTGGAATCCGACCGATCATGCCTTCTATCACCCTGGCCAACCTGCACCCCGGCGACACCGCCACCATCGTCGCCATCCATGCCGAGGAGGCATTGCATCAGCGTCTGCTGGCGCTGGGATTCCGCAGCGGCAAGCAGATCGAACTGATCCGCAAGGCCAGCTTCTCCGGCCCGGTACAAGTGCGCGTCGGCACCACCGATGTGCTGTTGCGCCGCAGCGAGGCGGCCAAGATCGCGGTGTGCAAGGCATGAAACGCATCGCCTTATTGGGCATGCCCAACACCGGCAAGTCCACCCTGTTCAACCGCATGACCGGCGGCGCCGCGCGCGTCGGCAACTGGCCCGGCATCACCGTCGAACTGCTGAGCGGCAAAATACTGCTCGGTTCCGACATGGTGGAGATCATCGACCTGCCCGGCATCTACGACCTGCACGGCTTCTCCGACGACGAGCAGGTGGTGCGCCACTTCCTGCACGACAACGTGCCCGACCTCGCGCTGGTCATTCTCAACGCCACCCAGATCGAGCGCCAGATGAGCCTGCTGCTGCAGCTCAAGCAGCTCAACATGAACATCGTGGTGCTGCTCAACATGGCCGACGAGGCGAAGAAGTACGGCATCACCATCGACAGCAGGAAGATGACCGAACTGCTGGACATGCCGATCTTCCTGCTCAGCGGAAAATACGGCACCGGCTATCAGGAGGCGCTGCAGGCCATCACCAAGGCCCTGCGCTACCCAACGCCCGGCATGGCGGAACAACTGCGCAGCCAGCTGGAACAGGACGAGCATATCGAGTCCGAGATGGCGCGCGTGCTGAGGCACTCCGTGCAAGTCCCCGCCCAATTGCCGGAGAACCTCACCGACAAACTTGACCGCGTCATGCTGCACCCCTGGCTGGGACTGCCCATCTTCTTCGGCATCATGTATCTGCTGTTCCAGGCCATCTTCCTGCTCGGCCAGCCGCTGCAGGGATGGGTGGGCGCAGCACTCGGCTGGCTGCGCGAGACCGCACTCGACCCGGCGCTTACCGGCGCACCCGCCTGGTTCTCCGGACTATTGCTCGACGGCGTCTACAACGGCGTGGCGACCGTCGCCGCGTTCGTACCCATCATCATCCTGTTCTTCCTGTTCATGGCCATGGTGGAGGACAGCGGCTACCTGTCGCGCGCCGCCTTCCTGATGGACGCATTGATGGCCAAAATGGGCCTGGACGGGCGCGGCTTCGTCATGCTGCTGATGGGTTTCGGCTGCAACGTGCCCGCGCTGATGGGGACGCGCGTGATGCGTTCACGCTCTTTGCGCCTGCTCACCATGTTGGTCATCCCGTTCTCGCTGTGCTCGGCGCGTCTGCAGGTGTTCGTATTCATCACGGCGGCGCTGTTCTCTCCTTCCGCCGCACCGGTCGTGCTGTTCAGCCTGTATCTGTTCAGCTTTGCCGCCGCCATCGTCACCGCCCTGCTGTTCCGGAAGAACTTCCAGAACAACGAGCCCTTCGTGCTGGAACTGCCGCCCTACCGCTTCCCCACCGTCCGCCAGATGCTGCTGCGCGGCTGGCTGGAGGTGAAACACTTCCTGCGCCGCGCCACGCAATTCATCGTCGCCGGCGTGATCCTGGTGTGGCTGCTCACGCATCTGCCCGCGTCGGCCGTTCCGGCCAGTCCCGACACCCTGGCCGGCATGATCGGCAGCGCACTGCATCCGATCTTTGCGCCGATCGGCATCAACGAGCAACTCACCATCGCGCTGATCTTCGGCTTCGTCGCCAAGGAGATCGTCATCGGCTCGCTCGCCGTGATCTACGGCATGAGCGGGGATGCGCTGGGAACCACGCTGGGACAGCAACTGGATTGGGTACAGGCTTACAGCTTCATGCTGTTCACCCTGATCTACACCCCCTGCCTCTCCGCCATCGCCACCCTGCGCAGCGAGGCAAAGAATATGGGCTACACTCTGTTCGTACTTTCGTGGTCGCTGCTATTGGCTTGGGGAGTCAGCTTCGCGTTCTATCAGGGCGCGCGCGCGTTGGGATACTGAGTCAATTGTGCGCCACAGGATGTGGCGGCAAAAGGTGGTCTATTCTTTCCAGGCTTTGTCGAGCACTTCCTGCGCCCGGAGCAGTTTTGCGTTGGCTTCGTCCAGCTGCTTTTTCGAAGCCTCCGTTTTTTGCCTGTCTTCCGCTAGACGTTTCTGCGCATCGGCCAAACTCTTCTCGGACTCGGCAACCCGTTGCAGGTTGCCCTTATGCTCCGTTTCAGCTTTGGCCTGATTCTCTCTGGCGTATTCCACCCCGACCTGCTGGGCCGAGACGTCCTTGGCTTGCGCCAGGGACGTCAGCGAGAAAAGCGCGGCAAAGATCAGGGCCGTTCTGAACATGGACAAAGCGATCTCAGAACGACAGCTGCACACCCAGATGCGGGCCGTTGATCAAAACTGCTTCGGTGCTGGTGTTCTTCAGCACGAACCAAGTCTTGCGGTATCCGCCGTAGACCTGCACCTGCGGCGAGATCGAGAACTCGGCACGCGCCCCGTATTGCTGATAACGGTCGGCATCGCCGTAGGTGATGATCTTGGGAGCCAGATACAGTTCACCGGCAAAGGCCAGACGGCGTTCCGAGGGCAATTCATAGCGCACTTGCGCGCCGAGCGCGATGGCGGAAGCCTTGTTGCGAGCCGGAGTCTCCTTGATGATGGCGACAACCGCCTTACCACCCACACCGATGGTCAGACCGGGCACGTTCATTTCGTCGTTCGCCACCAGCAGGCCAACACCGCCGATGATGCTGTTCTTGTCGTTGTACATCAATTCCGCATACATCTCGGACTTGCCGGCGAGGCCGCTGGCGACGCCGTATTTGAACTGGGCCGTGGTATTGCTCAGGCCGATGTCCAATGTATCCGCAGAAGACAAAGTAGCCACTGACATCAAAGAGATTGCAAGGATTTTACGCAGCATTATTTTCACTCCTGAACGATTGCAAAATGATTCGATCTTGGCGGAGGCGGTGAGATTCGAACTCACGAAGGACTCTCATCCTCGCTAGTTTTCAAGACTAGTGCCTTCAACCACTCGGCCACACCTCCAAACGGGCCATGAGGCGCGAACATAAGGCGCTGATACCGCCGAATAGTTCCCCCAGGCACTTCCCAACGCCGCGCATGATACCTGAAATACCCCATGCCCCCAACGGGCATGGTTGCAACTTTCACACTGCTTCTGTAGTCTCACGCCTGCTTATTGAAACATCCCTGATCATTGGAGGAAACCATGCAATACCAAACCCAAGCCGCAACACCGACCACGACGCTGGCCGTCGAACAGAACAAAGTCCTGCGCAACACCTACATGATGCTGGCGCTGACCATGATTCCGACCGTCATCGGCGCATTGATCGGCACTTCGCTGGATCTGTCGTTCATGGCCGCACATCCGATTATGTACCCGTTGATGATGTTCGCCGTGATGATGGGCATGCTGTTCGCTGTTGCCGCGCTGCGCAACAGCGTGTGGGGCATCGTAGCCCTGCTCGGCTTCACCTTCGTCGCCGGCGTGTTCCTCGGCCCCATCCTGCAAGTGGCCCTGAGCCTGAAGAACGGCGCACAACTGGTCGGTATGGCCGCCGGCGGTACCGGCATCATCTTCTTCTCGCTGGCCACTATCGCCACTGTGACCAAGAAGGATTTCAGCTTCATGGGCAAGTTCCTGTTCATCGGGCTGATCCTGCTGATCGTCGCCTCGCTGGCCAACATCTTCTTCCAGATCCCGGCACTGTCGCTGACCATCTCGGCCATTGCCGTGATGATCTTCTCCGCCTACATCCTGTACGACGTGAGCCAGATCGTGCACGGCGGCGAGACCAACTACCTGATGGCAACCTTGGGCTTGTACTTGGACATCTACAACCTGTTCATCCATCTGCTCAACCTGCTGATGGCTTTCACGGGCGAACGCGACTAACCGTTTCCCGCACCAACAAAAAAGGCGGCTGCGGCCGCCTTTTTATATCCTCATCGGAAATATGTTTATATGAAATTGGACACTCTGCTTCGCCTGCTGCACGACACTCCCGAGAGTGTGGCTTTCAACGATACGATAGCGGTCATTGACGCGCTATACGATTTCACCCCGACTTCGTTCAGGAACGGCACTTTTCTCAATGAAGCCGGGAAGAACAACGGTTCCTGCAAACTGTTCTCGTTCGCGCGCCTGCGCGGCTTGTCGCAACAACAGACTTTGCACTGCTTCGGCAACTACTATCGGGAAGACGTACTCAAACATCCGGATGGCGACGATCACCAGAACATCAGGAACTTCATCAGAACGGGATGGGGTGGCATCGAGTTCAGCGGCACCGCCCTGCAGCCAAAGAAGTCTTAACAGCTACGGCTTAGGTTTGCGCTGCTCGGGTCGCACGCGCGGCGCCAGCAACACATCGCCGTCATCCGCATCCAAAGACTCGTTTTTCATGTTTGTCATCGGCTGCTCGTAATCGCTCCAGCCGCGCACGCCTGTCTTGAGCGAGACGACGTTGCTGAAACCCATCTTCAGCAGCATATCCGCCGCCAGCACGGAACGTTTGCCGGAGCGGCAGATAACCACGATCTCCTGCCCGCGCCCTGAAGCCAGTTCCGGCACGGTCTCGTCGTAATCCCATTCGCAGGATTGCTCCAGGATGCCGCGCGGTACATTGATCGAGCCGGGGATGCGCAGCAGGTCGAATTCGGCCGGCTCGCGCACATCAAGCAACATGGGTTTGCCGCCTGCGGCCAGTGCGCGGCTCAGATCCCACGGCATGATCTCCTTCACCCGCGTGAGCGCTTCTTCAACCAGATCGTCGTAGCGTGCCATTGTCTTGACCCTTTTTCTTTCTATCGCTCGAACAAAGCGATCGATTCCACATGCGAAGTCTGCGGGAACATGTTCATCACGCCCGCCGCTTTAAGTCTGTAACCCTTGGCATGCACCAGCACTTCGGCATCACGCGCCAGCGTGGCCGGGCTGCAGCTTACATAGACGATGCGCCTGGGCGCAGTCTCATCGCTGATAGATCTCATCAACTCGATCGCACCGTCGCGCGGCGGATCGACCAGCCATTTGTCGAAACGGCCTGATTTCGCCAGCGTGGCTTCATCCATCTCGAACAGATTCATCATCTGGAAAGTCGTGTTGCCGGATAGCCCGTTGGATTCAGCGTTCTGTCTGGCGCGTCGCACCAATGCCTCGCTGCCCTCGACCCCCAGCACCTGCGCACCACTGCGCGCGATCGGCAGCGTGAAGTTGCCCAGTCCGCAGAAGAAATCGGCGATGCGCTCGTTCGGCTGCGGATCAAGCAGACGCATGGCACGGCTCACCATCAGGCGGTTCATGTCGCTGTTCACCTGGGTGAATTCGGTCGGCGCGAACGGCATGGTGATGCCAAATTCCGGCAGGCTGTAACTCAATGGCGGCGCATCCAGCGGATAGAACGGTATCACCGTATCCGGCCCTTTGGTCTGCGTCCAGAATTGCACTTGGTGTTTGTCGGCGAATTCCTTGATCAGCGCTTCGTCCGCGGGAGTGAGCGGAGCCAGGATGCGCAGCACCAGTACATCCACATGCTCGCCGACCGCCACTTCGATCTGCGGCATGATGTCACGCACAGTGAACTTCTCATTCAGCTCGCCCAGCAAAGGCAACAGGCTGGCGATCTTGGGCGTCAGTATTTCGCAGTGCTGCATGTCGGCCACATATTTGCCGTTCTGCTCGCGGAAGCCGACCAGCGTTTTCTCTTTCTTCAGCACATGCCGCACAGACAGGCGCGCACGCTGGCGATAGGCCCAGGGCATACCGTAGATAGCCGGCAACACGACTTCGGGCTTGACCTTGCCGATGCGCTGCAGATTGTCTTCCAGCACGCGCTGCTTGACCGCGACCTGCGCGCGCGGATCGAGATGCTGCATGGAACAGCCGCCGCACACGCCGAACACCGGGCACTTGGGCTGCACGCGCATGAACGACTGTTTCAGGATCTGCTCGACCTTGGCTTGCTCGTAATTGTTCTTCTTGCGGTAGGTGGAATAGGTCACGCGCTCGCCGGTCAGCGCGCCCTCGATGAAGATGACCTTGCCGTCGGCATGCGCGATGCCGCGACCTTCGTGGTCGAGTGATTCAATGATGACTGGATTCATGCGGATGTCTTTTCGGGCCACTGGGCAAGGAATTCCTGCCAATGTTTCTCGTCGGATTTTTTCAGGGTGCTGCGTACCAGTTCAAGTTCCTGCTCGTAGCGGGCCTTGCTGAACTGCCCGCGCATCAGTTGGAAGCGCGCGAACACCAGCCAGGTGTTCACCACATCGGTCTCGCAGTAGTTGCGGATCTCGGCCAACTGGCCTTGCTGGTAGGCGTCCCACACCTTGCTGCCGTCCATGCCCAGCTTGCCGGGGAAACCGATGAGCTTGGCCAGTTCGTCCAGCGGCGCGTTGGCGCGGCCGGTGTACATCGCCAGCAGGTCCATCAGATCGAGATGGCGCGAGTGGTAGCGGCTGATGTAATTGTTCCACTTGAAGTCCTTGTCATCCTCGCCCTGGTCCCAGTAGCGCGGTGCCTGGATACCGTGGATCAGTCCGCGATAGTGCAGCACCGGCAGGTCGAAACCGCTGCCATTCCAGGAAACGATCTGCGGGGTGTATTTCTCGATGCCGTCGAAGAAGCGCTTGATGATGCTGCCTTCGTCCTCATCCGGCTCGCCCAGCGTCCACACCTTGAAGTTGTCGCCCTCGCGCAGCACGCAGGAGATCGCGGCGACGCGTTGCAGATGATGGGGCAGGAAATCGCTGCCGGTCTTCTGGCGGCGCATCTGGAAGGCCATCTCCGCCACATCGCGGTCGCTCACCGCGCTGTCGAGCTCATGCAGCGCGCGCAGCCCGGCGATGTCGGGAATGGTTTCGATGTCGAAGACTAGGGTCGGATTCATATTGGGCATAGATTGCAGACAGGGCGCGATTTTAACAACCCTTGGCCCTGTCCGCCCATGAATTACCCGAAGGAGACGCCGGCTACTTGTATTTGCGGATCAACCCCACCAGCACGCCGAATATCTCCAGCGAGCCCTGCGGACGTATCACCGGATAGGCCGGGTTGGCCGGTCGCAGGATGTATTGGCCGCGCTCCTTGTCCAGCGTCTTCAGGGTGAACTCGTTATCGACGATGGCCACCACGATATCGCCGATGTTGGCGACATTGCGCTTCTCCACCACTGCGACATCGCCCTCGTGGATACCCGCATCGATCATGGAATCGCCCTTCACCGGGATCATGGTGGTGGTGGACGGCTTCTCGATCAGCATCTCGTCGATGATGAAATAGTCGCCCTGCGTATCGTTCACCGCGACCGGCATGCCGGCCTGCACGGCTGACTCGGCAAAGGGGCGGGCAAAGAACTGGCGGCTGGGTATCCACATCCCGTCCGGCGTGCGTTCCACGAAACCGGCTTTCTCCAGCCGGTCCAGGATAGCCTTGACCCAGGATTTGGAGGCGATGCCGAACACATCGCACAGCGCGGCATACGATGGGATGCTCTTCCAGGAAGCGTAGTAATCCTGCAGCTTGGCCAGATACTCTGCGTCTCTGGCTGACGGATCGGAATCGGACATGATGTCACCTCTACAGAACGAACGTTCTTGCATCCTAAAGAACGGACGTTCTGCTGTCAACCATTATTCCTCCACGGAACCTTAGCTTGACTGGCTGGCAAGGAAGGCAAAGAATCGCCACGGCGCAGAAACATCTCGATGTCGGTCAACTTCAGGGAGTCATCATGCACAAACATCTCACAGCCATTCTGTCCTTGCTGGCCGTTTTCACCAGTGCCGCGACCATCGCCGCCCCCGGCGAATACTGGGAAGTCACCACCAAGATGGAGATGCCCGGCATGCCCTTCGCCATGCCGCCCACCACGCAAAAGGTATGCATCCCCAAAGGCGGCGAGAACGATCCCCAAAAGACCTCGGGCGACAAGGACTGCAAGATGAGCGACGTCAAGACAGTGGGCAACAAGACCACCTGGAAGATGCGTTGCGACCGCGACGGCGAGGTGATGACCGGCAGCGGCGAGCAGACCACCAGTGCCGGCGGCTACAAGGGCAAGATGAAGTTCTCCGGCAAATCTGACGGCCAGGACATGAACATGACTTCCGAGTTCAGCGGCAAACGACTGGGCGGCAGCTGCGACTCGGAAGAGCAGGTCAAGAAAATAAAATCGCAGATGTGCGATACCTCCAATTACCGGAACACCGCCGAATGGATAAGCGCCTCCAGCCTGATTCTGCAACCGGGTGCGGCCTGTGGCGACCAGCGCAAACAATTCTGCGACGCGGTGAAGAAGGACGCCCCCAGGGACGTACAAACCTTCAGCTCGCTGAACCAGCATGAGCAGCATATGCTCGGGGGCGTATCAATCGTCAGGGAATGCAAACTGGACATGGCTGCCACCACCCGCTCGATCTGCAAACAGCTCGATGAAAAGAACTACCGCCATCTGTCCGCGCATTGCCCGGCCGAGGCCAAGACCTTCCGCGAGAACCAACGGCGACGGGATTGCGAGGGCCGCAGCTACACCGCCGAGACACGCGCTGCCGATTTCAAGAAGTGCATGAGCGGGAAGGATAACGACGAGGATTCCGATGATGACGAGTCGGATGAGATGCCCGCGCCGCGCAAACCCGGCAAGTCTCCCTCTTCGGACATGCTGGAAGAGGCAAAAAAACTGAAGGGCAGGTTCGGTTTCTAAGTGCGCCCCTCCCTCTTCATCGGGCTGTGGCTGCTGGCGCTTTCCGCGCAGGCGGTTTCACAGCCCGATCCTTTTCCGCAGATCGCCGCGGCCTATCGGGTCGAAATCGACGGTACAGCCGTGTGGGAAAAACAGCCCGCCAAACGCCTGCCGCCCGCCAGCCTCACCAAGCTGATGACGGCACTGCTGGTACTTGAACAGGGCAAGTTGCAGGAGACCGCAGTCATCACCCAAGCGGCGACGCGGGAGACCGGCTCACGTCTGGCACTCAAGGCCGGCGAACATTTGCGCGTCGAGGACCTGCTCGCCGCCACGCTGCTGCAATCGGCGAACGATGCCTGCCACGCGCTAGCCGACCACCTGGGCGGCAGTGAAGCGGCTTTCGTGCAGCAGATGAATCGCCGCGCACGCGAACTCGGACTGCACGACACGCAGTTCCGCAACGCCTGCGGCCACGATGCGAGCGGACACTATTCCACCGCACAGGACCTCGCCCTTCTGGCGCGCGAACTGCTCAAACACCCCCAGATGGTTCCTCTCACTTCGCAAGAGCACGCCGCCATCACCACTCTGGAAGGCAGGCAATACCAGCTGCGCAACAGGAACGCGCTGATCGGACGCTACGACGGTGCGCTCGGCCTCAAGACCGGCTACACCGCCAAAGCCGGCACCTGTCTGGTGGCACTCGCCAAACGCGACGGCCATGAAGTGTTGCTGGTGCTGTTGCACGGCAAGGACCGCTGGTGGGATGCGGTGGACATACTCGATCTGGCTTTCGACCATGCGCGCGTCGCGCCCTGAGCCCGCCGCGGTCGTGCTGGTCTGGCTGGCACTGGCCGTGCTCGCCGCATACGCCAATGTGCTTGGCGGTCCGTTCCAGTTCGACGACTACAACGTCATCGTCGACCAGCCACAGGTGCATTCCTGGGCAAGCTGGTTCGCCGCCATCAACAGCGGCATCCGCCCGCTGCTCAAATTCAGCTACACGCTCAACTGGACGATGGGCACGGGCGTCATCGGCTTCCATCTCACCAACCTGCTCATCCATCTGGTGAATACCTGGCTGGTCTACCGGCTGGCGCAGGCCTTCGTGCAGCAGCAATGGCAGGTCGACAAGCTGCGCCATGCCGCGCTGCTCACCGCGCTGCTGTTCGCGCTGCACCCCGTGCACACCGAAGCCGTGAGTTACATCAGCGGACGCTCCGCCTCGCTGATGTCCCTGTTCTATCTGGCCGGACTGCTCAGCTACATCCGCGGACGCACGCAGGACGACTGGAAACTGCTCTACCTGCTCACACCTTTATTGTTCCTGCTGGCGCTGGCCACCAAGGAAACGGCGGTGACCTTTCCGCTGGCACTGCTGGCGTGGGAGCTTTGCTGTGGCGGTCGCTGGCGAACGGCACTCAGCCTGATGTGGCCGAGTTGGGCGGTGCTCTGCGCCGCCACTTTGTTCTTCCTGCTCAGCGACAGTTATATCGACCAGATGCAGCGCAGTGCGGAATTCAACGACATGCAGGGCAACCTCGCCACCCATCTCGCCGGCTTCGTCTGGTTGCTGCAGCAATGGGCGTTGCCCTTGTGGCTGAACATCGACCCCGACCTGCCGCTGCTGTCCGGCATCGGCGAAGCGCTGATCCCGCTAGCCATTTTCATCGGGCTATTCGTACTCATGCTGGCCTGCTGGCTCAGACGCCCGTGGATAAGCTTTGCGCTGGCGTGGGCGATGCTGCAATTGATCCCGCTGTATCTGTTCCTGCCGCGTATCGATATCGCCAATGAGCGCCAGTTGTATCTGGCCGGATGGCCGCTGCTGCTCGCCCTGGGCATCGAACTCACGCTGTGGCTGGATGTCAGGACACAACGCATATTGGCTGCCGCGCTGCTGCTGACCTTCGCCAGCCTCACCGTGCTGCGCAACCAGGTCTACACCAGCGAAGAACACCTGTGGCAGGACACCGTAGTGAAATCGCCCGACAAGGCGCGCGTGCACAACAACCTCGGCCATGCCTATCTGCTGGCCCAGCGTCACGACGAAGCGCGGCGCGAATTCAGCACCGCGCTGCAACTCGATCCGCGGCTCTTTCAGGCACGCCACAATCTGTACCGGACGGACGATGAAATTGAAAAGGCCGGAGGAACGCTCCGGCCTTGAGGTCTGCTGCGCTGAAGATCAGGCGAAGTTCTTCGCCACGAAATCCCAGTTCACCAGATTGTTGAGGAAGGTCTCGACGAACTTCGGACGCAGGTTACGGTAGTCGATGTAGTAGGCATGTTCCCACACATCCACGCACAGCAGCGCCTTGTCGGCGGTGGTGATCGGTGTACCGGCAGCGCCCATGTTGACGATGTCCAGCGAACCGTCGGCCTTCTTCACCAGCCAGGTCCAGCCGGAACCGAAGTTGCCCACGGCGGAAGTCTGGAAGGCTTTCTTGAAGTCGTCGAGCGAACCCCACTTCTTGTTGATGGCTTCGGCCAGCGCGCCGGTCGGTGCACCGCCGCCCTGCGGCTTCATGCAGCTCCAGAAGAAGGTGTGGTTGGAGACCTGGGCCGCGTTGTTGTAGATGCCGCCGGAAGCCTTCTTGATGATGTCGTCCAGGCTGGCGTTCTCGAATTCCGTGCCCTTGATCAGGTTATTCAGGTTGGTGACATAGGCCTGATGATGTTTGGCATAGTGGTAATCGAAAGTCTCGGCGGACATGTGCGGCGCGAGCGCTTCACGGGGATACGGCAGCGGGGGCAATTGATGTTCCATGACAATCTCCTGATCTATTGTTAGTAACGCGGGAATGGCTTAACCATTGGCTTGCAATATACCATACTTTTCTAGTTGGGTATTATTTATCCTTGCATGCTACAGGGTTTAACAAGGATTTAGAACCCGCATGTCGCGATGTTTTACAATCCGCCCATGAGTGAACACAAACAGACCGGCGCGGCCAAGACCGCGCGCAACCCCATCAAGATCGTGCCCCTGCAGGAGCGCCTGCGCAAACCGCAATGGATACGCGTCAAATCCGGTAGCGGCGCGGGCTACAACGAAGTGAAGCGCATGCTGCGCGAGCAGCACCTGCACACCGTGTGCGAGGAAGCCTCCTGCCCCAACATCGGCGAATGCTTCGGCAAGGGCACGGCCAGCTTCATGATCCTCGGCGATGTGTGCACGCGGCGTTGCCCCTTCTGCGACGTGGCGCACGGCAAACCCTTGCCGCCCGATGCCGACGAGCCGCAGAATCTGGCGCGCTCCATCGGCATCCTCAAACTCAGATATGTCGTGATCACCAGCGTCGACCGCGACGACCTGCGCGACGGCGGCGCACAGCATTTCGCCGACTGCCTCACCGCCATCCGCGCCTCCTCTCCCGCTACCAAACTGGAGATACTGGTGCCGGATTTCCGCGGCCGCCTCGACGTCGCACTGGATGCATTGGCCAGCAGCCTGCCCGACGTGCTCAACCATAATCTGGAAACCGTGCCGCGCATGTACCCGCTGGCACGACCCGGCGCCGACTACGCGCACTCGCTCAAACTGCTGAAAGACTTCAAGGCGCGCTTCCCGCAGGTGACCACCAAATCCGGCCTGATGCTGGGTCTGGGCGAGACCGACGAGGAAGTGCTCGAAGTGATGCGCGACCTGCGCGCGCACGATGTCGAGATGCTCACGCTCGGACAATATCTGCAACCTTCCGACGGCCACCTGCCCGTGCTGCGCTATGTCACGCCGGAAGCGTTCAAGGAATTCGAGATCGCCGCGAAGGAGATGGGTTTTTCACATGCCGCCTGCGCGCCCATGGTGCGCTCCAGCTATTTCGCCGACGAGCAGGCGGAACAGGCCGGGGTTTGAATCATCCCATCATCCGTTCGTAAGTCGCATTGTCCGCCTCGTAACACGCACAGGATGCCGCTTCCAGTCCGGCACGGTCGAGCACGATGACATCGCCGCGACTGTAGTCGATCAGTTGGCGGTTATGCAGCGCCGTGGCAGCCGTGGTGACTCCCACGCGGCGCACGCCCAGCATGTAGGCGAGGAACTCGTGGGTGACATGAAAATGGTTGGAGTGCGCGCGGTCCTGCGTCATCAGCAGACAGCGCGCCAACCGTGCCTCGACCACATGATGGTGGGAACAGGCGGCGGTCTGCGCGAGTTGCCCGATCACCGCATAAAGATATCGTTTCAGCACATGGCGCAGTTCCGGGATTTGTTCCAGCTCGCGCACGAACGACGCGGTATCCATGCACAGCGCCTTGCCCGCCCCCTGCACCAGCGCATGCAGCGGCGAAGTTTCCACACCGAGGACGAGCGTGGCACCCAGCATGCCTTCATCGCCGACCAGGCCCACTTCCAGGCTGTCATGTCCGTCCAGCTTCGACATCAGGGAGATGAAACAACCCGTGGGGAAATAGACTTGGCGCATGGGCTCGTTGGGTTCGGCCAACACCGCGCCGAAGGCGAGCTCGACCGTTTCACAGGCCGTCAAAAAGCGCGTCAGGTCTTTGTCCGGCAGGCTCGCAAGCAGGCGATTGGCTGCACGGACTGAGTGTGTGGGCTGCAAGCAGGCTCTCCTTTAGTGTTGGATTCCGACACGGTCTGGCCGGGCCGATTTCCGGATATACAGGACACAGCATGGGACCGGCCGCGATAAAAGTCTGAGCGGTAGCACACAGAACACTTTCCGCATCAGTGACGCAGTTCGCTGCCGCGCAAAAAAAGAGCCCGGTACGCGACTGGCGCGCCCGGGCCGGGGTACTACGGGCGCCCATCAAAGGGAAGGGAGGAGAAGCGCCCGCAAGCATCATCCCGCGATGCACATACGCCCTCTGTTCGATATCCCACTTAAAGTCAAAATACTGATCACGCCCGAATTCGGAGTAGCATGATGACGTTTACTGACCGTTCCCGAGGAAATCCATCCCGTGGCAAGCAAAAAACCGCCCAAGACACCCAAAACGCCGGCCGTCGCAGTCAAGCCCGCCAAAGCTGCCACACAAGAAATCGTTGCCGGCTTCAACATCGTCGGCATCGGCGCTTCCGCAGGCGGACTGGAAGCCTTCGAGCAATTCTTCCGCAATGTTCCACCGGACTCAGGCATGGCCTTTGTGCTGGCATCGCACCTCGATCCCGATCACGACAGTCTGCTCACCGAGATCCTGCAACGCGCCACCACCATGCCGGTGGTCGAAGCGGTAGATCAGGTCAGGGTCGCACCGAACCACGTCTATGTATTGCCCCCCAACCGCGAAATGGCCATCTTCCACGGCGCCCTGCAACTCAACGAGCCGGAGATGCCGCGCGGACAGCGCATGGTCATCGACTCCTTCCTGCGTTCACTGGCCGAAGACCAGGGCGAAAAAGCCATCGGCATCATCCTCTCCGGCACCGGCACCGACGGCACACTGGGACTGCGCGCCATCCAGGGCGCGGGCGGCATCACGCTGGTGCAGGACCCGAGCACGGCAAAATACGACGGCATGCCGATCAGCGCGATACACGCGGGTTATGCCACCTACACCCTGGCGGTGGAAAAGATGCCGGAACAACTGCTCAGCAAAACACGGCAACTGAGTGTCCAGCAGGAAAAACCTCAGCCGGACGCGACCGCGGCAAGCGGCATGAGCCGGATATTGATGCTGTTGCGCTCCGGCACCGGCAACGACTTCTCGCTGTACAAGAAAAGCACCATCGGCCGCCGCATCGAGCGGCGCATGTCGCAGCACAACATCGAGAACACGGATATCTATGCGCGCTATCTCAAGGAACATCCGGCCGAAGTGCAATTGCTGTTCAAGGAACTGCTGATCAACGTCACCAGTTTCTTCCGCGATCCCGAAGCTTTTGTGGCATTGAAGAACGACATCCTGCCGCAGCTACTCAAGGACAAGCCGGAGAACTATGTGTTCCGCGTGTGGGTGGCGGGATGCGCCACCGGCGAGGAAGCCTATTCCATCGCCATCCTGCTGCGCGAACTGATGAATGAAACGGGACGGGAATGCAAGACCCAGATCTACAGCACCGACCTCGACGACGATGCCATCGCCACGGCGCGCGCCGGATTCTATCCGCCCAACATCGCGCAGGACGTCACGCCGGAACGGCTGCGCCGCTTCTTCATCAAGGAAGATGCGGGCTACCGCGTAAAAAAAGAGATTCGCGAGATGGTGGTGTTCGCCACCCAGAACATCATCAAGGACCCGCCTTTCACCAAGCTGGACCTGCTCAGCTGCCGCAACCTGATGATCTATCTGGAGCCGGAGTTGCAGAACCGCGTCATTCCCGCGTTCCACTATGCGCTCAAGCCGGGCGGCGTGCTGTTCCTCTCGCCTTCGGAAAGCATAGGCAACCATGTCGAGCTGTTCAGCCCGCTCAACCGCAAATGGAAGTTCTACCAGACCACACCCTCGGCCGCATCCACCCGTGTGGTGATGTCCAGCGGACTGTCCTGGACCAAAGACAACCCAAGCAAAGGCCCCGAAGAAGTGACGACCAAGCTCAAAGAAACCGACTTCGCCGAACTGACCCGGCGCGCACTGCTGCAGTCTTATGCCCCGGCTTCGGTGGTGACCAATATCAAGGGCGACATCCTGTTCGTGCACGGCGACACAGGCAAATACCTGCGCCCGGCGCCCGGTCAGGCCGGCTTCAATGTGATCGAGATGGCGCGCGAGGGATTGCAACTGGAACTGCGCAACGCCATTGCGGCCGCGACCGAAAAAGGCATCCCGACCCTGAACCGCGAAGCCGCGTTCGGCAGCAACGGCGACAGTCTTCGCGTCAGCTTCAGCGTGCGGCCGCTGCCGTTCATCGAGCCCAATCAAGGTTTGCTGCTGGTGAGCTTCCAGGACGTGGCGGGAGGCAAGTCTGAAAAACCGGCTGCCCCGGCAAGCAGCGGCAAAGGGAAAACGCCGCGCGGCAAAGCCGCCGCAGTATCGGCGGAACAGCACCGCATCGAGGAGCTGGAGCGCGACCTCTCCTATACCAAAGAAAACCTGCACGCCACCATCGAGGAACAGCAAGCCTCCAATGAGGAGCTCAAATCCACCAACGAGGAGATGCAATCCACCAACGAAGAACTCCAGTCCACCAATGAAGAGCTGGAGACTTCCAAGGAAGAACTGCAATCGGTCAATGAAGAACTGGTGACGGTGAACGCCGAGTTGCAGAACAAGATCGAGCAACTGGCCGGCATGCAGAACGACATGAAGAACCTGCTCGACAACATCAATGTCGGCACCATCTTCCTCAACGACACCCTCAGCATCAAACGCTTCACGCGCGAGGCGATACGGGTCTTCCGTCTGGTCGCTTCGGATGTGGGCCGACCGCTGGGCGACATCAAGTCGAACATCAGGGATGACGATCTGCTCGCCGATGCGCAGGCGGTGCTCGATTCGCTGGTGCCGCGCGAGCGCGAAGTCTTCACCAGCGGCGGCGAATGGTATCTGGCGCGCATCCAGCCCTACCGCACGCTGGACAACGTGATCGACGGCGTGGTGCTGACCTTCACCGACATCAGCAAACGCATGCAGGCCGAATCAGCCATGAAGGAAGCGCGCGAATTCGCCGAGAGCATCGTGGACACGGTACGCGAACCGCTGCTCGTGCTGGATGGCACATGCAAGATCATCTCTGCCAGCCGCTCGTTCTACGAGAATTTCAAGGTCGCGCCGCAGGACACGGTGGGCCGCCCGCTGTACGAACTGGGCAACCGGCAGTGGGACATCCCGAAACTGAAAGAGCTGCTGGAAACCGAACTGCCCAGCAAGCAGGTGGTCGAAGGTTTTGAGGTCGAACACGACTTCCCCGCCATCGGCAAACGCAGGATGCTACTCAACGCCCGCCGCATCACCGGCAAGGCAGATGGATCGCAACTGATCCTGCTGGCGATAGAAGAAGTCAAATAACGGAGTGACAGTCCAACAAGGAAACACCATGGACGACAAACCGAACGAAGCAAACACCCTGCGCGCCGAAGCCGAGGCGCGGGTGACACAGAACCAGATAAATCTGGTGAATCCGCAACCGGGCGAGGAACTGCTGCATAAACTGCTGCACGAGTTGCGTGTGCACCAGATCGAGCTGGAGATACAGAACGAAGCCCTGCGCCAGGCGCATCTGGCCATGGAGGAATCGCGCGACCGCTATGTGGACCTGTACGACTTCGCCCCCATCGCCTATCTCACCGTCAGTCGCGAGGGCATGATCAGCGAGATCAATCTCACCGGCGCGGACCTGCTCGGCGTGGTGCGCAGTAAACTGGTCAGCCGTCGCTTTTCGCAATTCGTCGCGGCGGAAGACCGCGACCGCTGGTATACGCATTTTGCCGGTGTACTGAAACACGAACAGCGCCAGCATTGCGAACTGACTTTCCTGCGCGAAGACGACTCGCGTTTTCGTGCCCGCGTGGACTCGCTCAGGGCACGTGCCGCGCCCGCGCAGGCGACGGACCCGCACAGCAATGAAGGCGGCGCATTCTCGGTACGCCTCGCCATCACCGAAATTCCCGCACTGGTAAAAGAGGAATGAGCTTCGCTGGTATGTGCGATATCGCACATACCCGACCAGACCACCGTGCTATAAGGTCAATCACCATGTAGTCCTTGCAGTCCAACAGCTCCATATTTCCGTTGCCTCATCGGCCCATCCAACCGCAGCATGCTACGGAGATATGAAAATGCCCACTGCAACATCCCCGCCGCAAAGCGCCATCCAGAACCATCTGCTCGCTGCATTGCCCGAAGACATCTTCGAACGTATCGCGCCGCATCTGGAGTTGATCCCCATGCCGCTCGGCGAGGTGTTGTACGAGTCCGGCGGCCAGTTGCATCACGCCTATTTTCCGACGACGGCCATCGTGTCCCTGCACTACGTGATGGAGAACGGTGCCTCGGCCGAGATCGCCGGTGTCGGTAATGACGGCGTAGTCGGCATCTCGCTGTTCATGGGCGGCAACACCACGCCCAGCCGCGCCACCGTGTGCAGCAGCGGCCATGCCTACCGCCTGAAGGCGCGTTTGATGATGGAGGAATTCAACCGCGCCGGACCGATGATGCGTCTGATGCTGCGCTACACCCAGGCCCTGATCACGCAGATGTCGCAGACCGCAGTGTGCAACCGTCACCACTCGATGGAACAACAGATGTGCCGCTGGCTGCTGTTCACGCTGGACCGCTCGCCCTCGCATGAACTGATCATGACGCAGGAACTGATCGCCAGCATGCTCGGCGTGCGCCGCGAAGGTATCACCGAGACCGCGGGCGATCTGCAGCGCGCCGGTCTGATCAGTTACCGGCGAGGCCACATCACGGTGCAGGACCGGGCCGGACTGGAGGCGCGCGCCTGCGAGTGCTACAACGTGGTCAAGAAAGAATTCCGCCGCTTGCTCCGGGAGGCATGACGATATGTTGAAAGCACAATCGGCGTATAAGCAATACAGGCGGGGTATGAATCGCCCCGAAGTGAGCCATGCCTGAAGAAATATACACATCCGATCTTTTCAGCCCCGCTGCCGATGCAGCGGCAGGCGCCATTGAGGCCAAGCATCAGCGCAACCTGCTGAAGACGGGCGCACTGCAGAAAGCGATCCTGAACAGCGCCAATTTCTCCAGCATCGCCACCGACGAAAACGGCCTCATCCAGATATTCAATATCGGCGCCGAGCGCATGCTGGGTTACAGCGCCGCCGAAGTCCTCAACAAACTCACCCTGACCGAACTTGCCGACCCCTCGGAGCTCTTCGCGCTCGCCAGGGCGTTGAGCATCAAGCACGGCAAACCTGTGCTGCCGGGTTTCGAGGCCATGATCTTCAATGCCGCGCGCGGCGTCGAGGACATCTACGAACTGACCTACATCCGCAAGGACGGCACGCGCTGGCCGGCCGTTGTGACAGTCACCGCCCTGCGCGATGCGCATGAGGGCCTCATCGGCTATCTGCTGATCGGCACCGACAACACCGTGCGCAGCCAACTGGAAAAGGTGCTGCTGGAAAACAACCTGGAACTGACACGGGCGAAATCGGTGGCCGAAAAAGCCAACCTGGCCAAATCGGATTTCCTTTCCCGCATGAGCCACGAGTTGCGCACCCCGCTCAATGCCGTGCTCGGCTTCGCCCAGTTGTTGCAGGCCGGAACGCCGCCGCTGACGGAGTCTCAGGCCGAAAGGATGGAGCAGATCACCAAGGCGGGCTGGTATCTGCTCGAACTCATCAACGAGATCCTCGATCTGGCAGTGATCGAATCGGGCAAACTGACGCTCACGCCGGAGCCGGTCTCGCTGGCCGATGTGATGCACGAATGCCAGGCCATGATCGAATCGCAGGCGCAGAAGCACCACACCCAGCTGCGATTCCACCCCTTCGACACAAGCTGGTACGCCTATGCCGAACGCACCCGGGTCAAACAGGTGCTGGTCAACCTGCTCACCAATGCGATCAAATACAACTGCGCCAACGGCACTGTCGATGTGATGTGCAGCGCCGACTCGCCGGACCGCATCCGCATCACCATCCGCGACAGCGGTGCGGGTTTGTCTCCGCTGAAGCTGACGCAACTGTTCCAGCCCTTCAATCGTCTGGGACAGGAAGGCGGAATCGAGGAAGGCACCGGCATGGGGCTGGTGGTCGCCAAGCAACTGGTCGAACTGATGGGCGGCAGCATCGGCGTGGAAAGCACCGTCGGCAAGGGCAGCGAATTCTGGGTCGAACTGGTCCGCAGCTCCCCGCCGCAGCACGCAACCTTCGATAGGCAGAACGAAGCGAAAATACCCCCCGCAGAGGCGAGCATAAAACAGGGCACCCTGTTGTACGTGGAAGACAATATCGCCAACATGATGCTGGTCGAACACATCGTCGGGGCGTATACCCATCTGAACATGCTGAGCGCACACTACGGCCAGCTCGGCATCTCGCTGGCACGAAGCCATCTGCCGGACGTGATCCTGATGGACATCAATCTGCCGGACATCAACGGGGTCGAAGCGCTGCATATCCTGCGCGACGATCCGGCGACCCGGCATATCCCGGTCATCGCGCTGAGCGCCAATGCGATGCAACACGATATCGAGCGCGGACTGGATGCCGGATTCTTCCGCTATCTCACCAAACCGATCAAGGTCAACGAATTTTTGAATGCGCTGGAAGATGCATTGAGATCGGTCCGAATGCGATCAGCCGGCAACCAAGCAACAGGAGGAACACCATGATCAACGAAGAAGAAATCTGCAACGCCAGCATCCTGATCGTCGACGATCAGGAATCCAATATCAAACTGCTTGAAGAGATATTGCGCGATGCCGGCTATACCCGGATCGCATCAACCACGGATCCGTTCGCCGTCGCCACGTTGCACCGCAGGAACCGCTACGACCTGATCCTGCTCGACCTGCTGATGCCCGGCATGGACGGCTTCCAGGTGATGGCAGGCCTGAAGGAGATCGAGACGGAAAGCTATCTGCCCGTGCTCGTCATCACCGCCCAACCCGACCACAAACTGCGCGCGTTGTCGGCCGGCGCGAGGGATTTCGTCGCCAAGCCGTTCGACGTGGTCGAAGTGCAGACGCGCATCCGCAACATGCTGGAAGTGCGACTGCTGTACAAACAGCTCGAGCAACAGAACCAGATGCTGGAGCAGACGGTGCAGGAGCGCACTGCCGAACTTCGCAAGAGCGAGGCGCGTTTCCAGCGTTTGACCGAACTGTCTTCCGACTGGTACTGGGAACAGGACGAGAACGGCCAGTTCACCAAGATCTTCGGCCCGGTGTTCGAGATGCTCGGCATCCGTGTCGACGACACCATCGGCCACGCCCGCGACGACCACAGCCTGAACTGGAACGAGAATGAACGCAGGACGCTGGAGGAGAATCTGGCCTCCCGCAAACCTTTCCTGGATTTCGTCTACAGCCGGACCAACGCGGACGGCACACGACAATTTCTCATGGTGAGCGGAGAACCGATGTTCAATCCCTCCGGCCGCTTCGTCGGTTACCGCGGCATCGGCAAGGATGTGACCGGAAAACTGACGGCCGACAACCCGCCGACCTGACGAACAAGACAGGTGCGTGTCGCGCGCACCTGTTTCTACAGCGAGTATCACATTACCCCATCCTGCGATACTGGCGCCTACCTCACCGAATCACGATACCGAAGGCCGCACGATCATCCTGAAAGACCGTCTTCCTTTGTACTCAAGCCGGACGATACTCAAATTGCTGGAGAAGGTATCGCCCTGCCGGTTCCGCGACTGGTAGAGTTGGCCGCAACGGCACAGGAAATTGAGAAACGGGTTGACTTGCCCGCCCTCAATCAACTCGACATCCGCGAGTTGCGGAAACAGTTTCGAGACTGGCTGCCAAACCAGATCGCTGCGCCGGAAGCCAAACAGCATCAGCAGAGATTTGTTGCAATCCTGAATCAAACCATGTTCGCCCAGTGACAACGCGGGGGCGTCCTGCCTCACGGCCCGATGTCCATCGATCCATTCCTGACGTTGCACATCAGTCCACTCCCGGCGCCCGGCGCTGAGTGCCTTGGGAGCGGTGATTATTGAGTTGTCTTCTCTCAGCAAGTTCATTCCCCGCCCCCTGGCAAATTTTCAAGGCATCCATTCTTTCTGTTCAGACTGTGGCGCACCGTTCGCCAACACACACTTGACCGAACAATCAAAATCCGCAGCGCATTGTCCGGCTGCCCATCGACTTCAATGCGTGCGCTAGCGAACGGTTCGCCGCCGCCATAACGGCAACAATACCCGCTCGAACCGCATCCACTGCAATGGCATGGACGCGGGGATATGAACCCACCGGGAATGCGAACATGGAAACCATCATCACTCCGAGCCGAAATCCGAATGCCATCCGGCACAACCTTTCCCAACCCGAGGAAGTCGAACGGGTCTGGCAGATGTTGGGCAGCCGATACGCTTCGATGACCGGCCTTTCGTACGGTGTGGCACACCGGAAAACCTCACTCCGGGTGCCTGACCACTATATGTTCTTCGCATCCAGAAACGTGCCGAAGCAAAAAAAGCACAGTGATCTGTCGAATCTGCTGTAACCAACCACTTTCAGGAGAGAACCATCATGAAACTCGCAGAAGTCAGCGCCATCGCAAAAACACACAGCATCGTTCCCGGCAAATCTTCCAAATCCGAACTGATCAGAAGCATCCAAAGCAAGGAGGGCAACTTCGACTGCTATGCCACGGCTTTCGAAAAAGAGTGCGATCAGGGCGGATGCAGTTGGCGCGAGGACTGTTTTGATGCATCCATCAGGGAACCGGCGGCAGGCTGAAGGCGAATGCTATCGGCAGGTGCGGTATGTTTTTATCCCTGGACGCGAGAGGCTGACGGGCCCCAACTGCTGCGCCGTTACACCTTTGCACTGCCCGCGCGGCTAGCAGAGGAATTTTCGCGTGGGCAAAAAACATGCCCACCCTACAAGGGCTAATGGATAAGCCGCGATGAAGACTGCCAACACGAAGGCGGTTGACTCTGTTCAACCGGAGAGCATGACGCTGAACCCCGGATTCTGGCGCGACATCTTCGACGCCATCGACGATCCGGTGTTCCTGCACGACCGGGAATCCCGCATATTGCTGGCCAACCGTGCCTATTGCCAGCTAGCCGGTATCACCGAAAAAGAAGCACAAGGAAAACCCTACTGGAAAGTTTTTCCGCCCGGTTCAGGCCCCTCACCCGGATGCAGGGAAGCGATGCAGGACAAATCGCTCCCGTCCAGCCATGAAGAAATCCGCGTCGAGGGAAAAATATTCCTCTCCAAAGGTTACAAGGTCCTCGATGGACAGGGAGGCATCCTCTACTCCCTGCATGCACTCAGGGACATCACCTCCCAGAAAAAGAGCGAAGTAGCGCTGACGGAAAGCGAAGCGCGCCTGCGTTTCGCCATCGATACCGCGCGCGATGCCATCATCTCCATCGACGGGGAAAGCGGCACGGTCACCGCCTGGAACCCCGCGGCCGCAAGCATGTTCGGCTACAGCAAGGAGGAAGCGCTCGGGCGGGTGATGCACGATCTGCTGACCCCGCAGCAAATGCGCCCGGCAGCGAAGCAGGCCATGGCTAACTTCGCTGCCGAGGGACGCGGCGCGATGCTGGGCAAGACCATCGAACTGCCCGCCCTGCACAAGGACGGCAGCGAATTCCCCATCGAACTCTCGCTCTCCGCCGCACAGATCAACGGCAAATGGCAGGCCACCGGCATCGCCCGCGACATCAGCGAGCGCATCAAGGGACAAGTCTCCGAGAAACGCTACCGCCGCCTGTTCGAGACGGCCAAGGACGGCATCCTGATCCTGGATGCGGAAACGGGAATGATCGTGGATGCGAACCCCTTCATCACCCATTTGCTCGGCTACACGCTGGAAGAGTGCCAAGGCAAATACATCTGGGATCTGCGTTCCCTGAAGAACGTCGCGGCCAGCAAGGAAAAGTTTCTGGAGCTTCAGCAGCAGGAATATGTGCGCTACGAAGATATCCCGCTGGAGACTTCAGACGGCGAACCCCGCCATGTGGAGTTCATCAGCAACGTGTATCTGGTGGATAACGTCAAAGTGATCCAGTGCAATATCCGCGACATCACGCGGCGCTGGCAAGCCGAGGAGAAGAACCGCCGCCTGAGCCAGATGTTCCGCACCATCAGCCGCTGCAACGAAGTGCTGGTACGCGCCACGGACGAAATGGCGCTGGCACACGAGATGTGCCGGGTGCTCACCGAAGAGGGCCGCTTCCGCATGGCCTGGGTAGGCTATATCGAACAGGATGCCGACAAACCGGTGCGCATCATCGCGGCCGAGGGCGTCGACGAACTGCTGCTGAACGATCTGGCGCGGAGCTGCAGCGTGCACGAACGGCCGCACGGTATCGCCGCAGATGCCATCCAGACCGGCTTGCCGGTGCTATGCCACGATATCCGCAACGATCCCCTGTGCGCTTCCGAACTGGAAAGCGCCACGCTGCACGGATATCTGTCCATCGCCGCCATTCCGATCAAGCTCCCCAAGCATGATTTTGGCGTGCTGGTCGTCTACGGCGCTTCCGCCAACGAATTCGTCACCGAGATCGTTGCCCTGCTGAACGAGCTGGCCGGCGATCTCGCCTTCGGCATCGACAACCTGCGCTCGAAAGCCGACCGTGTCGCCGTTCTGGAAAAGCTGGAACACATTGCCCACTACGACGCGCTCACCACATTGCCCAACCGTGTGCTGCTGGCCGACCGTTTGCAGCAGGCCATGGCACAGACCCACCGGCGCGGCGACCAGTTGGCGGTGGCCTATCTGGATCTGGACAGCTTCAAGGCCGTCAACGACAACCACGGCCATGAAGCCGGCGACCAGTTACTGATGGTCATGTCCGCCCGCATGAAAAGCACCCTGCGCGAAGGCGATACCCTCGCGCGTCTGGGCGGCGACGAATTCATCGTCGTGCTCACCGGTCTGGCCAATATCGAGGCCTGCATTCCGATGCTGGAGCGTCTGCTGCTCGCGGCAGCGCAGCCGGTGCAGATCGACGGCAGCATGCTGCAGGTCTCGGCCAGTCTCGGCGTCACCTTCTACCCGCAAGGGGAAGAAGTGGATGCCGACCAATTGCTGCGCCAGGCAGACCAGGCGATGTATCAGGCCAAACTGGCGGGCAAGAACCGTTACCACATCTTCGACGACGAACAGGACCGCAACGTGCGCGGCCATCACGAAAATCTGGAGCGCATACGTCTCGCACTGCTCAACAAGGAATTCGTGCTGCACTACCAGCCCAAGGTGAACATGCGCAGCGGCAAATTCATCGGTGCCGAAGCGCTGATACGCTGGCAACACCCGGAGCGCGGCCTACTGCCACCGGCCCTGTTCCTGCCGGTGATCGAGGACCATCTGCTGTCGGTCGAACTGGGGGAGTGGGTGATCGAAACCGCCCTGACACAGATCGATCTGTGGCACACAGCGGGGATAAACTTCCCGGTCAGCGTCAACATCAGCGCGATCCAGATGCAGCATCCCGACTTCGTCGAACGCCTGCGCCTGCAACTGGCCGCACATCCGGGTATCAAGCCGGGCGACCTGGAGATGGAAGTGCTGGAGACCAGTGCGCTGGAAGATCTCGCCCTGGCCTCCCGTGCGATCGAGGGATGCAATGCGCTTGGTGTGATGTTCGCACTGGATGACTTCGGCACCGGCTACTCGTCGCTCACCTATCTGAAACAACTGCCGTTCACTCTACTCAAGATCGACCAGAGTTTTGTACGCGACATGCTGGACGATGCGGACGACCTCGCCATCCTCGAGGCGGTGCTCGGTCTGGCCGTCGCCTTCCGCCGTCAGGTCATCGCCGAAGGTGTGGAGACGGTAAAGCAAGGCGAGATGCTGCTGCAACTCGGCTGCGAACTGGCCCAGGGTTACGGCATCGCCCACCCCATGGCCGCCGGTGAACTCCCCGAGTGGGCGGCTGCCTGGCGCACCCACCCGTCCTGGAGCAACATGCCCACCTTCCGCCGCGACGATCTGTCGCTGCTGTTCGCCGGGGTCGAGCACCAGGTCTGGATGGCAACCATCGTCAATTTCCTCAAGGGCGAGTGCGCAAGACTGCCGCTGCTGGATCACCACCAGTGCCGCTTCGGCACCTGGCTGGATGCCGGGGGATTAGTCCGCCACGGCGAGCAGATCACCTACCAGGGCATAGCACCGCTGCATCGCCGCGTACACGAGATGGCGGCGGCCTTATGCGACCTCAAGGCACGCGGACGCGATGCCGAGGCGCTGGCCGGGCTGAATAAACTCATCGTCCTGCACGAGGATCTTCAGATTCATATCAATGCGCTGGTGCAGGAGAACCGGCATTGGGCGGGAAAACCCTGGGGTCACGGGGATAACACCTTCGTGGTGCATGAGCCGCCGTAGGGAATGATTGCCAATGTTCGTGAACGCACAGTGAGCGGCAGCCCGCATCGTTACGATCAGGCAATGCCAGAACTGATGTGCAGTTCCCGACTTCCCAACATGCCAAAGGTGCAGTGAACCATGGACACCTCCGCTTCCACCGTCGTCATCATGATCGCCTCGGACAGTGTCGCCGATGCGACACAGGTGCGCAATCTGCTGCATGCGGAATTCCGCCATGTCTATATCTCCACTGCGGCCGACACGGAGCCGGGCGACTTCGTGCGCTACCGGCCCAATGTGCTGGTACTGGCATTCGACACGCTGGAAAAATCGGAACGCTATTACCTCGAGTTGAACCGCTTGTGCGACGAGATGCAGCAGCAGCCGCTGCGCACCGTGATCCTGTGCAACCGGCACGAGATCAAGCAGGTTTACGAACTGTGCAAGAAAGGCTATTTCGACGACTACATCCTGTTCTGGCCGGTGACGGACGATTCGTCGCGGCTGGCCATGTCCATCCACCATGCCCTGCACGATCTGGCGAGCCACAAGACTGCGGGCCCTTCCGCCGCAGAGTTCGCCGCCCAGGCACGCCATCTGGCCGAGCTGGGCAAGAAGCTGGATCAGCAGATCGTGCAGGGCAGCCTGCATATCGACGTTGCCAGCCAGGCGCTGGTGCGCGCCTCGCAGGGCGTCGATACGGCGCTGGACAAATTCTCCAAACGGCTCATTGAGGGAGCGATCCCGGAAACGGTCGAGGTCAAAAGTACTGCGGGAATGGAAAGCGAGTTCGACCGCCTCAAGCGCGAGGAGGTGCAGCCGCAATTCAGTGCCGTCATGGAAACCACCCTGCCCTTGAAAAAATGGGCGCAGCAATTGAAACAGGATTACGAGCCGCTGCTGAAGTCGGCCCGCACCCTGAACGACATGGCCGGGCGCATCCGGCCCACTGTGCTGGTGGTGGATGACGACGAAGTCCAGCGCGTCATCATCGACAATCTGCTGACGGCGCACGACTACAACCTGCTTTTCGCACGCGACGGTCTGGAAGCCTTGAACGTCCTGCGCAACAAGCTGCCCGACCTGATCCTGATGGACATGATGATGCCCAACATGAACGGCCTGGAAACGACGCGACGACTGAAGACGATGCCCGGGCTGGCCGCGACCCCGGTGATCATGATCACCGGCAAGAGCGAGAGCGATGTCGTTGTCGACTGCATGAACGCGGGTGCAATCGATTTCGTGGTCAAACCGTTCGACCCCGCCACACTGGTCGACAAGATAGTCCAGGCGCTGAAAGCGGCAGCACCGACTTAGCCGCGCTCCATGCCCGAATGCCCCCATGTTCGACAACGAATGACACAGCACAGAAGGAAGGTTGTAAATCGTGAAATTGAACCATAAGATCATTGCGGCATTTGCCGGTGCAACCCTGCTGGTCGGGCTGGGTGCGGCGGCCGTATTCTGGTCGTTCGGGCAGATCGACGAAGCCGCCGAAGCGCGCCGACACAGCCGCACGCTGGTCATCGGTGCAACCGAATTGCTGTCCGAAATAAAAGATTCCGAAACCGGACAGCGCGGCTATGTATTGACCGGCGACGAGGACTTTCTGCGTCCCTATCTGGTCGCGCAGGACGGCCTTGCCGCCCATCTGCAGGAATTGCGCCGCAACACCACCATCGCCGCCGCCCAGGAACATCTGACCACGCTGTCGCCGCTGATAGATGCCAAGTCAGCGGAGCTGGCCCGTGTCATCGAACTGCGCCGCATGAATGACTTCGCCGGCGCAATGGCTGCCGTGCGCGAAGGTTATGGCATGCATCTGATGGAGCAGATCCGCACAGAGATCGACAGCTACATCCGCATCGAGGAAGACGCGCTGGCGCGGCACGAAGCCGCGTTCCAGGCCAATATGCGGCGCATGCTGGTGCTGATCAGCCTCGCCGGCCTGCTGATGCTGCTGTTTGCGGCAGCCATCGCGTTCCTCATCTATCGCGAGACACAGCAACGACTGCAAAAGCTGGTCCATCTCGAAACCCTGCACCTGCTCGAATCCCAGCAGTCACTGAACTCGAAATTGCAGCAGGCCAACGACACCCTGCAGGTCAGCGAAGCAAAACTCGCGGTAACGCTGTTCTCCATCGGCGATGCGGTGATGGTCACCGATGATAAAGGCCGGGTGACGCTGCTGAACACGCTCGCCGAAAAGCTCACCGGCTGGACCCAGGCCAAGGCGCTCGGTCGTCCGGTGGACGAGGTGTTCCACATCATCAACCAGGAAACGCGCCTGCCCGCCACCATCCCTGTCATGGAGACACTGGCAAAGGGCACGATACAGGGACTGGCCAACCACACTGTTCTGATCGCGCTCGATGGCGGCGAATCCGCCATCGCCGACAGTTGCGCGCCGATACGCGACAGCGCAAACAGGGTGGTCGGGGCGGTGCTGGTGTTCCGCGACGTCACCGACGAGTACGCGACGCAGCAAAGCCTGCGCGACAACGCCGAGCTGATCCAGACGATACTCAATACCGTGGCGGACGGCATCATCACGCTGCGCGCGCGCGACGGCATCATCAAAACGATCAACCCGGCCGCCGAGCGCATGTTCGGCTACAGCGCCGCCGAATTGATCGGACAGGATTTCAGCCTGTTGCTGCCGGAATCCGGCGGCGACGAACGCAAGACGGCGCTGGAAAATGTCAGCACAAGCGACAAGGCCTGGATCATCGGCCTCGGGCGCGAAGGCACGGGACGGCACCGCAACGGCAGTCCCTTTCCGATGGATATCGCGATCAGCCAGATGTGGATGGGCGGCGAGCGTTACCTCACCTGCATCTTGCGCGACATCAGCGCGCTCAAACGGAACGAGGCGGCGCTGGTCAAGGCGGGCGCGCTGCAAGCCGCGATCTTCAACAGCGCCAACTTCTCCAGTATCGCCACCGACGCCAAAGGCGTGATCCAGATCTTCAACGTCGGTGCCGAGCGCATGCTGGGCTATACCGCTGCCGACGTGATGAACAAGATCACCCCGGCCGACATCTCCGACCCGCAGGAGATCATCGCGCGCGCCGCGGCCCTGAGCGACGAGCTCGGCACGCCCATCGCGCCCGGCTTCGATGCACTGGTGTTCAAGGCCTCGCGCGGTATCGAGGATATCTACGAGCTGACCTATATCCGCAAGGATGGCAGCCGCTTCCCGGCCGTGGTGTCGGTCACCGCGCTACGCGACGCGCAGAGCGAGATCATCGGCTACCTGCTGATCGGCACCGACAACACCGCACGCAAACAGGTCGAGGCCGAGCAGACCAAGCTCGACCAGCGCCTGCGCGACCAGCAGTTCTACACGCGCTCGCTGATCGAATCCAACATCGATGCGCTGATGACCACCGACCCCGCCGGCATCATCACCGACGTCAACAAGCAGATGGAGATGCTCACCGGCAACACACGCGACGAACTCATCGGCGCCCCGTTCAAGGATTATTTCACCGATCCGGGAAGGGCCGAGGCGGGCATCAAGCTGGTGCTGAGCGAAAAGAAAGTGAGCAACTACGAGCTCACCGCGCGCGCGCGCGACGGCAAGGAAACGGTGGTGTCCTACAACGCGACCACCTTCTATGACCGCGAGCGCAAACTGCAGGGCGTGTTCGCCGCCGCGCGCGACATCACCGAGCGCAAACTGCTGGACCAGGTGTTGCAGGAAAAGAACGCTGAACTGGAAAACGCCAAAGCCATGGCGGAAAAAGCCAACATGGCAAAATCGGATTTCCTCTCCAACATGAGCCACGAGATACGCACCCCGATGAACGCCATCATCGGCATGTCCTATCTAGCGCTGAAGACCGAGATGACGCCGCGCCAGCGCGACCATATCAAGAAGATCAAGGGCGCCGGGCAGCATCTGCTCAGCATCATCAACGATATCCTCGATCTCTCCAAGATCGAGGCAGGCAAGCTGACGGTCGAGACCACCGAGTTCGAACTGGAAAAGGTGCTCGACAATGTGTCCAACCTGATCGCGGAGAAGACCACCGCCAAGGATCTGGAACTGGTGTTCGACGTGGCCAAGGATGTGCCGCCCAATCTGATCGGCGATCCGCTGCGGCTGGGACAGATCCTAATCAACTACAGCAACAACGCGGTCAAGTTCACCGAACGCGGCGAGATCGATATCCTCATCCGCATCAAGGAGCAGACCGAGCATAACGTGCTGCTCTACTGCGCGGTGCGCGATACCGGCATCGGCCTCACGCCGGAGCAGACGGGAAGGCTGTTCCAGAGCTTCGCCCAGGCCGACACCTCGACCACGCGCAAGTTCGGCGGCACCGGCCTCGGTCTGGTCATCTCCAAACGCCTGGCCGAGCTGATGGGCGGCGAAGTGGGCGTGGACAGCGAGCCGGGCAAGGGCAGCACCTTCTGGTTCACCGCGCGGCTCGGCAAGGGCATCGGCCAGAGACGCAAGCTGGCACTGTCGGGCGACCTGCACGGCAAGCGCGTGCTGGTGGTGGACGACAACGAGAACGCGCGCATGGTGCTGGGCAACATGCTCGACAGCATGAGCCTGAAGGTAGACCAGGCGGCCTCGGGCAAGGATGCCATCGGTGCGGTGGAACAAGCCGAAGCGCAGGGCACACCCTACGAAATCGTCTTTCTCGACTGGCAGATGCCGGAGATGGACGGTATCGCGACGGCCAGGCGACTGCGCGAACTGCCGCACAAAC
The DNA here is from genome assembly GCA_030651895.1 of Sideroxyarcus sp. Lineage (GTDB taxonomy): Bacteria > Pseudomonadota > Gammaproteobacteria > Burkholderiales > Gallionellaceae > Sideroxyarcus. The sequence continues at coordinate 4,527 of JAUSBR010000013.1, read as the reverse complement.
GCATGCCGCACATGACCATGGTGACCGCCTATGGCCGCGAGGAAGTCATCCGCGGGGCCGAGGATGCGGGTATCGAGGATGTATTGATCAAGCCGCTGAGCCCCTCGGTGCTGTTCGAAAGCGTGGTGCGCATCCTCGGCGACGACAGCGCGGCAAGCCGCGTCGTCGGCGACGCCCCGACCGACAGCGTCGCGCAACTGGCCGGCATCCACGGTGCGCGCATCCTGCTGGTGGAGGACAACGAACTCAACCAGGAAGTGGCCACCGAACTGCTGCGCGATGTCGGCTTCGTCGTCGAACTGGCGGAGAACGGCCAGATCGCGCTGGACAAGATCAGGTCGGCGCAATATGACATCGTGCTGATGGACATGCAGATGCCGGTGATGGACGGTGTGACGGCAACGCGGGAGATACGCAAGGACGCGCGCTTCGACAGTCTGCCGGTGGTGGCGATGACCGCCAATGCCATGCAGGGCGACCGCGACCGCTGCATCAAGGCGGGCATGAACGATCACGTGGCGAAGCCGATCGAACCCGAGGATCTGTGGAAAGCGCTGCTGAAGTGGATCAAGCCCGGACAGGCGCTGACCGCCACGGAAGCCACAGCAACGGTAATACCGCAGGATGCCGGACTGCCTGCGGATATCGAGGGGCTGGACACCGGCGATGGTCTGCGGCGCGTGCTCGGCAAGAAGAAGCTCTATCTGTGGATGCTGCGCAAGTTCATCAGCGGGCAACGAGCCTCGGTGGCGGAGATACGCCGGGCGCTGGACAGCAACGACAGCCACAGCGCGGAACTGCTCGTCCACACCCTGAAAGGCGTTTCCGGCAACATCGGCGCCACGGTCATACAACATCTGGCGGAACAGCTGGAGAGCGCGATCCGCGAACCGCGGCCGCGCCAGCAGATCGACGCCAGTCTCGAACAACTGGACAAGCCGCTGGCAATGCTCATCGCGCAGCTCGAACAGCAGCTACCGGAGGAACCGCCCGGCGAAACCGGCGCGGTCGACTCGCTCAGACTCGGTCTCGTCTGCGCCAGACTGGAAGCGCTGCTGCTCGCCGATGACTCGGCGGCGGGCGAGTTGCTGAACAGGGAATCCGCCCTGCTCAACGCGGCCTTCCCGCAACACTACCGCCGGATCGAAAGCAGCATACGCGCGCTTGACTACGAGGAGGCGCTCGCCGCACTCAGGGCCGCGGCCGCGACGCCTGCACCCGGTGCCGGCGACGACGCCCAGATACTGGAGGAGGACAAGGCATGACGATGGACAGAAAGACCGCGTTCCTCGTCGTTGACGACTTCGAGCCGATGCGCAAGGTCACCGCCAGCCAACTGCGTTCCATCGGTGGCAACAACATCCTGATGGCCAACGACGGCGCCGAGGCATTGCGCATGCTGCAAAACAAGCATGTGGACATCGTGCTGTCCGACTGGAACATGCCGGTCATGACCGGCCTTGAACTGCTCAAGGCGGTGCGCGCCGACGCCAAACTGGCGCATCTGCCCTTCATCATGATCACCGCTGAAGCCGAGCGTTACCGCATCGAGGAAGCCATCGCCGGCGGTGTCGACGATCTGCTGGTCAAACCCTACACCGCGATCTGTCTGGCCGAGCGCGTCGAAAAAGCGTTGACGACGCAGATGCATACGCACCGCTCGCTGGCACCGGCCCACGCCGCGGCGAAACCGGCCGCCCCACAGCAAGCCGCCGAGCAGGCCGATCCGGCGTTTCCGCTCGAACCGGCACGACCGACGATACTGGTGGTCGACGACACCGCGGACAATCTGCTGCTGCTCTCGCATCTGCTCAACGACGAATACCGCGTGCGCATCGCGCACAGCGGCGAAAAGGCACTGACCATCTGCCAGTCTGACGATCCGCCCGACCTGGTGCTGCTCGACATCATGATGCCGGGCATGGACGGCTTCGAAGTGGCACGGCTCATGCGTGAGCATCCCACCTCGGAAGGCATCCCGCTGATCTTCGTCACCGCCATGACCGGCGAGGACGAACGCCACAAGGGCATGCAATTGGGCGCGGTGGACTTCGTCACCAAACCAATTGACCCGGACGCACTCAAGCTGCGCATCCACAACTTCATGCGCTACGTCGGACTGCAGAAGCAGTTGCAGGCCAACTACGACGGCATGCTTGAACTTGCGCGCCTGCGCGAGCAGGTCGAGGACATCACGCGCCACGACATGAAAGGTCCGCTGGCCGGCGTGATCGGGCTGGTGCAGACGCTGGCCTACGACAGCAAACTTGACAGCGAGCAGGTCAGCCAACTGCGCATGGTGGAAGATACCGCCCTGCAGGTACTCGACATGATCAATCTCTCCTCGGAGCTGTTCAAGATCGAAACCGGTCGTTTCCAGCTCGACGCCAAACCGGTCAAGATCGGCGAGATCCTGAAACGCATCGTCGAGATCGCGCAAACCACCTTTGCCGAAAAGCAACTCGACATCAGCTTCGAGACGGATACGGCGGCGCTGCTGCTGCGGGGAGATGCCCTGCTCTGCTACTCCCTGTTCCAGAACCTGATCAAGAACGCCTGCGAAGCGGCCCCCGCGCACAGCATGGTCTCCGTCACACTGGCCGACGGGTCGCCGGCATGCATCACGATCCGCAACCGGGGGGTCGTACCCGCCGCGATTCGCGACCGCTTCTTCGGCAAATATGTCACACACGGCAAACAGGGCGGCACCGGCCTCGGCGCCTACTCGGCCAGGATGCTCGCCGAGGCGCAGAACGGCACGATCGCCCTGGAAGTGTCCGATCCGGAGAACCAGACCACGATCACCGTGATGCTGCCGCGACCCGAAACGGGGAAATGAACCAGATAGTCATAGGCGATCCCCGCAGGTCTCTAACGATGAGTATCGCGTTGCTCAACCCATCCTGCGCAAGCTCGACACCCAGCACTCACCACTCTTATGTGCGTAGCCGCACGGTACATGCCGCGCATGGTCTCTAAGATTCAGACTGACTCTCCCTATTCGCCCGCGCGGTCATTCGCGATCCAGTAAAGGCACGCCATGCAAAAAGAATTCAGCGATTCGTTCATCCTCAATGCCGAGGTCATCAACGATGCCAAGCGCAAGGAAGCATGGCTCAGCACCCAGGAATCCCTGCTCAAGACCGGCGCTCTGCAGGACGCGATCCTCAACAGCGCCAACTTCTCCAGTATCGCCACCGACGAAAAAGGGGTGATCCAGATCTTCAACGTCGGCGCCGAGCGCATGCTGGGTTACGCCGCAGCGGATGTGCTGAACAAGATCACGCCGGCCGACATCTCCGACCCGCAGGAAGTCATCGCGCGCGCCGCAGAGTTGAGCGCCGAACTGGGCACGCCGATCACGCCCGGCTTCGAGGCGCTGGTGTTCAAGGCCTCGCGCGGTATTGAGGATATCTACGAGCTGACCTATATCCGCAAGGACGGCAGCCGCTTCCCCGCCGTGGTGTCGGTCACCGCCCTGCGCGACGCGCAGGAGGCCATCATCGGCTATCTGCTGATTGGCACCGACAACACCGCGCGCAAACTCGCCGAGGCGGCACTGCTCAAAGCCGGAGCACTACAGAAAGCCATTTTCGACAGCGCCAACTTCTCCAGCATCGCCACCGACGCCAAGGGCGTGATCCAGATCTTCAACGTCGGCGCCGAACGCATGCTGGGCTACACCGCCGCCGATGTGATGAACAAGATCACCCCCGCAGACATTTCCGATCCGCAGGAAGTGATCGCCCGGGCCGAAGCACTCAGTACCGAACTCGGCACACCGATCACCCCCGGCTTCGAGGCGCTGGTGTTCAAGGCCTCGCGCGGCATCGAGGATATTTACGAGCTGACCTACATTCGCAAGGACGGGAGCCGTTTCCCCGCCGTGGTGTCGGTCACCGCCCTGCGCGACGATCAGAACGAGATCATCGGCTACCTGCTGATCGGCACCGACAACACCGCGCGCAAACAAGCAGAAGATGCTTTGCTCAAAGCCGGGGCATTGCAAAGCGCCATTTTCAACAGCGCCAACTTCTCCAGTATCGCCACCGACGCCAAGGGCGTGATCCAGATCTTCAACGTCGGTGCCGAGCGCATGCTGGGCTACACCGCCGCCGACGTGATGAACAAGATTACGCCGGCCGACATCTCCGACCCGCAGGAACTGATCGCGCGCGCGGCAGAATTGAGCTCGGAACTGGGCACGACCATCACGCCCGGCTTCGAGGCGCTGGTGTTCAAGGCCTCGCGCGGCATCGAGGATATCTACGAGCTGACTTCCATCCGCAAGGACGGCGGACGCATCCCGGTGGTGCTGTCGGTCACGGCGCTGCGCGACGACCAGGATGCGATCATCGGCTACCTGCTGATCGGCACCGACAACACCGCGCGCAAGCAGGCCGAGGCGGCGCTGCAAAAAGCGGGTGCGCTGCAGAACGCGATCTTCAACAGCGCCAACTTCTCCAGCATCGCCACCGACGCCAAGGGCGTGATCCAGATCTTCAACGTCGGCGCCGAACGCATGCT
>JAUSBR010000008.1 GCA_030651895.1 Sideroxyarcus sp. | reverse complement strand
CGGTCCCAAGGGTATGGCTGTTCGCCATTTAAAGTGGTACGTGAGCTGGGTTTAAAACGTCGTGAGACAGTTTGGTCCCTATCTGCCGTGGGCGCTGGAGATTTGAGGGGGCCTGCTCCTAGTACGAGAGGACCGGAGTGGACGTATCTCTGGTGGACCGGTTGTCACGCCAGTGGCATCGCCGGGTAGCTAAATACGGAAGAGATAACCGCTGAAAGCATCTAAGCGGGAAACTCGCCTCAAGATGAGATATCCCGGGGGTTTAACCCCCCTGAAGGGTCGTCCAAGACCAGGACGTTGATAGGTTGGGTGTGGAAGCGCAGCAATGCGTTAAGCTAACCAATACTAATTGCCCGTGCGGCTTGACCCTATAACCTTGAGTCATCTCGATGCTCCGCATCGAACGACTCGGGCGCAGCAAAGCGCAATTCAATCACAACCAATTTCTTTACTTCTTCCAATTCAGTGCAGTGGCCACAGAGCTCACCCTCCCAACCCACTGCCGCCAGTTTCAGTCTGGTGCCCATAGCAAGGTGGAACCACCCCTTCCCTTCCCGAACAGGACCGTGAAACACCTCCGCGCCGATGATATTGCTTACTACGAGCGAGAAAGTAGGTCAGCGCCAGACTCCCCAATGCATCGCCCCGGCTTAAATAGCCGGGGCGTTTGTGTTTGTAGCTATACAGTTCTTTGCCTGCGCAGCATCAAAAAAAGCCCACGCGACATTCGTCGGTGGGCTTTTTGTTTTCTTGATGCCGTAAGTTCAGAGCAGGATCAGATTGTCGCGATGGATCAGTTCCTCTTCGTCGATGTAGCCGAGGAGCGATTCGATCTCCTGGGTACTTCGGCGTGCGATACGGCGCGCCTCGGAACTCGAATAATTAGCCAGTCCGCGCGCGATTTCATGGCCTTCCGCAGTCCGGCAGCCGACTGCAGCACCGCGTTCGAAGTCCCCATCGACCGCTACGACACCGATCGGCAGCAGGCTGCGCCCCTCCTGCAAGGCCTTTATCGCCCCCGGATCGAGGATCAGGCTGCCGGCTAGTTGAAGGTGGTCGGCCAGCCACTGTTTGCGTGCCGCCAGCGGCGACTGGGTGGCATAGAGCAGGGTGCCGATGGCTTCGCCCCGGGTTGACCGCAGCAAGGATTCCGGTTCGCGGCCGCTGACGATCAGGGTATGGGCACCGCTACGGGCCGCACGCTGTGCCGCACGAATTTTCGTAATCATTCCCCCTTTGCTGATGCTGGTGCCGGCGCCCCCTGCCATCGCTTCATAGCGCTTGTCGTCGGCGCGCCCCTCGCCGATCAGCGTGGCGGTTGCGTCCTGGCGTGGATCCGCCGTGTAGAGCCCCTGTTGATCGGTGAGAATCACCAAGGCATCCGCCTCGACGAGGTTGGCTACCAGTGCACCCAGCGTGTCGTTGTCGCCGAACTTGATCTCGTCGGTGACCACGGTGTCGTTCTCGTTGATGATCGGCACGACGCCGTATTCGAGCAAGGCGTGCAGCGTGTTGCGGGCATTGAGGTAGCGCTTGCGATCGGCAAGGTCCTCGTGGGTAAGCAGAATTTGCGCGGCTTTCAGCCCGAGCCCGGCGAAGGTGGTCTCGTAGGCCTGGGCGAGGCCCATCTGGCCGACGGCCGCCGCCGCTTGCAAATCGTGCATGGCCAGCGGGCGCGTCTTCCAGCCCAGTCGCTGCATGCCGGCGGCGATGGCGCCCGAGGAGACGAGCAACACTTCGCGACCCTCCGCGTGAAGCGAAGCTATCTGGCGCGCGCAGTCGGCAATGAAATCGTGGGCGAGACCCTCGCCATTGTTCGTGACGAGCGCACTGCCGACTTTGACGACGAGCCGCTTACTCTGCGCTATCCGGCTTCTCATGGGTTTTTCGCACCTGTTCGAGGTGATCCATGATGGCGAAGACAACTTCACGGCAACCCTTGCCATCAATGGCCGAAATGACGAAGTGACGATCGACCTTGCCATATCCTTTGACCAGCGCAGCGACGCGCGCCTTGCGCTCTTCTTCGGGGACCAGGTCGATCTTGTTGATCAGCAGCCAGCGCGGTTTCTTGTAAAGGGACTCGTCGTACTTCTTGAGCTCCTTGACGATGGCTTTGGCTTCGCGAACCGGATCGACTGCCGGGTCGAAGGGGGCGATGTCGACAAGGTGGAGCAGCACGCTGGTGCGCTGCAGGTGCCGCAGGAACTGATGCCCAAGTCCCGCGCCTTCAGCCGCGCCCTCGATCAGGCCGGGGATGTCGGCGATGACGAAGCTCTTCTCTTCCGAGACGCGCACCACCCCCAGATTGGGGTGCAGGGTGGTGAAAGGGTAGTCTGCCACCTTCGGGCGCGCGGCGGATACGGAACGGATGAAGGTGGATTTGCCCGCGTTGGGCATGCCGAGCAGGCCGACATCGGCCAGCACCTTCAATTCCAGTTGCAGCTCGCGGCGTTCGCCTTCTTCGCCGGGCGTGCACTGGCGCGGCGTGCGGTTGGTGCTGGATTTGAAGTGCAGGTTACCGAGTCCGCCGGCGCCACCCTTGGCGAGCATGATCCGTTCGCCGTCATGTGTGAGGTCGGCGATGACCTGGCCGCTGTTGATGTCTGTGATGACGGTGCCGACCGGCATGCGCAGGATGATGTCATCCGCACCTTTGCCGTAACAGTCAGCGCCACGGCCTGATTCGCCGTTCTTGGCACGGTGCATGCGCGCGAAACGGTAATCCACCAGCGTGTTGATGTTGCGGTCGGCGATGGCGATCACACTGCCGCCGCGTCCGCCGTCGCCGCCGTCCGGTCCGCCCTTTTCGATGTACTTCTCATGACGAAAGCTGGCCGCCCCGTTGCCGCCGTTGCCGGCGATGATCTCAATCTTTGATTCGTCGATGAATTTCATAATGTTGCCGGTGTTCCAAAAATAAAAAAGCCCTACCTTACGATAGGGCTCATTTTAACCGCTTGCGCGATTTAAGCTGCGACGATGCTGACCGTCTTGCGCTTCATAGCGCCCTTGACCGCAAATACCACCTTGCCGGTGATCTTGGCGAACAGGGTGTGATCCTTGCCCATGCCGACGTTGTCGCCCGCGTGAACCTGTGTACCGCGCTGACGGATGATGATGCTGCCCGCGCTGATCAGTTCGCCGCCGTAGCTCTTAACACCCAGTCGTTTCGAGTGTGAGTCGCGGCCGTTACTGGTACTACCCCCGCCTTTTTTCGATGCCATGTTCTAGCTCCTTCGGAATTAAGCCGAGATGCCGTCGATGCGGATCTCGGTGAAGTTTTGACGATGTCCTTGATGTTTCTGGTAGTGCTTACGACGACGCATCTTGAAGATGGTCACTTTGTCGTGGCGACCGTTGGCGATGATGGTCGCCTTCACAGTCGCGCCGCTCAGCAGAGGCTTGCCAACGGAGACCTTGTCGCCATTGCCAACCATCAGCACTTTGTCCAATACGATCGCGCCGCCGACGTCGCCGTCAATGGATTCGACCTTCAGAGTTTCACCTTCGACAACGCGATATTGCTTGCCACCGGTTTTGATTACTGCGTACATAACGACCTCGCTTGATGCGGTTTTTAGTTGTGGCATAACCTAAAGGTTAGCCTCCACTGAAATGTGGATTTTCAGAGCCGCGCATTATACATAAACAACACTAACCGTCAAAACCCTTTTTTCAGGATTAACGTTTCATTGAATCAAAGAATTCAGCGTTGTTCTTGGTGGCCTTGACCTTGTCCAGCAGGAATTCCATCGCTTCCAGCTCGTCCATCGGGTAGAGCAGCTTGCGCAGGACCCAGATGCGCTGCAGCAGGTCCTGCTTGATCAACAGTTCTTCCTTGCGGGTGCCGGAACGGTTGACGTTGATGGCCGGGTAGATGCGCTTTTCGGCCATACGGCGATCCAGGTGGATCTCCATGTTGCCGGTACCCTTGAATTCCTCGTAGATCACGTCGTCCATGCGGCTGCCGGTATCCACCAGCGCGGTGGCGATGATGGTCAGCGAGCCGCCTTCCTCGATGTTGCGGGCCGCGCCAAAGAAGCGCTTGGGGCGCTGCAGGGCGTTGGCGTCCACACCGCCGGTCAGTACCTTGCCGGAGGAGGGGATGACGGTGTTGTAGGCGCGCGCCAGGCGGGTGATGGAGTCGAGCAGGATGACCACGTCCTTTTTGTGCTCGACCAGGCGTTTGGCCTTTTCCAGCACCATTTCAGCGACTTGCACGTGACGCGTGGCCGGTTCGTCGAAGGTGGAAGCGACCACTTCGCCGCGCACAGTGCGGCTCATCTCGGTCACTTCCTCGGGGCGTTCGTCGATCAGCAGCACGATCAGCGTGGCATCCGGATTGTTGGCCGAGATCGAGTGCGCGATATGTTGCAGCATGACCGTCTTGCCGGATTTGGGCGAAGCGACCAGCAGGCCGCGTTGTCCCTTACCGATGGGAGCTACGATGTCGATGACGCGTCCGGTGATGTTCTCTTCGGCGCGGATGTCGCGTTCCAGCGTCATGTGAACCGTCGGGAACAGTGGCGTCAGGTTCTCGAACAGGATCTTGTTCTTGGCATTCTCGGGCGATTCGCCGTTGACCTTGTCCACCTTGACCAGTGCCACATAGCGCTCGCCTTCCTTCGGCGTGCGGATCTCGCCTTCGATCGAGTCGCCGGTGTGCAGGTTGAAACGGCGCACCTGGCTGGGGCTCACATAGATGTCGTCCGGGCCGGCCAGGTAGGAGGTGTCCGGCGACCTCAGGAAGCCGAAACCGTCGGGCAGCACTTCCAGCGTGCCTTCACCGAAGATGCTTTCGCCTTTCTTCGCCTGATTTTTCAGCAGCGCGAAGATCAAATCCTGCTTGCGCATGCGGTTGGCGTTGTCGATCTGGTTGGTGGTGGCCATTTCCACCAATTCGGTGATGTGTTTGGTCTTGAGGTCGGATAGATGCATATGTGGATGTTGCGCGGTTGCGCCAGGTTGAGGTGAGTTACGGGGGAAGTGGGACTGGGTTTCTTGGGGGTTTGCGGGATATCCCGCGCCGGATTGCCGTGTGTGTCTTTATTTAGTTTGGGTGGTGCGTTTCAGAACGAAACAGGGCAGTTGCGGGCGGGAGATTAAAGGGTTCAGATATGGCTGTCAATGAAAGCGGTGAGTTGCGACTTGGACAATGCGCCTACCTTGGTTGCCTCGATGTTGCCGTTCTTGAACAGCATCAGTGTCGGGATGCCGCGCACGCCGTACTTTTGCGGGGTCTGCTGGTTCTCGTCCACGTTCAGTTTGGCGACGTTCAGACGTCCTGCGTATTCCTTGGAGACTTCGTCCAGGATCGGGGCGATCATGCGGCAGGGACCGCACCACTCAGCCCAATAGTCGACCAGCACAGGCAGCGGCGATTGCAGTACCTCGGCGGTGAAAGTGGCATCGGTGACATAACGGATATGTTCGCTCATGTTGGATTCTCGCTTAGTGATTTAAGTATTGTGTTTTATAGAAACGGTCTGAGCCGCTTGGAAGTACAACAGGACTGGCCGGCATCCTAACCAAAAAATTCGGGGTTGGGAAGGGTTTCAATTGTCGAGTTATAACCCATTGATATGGCAAGAGGTGTGGATTCACATGCGCCACAGATAAAGCTGTGAGTGATGCAAATCCTCGACGGAGATCGTTTCCTGCGGCGGGTGATCCGGCACCGCGAAGGTGTTGCTGATGAACAGACTGCCGGGGCGCATCTCCTGTCTGGCCTTGTTCCACAGCGCCTCCATCGGCACGGGCGACAGATAGGCGAACACCACGTCGTACTGCGACAGATCGCTATCCCACAAACTTCCCCAATGCACCGAGCAGTTGCCAAAGCCGCCGAATTTGATGCGCAGCCAACTCCACAGGAACGGTAACGGCGCCGCTTCCACACCGTGGAAACGGCCGTGCGGATGCGTCCGCGCGAGATGCGTCAACACGCCGCCGATACCGGAGCCGAGATCGACCAGAGTGAACGGTTGCGCGGCGGGCAGGCGGGTTTCCAGCGCCTGCCAGACCTTGTTGCTGGAGAGGTAAAGCGGTACCTGAGTGCGGAAGGTGCTCCAGTAGACCACCAGCATGAGCAGAAAGGCTGCGAGGAAAAATCCGGGCGGGATGTGCAGCGCCAGCATCAGCACCAGTGCGGGGGCGAAAAGGAACTGGATGAACAGCCACCAGCGCGCCAAACCGGCGAGACGGCTGAGCGCGGCGGCCATGCCACCGCAGAGCAGGGCGAACAGCAAGGGCGAGGGTTGCAAGCCGAGCAGGCGTATGCCGAGGGCGGTGAACACAAAAGCCGCGGTCTGCAACAGCAGCGCGATGACGGACGGGGGCAGCCGCTCGAACAGCGATCTCACGCGCGCACCAGTCCGTATTCGACCTCGTCGCGTTTGGCTTTGCCCGCCAGGCGCTCCACCAGTAACAACGCAAAATCCATGGCCGTGCCGGGGCCGCGCGAGGTGATGATCTTGCCGTCTTCGACCACGGCCTGCGACTGGTGCAGTACCTTGGGGAAGGCATCCAGCGCGCCCGGAAAGCAGGTGGCATGTTTGCCGTTGAGCAATCCTGCGGTCGCCAGTATCGAAGGAGCAGCACAGATGGCGCAGACATAACGGTCATTCGCTGCCATGCGCTGGACCAGATGGATGATGCGGGGATCGGCCTTGAGATTGTTGGTGCCAGGTTGTCCGCCCGGTAGTACCACCATGTCGAAATCGCGCTTGAGCGCTTCTTCCAGACCGGTGTCGTTGACCAGTACGGTGCCGCGGCTGCCGCGTATCGGATGTCCGTCCAGGCTGGCGCTCACCGCTTCGATACCGGCGCGGCGCAGGATGTTGAGGACGGTCACGGCTTCGAGTTCCTCGCTGCCGTTGGCCAGCGGAACAAGTACGGATTTCATTCTAGAAGCTCCCGGCGATGCGTACGCCGATTAGACCCCCGCCAACGTCAGGAAGCAAGACCAGTTTGCCGGAACGCAGGTCGGCATTGCGGGCGACCACGGTCTTGCCGACCAGTGTGCCGATCATGGCTCCCGCCAGAATATCCGATGCGAAGTGCGCATGATGATAGCTGCGGGCAAGGCCGACCAGTCCGGCGATGGAGTACGAGGTGTAACTCACCCAGTCCTCGTCGTAGTGGTTGGCGACGACCGCTGCCAGCGCGAACGCTTCAGTGGTGTGGCCGGAGGGGAACGAGGAATTGCCGTCGCTGAACGGCTTGAAGTGATAGATGCCCTGATCGTCGCGCGGACGGCTGCGTCCGCTGACCAGTTTGAGGGCTGGCGTGACGATGCCGCTGGCGATGAGGCTGGCGGCGAGGCCGTCCTGCGCCACCTGCACAGCCTTTTCGTCATCAGTCAGCGTACCCGCCACATAGAAGCCGCCGACCACACCCGCCGCATATTGCAAGCCGAAGCGCTCCACCTGCGTCATGAAGGCGTTGTCGCCGCTGTGGCGGCGCATCTCGTCGCGCAGCGGCCGGTCCACGGCTAGGGCGGTACCGACCACGGCCAGCGAGGCCCAGCCAGCCTGACGCCATTCCGCCTCTTCCCAGCGGGCAGGGGCGGTGACGACGTGTTTAACGTTGTCGAGCAGTATCTCGGGATAGGAAAGTTCGGAAGCGCTGGCCTTGTGCGTGCAGCACAGGGCCAGCAGTGAAGTGAAGAAAAGCCGTGATGCGAACTTCAATCGCGGAAGTTCTGGTATTGCAGGGGGAAGTCGGTGATCGTCTTCTTCACGAAAGCGATGGCGTCCTGCAAGTCGTCGCGGTTCTTGCCGGTGACGCGTACGGTGTCGCCCTGGATGCTCGCTTGCACCTTGAGCTTGCTGTCTTTGATGTGCTTGACGATCTTCTTCGCCAGTTCGATCTCTACGCCCACCTTGATGGTGCAATTGCGTTTGACCTTGTTGCCACTGACCTTCTCGATCTTGTCGCTGATCTCCAGACACTTGATGTCCACGCCGCGCTTGGCCAGTTTTCCGTTGAGGATCTCCTGCACCTGGTTCATCTGGAATTCGTTGTCGGAATGCACGGTGAGGACCATCTCGGCCTGCTCGACGCGGGCGTCCGAACCCTTGAAGTCGAAGCGCGTGCTGACTTCCTTGTTGGTCTGCTCGACCGCATTCTTGACTTCGGTCTTTTCTACTTCGGAAACGATATCGAAAGAGGGCATGTTCTATCCTTAGCCAAAGCTGCAAATATAGTCGACTGCATCCGCACCTGTGTGGATGTCGAAGCTGCTGTTCTCCGCCACCTTGAAGCTGCTGCCAGCCGCGTAGGTCTTGAACGCCGCTTCACCGGCGATCTTCACCGAGCAAGAGCCCGCGGTGATCTCCATCAACTCCGGTACGCCGACATTGAAAGTCAGTTTGCTGTTAGGCAGTACCACGCCCACAGTCTTGCGCGAGCCGTCGGGGAAGAACACCGAGTGCGACACGCACTTGCCGTCGAAGAAGACGTTGGATTTTTTACCGACGCTGACGTTATCGATTCTGTCTGACATGCTGGGATTTCCTTTTGGATCGTTGGATTATTTTGCGGGTTCGGCGGCTTTGACGCCTTTTTGGTAATTCGTGTAGATATAGACTGGGATATTCAGGTCGCCGAGATGCTTCTCGATCAGCGGCTTCACATCGCTCCAGTCCAGCCCGTTGATGCCGCAAGAGAGACGCGGCAAAGCGAGGCTGCCGAGTTTTTCCTTCTGCACTACAGTGCGCAGGGCATGCAGGCTGTGGTTGATGTGGTGCAGCGTGGCCTGGCCGGGCTTGCTGCCGTGATCATAGGCTGCATCCTGGGTGAACAGATTCACGAGGTAGCGACCATCAGAACTCATCCAGGTCCACAGCTCGCCGGACTTCGGGTGCCGGGTCTGGCAATAGTGGCGGAAGTCCTTGTACATCGCGGGCATGCGCTCGCGCAGTTGCAGCGCGAGGCCGTGATGGAAATCGTCGTTCGGGGCGACGCCCTGAACGATGGCTTTGGCGCTGCTGAACAGGATGTCGCCGCTCAGTTCGTGGATCATGTTGCTCTCCTTGCGAAGTGCCTTACTTCTTCCTGGCTTGCAGGTTCGCCGCGATACGCATGCGTAGCGCATTCAGCTTGATGAAACCGGCTGCATCCTTCTGGTCGTAGGCACCCTTGTCGTCCTCGAAGGTGGCGATGCTGGAATCGAACAGCGAATCGGTCTTGGAATCGCGACCCACGACGATGACGTTTCCCTTGTACAGCTTGACGCGTACCCAGCCGTTCACGCAGCTTTGGGTATGGTCGATCAGCACTTGCAGCGCCTTGCGCTCCGGGCTCCACCAGTAACCGTTGTAGATCATGCTGGCGTAGCGCGGCATCAGATCGTCCTTGAGGTGCGCCACTTCGCGGTCCAGCGTGATGGATTCGATGGCGCGGTGCGCCTTCAGCATGATGGTGCCGCCGGGGGTCTCGTAGCAGCCGCGCGACTTCATGCCGACGTAGCGGTTCTCCACCAGATCGAGACGGCCGATACCGTGCTTGCCGCCCAGTTCGTTCAGTTTGGTCAGCACTTGCGCGGGGGACATCTTGCTGCCATTCAGGGAGACGATGTCGCCATTGACGAATTCGAGGTCGAGATACTCGGCCAGGTCCGGTGCTTTCTCGGGCGAAACCGTCCAGCGCCACATGCTTTCTTCGGCCTCGGCAGCCGGGTCTTCCAGATGGCGGCCTTCGTAGGAGATGTGCAGCAGGTTCGCGTCCATGGAGTAGGGCGAACCGCCTTGCTTGTGCTTCATGTCGACCGGGATGCCGTTCTTCTCGGCATAGGCCATCAGCTTCTCGCGTGACAGCAGATCCCATTCGCGCCACGGTGCGATGATCTTGATGCCGGGCTTCAATGCATAGGCGCCCAGCTCGAAACGCACCTGGTCGTTGCCCTTGCCGGTGGCGCCGTGCGAGATGGCATCTGCGCCGGTGAGGTTGGTGATGTCGATCAGGCGCTTGGCGATCAGCGGGCGCGCGATGGAGGTGCCGAGCAGGTATTCGCCCTCGTAGATGGTGTTGGCGCGGAACATCGGGAACACGAAATCGCGCACGAACTCTTCGCGCAGGTCGTCGATGAAAATGTTTTCCGGCTTGATGCCGAACTTCAGTGCCTTCTGGCGCGCGGGTTCCAGCTCTTCGCCCTGGCCAAGGTCGGCGGTGAAGGTCACCACTTCGCACTGGTAGGTGTCCTGCAGCCACTTGAGGATGACCGAGGTGTCGAGTCCGCCGGAGTAGGCGAGGACGGCTTTTTTGATGTCGCTCATTGCGTATTGTTCCGATTTAGTTGTTGATCTTGCCCAGCAGCAGATATTCCATCAGCGCTTTTTGTACATGCAGCCTGTTTTCTGCTTCATCCCACACCACGGATTGCGGGTCGTCCATGACCTCGGCCGCGACTTCCTCACCGCGGTGCGCGGGCAGGCAGTGCATGAACAGGGCATCCTTGGCGGCGATGCGCATCATGTCGCCATCCACCTGCCAGTCGGCAAAAGCCTTCATGCGCTCTTCGTTTTCGGCTTCCCACCCCATCGAAGTCCACACGTCGGTCGTCACCAGATCGGCGCCGCGCGCGGCTTCCATCGGGTCTTTGAATTCTTCGTAGTGCTCGTGGCCGTAGAGGCCGGCGCGCTCAGGTTCGACCTCGTAACCGGGCGGCGTGGAGACGTGCACGTTAAAATCCAGTATCTCGGCGGCCTGCAGCCAGGTGTTGCACATATTGTTGGAATCGCCGATCCAAGCCACGGTCTTGCCCTTGATGCAGCCGCGATGCTCGATAAAGGTGTAGATGTCGGCTAGCACCTGGCAGGGATGGTATTCGTTGGTCAGGCCGTTGATCACCGGCACGCGCGAGTTGCGCGCGAAGCGTTCGATGATGTCCTGCTCGAAGGTGCGGATCATCACGATGTCGCTCATGCGCGAGATGACCTGGCCGGCATCTTCTACCGGCTCGCCGCGACCCAATTGCGAATCGCGGGTATTGAGGTAGATGGCCGAGCCGCCGAGCTGGTGCATGCCCGCCTCGAACGACAGGCGCGTGCGCGTGCTGGCTTTCTCGAAGATCATTACCAGCGTGCGGTCTTCCAGCGGCCAGTATTTCTGGTAGCGCTTGAAGCGCTCCTTGATGATGCGGGTGCGCTCGAA
The DNA here is from genome assembly GCA_030651895.1 of Sideroxyarcus sp. GTDB lineage: Bacteria > Pseudomonadota > Gammaproteobacteria > Burkholderiales > Gallionellaceae > Sideroxyarcus. The sequence goes on along the minus strand of JAUSBR010000008.1, from coordinate 46,419 downwards.
CAGATATTCGAACTCTTCGCGGGTGAAATCCTTGAATTGCAAAAAATGCCTGATCGGTTTGTTACCCATGACTCACTCCTGCGCCAGGAAATCGGTGATCAGGGGGCACAGCATATCCAGCAATTGCTGCGCTTCTGTTTCAGAGAAGATCAGCGACGGCAGCAGGCGCACCACGTTGTCGGCGGTGACGTTGATGAGCAGGCCCTGTTCCAGCGCTTTGGCGACCAGCGCGCCGCACGGCTTGTCCAGTTCGACGCCCAGTATCAGGCCTTGTCCGCGCACGGCGACGACGCCTTTCAAACCGCCCAGCCGCGTTTGCAGTTGTTCCTTGATCCATCCGCCCACTTTGGCGGTATGGGCCAGCAACTTGTCCTGCTCCATGATGTTCAGCGTGGTCAGTGCCGCAGTCGACGCCAGCGGGTTGCCGCCGAAGGTCGAGCCGTGGTTGCCCGGTTTGAACGTGCCCGCCGCCTTGCCTGCGGCCAGACATGCGCCTATTGGCACGCCGGAGCCCAGCCCTTTGGCCAGCGTCATCACATCCGGCAGGATGCCGGTGTGCTGGAAGGCGAACCACTTTCCGGTCCGGCCCAGGCCGCATTGCACCTCGTCCAGCATCAGCAGCCATTCGTGTTCGTCGCAGATCTTGCGCAAGCCCTGCAGGTAGCTGATGTCGGGCGTGCGGATGCCGCCTTCGCCCTGAATGGGTTCGACCAGTACGGCGACGATATTGGGGGTATTGGCCGCGACATGGCGGATGGCATCGAGATCGTCGTAAGGCACGCGCACGAATCCTTTCACCAGCGGCTCGAAGCCGGCCTGCACCTTGCGGTTGCCGGTGGCGGAGAGGGTGGCCAGCGTGCGGCCGTGGAAGGCCTTTTCCATCACGATGATGGTCGGCGTGTCGATGCCGCGCTGGTTGCCGTACATGCGCGCCAGCTTGATCGCGGCTTCGTTGGCTTCGCAGCCTGAATTGCACAGGAACACTTCCTGCATCCCGGACAGCGCGCACAGCTTGTCGGCGACCAGTTCCTGTTCGCGTACCTGATAGAGATTGGAAGTATGGATCAGCTTGCCGATCTGGGCGGAAAGCGCGGCAGTGAACTTGGGATGGGCATGGCCCAGCGTGTTGACCGCGATGCCGGAGAGGGCATCCAGATAGCGCTTGCCGTTAACGTCCCACATCCAGACACCTTCACCGTGGGTGAAAGTGACAGGCTGTCTTGCATAAGTGTTCATCAAATGTGACATGGCAAGCTTCCCGGTCTTGTTGTATCTCTGATGTTCGAACTATAAACAAAAAAGGCCGACAACATCGTCGGCCTTTTGTCGCAGACTTAACGTCTGCAATGTTATCAGGCCATCGCCTTGATCGCAGCGGACAATCGGCTCTTATGGCGTGCCGCCTTGTTCTTGTGGATGATCTTCTTGTCGGCGATGGAGTCCACCACGCTGGTGGACTCGCTGTACACGGCCTGAGCGGCAGCCTTGTCACCGGCTTCGATCGCCTTGGCGACCTTCTTGATCGCAGTACGCAGCTCGGAACGCAGGCTGGTATTGTGGATGTTCTGTTTTACTGCCTGACGTGCACGCTTGCGGGCTTGTGCGCTATTTGCCATGACTACTCCTTGAGAATTCGGCTTTCCAGAAAGGCGCGCATTCTAGAGGCTCTTCCAAGGTTTGGCAAACGGTTTTTCAGTTGTGACAGTGAGATACCCGAATCGGCCTGGCGGCGGGGCGGCACCGAGGGATGGGGCCGGAAATGGCCGGTTTCGGCAAAATGCAGGCTTGCCAACCGCGTTTCCGATCAAATGACGATGCTATAATCCGCCCCGTTTTTACTTCGGGAATCAATAAATTGATCGAAAAGATAAAGCGCACAGCCGAACTCGCCGAGTTCGTCATCCATGGTGTCACCAAGGATGGCGATACCTTCCGCCCCTCCAACTGGGGCGAGCGTCTGAGCGATATGCTCGCCACGACGGGAAAAGACGGCCGTATCGTCTATTCTTCCTATGTGCGCCCCATGATTGTCCAGGGTATCCCTTCCGTGGTGGTGCGGTTCTCGCTGGAAACAGCCGATCCGCACGGTTTCGAGTTGGTCAGGCAGTTCGTCATCGGCAACCAACTGAAGGTGCGCGCCGGACGCAACCGTATGGATGCCGGCGCGACCGGGATATTCCCGACCATCAACATGGAACGCCGCGTTCCCGAGAGCAACGGCTGGTAGCTCCCTTTCCATTGCGACATCGCCATGAACCTGCTTAAAGCACTCGCCACGGTCAGCAGTCTGACGCTGGTCTCGCGCATCCTGGCTTTCGTGCGCGACGTGCTGATCGCGCGCATCTTCGGCGCGGGCATGGCGACCGACGCCTTCTTCGTCGCTTTCAAGCTGCCCAACCTGTTGCGCCGCATGTTCGCCGAGGGCGCGTTCTCGCAGGCCTTTGTGCCGATCTTCGGCGAATACAAGAATCGCAAGGGGCACGAAGAGACCAAGCTGCTGGTCGATCACGTGGTGACCCTGCTGGCCATCATCCTGTTCATCGTCACCCTCATCGGCATCATCGCCGCGCCCATTCTTGTATATATAAGTGCGCCCGGCTTCGCCAAGGACGCCGCGAAGTTCGACCTTACCGTGCAGTTGCTGCAGATCACTTCGCCCTACATCTTCTTCATTTCGCTGGTCGCCGTGGCGGCGGGCATCCTCAATACCTATAACAAGTTCTGGGCGCCGGCTTTCGCGCCCATCCTGCTCAATGTCTGTTTTATCGCCGCGGCGCTGTGGTTGGCGCCGTATTGCGATCCGCCCATCTTGGCGATGGGCTGGGCGGTGTTCGTCGGTGGCGTGGTGCAACTCGCCTTCCAGATCCCGTTCCTGAAGAAGATCGGCATGTTGCCGAAATGGAACCTGAACCTGAAAGACGCGGGTGTGTGGCGCATCATCAAACAGATGGGGCCGGCCTTGTTTGGCGTCTCCATCTCGCAGATCAGCCTCATCATCAACACCATATTCGCCTCGTTCCTGATGGCGGGCAGCGTGTCCTGGCTGTATTACGCCGACCGCCTGATGGAATTCCCCTCCGGCTTGCTGGGCGCGGCGCTCGGCACCATCCTGTTGCCCTCGCTTTCCAAGCACTATGCCGACAACAGCACGGCGGAGTATTCCAAACTGCTGGATTGGGGCCTGCGCCTCGTCTGCATGCTCACGCTGCCTGCCGCATTGGGGCTGGGCATGATCGCCGTGCCCTTGCTGGCGACCTTCTTCCAGCACGGCGCCTTCGATCAAACCGATGTGCTGAAGACCAGCTACGCGCTGGTCGGCTACAGCGTCGGCCTCATCGGCATCATCGCGGTGAAAGTGCTTGCCCCCGGTTTCTACGCGCGCCAGGACATCAAGACTCCGGTCAAGATCGGCCTCGCCACCTTGCTTGCCACGCAGTTGATGAACATCCTGTTCGTGTTCGTGTTCGACCTGCAACACGCGGGGCTGGCGCTCGCCATCGGCCTCGGTGCCTGTTTCAACTCTGCCATCCTGTTCTACTTCCTGCGCAAGCGTGCCATCTACCAACCCGAACCGGGCTGGGGCAAGTTCTTCCTGAAGTTGTGCATCGCCCTGCTGGCGCTGGCCTGGGTGCTCTGGTTCGGCATGGGCAGCGAGCAGCATTGGCTGAACAGCCATGGCTGGGCGCGCATCTTCCATCTGTCGTGGCTGGTGGCGGCGGGCGTGGTGATGTATTTCGCCGTGCTATTCGTGCTGGGATTCCGGCTCAGGGATTTCGCCAAGCGCGGTGCCTGATCACTTGCGGGGCTGGTGCGGGACGGGCACCTTCCCGGTGGTGGAGATTTTGGTGAGTTCGGGATGGAAGGCCTTCAAGTGTTGCTCGAATTCGTTGTTGCGTATCCACTCGAAGCAATGCGGGCAACAGAAGCGCACACTGGTCTGGTCACCTTCAGGTTCATTCAGCCACAATGGTTTGCTTGTATTCATGATTCACCCCCGTGGTGGGAACCCAATAAGAACTTATTAGGTTGAGAATCATTGTCAACTATTCCCCGCGACTGTCCATAGGCCAAATGGTCTATGCCATGGTCTATGTCAAATATATTGGGTAATTCAAAATAGAAACAATCGGATAGGCAGGCTACCGCCTGTCGGCTTCGAGATAAGTCAGATAAGCGCGCAGGTCGAACTCCAGTTGCGGGTAATCCGGCTCCATGTGCATGCACAACTGGTAGAACGCCTTGCCGTGCTCGCGCTCCTTCATGTGCGCCAGCTCGTGCACCACGATCATGCGCAGAAATTCCGCCGGCATCTCGCGGAACATCGCCGCGATGCGAATCTCGCGCTTGCTCTTCAGATTCCCTCCCTGCACCCGCGAGATCGTGGTGTGCGTCCCCAGCGCGTTCTTGATCACATGCAACTTGCTGTCGTATGCCACCTTGCTCAGTTGGCCGACATTGCCCATGTGCTCGTTCTTGATCTCTTGCACATAGTCGTACAGCGCCTTGTCGGTGCGCACATCGTGGGCCTGCGGATACTTCTGTCGCAATAGTTCGGCGAGCTTGTCTTGCGCGATCAGGTCCTGGACTTGGGCTATGAGGTGGGCGGGGTAGCCGGAGAGGTAGTTGGGGGAAGGTTTGGGGGGCATGGTTGGGTTAAGTATTGAACAGTACAGTCCGGCTCCTTGTGTGGTTGGATGTACATGCCGTTAAGCGAGAGGAAAGCATACCTCGGTCTTCCCGCAGGCAATGTACCCGAGTCGAATGGCTTTGACCATGCGGAAATAAGCTAGACGCCGCGCTCCCGCGCCAGCCGGGTCGCGATCGTCTGTTGCCGTGCTTCTTCATCCTTGAGCGTGTCGCTGATCTCGCGCATGACGCTGTTCAGGTCGACCACTTTTTCGACGCGTTCGAAATGTCCGGTCAGCACGCTCTCTGGCTTCAGTTGCCCGCTCTGGAACAGTGCCCAGATCTCGTTGCCGTAGTCGGTGCCGAGCAGTTCGGGAGCGAATTGGCCGAAATAGGTGGCGAGGTTCTGCACATCGCGCAGCATCATCTGGTGGGCATGATTGTTGGCGGCGGCATCGATGGCTTGCGGCAGGTCGATGATGACGGGTCCGTTGCTGTCGACCAGCACGTTGTATTCGGAAAGGTCGCCGTGGATCACGCCGGCGCACAGCATGCGCACCACTTGTACGATGAGGATGCCGTGATACTCGCGTGATGTCTCCGCGCTGAGTGCTAGATCATTGAGGCGCGGGGCGGCGTTGCCTTCGCTGTCGGTCAGCAGTTCCATCAGCAGCACGCCCTCGTGGAAGTTGTACGGCTTCGGCACGCGCACACCGGCGGCGGCGAGGCGGTACAGGGCATCCACTTCGGCGTTCTGCCAGGCTTCTTCCTGCGCCTTGCGGCCGTAGTTCGTGCCTTTTTCCATGGCGCGGGCGCGGCGGCTGTTCTTCACCTTGCGGCCTTCGGTGTAGTCCACGCTCTGGCGGAAGCTGCGCTTGTTCGCTTCCTTGTAGACTTTGGCGCAGCGTACCTCGTCGCCGCAGCGCACCACATACACCATGGCTTCCTTGCCGCTCATCAACTGGCGGATGACTTCGTCGACGAGACCGTCTTCGACAAGGGGGGCGATTCGTTTGGGGGTTTTCATGGGTGTGGTGGAAATTGGTGATTGTTAGTAGCGAGGCTGGTCTTATTGGCCGTTCGCCCTGAGCTTGTCGAAGGGTAAGTCACTTTATTCCTATCATGGTTCGACAGGCTCACCACGAACGGACTAAAGCGGGTTTTCATGTGCGCTTTCTGAGCGGGTCCAGCAAGGATGATAGCCCGTTGTGATCCATCTCCTGCATCAGCGCCAGCAGCATGCCGATCTCGCCGGGCGGGAAGCCTTTGCGGGCGAACCAGTTGAGGTAGTTGCCGGGCAGGTCGGCGATGAGGCGTCCCTTGTATTTGCCGTATGGCATTTCAATCGTGATCAGCTTTTGCAGGAGTTCGGGATTCATTTATGCGGTCAGGTGCAATGCTTTGGCTACCACGTCACGCGTCAGATGCGGCGCGAACAGTTCGATGAAATGATAGCCGAAACCGCGCAGGTACTGGTTCTTGCGGATGGCGATACGGGTGGTGCTGGGCTGGATGAGGTGTCCGGCATCGATCATGCGCAGATGGCGGTCGCGGTCGGGGATGAAGGCCATCTGCGCCACGATGCCGACGCCCAGTCCCAGTTCTACATAAGTCTTGATGACATCCGCGTCGATGGCGGTGAGTGCGATGTTGGGTTCGATACCCGCCTCGTGGAACGCCTGGTTGATCTTGTTGCGGCCGGTGAAGGCGAAGTCGTAGGTGATGATGGGGTATTGCGCCAGCTTCTTCAGCGTCAGCTTCTTTTCCAGCAGCAGCGGATGTTTGGGCGGCACGACCACGCAGTGGTGCCATTCGTAGCAGGGCAGGGTGACCAGTTCGTCATACAAGGCCAGACTTTCGGTGGCGATGCCGATGTCCACTTCTCCGCTCAACACCATCTCGGCGATCTGGGTCGGACTGCCCTGGTGCAGACCGAGCTTTACGCCGGGATAAACCTTGGTGAATTCCTTGACTACCTGCGGCAGGGCGTAGCGCGCCTGGGTGTGGGTGGTGGCGATGGAGAGACTGCCGCTGTCCTGTTGTTTGAATTCCTGCCCGACCTGCTTCATGTTCTCGGTCTCGATCAGCATGCGCTGGGCGATCTCCAGCACGGCCTTGCCCGGTTCGGTGATGGCGACAACGCGCTTGCCGTTGCGCACGAAGATGTCGATGCCCAGTTCTTCTTCCAGCAGTTTGATCTGTTTGCTCACGCCGGGCTGCGAGGTGTACAGCGCGCTGGCGGCATCCGAGATGTTCAGGTTGCAGCGCACGATCTCGTTCAGGTACTTCAGTTGTTGCAAGTTCATGGCCTGCTCCGTATATGGCATTTGGTTATAAGATACTAACATAAAAGTATTTAGCAATATAAGGCCGCGAACCTAGAATGCGCTCCATCGATAGAACTGCGAGGCATAACATGGATTGGCTTTATACCGTTTCCGGCTTTTTGGTCGGCTTGATCGTCGGGGTGACCGGCGTCGGCGGCGGGTCGTTGATGACTCCGCTGCTGGTGCTGTTCTTCGGCGTCTCGCCCGCCACAGCGGTCGGCACCGACCTGCTGTATGCCTCCATCACCAAGTCGCTGGGCGGCTGGGTGCACAGCCGCAACGGCAGCGTGGAGTGGAAGATCGTCGGCCTGCTGAGTCTCGGCAGCCTGCCTGCCGCGCTGCTGACCATCGCGCTGTTCAAATTCCTGGCGCTGGACGAGAAGACACTGAAAGGTCTGGTGACCGGCGTGCTGAGCGTCGCCCTGCTGCTGACCGCCACCGCGCTGTTGCTGAAAGACTGGATCAAGAAGATCGCGCAGCGCGAAGACGGCACGGTGTACGAGCTGCATCACCGCCATCTGGCTCCCGCCACCATCGTCACTGGCGCCATCGTCGGTGTGCTGGTGACCATCTCTTCCATCGGTGCCGGGGTGCTGGGCACGGTGGCGCTGTTGTTCCTCTATCCGCGTCTGACGGCGGTCAAGGTGGTGGGCACCGACATTGCCCACGCCGTGCCGCTCACCGCCATCGCCGGTCTCGGTCATCTGGCACTGGGTACGGTCGATCTGTTGCTGCTGGGCAGTCTTTTGCTGGGTTCGCTGCCGGGCATCTACATCGGCAGCCACCTGAGCGCGAAAGTCCCGGAAAAAGTATTGCGTCCGATCCTGGCGGTGATGCTGCTGATCATCGGCGCGCGACTGGTTTTGCATTGATCCTGATCTGAAACGAAGGAAACTGAAATGAGCCTTAACACCCGCAACCTGTCCGACCTGGAAGAGATAGACCGCTTCGAGCAGGCGATCGCCAGCTTTAACGCGGGCGAGATCGACCCGGACCGCTTCACCGCGATCCGCCTGCAACAGGGCGCATACGGACAGCGCCAGCCGGGCGTGAACATGCTGCGCATCAAGGTGCCCGGCGGCCGTTTGACGGCGGTGCAACTGGAGGTGATCGCCGATCTGGCCGAGGACTTCTCGCAGCACAAGACCGCGCACCTGACCACGCGCCAGGACGTGCAGGTGCACTACATCCCGCTGGAGCACATGCCGGCCGCGATGCGCCGTCTGGCCAAGGTCGGTCTGACCTCGCGCGAGGCTTGCGGCAACGCCGTGCGCAACATGACCGCGTGCCCGCTGGCGGGTGTGTGCCCGAAAGAGCATGTGGATGTGGGCAGGCATGTGGACGGTGCCACCGCGCACTTCCTGCGCAACCCGCTCAACCAGCAGTTGCCGCGCAAGTTCAAGATCTCGTTCTCCGGCTGCGAGGCGGATTGTGCGCAGTCGCTGCTGCACGATCTCGGCGTGATCGCGACGGTCAAGGACGGCCAGCCCGGTTTCAAGATCAGGGCGGGCGGCGGTCTGGGGCACAAGCCGCGCGAAGCCATCGTGGTGGAAGAGTGGATCGCCGAAAGCGAGCTGCTGTTTGCGATGGAGGCGCTGGTGACGCTGCATAACAAGTACTCGGACCGTACCAAGCGGGCCAAGTCGCGCATCAAGTTCCTGGTCGAGCGTTTCGGCGCGGAAGGTTTTGTGGAGAAGTATCGCGAGGAATTCGGGCGTACCAAACAGGCGTTGGCCAAAAAGCCTTACCCGCAAGGGGAGTGGAGTACACCGACCGGCAATGATGCACCCGGTCAAGGCGCGCCGCGCAAACTGTTCGCACAGAAGCAGGCAGGCTTGTTTGTATTCCCCATCGCGCTGTCCATCGGCGATGTGAAGGCGGTGCAACTGCGCGGGCTGGCGAACGTGTTGCAGGAGCTGGGGCTGGACGAGGTGCATACCACGCAGGACCAGAATCTCGCGGTGCTCAATGTGCCGCAGGCGAAGGTGGCGGCATTGCGTGCAGGCATCGCGGCGCACGGCCTGCATGAGCCGGTGACGGGCGATAGCGTGGTGGCGTGCCCCGGTTCTTCCACCTGCCGCCTGGGTCTGACGTCGAGCACGGTGTTGGGGCCGCTGTTGTCCGGCGGCAAAGCCGACCTGAACATCCGCGTGTCGGGCTGCCATAACGGTTGCGCGCAACCGGAGACCGGCGACATCGGCATCTACGGCGAAGCCAAGCGTCTGCACGGCAAGCTGGTGCCGCATTACCAGATGTATTTCGCCGGTAAGGGTACGGCAGGCGGTGCGCTGGCGCTGAAAGGCCCGACGCTGCCTGCGGCACGGATCAGGGAAGCCATAGCCCGCGTGCAACAGGCGCATCTGGCGAGTGGTGATGAGAGCTTCTTTGTCTGGGCACGCAAGCAGGCGCCGGATTTCTTCAAGGCACTGCTGGCCGATCTGGCAGAAGTGTCGGCGAACGAGTTGCAGTCGGTGATGCTCGACTTCGGCGACAAGACCGACTTCCGCGTGGTGAACCTGGGCGGCGGCGAGTGCGCTGGAGCTTCGCAGGTACTGATCGGCGCGAACTTCTTCGAGGCGGCGCACGAGAGAGAGTACCGCAATGCGCTGGTGTTCCAGCGCAAGTATGTGGAAGCCGCGCAGTGCAACGAATCGATCTTGCGTCTGCTCGGTTCCGGCGTGGCGCAGTTGCTGGGCGGAGCGCGGCAGGACGAGCTGGGCAAACTGGCCCAGCAGCTCAACCTGCTGGCACCTGAAGAGATCGCCGCCGAGTTCGCTCTGGCGGCACTTGAAGCGGCGGCAGCAGAAGAAGTGGATGTGGATGCGATCGCAGCGGCCAGCAGGAAGGTCGACGCATGGACGGTGAAGGTGGCGGAGTTCGCCACCGCAAAAGATGGACAACTTGACTTGAAGGAGGCATTGCCAAAATGAGTACAGAACTGAACAAGAAGATCGCCGACACCCTCGCGATCCTGAAGCGGGCTTCGAGCCAATATTCTCCCGTGGTGTTCGCCAACAGCCTGGGCGCGGAAGACATGGTGCTGACGGACCTCATCGCCAAACACCAGCCGGACATCCAGATGTTCAGCCTGGATACCGGCCGTCTGCCGAAGGAGACCTACGACCTGATCCAGGAAGTGAGCCAGCAGTACACGCTGCCGCTGCATGTGTACTTCCCAGACAGCAAACTGACCGAGGAATATGTCGGCAAGAACGGTATCAACGGTTTCTACGACAGCGTGGAGAGCCGCAAGGCCTGCTGCTTCGTGCGCAAGGTGGAACCCCTGCGCCGCGCGCTGAAGGGCAAGGGCGCCTGGATCACCGGCATGAGGCGCGACCAGGCAGTAACGCGCGGCACGCTGGAAGCGTCGGCTTTCGACAACGACAACGGTTTGCAGAAGTTCAACCCGCTGCTGGATTGGTCACACAACGACGTGTGGGCGTACATCCGCAAGTACGACGTGCCCTACAACAAGCTGCACGACCAGTTCTATCCCAGCCTGGGTTGCGCGCCTTGCACCCGCTCCATCTCACCCGGCGAGGACATCCGCGCCGGACGCTGGTGGTGGGAGTCGCCGGACACCAAGGAGTGCGGCCTGCACGCCAGCAACACCTCGCTCAAGGCGAGCCGCGAACGCATCATCGAGATCGCGTCGCGGGCAAGTGAGACACAGAAAGAAACGGCATAAGAAACGGAGCGATGAATATCATGAAACTGGTCGAGGACAATTTGCGCAAACACACTTTCACCCACCTGGACGCACTGGAGAGCGAATCCATCCACATCATGCGCGAGGTGGCAGCGGAGTGCAAAAACCCCGCGCTGTTGTTCTCGGGCGGCAAGGATTCCATCGTGATGCTGCGTCTGGCGGAGAAGGCGTTCCGACCGGCGAAGTTCCCCTTCCCGCTGGTGCACATCGACACCGAGCACAACTTTCCCGAGGTGATCGAGTGCCGCGACAAGCTGGCTGCCGATCTGGGTGAGCGGCTCATCGTGCGTTCGCTGGAAGACTCGATCAAACGCGGCAGCATCGTCATCAAGGACGAAAGCAAACCGCGCAATCCCTTCCAGTCGGTGACGCTGCTGGAGACCATCGCCGAGTTCGGCTTCGATGCCTGCCTGGGCGGTGCACGGCGCGACGAGGAGAAGGCGCGCGCAAAGGAACGCATCTTCTCCTTCCGCGACGAGTTCGGCCAATGGGACCCGAAGAACCAGCGCCCCGAGTTGTGGGATACCTACAACACCCGCGTGCATGCCGGCGAGAACATTCGCGTGTTCCCGATCAGCAACTGGACCGAGATGGATATCTGGGAATACATAGGCCGCGAGAAGCTGCATATCCCGAACATCTATTTTGCACATGAACGCGAAGTCATCCGTCGCGGCGGCAACGTGATCCCAGTGTCGCATCTGGTGCAGCCGAAGCCGGGCGAAAAGGTAGAGATCGCCACCGTGCGTTTCCGCACCGTGGGCGACATGACTTGTACAGCTCCGGTGGAATCCACCGCGCGCACGGTAGACGAGATCATCGAAGAGACTGCGACCACGCGCATCACCGAGCGCGGCGCGACGCGCATGGACGACCAGACTTCGGATGCGTCCATGGAGTTGAGGAAAAAAGAGGGGTATTTCTAAATGAGTAACACCACACAACTTTTGAGATTCATCACCGCCGGTTCCGTCGATGACGGCAAGAGCACGCTGATCGGCCGTCTGCTGCACGACTCGAAATCCATCTTCGAGGACCAGTTCTCCGCCATCTCCAAGACCAGCGAGAAGCGCGGCATGGCGGCAGTTGATCTGTCGCTGCTCACCGACGGCCTGCAAGCAGAGCGCGAGCAGGGCATCACCATCGACGTGGCCTACCGCTACTTCGCCACGCCGAAACGCAAGTTCATCATCGGCGACACGCCGGGACATGAGCAATACACGCGTAACATGGTGACGGCGGCGAGTACCGCCAATCTGGTGGTCATCCTGATCGATGCGCGCAAGGGCGTATTGACACAGACGCGCCGTCACAGCTTCCTGGCCAGTCTGGTCGGGGTGCCGCATGTGGTGCTGGCAGTGAACAAGATGGACATGGTCGATTACTCTCAAGCGCGCTTCGACGAGATCGTCGCCGAGTACAAGGTGTTCGCTGCGCAGCTGGGGCTGCACGATGTGCATTGCATCCCGCTTTCCGCGCTGAACGGCGACATGGTGGTGGACAGGGGCGACAAGCTCGACTGGTACAAAGGTCCGGCCTTGCTGGAACTGCTGGAGAAGGTCGAGATCGACCATGACGTGAACACCAGCGACTTCCGCTTTCCGGTGCAGTGGGTCTGCCGTCCGCAGACCGACGAACACCATGACTACAGAGGCTTCATGGGGCGCATTGAAGCAGGCGAAGTCTCGGTTGGCGACGAGGTCACCGTCCTGCCTTCGGGTTGGATCACCCGGGTAAAGGAGATCGATACCTACAACGGCAAATTGCAGACCGCCTTTGCACCGCAGTCGGTCACGCTCACACTGGAAGACGAGATCGACATCTCTCGCGGTGACATGATCGTTAAAACAGACCATCTCCCCCCCAAGGTGGAGAAAGAGTTCGACGCGACCCTGTGCTGGCTGTCGGAATCGCCGCTGGACAAGAATCGAAAATATCTGGTCAAACACACCACGCGCACGGCGAAAGCGCTGTTCTCGCGCCTCGACTATCGCGTGGATGTGAACACGCTGGAGCAGCACGCGGCCGAGAAACTGCACATGAATGACATCGCCCGCGTGGCGATCAAGACCCAGCAGCCGCTGGTGTTCGACAGCTACGAGATCGACCGGGCGACGGGGAGCTTCATCGTCATCGACGAAGCAACCAACAACACCGTGGCGGCTGGCATGATCGCCTAGTTACAGGTGCGGCAGGCGCAGGGCTTGTGGTATCTTCTCGCTATCCGAGTCTGATACCCGCTAGCCATGAGCCTGCTTTCCCTGATCACCGCCCTGCTGCTGGAGCAGGTCCACCCGTTGTCCTCGCGCAAATACCTTGCGACATGGCTTTCCGCCTATGTCGATTTCTTTCAGCGCAACTTCAATGCGGGCCAGCAGAAGCAGGGGCTCATCGCCTGGATACTGGCGATTGCGGCACCGCTGGTGCTGGTCGTTTCGCTGTATTGCCTGCTGCTGGATGCGCATCCCATCTTTGCCTGGGCCTTCAGCGTGCTGGTGCTTTACCTCACCATGGGCTTCCGCCAGTTCAGCCACTACTACACCGACATCCATCTGGCTCTGCGCAATAACAAGCTGGACGAGGCGCGCGAGCTGCTGGGCGGCTGGCTGGGAAAATCATGCCGCGAACTGAGTTACGAAGAAGTGGCGCGCGTCACTATCGAGCAGGCCCTGATCTGTTCTCACCGCAACGTGTTCGGTGTGGTGTTCTGGTTCGTCATCTTCATGATGTTGGGGCTGGGCCCTATCGGTGCCGTCCTGTATCGCCTGTCATTGTTCCTCTACAACCGCTGGGGGATGCAGGACGAGGCGGAGTTCGGCAGGTTCGGCGCGTTCGCGCGGCAGGCCTATCACCTCATGGAATGGCTGCCGCTGCGCCTCACCGCCGCCACCTTTGCCATCGTCGGCAATTTCGAAGACACCGCCTACTGCTGGCGGAACCAGGCCGCCAACTGGCCCGACCCCGAAGCGGGCATCCTGCTCGCCAGCGGCGCAGGCGCAATCGGCATCAAGCTGGGCCAGACCATCATCCAGGACGACCAACCCGTGTTCCGCCCCGAGATCGGCATGGACGACGAAGCCGATGCCGACTACATGCAGAGCGCGATCGGTCTGGTGTGGCGGGCGATGGTGTTTCAGCTGATCGTGCTGCTGGCGCTAACGGTGGCGAATCTGCTGGGTTAAGGTAGCGCTCCCCGTACCTCGAAACTAACTGCATCCAGTTCCTTTCCCTCCGCATCGGTTAGCACCAAGCGGTGCCTGCCGCCGGTCGGTGTCCAGCCGATGTCAGCCCCTTTGCCAATCCTGTTCCCATCCATCAGCCACACGACCTGTTCCGCGTCCTTGGCGCTGAGTTGCACACGCTGGTGTCCGTTGGGAATATCCGGATCCATGGCGATCACGGTGCCGCCGGTGGGGTAGAGGATGCGGGCCTGCGGCAAACGTCCGGTGTCGTTCGCGGCAACGAGTTTGATCTCGGCAGTCTCGGTGCCGGCGAGGAACCATTCGGTGCGAGGAGATTCGATGGCGGGTGTGAAGCGCGTTTGCAGCGCGGTCACGCCATCCGGTTTGGCGGGTGGCGCGCTGCCGTCGCGCGCGTGCAGGTAATCCATCAGCTCGCGCCAGACGGGTGCCGCGCCGCTCACGCCCGAGACATCGTGCATCGGCTCGCCGTTGAAGTTGCCAACCCACACGCCCACGGTGTAGCGGCTCGAGAAGCCGATGCACCAGTTGTCGCGCATGTCCTTGCTGGTGCCCGTCTTCACAGCAGTCCACACGCGTGTTGCGAGCGGGTTCTCCAGCCCGAAGGTCATGGCGCGAGCGGTCTTGTCGGAAAGGATGTTGGCGACGATATAGGCCGCCTGCGGCGAAATGAGCTTTCGGGTCTTCGAGCCGTGTTCCGCCGGGGTGAAGCGCAGCGGACGCCACACACCGCGGTTGGCGAGTGCGCGGTAGGCATTGGTCAGCTCGACCAGACGCACATCCACGCCACCCAAAGCGAGGCTGAAGCCGTAATGCTCGCCGTCCCCAGTCAGGCTATCCAGACCATAAGTGCGCAAGGTGCGCACGAAATTATCGACACCGACCAGACCGAGTGCGCGCACGGCGGGCACGTTCAACGAAGAGGCGAGCGCCGTGCGCACGCTCACTGCGCCCTTGAAGTCGCGGTCGTAGTTCTGCGGGATGTACAGACCCATCGGTGTGTTCAACTGGATGGGCGAATCGTCCAGCACCGAAGCGGCGGTGAGTTGCCTTCCCTGTAGCGCCATACCGTACAGGAAAGGCTTCAACGTCGAACCCGCCTGCCGCAACGCTGCTGCCCCATCCACGTTCGGAGCATCGGAAAGTTCGCCGCTGCTGCCCACATAAGCCAGCACATCGCCGCTGCGGTTGTCGATGACGACGATCGAGCCGTCTTTCACATGGCGCTCATCCAGCGCCATCAGATGTTCGTGCAGCGCGCGCATGGCGTGGCGCTGCAGGTTCGCATCCAGCGTGCTGGAAAGCCGAACGCCCGGTTGCAGCAGCAGCTTCTGCGCTAGGTGCGGCGCGATGCTTTCCTGCACGATGTGACGGTTGCCCGTTTCCAGTGTCAGCCGCGCCAGCGCACGCAGTTCGTCGCAGGTGGTGTCGCTAGGTTGTTTCGCTGCCCTGATCAACGCGCAGGCGCGGTTGGCCGCGCGTTCCGGTCTTGCCGTCGGCCCCTTTAGCAAAGCCGCGAGCAGCAACGCCTGCGGGCGGTTCAGCGCCGAAGGATGCACGCCGAACAATGCGAACGAAGCGGCATGGATACCGTTGAGTTCGCCGCGATACGAGGCGAGGTTGAGATAGGCTTCCAGAATCTGCTGCTTGCTCCAGCGCTTCTCGATCGCGCGCGCGGCGACGATCTGCCGCCACTTCTGCGCCAATGTACGCTTCGAGTTGGCCGGGGCGAGCGATGGGTCGAGAAACCCCGCCAGTTGCATCGTCAGCGTCGAAGCTCCGCGCGGACGACTGCCGTCGATGAAGTGGCGCAGGTAAGAAACGCCCCCCGCAGCCAGTGCCAGCCAATCGGTACCGCCGTGGCGGTAGAAGCGCTTGTCTTCCGACCGCAGCAGCCATTCCTGCATGGCGGGCGAGACCTCGTCCAGCCCCACCCAATCCAGCCGCCGCATCTTGTCGTCAACGCGCTTCACCGCGACAATCTCGCCGTTGCGGTCAAGCAGCCAGGATTCGGAGGGGCGGTAGTTGGATTTTGTTTCGGCGAACGAGGGCGCGGGGCGGTCTGGCGCCAGCAAGGTACCGGCGGCCAAAAGCAGGCTTGCGATGGCGGCCAGCAGCAGGAATAGTCGTACCTTCTTCAGCAAGTGCATCTTGCGGCAGCGCGCATTACGGCATCACCTCCACCTTCGCATTCGGCAACTCGCCGAACATCTCGGGTGCATACATCGCTTCGACGCGCGTGGTCGGCAGGTTGAATGCGCCGTCGTTGTTGAGGCGTACAGTGTATTCCAACGCGAACTTGCCTTTCGGCACGAAGCGGTAATAGGCGTGGAAAGCGTCGAAGGTACGTTCCTCGAAGGCTGGCCACACCCAGCCCTGTTTCTTCTCGCCCTGGGTGAGCAGTTGCGAATCGCCGCCCAGTCCGGTGCCCAGTATGGTTGCCCCGGAGGGGATGGGATCGTTGACTACCACCCAGGTCATGTCGGATTGCGCTTCGACATCCAGGTGGACGCGAGCCACGTCGCCCTTGTGCCATTCCCCCTTCACCTTCTGGCTGATGGGCAAGACTTGGCGGGTGACGCGGTAGCCGGTGGACAGTGCTTCCTTCAGCGGCAGTGCGGCGAGGCTTTGCAGCATCGCCCAGGGTTTGCCATTGCCTCCATGCGACAGCTTCACCGGCGCGGTGCCGGAGGGCCAGGCCAGTAACTGCTCGGCGCTGCGTTTGTCGTCGTTCCATTCGGCGATGAAACTCTGTTTCTCCAGCACGGCGCTAGTGGCACCTGTCACCGCGACGGATTCGAACTTGGCAGAGAATCGCTTCATTGCCAGCACGCCCCAGGCGTTCGCTACAGTGGTGTTCCAGTGGCCCTGCAACTGGCGGCCCAGTGCACCGCGCACCAGTCTCGGTACATCCACTTCCCACTTGGGATCGTTGTACAGCGCGAGCAGCGCACGGTTGGCATTCACGTCACCACTCACCATCAGCCACCACAAGGTATCGCTGCGTTCGGTGGAGAAACCCATGGTCGTGCCCTGGAAGTTGAGGCGGCTGCGGATGATCTGCTGTGCTTCCTCGATCTGTTGCGTGGCGCGGGAAGAGATCTCCGGTTTGCGCTGCAGAATGGAGAGCCAGTCCAGCACGGCCGAGGTCGGCCACAGGTTGGGCTCGATGGTGATGCTGTCGAGCCAGCGGCGTTCAACCTCGCCGGTGCGTGCCAGTGCCTCAATGGCAGCCAGTTTGCGCACGGCGAGATCGCTGGTGGAGATGGCAGAGTAGCGGATGATACGGCCTTCGACGAAGCCGATCAGTCCCTTACGCATTCGGTTTAGCAGGTACTCCGGAATCTCGTACTCGGCCTCGCTAGCCACCGACAGCAAGTAGGCGGTCAGCGTGTCGCCGCCTTCGTACATGATGGGCCAGTATTTTGCCAGGCCGTCGCGGTCGAGGTGGGAAGGCAGCCGTTTCATGATGCTGGCCCAGCGCTCTTCGTCCTGCAGGGCGATGGCGACGGAAGTTTGCTGCTCCAGGCAGGTGTAGGGATAGCGTGACATGTATTCCTGTACGCCGCCCAAGCCGTCGCCCAGTTGTTTGCGGAACACCACCTTCACGCCGCCGCGCCCGGGGATGGAACCCTCGGGCAGTTTTACCGCGATGGATTGCGGCGCATCCAGTTGCATGATGGTCGCCTGATAGGTGCGCACCGGTACGGCGGCGATGACCTTCTGTACGGTCTTAAGGCGGTCGCCGTCCTCGCTGGCACCTTTTTCGCGCAGGCCGATCTCCCACTTTATCGCTTCACTGTCGATGGGCACGTTCACGCCCCAGCCGACATTGCGCGATTCTCCCGCGGGCAGGCTGATCTCGATGGGCGCAAGTGCATTGCCGTTCTGCGTTGCGTTCACCACTGCTTCGATAGCGCGGTCGCTGGCATTGCGCACGGTGAAGGTGGCGTGGAACCTGTCCTGTTCGCGCACCACCGGCGGCAAGCCGGAGAACAGCATCAGGTCTTGCGTCGAAGCGACCGAGGTGGAGCCGGTGCCGAACAGATCCAGGTCGCCGTTTGCGATGGCGACGATGCGGAACGAGGTGAGCGAATCGTTGAGCGGAACAATCGCTTCGGCGTGGCCGTTGGAGTCGAGCTTCACGCGTGCCTGCCAGAACAGCAGCGTGTCGAACAGCTCGCGCGCTGATCTGCTGCCGCCGCCGTCGCCGCCGGCGGGCAATGCTTTGCGCCCGAAGTGGCGCTTGCCGATCACCTGCATCTGCGCGGTGGAGGTGGAGACCTCGATGCCGCGCCGCGTCATCATCGCTTCCAGCAGCTTCCAGGATTCGTTGGGTTTGAGTTCGAGCAGGCCCTCGTCCACGGCCACCAGCACCACTTCGGAATCGCGCGGCGGCAGGGTGCCATCCTTGCGCGTGACATCGACGGTGACTTTGGCCTTGTCGCGTACATGGTAAGTCGGCTGGTCGGTGGCGACCTTGACCTTGAGCTCATGCGCGGCCCAGCCCACCCTGATCTCGGCCAAGCCCATCTTGAAGGCAGGCTTGCCCAGGTCTACCAGAGCGGTCGGCTGTACTTCGCCGCTGCGGCCGCGTATCGCCAGCGCGGAAACGAAGATGTTGGGCGAGTAGTGGCCCTTGATCGGCACTTCGATGGTCGAGTTGGCACGCGTCAAATGCGTGACGAAACTGTCCTGGATACCTTCGCGCTCGACGGTCACCAGCACATCGGCTTCCCTGAAGGGCATGCGCAACTGGAAGCGCGCCTTCTCGCCCGGCTCATATTGTTTCTTTTCCGGCAGCAGGTCGATGCGGTCGTTGTCTGCCGCATCGAACCACCAGTCGTCGTTGCCGGCCACATACAGCTCGCGGTTGGCGAGGCTGGTGTTGCCAGCGGCATCCTTTGTCTCGGCCAGCAGGATGATGTTGCCCTTGGCTGGAGCTTTCACGTCGCAGATCAGCAGGCCCTTGTTGTCTGTCACGCCCTTGCACAATTCGCCGATGGCCTTGATCTCGCTGTGGTTGTCGAAGGCATAGAAGCCGCCGATCAGTCGGCGGCGGTGCGAGAAATATTCGCGTTGCAAAGCCCTGACCACAACTTGTTGTCCGGCTTTCGGCTTGCCGTCCAGTCCCAGCACCAGCGCATGGAATTTGAGATGCTCTGCGGTTGCCAGCCAGCCGTCCGGCTTGATGCCGACGATCGTCTGTGACGACCAGAGCGGGATGCGAGTGGTGGCGGTGAGCGTCTGGCCGTTCGGATCCTGGTATTCCAGTTCGGAATGTATCTCTTGCGGAGTTTCAGATCTGCGCAGGTTGGCGAACACACCGCGTGCTGCACCGGCGGCATCCAGGCGCAGTTCCTGCGTGGCGAGTGCGTTACCGTTCTCCGCGCTGCCCGGTGCGGCCGGCGCATAACCTTCCTCTTCCGGGTCTCCCATCTCATAGCCGCCGTAGTTCCATGGCTCGCGCACGTTCTTCTGCACGCCGGTCTTCACCCCGCCGTTGGCGAAGGTGAAGTCCTCATAGTCGGCAAAGCTCACATATCTCGGTGCGATCTGCCCGCGCAGCTTGACCGGCAGGAAGGAGGCACCGCCACCCGCGAGATAGTTCACCTGGATGCTCAGCGCGGCCTGATCGGCATTGACCAACACCTTGTCTGCCGATTGCAGCACCGCTTTCATGGTGGGCACGCGGAAACTCTCTACCCTAAAGCTGCCGATAGCTTCCGGCATGGTCACGACATATGTACCTTGCTTGCCATCCTGGGGTATTTGCCAGTCCAATGTGGCAGTGCCGCGCTGGTCCCATTCAACCGGCACCTCGAATCTGTCTTCACTACCCTGATGCATGATGATGATCTTTACGGGCAATGCACCCTCGGGTTTGGCGAATCCAAAACCCGTCTTGCGCCGTGCGATGAGTTTCATATGCACAGTCTCGCCCGCGCGCAACAAAGTGCGATCCATCACGGCGTGGGCAATCTCATGTCCGCTCCAGCGAGTCTCAAAGGCGTTGAAGCGCCATAAGGCGATACCCTCGTTCCAGCCTGACAGCACGAAGGAGAAGTCCTTGCCCAGACGGGCAGTCACAAAATACTGGCGGTCATAACCGTTGATGCAGCCCGGTAGAGAGTCTGCGTCCGGCAGTTCCTGCGATACCAGCAAGCGTCCTTGTGCATCAGTCTTGCCTTGCGCGTAGATCTTTCCGGAGCAGTTGCGCACGGCGACTTCGGCATTTACTACCGGCTTTCCCTTGTCGAGAGTAGTCACCCACACCAAGGAGGATTCACGTCCCTGTTTGAAGTGGACAGCCAGATTGGTGACCAGCGCCGCAGCATGGACGTAATACGGGCGGTTGGTGCTGAGCTTTCCTGAACCAACCATATTTTTGACGAGCGAGGAGGCTTGCTCCACAACGGAATTGTCGCCGAATAGCGCAGCACCCAGACGGGGGCTGGCCAGCTCAACCACATAGAAGCCGGGTTCTTTGAGCGGAATGCCGATCACTTCGAATGCCTTGTCGCCTAGCGGTTTTTGGATGGTGAACGGTTTGCTATCTCCTCCCGGCTCCAGGACCGATACCTTGCCCGGTCCGCGATCATCCTCGTCATAACTGTATTGGTCGGCTTCCTGCAACTTCCTCATCCAGCCCAGAACGGACAATTCCGAGTCGTCGTGCATGGTCTTGCCGGCGATGATCGGGTTGGCGATATTCGAAGATAGCGAAGTTTCGACATTGCGCAGGGTCAGCGGCAGCAAGGGCGGCGTACCCGGCGATGCGTTCAACTCCAGGATGCCGAAGTTGGCAGCGAACTTGGCCAGCGGCGGGTTCTCGTCGGTGCGCACTTCCAGCGGGTAGCTGGATGCATTGCTTAGCGACCTGCCTGCATCGTCGGTGAACATACCCGGCAGCACGATCTTGAACCTGGTTTTTTCCGGCAGCGGTGTGGGGAAGGCCAATCCCTGGACGAAGCCGGACTTCTTGTCGTTTTCGCTGATGACAGGGCGTAGCGGCTTCATGCCGGGGGCGATCATCATGATCTTTTGCGCGTTCTCGACAGTAACTGGGGATGAGAAATGCATGCTCATCGGCAGCGCAGGGATGCAGCCCGCGTCCGCATTGACGCGTTCGCAGGTGAACCTTACATCGAACGCCGGGCGTGCGCGGAATGCCAGAATCTGGTCCTGACTGGTGGGGATGCCGGAGAACGAGGTGACCCCTTTGCCCCAGACGATCTTGATTGCTGCCTGGTTGGGGAAGGTGCGCGCGCATTGCAGTACGACGATGGGCGAATTGGCACTGTCGCGCAGTTTGAGGAATTTCTCCTTGTCGGAGCCGCGTTCGTCTATGCCGATGATCATGCTGCGGCGCGTGCCGTTTTCGAGCTTAAAGGCGAACTGGTAGTAACGGGTAAGGAAAGCCTCGCGCCAGTTGAGTATCGATGTGCGCAGCTTGCCGGTGATCAGTTTGACCGGAACCTGTTCGGCGATGCCGTCTACCTGGCAGTGGGCATTCTTCTGTATCGAATCGGCGGTGGCGGGCGCATCCAGCCCGAGCACGAAGATCTGGTTCTCGTCGATCGTGGACCATTCACCCGAATAGGGTTCGCTTTGCAGAACTGCAGGGCCGCCGGTGTTGAACGAATAGGTCTGGGTTGTCGTGACCGCATTGCCATTCAGCGCGGTGAGACCTTTCCTGATCGTGAAAGTGCATGCCACTCCGGCGGGCAGGTCGTACTCGAAATCGTATATCCAGTTGCGCTGGTCCGCCCAACGTCCCTTGCCGGGTGCGAGGCAGGCGATATCGAACGGATTCACTTCGCGCGGATCGCCGAAAGCTACCATCTGCTCGGAGAAACGCACTGCCACCTGCCTGACTTTCTTGACCTCGCCTGACGGCGAGAAAAAGTCTACTTGCGCTGCATGTGACAGCAGAGGAAGAAAGGCGAGGAAGGAAATAACAGCGAAACGGACACGACGTGCTGCAAGAACCATGTTGCGCTCCCAGAGAAGGTGGTCTGAATAAGTCACATGCTTTCAAGGATGTATGCCGAACAGCACTGTTCGCATCCGATCGGGCTTGCGCCAGCCTCCTGACTCTGGGGGACTTTGCTGTCTATCCTGCGTTTTTTGTTGGGCAGTGAATGAAACGGCAAAGCTGCAAGTGCGGCGGATTGTGCGGGGGTAAAGATTGAGTTGTCAATCCTTGGTTGTGAAAAGGGATTTAGTGTCCCGCAATCTGCTGAAACAGCCGCAGTCTCCGCTCGTCGATCTTCCCCTCAGCCATCGCTTTGCGTATCGCACAGTCGGGTTCGTGCGAGTGGCTGCAATTGGCGAAGCGGCAATTGCCCAGATGGGACAGGAACTCGGGGAAGCTTCTTTCTATCGCGGCGAAGTCGAGATGGTGTAATCCGAACAACTGTACGCCGGGGCAGTCGATGAGGTCGCTGCCGGTGTTCAGGTGGTACAGGCGCGCGTGGGTGGTGGTGTGTTTGCCGGAGTCGAGCACGGTCGAGATCTCGCGCGTGGCGGCGAGCGCGTCTGGGATGAGGGCGTTGATGAGGGTGGATTTGCCCATGCCGGATTGGCCGACGAGCACGCTGGTATGGCCTTGCAGATAGGGCAGCAGCGGCGCCACGTCCTGTTTGGCGGAGAGTTCCAGCACGCGGTAGCCGATCTTTCCATAAGGTTCGAGTTGCGCGCGGGCCGCCGCGATCTGCGGCAGGTCGCATTTGTTCAACACGATGAGGGTGTCCAGCTTTTGGTCGTGCGCGGCGATCAGGCAACGTGCCAGCAGTTCGTCGTTGAAGGAGGGCTCGGTGGCAACGACGACGATGATCTGGGAGACGTTGGCAGCGATGATCTTCTGCTTGTAGGCATCGGAGCGATACAGCAGCGTGGAACGCGGGGCGATGCTGTCGATGACGGCTTGGTCGGCGCTGGTGCGTTCTATGTGCACCACGTCACCGCAGGCGACATCGCTCTTCTTGCCGCGCGGCACGCATTCGAGGATCTCGCCGCCCGGTAGTTCCGCCAGATAGTGGCGGCCGTAGGCGGCGATGACTTGGCCTTGCAGTTTTTCGCTCAAAGCTTGAACAGGGCATCCACTTTCGCGGCGCAGATGAAGTCGTTCTCGGACAAACCGCCGATGGCATGGGTGGAATATTCCACACGGCATTTGTTATAGCTCACCGCCATGTCGGGGTGGTGGTCCTCGCGGTGCGTCATCCAGGCCACCGCGTTGACGAAGGCGAGTACCTGATAGTAGTCCTTGAACTCGAAAGTCTTGCTGATGGCGTTGTTGTTCATCTCCCAGATGTCCAGCTCCGTGAGCAGCGCACGCGCTTCACTCTCGGTCAGCGGCGGCACGCCGCCCTCGCAGGGTTTGCAGTTCTTGTTGCTCAGGTCGCAGACGAAAGTCATGGTCGCCTCACTTGAAGTTGTAATAGGTCTTGTTCAGGTGCGCGGCGAGATCCAGCTTCTCCTGTTCGGTGAGCTGCTTGCCGATCGCGCCGGAACATTGCTCCATGCGGTCGATGAGGATGTCGGCGCTGGTCACGCGGCGTTCCATCCGTGTATAGATGGCTGTGCCGTCGCCGCCCATCTTGCCTTTGTGGCAGCTCTCGCAGTCATACTTCACGATCAGCTTCTGGCCGTTCGCGGCATTGCCCTTGGGAAAGGGATCGGCGTGGGCGGTGGCGGCGGCGAGCAGAATCAGAAAGAGATATTTCTTCATTTGGATTCTCCTTTTCTTTGTAGATGCGCGATGCGTATCGGCGCGGGTGGGTGAGACTCGTAGAAGGTAGCGTACACCGGATCGGGGGTCAGTGTCTTGGCGTTGTCCTGATACAGTTTGACCAGCGCGCTGGCAAGGTCTTTGGCGTCGGTGTGCTGTGCGGCGTAGGCGTCGGCCTCGAACTCGTGTTTGCGCGAATAGGCTGAAGCGACAGGGTGCAGCAGGAAGGTGAACACCGGCAGTGCCATGAAGAACAGCAGCAGAGCCAGTGCGGTCGATTGTGAACTTACGCCGAGTCCCTGGAAGAACCAGTCTGCATGCAGCAGTTGCGCGAGCAGCCAGAGGAAGCCGAGGCTGACGATGAAGGTCAGCGCGA
Organism: Sideroxyarcus sp.; assembly: GCA_030651895.1. Classification (GTDB taxonomy): domain Bacteria; phylum Pseudomonadota; class Gammaproteobacteria; order Burkholderiales; family Gallionellaceae; genus Sideroxyarcus. Next base: position 22,445 of record JAUSBR010000008.1, on the reverse strand, counting down.
TGCGCTTGATCACATGGCGATGTTTGAAGTGTCCCAGCTCGTGCGCCAGCACGGCGTCGACCTCATCCGGTGTCAGCCGCGCCAGCAGCGTATCGAAGAACACGATGCGCTTGGTTTTGCCGAAGCCGGTGAAGTAGGCGTTGCCGTGCGTGCTGCGTTTGCTGCCGTCCATCACGAACAGGCCGCTGGTGGCGAAACCGCATTTGGCCAGCAAGGCTTCGATGCGCGATTTTTGCGCCTCGTCCTGCATCGGCGCGAACTTGTTGAACAGCGGCGCGATGAAGCTGGGGTAGATGAACAGCATCAGCAGGTTGAAGAAAATCCATACGCTCCACACATACAGCCACCACAGCTCGCCCATCTTCTCCATCAGCCACAGCACGCCGAACAGCAGCGGCAGTCCGAACGCGATGCCGAGCAACAGGCCCTTCAGGCCGTCGATCAGGTAGAGCCTGAGCGTCATCTTGTTGAAGCCGAAGCGTGCCTCGAGGTTGAAAGTGCGGTAGAGGTCGAACGGCATCTCCAGCAGCGATTGCAGCACCAAGACCGATGCGATCACGGCGGCACCCTGCAGAAGGACGTTGTCGGAGAGCAGTCCGGTCCAGTCGCTGAGCCACTGGATACCGCCGCCCACGGTGAAGACCAGCAGCAGGACGGTGTCAAATAGCACCGAGACCATGCCGAATTGAACCAGCGCGCGCGTGTAATCGGCTGCCTTCTGATGTGCGGGCAGGTCGACCTTTTCGCGGAAGGCTGCGGGGACTTCGCCGCGGTGCGCGGCGACATGGTCGAGCTGGCGGAAGGCCAGCCAGAGTTTGACGATGGTGTTGGTGAGCAGGGCGGAGACGAAAAGCGCGGTGAATTGGGTGCTGGTCATAGTCGTTGGATAGGGAGGCGGGCTGTGCGACAATGCGCCACACTATTTAATAAGAACTGCGATGGATTATGGCACAAAACCAAAACAACCTCGTCTGGATAGACATGGAGATGACGGGGCTTTTGCCCGACACTGACCGCATCATCGAAGTCGCTCTGGTGATCACCGATGGCGACCTGAACACCGTGGCTGAGGCCCCTGTGCTGGTGGTGCATCAGCCCGACAGCGTGCTCGACGGCATGGACAACTGGAACAAATCCACCCACGGCAAGTCTGGTCTCATCGACAAGGTCAAGGCCTCGACGCTGGACGATGCGATGGTGGAAGCGCAGATGATCGAATTCCTCAAGGAATATGTGCCGATCCGCACCTCGCCGATGTGCGGCAACTCCATCTGCCAGGACAGACGCTTCCTGGCGCGCTGGATGCCCAAGCTGGAAGACTATTTCCACTACCGTAATCTGGACGTGAGTACGCTCAAGGAGCTGGCGAAGCGCTGGAAACCGGAAGTGGCGAACGGCATCAAGAAGCACGGCAAACACGAAGCGCTGGCGGACATCTACGAATCCATCGCCGAGATGAAGCATTACCGCGAGCACTTCATCAAACTATAAAAAATCCGGCAGGCATCGCTTGCACGGACAGGGAGGAGCGATGAACGTCTTCACAAACAGTTGGCGCGCCACCGGTGTGCAGGAGAAGCTGCACATCCTGATCCAGGGTACGCTGATCATCCTGTTCTTCCTCTTTATGGATTGGTTGCTGACCCGCTTCGACGATCAGATTGATCGTGCGGCCGAGGTGCGTGCCGAGGAGACCGCCAACGGCCTCATCAACGGCATGAACATGCTGATGCTCACCGGGCAGATATCCGATCCCGAGAATCGCAAGTTGCTGTTGAGCAAGATGTCGCAGTCGCGCGGCATCGTCGAGTTGCGCATCGTGCGCGGCCGCGCGGTGGTCGAGCAGTTCGGCCCCGGCCTGCCGGAAGAGGAACCCCTGGACGAGATGGACCGCGAAGTGCTGAGTACCGGCAAGACGCTGTTCCGCGAAGTGGCTGGACCTAACGGGCGCCCGGCGCTGCGCGTGGTGGTGCCCTTCATCGCCAAAGAGAACTTTCGCGGCACCAATTGCCTGTTGTGCCATATCACGACTGCGGGCAGCGTGAACGGCGCGGCCAGCGTGACCATTGATCTGTCCGAGGAGATGGGGCAGCTGGCCGAGATCGAGGGCTGGCTATGGATCGGCCATGTCGCGGTGCAGGTGCTGCTGCTGATCGTTATCTCGCTGTTCGTGCGCATGGTCGTTGTGCGCAACATCACGCGTCCCATCCGCAAACTGCAGAGTGCGATGGCCGAGATACAGCGCGATATGAATCTATCCAAGCGCGCCGATGTCGATCCGAACAATCCGGATGTCGGCGAGATGGCGACCAACTTCAACCTTCTGGTCGAGAAGCTGGAACACGCCAACGAGCGTCTGCAACTGTTCGTCAAGATGTTCGACAACAGCGGCGAAGCGATCGTCATCACCGATGCGCAGCTAAAGATCATTGCGGTGAATCCGGCTTTCTATGCGATCACCCAGTATGTCGAAGAGGAGGTCATCGGCAAGAACCCGAACATATTGCGCTCCGGTCGACAGGACGAGAAATTCTATCAGGCGATGTGGCGCTCCATCAATGAAACAGGTCTGTGGCAGGGCGAGATATGGAACCGTCGCAAGAACGGCGAGATCTACCCGGAATGGTTGTCCATCGGTACGGTGAAGAACGCCAATAACGAGACCATCAACTATATCGCGCTGTTCTCCGATATCACCAAACGCAAGGAAGCCGAGGCGCATATCGAGCATCTGGCGCACTACGATTCGTTGACACACTTGCCCAACCGCGCCCTGTTCTCGGACAGGTTGAAGCATGCACTGTTGAACGGTGCGCGCCACAACAAGAAGAGCGCGCTGCTGTTCCTCGATCTGGACAAGTTCAAGACCGTCAACGACACGCTCGGTCATCTGGTCGGCGACATGCTGCTGCAATCGGTCGCCAAGCGGCTGAAGTCCTGCGTGCGCGAATCCGACACTCTCTGCCGTCAGGGCGGCGACGAATTTATGATCCTGCTGGCGGAAGTGGGCGGGGCGGAAGATGCCGACAAGGTCGCGCACAAAATCATCGCCGCGATGTCCGAGCCGCACCAGCTCGGCCAGCATGAACTGGTCATCACCTTCAGTATCGGCATCAGCATCTGTCCGGACGATGCCGGGGACGACGAGACGCTGATCAAACATGCGGACGACGCGATGTACCGCGCCAAGGAAAGTGGTCGCAACAACTACAAGTTCTATTCCTGAAGCGGCTTATTGGCTTGCCGGATGGCGGTGGCGGTCGACCCAGTAGCCCCAGACGACCAGTAGCCACTGTGCCTGTCCCACCCAGCCGATGGCGGCAACGCTGGGCGGCGGTGCGCCGAAGGCGTTGCCAATCTGGATGATAAGCAGCATGGCGATCAGCGACCACGGTGCCCAGCGCCCGGTCGCGTCATTCGCCCGCGTATTGCGCAGATACAGCCACACCCCGACGGCGAAGATCGCCAATTCCAGAAGCAGCGAGAGCGTGAACGATGACCAGAGATTGAATCCCAGCAGCAGGTTGTCGCCGGGATAGAGCGGCAGATCCGGGTAATGCACGACCAGATCCAGCAGCCAGTGGCTGACGACGGCCAGGCCCAATACCACCGCGCCGGTGCGGCTGTTGCGCACGGCGTAATAGGCCGCGCCGACCAGCACGGCCCAACCAACCACCATGAGCAGGCTGTGCGAATAGGGGTAGTAGACGAAATCGAGCGGCGGATAACGCGAGCCGTCGCCGATGATGTTGACCCGCTCGATACCCAGCAACACCAGCGTCGGCCAGATCAGGTCGATGAACTGCGCGGCCAGCATCAGCGTACCGAGCGATACTTTGGGAGCGGCGGCTTTGGCGCCGAAGGCGATACCGAAATGTCCCAGAAACATGGCTTGCTCCGGCGTCAGTGGGTAAGGAGGATTATCTCTTCGCACCGGCAGCCAGGGCGCGCAAACGTCCTTGCTCCAATCCGGCGGCATCCGCTGTCTGCAGCCAGCCCTGCAGGTTGTCCATCACCAGATCGGTCAGCGCGAGCATCCAGTCGTTGCGTTCGTTGAGGCAGGGGATGTAGTGGTACTCGCCGCCGCCCGCATGCAGGAAATCCTCGCGGCCTTCCATGGCGATCTCTTCCAGCGTCTCCAGACAATCGGCGACGAAGCCGGGGCAGACCACATCCACGCGTTTGATCTTCTGTTTGCCCCACTGCTTGAGTGTGGCGGTGGTGTAGGGCTGCAGCCAGGCCGCCTTGCCGAAACGCGACTGGAAACTGATGGCATATTGCTCCGGTTTAAGTCCCAGTTCCTCAGCCAGCAGGCGTCCGGTCTTGAGACATTCGCAATGGTAGGGGTCGCCTTTTTCCAGCGTGTATTGCGGCAGGCCGTGGAAACTCATCAGCAGTCTTTCCGGGCGGCCGTTCTTCATCCAGTAGTCGTTGATGTTGCTCGCCAGCGCCTTGATGTAGCCGGGATAATCATGGAAATGCTTGATGTTGCGCAGGGCGGGCATGTTGCGCATCTGCTGCAATTCGCCGAACACGATATCGTTCACCGTGGCGGTGGTGCTGGCCGCATATTGCGGATACAGCGGCACGACCAGTATGCGCTGGCAGTTCTGTTCTTTCAGTTTGCGCAATACGTCCGCTATCGACGGGTTGCCGTAGCGCATGGCGTAGTCGACCACGAACGGCGCTTTCGTGCGTTCGCCCAGGAAGCCCTGTAGCAGGCTGGCCTGCCGTTCGGTGTGCACGCGCAGCGGCGAACCTTCCTGCATCCACACTGCGGCGTATTTCGCGGCTGACTTCTTCGGGCGGGTGTTGAGGATGATGCCGTTGAGGATCAGCCACCAGACGGCGCGCGGTATCTCCACCACGCGCGGATCGCCGAGAAATTCCTTGAGGTAGCGTCGCACCGCCTGCGGCGTGGGGGCGTCCGGTGTGCCGAGGTTGACCAGCAGGATGCCGGTCTTTTCGGGTGTGCCGTGGGTGTGGGTGGGTTCGGTCTGGTAGCTCATCGTCGGTTCAGTGTTGTGAGAGCGCGTTGCTCAGCAGTTTCGCGGTGATGTCCACGATGGGCACCACGCGCTCATAGTCCATGCGTTTCGGCCCGACCACGGCGAGTGTGCCGACGATCTGGCCGTCGGCGGTGTAGGGGGCGCTGACCACGCTGCACTCGTCCAATCCGGCCAAACCCGATTCGTTGCCGACGAAGATATGCACGCCCTGCGCGTGGCGGCCCGCGTCCAGCAGTTGCAGCAGTTCGGTCTTCTGCTCGAACACGTTGAACAGGTTGCGCAACTGGTTCATGTTGGCGGCGAGGTCGTTGCTATGCAGCAGGTTGCGTTCGCCGCTGATGACGTAGTCCTCGCTCTTGCGCGCGATGGCCTCGTCACTGGCGGCCATCGCCGCGCTCATCAGCGCGGTCATGTCGTGCTGCAGCTGGCGCAGTTCGTTCTGCACGCGCTGGTGGATGTCGCCGAAGGCGAGGTTGGCGTAATGCTGGCTGAGGAAGTTGCCCGCCTCGGTGAGCTGCGGCTGGCTGTAGTCCTTGTGCGTCACCAGCACACGGTTCTCCACCTCACCGTCCGGCATCACGATGATGAGCAGCACGCGTTTCTCGGACAGGCGCAGGAATTCGATCTGGCGCACGGTGATACTGGCGCGCTTGGGCGTGGCGACCACTCCGGCAAAATGGGTGAGTTCGGAAAGGACATTGGAGGCCTGCGTCAACAGTCGGCTGGGGTTGTCCGGCTGCAGCTGGCTTTCCAGCCGTTGCACGCGCGCTTCGGACAGCGGCTGCACCACCATCAATGTGTCGATGAACAACCGGTAACCCAGCGCGGTGGGGACGCGTCCGGCGGAAGTGTGCGGGCTGGAGACCAGACCCATGGCTTCCAGGTCGGCCATCGTGTTGCGGATGGTGGCCGGGCTGACTTCCAAGCCGGAGAATTGCTGCAGCGCACGCGAACCCACCGGTTGGCCGTCGCTGATATAGCGTTCCACCAGGGTCTTCAGGAGTATCTGTGCGCGGTCGTTCAACATGACCGGGGATTCTATCACCAACCCATCTGGCGCCATGAACGGTCGACTTGAATGCGCGTGGCGGCTATACGGCCGATATGGTTTAATCGCGCACTATGGACTCGACCTTTAAAACCATTGCCCTGATCGGCAAGTACAAGTCGCTGGAGATCGCCGAGCCTTTGCTCAAATTGGCCGATTTCCTGGCAGGCATGGGCTTGACCGTGGTGGTGGACAATCTTACCGGCTCCCATCTCAAGCATCATAGCTACACCGAGATCGCCCTGGCCGAGATGGGCGGCAAAGTCGACCTGGCCATCGTTCTGGGCGGCGACGGTACGCTGCTGAATGTAGCGCGCACGCTGGCGCCGTTCAAGATTCCGCTGATCGGCGTCAACCAGGGGCGACTGGGCTTCCTCACCGACATCTCCATCGAGACCATGCAGCGCACCATCTCCAACATGCTGCGCGGCGATTACATTACCGAAAATCGCATGCTGCTGAGCGCGGCCATCTCGCGCGACGGCAAACAGATATTCGATTCGCTGGCATTCAACGATGTGGTCATCCATCGCGGCAACAACAGCAGCATGATCGAGTGCGAAGTCCTCATCGATGGCGAATACCTGTCCAACCAGCGTGCCGACGGGCTGATCGTTTCCACGCCGACCGGATCCACGGCCTACTCCTTGTCGGCGGGTGGACCCATCCTGCACCCGGCGCTGGAAGCCATCGTGCTGGTGCCGGTCGCCCCGCATAACCTGAGCAACCGCCCCATCGTGGTGAAGGGCGATGCGCAACTGGAAATACTCATGCACCGCGCCGATGAGGCGCGTGTGCGCTTCGACGGCCACACCCACTTCGATCTGCTCCGCGACGACAAGGTCTCGATCTCGCGTTATATCGAGCCGGTGTGCCTGCTGCATCCGAGGGGGCATAGCTACTACCATACCCTGCGCGAAAAACTGCTCTGGAACCAACCGCTCTAAATGTTAATAAACCTTACCATCCGCGACTTCGTCATCGTCGACAGTCTTGAACTCGACTTCTCTTCCGGTTTCACTGCGCTCACCGGCGAGACCGGTGCGGGCAAATCCATCCTGATTGACGCGCTGTCGTTGGCGCTAGGCGAACGCGGTGATGCCGGCATGGTGCGCGCCGGCTGTGAGAAGGCCGAGATCGGTGCCGAGTTCGATATCTCCGCCATGCCGTTATTGCAGAGCTGGTTGCGTGAGCAGGAACTGGAAGGCGACGAAGGCATCTGCCTGTTGCGCCGCACGCTGGACGCCGCGGGGCGCTCGCGCGGCTTCATCAACGGGCGCAGCGCCACGCTGCAACAGATGCGCGAAGCGGGCGAGATGCTGCTCGACATCCACGGCCAGCACGCGCACCAGTCGCTGTTGCGCGCCGACTCGCAACGCGACCTGCTCGACAGTCATGCCGGTCTGGGCAAACAGGCGGATGAGGTCGCAAATGCTTTCAAGGCCTGGCAGACACTGCATCGCCGCCGCCAGCAACTGGAGCAGAACGCCGAAGCGGTGGCCGCCGAGCGCGAACTGCTGTCGTTCCAGCGCCGCGAATTGGAGACGCTGAATTTTGTCGCGACCGAATGGGAGACGCTGCAGGCCGACCATTCCCGTCTCGGTCATGCGGCGAGCCTGCTGGAGACGGCACAGTTTGGCGTGGACGTGTTGAGCGAGGCGGACACCGCTTGTCTGGCGCAGCTCAACGCGCTGGTGACGCGCTTGCGCGCTGGGCTGGAATTCGACGCCGGGTTGCAGGACACGCTGACCATGCTGGAGAGCGCGCAGAACGAACTGCAGGAAGCGGTGTATGCGCTGCGGCACTATCAGGAAAGACTGGATACCGATCCGCAGCAGTTGCAACAGCAGGAACAACGCATCGCCGACGTGATGGCGGCCGCGCGCAAATACCGCGTTACGCCGGAGCAGTTGCCGGAAACCCTGGCGGGTATCGTCGCGCGGCTGGACGAACTGGGCGGCAACGCCGATCTGGACGAACTGGCCAGACAGGACGAGGCCGCGCGCGGTGCCTATTTGAGTGCCGCGATGAAACTGAGTGAAGCGCGCATCACCGCGGCGCAGACCTTGTCGGAAGAGATTACCGCAGCCATGCAGACGCTGGCGATGCAGGGCGGCAAGTTCTCCGTCGCCTTGCTGCACTTGAACGAAGGCAATGCGCACGGTCTGGAGATGGTCGAGTTCCAGGTGGCGGCCAACCAGGGCACGCCGCTGCGCAACCTGGCCAAAGTCGCCTCCGGCGGCGAACTGTCGCGTATCAGCCTGGCCATCCAGGTCGCCGCCAGCCGCGCCGCCACCGTGCCGACGCTGATCTTCGATGAAGTGGACAGCGGCATCGGCGGGCGCGTGGCCGAGATCGTCGGCAGCCTGCTCAAACAACTGGGCAAGCGCCATCAGGTGATGTGCGTCACCCATTTGCCGCAGGTCGCTGCCCAAGCGGATGCGCAATGGCAGGTGAGCAAGGCCGCCCACGCGGGCAAGACCCTGAGCAATATCCGCGTCCTGAACAAGGACGAGCGCATCGAGGAGATCGCGCGCATGCTGGGCGGCGTCAAGATCACCGAAACCACACTCAAACATGCCGCCGAACTGTTGGGCACCCCGGCTTGAGGTATCATGCCGCCTGTCTTGTGAGAACCTAATCCAAATGCGTATCCTGATCCTCTGTATTTCCGTATTGCTTGTCGCCTGCAACGCCAGAACGCCTACCTTCACGCCTTACAAGGTGGAGATACGGCAGGGCAACCTCATCACCCAGGACATGCGCGCCAAAATCAAGGTCGGCATGACGCAATTGCAGGTCAAGGCCGCGCTCGGCGCGCCGCTCATCAGCGATCCCTACCATGCCAACCGCTGGGATTATGTCTACAGCCTGGAACAGCAGGGCAAGGTCGTGGAGAACCAGCGCCTCACGCTGTATTTCAAGAACGACAAGCTGTCCCGCATCGATGATGCCACGCCGCTGAAACCCGCCGGCCCGGACACTCAGGAGAAGAGCAATGGCAAAGGTTAAAGTCGCCATCGCCGGTAGCGGCGGACGCATGGGCAAGGTGCTGCTGGACTGCGTCGCGCAGGCGGACGACCTCGTGCTGCATGCCGCGCTGGAACATGCAGGCAGCCCGCTGCTGTGCAATGTCGTCGCCGATGGCGTGAAGATCACCGCCGACATGGAGACCGCACTCAAGGGTGCCGACGTACTCATCGACTTCACCCGCCCCGAAGGCACCCTGCGTCACCTCGAAGTCTGCCGCAAACTGGGCGTGAACATGGTGGTCGGCACCACCGGAATGAATGCGCAGGAGAAAGCGCAACTCGGCGCGGGCGCACAGGATATCGGCATCGTCTTCGCCCCCAACATGAGCGTCGGCGTGAACCTGCTGTTCAAACTGCTGGAGACCGCCTCGCGCGTGCTGGACAAAGGCTACGACATCGAGATCATCGAAGCACACCACCGCCATAAGGTGGATGCCCCCTCCGGTACAGCACTGGGCCTGGGTGAAGTCATCGCCCGCACACTGGGTCGCGACCTGGAAAAATGTGCCGTGTACGGACGCGAAGGCGTCACCGGCGAACGCGATCCTTCCACGATAGGATTTGCCACTGTGCGCGGCGGCGACATCGTCGGCGACCACACAGTGCTCTACGCGGGCATCGGCGAACGCATCGAGATCACCCACAAAGCCAGCAGCCGCGCCACCTTCGCCATCGGTGCGCTGCGTGCGGCGCGCTTCCTCAAGGCCAACAATGCGGGGATGTACGACATGCAGGATGTGTTGGGGTTGAAGTAATTGACCTCCGATCTTGTGGCGACATAAATGCGCTCGATTGTTTTCCTGTTCCTTCTTCTTGGAATCCAGTCCTGTACTACCAGGGGTTATGAAAGCACCAGATTTGTCACGGCTTTGCGCCAGGATAAGTTGGTAAGGGTCGAAAAATCTGGGTTTAACGCAAATTCGGGACTGGATTGCGACAAGCGCATTATGCAAGGTGCGATTGAGAAATGGAGCGAGTCGTTACGAGCTTACCATCCTGCTATTCACACATCCCAATATCAGCAATCAGAAAAAGTGTTTCTGACCTTTGAGAGCGGGAAGCAATTTGTCCTTCTATTGTTCTTTTCATCCAGTCATTCTGACAGCGTTCCTTTATTGCTGGGGCCGGGCGGGGATGTGAAAAGCCTGGAAGGTGGTTCGCAAGGAGAAGTGTACGTTGGGAATCCAATCAGATTTGAGAACCTTTGCGTTGCTGATGCCGGTAAGTAGCTCCGTAGGGCGCAATAACCAACGGGCATTGCGCCGGATTAAGAGCGAAAACCGTCGGGGGTAGCCCGACAGCTAGTCACTTTTCTTGTCTTGCCAAGAAAAGTAACCCAAAGAAGGCGCCCCCAGTGCGCCGCCAACTTCGTGGGTTCCCTGCGTTGCTCGAACGTCCGGGCCTCCTCATAAACTCGCACGACCCGCTGCGCGGTCACGTGCTCAAACATATTCGTCGGACTGCCCCCGGACGTCCTGCGCTACTCGGCGGCGCACAGGGGAAGGTAAGTCAAAGGCGGTTTGGTGTGCGCTTCGCGCGCGATGGTGTTGTTGGTTTTGGTGAGGCGGGCTTTGCCCGCCTCACTGCATTTGGGTTTAAGGTTTTGCTGTTCTCTCCCTTGTGCGCCGCCTCGAAAGGCTGCAAACAAGCGGAGGGTTAGGCGAGCACTGTTCGAGCTCCGCGGTGGGGCACGGGGTGTGTGCCCCGCTAGGGCGAGTTGCGCAGCCCCGCTTGTTTGCAGACTTTCGAGGGAACCCCCGCAGGGGGCGGCGCACCAGGGTCGCCTTTTCTTTGGCTACTTTCTTTTGGCGAAGCAAAAGAAAGTAGCTTGCTGTCGGGCAACCCCCGACGGTGTTGGTGTTGCCTTTGGGTAAATTGCAGAGCGCCCGCCGCTTCGCGGCGACCCTTCGACAGGCTCAGGGCGAACGGTCTCCGGTGTTTACATCACCAGCATCTTGACCCCGATCAAGATCAACACCACCCCGCCGAATACCTCCGCCTTGCTCTCCAGCCAGGTCCCGCTCTTCTCCCCGATGCGCACCCCCGCCCAACTGAAACCGAAGGTGGTCACGCCGATGATGAGGCAGGCCAGATAGGCGTTGATGTCCAGCAGGTTCAGGCTGAAACCGGCGGCCATGGCGTCTATGCTGGTGGCGATAGCAAGTATCAGCATCGTCTTGTGGGTGAGGGCTTCAATATCCTCTTCGATGTCGTCGCTCAATCCCTCATAGATCATCTTGCCACCGATCAGCGCCAGCAGGCCGAAGGCGATCCAGTTGGCATAGTCTTCGACCCAGCCCAATACCCCTTTGCCGCCGAGATAGCCGATGAAGGGCATCAATGCCTGAAATGCGCCGAAATAGAGCCCAGCCTTGAGGCCCAGTCCTTTGGTGTTGCCTTTTGAGCCCAGGCCGATGGAGACGGCGAAGGCGTCCATGCTCAGGGCGATGGCCAATACGATCACTTCAAACATGCTGTGTTACCCCGATTCCGTTGTTTTGCGGCTGCCAGCGCAGCGGCGCGGGATTATAACGGTAGCTCGCGTTTCCAGTAGCCGTGCGGGCTACGTTTGGGTTTGATGAGACACCCCTATTCGGCTATAATGCGCGCCAATCCAAAAGCGGGATGAGCGCAACGTTCTTCCCGCTTCTTTATGTCCAGCTTGAAGGAGCATCCTGTGTCGCAAACGAAGCCAGCCATCCTTGTTTTAGCCGATGGAACGGTATTTCGCGGCATTTCTATCGGTGCAGAGGGCAGCAGCGTCGGCGAGGTGGTGTTCAACACCTCCATCACTGGCTATCAGGAGATCCTGACTGACCCGTCCTACTGCAAACAGATCGTCACACTGACCTATCCGCATATCGGCAACGTCGGCTGCAACCCGGAAGATGTGGAATCACGCCAGGTGTTCGCCAGCGGCCTGATCATCCGCGACCTGTCGATGACCGTGAGCAATTTCCGCGCGACGCAATCCCTGCCCGAATACCTCAAGGCCAACAATGTAGTCGCCATCGCCGGTATCGACACACGCAAACTGACCCGCATCCTGCGCAGCAAGGGTGCGCAGAACGGCTGCATCGCCTCGGGCGACGACGTCGAAGCGGCGCTGAAGGCGGCCAAGGGTTTTGCCGGTCTGGCGGGTATGGACCTCGCGAAAGTGGTCACCTGCGACAAATCCTACGAATGGAAGCAGCGCGAGTGGGAACTGGGCGCCGGCTATCGCGATGCGACCGATGCGAAATTCCACGTGGTTGCCTACGACTTCGGCGTGAAGCGCAACATCCTGCGCATGCTGGCCGAGCGCGGTTGCAAGATCACCGTGGTTCCGGCCAAGACTTCTGCCGCTGATGTACTGGCAATGAAGCCTGATGGCGTGTTCCTGTCCAACGGCCCCGGCGATCCGGAGCCTTGCGATTATGCGATCAGTGCCACGCAAAAATTCCTCGAAGTCGGCATGCCGCTGTTCGGCATCTGTCTCGGCCACCAGATCCTCGGTCTGGCATCCGGTGCGAAGACCGTGAAGATGAAGTTCGGCCACCGCGGCGCCAACCATCCGGTGCAGGACACGCAGAGCAAGCGCGTGATGATCACCAGCCAGAACCACGGCTTTGCGGTGGATGCGGCGACGCTGCCGAAGAATGCGCGCGTCACCCACATCTCGCTGTTCGACGGCACGCTGCAAGGCTTTGAGTTGACCGATAAACCCGCGTTCTGTTTCCAGGGCCACCCCGAGGCGAGCCCCGGACCGCACGATGTGGACACACTGTTTGATCGCTTCGTTGCGATGATGGGTAAGTAAATGGCAAAGCGTACTGACATAAAGAGCATCCTGATCATCGGCGCCGGCCCCATCGTCATCGGGCAGGCGTGCGAATTCGACTATTCCGGAGCACAGGCCTGCAAGGCGCTGAAGGAAGAGGGCTACCGCGTCATCCTGGTGAACTCGAATCCGGCCACCATCATGACCGACCCGAACATGGCCGATGCGACCTATATCGAGCCGATCACCTGGCAGATGGTGGAAAAGATCATCGCCAAGGAAAAGCCGGATGCCATTCTGCCGACCATGGGCGGACAGACCGCGCTGAACTGCGCGCTGGATCTGGCCAAACACGGTGTGCTGGAAAAATACAAGGTCGAGATGATCGGCGCGTCGCGCGATGCCATCGACATGGCGGAAGACCGCGAGAAGTTCAAGCAGGCGATGACCCGTATCGGGCTGGCTTCGGCACGCTCCGCCATCGCACACAGCATGGAAGAGGCGCTGCAGGTGCAGCAGGTGATGGGTTTCCCCACCGTGATCCGCCCGTCCTTTACCATGGGCGGCAGCGGCGGCGGCATCGCCTATAACCGCGAGGAGTTCGTCGAGATCTGCGAGCGCGGGCTGGAGGCATCGCCGACCAACGAGTTGCTGATCGAAGAATCGCTGCTCGGCTGGAAGGAATACGAGATGGAAGTCGTGCGCGACCGCAACGACAACTGCATCATCATCTGCTCCATCGAGAACCTGGACCCGATGGGCGTGCACACCGGCGACTCCATCACCGTCGCCCCGGCGCAGACGCTGACCGACAAGGAATACCAGATCATGCGCGACGCCTCGCTGGCGGTGCTGCGCGAGATCGGCGTGGAGACCGGCGGCTCCAACGTGCAATTCTCCATCAACCCGAACGACGGGCGCATGGTGGTGATCGAGATGAATCCGCGCGTGTCGCGTTCGTCTGCCTTGGCTTCCAAGGCCACCGGTTTCCCTATCGCGAAGGTCGCGGCCAAGCTGGCCGTGGGCTACACGCTGGATGAACTGAAGAACGACATCACCGGCGGTGCGACCCCGGCTTCGTTCGAGCCGACCATCGACTACGTGGTGACCAAGATCCCGCGTTTCGCCTTCGAAAAATTCCCGCAAGCCAACGATCGTCTGACCACGCAGATGAAATCGGTGGGCGAGGTGATGGCCATCGGCCGCACTTTCCAGGAGTCGTTCCAGAAAGCTTTGCGCGGCCTTGAAGTCGGCGTGAACGGTCTGGATACCAAGTACAGTGATCGCGAAGCCATCGTATCCGAAATGGGCAATCCCGGACCGGATCGAATCTGGGCGGTCGGCGATGCTTTCCGCCTCGGCATGAGCGTGGAAGAAGTGTTCAACGTCAGCAAGATCGACCCGTGGTTCCTAGTGCAGATCGAAGACCTGATCCGCCAGGAGAACACGCTGGCTGGGCACACGCTGGAAAGCATCAGTGCGGACCATCTGCGCACATTGAAGCGGAGCGGTTTTGCCGATGCGCGTCTGGCGAAGTTGCTGGGTATCGACGACGAATCGGTGCGTGCCTACCGCCATGCGCTGGGCGTGCGTCCGGTGTTCAAGCGCGTGGATACCTGCGCCGCCGAATTCGCCACCAACACGGCTTACATGTATTCGACCTACGAGGAAGAATGCGAATCGCTGCCGACAGGCAACAAGAAGATCATGGTGCTGGGCGGCGGACCCAACCGTATCGGTCAGGGCATCGAGTTCGACTATTGCTGCGTGCATGCCGCGCTGGCGATGCGCGAGGACGGCTACGAGACCATCATGGTCAACTGCAACCCCGAGACCGTTTCGACCGACTACGACACCTCTGACAGACTGTACTTCGAGCCGCTGACGCTGGAAGACGTACTGGAAGTGGTGGCAGTTGAAAAGCCCATCGGCGTGATCGTGCAGTACGGCGGGCAGACGCCGCTGAAGTTGGCGCACGGCCTGGCCAAGAACGGCGTGCCCATCATCGGTACCACGCCGGACATGATCGACATGGCAGAGGACCGCGCGCGCTTCCAAGCCATGTTGCGCGAACTGAAGCTGAAACAACCGCCCAACCGCACAGCCAGCAATGTGGCCGATGCTGTCGCCGGAGCCGCCGAGATCGGTTATCCGCTGGTGATGCGCCCATCCAACGTGCTGGGCGGCCGTGCCATGGAGATCATCCATGCGCAGTCCGACCTCGAACGCTATATGCGCGATGCCGAGGAGATGTCCAAGACCTATCCCGAGCGCATGCCCATCCTGCTCGACCGCTTCCTCAACGACGCGATCGAAGTGGACGTGGATGCGGTGTCCGACGGCCAGCAGGTCATCATCGGCGGCATCATGGAACACATCGAGCAAGCCGGCGTGCACTCGGGCGACTCCGCCTGTTCTCTGCCGCCATACTCGTTGTCCGCCAAGCTGCAGGACGAGCTGCGCCGCCAGACTGTGGCGATGGCCAAATCGCTTAACGTGGTGGGCCTGATGAACGTGCAGTTCGCCATCCAGGGCGAGACGGTGTATGTGCTGGAAGTGAATCCGCGCGCCTCGCGTACCGTGCCTTATGTGTCCAAGGCCACCGGCGTGCCGCTGGCCAAGATCGCCGCGCGCTGCATGGCCGGACAGACACTGGCATCGCAGGGCGTGACCAAAGAGGTCATTCCGCCGTATTACTCGGTGAAGGAAGCGGTGTTCCCCTTCATCAAGTTCCCCGGCGTCGATACCATCCTCGGTCCCGAGATGAAATCTACCGGCGAAGTGATGGGCGTGGGCGATACCTTCGCCGAAGCCTTCGTCAAATCGCAACTCGCCGCCAGCGTGAAACTGCCGAAGAGCGGCAAGGTGTTCATCAGCGTGCGCGAAGAAGACAAGACCGGCGCGGCGGAAGTGGCGCGGGCGCTCAAGCAGCTCGGCTTCACGATATTGGCCACGCGCGGTACCGGTTCGGTCATTGCTGCGGCTGGCGTGGAAGTGAGCATCGTGAACAAGGTCGCCGAGGGCCGTCCGCATATCGTCGATATGATCAAGAACGGCGAAGTCAGTCTTATCGTCAACACTGTGGACAGCCGCCCGTCGGTGATGCGCGATTCCTATTCCATCCGTCATGCCGCGCTGCAAGGCCGTGTGACGTACTACACTACGCTTGCCGGCGCGCGCGCTGCCTGTCTGGGCATGCAGCATCTGGCCGAGTTGCAGGTCTATGACGTGCAGTCTCTGCACCGTCGTTTCAAGAAATAAAAGAAGGGAAGCACAGCATGAGCAAGGTTCCATTGACAGTGAACGGCGCAGAGCTATTGCGCAGTGAATTGCACCGCCTGAAGACCGTGGACAGGCCGTGGGTGATCAACGCCATCTCCGAGGCGCGCGCGCAGGGCGACTTGTCGGAGAATGCCGAATACGAGGCCGCCAAGGAGCGCCAGTCCTTCGTTGAGGGCCGCATCGTTGAGCTGGAGTTCAAGCTGGGCAGCGCGCAGATCATCGACCCCAAGACGCTGAATGCGGACGGTCGCTGCGTGTTCGGTTCCACCGTGGTGCTGGAAGACACCAACAACGGCGACGTGGTGACCTACCAGATCGTGGGTGATGACGAGGCCGATATCAAGAAGCGCAAGATATCCATCAGTTCACCGATC
This sequence comes from Sideroxyarcus sp., assembly GCA_030651895.1. Classification (GTDB taxonomy): domain Bacteria; phylum Pseudomonadota; class Gammaproteobacteria; order Burkholderiales; family Gallionellaceae; genus Sideroxyarcus. The sequence continues at coordinate 5,940 of JAUSBR010000008.1, read as the reverse complement.
GCGCGCGCGCTGATCGGCAAGGTCGAAGGCGACATCGCCGAAGTGCAGGCACCGGGCGGAGTTCGCGAATACGAAGTGGTGGAAGTTCAGTATCTTTGATCCATCCCGGCCTCACTTTGCCGGGATAGGCAGGGCGGGGATCAGGAGCGGCTGGCGAGTTGCTTCTTGGTGAGCGGTTTGCCTCTGGGACGCTTGGGTGCTTTGGCGATGGGTTTTTCCAGCGGGCGGTAGATCACCAGCACCTTGCCGATATGCTGCACGGGGCCGGCGTTCATCAGTTCGCATATCTCCTGCAGCATGGCTCCACGCGCATCCCGGTCGTCATTCATCACACGGATCTTCATCAGGTCGTGGCTTTTCAGGCTGCGTTCGATCTCGCCCAGAACGGCAGGCGTCAGACCGGCATTGCCGATGATGACGACAGGATGGAGGGCGTGGGCGAGTGCCTTGAGTTCGCGGCGTTGTGTAACGGAGAGAGATAACATGATAGTCCTTCAGATAAGGCACGGATTCTAAACGATGAAGGCCTCAAAGACCAGCAAACAATGGATGCAGGAGCATGTGAACGATCCTTTTGTGCAGCTTGCGCAGAAGGAGGGCTACCGCTCGCGTGCCGCCTACAAGCTGCTGGAGATCGACGAACGCGACCATCTCATCAAGCCCGGCATGGTGGTGGTGGACTTGGGCGCGACGCCCGGCGGCTGGTGCCAAGTGGTGGCGAAGAAGCTGGGACCGCAGGGGCGCATCATCGCGCTGGACCTTTTGCCTTTGCAACCGCTGCCGCGCGTGGAGTTCATCCAGGGCGATTTCCGCGAGGACAGCGTGCTTGCGCAACTCGAAGAAAAGCTGGAAGGACGGCGCATCGGCCTTGTAATTTCAGATATGGCCCCCAACATCAGTGGCGTGACTTCTGCGGACCAGGCGCGCGCGATGTACCTGGCGGAACTGGCGCTGGACTTCGCGGACAAACACCTGGCACCGGGCGGTTCCTTCGTGGTGAAGGTGTTCCAGGGGGTGGGTTTCGAGGATTACCTGAAAGCGATGCGTAACCATTTTACCAAAGTGGTCGCGCGCAAGCCGAAAGCCTCGCGCGACCGCAGCAGCGAACAGTATCTGGTGGGTCTGGGCAAGCTTGAGTAAAGGCCCCGGACAGTGTTTAATGCAACTTCGTTTTACCGCTCATTAAGGAGCATGTGTGAATAATCTATTCAAGAGTGTCGGAATCTGGCTGGTCGTGGCGTTGGTGCTGATGACCGTCTTCAATCAATTCAATGCGCGCCAGCAATCCACTGCGCAGGCGCAGCTGGATTATTCCCAGTTCCTCGAGGCGGTGAAGTCGGGACAGATCGAGAAGGTGACCATCGAGGGGCGCACGCTCAAGGCCACCACCATCGACGGCAAACGCATCACCAGTTTTGCCCCCAACGATATCTGGCTGGTCTCCGACCTGCTCAAGAGCGGCGTCAGCATCGAGGCCAAGCAGGAGGAAGAGCAGTCGGTCCTGATGAGCATCTTCGTGTCCTGGTTCCCCATGCTGTTGCTGATCGGCGTGTGGATATTTTTCATGCGTCAGATGCAGGGCGGCAAGGGCGGCGGTGCGTTCTCGTTCGGCAAGAGCAAGGCGCGCATGCTGGATGATTCCAAGGAGCGGATCACTTTCGCCGACGTAGCCGGTTGCGACGAAGCCAAGGAAGAAGTGTCCGAACTGGTCGATTTCCTGCGCGACCCTTCAAAATTCCAGAACCTCGGCGGGCGTATCCCGCGCGGCGTGTTGATGGTGGGTAGTCCCGGTACCGGCAAGACGCTGCTGGCCAAGGCCATCGCCGGCGAAGCCAAGGTGCCGTTCTTCTCCATCTCCGGTTCCGATTTCGTCGAGATGTTCGTAGGTGTCGGTGCCGCGCGCGTGCGCGACATGTTCGAGCAGGCCAAGAAACAATCGCCCTGCATCATCTTCATCGACGAGATCGACGCGGTCGGTCGTCAGCGCGGCGCGGGCCTCGGCGGCGGTAACGACGAGCGCGAACAGACGCTCAATGCCTTGCTGGTGGAGATGGACGGTTTCGAAGGCACCTCCGGCGTGATCGTCATCGCCGCGACCAACCGTCCCGACGTGCTAGATCCCGCGCTGCTGCGTCCGGGCCGTTTCGACCGCCAGGTGGTGGTGCCGTTGCCCGATATCCGCGGGCGCGAGCAGATCCTGCTGGTGCACATGCGCAAGGTGCCGATGGCACCCGATGTGAAGGCCGATATCCTGGCGCGCGGTACGCCCGGCATGTCCGGCGCCGACCTCGCCAATCTGGTGAACGAGGCTGCCCTGTTCGCGGCACGCCGCAGCAAGCGCTTCGTCGAGATGGACGATTTCGAAGCGGCCAAGGACAAGATATTCATGGGCGCCGAGCGCAAGACCATGGTGATCACGCCAGAGGACAAGAAAAAGACCGCGTATCACGAGTCCGGTCACGCCATCATCGGCTCGCTGCTGAAAGGCTGCGACCCGGTACACAAGGTCAGCGTGATCCCGCGCGGCCGCGCACTCGGCGTGACGCTGTCGCTGCCCGAGACGGACCGCTACAGCGTCTATCGCGAGCAGATGCTGGACAAGATCAGCATGCTGTTCGGCGGGCGCGTGGCGGAAGAACTGTTCACCGGCGACATCTCGACCGGCGCTTCCAACGATTTCGAGCGCGCGACCCAAATGGCGCGCGACATGGTCACGCGCTACGGCATGTCCGACCTGATGGGGCCGATGGTGTATGCCGAGAACGAGGGCGAAGTGTTCCTCGGCCGCTCGGTGACCACGCACAAGAACATCTCCGAGGCGACCATGCAGAAGGTCGATTCCGAGATCCGCCGCATCCTCGACGAACAATATGCGCTCGCCTCCAAGCTGCTTAAAGAGAACAGCGACAAGGTGGAAGCAATGACCAACGCGCTGATGGAATGGGAAACCATTGATGCCGAGCAGATCCAGGACATCATGGCAGGCAAACCGCCGCGCGCCCCCAAACCGAGCCAGAGCAGCAAGACGCCCGAGCCGCCCAAGGATGAGACTCCGACGGCGCCGGTGACCGACAAGCCGGCCGAGGAAGTCTGACCCCGGTACTGAGTGCTGAGTGCCGAGGAATGCATCGCGCACTCAGCACTCAGTACCCTGCACTCATGCATTTTCATTGCGGTAAATTCCAATTCGACCTTGCCCGCCCGCTCGTGATGGGCATCGTCAACATCACCCCGGATTCCTTCTCCGACGGCGGTCAGCATGCCTCGACTGCCGCTGCCATAGCCCATGCGCGGCAACTGATAGAAGACGGTGCCGACATCCTCGATATCGGCGGCGAATCCACGCGTCCGGGTGCCGCCCCGGTGAGCGAGCAGCAGGAACTGGAGCGCGTGCTGCCGGTGATCGAAGGGCTGCGCGGGGTCGCTGTGCCAATCTCCATCGATACCTGGAAGCCGCAGGTGATGCGCGCAGCGCTGGCGGCAGGGGCGAGTATGGTCAACGATGTGAACGCTTTGCAGGCGGAGGGCGCCTTGCAGGCCGTCGCCGATACGGACGCCGCGGTATGTCTGATGCACAAGCAGGGAACACCGCAGACCATGCAGCAACGCCCGGAGTATCAGGACGTCATTACCGAGGTGAGCACGTTCCTGAGTCAACGCATCGCCGCGGCGGAAGCTGCCGGTATCGCCCGGCAATGCATAGTGATCGATCCTGGCTTTGGCTTTGGCAAGACGCTGGCGCATAATCTCGACCTGTTGCGCGAGCTGGCCGCGTTTCGGGCCTTGGGCGTGCCGGTGCTGGCAGGCTTGTCGCGCAAATCCATGCTGGGCGCGATCACCGGGCGCGAAGTCGGCGAGCGTGTGGTGGCAAGTGTGGCGGCGGCAATGTTGGCAGTACAACGCGGTGCCGCCATCGTGCGCGTGCATGATGTGCGCGAAACGGTGGATGCACTGAAGATTCTGAATGCAATGAACGAAAGCGAACGATGAGCAGAAAATATTTCGGTACTGACGGCATACGCGGGCGGGTAGGCGTACATCCTATCACTCCGCAATTCGTGATGAATCTGGGCTATGCCGCGGGCAAGGTGCTGGCGAAAGTAGAGCACACGCAGAACGACCGGCCCGGCGTGCTGATCGGCAAGGACACGCGTATCTCCGGCTACATGCTGGAATCGGCGCTGGAAGCCGGACTCATCGCGGCGGGTATCGATGTGTATCTGGCTGGTCCCATCCCGACACCTGCCGTGGCTTATCTCACCCGAGCCCTGCGTCTGCAGGCAGGCGTGGTCATCTCCGCTTCGCATAATCCCTTCGAGGACAACGGCATCAAATTCTTCTCCGGCAGCGGCGAAAAACTGCCGGATGCAGTCGAAACCGCCATCGAGGTTGCGCTGGACGAGCCCATGCAGACCAACCCGTCGGAAGGCCTGGGCAGGGCTAAACGCATCGACGATGCGGTCGGGCGCTACATCGAGTTCTGCAAGAGCACCTTCCCCGCGAACATGAACCTGCGCGGCATGAAGATCGTGGTGGACAGCGCGCACGGCGCGACCTATCACATCGCGCGCCATGTGTTCCATGAACTGGGCGCTGAAGTGATCGCCATCGGCGCAGAGCCAAACGGCTTGAACATCAACGACGGCTACGGCGCCACCAAACCGCTGAACCTGCAAAAGGCCGTGGTCGAACACAAGGCCGATGTCGGCATCGCGTTGGACGGCGACGGCGACCGCCTGATCATGGTCGATGGCGCAGGCAAACTCTACGACGGCGACCAGTTGCTCTACGTCATCGCCAAGCACCGCCAGGCCGAAGGCAACATGAAGGGCGGCGTGGTCGGTACCCTGATGACCAACCTCGCGTTCGAGCACGTTATGCAGCATCTCGGCATTCCTTTCGCGCGCGCCAAAGTCGGCGACCGTTACGTGATGGAACTGCTGCAACAAAAGAACTGGCAACTCGGTGGCGAGAACTCGGGCCACATCATCTGCCTGGACAAACACAGTACCGGTGACGGCATCGTCTCGTCACTGCAGGTGCTGCATGCACTGCGCATGAAACAGCAGACGCTGGCACAGGCGGCCGGCGACCTGCACATGTATCCGCAGATACTCATCAACGTGAAAACCGCCAAGAAAGAAGACTTCGCCAACCACCCAAAGGTGAAGAATGCAGTGGATGCTGCCGAGATCATGCTGGACGGAAAAGGGCGTGTGCTGCTACGGCCTTCCGGCACCGAGCCGCTGTTACGGGTGATGGTGGAAGGGGAGGATGGGGTGAAGGTAAAGTTGTGTGCGGAGAAGATCGCGGAGGCGGTTAGGGGAGTGGCGGGGTAAGATTAGCCGCAATTACCTTGTACATGAGATATGAAACACTCCTTGCAAGGATGAATTCGTTCTGATGGTTTTATTACGTTGCTGCTACAGCAACGCTAAGTTTTCTGAAGTTTTCAGGGACATCAATTTCACCCCAGGTATGACATTCAAGCGTCAGTTCACCGTTCTCGATAAACACGATAAAACCGCTATGAATGTTGCCTGCGCGCCCGACAACTTGTGGTTCTGAGCAGACAATGCGGGTAGTTGGAAGTATTGGATGCGCGATCGTGAGAAAGTAGCCAGATCCAGAATAGTTATAACTCACAAGCTGACCTTCGCGGACAACTGCATCCACAGTGTCTGTCCCAAGCTTTGGCGCAACGAGAAGGTGCAGAACATGACTCTCGAAATTTTGGAATTCTGACATGGGCAGCTTGTTGTGAGATAAACGGTGGAAATGCCCGATATGCTAGCACGCTCGTTGTGGATGGTAATAGACAGCTGAAATTATTTGCCGGGGGTTGCCCGGCGGCAAGTCACTTTTCTTGTCTTGCCAAGAAAAATAACCAAAAGAAGTCGCCCCCGGTGCGCCGCCCCTGCGGGGTTCCCTCGATATTTC
>JAUSBR010000006.1 GCA_030651895.1 Sideroxyarcus sp. | reverse complement strand
CACTGCGGCAGCAGTAGCGATCAGGGTGTTAGCGAAGGCCAGGGTAGCTGTACCGCCCGCTTCCAGCGCGGAACCCGCGTTGAAACCGAACCAACCCACCCACAGCAGGGAAGCGCCGATCATGGTCATCACCAGATTGTGCGGAGCCATTGCTTCTTTGCCGTAACCGACGCGCTTGCCGATCAGGAAGGCACCGACCAGACCCGCGATAGCGGCGTTGATGTGCACAACGGTGCCGCCGGCGAAGTCCAACGCGCCCTTCTGGAACAGCCAACCGGCAGTCGCAGTCGCAGCAGCGGCAGCATCAGCGTCGGTGTAGGCATCGGGACCCGCCCAGAACCAGACCATGTGAGCGATCGGCAGGTAGGCGAAGGTGAACCACAGTGCCGAGAACAGCATCACTGCGCCGAACTTCATACGCTCTGCGAAAGCACCTACAACCAGTGCAACTGTGATGGCTGCGAAGGTGGCCTGGAAGGCGACGAAGGCGAACTCGGGGATGTACACGCCCTTGCTGAAGGTGGCACCGTTGGCGACTGCGCCGGATACCGGGTCAAAGATACCGTTCAGGAACAGACGGTCGAAGCCGCCGATGAACGCGTTGCCCGTGGTGAATGCCAGCGAGTAGCCGTAGATCGCCCACAGCACGGTGATCAGCGCGAAGATGCTGAACACTTGCATGAGGATCGACAGCATGTTCTTGCTGCGCACCAGGCCGCCGTAGAACAGGGCCAGGCCGGGGATCGACATCATGATCACCAGCACGGTGACGGTCAGCATGAAGCTGGTGTCGCCCTTGTTGGGGACTGGTGCTGCGACAGGAGCTTCAACCTCGGCAGCCGAAGCCGCTTCAGTGGTCGCTACCGCTGCGGCGGGTGCCGCGTCTTCTGCAAAGGCCGGAGCGGACGAACCGCACAGCACGGCGAGCAGCGCGAATAGTGCTATAAATTTCTTCATCTCATCGCTCCTTATAAGGCTTCCGGACCGGTCTCGCCGGTGCGGATGCGGATCACTTGCTCGAGGTCTGCCACGAATATCTTGCCGTCGCCGATCTTGCCGGTCTGGGCCGATTTCTCGATCGCCTCGATCACGCTGTCCAGTTGGTCGGCCTTGATGGCTGCTTCCAGCTTGATCTTGGGCAGGAAGTCGACTACATATTCAGCACCGCGATACAGCTCGGTGTGGCCTTTTTGGCGTCCGAAGCCTTTGACTTCGGTGACGGTGATGCCCTGTACGCCGATGGCGGACAATGCTTCACGCACTTCGTCGAGCTTGAACGGCTTGATGATTGCTGTGACCATTTTCATTTCACGTCTCCTTGAAAACGGGGCGGCTAGCCGCCCCGGTGTGATTTAGAACGCGCGGCTCAGAGACAGAACGGCTCTGTTCTTGCCCAGCTTCTTCGCTTCCGGTGTGACGGAAGTGTAGAAGGTGCTGGCGTTGGTGTGGCTGTAGGCCAGACCCAGAACGTAACCGCTGAAGTCCTTGCTGACGCTCAGCTTGTAATCGGAGTAAGTCGGATCATTGCCACCCGCTTTGGCTGTATCGGCAGGAGCGCCTTTGTAAGTCTGCTTACCGTAGTGTGCGCCGAGAGTGATGCCAGTGTCGGCAACCGGATAGCTGGCGTTCAATTCCATGTAGGTAGAGCCTTTGGCTTCGGGGACGCCGAACAGGTTGCCCAGTGCGTAAGACAGCTTGGCAGTAACGATGGAATAGGTCACGGCACCGTAGACTTCGTTGGTGTCGGGCTTGGTCACGCCGGCAACGTAGGAACCGGGGTAGTTGTAACGCAGGAAGCCGACGTCATAGGCAACATCACCGGCAGCACCTTTGTAACCTGCATACGTATCCAGCTCCACGCCTGCGCTGTTGGCCAGACCGGCATCGCTCACCCAGCTGATGCTGGAACCCCAGACGCCGATGTATGCGCCGCTGCTGTGTGCCAGATCGAAGCCGCCTTGCAGGGCAGCATTAGCACCGGATTGGGAGATACCGCGATACAGGTAGTCGCTCACCAGGCTCACGTTGGAGCTGGGAGTGAAATCGGCAGCCATTGCGGGCAATGCAAAAGCGGAGGCCAGGGCAGCAACAAGCAGTTTGTTCTTAAGCATGGTGTTTCCTTTCATTGAGAGTTGAAGTGGGATAAAAGTATCCACGGCAACCTATCAGCAGAAACTGTGCCACAGCCACAAAACCCCGCTGTTATTGGGTTTCACTGCCATTTGTGAAAATCTGGTAAAACTCTGCGCACCAAGTCCATGCACGAAAACGGTGCGGCGCACCCGAGCAGTGCACTCGCGATTTGCTACACTATCCCATCATTCAACAAAGGGGTATGAACATGCTGAACGCAAAATTCTTCGAAGAGATGTCTTCCAAGCTGAACGAGGCGGTCGCCAGCGGCCCGGCCAAGGATTTCGAGAAGAACGCCCGTGCTTTGCTGGCGCAGGGATTCGCCAAGCTCGATCTGGTCTCGCGCGAGGAATATGAAGTATTGGCGCAGCGGCTGGAAAAGCTGGAAGCGCGCCTCGCGGCACTGGAAAACAAGCAATAAGCCATCATGGGCTTGGCTGTTCTCTATAGCAGAGGACTTGCGGGCATGGAGGCGGAGCTGGTCACCGTCGAAGTGCATCTCGCGGGCGGTCTGCCGCAATTCACCATCGTCGGCCTGCCCGAAGCGGAAGTAAAGGAGAGCAAAGACCGCGTACGCGCCGCGTTGCAGAACTGCCAGTTCGAATTCCCCGCGCGCCGCATCACCGTCAACCTCGCACCCGCCGACCTGCCCAAGGAAAGCGGACGCTTCGATCTGCCCATCGCTATCGGCATCCTCGCTGCCTCGGGTCAGATCCCGGCAGACAAACTGGCTGAATATGAATATGCCGGAGAACTCGCACTGACCGGTGAACTCCGCGCCATACGCGGCGCGCTGGCGATGACCTATCGCGCCGCCAACTCGGGACGCGCATTCATCCTGCCCGCAGTGAATGCGCCTGAAGCGGCGCTGGTTGAAGATGCCGTGGTCTATCCCGCACGGTCGCTGTTGCAGGTGGCTGCGCATCTGGCCGGTCGCGATGCACTCACGCGCTATATCCCCGAAACGGAAGCCGTCGAACCGCACTATCCCGATATGCGCGAAGTGAAAGGACAGTCGACTTCCAAGCGCGCGCTGGAGATCGCCGCCGCAGGGGGGCACAGCATATTGATGTCCGGCCCGCCCGGCACCGGCAAGAGCATGCTGGCATCGCGCTTTCCCGGCATCCTGCCGCAGATGACGCAACAGGAAGCTTTGGAATCGGCCGCCATGCAATCGCTGGGCGGCATGTTCGAGGTGGCGAACTGGAAACGCCGGCCCTATCGTTCTCCGCATCACACAGCCTCAGCGGTGGCGCTGGTCGGCGGTGGCAGCAATCCGCGACCGGGCGAGATTTCGGTCGCGATGCACGGTGTGTTGTTTCTGGATGAATTGCCGGAATTCGACAGGGGCGTGCTGGAAGTGCTGCGCGAGCCGCTGGAGAGCGGCCGCATCACCATCTCGCGTGCCGCGCGCCGTGCCGACTTCAAGGCGCAGTTTCAACTGGTCGCCGCAATGAATCCCTGCCCATGCGGTTATCTCGGCCACTACAACGGCAAGTGTCGCTGCACGCCGGACCAGGTGTCGCGCTATCGCGGCAAGATTTCCGGCCCGCTGCTCGACCGCATCGACATCCAGATCGAAGTGCCCGCCGTGGAGCAGGAGGAGTTGCTCAAGCAGAGTGATGGTGAGAGCAGTGAGACTATCCAGGCAAGAGCGGAGGCCGCGCGGCAGCGGCAACTGACAAGGCAGGGCAAGCCGAACGCACTACTATCCGTCACCGAGATCGACACCTGGTGTGCGCCCGACGCACAAGGCGAGGCCTTGCTGCGGCAGGCCATCACTCGGCTGAATCTTTCCGCGCGCGCCTACCACCGCGTGCTCAAGGTGGCGCGCACCATTGCCGATCTGGCCGCCAGCGAGAATATCCAGACTGCACATATCGCCGAGGCGGTGCAGTACAGGCGTCTGGATAAAGGAAATTAAAAAGGGCAGCCGGATGGCTGCCCTGTCTTTTGGATCAACCTACTTTCGGCAGTTTCGCCAGCGAAGCGCGCAGCAGTTCTTCCGGATAGCTGTGGTCGTCGAGTTGTCCGGCGAAATACTTGTCGTATGCCGCCATATCGAAGTGACCGTGACCGGACAGGTTGAAGAACAGTGTCTTCTTCTCCCCGGTGGCCTTGCAGCGCAGCGCCTCGTCGATACAGGCACGAATGGCGTGGTTGGATTCCGGCGCGGGGATGATCCCTTCCGCGCGCGCGAACTGCACGCCCGCTTCAAAGGTTGCCAGTTGCGGTACCGCCACTGCCTCGATCAAACCCTCGTGATAGAGCTGCGACACCAGCGGTGAATCGCCGTGATAACGCAGCCCGCCCGCGTGGATGCTGGGCGGCATGAAATTGCTGCCCAGCGTGTACATCTTCATCATCGGTGTGAATCCGGCCGTATCGCCGAAATCGTACGCGTAGGTGCCCTTGGTGAGCGTGGGGCACGAGGTGGGTTCCACCGCGACCAGGCGCACGTTCTTGCCTGCGGCCTTGTCGGCAAAGAACGGGAAAGCCACGCCGCCGAAGTTGGAGCCGCCGCCGCAGGGGGCGAACACCATGTCCGGGTAGTCGCCGGCCATCTCGAATTGCTTCTTGGCTTCCAGGCCGATGATGGTCTGGTGCAGCAGCACATGGTTGAGCACCGAGCCGAGGGCGTAGTTGGTGTCGGCGCGCGAGGCGGCTTCTTCCACGGCTTCGGAAATCGCCATACCCAGTGAACCGGGATTGTTCGGGTCTTTGGCCAACACATCGCGACCGGTCTGCGTTTGCATGCTCGGGCTGGCGAACACCTCTCCGCCCCAGGTTTGAATCATGGAACGGCGGAACGGCTTTTGGTCATAGCTCACGCGCACCATGTAAACGCGCACTTCCAGACCGAACATCTGTCCGGCCATGGCGATGGATGAACCCCACTGGCCCGCGCCTGTTTCGGTGGCCAGGCGTTTGATGCCCGCCTGCTGGTTGTAATAGGCCTGTGGAATGGCCGTGTTCACCTTGTGCGAACCGGCCGGCGAGACGCCTTCGTATTTGAAATAGATCTTGGCCGGCGTGCCCAGCATGGCTTCCAGGCGATGCGCGCGGACCAGCGGCGACGGGCGGTAAGTGCGAAAGGCCTCGCGCACCGGCTCGGGAATCGGAATCCAGCGTTCAGCCGAAACTTCCTGTTCGATCAGGGCCATCGGGAAAATCGGGGTCAGCGCCTCCGGCCCGATGGGCTTGCCGTCCGGACCCAGCGGCGGAGTCGGCGGGTTGGGCATGTCGGCAACGACGTTGTACCAGTGCTTCGGGATATCGGACTCGTCCAGCAGAAACTTGGTTTGCGGCATGTTTTCTCCTCGCTTGATTATCGTTTTAGAAAAACCACTTCCCCTGTTTGGCGCGTGCCAGTTTACTGCACGCGGCAGCGGAAAGCAGCCGCTGTGGCTGAATGCCTGAGAAGATTTAGGGGCGATAGCGTTTGGCTGAACAGTTGTTGGGCAAGTCCAGCTTGCGCTGGACAATATACGTTCGCAAAGAATGGTACGGGTAGATTCGGGTGGGTCAGCCGAACAACCGCCCCAGAATGCCTTTTTTGTTGTCCATGTTTTCGGCGATGAAATTCGGATGCTTGGCCAGGAAGTCCTTTACGGCCGCAACGTAGTCCGCATCATCATGTTTGAAGTGGTCGGTCAGCCATTCGAACAGCAGGCCGTCGATGTACTTGACGATATCCTCGCCATCGTTGAAGCGGGTCTGGAATTCCGATATGCGCTTGGCGAACTGGACATGCGATTTCTGGTGGGCCTTGAGGAATGGGTAGCCCGCATGCTCCTGCAGCCGCTCTTCGAAGCCGAAGTGGAAGATGGCGTGATTGACCATTGCGTCGATCAAAGTGGACAGTTTCTGGTGTGAAAGGCCGCTACGGTGACCCTCGACCACACTGTTTATCAGCTCGACAAGCAGTTGGTGTTGCCGGTCGATCTCGGGGATGTCGACCATGAACTCTTCCGTCAGCAGGAACTTAACCATTGATTCTCCGATGATTTCCGCACAGTGCGTCTTCCGTCCGGCGAAGCGACGGGCCAAAGCCTCACGGATAGTATTGGCATTCGGTGGGCATTACAAGTTCAAGGCAAGTGCAGGGAGATTTCGGGCCACATGTTAGAATCCGCACCTATTTTTTTACTTGCAAATCATGACTCAAACGCCCCACCCCATCGAATCCCTGTTGCAAAAACGCATCCTCATCCTCGACGGCGCCATGGGTACCATGGTCCAGCGCTACAAACTGACCGAGGCGGATTATCGCGGCGAGCGTTTCAAGGATTGGCCGCGCGACCTCAAGGGCAACAACGACCTGCTGGTTTTGACCAAGCCGGAAGTCATCAAGGCCATCCATTGCGAGTACCTGGCGGCGGGCGCGGACATCATCGAGACCGACACCTTCGGCGCGAATGCGACCTCGCTGCATGCCTACGGTTTGGAGTCGTTAAACTACGAACTCAACGTAGCCGGTGCGAAACTGGCGCGTGAAGCCTGCGATGAATATGCGACCGCAGACAAGCCGCGCTTCGTCGCGGGCGTGCTCGGCCCGACCGACAAGACCGCGACTATCTCACCCGATGTGAACGATCCGGCGGCACGCAACATCACTTTCGATCAACTGGTGGCGGATTATTCCGACGCCACGCGCGGCCTGATGGACGGCGGCGCCGATACCATCCTTATCGAGACTATCTTCGACACGCTGAATGCCAAGGCCGCCGTGTTTGCGGTGCAGCAGGTGTTTGAAGAGCGCGGCACCACGCTGCCAATCATGATCTCCGGCACGATCACCGATGAGTCTGGAAGAACGCTAACTGGCCAAGTCACCGAGGCTTTCTACAACTCGCTGGCCCACGCCAAGCCGATTTCCATCGGTCTCAACTGCGCGCTGGGCGCGGAAAAGTTGCGCCAATATGTGGAAGAAATGTCGCGCGTCGCTAACTGTTATGTCAGCGCCCACCCCAACGCGGGTTTACCCAATCCTTTGGCTGAAACAGGTTTCGACGACACGCCGGAGAACATGTCCGGCCACATCAAGGAATGGGCAGCCAGCGGTTTCCTCAACATCATCGGCGGTTGCTGCGGCACTTCGCCTGCGTTCATCAAGGCTATTGCCGATGTAGTCAAAGACATCCCGCCGCGCAAGATCCCGAGCAATCCGGTCGAGTGCCGCCTGTCCGGCCTTGAGCCGTTCAACGTCGGCGACCAATCCCTGTTCGTCAACGTGGGCGAGCGCGCCAACGTCACCGGCTCGGCCAAGTTCAAGCGCCTCGTGCTGGAAGGAAAATACGACGAAGCGCTCGAAGTCGCCAAGCAGCAGGTGGAAACCGGCGCGCAGGTCATCGACATCAACATGGACGAAGCCATGCTGGACGGCGAAGCCGCGATGGTGAAGTTCCTGCACCTGATCGCGTCCGAGCCGGACATCTCCAAAGTGCCGCTGATGATCGACTCGTCCAAGTGGAGCATCATCGAGGCTGGTTTGAAGTGCGTGCAGGGCAAGTCCATCGTCAATTCCATCTCGCTCAAGGAAGGCGAGGAGAACTTCATCAAGTACGCCAAGCTGGTGCGCCAATACGGCGCGGCAGCGGTGGTGATGGCGTTCGACGAACAAGGCCAGGCCGACACCTATAAACGCAAGATCGACATCTGCCAACGCAGCTACGACATCCTGGTGCACAAGGTCGGCTTCCCGCCCGAAGACATCATCTTCGACCCGAACATCTTCGCGATTGCAACGGGCATCGAAGAACACAACAACTACGCTGTGGATTTCATCAACGCAACGGCGTGGATCAGGAAGAATCTGCCCTACGCCAAGGTCAGCGGCGGCGTGTCCAACGTGTCGTTCAGCTTCCGCGGCAACGAGCCGGTGCGCGAGGCGATCCATACCGTGTTCCTGTACCACGCCATCAAGGCCGGTATGAACATGGGCATCGTCAATGCCGGACAACTCGGCGTGTACGAGGAGATTCCCAAAGACCTGCGCGATGCGGTGGAAGACGTGGTGCTCAACCGCCACCCCGACGCGGGCGAGAAACTGGTCAAGATGGCCGAATCCGTCAAGGGCGGCGGCAAGGAACAGGTCGAAGACCTGGAATGGCGCAAAGGCACGGTGCAGGAACGCCTAACCCATGCATTGGTGCGCGGCATCACGACCTATATCGTCGAGGACACCGAAGAAGCGCGCCTGCAAGCCAAGTTCCCGGTCGAAGTGATCGAAGGCCCGCTGATGACCGGCATGAATTTCGTCGGCGATCTTTTCGGCGCAGGCAAGATGTTCCTGCCGCAGGTGGTGAAATCGGCACGCGTGATGAAGCAGGCCGTGGCGCATTTGATTCCCTATATCGAAGCCGAGAAACTGCGCTCCGGCGACACCAGCACCAAGGGCAAGATCGTGATGGCGACCGTGAAGGGCGACGTGCACGATATCGGCAAGAATATCGTCACCGTGGTGTTGCAGTGCAACAACTTCGAAGTAGTGAACATGGGCGTGATGGTGCCGTGCCAGCAGATTCTGGACACCGCGCGCGAGCACAAAGCCGATGTGATCGGCCTGTCCGGCCTCATCACCCCGTCGCTGGAGGAGATGGCGCATGTGGCGAAGGAGATGGAGCGACAGGGCTTCAAGATACCGCTGCTGATCGGCGGCGCAACCACTTCGCGTGTGCATACCGCCGTGAAGATCGAACCCAACTATCCAAGCGGTCAGACCGTGTACGTCACCGATGCCTCGCGCGCGGTGGGCGTGTGCAGCAACCTGCTCAGCAACACCTCGCGTGACAGTTACATCGCCGAGATCAAGGCCGACTATCAGGCGGCACGCGATCAGCACGAGGGCAAGAAGGGCAAGGCCGTGCATGTCACTCTGCAAGAGGCACGCAAGCTTGGTGTGAAGACTGACTGGAAAAAATACACACCGCCGAAACCAAAGTTGCTCGGTGTGCAGAAGCTGGAGAACTACCCGCTAGCCATCCTCGTCGATTTCATCGACTGGTCGCCATTCTTCCAGGCCTGGGAACTGGCGGGGCGCTACCCCAAGATTCTCGACGACAAAGTGGTGGGCGAAGAAGCGCGCAAACTGTTCGCCGACGCCCAAGCCATGCTGAAGAAGATCGTCAAGGAGAAATGGCTCAGCGCCAACGCTGTGTTCGGCCTGTTCCCGGCCAACAGCGCGGGCAGCGACGACATCGAGATCTATACCGACGACAAGCGCAAGCAAGTCGCGATGACCTGGCACAACCTGCGCCAGCAGACCAAGAAGCCTGCCGACATCCCCAACTACTGCCTGGCCGACTACATCGCGCCGAAAGAATCGGGTGTGAAGGACTACATCGGCGGTTTCGCCGTCACCACCGGCATCGGCATCGACGCGCGCGTGGCGGAATTCGAGAAACAGAACGACGACTACAGCGCCATCATGCTCAAGGCACTGGCCGACCGCCTCGCCGAAGCCTTCGCCGAACACCTGCACCTGCGCGTACGCCGCGAGTTCTGGGGCTACGCATCGGATGAAGCGTTAAGCAACGAAGACATCATCGCCGAGAAATACCGCGGCATCCGCCCCGCCCCCGGCTATCCGGCTTGCCCCGAGCACAGCGAGAAAGGCCCGCTGTTCGAACTGCTGCAAGCGCCAAAGAACGCGAGCATCACGCTCACCGAGAGCTTCGCCATGCTGCCCACCGCTGCCGTGAGCGGCTTTTACTTCTCGCATCCGCAAGCGCAATACTTCGCCACCGGCAAGGTAGACAAAGATCAGGTGGCGGATTATGCCAAGCGCAAGGGTTGGACGGTGGAAGAGGCGGAGCGGTGGTTGGCGCCGGTGTTGAGTTACTAGAGAATTCGGTCTCGATTCATAATTTGAATATTGAAGATGGACACAAGACCTTTGCCCATAAAAAAATTTTGGTCGTATGGAATGCTAGCTATTCTTTCGCTGCCCCTGGTTGCACTTAATGGCTTTGCCGTTTTCATGGCAGTTAGTTATGGACACGATATATACAAAGCACACGTCCAGAGCAGCGGCTGGAACGCCGCTGAAGGAAAAATACTTTCTTCATCTGTTCAACGTGGCTGTGGAAAAGGAGGAGGCAGTTACTATCTAGATGTTAATTACACCTATCTTGTACATGGCAAATCATATAGAAATGGCAAAGTATGGTTTGGAAATGGATATTGCGGAGGCAAGACTAATGCTGAAATTATCGCCTACAGATATGCGACAGGATCAAGCACTCCCGTGTACTACAACCCAAATAATCCGGCCGAGTCCATCTTGGTTCGAGGGTTGATTGAAAACGGAACATATTTTCTATTTCTGCTGTTTATTAGCCTCCCATGCTTAACCATTTGGTTTGTCGCGAAAGACAAGCGCAGGATGGGTTGAGCGAGGTAGCTCGCGTAGGGCGCAATAACCAACGGACATTGCGCTGTATGTGAAAAATTAAAAACTGGTGCAATGCGCTGCGCTTATTGCACCCTACAACAACCAACCATTAAGGAAATAGCAACATGACCACCCTCATTAAAACCGACACCAAACTAGGCGAAGGCGCAGAAGCACAAGCCGGCCAAACCGTAATCGTGCATTACACCGGCTGGCTTTTTGACGAGAGCGCGCCCGAGAACAAGGGCAAGAAGTTCGACAGCTCGCTCGACCGCAACGAGCCGTTCGACTTTCCGCTCGGTGGCGGGCGCGTCATCAAGGGCTGGGATCAGGGCGTACAGGGCATGAAGGAAGGCGGGCAGCGTACGCTGATCATTCCGCCGGAGATGGGCTACGGCCCGCGCGGTGCGGGCGGCGTGATTCCGCCGAATGCGACGCTGGTGTTCGACGTGAAACTGCTCAAGGTCATCAAGACCGATATGGTGGACACCAAGATTGGCGACGGCGAGGAAGCGCATGAAGGGCAGAACGTAACCGTGCATTACACCGGCTGGCTGTTCGACAAGAACGCGCCGGAGAACAAGGGCACCAAGTTCGACAGCTCGCGCGACCGCGACGAGCCGTTCGATTTCCCGCTCGGCCAAGGTCATGTGATCTCGGGCTGGGACGAGGGCGTGCAGGGCATGAAGGTGGGCGGGCAGCGCACGCTGGTGATTCCGCCGGAGATGGGTTACGGCAGGCAGGGTGCGGGCGGCGTGATTCCGCCGAATGCGACACTGGTGTTTGAGGTGGAACTGCTGGGAGTTAATTAACCGTTCGCCCTGAGCCTGTCGAAGGGTGAACGTGCTGAGATGGCGTTCATGCTTCGACAAGCTCAGCACGAACGGAATTTTGGATGGCTGAATAGTGAACCTGATCTCCAACCCCCTGCTGGTCACCGCGCTGATGCTGGCGGTGTCCAATCTGTTCATGACCTTCGCGTGGTACGGGCACTTGAAGAACATGTCGGCCTCGCCTTGGTATATCGCGGCGCTGGTGAGTTGGGGCATCGCGCTTTTCGAGTATCTGATCCAGGTCCCGGCTAATCGTATCGGTTACACCCAGCTCAGTCTCGGCCAGTTGAAGATTATGCAGGAAGTCATCACGCTGACGGTCTTCGTGCCGTTCGCGGTGATGTACATGAACCAGCCGTTGAAACTGGATTATCTGTGGGCGGGGCTGTGCCTGATGGGTGCGGTGTATTTTATTTTCAGAACTTAAACCATGAGCAAACCAAAACACATCCACATCCTCGGCATCTGCGGCACTTTCATGGGCGGCATCGCGGCCATCGCCAAGCAATCGGGTTACCGCGTCACCGGTTGCGATGCCAACGTCTATCCGCCGATGAGCACGCAGCTGGAAGCGCAGGGCATCGAGTTGATCGAGGGCTTCGGTGTCGAGCAGCTCGACCTCAAGCCGGATGTGTTCGTCATCGGCAACGTGGTTTCGCGAGGCAATCCGCTGATGGAAGAGATTCTGAACCGCAATCTGCCTTACGCTTCCGGCCCGCAATGGCTGGCCGATACGCTGCTGCGCGACAAGTGGGTGCTGGGCGTGGCGGGTACGCACGGCAAGACCACGACTTCTTCGATGCTGGCCTGGATTTTGGAACACGCCGGGCTGAATCCCGGTTTCCTCATCGGTGGTGTGCCGCAGAATTTCGGCATTTCGGCGCGCATCACCGATGCACCGTTCTTCGTCATCGAGGCGGACGAATACGACACCGCCTTCTTCGACAAGCGTTCCAAGTTTGTGCATTACCATCCGCGCACGGCAATCCTCAACAATCTTGAATTCGACCACGCCGACATCTTTCCCGACCTCGCTGCCATCGAGACGCAGTTCCACCATCTGGTACGCACCGTGCCGGGCAATGGGCTGGTGGTGTGCAACGGACGCGAGGAGTCGTTGGCGCGCGTCATCCAGCGCGGCTGCTGGACGCCAGTGGAGAAGTTCGGTTCGGACGATGGCTGGAACATCGACGGCAACGATGTGGTGCTACTGCACAACAAGGCGCAGGGCACCTTGCTGTGGGACTTGATGGGCGAACACAACCGCATGAACGCGCTGGCTGCGCTGGCCGCCGCGCGTCACGCCGGGGTGCCGATCTCGCAGGGTCTGGCAGCGCTGGTCGAGTTCAAGAACGTGAAGCGCCGCATGGAAGTGCGCGGCACAGTCAACGACATCACCGTGTACGACGACTTCGCGCATCACCCCACCGCCATCGATACGACCGTTGCTGGCTTGCGCCACAAGGTGGGCAAGGCGCGCATCCTTGCCGTGCTGGAGCCGCGCTCCAACACCATGAAGCTGGGCGTGATGAAAGATGCGCTGCCCGGCAGTCTGAGAGATGCCGATCTTGTCTTTTGCTATGCCGGAAATCTGGGCTGGGATGCGCGCGGCGCATTGGCGCCTCTGGGAGACAAGGCGGTGGTGAAGGACGATCTCAACGAGCTGATCGAGGCCATCGCCGCAGCGGCGAAGTCAGGCGACCAGATCCTGGTGATGAGCAACGGCGGGTTCGGCGGGATACACGAGAAGCTGCTGAAGCGGCTTAAATAAGAAGCAGAACTATTTCTTTGCTGCCTCGACCACGGCATTGAGCTTGGTCAGGCACTTCACCGTCTTTCTGGATTGTTCATCGAAACTGCCGGTCAGTATCTCCATCGCCAGATCGGTCTTGCCTGACTGGTGCGCATCGACGACGCTGGCGGCGTGCACATGGAATTTTGCATGCTCTTCCACCAGTTTGACGAACTCCGCTTGATCTCCAAAATGGGCCTTGCCGTCACTGTGTATCCACTTGCCCAACACGCAAAGGTAGTCGACGCAGATCTTGGCCGGTTGCAGGTCTTCCGTCGATTGGCCTTCCAGATACAGGAACAGGCGTCTTTTCCACGCAGAATGCGCGAGCACTGCATCGTATAGATTGATGACTTGGGTGATCTCTGTTTGCTGCTTCAGGCCCAGTGCAGAGATGAATTTTTCAAACATGACAACTCCCCAATATTAAAGCAGCACGCAAGGTATACCCATGAGGGATAAGCAGTCTATTACCCGTAAGCGTTACAAGCCTGACTTCGGACATAACCCCATTTGGCGGGGCAAGGGGTTGCCGTACTTATTGCAGCAGGTATTCGATCACTTCGCTGGGTTCTTCTGAAAACGGTTCCCCCAGGCTGATCGATCCCGCGCCGTGCAGAACGATCTGCTGCTGGTTGAGCTGGATTACCTGGCCGTCGCTGAAACGGATATAGGTTCCGTTCACGCTCTGGTCGTTGAGCAGGAACTTGCCGAAGTTGTATTCGATGCGGACGTGCTGGCGCGATGCCAGGTTGCTGCGGATCACGATGTCGCAATCGTTGCCACGCCCGAGGACGACATTCTTCAGATTTTCGCTCACCGTGATGATCTGCTGGTGGTAGCGCAGCATCAGTTCATGGCGCGGTTCGGCGGGCCGGCGCGAGGCCGACATGCCGACACGCATACGCGTGCTGGTGGTGTCATCCGGCTCCCACAGGATGTGGAACACGTCGAAGGCTTTTTCCTTGCCGCGAAAAACGGTGCGCATCACCGGGCGCGTCCTTTTGCGCAATTCCTCGGGCAGCATGTCCACCACTTTGTGCGAAGTCATGATCTGGCGTGCGCGCGTGATGGCGGTAACCTTGGCGGCGATGTTCACAGTGTCGCCGAACACGTCGCCCTTCTCGAGCACGATCTCGCCGTAGTGCAGGCCGATGCGCACATGGATAGGATGTTCGCCGCCGGGACGTTGTTGTTCAACTGCCAGCTGCATGGCGCAGGCCGCATTGAACGCATCGGCGAGTTTCGGGAACACGCACATGATCTCGTCACCGATGGTCTTGACCAGCATGCCGTGGTGCGCGGACATCTCTTGGGTGAGGATGGCTAGCGTGCGCGTCACCAGTTGCAACGCCAGCTCGTTGCCCAATTTCTCGTACAGCGCGGTACTGCCGCTGATATCGGCGAACAATACCGCTGCTTCTTCCTGTGTAGCGCTCATTTGCCTTTTGATCCGTACATCGTTTTCGCCGTGAATCTCATTGCAACAGGAATTCGATCACGTGGGCGGGGTTCTTGGAGAAAGGCTGGCCGAGGCTGATGAACCCGGCTCCGTGCAATGTGATCTGCTGCTGTCTTAGGCGGATGACCTTGCCGTCGGCAAATTGCACAAAAGTGCCGTTCTTGCTGGAATCAGCGAGCATGTTTTTACCGAAACTGTATTCGATGCGGGCGTGCAGGCGCGATGCCACCGAGTCGTTGATGATCAGGTCGCAATTCTCTCCCCGGCCGAGCACGGCGTATTGCGATTGTTCGTTCAGCATCACAACTTTGTCGTGATAGCGCAGGATCAACTCCTGTTTCGATTCGGCCGGTTTGCGGAATTCCGAGCTGCCGCTGCGGGCGTCCGGCAACCTTTCACGCTGCCAGTGGACATGGAAGACATCAAAGGCCTTGGTCTTGCCGCGGAACACGGTGCGCATCACGGGACGGGTCATTTTGCGCAAGTCGTCGGAAAGCAATTTGACCACTGTGTGGGTCGTCATGATCTGCTGTGCACGCGTGATGGCCGTCACCTTGGCAGCGATGTTGACGGTGTCACCATGTACATCCCCGTTCTTGAGCAAAACTTCGCCGTAGTGCAGGCCGATGCGCACATGGATCGGTCGCTCGCCGCCGGGGCGCTGTTTCTCCACTGCTTCCTGCATCTCGCAGGCCGCGTTGAAAGCGGTCACCGCATCGGGGAAGGTGCACATGATCTCGTCGCCCATGGTCTTGACCAGTGTGCCATGGTGCTTGGTCATCTCCTGGGTGAGGATGCCGAGGGTCCGCGTCACCATTTGCAGCGCTAGTTCATCGCCCAGTTCCTCGTACAGCGCCGTGCTGCCGCTGATATCGGCAAACAGTATGGCTGCATTCTCTTGCGTCGATGGATTCATCCGTTGGCTCCGAACATCATCCGTTTCGCCACGAACTTCTTTGCCAGCGGGATGCGATCCAGCAGGGTGAGTGCGGCAGAGCGCACGTGGCCAAGCAACGGCAGGTCGTTGGAGAACAGGCGCACCAGACCGTCGGTGAAGCGGATACCGGCGTTGCGGTCGATGCGGCGCGACTTGCGGTAGGCGGCGCACATCGCAGCCGAGCCGATACCGTCCGGGGCGCTGTCGAGGATGGCTTGTGCCAGTTCCCACGCATCGCGGATGCCCATGTTGAAACCTTGTCCGGCCACCGGATGCAGGGTCTGCGCGGCGTTGCCGATGAGTACGGTGTGCGGGAAGGTGAGGTCGGGCGCGCGCTTCAGCCGCAGCGGATAACAGTCGCGCCTGCCGATGCCGGTGAAGGTGCCGACGCGATCGCCGAAATGGTCTTGCAGATATCGCAGAAAGGTCGCGTCATCCCAAGTCAGCATTTGCTGCGCCTGCTCGTGCGCGGCAGTCAGCACCAACTCGTAGCCGTCGGTGTAGGGCAGCAACGCCATCGGGCCTTGCGGGGTGAAGCGTTCGAAAGCTACTCCATCGTCCGGCTGCGTGCAGGTGACATGGGCGATGATGCCGCTCTGGCCGTAGTCGGTGATCTGCGGCGGATGCGAGGCTTCCAGCAGTTTGCCGCCCTCGGCGACGACCGCGAGGCGTGCCGAGAGTCTGTGTTCCTTGCCCTGATGCGTGTAGGTGAGCGTGGTGTGTCCGGGGGAACTGCTCAGCTCGCTGACGGCAGCGCCGTACAGGCAATGCACATCGGAGCGTTGCAGGCTCTGCTGCAAGGCAGCATGCAAAGCGGTATAGGGCAGTACATAACCCATTTCGGAGACCTTCATCTCGCCGGCGCGCAGGACGGTGTGGCCGGACGAGTCTTTTTGCGTGACTTCGATAGTCTTGATGCCGCTGACGTTGGGGATGGAATCCCAGGCATGCAGGCGTTGCAGCAACAGGCGCGAACCATAAGACAGCGCCAGCGAGCGCGGGTCGCTGGTGTTGATCGCGGCGTCGCGCGCTTCCAGCAGCACCACGTTCAGGTCGTTGCCCTGCAGCGCGATGGCCAGCGCGGAGCCGACCGGGCCACCGCCGATGATCGCGACATCGCAACTGGTCTCATTCATAACGCATGATCTCCTCAATCTCTCTTACTGTCTTCGGCGCATCCTGCGTGAGCACTTCGTTGCCCTGCGCGGTGATGAGCACATCGTCTTCGATGCGAATGCCGATGTTCCACAATTCCTTGGGTATACCGTCGCCGGGCCGGATGTAGCAACCCGGTTCGACTGTGAGCGTCATGCCAGCCTGCAGCGGGCGCCATTGTTCGCCGGTCTTGTATTCGCCGACATCATGCACGTCCATGCCCAGCCAGTGGCCGGTGCGGTGCATGTAGAACTGCTTGTAGCTTTCGGTCTCCAGCACGGATTCTACAGAACCCTGACAGAGTTTGAGGTCGATGAATCCCTGCGCCAGCACGCGCAGGGCCGCGTCATGCGGCGCGACCCAGAGGTTGCCCGGCTTGGCAGCCGCGATAGCTGCCGCCTGGGAGGCCAGCACGATCTCGTAGACATCCTTTTGTGCCGGAGTGAATTTGCCATTCACCGGGAAGGTGCGCGTGATATCGGAAGCATAGCTCTCTAACTCGCAGCCGGCGTCGATGAGCAGCAGGTCACCGTCCTTGAGCTGTGCATCGTTGCCGACATAGTGCAACGTGCAGGCGTTGGCACCACCCGCGACGATGCTGGTGTAGGCCGGTTGGCGCGCGCCATGGCGGCAGAACTCGTGCAGTAGTTCGGCCTCGACCTCGTATTCGAACATGCCGGGGCGGGTGAAGCGCATGGCGCGGCGGTGCGCCCCGCAGGAGATCGCTGCCGCGCGGCGCATGATGTCCTGTTCGTGCACATCCTTAATCAGGCGCATCTCGTTGAGCAGATCGCGCACGTCGCGCAGTTCGGCCGGTGCATGGATACCCTGGCGGGATTTGGCTTTGACCGCCTCGCGCAGCCTGAGCAGGCGCGCATCCCAGTTCGCATCCGCACCCAGCGGATAGAACAGGGTCGGCTGGTTGCCCATCAGTTCGGAGAGCTTCTCATCCAGTTGCGCGATGGGGTAAGCGGCGTCGAAGCCGAACTGCTGCGCCGCCGCATCCGGGCCGTAGCGGAAACCGTCCCATACCTCGCGTTCGGCGTTCTTCTCGCGGCAGAACAGGATGGTTTCCATCTTGTCGCCCGCGACCAGCACCAGCACTGCCTCGGGTTCGGCAAAGCCGCTGAGATAATGGAAATGACTGTCGTGGCGGTAGTCGTAATGGGTGTCGGCGTTGCGCAGCATTTCCGGCGCGGTGGGGATCACGGCGATGCCGTGCTGCATCTTCGCTTGCAGGCGTTTGCGGCGTTCGGCGTAAAGGGCGTGGTCAGTCATGTCTTGCATTCTGCGACTCGCGCAGTTGCTTGTCGAGTTCGTCCAGCCGCTGCGGGGTGCCGATGTCCATCCAGCAGCCGCGGTGATGCTCGCCGCTGACGTGCCCCAGAGTGATCTGCTCGCGCAGCAGCGGGGCGAGCGGGGCTTTGCTGCCGCGAGCGATATTGGCGAAGAGCGAGGGCTTATAGAGGCCGATGCCGCTGAACGTGAACTTGGGGCCCGTGTCGGTCACGCGTGCTGCCTGCAGGCCGAAATCGCCCTTGGTGTTGTGCTCGGGATTATCCACCAGTACCAGATGCGCAATGTCGGCGCTGTTGGCGAGCGCGCTGGCGCGGGCCGGCAGGTGCGAGAAGTCGAAGTCGCAATAGATGTCGCCGTTGACCACCGCGAAAGGCTGCTCGCCCAACAGATGGAGGGCGAAAGCGATGCCGCCTGCCGTTTCCAGCGCCGATCCCTCGTCCGAATAGCGGATGCGCGTGCCAAACTGAACGCCGTCCCCCAAAGTCTGTTCGATCTGTTTGCCAAGGTGGGCGTGGTTGATGACCAGCTCGGTGACGCCTGCACGCACCAGCCGTTCGATGTGCCACACGATGAGCGGCTTGCCGCCTGCCTGCAGCAAGGGTTTGGGCGTATGGTCGGTGAGTGGACGCATGCGTTCGCCGCGGCCGGCGGCGAGAATCATGGCTTTCAAGAAGTGACTCCGGCCTTGGCGGCGTGTTGATCGAGCTCGATCAGCAGGTTGTGTAAAGGCTTGAGGTCGATATAGCGTTCACAGGCGCGGATCAGGTATTCCATCACCAGCGGCATGTCTTTCAGGTAGCCGTCTTTGCCATCGCGGTGATACAGCCGTGCGAAGATGCCCAGCACCTTGATGTGGCGCTGCACGCCCATCATCTCGTAGTCGCGGTAGAACTCGCCGAAGTCTTCGCGCACCGGCAGCCCGGCCTTGCGCGCTTTTTCCCAATGGCGGATGAGCCAGTCCATGACCTCGTCTTCCTCCCAGCGTATGTAAGCGTCCTTGAACAGGGAGGCGAGGTCGTAGGTGATGGGGCCGTAGACGGCATCCTGGAAATCGATGATGCCCGGGTTGTTATCTTCTGTGACCATCAAGTTGCGCGAGTGGTAGTCGCGGTGCACGTATACGCAGGGTTGGGCGAGGTTGTTGCGCAGGATGCGGGCGAACACTTCTTCCAGTTTGGCCTTCTGCTTGTCGCTGAGCGTAACACCTAGGTGTTTGGCGATGTACCACTCGGGGAACAGGTTGAGCTCGCGGCGTAGCAGTGCTTCGTCGTAAGGGGGCAGCTCTTTTGGTTTGGAAGCGAGCTGGATCTTGATCAACGCGTCGGTCGCCGCTCCGTAAAGCTGCTTAGCATCGCCTTTATCCAGGGCCTGCAGGTAGGTGGTGTTGCCAAGGTCTGACAGCAGCAGGAAGCCCTGCGCCAGGTCTTGCGCGTAAACATGCGGCACATGGGTTCCGGCATCCTCGAACAGCTTGCCCACATGCAGGAAGGGCTTGCAGTCTTCATGTTGGGGCGGTGCATCCATGACGACTTTCGTCGAGCCATCGGCAAAGGTGGCACGGAAGTAGCGGCGGAAGCTGGCATCGGCCGAAGCCGGGGTGATGGTGAACTTCTCGTTCGTGTACAGGCTGGAAAGCCAGTCGGTAAGCTGTTGTTGGCGCTGCATTTGATTGCCTTAATGGTGAATTTGTGCGATTTTAGCACCTTAATTTATCCGCCCCGCACCATGCGTTTCCGCTTTAGTCCAATCATCTTCCTTCTGCTGGGGACATTTCCGCTGTTCGGCTTTGCCGAAGAAGCGGCCCTGCCGTTGAAGCTGGATCGCACATTCAAAAAGACACCTCCGCCCTCCGAGGGGGGCGCGGCGTTCATCAGCGCGCAGCATGTGGAAGCCAAGAAGGACGATCAGCTGGAAGCCAACGGCAATGTCGAGTTGCGTCAGGGCAGGCAGGTGATCAGTGCTGGGCATCTGGTCTACGGGCAGGTAAGCAAGGACGTGCTGGCAGTGGGCGATGTCCGCATCCAGCAGCCCGGCTCGGTGGTCAGCGGGCCGGTGCTGAAACTGAATCTGGACACTTATCTGGGTGAGATGCTGCAGCCGCGCTTCGAATTCAGCGAGAACCACGCCCGCGGCGCTGCCGAAAGTGTACAGATCGCCGGAAGGATGAATTACATCTTTGAGGATGCGTCCTATACCACCTGTCCGGCGGGAAATGACGACTGGTTGTTGCGCATGAGTCGCCTGGATATCGATCGTACCACTCAGGTCGGGGTGGCGCATCACGCGCGCGTCGAGTTCAAGGGTGTGCCTATCCTCTACACGCCATGGATGGATTTCGGACTGAACGACAATCGCCGATCCGGATTCCTGGGGCCGACTTTCGGCAGCACCAACAAAGGCGGTACCGAGATGACGCTGCCGTATTACTGGAACATCGCACCCAACTACGATGCAACCATTGCGCCGCGCATGATCGCCAGGCGCGGGACGCAGTTCAACAACGAGTTTCGTTACATGAACCCCTCGTATGTCGGACAGATCCAGTACGAGGTATTGCCCTACGACCGTATGAGCAAGCTCCAGCGCAATCGCGTCGCGCTGGTGCATTCCCAGTCGCTGGGCGGCGGGGTCGGGTCGGCACTCAACCTCAATCGCGTTTCGGACGATGAGTATTTCCGCGATCTTTCCACCCTGGTGAGCGGAACGTCGCAGACCAACCTGTTACGCGAGGGTGTGCTGACATACGGTGCCGATTGGTGGAGCGCCTCGGCGAAAGTACAGCGTTACCAGACCTTGCAGGATCCGCTGGCTCCCGTGGTGCTTCCCTATCGTCGCCAGCCGCAGCTCAGCCTGAATGCGCAAGATACATTGGCTGACGCGGACATCAGAGTCGCCAGCGAATACGTTGATTTTCGCCACGACACAGCTATCAATGCGCAACGGCTGGTGCTCTACCCATCGATGAGTTATCCGTTGCTGAGCGATCTCGGGTATTACATGACGCCCAAGCTGGGGGTGCATCACACTGAATACCGGATGGGGGCGAACAATTCAACGTCATTGCCGGATGCTTCGCGCACCATACCCGTCTTCAGCACGGATACGGGGATGGTGTTCGAACGCGACGATTCATTTCTGGGCAACGGCTACGTGCAGACCCTGGAGCCGCGCCTGTTCTACGTCTATGTGCCGTACCGCGACCAGAGCCAGTTGCCGAATTTCGACTCGGCTCAGGCCCCGTTCAACTTCGCGCAGGTATTCACCGAGAATCGCTTCTTCGGCAGCGACCGGGTGGGTGATGCGAACATGGCCACGCTGGCGCTGACCTCGCGCGCGATTGATGCAGAAGACGGCAGCGAACGGCTGCGTGTGATGGTGGGCGAACGTTTCAGCTTCACCGCGCCGCGCGTGAATCTGGTGACGACTACAGGCAATACCAACACCAGCCGTTCTGACATCCTGTTGAGCATCGGCGGCAGGGTGAGCAAGGCCTGGACGCTGGACAGTCTGTTCCAGTACAACCCCAACCAGTCGCATACCGAATCGTATTACACGATGGCCCGCTATAATCCCGAGGCGGGCAAGTTGCTTAATCTCGGTTATCGCTTCACCCGCAATACTTTGCGCCAGGCGGACGTCTCCGCGCAATGGCCGTTGTTTGCGCGCTGGCATGGTGTAGCGCGTCTGAACTATTCGCTGCAAGACCATCGTTCTTTGGAGGCGCTGGCGGGGCTTGAGTATAATCAGGCCTGCTGGGCGATGCGTTTCGTGGCGCAGAGCTTCACATCCGCAACCCGTGAGCGATCCACCGGAGTCTTTTTGCAACTGGAATTGAACGACCTGGTGCGTATCGGGTCCGATCCGCTCGATGCTTTGCGCAGCAGCGTGACCGGCTACACCAAACTGAACAGCATACCTGCCGAGCAGCCTGAAGACGGGTTGCGTTGATTGAACGATAATTGAAAGAGAACATGCTGAGAATATTCTTCGTTGTATCCCTGGCCGCCTGCACTGCCATCGCTTCCGCGGCAGAACCGCAGAAGCAGCCAGTTCCGATCGACCGCGTCGAAGTGATCGTGAACGATGACGTCATCACCCGCAGGGAATTGGACGAGCGCGTTGCCAGTGTCACCAGAATGCTGCTGAAGCAAAAGACCTCCCTGCCCGACCGGAACATTCTGGAGCGGCAGGTGCAGGAACGCATGATCATTGAGAAATTGCAGGCGCAGTTCGCCAAGGACAGCGGCATGCGCGTGGACGACGCGCAACTGGACAAGACCATTCTGCGCATCGCGCAGCAGAACAAGTTTCCCTCGGTGGCCGCGTTCCGCGCCAAGCTGGAACAGGAAGGAACCATCTTCAAGGATTTTCGCGAGGAGATCCGCACCGAGATGATCTCGGTACGCCTGCGCGAACGTGAAGTCGACGGCAAGCTGGTCATCAGCGAGAACGATGTCGACAACTATCTGAGCAACCAGGAGCGCCAGGAAGGTAAAGGCGAAGAGCTGCAACTCGCGCACATCATGATCGTCGTTCCTGAGCAGGCCAGTGCCGACAAGATTCAGACCTATCGCACACGCGCCGAGCAGGCGCTGGCAAAGTTGCGCGGCGGCGAGTCGTTCGCGCAGGTGGCGGCAGGTTTTTCCGACGCGCAGGATGCGCTCAAGGGCGGCGAGATCGGTTGGCGTCCGGCAGATCGTCTGCCGCCGTTGTTCGCCGAATCGTTGCAGAAGATGAAGCCGGGTGAAGTGAGCCCCATCCTGCGCAGCCCCAACGGGTTTCACATCGTCAAACTGCTGGATCGCCGCAGCAAGGACACGCCGGTCGTCATCATGCAGACGCATGCGCGTCACATCCTGATCAAGACCAGTGAGCTGGTTTCCGAGAACGAAGCGAAAGAGCGTTTGCAGGAGATCAAGCAGCGTATCGACAAGGGAGCGGATTTTGCCGAGCAGGCACGCCTGCACTCCGAGGACGGCAGCGCATCCCAAGGCGGCGATCTGGGCTGGTTGTCACCCGGCGAAACGGTGCCGGAATTCGAAGGCGGGATGGATTCCCTGAAAGTCGGCCAGGTGAGCGGTTTGGTACAGTCCGGCTTTGGCTGGCACCTCATCCAGGTGCTGGAACGCCGCAATACCGACGTGAGCGTGGAACAGAAACGCCAGCGCGCCCGCAACGCCATCCGCACCTTCAAGTCGGACGAGGCCTTCCAGGACTGGTTGCGCCAGCTGCGCGACCGCGCTTTTGTCGAGTACCGCAACGCTGCCAAGTGACGCAACGACCGCTGGTCATCACCACAGGCGAACCGGCAGGTATAGGTCCCGACCTCTGCCTGCAACTCGTTCGGCATAATGCTCCGCTGGTGGTGATCGCCGACAAGACGCTGCTGCTGCAGCGTGCAGCGCTGCTCGGTATCGAAGTCTCTGTCCATGATTACGCCCCCGCCGCCTCCTTGGCGAAGGGCAAACTGAATGTGCTGCACGTTCCGCTGGCACGGCCTGCTCAAGCCGGAAAATTGGACAGTGCGAATGCTCCCTATGTGCTCGAGACATTGCGCCGGGCGCTGCAGGGTTGTCTGTCGGGCGAGTTCGCCGGTATGGTCACTGCGCCTGTGCACAAGGGTGTCATCAACGATGCCGGAATCCCCTTCACCGGCCACACCGAATTCCTTGCCGAACAGACGCACACACCGCTGGTCGTGATGATGCTCGCGGGCGGTGGCATGCGCGTGGCGCTGGCGACCACGCATCTGCCGCTGCGCGAGGTGGCCGACACTATTACCCAACCCCTGCTGGAAGACATCCTGCGCATCCTGCAACGCGACCTGCAATGCCGCTTTGGCATCGCCAAGCCGCGCATCCTGGTGGCGGGTCTGAATCCGCATGCGGGCGAAGGCGGTCATCTCGGGCGCGAAGAGATCGAAGTGATGATCCCGGTGCTGGACAAGCTTCGCGCCGAAGGCATGAAAGTGAGCGCACCTATTCCCGCCGACACCCTGTTCGCCGCACACCGCCTGAAGGAATGCGATGCCGTGCTGACCATGTATCACGATCAGGGCTTGCCGGTGCTCAAGCACGCCAGCTTCGGCGAAGGGGTGAATATCACACTGGGCCTGCCTTTCATCCGTACCTCGGTCGATCACGGTACTGCGCTGGAACTGGCGGGCACGGGCAAGGCCAATGTCGGTAGTTTGTTGGAAGCGATCAAGGTCGCAGAGGAGATGGTGCGACATGAACGGGCATAAGGCCAAAAAAAGCTTTGGACAGAATTTCCTCGTCGACCAGAACATCATCGCCGACATTGTCCGTGCCATCCGCCCCGAGCCGGACGACAACATGGTCGAGATCGGCCCCGGCCTCGGTGCGCTGACGCGCCCGCTGCTGAAGGCCCTGAACAAGCTGCATGTGGTCGAGATCGACCGCGACATCATCGCGCGCCTGAAAACCGATTACCCGCAGGACAAGATCGTCATCCACGAAGGGGATGCGCTGAAGTTCGATTTCGCCACGCTGGGCACGCCGCTGCGCATCGTCGGAAACCTGCCTTACAACATCTCCTCGCCGCTGCTGTTCCACTTTGCCGCTTATGCCGCGCGCATCACCGACATGCATTTCATGTTGCAGAACGAAGTGGTCGAGCGCATGGTGGCTGATCCTTCCACTCCGGCCTTCGGGCGCTTGTCGGTGATGCTGCAATACCGTTTCTACATGGAGAAACTGCTCGACGTGCCACCCGAATCGTTCCGCCCTGCGCCCAAGGTGGATTCCGCCATCGTGCGCATGATCCCCATTCCCTCCGACAAGATCGAGGTGAAGGACGAGACACTGTACGCACAGGTGGTTTCCGCCGCCTTTGGCCAGCGCCGCAAGACCCTGCGCAACACGCTCAAGGCATGGCTGACGGAAGCCGATCTGGCTGGTTTGGGCGTCGACGCGCAGTTGCGTGCCGAGAATCTGGGTGTGGCCGAATTTACCCGTATCGCCAACCACCTGAGCGGGCGCGCTTAAGGCAGGATTCGGGTAAAATCGGCACTCGTCAATCAAAGCAGGCCGCCCATCCATCATGTCCGATGTTCCACCGATAGTTCTCACTTTTGCGGCAACCGATCCCAGTTGCGGTGCGGGCATGCAGGCAGACATACTGACCATCGCCAGCATGGGTTGTCATCCGCTGGCCGTGGTCACCGGCATCACCGTGCAGGACACCAGCGGCGTCGATGACGTGCAGCCGGTGGATTCCGATTGGGTGGCGGACCAGGCGCGTGCGGTACTGGAAGACATGCCGGTTGCGGCGTTCAAGATCGGCCTGTTGGGCAGCGTCGAGAACATCGCCGTCATCGCCGAGATCATCTCCGACTACCCCGATATCCCGCTGGTGTTCGATCCGGTGCTGGCCTCCGGCCGCGGCGACGAGCTGGCGAACGAGGACATGCTGGATGCTTTGCGCGAACTGCTGCTGCCGCAGACTACTATCCTCACCCCGAACAGCATGGAAGCGCGCCGCCTGGTGCTGGACGAAGACAACGAGGCGGACGATCCCAGCCTGGCGGAATGTTCCAAGCGCATCCTGCAATTCGGTTGCGAATACGTGCTCATCACCGGCACGCACGAGAACACCCCCAAGGTCATCAACAATCTGTACGGCGAACGCGGCCTGATCCGCAGCGACAACTGGCCGCGCCTGCCGGGTATCTATCACGGCTCCGGCTGCACGCTGGCCTCGGCCATCGCTGCCTTGCTGGCGAATGGTCTGCCCATCGAGGAAGCGGTGCACGAAGCGCAGGAATACACTTGGGAAGCGCTCAAATACGGCTTCCGTCCCGGCATGGGACAGCACATCCCGGACCGTTTGTTCTGGGCGCGCGATGAAGACGATGTCGGCGAAGAGACCCGCCATTAAAGGTTTGTACGCCATTACGCCGGATGAGACTGATACGGCGGAACTGTTACGCAAGGTCAGGCTGGCATTACAGGGCGGCGTGCAGGTGCTGCAATACCGCAATAAATCTGCCGATGCAGCATTGAAGCTGCAGCAGGCGCATGCCTTGTGCCAACTCACCCGCGAGTTTTCTTCCACCTTCATCGTGAACGACGACGCGCGACTGGCGGCAGAAGTCGAGGCCGACGGTGTGCACCTGGGCGGCGAGGACGGCAGCGTGGCGGCGGCAGGTGCATTGTTGGGCGGGGCCGGGATCATCGGTGTGTCTTGCTATAATCGCGCTCCGTTGGCGCTGGAGGCGGCAAGGCAAGGCGCGGATTACGTGGCGTTCGGTGCGTTCTTCCCGTCCAGTGTGAAGCCCGAGGCCGTGAAGGCTGACGTGCAGTTGCTCAGGACAGTGCGTGCCGAGTTGAACGTGCCCATCGTCGCCATCGGCGGTATCACGGCGCAGAACGGCGGGGCGCTGATCGATGCGGGCGCGGATGCGCTGGCAGTGATCACGGCGTTGTGGGACGCGGCGGACATCGAACAGGCAGCAAGGGAATTTTCCAATCTATTCAGGCAAGGCAGAACAGCATGACATCGCATAACCAAGAACTCTTCGACCAATCCCAAAAGCTCATCCCCGGCGGCGTGAACTCGCCGGTGCGCGCGTTCAAGTCGGTCGGCGGCACGCCGCTGTTCTTCAAGCGCGGCAAGGGCGCGTATGTATGGGATGCGGATGACAAGCGCTATATCGACTACGTGAACTCCTGGGGGCCGATGATCGTCGGCCATTGCCATCCCGATGTGGTCAAGGCCGTGCAGGCCGCTGCCGCGGAAGGTTTGGGCTTCGGTGCGCCGACGGCCTCCGAACTGGAGATTGCCGAGACGCTGTGCAAGATATTGCCTTCTCTCGAAATGGTGCGCCTGGTCAGTTCCGGCACCGAAGCCACCATGACAGCGATCCGTCTGGCGCGCGGTTTCACGGGGCGTTCGCGCATAATCAAATTTGAAGGCTGCTACCACGGCCATTCCGACGGCCTGCTGGTCAAGGCGGGTTCCGGCGCGCTGACGTTCGGACAACCGAGCTCTTCCGGAGTACCTGCCGAAATCGCCGCGCTGACCACGGTGTTGGATTACAACGATGCGGCCGGTCTGGAAAAAGCTTTCGCCGAATACGGCAACGAGATCGCCGCGGTCATCGTCGAACCCGTCGCGGGCAACATGAACCTCATTCTGCCCAAACGCGAGTTCCTCGATGCGATGCGCAAGCTGTGCACCAAGCACGGTGCGGTGCTGATCTTGGATGAAGTGATGTCCGGTTTCCGCGTCGGTCTGCAGGGTGCGCACGGCCATTACGGCATCAAGCCGGACCTGATCACGCTGGGCAAGGTGATGGGCGGCGGTCTGCCTGCTGCCGCTTTCGGCGGTCGCCGCGACATTATGCAATGTCTGGCTCCGCTGGGCGCCGTGTATCAGGCCGGTACGCTGTCCGGCAATCCGGTGGCAGTGGCGGCAGGTCTGACCACACTGAAACTGGTGCAAGCCCCCGGCTTCTACGAACGCCTCACACAACTCGCCAAGCAAATGACCGAAGGCATCAGCGCGAGCGCAAAGAAACACGGCATCCCGTTCAGCGCCCAATCCATCGGCAGTATGTTCGGCCTGTACTTCAGCGCGAACGTACCGACCTCCTATGCCGAGGTGATGGCGAGTGACAAGGCGGCGTTCAACCGTTTCTTCCATGCCATGCTGGCCGAAGGTGTGTATCTCGCACCGTCGGCGTTCGAAGCTGGTTTCGTGTCGGCAGCGCATACGGAAGCCGACATCGCGGCGACCATCGCAGCGGCCGACAAGATCTTCGCGGCCTGGAAATAATGGGACTCTTCTCGCAGGCCGAGTTCTACACCACCGTCAATCACATGAAAGACTTGCCGCTACACGGCGGCAAGGAAGTCGCCTTCGTCGGCCGTTCCAACGCGGGCAAGTCGAGCGCGATCAACACGCTGGCCAACCACACGCGTCTGGCCTACACCAGCAAGACGCCTGGACGTACGCAGCACCTGAATTACTTTTCGCTGGGCAAAAACAACTATCTGGTCGACCTGCCCGGCTATGGTTATGCCAAAGTGCCGCCCGACGTCCAGGCACACTGGGAGCACTTGCTGAGCGAGTATCTGCAGACCCGCGAGGAATTGGCAGGTCTGGTGATGATCATGGACGCAAGGCATCCGCTGACCGACCGCGACCAGGGCATGCTGGGCTGGTTCGCCCCGACCGGCAAACCCATCCATATCCTGCTTACCAAATCCGACAAGCTGAGCCGCCAGGAATCCACCAAGACATTGCGCGAGGTCAAAGAGTTTTTGGCAGAGCATTTCCCACAATGCACGGTGCAACTTTTTTCCAGCCTTAAGAAATTGGGAACGGATGAAGCTGAAGCGGTGATTGCCGGCTGGCTCAAGGAATGATGGGAAAAAAAACGCCCCTGAACCAAAGGGGGAGGTCAGGGGCATAAAGTCTTTACAGGGTAAAGACACCCGCTCAGGGAGGAGAAACGGGAAGCAGCTTTCGCTACTCGGATGTTCAGACGGGACTATGCGAAAATAGTTCCAGAGGGTTCAAATTTTTTAGGAATAACCATGCAGATACTCGGAAAATATCCCCATTCCAGAATGCGCCGTATGCGCCGAGACCAGTTTTCGCGGGACTTGATGAGAGAGCACATACTCACTCCGTCAGATTTCATCTACCCCGTTTTCGTGCTCGAGGGCAGTAACAAGGTCGAGGACGTGAAGTCCATGCCGGGCGTGCAGCGCAAGACACTGGACTTGCTGCTCAAGGACGCCGAACAATGCGTCAAGCTGGGCATTCCGGTCATGGCGATCTTTCCGGTGATCGATACTCCATTGAAGAGCCTGGGGGCGGAGGAAGCCTACAATCCGAAGGGACTCGTGCCGCGCGTGGTGGCAGAGCTCAAGAAGAACTTTCCCGAACTGGGCGTGATGACAGACGTTGCGCTCGATCCTTACACCATCCATGGTCAGGACGGACTCATTGATGACAGTGGCTATGTGCTCAACGACGAGACCATCGCCGTGCTGACCCGTCAGGCGCAGACCCATGCGGCAGCCGGTGCCGACATCG
Organism: Sideroxyarcus sp.; assembly: GCA_030651895.1. Taxonomy (GTDB): domain Bacteria; phylum Pseudomonadota; class Gammaproteobacteria; order Burkholderiales; family Gallionellaceae; genus Sideroxyarcus. Next base: position 100,440 of record JAUSBR010000006.1, on the reverse strand, counting down.
TCGCGCCCTCGGACATGATGGACGGGCGCATCGGTGCGGTGCGTGCCGCGCTGGACGAACACAATCGCATTCATACCCGCATCATGGCCTACTCGGCCAAATACGCCTCCAGTTTCTACGGTCCGTTCCGCGATGCGGTCGGATCCAGCGGCAACCTGGGCAAGGGCAACAAATACACGTACCAGATGGATCCGGCCAACTCCGACGAAGCCCTGTGGGAAGTCGGTCTGGACCTGCAGGAAGGTGCCGACATGGTGATGGTCAAGCCCGGCATGCCCTACCTCGACATCGTGCGGCGCGTGAAGGACGAGTTCAAGGCGCCGACCTTCGTTTATCAGGTGAGCGGCGAATACGCGATGCTGAAAGCCGCCGCACAGAACGGCTGGCTGAACGAAGAGGCGTGCGTTCTGGAATCCCTGTTGGCGTTCAAACGTGCCGGTGCGGACGGCATCCTGACTTACTTCGCGCTGGATGCGGCACGCTGGTTGAAGAAGTGACAGACCAAGGGCAGATGCAAGGTCTGCCCTTTTGTATCAAATTCTCAAAATGACCAGCCTGCGGTCAATTCCCAATAGTTATCACGCGTCTCTGGTTGGACGGTCACACCACTGTTATTCACCATGGCGGAGGCGATGCTGCGCGTGACCGCGATGCCCAGATTCAAACTGTCACTAGCCTGATAATCGAAACTTAATCTCGCATTCTTCAGCTGCTGGTCGAGCAGGGTGGTGGTCTTGCTGAACGAAACATCCAGGTTCAGTGCGTCAGTTGCCCTCCAGCCCATTCCAAGCGTGTTGGTCTTATCAGGGAAAGCCAGCAGGCTGAATGCAGCTTTGGAGGTGTTGCGCGTCCGCTTCAGCAGGAAAATGGCCAGTGCTTTCACATCGCGGTCATATTTATACTGATCATGCGAGCCATACAGGGTCAGGGTGGAAGTGAGGCCCTGACTCAAGCCATAACTGTTTCTGTTTTGCGTCAGGACAAAATTGGATGCCGCGACAGTTTGCGGATTGGCGGATTTGTATTTGAACGATCCGTAGCCAAGATCGAACGAAGTCTGCAACTCACCTTGCCAGAGCGTATCCAGCGCAAAGGACAGGCCGCCTTCACTGCCTTTGACTGCGAAAGTCCCATCGTTGGTCTCGGAGTAGCGGTAGTTAGCCGAGACCAGTTCCAATGCCTGCCAGGAGATACCGAGTCCGGTTTGGTGCGTGTTGCTTGCACCGGTCGATTGGGCGAGGAAGTGATCGAGACTGAGCTTTACCGTTTTGGAAAGATCAATATCACCCGTGAAACTGTATGAACGGTAATCGTCCGGACCGGAGCCGTAGCTAAGGGCGGTATAACCATCGGCCAAGGCCAAGTTGGGCACGAAGAACAAAAGGGCGGCAAGGCGAAGCGGAGAGGCGAATACGGGCATAGGTATCCTCTGAATTATTGCGGATTAACGATCACGGATTGCGACGTTCGCGCGGTCTGCGCTGTTCAATCTTTTTCTTGGCTTCCTCGCGACGGTTCTTGATGCCCGGTTTCCGGTCGCCTGGAGCATCTCGCGGTTCGCCTGCACGTTCCTTGAGCCGGTGCTGCACATTCTGGAACAGATGCTCTTTGCGCTGTTGGATGCGCTCTTCGATCCGTAACGCGCGGCGCTTCATGAACCCTGGACGTTGGGCAAGCAAGCGCGGTGCGACACCGGCCTCGCGCGGAGCGAAAGCATGTTCGCCGGGGTGCACTTCGATCTCACCCTGTGCAGTCCGTATCACGGTGACGCCTTCGTTCACGGTGTCGAAAGTGCCGGGCTGATCATCATCCACCGCAATGTCGATGACGGTGGTCTCGTGGTCGGTGCCGCGCACGCCGATGGTGGTGGTCGGGGTATTCAGGCGATAGGCGGAAGCATTGCTTTTGGCAATCCAGCCGGTGATGGATCGCAACGCGCCTTTGAGCAGGGAGAACACAACTTCGTCCGAGGATTCGCCTTTGGCCTGATAGCGGTCGATGCGGAAGTTGCTGTTCGGACGCAGGGCGATGAGCCCGCTGTCTTTGGTGACGATGTGCACTTCGCCATCGGCAGCGGTCTGGATGCTTTGGCCGGCAAAGATTTTCACGCCGGAAGTGATGCGCTTGCCAGTACCGGTCACATCGATCACCGTGGCTTCGCCGGATACAGCTTCGACGGTGCCGAACAATTCAGTGGCGCAGACGGTTTGTGCCAGTAGCAGTCCCAGCAAAGAAACGATCACTCTTCTCATTTGCAACCCCTCAAGATGTTCACAGAACGCATGACAAGATAATCGAAGCTGTCAGACAGGTAAACCGTACTGGGCGGTCTAGCCAAAAAAGTTCGAGAGGCCTGTAGCCTCTCAGCGCTTGCGCTGGCGTTCCAGCCTGCGTTGTCTGAATCGCTCGCGCTGCTCTGGTGTCATGTTGCGTACGCGTTCGCGGAATTTTGCACGTTGTTCCGGCGACATTTTTTGCCAGCGTTCGCGCAGCGCCTCGCGTTGCTCGGGCGGCAGTTTGCGAAACTCGCGCATGCGCTGTTTGACGGACTCCCTTTCTTCCGGGGTCAAATCCTTGAAGCGTGCCATGCGCTCGCGTGCTTTGGCCTTCTGTTCAGGACTCATGGTCGCCCATTTGGCGGCGCCCTTGCTGAGGCGCTCCTGTCGTTCGGCGGGCAAGCCGCTCCACTTGTTTTTCATGGAGGACAGCACCTGTTGTTGCTGCGTGCTGAGTTCGTTCCAGGCGATACCTTCAGCAGCAGTCGCAGGAACCGATGTGACGGCAAACATGAAGGCCAAGGCTGCAGCGTAACGGCACAATCCGGATAACAGCTTATTCATCATCTTTCACCTCCGGGGGCTGAACCCCCTTCTCGTTCAACTTTCCATGGATATCCGACATGGCGATATCAAGGTCGGTATCCTCTTCATCCATTTCGCCAAGCAGCTCGATCAAGTCCAGCGGGGGCTCGGCCTCCTCGGCGTGGGCGGCGGGAAGAGACAGCAACAGCATCATGAACAGCCAATATCTAGCTTGCATTTGCGGCATCCTCTTCTTCCAGCATCACAGCATCCAGCCACACGTAAAAATCCGGATCGGAGGACTCGTCCTGCGCTTCTTCATTCAGCAGCAGTTCAAGAACGATATCGCTATCCTGCAAGGCAAGCTGGTCGGCGCTCTTGTTGAAAGATGGATTGATGAAAATAACAAGGGCAAAGATGACGCTCATTGCAAGGGCAGCTGCGGGACCCCAGTTGTCGAAAGAGATCCAGCGCAACAGAAACGGCTTCTGCGCCAGAGCAGCGTGGCGTATGACCGCCAAGCGGCTGCGGGTTTCGGCATCAAGATTCGCGATACCGGAATCCAGCGTGGAACGAACGCATTTTTCGAACTCTTCATCATTGGGTTTCATCGAAGATCCTCCAGTTGCTTCTGCAGTTTTTCTAGTGCGCGGGCATGGTGTGTCTTGACGCTGCTCTCCGAACATTGCATCGCCTCCGCTGTTTGGGCGATGTCCAGTCCCTCCCACACGCGCAATAGAAAGACCTGTTGTTGCCGGTAGGGTAAGGCGCCGAGTTCACGATTCAACCGCGCCATGAACTGGTTATGCTCCAGTCGTATCGAGGGCTCACCGGCATCGTCCGCCGGATACTGTTCGAGCGCATCCTCATCATCCTCTTCATTCCATGCGAACCAGGTTCTGAAGCGGTTGCGCACAGTCTGGCGCCTTTGCCAGTCGCGGATGCGGGTTTGCAGGATGCTGTAGAACAATGGCTTCCATTCGTCAGCGCCGTGATCCGAATAGTTCTGCGCCAGCTTCATCATCGCATCCTGAACGACCTCCAATGCCTCATCCCGGTTACCTGTGGCGAACTGTGCGATACGAAAGGCACGACCCTCGATGCCGGCGAGGAAAACCTGCATCTTCTGGCGAGTATCCGGGTCATGCTTCATCGGTATCTGCAGGGTGCCTGTGCCGGTCAGTTCGCCCGTTGCGTGCGGCGGTCAAGACGCCGGTTGATGCGCTCGCCTTTCTTGTCTAGACGGTTGTCGATACGGTCGCCGCGTCTTTCTGTGCGGTTCTCGACACGCTCACCCTTGTTGTCGAGGCGCTGGTCGATGCGGTCGCCCTTGCGCTCAAGACGTTCGGCGCGTTCCTCGTTGCCGTTGGCGCGGGCCTTGTCGGCCTTCGCATCCAGTCGTTCTTCTATGCGATCACCGCGATTGTCCAACCGTTGTTCGGCGCGCTCGCCTTTCCGGTCCAAACGATTCTCGATACGGTCGCCGCGGTTGTCCAGACGCTGTTCGATGCGGTCGCCGCGCTTGTCGGCGGTGGACTGAAGAGCGTCATCTGCGAAGGCGGAGGCAGACAGGGCAAGCAGGGCTGCAGCGACAGTCAATGCATGTTTCATTTTGGGGCTCCTTATCGGATTGGTGGGATCAAGCACCCTGAAAATCAGGGGGCTTAGTGTATAGAACGCAGATCCCGGCCGCGCGACGACAGACTCGAAAGAATTATTTTCCGGGTGCCAACAATGCTTCAACTGCGGCGATACCCGCGTGGGTATCCGGATGCCGGCTGCCGCTGTGCCGGGCATTTTCAGGCAGGACGATGAGGTGTATCTGTACGCCGGACTCAACGGTCAGCGTATAGCTGGGGACCGTTTCTTCCCTGCCGTTGATGCGGACTCGCCATTCGCCGTCATCGAATTCAACATTGGATTTGAGCAGGAACAGCAGTACCGCTTTGGCATCGTCGCTGAAGAGCATCAGGTTGATATCGGACTCCTCATCGGCCGTACCATTCAGTACCGAACCGGTGAGATAGGGGTGGAATTGTTCCAGCAGGCGCATGGCGGCCAGCGCTTCCTCGCGCAGTAGCTGCAGGCATTCCGGATGGCTGTCGCTCTGGTAGAGCGTGCGGTAGCTGTGCAGTGCATCATCCACTTCCTGGTTGCTGGGCAGGTGCTGTGTGTCTGCCGCACCGAGTTGTCGGGCAGCTTTGAGTTTCGCCATAGCGTGATCGGTGATGCCGTCCTCGGCCATCAGTTTGGCGGCCTGGTGCGCCAGTTGTTCGCGCATCAGGTCGCGGCGTTGCAGGTTTGGCTTGCTCATCAGAAAAGCTGGTCGTTTACCGTGTCGGCGGGTTTGTTCTCTTCCGGCACCACATCGCCCTGTTCGGGCGGCGGGTTCTCTTCGTAGAAATATTCGATGCGGTTCCCATTGGGATCGCGCAGACCGTTATCATTGATGCGGGCAGTGATGACGTGCTCGGGCATGGTGTATGTGACTTCCGGGACGCCTTTCAATATCTGTCCCATGTACCCCATCCAGATAGGCAGGGCTGCACCGCCGCCGGTCTCCTTCTCACCCAGGCTTTGCGGATTGTCGTAGCCCAGCCATGTGACGGCGACCAGGGTGGGATGGAATCCGGCGAACCATGCATCCATCGAATCGCTGGTGGTGCCGGTCTTGCCGGCGAGATCCTGACGGCCCAGTTCCATGGCGCGCATGGCGGTGCCGTGCTTCACCACATCTTGCATCATATTGACCATGGTGAAGGCGTTGCGTACATCGATGACCTGTTCCGCGTTCTCGCCGGCGATCACTGGGGCCGCTTGCGCGATGATGTTGCCCTGACCATCCTCGATACGCTGGATGAAATACGGCGTGACGCGATAGCCGCCGTTGGCGAAGACGGAGTAGCCGCTCATCAACTGCATCGGAGTGACCGAGCCAGCGCCCAGCGCCATGGTGAGGTATGCGCCAATCTTTTGCTTCTCGAAACCGAACTTGGTGACGTAATCCTGCGCATAGTCCAGACCGATAGCCTGCAGGATGCGGATGGAGACGAGATTCTTGGAGCGGGTCAGACCCTGGCGCATGCGCATCGGGCCGGAAAACTCGCCGTCGAAGTTCTTCGGTTGCCACAGTTCTTCGCCGGTCTGGGCGAGGTCGATGACCAGCGGCGCATCGTTGATGACGGAGGCCGGTGTGAATCCCTTCTCAAGTGCGGCGGAGTAGATGAAAGGTTTGAAGCTGGAGCCGGGCTGGCGCCATGCCTGGGTGACGTGGTTGAACTGGTTGCGGTAGAAGTCAAAGCCACCGACCAGCGCGAAGATCGCACCGTCGCGCGGGTTCGCCGACACAAAGGCAGCCTCGGCCTGCGGAACCTGGGATATCTCCCAGAAGTCCTGTGCGTTCTTGTACACGCGGATCAGGGAGCCGACGCGGATACGACGGTTCAGCGCCAGCTTCTCCCCGAGCGTCTGCTGGGCAAAACGCAGACCTTCTCCACGGATCTCGACGACCTGCCCGTTCTTGCAATAAGCACTTATGCCTTTGGGGTTGATCGATTGGACTACGGCAGGGATGAGATCCTCACCGTCCGGAACGTCCTCAAGTGCTTCCTCTAGGAGTTCATCGGTATTGTTCTTCTTGAGATCCACATAGCCTTCCGGCCCGCGATAGCCGTGGCGCTGGTCGTATTCCAGCACGCCTTTGCGCAGAGAGGCGTAGGCGGCTGCCTGATCCTGAGCGCGGATGGTGGTGTGAACGCTGTATCCCTGCGTGTAAGCCTCTTCCTGGAATCGGTCATACATCTCCTGCCGCGCCATTTCCGCCACAAAGCTTGCGTTGACCGCGAACGTCTGCCGGTGGGCCACCTGCTTGGTCTCAAGCGGTTCGTTCAAGGCAAGATCCAACTCCTCCTGCGTGATATAGCGCAGATCATGCATGCGGCGGAGGATGTACATCTGGCGCACTTTGGCCCGTTCCGGATTCACCACCGGATTGAAAGCGGCTGGCGCTTTCGGCAGACCGGCCAGCATCGCCATCTCCGACAATGTCAGCTGGTTGAGTGTCTTGGCATAATAGATCTGGGCGGCTGAAGCAAAACCGTAGGAGCGCTGGCCGAGGTAGATGTGGTTGACGTACAACTGCAGGATCTCATCCTTGCTCAGGTTGTGCTCGATCTTGAAGGACAGCAGCATCTCGTTGAATTTGCGTGTCAGCGTTTTTTCCTTGGAGAGGAAGAAATTGCGCGCGACTTGCATGGTGATCGTGCTGGCCCCCTGCTTTACCCCGCCCGAAGAGAAGTTGGAGTAGGCTGCGCGCAACACGCCGATGTAGTCGACGCCGCCGTGTTCGTAGAAGCGGTCGTCTTCTGCGGCGAGGATAGCCTTCTTCATCAGTTCCGGAACATCCTCGATGCGTACTAGTTCGCGGCGTTCTTCGCCGAACTCGCCGATCAGAGTCCCTTCGGCGCTGAACACGCGCAACGGCATCTTCGGGCGATAGTCTGTCAGCGTCTCCAGCGTGGGCAAAGTCGGATAAGTGATGATCGCGGCGAAGACGAGCAGCAGAATCGGCAACAGCGGAAGAGCGAGTACAACAAGGGCAGGATAGAACCACCAGCGAGAGGTCATGGCGCAAGTCTGAAAAATATTGGGCGATTATATCGTCTGAAGCCGGAATTTCGATAACATAGAAAAAACTTTACACACGCGGGAGTTATTGCTAGGATTTAAACCACTTTGTACGAAAAAGCGCTAACCAGCCTATGATCAAAGGAAATTTTGATATCCCGTTAGACTTTCTGAGCACTTCAACGCCACCCTTGATCGGGGTGGATATCAGTTCGTCCTCAGTGAAGATGGTTGAGCTGAGCAAGGCGCCGAAGAAGGGCGGATATGTGGTTGAGCGGTATTCTATCGAAGCGCTCCCGTCGGATGCGGTGAGCGATGGCAATATCAACAATCTCGATGCAGTCTCCGACACTGTGAAGCGTGCCTGGAAACGTCTGGGCTCGCGAATCCGGAACGTTAGCCTCGCTTTGCCGGCTGCCGCTGTGATCAGCAAGAAGATCTTGTTGCCCGCCGGCCTGCGCGAGGATGATCTGGAATATCAAGTCGAGACGGAAGCGAACCAATACATCCCCTTTGCGTTGGAAGAAGTCAACTTGGACTTTCAGGTGATCGGCCCCGCGCCGAACAATCCCGACGAGGTCGAAGTGTTGCTGGCTGCATCACGCAAAGCGAACGTGGAAGACCGTGTGGCGGCTGCGCAGACCGCAGGCTTGAAGGCGATCGTGGTGGATGTTGAGCCGTATGCAGCGGAGGCGGCGTTCGAGATGATCCGTTCCCAGCTTCCCGGAGGGGCGAACGATCAATGCATCGCTTTAGTGGATATTGGCGCGTATGTGATGAACGTGAACGTCTTGCGCAATGGGCAATCGGTCTATATGCGGGACCAGCAGGTCGGTGGTATCCAGCTCACGCAACAGATCCAGAGCGTGTTCGGATTGTCTTCCGAGGAGGCAGAATCAGCCAAGCGTAATGGCGGGCTGCCTGAGAATTATGAAAGCGATGTGCTGTCACCGTTCCGCGAGAACATCGCAATGGAAGTATCGCGCGCGTTGCAGTTCTTCTTCACATCCACTCAATACAACGAAGTGAATTACGTGGTACTTGCCGGAGGCTGTGCAGCATTGCCGGGGCTTGATGAGGCCGTCGCGACACGTACGCAAGTCAGCACTTTAGTGGCGAACCCCTTTGAGTTGATGACACTTTCCAGCCGTATCAAGCCGCGTCAATTGCAGATGGACGCCCCCGCATTGATGGTTGCTTGCGGTTTGGCCATGCGGAGGTTCGACCCATCATGATACGCGTCAATCTATTACCCCACCGCGCAGAGAAGCGAAAGGCAAGACAGCTTCAGTTCATCATTCTGAGTGCGCTATCGCTGGTATTGGGAGCGGTGGTTGTCGGTTTCGTCCATGTTGCCATCAGCACGCAGATATCTTACCAAGAGCGTCGCAATACCTATTTGAAGCAAGAGATCGCGGTGCTGGATAAGCAGATCGATGAGATAAAGAAATTGCGTGAGCAAACGCAATCACTGCTTTCTCGCAAAACAGTCGTTGAGAATCTGCAAAGTACAAGATCAGATGTGGTGCACCTGCTTGATCAGATGCTGCGCATCTTGCCGGATGGCGTTTATTTAAAGAGCGTCAAGCAAAACGTAAACAAGATCAGCGTGGTTGGCTATGCTCAATCAAACTCGCGTGTTTCGACTTTGATGCGCTCGATCGAAGATTCGCCTTGGCTAGACTCGCCGACTTTGATTGAGATACATGCGACAACAGTTAGCGGGGCTCGGATCAGCGAGTTCTCGCTTAATTTCAACTTGACTAAGCAGGTCGCGCCATCTGGTGGGAAAGGTTAGGCAGCGATGAATTTTATTGAAGAGCTAAAGAATGTCGACCCAAAGACGCCGGGAAGTTGGCCATGGCTGATCAAGTTTGCTGCATTCCTGACGATGTTCGTGCTGGTGGTTCTGGCAGGAGCGACCTTCGATTGGCAGGGGCAATGGGAAAGCCTGAAGACGGTGCGGACGGAAGAAGAAAAGCTGCGTGAAACTTATTTGGTGAAGAAGCGACAAGCAATCAATCTGGATATCATCAAAAAACAATTGATTGATACGCAGCAGTCTTTTGGTGCATTGCTTAAGCAATTGCCAAGCAAATCAGAAATGGATGCATTGCTGACCGATATCAACCAGGCAGGACTGGGTAGAGGTCTGCAATTCGAATTGTTCAGACCTGGTGCCGAAGTTGCTACCGGTGTATTTACAGAACAACCAATCATGCTGAAAGTCTCGGGCAGTTACGACGATCTGGGCAAATTCGCAAGTGATATCTCGCAGTTGCCTCGAATCGTTACATTAAACAATGTAAGTGTCACTCCCGCTGCGGGCACTGGCGGCATGCTGACTTTGGATGCGACCGCGAAGACCTATCGCTATCTGGATGAGGATGAGTTGGCTGCGCAGAAGCAGGCATCCAGAGCCGCAGGAGCCAAGAAAAAATGAAAACAGCGTATTCAATACTGTTAGTTTCACTAACCCTCACTGCCTGCGGAGGGGAAGAGTTCCAGGACTTGCGGGACTTTGTAAAGAATGCCGGAGCCGACATGCGCGGTAAGGTTGAGCCACCTCCGGACATCAAGCCTTACGAGCCGTTCACATACGAAAATGATACGGGCCTGATGGATCCGTTTAAACCTCGCAAGCCAGATGTTCGAAACGCTAGCCGTAGTGGCCTGAACCAGCCGAACCTTGATCGCCCCAAAGAAGAGCTGGAAGACTTCCCGCTTGAAAGCTTGAAAATGGTTGGCTATCTGTTCCAGAGAAATGTTGGGCATGCTGTAGTTCGCTCTTCCGAAGGCAAAATATATCGTGTCAAAGCCGGAAATTACATTGGTCAGAATTTTGGCCAAATAACGTCTGTCTCTGAAACTGAAGTGAAGATCAAAGAAATGGTGCAGGACAGTGCGGGTGATTGGTCAGAGCGCGAAAGCACTTTGCAATTGATTGAGTAATTAGGAGTAACAATATGAGACAGTTTCGCAATCCACTCCACGGCGTGATTCAATTAGTCGCGATAGCGCTAATCTCATTTTCGCAAGGTGTACTTGCTGAAGAAACCTCCTCGATCGAGGTGCCGAACAGTATTCAGTCACTCAGCGTAAGCAATGAGTTGGGCGGGAAGGTCGTTGTTACAGTTGCTTTGAAAGATGCGCTGAATAAGTTGCCTGCAGCTTTTGCAATCAATACCCCACCGCGGATTGCTTTCGACTTTACCAACACGGAAAACGGGATAGGCAAGTCAACCCAGGAATTTGGCGAGGGAGACATTCGAAGCGCGAATATCGTTCAGGCAGGTAGCCGCACACGATTGGTTATCAATTTGTCCCAAATGCTGAGCTACGAGACTCGAATGGAAGGCGCCAATCTGCTGATCACGCTTCATAAGAATGTGGTGGGTGGTGGTGTGCAGAACGGGGCTACGCATTTTGCAGATGCTAAGCCGGGGGCTCAGAAGCATAGTCTGCGAGATGTAGATTTTCATCGGGGCAAGAATGGGGAAGGAAGAGTTCAGATCGATCTTTCTGATGCCGATGTAGGGATCGATATAAAACAGCAAGGGCGCATGCTCTTGGTCGATTTCCAAAGAACCAGTTTGCCGCGAAACCTTCAGCGCAAATTGGATGTGTCTGATTTTGCGACCCCGGTGCAAATGATTGACGCCTTCTCGCAAGGGGAGAATGTGCGCCTGATGATCGAACCCAAGGGGCTGTGGGAGTATGCAGCCTACCAAACAGACAACAAGTTCATTATTGAAATCAAGGCGGTTGTCGATGATCCGAACAAGCTGGTGAAGAGCAGCCAGATTGGCTACGCAGGCGAGAAACTGACTCTGAATTTCCAAAATATTTCGACGCGTGAGGCGTTGAGCGTGATCGCAGATTTCACCAGTTTGAACATGGTGATCAGCGATACGGTCTCCGGCAGCTTAACCTTGCGTTTAAAGGATGTGCCATGGGACCAGGCCTTCGATATCATTTTGCAGAGCAAAGGCCTGGATATGCGCAAGAACGGCAATGTTATCCAGGTGGCACCACGCGAAGAGATTGCTACCAAGGAAAAGCTCGAGTTTTCTGCACGGCAGGAAATCACCGAGCTGGAGCCTTTGCGGACTGAAACTTTTCAGTTGGCCTATGCAAAAGCTGCGGATTTTGTGAAATTGTTTTCGAATGACAAACAGAAATTGCTGTCCAAACGCGGAAGTGCGATTTCGGATACGCGTACGAATATGCTGTTTGTTCAGGATACCCCATCTCGTTTGGATGAAATTCGACGGTTTATCAAGATATTGGATATTCCAGTGCGGCAAGTGTTGATTGAAGCGAGGTTCGTTGAGGCCTCGGAAACGTTTAACCATTCGCTGGGTGGACGTCTGGGTTATACCGGCCCCACAGTTGCTCAAGGGGGCGGCTTTAGCCCCGGAAATGGGCAAAGAGGCGCTATCGCGGGTAACGTGAATCTGCCCGGAGCCTCGGCTGGTCTGGGTGGGTTGACCATGACGCTGTTCAACGCAGCCGCAACAAAGACGCTGACTTTGGAGCTCAATGCTTCAGCTACAGACGGTACAACTAAAAATATTGCAAGCCCACGGGTGGTGACCGCTGATAAAACAGAGGCGAACATCGAGTCGGGGGTCGAAGTGCCATATCTGCAGGCATCCAGTAGTGGAGCAACCAGCGTGGCTTTCAAAAAGGCAGTGCTGAGCCTGAAAGTTACCCCGCAAATCACGCCGGAGGATCACGTTTCGATGAAAGTGAACGTGAATCAAGATACCGTCGGTAATATCTATTCCGGGGTTCCCAGCATCAATACCAAGAAAGTGGAAACTGATGTTCTGGTTGATAATGGTGGAACCGTAGTGATCGGCGGCATTTATACGCAGGATGAATCTGATTCTACAGAGGGCGTAACCGGCTTGAAGGACATTCCCATCCTGGGCTGGCTGTTCAAAACCAATACCCTGATCAGAAGCAAAAAGGAATTGCTGGTGTTTATCACTCCCAAAATATTGAAAGAAAGCTTGGGAATGAACTAAGCTCGGCGCGTATGTGCGAAAGCCCGGCAATGCCGGGCTTTCTTTTTTGCAGGATTGTTTTTCCGCTACAATTCCAGAATGAAAACAGGCGGTCACCAAAACAAGCGCAATTCCGGCAATATCGTTCTCGTCGGTATGATGGGGGCAGGCAAGACCACAGTCGGCAAACTTCTTGCCAAGCAATTGGGGAAGAAGTTCATCGACAGCGATGAAGAGATACAGCGCCGCACAGGCGTGACAATCCTGCACATCTTCGACGTGGAAGGCGAAGCCGGGTTCAGGGTGCGAGAAAGTGGCGTGATCCAGGAATTGCTTGAGAACGACAATATCGTGCTGGCTACCGGCGGCGGGGCAATCCTCAGTTCGCAGAATCGCGCTGCGATGAAACAGCATGGCGTGGTGGTGTATCTGAAAAGCAGCGTGCACGACCTGTGGCAACGCACGCGCCACGACCAAAACCGCCCCCTGCTGCAGACGGAGAATCCCCGTGCCAAGTTGCAGGAACTGCATGACCTGCGCGACCCCCTGTATACGGAAGCCGCGGATGTGATCATGCATACTGGCAAACAGAGCGTGCAGATATTGATCGAAAAGTTGCAGCAAAAATTGGGAGGCTACGAAGCGATGGCAGAAGTCGGGGGAACGATGCAAACACTGAATGTGGGCTTGGCCGAGCGCAGCTACCCGATCCATATCGGCAACGGTCTGCTGGAGCAAGTCGAGTTGCTGTTGCCGCACATTCCGCGCAAACGCACGGTCATTATCAGTAACACCACCGTCGCCCCGTTGTATCTGAAAAAATTGAGTGACGGGCTTGTTGCGAACGGAGTGCAAGTGCAGTCCGTCATCCTGCCGGATGGCGAACAGTACAAGTCGGGCGAATCACTGAACATCATCTACGATGCATTGCTGACGGCGCGCAGCGAACGCAGCACTCCGCTCATCGCCCTGGGCGGCGGCGTCATCGGCGACATCACCGGCTACGCGGCGGCCACCTACTTGCGCGGCGTGCCGTTCATCCAGATCCCTACCACCTTGCTGTCACAGGTCGATTCCTCTGTGGGCGGTAAGACCGGCATCAACCATCCGCTGGGCAAGAACATGATCGGTGCCTTCTACCAGCCGCGCGTGGTGCTGGCCGATACAACCGTGCTTGGTACCCTGCCTGACAAGGAATTGCGCGCGGGCATCGCCGAGGTCATCAAGTACGGTCTGATCCGTGACCTGCCATTCCTCGAATGGCTGGAAACCAATATCGACAAGCTGCTGGCGCGCGATACCGAAGCACTGCAATACGCCATCGCGCGCAGTTGCCGGAACAAGGCCGAGGTCGTTGGCAACGACGAGCGCGAGAGTGGCGAGCGCGCCCTGCTCAACCTCGGCCATACCTTTGGCCACGCCATCGAGAACGGTATGGGCTATGGCGCATGGCTGCATGGCGAAGCCGTGGCGGCCGGCACGGTCATGGCAGCTGACCTGTCGCAGCGCCTGGGCTGGCTGAATACGCAGGACGTGGCGCGCGTGCGCAAGTTGTTCGAACAGAGCGGACTTCCCGTTGTCTCCCCCAGGCTGGGTGCGGAAAAATATCTGAACCTGATGGGACTGGACAAAAAAGTGGCGGACGGAAAGATACGCTTCGTGTTGCTGAAAGCGCTGGGGCATGCCGTGATGACCGGTGAGGTGCCGCAAGGTTTGCTGGAACAGACTCTGGAGTCGTGCAGTGCCTGAACTTGAACTCTCGCCCTATGCGGTCAGCAAGAGTGCCCGCAGCAGAAGAGTCCCTGAGCCGGCACCAACAGGTCGCAGTGAATTCCAGCGCGACCGCGACCGCATCATCCACTCCGCCGCATTCCGCAGGCTCGAATACAAGACCCAGGTCTTCGTGAACCACGAAGGCGACCTGTTCCGCACCCGTCTTACCCACAGCATCGAAGTCGCCCAGATCGGCCGCTCCATCGCGCGACGGCTGGCGCTGAACGAGGACTTGGTGGAAGCCGTGTCGCTGGCGCACGATCTTGGCCATACTCCGTTCGGCCATGCCGGTCAGGAAGCGTTGAACGACTGCATGAAGGATCACGGCGGTTTCGAGCACAACCTGCAATCATTGCGGGTGGTGGATGTGCTGGAGGAGCGCTATGCCGCGTTCGACGGCCTCAATCTGTGTTTCGAGACGCGCGAAGGCATACTCAAACATTGCTCGAAAGAGAATGCCGCGCACCTCGGTGATGTGGGCGAGCGCTTCCTCAAGGGGCAGCGGCCGAACCTTGAGGCTCAGGTGGCTAACCTCGCCGACGAGATCGCTTACAACAATCATGATGTCGATGACGGTCTGCGCTCCGGCCTGCTGACCCTGGAGCAGCTAGGCTCGGTGCGCCTGTTCGCCCGCCATCTGGAAGAAGTTCGTACTGCCTGGCCGAACCTGGCCGAGCGCCGCGTGGTACATGAAACGGTGCGCCACATGATCGGCACGCTGGTCAACGACCTCATTCGGCAGACAGAACACAACATACGCGAACATGCGCCCAAGAGTGCCGATGATGTGCGCATCGCGCCACCTCTCGCAGCATTCAGCGTCGAAATGCTTGAACTTAACCGGGAATTGAAGAGCTTCTTGCGTACCCATCTGTACCGGCATTACCGTGTCATGCGGATGACAGCCAAGGCGCGCCGCATCATCGGCGACCTTTTTCAGGCGTTTATGGATGACCCCAGGCTGTTACCGCCGCAATTCAATCTGCAAGCCGAATCCGACCGGGCTCGTTCTGTGGCCGATTACATCGCCGGCATGACCGACCGCTACGCTATCCGCGAGCATCGGCGCATCTTCGCCATCGAAGAGATATAAGCAGCAAGTTGCCCTCCATCCCCTATTAAGGTAGCATTCCCGCCCTTTCGCAAAAACAAATGGAAGGCGGCTAATGCCGCCGTTTTTATCGGATGATCGAGGTGAGGAACAAGGTGAGCAATTCTTCGTTGCCGGCGCAGCAGGGTCTATACGATCCGCGCCATGAACATGATGCATGCGGTGTCGGATTCGTCGCACATATTAAAGGTCAGAAAAGTCACGATCGGGTTAGCCAGGGTCTGCAGATTCTGGAGAACCTGACGCACCGCGGTGCGGTCGGTGCCGATCCGCTGGCGGGCGATGGTGCCGGTATCCTGATCCAGGTCCCCGACGCCTTCCTGCGTAAAGCACTCCTCAAGAACAAAGTCACATTGCCCGCTGCCGGAGACTACGGCGTTGGCATGCTGTTCCTGCCACGCGACAAGGTTGCCCGTGCCGCCTGCGAAAAGATCATCGAAGCCAAGATCAAGGCCGAAGGCCAGACCCTGTTGGGCTGGCGCGATGTGCCGGTGGACAACAAGGGCTTGGGCGAGAGCGTCAAAGCGGTCGAGCCCGTGGTACGCCAGGTGTTCATCGCTCGCGGCAAGAAGACCGCAGACCAGGACGCGTTCGAGCGCAAGTTGTTCGTCATCCGCAAGACTGCAGAGCACGCCGTACGTGAGCTGCCAAAAGGACAGGGCAAGGGCTTTTACATCCCGTCGCTGTCCTCCCGCACCATCGTCTACAAGGGCATGCTGCTGGCCGACCAGGTTGGCAAGTACTTCCTCGACCTGCAGGACAAGGAGCTGGTCAGCGCCTTCTCTCTGGTGCACCAGCGCTTCTCCACCAACACCTTCCCGACCTGGGACCTGGCCCATCCGTTCCGCATGATTGCGCACAACGGCGAGATCAACACCCTGCGCGGCAACGTCAACTGGATGGCGGCGCGCCACGCGGCGATGTCCTCAAAGTTCCTGGGTAAAGATCTTGAAAAGCTGTGGCCCCTGATCGTCGAAGGCCAGTCCGACTCGGCCTGTTTCGACAATGCGCTGGAGCTGCTGGTGGCGGGCGGTTATTCGCTGCCGCACGCGATGATGATGCTGATCCCGGAAGCCTGGGCCGGCAATCCGCTGATGGACGAAGAACGCCGCGCGTTCTACGAATACCATGCCGCGCTGATGGAGCCGTGGGACGGCCCTGCCGCCGTGGCTTTCACCGACGGCCGCATGATAGGCGCCACGCTGGACCGTAACGGTCTGCGTCCCGCGCGCTACCTGATCACCGAAGACGACGTGGTGCTGATGGCCTCCGAGATGGGTGTGCTGGATTTCGCCGAGAAGAACATTGTCAAGAAATGGCGTTTGCAGCCGGGCAAGATGTTCCTCATCGACATGCAGGCCGGTCGCATCGTGGGTGATGACGAGCTGAAACAACAACTCGCGACCGCCAAGCCGTATCGCAATTGGATCGAGAAATCGCGTCATTATCTCGACGACCTGTCGAAGTCCAAGCTCGTGCTGAAGAACGAGGCCGCTCTGCTCGATACGCAGCAAGCGTTCGGCTACACCCAGGAAGACACCAAGTTCCTGATGTTGCCGATGGCGACAGCGGGCGAGGAAGCCATCGGCTCCATGGGTGCGGATGCCGCGCTGCCGGTGTTGTCGGGCCGCAGCAAGGTGCTGTACAACTACTTCAAGCAGTTGTTCGCTCAGGTGACTAACCCGCCCATCGACCCGATCCGCGAAGAGATCGTGATGTCGCTGACCTCCTTCATCGGTCCCAAGCCCAACCTGCTCGGCGTCGACGAGAGCAAGCCCGCGCCGCGTCTGGAAGTGCATCAGCCCGTGCTGTCGCAGGATGACATCGCCAAGCTGTATGACATCGACAAGCTCACCAAAGGTGCCTACAAGTCGCAGGTGCTGGACATCACCTATCCGGTGAAGGACGGCGCGGCAGGCAGCGAGAAAGCCATTGCCGCCCTGTGCAAGGCGGCCGAGAAGGCCGTTGCCAAAGGTTATAACGTTCTGATCCTGTCCGACCGCGCGATGAGCGCCACACGCGTGGCGATCCCGGCCCTGCTGGCGACCGCCGCTGTGCACCACCATCTGGTGACTGCCGGCCTGCGCACCAGCACCGGTCTGGTAGTGGATACCGGTTCCGCACGCGAGGTACATCACTTCGCCCTGCTGGCTGGCTACGGCGCCGAAGCCGTGTGCCCGTGGCTCGCATTCGACACCATTGCCGTGCTGGAACTGCCGGCTGGACTGGACGCGAAGGATGCCAAGAAGCGTTTCATCAAGGCCGTCAACAAGGGCCTGATGAAGGTGATGTCCAAGATGGGCATCTCCACCTACCAGTCCTATTGCGGTTCGCAGATCTTTGAAGCCATCGGCCTCAACAGCGAGTTCATCGAGAAGTATTTCCCCGGCACGGCCACACAGATCGAGGGTATCGGTCTCAAGGAAGTGGCGGAAGAAGCCGTGCGCACGCACACCGCCGCATTCGGCAACGACCCGGTGCTGGCGACCATGCTGGAAGCGGGCGGCGAGTACGCCTACCGTGCCCGCGGCGAAGACCACACCTGGACTCCTGAATCCATCGCCAAGCTGCAGCATTCCACGCGCTCCAACAACTACGCGACCTACAAGGAATACGCCAAGCTCATCAACGACCAGACCCAGCGCCAGATGACCTTGCGCGGGCTGTTCGAGATCAAGCCCGTGGGCAAACCGGTTGCGCTGGACGAAGTCGAATCGGCGAAAGAGATCGTCAAACGTTTCGTCACCGGTGCGATGTCGCTGGGATCCATCTCCACCGAAGCACACGCCACGCTGGCCATTGCGATGAACCGCATCGGCGGCAAGTCCAACACCGGCGAGGGTGGCGAGGATGCCAACCGCTTCAAGACGCTGCACGGCGGCGAGAAACTGTCCGACATCATCGGCAAGCACCGCATCGAAGCCGACCAGACCATGAAGGCGGGCGACTCCCTGCGTTCTCGCATCAAGCAGGTCGCCTCCGGCCGTTTCGGCGTGACTGCGGAATACCTCAGTAGCGCCGACCAGATCCAGATCAAGATGGCGCAGGGCGCGAAGCCCGGCGAAGGCGGTCAACTGCCCGGCGGCAAGGTGTCCGAATACATCGGCAAGCTGCGTCACTCGGTGCCCGGTGTTGGCTTGATTTCGCCACCCCCTCACCACGACATCTACTCCATCGAGGACCTGGCGCAGCTCATCCATGACCTGAAGAACTCCAATCCGGCTGCTTCCATTTCGGTGAAGCTGGTTTCGGAAGTCGGCGTGGGTACAGTTGCCGCTGGCGTGTCCAAGGCGAAGGCCGACCATATCGTGATCTCCGGCTTCGACGGCGGCACCGGCGCTTCGCCGTTGTCTTCCGTGAAGCATGCGGGTACGCCGTGGGAACTGGGTCTGGCCGAAGCACAACAGACGCTGGTGCTCAACCAGTTGCGCGGCCGTATCGGCCTGCAAGTGGACGGCCAGTTGAAGACCGGTCGTGACGTGCTCATCGGCGCATTGCTGGGTGCGGACGAGTTCGGTTTCGCCACAGCACCGCTGGTGGTCGAAGGCTGCATCATGATGCGCAAGTGCCACCTCAACACCTGCCCGGTCGGCGTCGCTACACAGGACCCGGCGCTGCGCAAAAAATTCACCGGCCAGCCGGAACACGTGGTCAACTATTTCTTCTTCGTCGCCGAAGAAGTGCGCGAACTGATGGCGCAGATGGGTATCCGCAAGTTCGAGGATCTGATCGGACGCAGCGACCTGCTCGACATGCGCAAAGGCATCACGCACTGGAAAGCCAAGGGATTGGATTTCGCCAAGGTGTTCCACCAGCCCGACATGCCCAAGAGCGTGGCGCGCCGCCATGCCGAAGAGCAGGATCACGGCTTGGAGCAGGCACTGGACAACGACCTCATCGCCGAAGCCAAAGAGGCGCTCGATGCGATGCGTGTCGTCACCATCGAGACCACCATCCGCAACGTCAACCGCAGCGTCGGCACCATGCTGTCGCATGAAGTGGCCAAGCGCCACGGCAATGCCGGTCTGCCCGATGACACCATCCGCGTGAAACTGGTCGGCACAGCCGGTCAGAGTTTCGGCGCGTTCCTTGCACACGGTGTCACCTTCCAGCTGGAAGGTGAAGGCAACGACTACGTCGGCAAGGGTCTGTGCGGCGGACGCATCATCGTCAAGCCATCCGACGACAGCAAGCTCGTCGCCGAGGACAACATCGTGGTCGGTAACACCGTGCTGTACGGCGCGACCGGCGGCGAATGCTTCTTCCGCGGCGTGGCCGGCGAACGTTTCGCGGTGCGCAACTCCGGCGCCATCGCCGTCGTTGAAGGCGTGGGCGACCACGGTTGCGAATACATGACCGGCGGCATGATCGTGGTGCTGGGCCAGACCGGGCGCAACTTCGCCGCGGGCATGTCCGGCGGCGTGGCCTATGTGCTGGATGAAGACGGCAGCTTCCCGCAACGCTGCAATATGTCCATGGTGCAACTGGAAGCCGTGCCGGAAGAAGCGGCCGCCAGCGAGACCGGCGAAGTCGACAGCAAGGGGCGCGTGCATTTCAATCACCTCAACAAGGCCGATGAAGCGGCCCTGCGCGGCAAGATCGAGAAGCACCTGCGCTACACCGGCAGTGCGCGTGCCAAGCAGATTCTGGATAACTGGGCGGCATATCTGCCCAAGTTCGTGAAGGTCATGCCGACCGAATATCGTCGTGCGTTGCTCGAGATCGCGGCGCAGCAGAAGGAGGCCGCATAATGGGCAAGCCAACCGGATTCATGGAATTCCAGCGCGTCAGCGAAAGTTACGCGCCGGTCGAACAACGGGTGAAGGACTATCGCGAGTTCGTCGGTCATCTCACCGATGCCGAGGCCAAACAGCAGGGCGCGCGCTGCATGGATTGCGGCATCCCGTTCTGCAACAACGGCTGCCCGGTCAACAACATCATCCCCGACTGGAACGACCTGGTGTATCGCGGCAACTGGAAACAGGCGCTGGACGTGCTGCACTCCACCAACAACTTCCCCGAAGTGACCGGCCGCATCTGCCCGGCACCGTGCGAAGCGGCGTGCACGCTCAACATAAACAACGAAGCGGTCGGCATCAAGTCCATCGAGCACGCCATCATCGACAAGGGCGGCGAGAACGGCTGGGTCGTGCCGCAACCCGCGAAGAAGAAGACCGGCAAGAAGGTCGCCGTGGTCGGCTCCGGCCCTGCCGGTTTGGCTGCTGCACAGCAACTCGCCCGCGTCGGTCATGCAGTGACCGTGTTCGAAAAGAACGGCGCCATCGGCGGCCTGCTGCGTTACGGCATCCCCGACTTCAAGCTGGACAAGCGCCTGATCGACTGGCGCATGGCACAGCTCGCGGCGGAAGGCGTGAAGTTCCAGACCAACACCTTCGTCGGCAAGGATGCGCTGGGCAAGGGCGTTATCAACGATGCGAAGAAGACCGTCAGCCCGAAAGAGCTGGCCAAGGAATTCGACGCCGTGATTCTCGCAGGCGGTGCGGAACAGCCGCGCGACCTGCCTGTGCCGGGACGCGAATTGCAGGGCGTGCATTACGCGCTCGAGTTCCTGATCCCGCAGAACAAGGAAGTCGCGGGCGAAGGCAAGAACCCGATCAACGTCGCCGGCAAGCATGTCGTCGTCATCGGCGGCGGCGATACCGGTTCCGACTGCGTCGGCACCTCGAACCGTCACGGTGCCGCATCGATCACCCAGATCGAAGTGATGCCGCGCGCCCCCGATCAGGAGAACAAGCCGCTGACCTGGCCGAACTGGCCGCTCAAGCTGCGCACCTCCAGCTCGCACGAAGAAGGTTGCGTGCGTGACTGGGCGATCTCCACCAAGGAGTTCGTCGGCGAGAATGGCGTGCTCAAGGCAATCAAGTGCGTGCGCGTCGAGTTCAAGGACGGCAAGATGGTCGAAGTGGCCGGCAGCGAATTCGAGTTGAAGGCCGACTTCGTGTTCCTCGCCATGGGCTTCACCAATCCGCTGGCGCAGGTGCTGGATGCCTTCGGCGTGGAGAAGGATGCTCGCGGCAACGCAAAGGCCGACACCGAAGGCGCCAAGTGCTACCAGACGAGTGTAAAGAAAGTTTTTGCAGCGGGCGACATGCGCCGCGGCCAATCGCTGGTGGTGTGGGCCATCCGCGAAGGCCGTCAGGCGGCGCGTGCCGTTGACGAGTTCCTCATGGGCAGCAGCGTCCTG
The DNA here is from genome assembly GCA_030651895.1 of Sideroxyarcus sp. Lineage (GTDB taxonomy): Bacteria > Pseudomonadota > Gammaproteobacteria > Burkholderiales > Gallionellaceae > Sideroxyarcus. The sequence continues at coordinate 78,912 of JAUSBR010000006.1, read as the reverse complement.
CCCCGATAACAAGAAAAGATAAAAATGAACTTCAAAGTAAAGAACGACACCTTCCTGCGCGCTTTGCTGCGTGAGCCGACCGAGTACACGCCGCTGTGGATGATGCGCCAGGCCGGTCGCTACCTGCCCGAGTACTGCGCCACGCGCAAACGCGCGGGCAGTTTCCTCGAGCTGTGCAAGAGCCCGGACATGGCGACGGAAGTGACGCTGCAGCCGCTGGACCGTTTCCCGCTGGATGCCGCGATCCTGTTCTCCGACATTCTGACCGTGCCGGATGCGATGGGCCTGGGCCTGTACTTCTCGGAAGGTGAAGGTCCGAAGTTCGAACGTCCGTTGAATACCGAAGCCGCCATCAAGGCACTGCGCGTGCCGGATATCGGCAAGGACCTGAAATACGTTACCGATGCTGTGTCGCAGATCCGCAAGGCGCTGGACGGCAGCGTGCCACTGATCGGTTTCACCGGCAGTCCGTGGACCCTGGCGTGCTACATGGTCGAGGGCGGCAGCAGCAGCGACTACAGCAAGGTGAAGACCTTGATGTACAAAGAACCGAAGCTGATGCACCACATCCTCAGCGTGACGGCGGATGCGGTCACCCAGTACCTGAACGCGCAGATCGAAGCAGGTGCGCAGGCGCTGATGATATTCGACTCGTGGGGCGGCGCGCTGTCGCATGGCGCATATCACGAATTCTCGCTGCCCTATATGCAGCGCATCGTGCAGGGTCTGATCAAGGAAAAAGACGGGGTGAAGATCCCCAGCATCGTGTTCACCAAGGGTGGCGGTCTGTGGATCGAGAGCATCGCCGACATCGGCTGCGACGCGGTGGGCCTGGACTGGACCATGGACATCGGTGTGGCGCGCCAGAAGGTCGGCCACAAGGTCGCGCTGCAGGGCAACCTCGACCCGAACGTGCTGTTCGCCACGCCGGAAGTCATCCATAGCGAAGTCGAGAAGATCCTGAGCAGCTACGGCTACGGCAGCGGCCATGTGTTCAACCTCGGCCACGGTATCTCGCAGTTCACCAACCCGGACAATGCCGCCGCACTGGTTGCAGCTGTGCATGAGCTGAGCAAGAAATACCATTAAGAAACAGACTGAATCACTAGTCTTATGAACAGCACCTTTCCGGTGCATCGGGCCACGGATCGATCTTCCCGTGGCCTTTTTTGTTTTAGCCTAACCCATTGTTTATTAATGTCGTATAAGCCTGAATAGAATTTGGGCGAGAGAAAAAAACCGTATACACGATTAGGAGTTAGTGTGCTTATCGGGTAGTTGCCCACACAGTTATCCACAGCTAATGTGCATAAGAAAAAATGTCCAATCCGCTCAAGTGCATTAGCTAAACTTCGCAGAAACAACCGGAGAGATTTTCCTTAACATGCCCATCATTCGCGTCGCGCTGGACGTGCCCCTGTCAACACTTTTCGACTACGTCGTGAGCGAAAAGACGCAGCTCGAGATCGGGCAGCGCGTACTCGTCCCGTTCGGGCGAAAACAGCTGCTGGGCGTGGCGATGGAATGGGTTGAAAGCTCCGATCTCGCGGCAGACCGCATCAAGCCGGTGACGCAAGTGCTGGACGATGTGCCGCCGTTGCCGCAGGAGTTGCTCACTTTGTTACAGTTCTGCAGCGATTATTACCAGTATCCGCTGGGCATGACCGTACTCGCCGCCCTGCCCACGCGGCTGCGGGCATTGGAACCGGTAACAATCAAGCAGGCGCTGGACTACACGCTGAGTGCGGCGGGTCGTGCGCTCGACCTGGCAACGCTACCCAAGCGCCGCGTGGTGCAGCAGCGCATCCTGCAAGCCCTGAGTGAAACGCCGCTGAGCGGTTCGCAACTGCGCAGCCTGTCGGCCACAGCTCCCGCCGCACTCAAGGCTTTGCTCGAAGCAGGCTGGGTCGAGGCCTGCGTACCGCAGCCCCGCACCACGCACGCCTTCAATGATGCGCATGCACTCACTGACGAACAGCAACGCGCCATGGATGCCGTCACGCAACTACAGGGTTACGGCTGCTTCCTGCTTCACGGCATCACCGGCAGCGGCAAGACCGAGGTCTATGTCCACCTCATGCACGAGATGCTGCAACGCGGCGGCCAGGTGCTGCTGCTGGTGCCCGAGATCAACCTCACCCCGCAACTGGAGAACTACTTCCGCAGCCGCTTCCCCGATGTGGAGATCGCCAGTCTGCACAGCGGCCTCGCCGACGGCGAGCGCGCTCAGAATTGGCTCAAGGCGCAATCCGGCGAAGCGCGCATCGTGCTTGGCACGCGCCTGGCCGTGTTCACGCCGCTGCCCAAACTGAGCCTGATATTGGTAGACGAGGAACACGACCCCTCGTTCAAGCAACAGGACGGCCTGCGCTACTCGGCGCGCGATGTGGCAATCTTCCGCGCCAACCAGCGCGGCGTGCCTATCGTACTGGGTTCCGCCACGCCCTCGCTGGAGAGTTGGTACAACGCGCAGAGCGGGCGCTACAAATTGTTGAAGCTTACTCAGCGCGCCGTGCAACCCGCCACCCTGCCCGTCGTGCGCTGTATGGATATCACCCAACTGCCATTGCAGGACGGGTTGAGTGAACCCGTGCTCACCGCCATCGACGCGCGTCTGCAACGCAAGGAACAAAGCCTCATCTTCATCAACCGGCGCGGTTACGCGCCGGTGCTGATGTGCACCGCCTGCGGTTGGCTGAGTGAGTGCAAGCACTGTGCGGGCAAACTGGTGCTGCATCTGAAAGACCGCACCCTGCGCTGCCACCATTGCGGCGCACAACAGCGCGTGCCGCACGCCTGCCCCACCTGCGGCGATGCCGACCTCAAACCGGTAGGCATCGGCACGCAGCGTTTGGAAGAAACGCTGCAAGCCCGTTTCCCCGAAGCGCGCATCATGCGCGTGGACCGCGACAGCACGCGCAACAAAGGCGCGTGGAGTGCGATGCGCAAAAAGATCCACGACGGCGAGGCCGATATATTGATCGGCACGCAGATGCTGGCGAAAGGCCACGACTTCCCCAACCTTACCCTGGTCGGCGTTATCAGCCCCGACGGTGCGCTCTACAGCGCCGACTTCCGCGCCTCGGAAAAACTCTTCGCCCAGCTCACCCAGGTCGGCGGCCGCGCCGGGCGCGCCGACAAGGCCGGCGAAGTCATCGTGCAGACCGCCTTCCCCAACCACCCGCTGTTCCAGGCTCTGCGTGCGCACGACTACGAAATCTGGGCGCAGACCCTGCTGGCCGAGCGCCAGATGGCGGGCTTCCCGCCCTTCGTCTATCAGGTGCTGCTGAGCGCGGAAGGCAAGCAACTGGGCGAGGTCAACGCCTTCCTGCAACAGGCGCGCAGCGCGGCAAAGGATCTGCAGATGCCCGTCGAGATCTACGGCGTCGTCCCCGCCGCAATGCCCAAACGTGCCAACCATCACCGCGCGCAACTGCTGGTGCAGAGCGACAAGCGCAAGGCGCTGGGGGAATTCTTGCGGGCGTGGAAGCCGATACTGGATGCGCTGCCTGCGCAGAAGTTGCGCTGGGTGGCGGACGTGGATCCGATGGAGTTTTGAGACAATAGAATGGTATCGATTAAGCTTCGCTCAAGAATGCTCAGAGCCTCGTGTTATGGCTTTCATGAATAAATTGGTCAGGTGCCAGAGAATGCTGCGCTAGAAGTAGCAGCTGACCGCGCAAGAAGATTTGTAATGCGCTCCTGTACTCACGTTGGAAGGAGATAGCGGAATGGCCTTTTCACTATTCGCACTGTTTGCTATTGGATTTATTGCCTCCTTGTACGGCTATGGAAGAGCTTTCGGAAAATTCCAAAGGCATATCAAACAATACCAACCAAAGCATTTTGTCGATATGCGGCTGGACAATTTCAACCTCATGCTCGGAACAGGGGGCAGTTTTTGGAATGCACAAACTTTTATTTCCAATAAAGAATACTTAAAGCTGGATGATGATGTGCTGAGTGCACTGAGTGTCTCGGTCGAAAAGTGGGGGAAGGCGGCAATGATTTCCGCATTCCTCATGATTGTGGCGGGCGTAATCGGACAAGGTTAACAGCCCATCCTGCAGCCCACATGCCCGGTATTCGGCAGCGCTATAATCCCTCCAACCCATTCCCACATAAATCATCATGACCACCGATGCGAAGTTGCTTGAAGCCATCGCTGCCATCGTCGGCAGCGATGCCGTCCTGTCGGGTGACGCGGCGGCGCCGCATTTCAAGGACTGGCGCGGGCGCTATACCGGTAAGGCGATCGGGGTGGTGTTTCCTTCCGATACGCAGCAGGTCAGCGAGGTGGTCAAGTTCTGCGCTTCTCACAAGATCGCCATTGTGCCGCAGGGTGGCAACACCAGCTTGTGCGGTGGTTCGGTGCCGCTGGCCGCGGATCTGAAGCAGGTCGTCATCAATCTCTCGCACATGAACCGCATCCGCGCACTCGATGCCGTGAACTACACCATGACCGTCGAGGCGGGCTGCAAGCTGGCTTCGCTGTACGACGCGCCGGAACAGGCTGACCGCATCTTCCCGCTCGGTCTCACCGCCATCGCGCCGCACTGCGAGATTGGCGGCAATCTCTCCACCAATGCGGGCGGCATCAATGTGCTGCGCTACGGTCAGGCGCGCAGTCTGGTGCTGGGGTTGGAAGTGGTGCTGCCGGACGGGCGCATCTGGGACGGCTTGCGCAGCCTGCGCAAGGACAATAGCGGCTACGACATGAAGCAACTCTTCATCGGTGCGGAAGGCACGCTGGGCATCATCACCGCCGCCGTGGTGAAACTCTTTCCGCGTCCGAAGTCGATGGCGACCGCCTGCATCGCGGTGCGCGATCCGGCGTCGGCGGTGGCGTTGCTGGCGCACTTGCGCGCCACCTGCGGCGATACCATCAGCTCGTTCGAGCTGGTCTCGCGTACCTGTCTCGAATTGGTGTTCAAGCATGTCGCCGACACGCACGAACCTTTCGCCACTCCGCACGAGTGGATCGTCATCACCCAACTGGCCGATGTGCTGCCCGCGCCGCTGGACGGCCCGCTGCGCTACGCGCTCAATACCTTCGGCAGCGGCATCGTCGAATTCGAGATCACCACCAACAAGGAAGAGGCCGAGCGCTGGTGGAAGTTGCGCAAGAACATCGCCGACGCGCAAAAGGCCGAAGGCGTCAGCATCAAGCACGATGTCTCCGTGCCCATCAGTCGCGTGGCCGAGTTCATCATGCTGGCCAACGCCGCGCTGCGTAACGCTTGGCCGGGCATCCGCATCGTCGCTTTCGGCCACCTCGGCGACGGCAATATCCACTACAACGCCTCCTTGCTGGACAAGGCGCAGAACATCACCTTTGTCGAGCAGAACGAACAGGCGGTGAACCGCATGGTGCATGAAGTCGCGGCCCGGTTGGAAGGCAGCATCAGCGCCGAGCACGGCGTGGGCCAGCTCAAGCGCGACGAGATCGCCCATTACAAGAGCCCGCTGGAACTCGAGATGATGCGCAACATCAAACGCACACTGGACCCGCACGGGTTGATGAATCCGGGCAAAGTCATCTAGCCCGTTACCGAACAGCAAGGAGGCATCATGTTTCGTTACGGAATATCGATATTGCTGCTTGCCACACTCACCGCCTGTATGACTCCCGCAGATCGCGCGGAAGCCGCCAAGATCGAAGTGGATAGCATGATCAAAATATACAGCCCGGCCTGCGACAAGATGGGTTTCACCAAAGACACCGACCCCTGGCGTGATTGCCTGCTGCGCATGCGCGCACACGATGACGACCGCTACCGCAATCGTCCCGTCACCACCACCTGCTTCGGGCAGCGCGGCTTTTACAACTGCACCAGCTTCTAAAGTATAGTGATGTTGCCGCAGTAAAAATCAAAAGGGGAGCACACATGGCGAACCAGCCCGAGATCACCAACATGGCCCTGTTCTGCGATTTCGAGAACGTGGCGCTGGGCGTGCGCGACGCCAAGTATGCGCAGTTCGACATCAAGAAAGTGCTGGAACGCCTGCTGCTGAAAGGCGGCATCGTGGTCAAGAAGGCCTACTGCGACTGGGAGCGCTACAAGGAATTCAAGGCGACCATGCATGAAGCCGCTTTCGAATTGATCGAGATCCCGCATGTGAGGCAAAGCGGCAAGAATTCCGCCGACATCCGCATGGTGGTCGATGCTCTCGACCTTTGCTACACCAAAGCCCACATCGATACCTTCGTCATCATCAGCGGCGACTCGGACTTTTCGCCGCTGGTCTCTAAACTGCGCGAGAACAACAAATACGTCATCGGCATCGGCGTGAAGGACTCGACGTCCGACTTGTTAAGCGCCAACTGCGACGAGTTCATCTTCTACGACGATCTGGTGCGCGTGCAGGAAGCGAAGAAGAAACAGGCCGCCAAGAAAGCGCCCGCCAAGGTGAAAGCGGAAGCCGCCAAACCCGCTGCGGCGAAGAGCGAAGATGACAAAAAGCAGGAAGCGATGGATTTCCTGGTTGAAACCGTCGAAGGCCTAATCTCCGAGCGCGGCTCCGACGAGAAACTCTGGGGCTCCATGGTCAAACCCACCATGCAACGCCGCAAGCCCGGCTTCAATGAGACCTATTACGGCTACCGCTCATTCAAGGAATTGATTGAGGATGCCGAGCGGCACAAACTCGTAGTGCTGGTGCGGGATGAGAAGTCTGGGCAATACACGATCCGGTTGCCTGCGGCGGATTGATGAAGGGCTGGAATCCGCAACTATGAGCAGACATTTGCAAACACCTTCATGGTGATCGAAGTTAGGACATAAGCATCCGAATCGCCCCCCAATGCTATAATCCGCGCCTCTTTTGAAGGCGTAAAGCAATGTCCGCAGTCCTGAATTTCAAATCCCATCTGACCGATCTGTTCGCGCAGGCTTTGCGCGCCGTTGCCCCCGAACACGAAGGGGCAACCGTCCTCATCGAACGTCCCAAACAAGCCTCGCATGGCGACTACGCCTGCAATCTGGCTATGCAGCTGGCCAAGCCATTGCGCAAATCTCCGCGCGACATCGCCAATGCGCTGATCGCCGCCTTGCCGAAATCCGATGTCATCGAAAAAGTCGAGATCGCGGGTGCCGGTTTCATCAACGTGTTCATCACCACCGCTGCCAAGCAGGATGTGGTGCACGGCGTGTTGCAGGCGGGCGCGGGCTATGGTCATGTGCATGTGGGTGCCGGACGCAAGGTGGGTGTGGAGTTCGTCTCGGCCAACCCGACCGGGCCTTTGCATGTCGGCCACGGACGCGGCGCTGCAGTGGGCGATTGCCTGTGCAACGTGCTGCACGCGGCGGGCTGGAACGTGACGCGCGAGTTCTACTACAACGACGCGGGTGCGCAGATCGACAACCTGACCTTGTCGGTGCAACTGCGCTGCAAGGGTGTCACGCCGGACGATCCTTCCTGGCCGGAGTCGGGCTATCGCGGCGATTACATCCTGGATGTCGCCAAGGCCTACATGGCGAAGGAGCCTGTCGAAGCAGACGACCAGCACACGGTCGGCAAGGGCGATGCGGACGATGCCGAAGCCATCCGCCATTTCGCCGTGGCCTATCTGCGCCGCGAGCAGGATCTGGACTTGCGTGCTTTCCAGGTGGAATTCGATGTGTTCTCGCTGGAGTCGGCGCTGTACACAGAAGGTAAAGTGGACGAAACGGTGAAGCGGCTTATCGCCAGCGGCCATACCTACGAGCAGGACAACGCGCTGTGGCTGCGCACCACCGATTTCGGCGACGACAAAGACCGCGTGATGCGCAAGAGCGAGGGCGGCTATACCTACTTTGTACCGGACGTGGCCTACCATCTGGAAAAATGGAAGCGTGGCTTTGTGCGCGTCATCAACGAGCAGGGTTCCGACCACCACTCCACCATCACTCGGGTACGCGCCGGTTTGCAGGCGCTGGATGCAGGCATCCCCAAGGGCTGGCCCGACTATGTGCTGCACCAGATGGTGACGGTGCTGAAGAACGGCGAAGAGGTGAAGATCTCCAAGCGCGCGGGCAGCTACGTCACGCTGCGCGACCTGATCGACGAAGTGGGCTGCGATGCGACGCGTTATTTCCTCGCCGCGCGCCATCCCGATTCGCAACTGGTGTTCGACATCGACCTGGCCAAATCACAGAGCAACGACAACCCGGTTTACTACATCCAGTATGCCCATGCGCGCATCAGCACGGTGCTGGGACAATGGGGTGGTGAGCGTTCAGCGCTGCTGAATGCGGAGGTCGGCGTGCTGGACAGCGAGTATGAGACCGCGTTGTTGCAACGCATGATCGACTATCCGCAAGTGATCGAGACCGCGGCGGAAGACCTTGCCCCGCATCTGGTTGCTTTCTACCTCAAAGAATTGGCAGCCGATTTTCACAGCTACTATAATGCCTCGCGCTTCCTGGTCGAGGACGAGAAGCTCAAGCTGGCACGGCTGGCGCTGATCGCCGCCGTGGCGCAAGTGATCAAGAACGGACTGGCGCTGCTCGGTGTGAGCGCGCCGGAAAAAATGTGAAGCGAAGGGTAGCGAAATGAGCGGCGAAAAATCCAAAGTAGTGGCGGGCGTAGTGATCGGCATGGTGCTTGGCATAACGATCGCCGGCGGTGTCGCATGGTACGTGGTCAACAAGAACCCGTCAGAATTCACCAGCAAGGAAAAAGCCAGAACGGCTCCGCCCGTTGCAGCACTGCCTGCCAGTGCGCCAGTCGTGGCGACCGCTCCGGCATCGGGCGTGGCCGAGACCAAACAGCAGTTCGAGTTCTATAAGGTGCTGACCGACAAATCGGACAGCACGGTGCGCAAAGCCCCGCCGAAACCGAAACCTGCCCAGCAGGCGAATGTCGCGCAGGATATGTACTTCGTGCAGGCCGGTTCTTTTCAAAATGTGGGCGATGCCGAGAAACTAAAAGCCAAGTTGGCGTTCTCAGGCTTCGAGGCGGGCATCCAGACGGCGACCATCCCGGACAAGGGTGTGTGGCATCGTGTGCGCCTCGGTCCTTATAACGGCAGCGAAGCAGGCAAAACTATCATCGCATTGAAACAGAACGGCATCATCGCAACTCAGGTGCATGCCCAGTAAATCGAAGAGGAGAAGAGCATGGGAATGATCAGGAAACTTTTTGCAGTGTTGGCATTGTTGTGCGCGAGCTATGCGCAAGCCGGGGACGGCTACAAGGTGCTGAGTCAGCCGCAACCGGTAAGCAGCGGCAACAAGGTTGAGGTGGTCGAGTTCTTCTTCTACGAATGTTCTCACTGCGACCATCTGCATGGCCCGTTGGCCGCGTGGGAGAAGCAGAAGCCCAAGGATGTAGAGCTGCAGATGGTGCCGGTCATCTTCCGTGATTCGCTGGAACCGATGGCGCGTGCCTATTACGCGCTGGAATCCATGGGCGAGATCAAGCGACTGCATCCTGCGTTCTTCGACGCGATGCACAGAAAGGGCGTCGATCTGAGAGATGAGGCCAAGATCACCGATTTCGTCGCGAAGAACGGCGTGGACCGGGCCAAGTTCAGCGCCGCTTACAACTCCTTCTCCATCGGAAGCAAGCTGAACAGAAGCAACCAGCTGGTCAGCAGCTATCGTGTCATGGGCACGCCGACCATCGCGGTCGACGGCAAATACATCATCACCGGTCTGCAGCCCGAAGAAACGATCCGCGTGCTGGATGAAGTGGTCAGAATCGCGCGCAAGGAACGCAGCAAGCGCTGATGAAGGTCGTCATTTCTGGCGCGTCGAGCGGCATCGGTCTTGCCCTCGCGCGCCATTATCTTGAGTGCGGCGACACCGTCGCCGCCTTCGCCCGCAGAGGCGAGCTGTTGCAAACCCTGGCGGCGGAATATCCTGAGAAAGTGTTTTGCTATGCGCTGGACGTGCGCGACACATCCGCTATCCAGCGTGCGGCTGGGGACTTCATTGCCCGTGCCGGTGTGCCGGATATCGTCATCGCCAATGCGGGCGTGAGCCGCGGCACGCTCACCGAATATGTCGAGGATGAGGAAGTCTTCCAGAATGTGATGGACATCAACGTGCTCGGCATGGTGAAGACCTTCCAGCCCTTTCTGGCCGCGATGCGGAATGCGAAGCAAGGGACGCTCGTCGGTATCGCCAGCGTGGCGGGTTTTCGCGGCCTGCCGGGTTCCGGTGCCTATTCTGCTTCCAAGGCTGCCGCGATCTCGTACATGGAAAGTCTGCGCGTCGAGATGTACGGTAGCGGCGTGAAAGTGGTGACGCTGTGCCCCGGCTATATCAAGACGCCGATGACCGACATCAACACCTATCCGATGCCGTTCATTCTGCCGGCTGATGTCGCGGCAAAACGCATGGCGCGCGTCATCGCGCGCGGCACATCGTTTGCCGTGGTGCCATGGCAGATGGGTGTGGTGGGGTGGGTGCTGAAGCGCCTGCCGAACTGGTTGTACGACCTTGCGTTCAGCAAGGCGCCGCACAAGTCCAGGAACGTGATACTGGATTAACCTTCCAGTTTCTTCTTCAAAATATCGTTCAACTGCGCTGGGTTGGCTTTGCCCTTGCTGGCCTTCATGGCGAGACCGACGAAGAAGCCGAACAGCTTGTCCTTGCCGCTGCGGTATTCCGCGACCTTCTCCGCATTGCCAGCGATGATCTCGTCCACCAGCGCTTCGATGGCGCCGGAATCCGAGACCTGTTTCAATCCCTTGGCTTCGATGATCGCATCCGCTGATCCGCCTTCAGCCCACATGGTGCGGAACACATCCTTCGCACCCGAGTTGGAGATGGTACCGTCGGCGATTCGCGCCAGCATGCCGCCGAGTTGTTGCGCGGTGATGGGGCATTGCGCCATGTCCAGACCGTCGCGGTTCAACTGCGCGCTGACTTCGCCGATCATCCAGTTGGCACAGATCTTGGCCTGGGACGGCACGGCGCTCAACGCTGCCTCGAAGAAGTCGGCCATCTCGCGCGAGGCAGTGAGCAGACTGGCATCGTAAGCTGACAATCCGAGGTCGTTGACGTAACGCGCCTGCTTGGCCTGCGGCAGTTCGGGCAGGGTGGCACGCACCTGCTCTATCCACTCTGGAGATATCTCCAGCGGCAACAAGTCGGGATCGGGGAAGTAACGGTAGTCATGCGCGTCTTCCTTGCTGCGCATCGCGCGCGTCTCGCCGGTATCGGGATTGAACAGGATGGTGGCCTGCTGCACCTTGCCGCCATTTTCAATCGTGTCGATCTGCCATTGCACTTCGTAGTCGATGGCCTGCTGCATGAACTTGAACGAGTTGAGGTTCTTGATCTCGCGGCGTGTGCCCAGCGGTTGGCCGGGTTTGCGCACTGACACGTTCACGTCGCAGCGGAACGAGCCTTCCTGCATGTTGCCGTCGCAGATGCCGATCCAGCGCACCAGCGTGTGCAGCGCCTTGGCATAGGCCACCGCTTCGGCGGCGGAACTCATGTCCGGCTCGGACACGATCTCCAGCAGCGGAGTGCCGGCGCGGTTCAGGTCGATACCGGTCACGCCTTGTGAATCGCCGTGCACCGATTTGCCGGCATCTTCCTCCAGATGGGCGCGCGTGATGCGCACGGTCTTTTCATACGGTTTGGCGTTTCCAGACAAAGGCTCGACCTGGATGGTCAGCGCGCCTTTCCCCACCACGGGCAGGTCGAACTGGCTGATCTGGTAGCCTTTGGGCAGGTCGGGATAGAAATAATTTTTGCGGGCGAACACCGAGCGCGGCGCGATATGCGAACCGGTAGCCAGTCCGAACTTGATCGCGCGCTCCACCGCACCCTTGTTCAGCACCGGCAGCACGCCAGGCAGGGCGATACTCACCGCATCGGCCTGCGTGTTCGGTTCAGCACCGAATGCGGTCGAAGCGCCGGAAAAGATCTTTGTGTTGGTCGAGAGCTGGGTGTGCACTTCCAGCCCGATGACGATCTCCCACTGCATTATTTTTTGCTCCGTGCTTTCGCTTTTACGGTGGATGGCAGAGCGGCGTTCACGCCGCTCCAGAATGCGATACGTGCTTCGATGGCCTCGCATCCCGCCTTGGAAGAGGCGCGCAGTTTGGTATCGTTGCCCTTGCACAGATGGCTCAGCAACTTGAGCGAGAGCGGGCCGTGCAGTTCGTCGTCGAGGTGGATGTGACGCTCGAGGTAGTAGTAGAACAGCGGCGCTTTGCGCTTGCTGATGTTCATGTCGGCCAGCAGGGCGCGGAACATGCCGGGAATAACCTGTTCGCGGCCCAGTGCGAACGCGGCGGCCACGATATGCGTTTTCTCCGTGCCGATGAAACCGAAAGTGGTCTGCATGAACTGACGCGCGGGCTCGGGGATCTTGGCGATCGTCAGTGCCTTCTCGATGCCGTTGCGCTGTACCGATTTGAGGAAGGCCTTCACCGGGGCTGTGTCAGCGCCCACTTCCTCCATCGCGCCGATATACAGGTCGAAATGGCTGATGAAGGTGGGGTTACCCTTGGCATCCGGCAGGCCGTCATCGGTCTCTTCTCCGACCACGATCTCGTTGATGAAGCGCTGCGCCGAGGTGACGGCGGCATCGCCGGTGGGCATCCATGGCATGGCGGTCGGCGCGAGGTCGCGCTGCAGGTATTTGAGTAGCGACATGAAGTCCCATACCGAATAGACATGGTGTTCCATGAAAGTGCGCAGGTCGTCGATGTTGCGTACGGCACCATAAACGGGGTGACGGTCGAGCTGTCTCTTGAGTGCGGGTACGCCGGTGAATTTGGTGATCTTCATAAAGGCCTCAAAGTTTGGGCGCGCGGCTGTGCCAGTCGGTTGCCAGTTGGAATTGGTGCGCCACGTTCAGCATGCGCGCTTCGTCGAAATAGTTGCCGATGATCTGCAACCCGACCGGCATGTCGTTCGCGCCGAAGCCGCAGGGGATGGACATGCCGGGCAGGCCGGCCAGATTCACCGCGATGGTGTAGATGTCGGACAGGTACATCTGCACCGGATCGTCGCCCTTTTCGCCCAGCTGGAAGGCGGTAGAAGGCGAGGTCGGTCCCATGATCACGTCGCATTGCTTGTAGGCTTCGGTGAAGTCCTGCGCGATCAGGCGGCGGATCTTCTGCGCTTGCAGATAATAGGCATCGTAGTAGCCGTGGCTCAGCACGTAGGTGCCGATCATGATGCGGCGCTTCACTTCGGCGCCGAAACCCTGTGCGCGGCTCTTCTCGTACATGTCGGCGAGGTCGCCGTATTCCGGGGCGCGGTAGCCGTAGCGCACACCGTCGAAGCGCGACAGGTTGCTCGACGCTTCCGCCGGAGCCAGCACGTAATACACCGGCACCGACAGCTTCGAATTCGGCAGGCTGATGTCGACGATGACAGCGCCGAGTTTCTTGTATTCGGCGATGGCAGCTTCGACCGCCTTGGCTACATCGGCGCCCATGCCCTCGGCGAAGAACTCTTTTGGCAGGCCGATGCGCAGGCCGGTCAGCGGCTTGTTCAGGTCGCGGGTGTAGTCTTCCTTGTCGCGCTGCAGGCTGGTGGAATCGCGCTCGTCGAATCCGGCCATCACGTTCATCATCAGCGCGAGGTCTTCGGCATTGCGCCCCATCGGTCCCGCCTGGTCCAGGCTGGAAGCGAAAGCGATCATGCCGTAGCGCGAAACTACGCCGTAAGTCGGTTTCAAGCCGGAGATGCCGCACAAGGCCGCCGGTTGGCGGATGGAGCCGCCGGTGTCGGTGCCGGTGGCTGCCGCGCACAGGCGCGCCGCAACGGCCGCTGCCGTGCCGCCGGAAGAGCCGCCGGGCACGCGCGCGGTATCCCACGGATTCTTCACCGCGCCGTAATGCGAAGTCTCGTTGGAAGAACCCATGGCGAACTCATCCATGTTGGTCTTGCCGAGGTTCACAGCGCCCGCATTGTTGAATTGGCTGATGACATGGGCGTCGTAGGGCGAGACGAAGTTGTGCAGCATCTTTGAGCCGCAGGTGGTGAGCCAGCCCTTGGCACAAAAGATGTCCTTCTGCGCGATGGGGATACCGGTCAGCGCCCCGACTTTGCCGGAAGCAAAACGGGTGTCGGCCTCGCGCGCCTGTGCCAGCGACATCTCCGGGTTCAGCGTGATAAAGGCGTTGAGCTGCGGGTTCAGCTGGTTGATGCGGTCGAGGTAGCTCTGCGTCAGTTCGACGCTGGAGATCTTTTTGGCGCGCAGGGCGGCGCCCAGTTGGGTCAGACTGGAATGGATCATGGCTTTACTCGATGACCTGCGGAACCAGGTACAGGCCCTGTTCCACTTGCGGGGCGACAGCCTGGAAGGCTTCGCGCTGGTTGGGCTCGGTGACCACGTCTTCGCGCAGGCGCTGCGCCAGGTCCTGGCTGTGGGACATGGGTTCAACGCCTTTGGTATCAACGGCCTGCATCTCGGCGATGAGGCCGAAGATGTTGTTCAGTTGCACCTGGGCGGCTTGGAGTTCCTGGTCGTTCATCGCCAGCCGGGCAAGGCGGGCGACTTTTTCGACATCGGCTAGACTTAGGGACATAAACGGGTGTAAAGCTTTATCAAATCGGGCGCGATAGGGTATCATAAACCGGTTTACAGGCGCACCCCTTCTACCTTTCAGGACTCGACATGTTTAGTTATTTCGACAGCTATTTCTCCAACGATCTCGCAATCGACCTCGGCACCGCCAATACCCTCATCTGGGCGCGAGGTCAGGGCATCGTACTGAACGAGCCGTCGGTCGTGGCCATCCGTCAGGAAGGCGGTCCCAACGGCAAGAAAGTCATTCAGCAGGTCGGCCTCGCTGCCAAGCAGATGCTGGGCCGCACGCCCGGCAACATCACCGCCATCCGCCCGATGAAGGACGGCGTGATCGCCGACTTCACCGTCACCGAGCAGATGCTCAAGCAGTTCATCCGCCGCGTGCACAAATCCAGCATCTTCACGCCCAGCCCGCGCATCGTGATCTGCGTGCCCTGCGGCTCTACCCAAGTTGAGCGCCGTGCCATTCGCGAATCCGCTTACGGCGCGGGTGCGCGCCGCGTCGAGCTGATCGAAGAGCCGATGGCCGCCGCGATTGGCGCCGATCTGCCGATCGAAGATGCAACCGGTTCCATGGTGGTGGACATCGGCGGCGGCACCACCGAAGTCGGCGTGATCTCGCTGGGCGGCGCGGTGTACTCCGGTTCCGTGCGCGTCGGCGGCGACAAGTTCGACGAAGCCATCATCAACTACATCCGCCGCAACTACGGCATGCTGATCGGCGAGACTACCGCCGAGCTGATCAAGAAAGAAATCGGCTCCGCCTTCCCCGGCAGCGAAGTGCGCGAGATGGAAGTCAACGGCCGCAACCTGGCCGAAGGCGTGCCGCGCAGCTTCACCATCTCCAGCAACGAGATCCTCGAAGCCTTGTCCGATCCGCTCAACAACATCGTCAGCGCCGTGAAGACCGCGCTGGAACAGACCCCGCCCGAACTGGGTGCCGACATCGCCAGCAAGGGCATGGTGCTGACCGGCGGCGGCGCGTTGCTGCGCGACCTCGACCGCCTGCTGATGGAAGAGACCGGCCTGCCGGTGGTGATCGCCGACGATCCGCTGACCTGTGTGGTGCGTGGCTCCGGCAAGGCGCTCGAACGCATGGATAAATTCAACAACATCTTCACCAGCGACTGATCGTACGGCTGTACCTTGGACGATACCCGTACCCTCCGGTTCTTCAATCGCGGCCCGAGTCCGGTCGCTCGTCTGGTCTTCTTCAGTGTCCTCTCGCTGCTGCTGCTGTTCGTGGATTCGCGCTTCCAATATTTGGAATCCGCGCGCAAAGTCCTCGCCGTGATGATCTATCCGTTCCAGCGGCTGACCGCCCTGCCGGGCGAAGCCCTGGGCAGTGTCGCTGTCTATTTCGAAACGCAGGAAACGCTGCTCACCGAGAACACCCAGCTGCGCCAGCAGCATGATGCCGACGCGGCGCAACTCTCCCAGCTGCAGGCCATCTTGGCCGAGAACGCGCAACTGCGCGTGCTGATGGACCTCAAGGGACGTGTTGACTACCCGATGCAGATGGCCGAGATCGTCTACGTCGAGCGCGACATCTTCAAACGCAAACTGCTGGTGAACAAGGGTTCGCAGGCCAATGTCATGCCCGGCCAGGTGGTGGTGGACGATTTTGGCGTGGTCGGGCAGGTCACCCGCACCTACCCGTGGTTGTCCGAAGTCACACTGGTCACCGACAAGGATCATTCCGTACCGATACAGAACCAGCGCAGCGGCTTGCGCGCGGTGGTGTTCGGTTCCGGCGACATCAACGAGATGGCATTGCGCTATATGCCGGTGAGCGCAGATATCGTTGAGGGCGATGTGCTGGTCACTTCAGGCATCGACGGCACCTATCCGCCCAATCTGCCGGTGGCCAAGGTCACCAGGGTGGAGCGCGATCCGGCCTACCCGTTCGCGCGTATCACCTGCGAACCGCTGGCCGGCGTGGACAGGCATCGCGCCCTGATGATCGTGTCGGGCCTGCCGGAATTGCCCGAACGTCCGGAAGCGGCAGTCGAGCCGACAGCCGAACAGGAACGCGCGAAGAAGAGATTCAAACGGAGGAAGCCGTGAGTAACGGGTACGCCAAAGACCAGGAGTTCCTGCTGCCCGCCAACACGGGATTCATCGTGTTCAGCCTGTTCGTGGCGGTGATGCTCAACTGGCTGCCCTGGCACGGCTGGGCATTGGCGCTGCGTCCCGATTTCGTGGCGCTGGTGCTGCTGTACTGGTGCACGCACAAACCTCACCGCATCGGTATCGGCATCGCCTGGCTGGTCGGCATCTTTGCCGACGTGGCCGATGCCAGCCTGTTCGGGCAGCATGCGCTGGCCTATACCGTACTGGCTTTCGGCGGCATCGTGCTGCACCGGCGCGTGCAGATGTTCGACCTGCGCCAGCAATCCTTGCATGTCTTCCCGTTGCTGCTGCTGAGTTACGGTGCCTATGCCGCCGTGCATTGGCAGGTGCGCGGTTTTGTGGCGTGGGAATATTTCCTCGGTGCGGTCACCTCGGCTCTGCTGTGGACGCCGATGACCCTGCTGTTGCAGGCACTGCGCCGACCGCGCCGTGATCCGAACGAACTATGAACCGCTTCATCGAGCTGAAGAACCATCAGCGCGAAATCTATTATTTCCGTTTGCGTCTGGTGTTGAGCCTGGGCTTTGTCGCGGTGATGCTGTTCATCTTGCTGGCGCGCTTCTTCTATCTCCAAGTCATCCGTCACGAATATTTCCACACCCTGTCGGACAGTAACCGCATCTATGTCGTCCCCATCGTACCGAACCGCGGCCTGTTGCTGGACCGCAACGGCGTGGTGATGGCGCAGAACTATTCCGGTTACACCCTGGAGATCGCGCCTGCCAAGGTGACCGACATGGACGCGCTGATCGCCGAGCTGTCGCGGCTGGTGACGATCACGCCCAAGGACATCAAGCGCTTCAAGAAACTGCTGACCGAGCGGCAGGCGCTGGAGACCATGCCCATCCGCAGCCAGCTGACCGACGAGGAAGTGGCGCGCGTCTCCGCACAGCGCTTCCGTTTCCCCAGCGTCGAAGTCAAGGCGCGCCTGTTCCGTGAGTATCCTTTCTCCGACGTGACCGCGCACCTGATCGGCTATGTCGGCCGCATCAACCAGAAAGATATCGAGCAGCTGGAAGAGGATGAAATCGCCTCCAACTACATGGGTTCGGACTACATCGGCAAGACCGGTGTCGAGCAGAGTTATGAAACACAGCTGCACGGCACCACGGGTTTCGAACAGGTCGAGGTGGATGCGGGTGGTCGTGCGGTGCGCGTGCTGTCGCGTACCACGCCGCAATCCGGCAGCAACCTGATGCTGACGCTGGATGCGAAGCTGCAGGAAGTGGCCGAGCAGGCCTTCGGTGACTATCGCGGTGCGCTGGTCGCCATCGATCCCACCAACGGCGAAGTACTCGCCTTCGTCAGCAAGCCGGGTTACGATCCGGCGCTGTTCATCGATGGCATCGACACCGAGACCTGGGAAGAACTGAACGGATCTCTCAATACGCCGCTCAACAACCGCGCCCTGCGCGGACAGTATCCGCCCGGTTCGACCATCAAGCCGTTCATGGCGCTGGCCGGATTGCATTACGGCACGCGCGCGCCCACGCGCACCATCAGCGATCCCGGCTATTTCATGCTGCCCGGCAGCCGCCACCAGTATCGCGACTGGAAGAGTGGTGGCCATGGCGCTGTCGATCTGTACAAATCCATCGTTGTCTCCTGCGATACCTATTACTACGGTCTGGCGACCGAGATGGGTATTGACAACATGCACGGCTATCTTTCGCGCTTCGGTTTCGGCAAGAAGACCGGCCTGGATATGGATGGCGAGACCTCGGGTCTGCTGCCGTCCACGGAGTGGAAAACGAAGCGCTACAACCAGATCTGGTATCCCGGCGACACCGTCTCCGCTGGCATCGGCCAGGGCTACAACCTGGTCACGCCACTGCAGCTTGCGGTGGCGACCGCGACCCTAGCCAACGATGGCATCGCGTTCCAACCGCATCTGGTGAAAGAGATCCGGCCGGCGCGCGGAGAACCGGTATTGACCGAACACAAGCAGATGTACGATCTGCAGATACCTCCCGATCATCTGAAGCTGGTCAAGAGTGCGATGGAGGCCGTCACCAAACCCGGCGGTACTGCGGTGGGCGCGGGTTACGGCGTCGAATACCGCATGGCGGGCAAGACCGGTACCGCGCAGGTCATCGCCATGAAGCAGGGCGAGAAATACGATGCCAAAAAGGTCTCCGAATACAACCGCGACCACGCCTGGTTCATCGCCTTCGCGCCGGCCGACAAGCCGCGCATCGCGCTGGCGGTACTGGCCGAGAACGGCGGGCACGGTGGTTCCACCGCCGCGCCGATCGCGCGCAAGGTTCTGGATTATTATCTGCTCGGCAAGATACCCAAGCCCCTGCAGGCGGTGAGTGAGAAAGCCGGATCGGAAAGCGACTGAACATGAACCTTAGAAAGATCAAGATCCGTTTCATGCTGCATCTCGACCCCGTACTTCTGGCGGGGTTGGGGGGGTTCCTGTTCATCAGCCTGGTGCTGCTCTACAGCGCCAGTGACGGCAACTGGATGCGTGTGCTTGGTCAGCTTGGCAACATCGCTGTCGCGTTCACCGCCATGTGGATCGTCGCCAACATGCCGCTGCACTGGCTGATGCGTATCGCCGTGCCGGTGTACGTGTTCGGTATGCTGATGCTGGTCGGCGTCGCGCTGTTCGGCGAGATCAGTCACGGTGCGCGGCGCTGGCTGCATATCGGCGTGGCCACCATCCAGCCGTCCGAGTTGATGAAGATCGCGGTGCCGCTGATGATGGCCTGGTATTTCGAGAAGCACGAGGCGACCCTGAAACTTCGCAACTACTTCGTCGCACTCATCTTGCTTGTCTTGCCGGTGGCACTGATCCTGCGCCAGCCCGACCTGGGCACTTCCATTCTCATCGCCGCGAGCGGATTTTACGTGCTGTTCCTCGCCGGTCTGTCCTGGCGCATCATGATCGGCGGGGCACTGGCGGCACTGGCCAGCGCACCGTTCCTGTGGTCTGCACTGCATGATTATCAGCGCCACCGTATCCTGATGTTGCTCGACCCCTCGCAGGATGCTTTGGGCAAGGGCTACCACACCATCCAGGGCATGATTGCCGTCGGCTCCGGCGGCATCCTCGGCAAGGGCTACATGAACGGCACGCAGACCCACCTCGACTTTCTGCCCGAGCGCACCACCGACTTCATCTTCGCCGTCTGGTCGGAAGAGTTCGGCCTGCTCGGCAACCTGCTGCTGCTGGGCCTGTACGTATTCGTCATCGGTCGCGGTTTTATCATCACCGCCAACGCCTCCACCTATTTCACCCGCCTGATGGCGGGCAGCATCACGCTCACCTTCTTCACCTATGCCTTCGTCAACATGGGCATGGTCAGCGGCATCCTGCCGGTGGTAGGTGTACCGTTGCCGCTGGTCAGCTACGGTGGCACGTCCCTGCTCACGCTGATGCTCGGTTTTGGTATGCTGATGAGTATCAACACGCACAAACAACTGGTTAAAACTTGAGGGGAGTCGAAAAATGAAAAGACTATCGTTGTTGCTGTCCGCCGCCGCACTAGTGATGGCCGGTTGCGCCACCACGCAAAAAACCGACGAGAAGCAGCAGAATGCCGCACCCATCGTCGATGCGGTCGCGGGTCCCGGCGGCAAGTCGGCGCGCAGCGCATCGACCCCAACTCAGGCAGCGGCTGTCGCCACCCAGGGCGGCGGTTATCTGCCCGGTGACGGTCCCGGCAGCGAAAGCTCGGTGAACCTCGATTCCATCCCCGACGCTGTGCCCAAGGCCGAGCCGCTGCACCGTTATGCCAACCGCCCCTACTCCGCGCTGGGTAAGACCTACACCCCGCTGCAGACCACCGGCACCTACAAGGAGCGCGGTGTCGCTTCCTGGTATGGCAAGAAATTCCACGGCCAGCGTACCTCCATTGGCGAGGTGTATGACATGTACGGCATGACCGCCGCGCACCCGACCCTGCCCATCCCCAGCTATGCGCGCGTGACCAATGTCGCCACCGGGAAATCGGTCGTCGTCCGCGTCAATGACCGCGGCCCTTTCCTGCATCAGCGCATCATGGACCTGTCCTATGTCGCCGCCGCCAAGCTCGGCTACATCAACAGCGGCAGCGCCGAAGTCGAAGTCGAGAGCATCGCCGTTTCCGGCACCGCGCCGGTCGAGACGCCGCCCATCAAGGTCGAACCGCTGCCTCCCGCGCCCACGCTGCCGGTCGAAAGAGCAGGACCGTCGACCGGCAAGGTCTACCTGCAACTCGGTGCATTCAAGTCGCCGCAAGGCGCCGAAAGTTTCCTGGTCCGGATGCGCAGCGAAATGGGCGAAGGCAGCAAACCGCTCATGCTCTTTGAAAAACAGGGCCTGACGCGCGTACACCTCGGCCCCTACGCCAGCGAGAGCGAAGCCCGTAACGCGGCTGCCAGACTGGAGGATCGCCTTGGCTTCAAACCGTTCGTGAGCAAGCACTGATGAAGACGGTCGCCAATCTCGCGATCGGCGTCGTCGCCCTCATCCACATCTACATCCTCGTCCTCGAGATGTTCCTGTGGGAAAGCGTCACCGGACGCCGCGCCTTCGGCTTCAGCAAAGACTTCGCCGCCGCGACCAGAGTCCTCGCCGCGAACCAGGGCCTGTACAACGGCTTTCTTGCCGCGGGACTCATCTGGGGCTTGGGTTCGGGCAACGATGACGTGCAGCAATTCTTCCTTGGCTGCGTGCTGGTGGCGGGCCTGTACGGCGCGATGACGGCGAACGCGAAGATATTGTGGGTGCAGGCGGTGCCCGCCCTGATCGCGCTGGTGCTGGTGGGGTTGGCGTAGCTGAACAGTTATCTGTTCGTCCTGCGCCCACGCGAACCGTTCACCCATTCTTCAACAGGCTTGTCCTGTGTGATTCCAAAACCCTACTCTGGGTAACGTTGCCATAATATTAGAATATGCTAATATGCAAACCTTGCTGAACAAGGAGGCATCGCTATGTTTGGAATGAACGTTAAAGAGATCGACGCGAACCAGCTCGCGCAATGGGTGGAAGACGACGGCCACAAGCTGCGCGTGATCGACGTGCGCCAGATGGAAGAGATCATGCACGGTACCGTGCCCAAGGCCGAAGCGCTGCCGCTGCACATCCTGCCCGCCAAGGTGCATGAGCTGGACAAGGCGGAGAAATTGATCATGGTGTGCCGCAGCGGAGCCCGTTCGGCGCAGGCCTGCATGTTCCTGCAACAGCAGGGATTTACCAACGTGTTCAACCTGCGCGGCGGGATGATGGGTTGGGCGCAGAGCGGTTTTCCGTCTTACCGTCTGGCTTGAGGCTGATATGAGAACGAAGATAATCATCGGCGTGGCCGCAGTGCTTGGCTTTGCGCTGCTGTCTCAGCAACTGTCGGCCAGCCAGGGTGTGGACGTGAAGCTGGCGCACAACATGGTGAGCAGCCAGGGGGCATTGTTGCTGGATGTGCGTGAACCGGTCGAATATGCGGCCATCCATGCACCCAGCGCGAAGCTGATCCCCCTAGGGGAAGTGGGTCTGCGCTTGAAAGAACTCGAAGCCTACAAAGACAAACCCGTCGCGGTGATCTGCCGTTCCGGTCGCCGCTCGGCCAAGGCCGTTGCGTTGTTGCAGGAAGCGGGGTTCACTCAGGTCAGCAACGTACAGGGCGGTATCCAGGCCTGGGAACAGGCCGGACTGGAAGTCATCAAGCAGCAGTAATCCCGGTGCGGGCGTTCAGCCCGCCACCCGCAACACCAACCCCTTCAAGTAAGCACCTTCGGGAAAACTCAGCAGCACCGGATGATCCGCTGCCGCGTGCAGTTTCTTCACGATCTGCGCATCCACGCCCGCATCCAGTGCCGCACCGGCGATGATTTTCTGGAACAGGTCGTCGCTGATGCCGCCGGAGCAGGAGTAGGTGAACAGCAAACCGCCCGGACGCAAAAGCTTGAACCCGAGCAGGTTGATGTCCTTGTAAGCGCGCGAGGCCTTTTCGGCGAAGGCGGCGGTGGGCGCGAACTTCGGCGGGTCGAGTACGATGAGGTCGAACTTGCGATTCTGGTCGCGCAGTTTGCGCAGGGCTTCGAACACATCGGCGCATTGCCATTCTGCTTTCGACGCGTCGAGACTGTTCAATTCCACATTGCGTTGTGCGAGTTCCAATGCCTCCTGCGAGGAGTCGATGGACAGTACTGACTTCGCCCCGCCGCGCAACGCATAGAGCGAAAAGCCGCCGGTGTAGCAAAAGCAGTTGAGCACATCGCGGTCGGCGGCCAGCGTGCCGGTGAAGGCGCGGTTGTCGCGCTGGTCTAGGTAGTAGCCGGTCTTCTGGCCTGCCGCCACATCCACGGCAAAGCGCAAGCCGTTTTCCAGTACTTCCACATTCTCCGGCAGGGTGCCGCGCACGATGCCATTCCTTTTCGGCAAACCTTCCCGTTCGCGCCCATCGGAGTCGGAACGCTCATAGATGCACACTGGCACGCACAAATCATGCAGGATGTCGGCGATAGTCTCGCGCCAGTGCTCCGGCCCGGCGCTACCCAGCTGCATCACCAGTACATCACCATACTTGTCCACGATCAGGCCGGGCAAGCCGTCCGATTCGCCGTGGACGATGCGCATACCATTGCCTGCTTGCCCGATGGCGAGCGTGCGGCGCGCAGCCAGTGCATCGGTGATGCGCTGGCGCAGGAACGCCTCGTTGACGACATCCTTCTCGTGCCAGGACCACACCCGTGCAGTGATTTGCGAATCGGCGCTGTAGGCTGCCCAAGCGAGAAAGTTACCCGCAACATCATGTACCGCTACGGTGTCGCCGCTGGCGGGCTTGCCGTCGATGCAATCGACTGCGCCGGAGAATATCCACGGATGGCGGCGTTGCAAGGACTTCTCACGCTCGGCTTTGAGGATGATGGCAGGCTTGGCAGAGGGATTTCCCGCGCGCGGCTTTGAAGCGAGCTGCGGTGCTGGAGCGCCGACCTCCTTGCTGCGCTGCACGCGTTTGCGGAAATCCTTGCCGCCCTGCGATTGGCGGTGCGGTGTCGAGGGTGATCTGGGTTTTTCTTTGCTCATGTCTTCTTTTTGGCACGCGGATGCGCACCGTCGTAGATTTTGGAAAGGTACTGGAAATCGAGGTGAGTATAGACCTGTGTGGTGGAAATACTGGCATGTCCCAGCATCTCCTGTACGGCACGCAGGTCGCCGGACGATTGCAGCACATGGGTGGCGAAGGAGTGGCGCAGCAGGTGCGGATGCACACCGCTGGCGATACCCTGCGTGATGCCGCGCTGTCGCAATTGCAGTTGCACCGTGCGCGGGCTGATGCGCGCGCCATTCTTGCCGACGAACAGTGCGGTCTCGTCCGGCTTGGCGATCTGCTCGCGCACTTTCATCCATGCCTGCAGCGCGTCAATGGCATGGCTGCCCAGCGGCACGATGCGCGTTTTGTTGCCCTTGCCGGTGACACGTACCGAGGCGTCGCTGTAATCCATGTCGATGGGGTCCAGGCTCACCAGTTCGGCCAGACGCAGGCCGGAGGAATAGAGCAGCTCGAACATCGCCTTGTCGCGCGCATCCAGCGGCGTCTCCACCGGCATCTCCACCAGTTTCACCGCCTCGTCGGGCGAGAGCGCGTGCGGCAAAGTCTTGGGCGCTTTCGGCGCGCGCAGCCCGACGCAGGGATTGCTCTTGCAGCCGTGGTCGCGCATCAGGTAACTGTAGAAACCGCGCCATGCCGACAGCACGCGCGCCAGCGAGCGACCGCCCAGGCCGCTGCTGTGTAGTTGCGCAATATAGCGGCGGATGTGGTGGCTTTTGAGGTCGGGCAGTGGGGTGGCACCGGCGAGCGCGAACAGGCGGCGGATGTCGCGCGCGTAGTTCTCGGCAGTCAGCGGCGAGTAGCCGCGCTCGTTGTTCAGGTAGGCGAGGTAGCCCTGCAGGGGGGCGGGAACTGGTTCAGCGGCGGACATCAGACATGCAGATTGAACGCGCTGCCCAGTGTCTCCGCGATGCGTTGCAGGAACAGCGTGCCCATCTCGGGATAGAAGCGCTCTTTGTCTTCGCTGGCGAGGATGAGCAGGCCGATGGTCTGGCCGTGCGCGCGCAGCGGCAGATAGGCGAAGGAACGCAGGTGTTCTGCGGATTCGCCGAACCAGGGCAGCGTGTCGTGCACGGCATGGTGCGCGCAAACCGGCTGCTGGTGCAGATCGGCGAAGGCCAGCACTTCCGAACTGGGCGGCTCGTCCTTCCACAGATGCAGTGCCACATGCGGGACAGCGAAGATGTCGCGCAGGTTATGCACGATCAGACTTTGCAGGGTAGAGCGGTCGTGCGGTCCGAACAGTGCGCAGTTGAACTGGTGCACCTTGAGTTGCAGAGCATCGTTCTCTTTTGCGAATTCGAGCAACTCGTGCAGTTTCTTCTCCAGCTCTTTCACGCGCTCGCGCAGCGTGAGCAGCTGGCGCTCGGACAGCGAGATGGTGCGCCCGCCGTGCGGGTGCGGCAGGTTGATCTGCGACAGCATCTCCGCGTGTTCTTCGAAAAACAGCGGGTTATCCTGCAGGTATTGCGCTACATCTTCCGATCTCATCGTTTGCCTCTTAAAGGTTGATCTCGCCGTCGTAAACCGTGATGGCCGGGCCGGTCATCAGCACGGGTGAATGCTCGCCCGCCCAGGTGATGCTGAGTACGCCGCCGCGCGTGGCGACATGCACCGTGCTGTCCAGCAGTTTGCGCCGGATGCCGGCAACCACGGCAGCGCAGGCGCCGGTACCGCAGGAGAGGGTCTCGCCCGCACCGCGCTCGTACACGCGCAGCTTGATATGCGACCGGTCCACAATTTGCATGAAACCTACATTCACGCGTTTGGGGAAACTCGGGTGGTTCTCGATCAGCGGGCCCAGCGTCTCCACTGCGGCAGTGTTGACGTCTTTCACCACCTGCACCGCGTGCGGGTTGCCCATGGAAACGGCGGTGATCTGCACGGTCTTGCGGCCGACCTGCAGGGGCTGCATGACTTCGTTGCTGTCGCTGATAAAAGGGATACGTGCGGGCTCGAAGATCGGCGCGCCCATGTTCACGGTGACGCGGCCGTCTTCCGCCAGACTGGGCGAGATCAATCCGCTCTTGGTCTCGACCACGATCTCGCGCTTGGAAGTGAGCTTCTTCTCGTGTACGAAGCGCACGAAGCAGCGCGCGCCGTTGCCGCATTGCTCGACCTCGCTGCCGTCGGCATTGAAGATGCGGTAGCGGAAATCGGCATCCTCGCGCGGCGTCTTCTCCACCAGCAGGATCTGGTCGCAGCCGATGCCAAAATTGCGGTCGGCGATGAAACGGATCTGTTCGGGTGACAGCGCGATCGACTGGCGCACGCCGTCCAACACAACGAAATCGTTACCGGCGCCGTGCATCTTGGTAAATTTGAGAGTCATTTGGATAGCTCTTTGTGTCTGTAACAGTCAGTCGTGTGGTCGTTCACCATGCCGGTCGCCTGCATGTGCGCGTAGCAGATCGTGCTGCCGACGAATTTGAACCCGCGCCGCTTCAATTCCTTGCTCATCGCATCCGACTCCTTGGTGCTGGCCGGGATGTCGGCCAGGCTGCGCCATTTGTTCTGCTTCGGCTTGCCGTCGACGAATTGCCAGATGAACCGGTCAAAACTGTCGAACTCAGCCTGCACCTCAAGGAACTTCTGCGCATTGGTCACGGCAGCAGCCACTTTCAGCCGGTTGCGCACGATCCCCGGGTCCTGCAGCAGCGCGGCTATTTTACCCGCGCCATAGCGCGCAATGCGAGCGGGATCGAAACCGTCAAAAGCGGCGCGGTAGTTCTCGCGCTTCTTCAGGATGGTGATCCAGCTCAGACCGGCCTGTGCGCCTTCCAGGATCAGGAACTCGAACAGTTCCCGGTCGTCGTGCAACGGTACGCCCCATTCCGTATCGTGGTAGGTCTGGTACAGCGTGGAGTCGCCGCACCATGCGCAACGTTGCTTGCTCACAGATCGCTGCATAACTGGACGTGGTCGCGGTACATGCAGCGGTCCATCACCACCGTGATGCCTGCCTGCTGCGCGCGCAGCGCGGCTTCCTCGTGCACCACGCCGTCCTGCAACCAGATATTCTTCACGCCAAGCCTGATGCAGCTTTCCACGATGGCGGGCACATGCTCCGGCGCGCGGAACACGTCCACGATATCGGGCACCTCGGGCAGGCTCTCCAGATCGGGATAGGCTTTTTCGCCCAGCACCTCGCTCACCAGCGGGCGCACCGGGAAGATGCGGTAGCCGAAGCCCTGCAAAGCCTTGGCGACGTTGAAGCTGGGCCGGCCGGCGTTGGGCGACAAGCCCACCACGGCGACGGTCTTCACCTCGCGCAGCAGTTTGCAGATGTCTTCAGGAGCAGGATTTGCGAAATTCATGGTGCGCACGATAGCATTTTTTTGTCCCGTCCGGCGCGGGCGGGGCGGCACAAAAACCGCTATACTGCGCGCCGTTCAAAGCGCCCGTAGCTCAGCTGGATAGAGTATTGGTTTCCGAAGCCAAGGGTCGTGGGTTCGACTCCCGCCGGGCGCACCACTCACACATTCCGATGACGATGAACGCCAGGCCAGACAGCGAACAGGTGCATGAAGATCTGCGGGTGTCCTTGCCGCACGAGGCGTTCAAAGCATCGTTGCCGTATCTGTTCGCGCTGATCCTCATCGCCATCGTTGGCTACTGGCTCATCGATCCCGCCCCGCCCAGGAAGATCGTCATCTCCGTCAGCAAGGAAGATGGCAACAACCAGGCCTATGCACGCCTGTACGAAGTGCTGCTCAAGCAGGACGGCGTGGCACTGGAGATACGCGAATCCGAAGGTCCGTTGCCCAGCCTGGAAGAACTGCGCAGGGAAGGCGGCGACGTCGACATGGCGTTCGTGCCGGGCGGAGTGGCGGGTGCGGAATCGACGGTCGGTCTGGTCTCGCTCGGCAGTCTGTATTACGAGCCGCTGTGGATCTTCAGCAAGGGCCAGCGCCGCATAGAACACCTGTCCGCCCTGAAGGGAAAGCGCATCGCAGTCGGCAGGGCGGGTAGCGGCACCGGCATCCTGGCGCAGATGATCCTCAACGCGGCCGGTGTGAACGCGCAGAACAGCACCTTCTACGAGATCGGCGAAGACGATGCTAAAGAAGCGCTGCGCCACAACGTGGCCGACGTGATCGTCCTTTCCGGAGTACCCACCTCGCCGCTGATCCAGGAGGTCGCGACCCTGCCCGGGGTGACGCTGCTCAATCTGGACGAAGCCGAGGCCTATTCGCGCCAGTTCAATTTCCTGCGCCATCTGGTGCTGCCGGAAGGCGCGCTGAGTCTGGAATCCAACGTACCCCCGCACGAGGTGCACCTGCTGGCACCCACGGTCACGCTGGTGGCGCGCGAATCCATGCATCCGGCGCTGGTCTATCTGGTACTCAAAGTGCTCACCCGCGTGCACGGCGGGGCGGGCATGCTGCAGCAGGAGCGCGAATTCCCTTCCGACAAGGACACCGATTTCGAGATGAGCAGCCAGGCCGCGCACTTCTACGAATCCGGCCCGCCCTTCCTCGACCGTTACCTGCCGTTCTGGGCAGCCACCTTCGTCAACCGCGTGCTCATCATCCTGCTGCCGCTGCTGGCGCTGGCTATCCCGCTCAGCCGTGTCGCGCCCGCCGTCTACAACTGGCTGATCAAGTCGCGCATCTACAAGCTGTACGGCGAGCTGCGCTTCCTCGAACTGCAGCTGCGCAATGCCGCCGAGCCGGTCGATCTGGCGAGCTTCCGCAAGAGACTCGACACCATCGAAAACAAGGTCAATCACCTGCGCCTGCCTGTGGCTTTCTCCAGCCATTTGTACGAACTGCGCAGCCACATCGAGCTGGTGCGCGCTAAACTTTCCCGCACCTGAGCCGATACTCTATATACAGGGGCGCGGATCGCTCCCCGACAAGGAGGTGTGCCATGACCATCGTGATGAATATGAACGGATACGAGATCGAGCGCGAGGCAGTCGCGGTCGAGCAGTACGGCGACGAAGTGATGTGCGCGGGCTGGAATCCGCAACTGGCGCTGGTTGGCGAGCATACCCAAACGACCGAGCGGGCAGCGATGCCCGCAAGTCTGGCGAATGCGGATGTCGATGCTTTCCTGAACAAGATGTACGCATATCAAAGCTGAAAAGGCTGAAACAGAGACGGCCGCGCCAGCGCGGTCGTCCTTGTTGCAAGCCTTATGCTGCACCCCGTTCGGGGCGTCAGCCCGAAGTGCCGCAAGACGCTCTGTGTTATTCTTCAAGCAGTGTTTCCAAGACCATTCCCATGAGATTCCTGTTGCCGCTGTTGCTGGCCTTGCCCCTGTGCGCACTGGCCGAACCAGAGAGCGATTTCCGTGCCGCCCGCGATGCTTTGCGGGTCGGCAACCTCGCTCGTCTGGATAAAGCGGCGGAGAACCTGCAGGACACGCCGCTGGAGATCTATGCCGCCAGCTACCAGTTGCGCGCGCGTCTGAGCACGCGGGCCACGGCGCCGATCAAGGCGTTTCTGGCGCGCGGGGATGAGAGTCCGGTGGTCGACCAATTCCGCGGCGACTGGCTCAAGTTCCTGGCCAGACAGGAGAGCTGGGAGACCTTCGCCGTGGAATATCCCAATGTGGTGAACATCGACGACGAGCTGGCCTGCTATGCCCTGCAGCTGCGCCAGCAGAGCGACGAGGCGGCCGCATTGGCCGAGGCGCGCAAGCTGTGGTTCCGCGACGACGAGATGCCGGACAGTTGTACGCCGCTGTTTCGGCGCGGCAGGGAGCAAGGCGTCATCACCGACACCGATGTGTGGAAACGCATGCGCTTGGCGCTGGAAAGCGGCAATGTCTCCTTCGCCAAGCAGCTCATCAAGCAATTGCCCAAATCAGAGCAGTTCCCGGCCGCCGAGTTGAGCGTGGCATCGAGCAACCCGCGCCGCTATCTGGAAAAGACCAAGTTCGAGAACGCCAGCACCGGTCGCCGCCTGACTGCGCTGTTCGCCCTGTTGCGTCTGGCCAGACAATCACGTGAGATCGCTTTCGCGCGCTGGGAGATGATCGCCAACTATTTCACTGAGGAAGAGCAGCGCTATTTCTTCGGCTGGATCGGTTTCGCCGGTGCGCAGTCGCACGACGAGCGCGCCCTGCTCTGGTACGCGGTGGCGGGCGATGCCGCGTTGAACCCGAAACAGCTGGCCTGGCGCGCGCGCGCCGCCCTGCGCATGCAGAACTGGCACGAGGTGTGGGCCAGCATCAGTGCCATGGCGCCGCAACAACAAAACGAAGGTGCCTGGCGCTACTGGAAAGGCCGCGCGCTCGTGCGATTGGCGCGGCCTGCCGAAGCGGAAGAGGTGTTCGCCGAGCTGGGCCGCGAATACAATTTCTACGGCCAGCTCGCTGCCGAAGAGCTCGGTAAAGAGGCGGGACCGAACATCTTCTCGATGGGCTATCGTCCGAGCGAGATCGAGGTCGAGGTTATCCAGCAGATGCCAGCGATCCAGCGCACCCTGCTGCTGTACCGCATGGATATGCGCACCGAAGCGGCGAAGGAATGGGCCTGGGCCACGCGCAAGTTCAGCGACCGCCAGTTGCTGGCCGCAGCCGAAGTGGCGCAGCGCAACGAGATGTATGATCGCTCCATCAACGCGGCGGACCGCACGGTGAGTGTGCACGATTTCAACCTGCGTTATCCAGCGCCCTATCGCGCGGCACTGCGCGAGAATCTGGACAAGCACGGTCTCGAAGAGGCCTGGGTTTACGGCCTGATGCGGCAGGAGAGCCGCTTCACCACCAGTGCGAAATCCGGCGCGGGGGCAGCGGGGCTGATGCAGATCATGCCCGACACGGCGCGCTGGGTGGCGCGGCAGATGGGCATGAAGAGTTACCGCAAGGGCCTTATCCACCAACTGGATGTGAATCTCAAGCTCGGCACCTATTACATGAAGACCGTGTTCAAACAGTTCGACGAGAACCCCGTGCTGGCTTCCGCTGCCTACAACGCGGGGCCAAACCGGGCGAAACAATGGCAGGACAACAAGCCGCTGGAAGGCGCGGTCTACATCGAGACCATCCCCTTCGACGAGACGCGCGATTACGTGAGGAAAGTGATGAGCAACACCATCTACTATTCCATGCTGTTCGGGCAATCGACGCAGTCGCTCAAACAGCGGCTGGGGACGATAGAAGCAGAGAGACGGAAATGAGCAAGTTGAACGATCTGAAAGTGTATTGCGTCGGCGGCGCCGTGCGCGACAGGCTGCTCGGCCTGCCGGTGCAGGATCACGACTGGGTCGTGGTCGGCAGCACGCCGGAACAGATGGCCGCGCTCGGCTACACGCCGGTGGGTAGCGACTTCCCCGTGTTCCTGCATCCGAAAACGCATGAGGAATACGCGCTGGCGCGCACCGAGCGCAAAGTGGCGCAGGGCTACAAGGGTTTCACCGTCTACACCTCGCCCGACGTCACACTGGAGCAGGACCTGCTGCGGCGTGACTTCACCGTCAACGCCATCGCGCAGGATGCGGACGGCAACCTCATCGACCCTTACAACGGCCAGGCCGATCTGAAAGCGGGCATCTTGCGCCACGTCAGCGATGCTTTCGCCGAAGATCCCGTGCGCATCCTGCGCGGTGCGCGCTTCGCCGCGCGCTTCGGCTTCACCTTCGCGCCCGAGACATTGGCACTGATGAAAATGATGGTGGCGAACGGCGAAGTGGATGCACTGGTCGCCGAACGCGTGTGGCAGGAACTCGCGCGCGGCCTGATGGAAAAACATCCCTCGCGCTTCTTCACCACCCTGCGCGAATGCGGCGCACTGAAAAAGATCTTGCCGGAAGTCGATGCGCTCTACGGCGTGCCGCAGCCAGCGCACTACCACCCCGAGATCGACTGCGGCGTGCACGTGATGATGGTGCTGGACGACACCGCGAAACATGACCGGCCATTGGAAGTGCGCTTCGCCGCCCTGGGGCACGACCTCGGCAAAGCCACCACGCCGGAAGACACCCTGCCGCGCCATATCGGCCACGAACAGCGCAGCGTCGACCTGCTCAAGAACGTGTGCGAACGCCTGCGTGTCCCCGGCGAATGCCGCGACCTCGCCCTGCTGGTGGCGCAATACCACAGCCACGTGCACAAGGTGCGCGAACTGCGCGCAGACACCATCGTCAAAGTGTTCGACCGCTGCGACCTCTGGCGCAAACCGGAACGCTTCGCCCAGATACTGCTGGCCTGCGAATCCGACGCCCACGGCCGCACCGGCCACGAAAACGACGTCTACCCGCAATCCGCCTACATGCTGGAATGCGCCAAAGCCGCACAAGCGGTGAACGCAGGCGACATCGCCCGCGCCTGCGCCGACAAGAACCTCATCGCCGACAAGGTGCGCGAAGCGCGGATTTTGGCGGTGGAGGCGGTCATCAAGGGACGCTAGCTACCCAACTTGCTGGGCATTCTTCCTGGCGCTGACAGAAGATGTAGGCCAAACGGCATATTGTTCTGCGCTGTGATGTCGGGTAGTGTCTGCACAACTGAGGGGAAGCTCAGTTCAGAACAAATCGACTCCGGCACCTTTATTACCGTTCTGCTGGCGATACCGGGGATGGTGTTGCTGTTCAAGGTTGCGCCGTGGGGTGAGGGCAGCAGAATGCGCAAAGCTGATTTTTGGATGTAGTTAGGACGTCAAATTTTTGTTGGCCTAAATTGAAGGGGATTCAATGGCACATTTAATAGGGACTATTCTTGGATCCATTGTCGTATTAATAATATGGTGCACAATAGGATCATTGGTCGGTGCATTGTTATTGCAATTTGCAACAAATTACATTGCTAAGTTCAAGCTTTCATACAAAGTAGCTTACATCATTTCATTTGTAAGTAGCCTCACTACTTGTGTGCTAGGTTTTTTTGTTGGGTTCATTCTCGGCATTAATAGAATTGAAGTCGGCATTGTCGGCTTTGGGATTATTTACATATTCGCCTATTTACTTTTCACTTGGATGCTGGGGGTTATGCTTAAGCATCCAGTATCTGGTGCCATTGGATTCAAAAAGGCGGCATTAATCAGCCTTACTATTTCCGCGATTGGTATTTGCATCACAATTTTTAGTACGCTTCTAATCAAGGCGTTCGTCAATTGATCGCTTAGAATACTAGCCAGCGATGACCCTTAATTAAATTTAGTATAAGACGTCAGTTAGTTTGATAGCTATGTATTGCACAGGAGCCTGTATGACACGTAGTGAAAGAGCAATGCAAGTTTGGCAAATTCTTGTTGGCGCTGCCCATCACAGGCAGACACTTACATATGGACAAGTCGCTGAGCATCTTGAATTTGAAGGCGCAGGCGTTCTTGCTCAAATTCTGGGCTGCATCATGCTTTTCTGCAAAGCCAAAGGTCTACCTCCGCTCACTTGCTTGGTAGTCAATCAAACGACTGGACTGCCTGGTGATGGTCTCACGACTGTCGAAAACCTTCCGACTGAACGAGAAGATGTCTACAACCAAAACTGGTTTGCTCTATATCCAGCCCAAATCTCCGATTTTGAGCAGTATGCCTAATTCAATAATCCGTCCTAAAGGGAATTAATGGGTTCAGCATCACATTTGATTTCCAAGCTTGAGTTGTTGTGTTTGAAAATGTGAACGCCAACAAGGCGGCAGAGAGCGAAACCACCATGACGCTGAACAACCTCCTCATGTTCCTTGCACTAACCGGCATCTATGAACCGTCCGCCATCCAGCAGCTTCCGGATGGGCGCTTCCTGGTCGTTGAGGATGAGAAGAAGCATCCGTTCAGTCTGGTCACGGTCCTTGCTGATGGAAGCGTTCGTAGTACGCCGCTGGAGCCGGGCCTGTTTCAGGACGGGGACGATTTCTGGAAGCTGGATGATCTGGAAGGGCTGGCCATCGACCGCACGGGGTTCATCTACGCCCTGACATCGCATTCGCGCGATGGTGATGGCGACGAGAAAAAATCCCGCGACAAGCTGGTGCGCTTCCGCATCGATGGCGAGCGCGTGGTGGACACTACCGTGATCAAAGGGCTCAAGCCCGCGCTGAGGGCAGCGCATCCCGAGCTGGCGCATGCCGTAGAGATACGCGACGTGAAGAACAGCGGGGGGCTCAATATCGAGGCGCTGGAGATCACCCCAGACCATCAGCATCTGCTGATCGGTCTGCGCAGTCCCCTGCGCGACAAGCAGGCGATCATCGCGCGTGTCGAGAACCCTGCCGCGGTCTTCGGCGACGGCGCACCTCCGCGCATCTCCACCAAACTGGAAACGCTTGATCTCGGCGGCAACGGGATACGCGGCATGTCATACATTCCCGCGCTGGGCGGGTATCTGATCATCAGCGGCCCGGTCGCGCGCGAGCAGGTGCATTTCCAGCTCTGGTTCTGGAGCGGCAAGTCAGGTGCGCCGGCCCGTCGCGTTTCCGTTCCCGGTTTGCCGGGCTTCGAACACGCGGAAGGGGTCAGCCCCGCCGTGATCGACGGCATACAGCGGATCATGATCGTGAGCGACGACGGCAGCAGGGAAGAAGGACGCTTCGCACGCTATCTGCTGCTTGATTCGGGGCAACTGCAGATCGCGCCCTGATCCTGCGACGGCAGCTTCGATCTCATTGTCCAATTAACCAGTCACAGCGGTTTTCCATGCCTGCAGCTTTTCCGCATAACGCATCCCTGCATGCGCCGGGCTGGTGGATGGCAGGCGCACGAATTCCAGCGGCGGCAATTTCTGTTTCCCCAACACAGATCGTTTGAAACTCTGCTCGGCCTTTGCGCCGTTGAAAAACACGTGCGTGATATGTGGGTGATTCTTGAAGAACGAAGCGAAGTCGTTCGCGGTCTCGTTCTGGATATTCGAATCGAGGCTGCCCTGTCGTTCGCAGGTCTTGAGTACGTCCCACAGGGCGATGTGCGCGGCAGTCAGTGCGTGCAGGCGTTGCGGGTAGGGCAAGGTTGGATGCGCGCCGACGAGGTTGTCCATGATCTTCCAGAAGGCGTTTTGCGGGTTGGCGTAGTACTGCTGCTGTTTCAGCGATTCCTTGCCGGGCATGCTGCCGAGGATGAGCAGGTTTGACTGTTCATCGGCGACGGGTGGGAAGCTGTGGAGGCAGGGCATGTGGTGGCTGGCTCAGGATAAGTCCTCCGCTATGGTTCGACAGGCTCACCACGAACGGAGGGGATTTTTTATTAAAGCAAGCGCGACAGGTCCCCGCGCAGGAATCCGGCCAGCGGCTGATCCAGCTCCTTGCCCAGCGCGATCACCTTGAATAGTTCGCCCATCTCGGCGGGGCTGGTGAGTTTTTGCACTTGCGCGGAGAGCGGGGCGTAGGCTTTCACATCATCCGGCGATACTTCATCGAGCAGATCGATCATGTCGTTGTTGATCAGAAAATGCGCCTGCGTGGTATAGCCGAGGAAGTGCGCGCCACAGTCGATGGCCGCTTCCGCCACGGCGGTGAAATCCACATGCGCGGTGATGTCCTGCAGGCCGGGCAGGTAGAAGGGGTCGTCGTGCGAATGGTGGCGGTAGTGGCACATCAGCGTGCCGCGGCTGCGTTGCGGGTGGTAATACTCTTTCGCGCCGAAGCCGTAGTCGATGAAGATCATCGCGCCCTTCTCCATGCGTTCGCACAGGCTGGCGACCAGACCGCGCGCGCTGATAGAGACTTCGCTCAGGTAGTCGTCCGGTACCTTGATATTCTCGGCGATATCGAGCAGGGACTTGCAATCGGCTTGTTTGTCCTGCCAGGCAAAATGGCCTTCCTTGCTGGCGACGCCGCGTTCGAGGACGCGGCCGTCCGACCAGTGGAGCAGATGCACCGGCAATGCATCCAGCACCTCGTTGCCGATGGCGGCGCCGGAGAACTTTTCCGGCAGCGCATCCAGCCAGCGCACGCGCGCGGCGAGATGGGGCAGCTTCTCTTGCAGCAAGGCCTGCTGGCGTTCGCGCAGGTCGGCGCTCACTTCGAGGATGGAATAGGTCTCCGGCAATTCGCCGAGCTTTTCCAGCTCGCCGAGGATATCCAGCGCCAGCTTGCCGCTGCCGGCGCCGAGTTCGAGGATGTGCGGCGTGCTGGCCTGCATCACTTCCACCAGTTGTCGCGCCAGGGTGCGACCGAACAGGGTCGAGAGCTCCGGCGCGGTGATGAAATCGCCCGCTTCGCCGAACTTGCGCGCTCCTGCGGTGTAGTAGCCCAGACCGGGCGCGTACAGCGCCAATTCCATGAAGCGCGAAAAGGGTATCCAGCCGCCCTGTGCGACGATGTCGCTGCGGATGAGCTCGCACAATCTCGCACTGTGAGCGAGGGCATCGGCAGAAGGGGCGGGCAGAGTAGCGGACATGGTCGGGTATAATTCGCGCGGGCTTCAAGTTTAGTGGGTAAAACGATGCAAGGCAAAACAGTATTGGTGACAGGCGGGGCGAAGCGCGTCGGCGCGGCCATCGTGCGCCGTTTGCACGCGGCGGGCGCGAACGTCGCCATCCATTGCCGCGCTTCGCTCTATGACGCGCTGGCACTGCGCGCCGAGTTGAACGAGCAGCGCCCCGATTCGGCCATCACCGTGCAGGCCGACCTGCTGGATATCGCCACCCTGCCGCGCGTGATCAAGGAAGTCGTGCAGCAGTTCGGCCATCTTGATGCGCTGGTGAACAATGCTTCCAGTTTCTATCCCACGCCGCTCGACCAGATGACCGAGCAGCAATGGAGTGATCTGCTCGGTACCAACCTGAAAGCGCCGTTGTTCCTGGCGCAGGCCGCCGCCGCCGAGCTGCGTCACCGCCACGGTTGCATCGTCAACATCGTGGATATCCATGCCGAGCTGCCGATGCACGGCCATCTGCTCTACAACATCGCGAAAAGCGGGTTGGCCGGCCTGACCCGTTCGCTGGCCCAGGAGATGGCGCCGCAGGTGCGCGTGAACGGTGTCTCCCCTGGGGTTAACCTCTGGCCGGAGAGTGCCGAGTGGCAAGATGAAGAAAAGCGCCGCAAGCTCATCGCGCATACTTTGCTCAAACGCGCAGGCGATCCGGACGACATCGCAAAGACGGTGAAATTCTTGATCGCGGATGCGCCTTACATCACGGGGCAGATCATCGCGGTGGATGGCGGGCGCTCAATCAATATCTTTTAAAGCATGAACGACATCATTCAACCCATCCATTTCGAACACCGCTCCACCAACTTCAACCGCCTCAAGGGCCGGCTGGAGAGTTCGGTCGGCAAGGCCATCGGCGACTTCAACATGATTGAGGACGGCGACACGGTGATGGTGTGCCTGTCCGGCGGCAAGGATTCTTACACGCTGCTCGACATCCTGCTCACGCTGCGCAAACGTGCGCCCATCGACTTCAAAATCGTGGCGATGAACCTGGACCAGAAGCAGCCGGGCTTCCCCGCCGATGTGTTGCCGAACTACCTGAAGAAGCTCGGCGTGGATTTCCACATTGAGACGCAGGACACCTACTCCATCGTCAAAGAGAAGATCCCCGAGGGCAAGACCACCTGCTCGCTGTGCTCGCGCCTGCGCCGCGGCATCATCTACAGGGTGGCGGGCGAACTGGGCGCGAACAAGATCGCGCTGGGGCACCACCGCGACGACATGGTGGAGACGCTGTTCCTCAACATGTTCTTCGGCGGCAAGCTCAAGGCCATGCCGCCCAAGCTGGTGACCGACAAGGGCGACCACATCGTCATCCGTCCGCTGGCCTATTGCGCAGAGAAAGACATCGCCCGCTACGCGCGCGGCATGGAATTCCCCATCATCCCATGCAATCTGTGCGGCTCACAGGAGAACCTGCAACGCCAGAACATCAAGCAGATGCTGCACGAATGGGAGCGCCAGTATCCGGGACGCACGCAGACCATCTTCACTGCCATGCAGAACGTCAAGCCGTCGCACCTGCTCGACGGCAACCTGTTCGATTTCAGGAATATGCAGCTGGGGGTAGCGGTGGATGAAGGGGATGTGGCGTTCGATCACGAATAAGGCATGGAACCAAACCGGTGCGGCCCGGTCACAACGCCGTAATAAAAAATATAGCAATAACAATCAAGGGAGAATTCAGATGCAGTCCTGGAGAAGTCCGATCTACGGCGCGCTGCTGGCTGCCGTTCTGGCAGGGTGCGCAGCACCGGTCAGTACCAACATCAAGGTATCAGAAGCCAACGTTGCAAAATTCAATGACTTGTCCGAGCTATCCGTGGTTGCAACCCTGGAAAAGAACGTTGAAGAAGCCAGAAAGAGCGGCATGCCTCTGCTCGCCCCGAATTACTTCCGTGAAGCAGAGCAAACATTAAAAGAGTGCCAGGGTGGGCTGGGTAACAAACCCAAGGAAGTGCTGGTGAGCGGTGCGGCCATGGGCGACGCGATCCTGGAAAAGGGCCGCGCAGTGATGAGCATCGTGCAATACCGGTTTGCCAAGGAACTGGAATACAAAGCCCAGCTGGATGAGCACAATGCGGCCAAGTTGCTGCCCAAGGAATATGACCGGGTGATCGGCGAACTGTCCGGTTTGATCGAGAAAGTCGAGCGCGAACAGCCTGACAATATCGATGCCAAGAAAGAGGGATTGCAAAAATCCATGCTGGACCTGGTGATCAAGGCCGTGCAGGAAGGTGCTTTGCG
Source organism: Sideroxyarcus sp. (assembly GCA_030651895.1). Taxonomy (GTDB): domain Bacteria; phylum Pseudomonadota; class Gammaproteobacteria; order Burkholderiales; family Gallionellaceae; genus Sideroxyarcus. The sequence goes on along the minus strand of JAUSBR010000006.1, from coordinate 40,692 downwards.
CGAAAGCGAAACGATCAATGTGGAGACCGAGTCCGATAATGCCGAAAGACAAGCGCCGCTGACCTATGCCGAAGCGTTGCGCGTCTATCAGTCGGCCAAGGACCAGATTGCTGCCGCCCATCACGACAAGGCGCTGGTGCAGCGTCTGGGTGCGGAGGCGCTGTTCGCCGCGCATCATGCACAGCAGGTCAACGAACGCGTCGCCCTGTTGCAGACCCAGCTGCGGGTCAATTCTTCCGGCAGTCTGTCTTCGGGTGTTGCGGTAAGTACGGGTGCGACGACTCAGGCACAAGCCGGCGTGCAGATCGAAAACAAGCCCGCGGCGATGGACAAGGTCAGCGTGGAAATGATCGTCCTGCAGGAAGAGGAACGCTTGCAGGGGATCGCCAAAGCGCTGGGCCTCAAAGACCTGCGCGACCTGCCGCTGGACAAGCAGGTGGCGGAGATCCGTCGCGCTGCCGAAAGCGTACGACACACCGGCAGCGGGATCGCTGCCGCACCTGTGCAGGATTTCGAGGCGCGTCTGAAGGCCGCCAACGAAGGTATCCAGCAAATGGGCTCGGAGTTGAACGCCAAGGATCAGCAACTGGCCGAAAAGGACCGGCTGCTCGCAGAGCAGGCGCAGAAGCTGGATCTGCAGGCAGCGCTGATGGAAGGCAAGGATGCACAGATCAAGACGCTGAAAGACAAGGTCGACAAACTCGAATGGGAGAAGCCTGCCAAGCCCATCCCCAAACCCTTGAAGCCCACGGCAACAAAACCGGCAACTGGCAAGGCCAAAGAAGCAGCCGCAACAAAGAAGTGATGCAATGTGACGCCCCGCCCTTCGGCGGGGCCGTCGTCAGACGCCGGCCGGATTCACGGCAACCTTGAAGATCACCTTGCGTATCGTGCCCGTTCCAACGAGCGGCGCGTGCGCATCTTCCGGGAAGAAGATGCAGAAGTGATCCGGCGGCACCGGCACCCATGATGCGGGCGCATCGTGGAAGAAGCGGATGTCACGCTCCATGCTGTGCTCGCTCACCGGGTTCAGGCAGTCCGCCAGCGGCTTCCATCCCATCGTCTCATCGCCTTCGAGCACGAGCTGGATATCGATGTAACGCCGGTGTGCCTCCAGCTTCGCCATCTCCTTCGTCTTCGCAGGCACCTGCTCCACGATAGCGATCAGATCCTCGCCAACGATGTTGTAGCGTCCCGGCGCGATGGCGAACAGGTCGGTATCGCGGATGTAGTCGAACGCGCGCCGGAACAGCGGATGCAGCGCGGCGTAGCGATCGGATTGGGAGAGGGCGGAGAGGATCATGAGTCTATTTCCGTTCGGGCAACATCCTGGTCAATGTGTCATCGCGCTTGATGAAGTGATGGTACAGGGCGGCCACCGCATGCAGTCCGATGAGGAAATAGCCCATCTTGCCGACGACCTCATGTAATTCCTTGATCTGCCCCGCAAGGTCTTTGTTCTCGCCGATCAGCGCGGGCAATTCCAGTCCGAAGAACGGAATCGGTTTGCCGGCGGCGCTGAGCAGCAACCAGCCGGTCAGCGGCATGCCGATCATCAACACGTAAAGTGCCAGATGCAGCAGCTTGCCGGAGATTTCCTGAATTCTTGGCGGTGCCGGCCTAATAACAGGGGTGGGGCCGGAGAAGCGTGCGGCAAGACGCAGCCAGATCAGCGCGAACACGAGCATGCCAAGCATGAAGTGCCAGGTCTTCAGCGCTTCGCGCGGGTCGCTGCCTTTTTCAAAAAGTTCGCGCAGCTCGATGGTGCCGTACACGGCGACGAACAACAACAGCATCAGCCAGTGAATGCCGATGGTAGGCGAGCCGTAACGGGTGTTCGTATTTTTCCAGTTCATCGCGAGTCTCCTTTGACTTGATTGCGTGAGCGGAGGCAATTGGGTGTTGCCGGTCCGGATTGCATGAGGCTGTAAAGCATCATATCGGGCATTCCTTAAGTCCTGCTTAATCCGGATGTGCGGTCACCGGGGTGACATCTAGATGAACCGCGCCAGCATTCCATTCGACAATTCGCCCTGCAAAGGAATCTGCACGCGATGCCCGCTGCCGGGCGCCACGGAGAGTGATTCACCCTCAAGACTCTTCATTTCCTTCAGTTCGACGATGCTGTTGCCGGAAGGGTGGATGATCTCCAGTTTGTCGCCGACGCTGAAACGGTTCTTCACGTCGATCTCGGCCATGCCGTTGGCGCAGGCGACGATGTCGCCGACATATTGCTGGCGGAAGCTCTCCGAGTGGCCGCGCATGTAGTTCTGCTGTTCGTGGGTGTGGTGGCGTTCGTAGAAGCCATCGGTGTAGCCGCGGTTCGCGAGGGCATCCAGCGCGCCCAGCAGTTCCAGGTTGAAGGGCTTGCCTTTGACGGCGTCGTCGATGGCTTGGCGATACACCTGCGCGGTGCGCGCCACGTAGTAGATGGATTTGGTGCGGCCTTCGACCTTGAGTGAGTCGATGCCGATCTTCACCAACCGTTCGACATGTTCCACCGCACGCAGGTCCTTGGAGTTCATGATGTAGGTGCCGTGCTCGTCCTCCAGCACCGGCATCAGTTCGCCCGGATGATCCTTGCGCGAGATGACGTAGACCTTGTCGGCCAGCGGGTGGCGCGGTTGTGAACCGCACTCGGAGAGTTCGGATTCACTTAGCGCTTTGTCGAAATCGAAGTCGATCTTCTCGATGTGACCGGTGCCATCCTCGACGGCGCTATCGACCTTGTAATCCCAGCGGCAGGAGTTGGTACAGGTGCCCTGGTTGGCGTCGCGGTGGTTGAAGTAGCCGGAGAGCAGGCAGCGGCCGGAATAGGCGATGCACAGCGCGCCGTGGATGAACACTTCGAGTTCGATGTCCGGGCATTGCTGGCGTATCTCCTCGATCTCGTCGAGCGAGATCTCGCGCGACAGGATCACGCGCGTGAGTCCCAGCGATTTCCAGAACTTCACCGCGGCGTAGTTCACTGTGTTGGCCTGCACCGAAAGATGAACGTCCATCTCCGGCCAGCGCTCGCGCACCATGGCGATGAGGCCGGGGTCGGCCATGATCAGCGCATCCGGTTTCATCGCGATGACCGGTTCCATGTCGGCCATGTAGGTCTTCACCTTGGCGTTGTGCGGCATCAGGTTGCTGGCGACGAACAGTTTCTTGCCCAGCGCATGCGCTTCCCGGATGCCGATGCCCAATTCTTCCAGCTTGAATTCGTTGTTGCGCGCACGCAGTGAATAACGCGGTTGGCCGGCGTACACGGCGTCCGCGCCGTAGGCGTAGGCGGTGCGCATCTTGTCCAGCGTGCCGGCCGGTAGCAGTAACTCGGGAGCGCGCATATAGCTCATCGATAGCCGAGACGTTTCAGGATCTCGAGCGAGGCGTTGGCCTGATTCAGTGTGTAGAAATGCAAAGCAGGTGCACCGCCGGCGATGAGTTTCTCGCACAGTTGTGTGACGACATCGAGGCCGAAATTCTGTACCGACTCATTGTCGTCGCCGTAGCCTTCCATGGTTTTACGCAACCAGCGCGGGATCTCGGCACCGCAGGTATCGGAGAAGCGCGCGAGTTGCGAGAATCGCACGATGGGCATGATTCCGGGCACGATGGGGGCGGTGACGCCGAGCTTGCGCGTCTCATCGACGAAGCGAAAATAGGCATCTGCATTGTAGAAATACTGTGTGATGGCCGAGTTGGCGCCCGCGTTCATCTTGCGCTTGAAGTTGAGCATGTCTTCGCGTGCCGATCCGGCTTGCGGATGGAACTCGGGATAGGCCGCGACTTCGATGTGGAAGTGTTCGCCGGTCTGCGCGCGGATGAACGAAACCAGTTCGTTGGCGTACTGGAACTCGCCGATGCTATGCATGCCGGAAGGCAAGTCCCCGCGCAACGCGACGATGCGTTTGATGCCCATGTCTTTGTAGGCGAACAGTAGCGCACGCACATTGTCGCGGGTGGAGCCCACGCAGGAAAGATGCGGAGCAGCGCTGTGACCTTCGGCATGGATCTGCCTGATGGTGTCCAGCGTGCGGTCCTGCGTGGAGCCGCCGGCACCAAAGGTGACGGAGAAGAATTCCGGTTTGACGGTTGCCAGACGCTGGCGCACAGCGGCCAGCTTCTCAACACCTTCCGGTGTCTGTGGCGGATAGAACTCAAAACTGATCGGTGTCGTGTTTCCCATGTTTTCTCACAAGTAGTTGTGCAGCAGCTGAACTTAGTGCCCAGGAAAAGATGCTGTACAAAGCCGCGCCCATGACGCCATACCAGAATCCATCGACCACGAATCCGCGCAGGATGGAACCGGCGAACCAGAACATCAGTCCGTTGATGACGAAGATGAACAGTCCCAGCGTGAGCAGGGTGACCGGCAGGGTCAGCACCAGCAGGATGGGACGGATGAGCGTGTTGACCAGGCCGAGGATGAAGGCCGCGATGAACGCGGCCATGAACCCGTCGACATGGATACCCGGAACGAAACTCGCCACGGCGACCAACGCCAGCGAGTTAAGTGTCCAAAGGAGCAGCAGTCGTATCAGCATCATTCTCTTTAAAAAAAGCGGGGGCGGAAGTCCGCCCCCGCAATCATACCTGCATTACCTTCTTAATAACGATAGTGGTCGGCCTTGTACGGACCTTCCTTCGGCACGTTGATGTAAGCGGCTTGCTGGTCGGTCAGCGTGGACAGTTGAGCGTTGAGCGTCTTCAGTTGCAGGCGCGCGACTTTTTCGTCCAGATGCTTGGGCAATGTGTACACGCCCACCGGATACTTGCCGGAGTCGCGTTCCATCCACAGCTCGATCTGAGCGATGGTCTGGTTGGCGAACGACGACGACATCACGTACGACGGATGTCCGGTACCGCAACCCAGGTTCACCAGGCGACCCTTGGCCAGCAGGATGATGCGCTTGCCGTCCGGGAAGATGACGTGGTCGACTTGCGGCTTGATCTCTTCCCACTGGTATTTTTCCAGCGAAGCGACGTCGATCTCGTTGTCAAAGTGGCCGATGTTGCACACGATGGCGTTGTTCTTCATCTTCTTCATGTGGTCATGCGTGATGACGTGGAAGTTGCCGGTGGTGGTGACGAAGATGTCGCCGTGCTCGGCGGCGTATTCCATGGTGACCACGCGATAACCTTCCATCGCGGCTTGCAGTGCGCAGATCGGATCGATCTCGGTGACCCAGACCTGTGCCGACAATGCACGCATGGCTTGGGCAGAACCCTTGCCCACGTCGCCGTAACCGGCGATCACGGCGATCTTGCCCGCGATCATCACGTCGGTAGCGCGCTTGATGCCGTCCACCAGCGATTCGCGGCAGCCGTACAGGTTGTCGAACTTGGACTTGGTGACGGAATCGTTGACGTTGATGCCGGGGAACTTGAGTTCGCCGCGCTCGTGCATCTGGTACAGGCGGTGTACGCCGGTGGTGGTCTCTTCGGTCACGCCCTTCACGGCAGCGAGACGCTTGGAGTACCAGGTCGGATCCTTGGCCAGCGTGGCCTTGATCGAGGCGAAAAGACAAGTCTCTTCTTCCGAGCCCGGCTTGCTGATGAGAGACGCGTCTTTTTCCGCACGTGTGCCCAGGTGCAGCAACAGGGTCGCGTCGCCGCCGTCGTCTAGGATCATGTTGGTCAGACCGCCGTCCGCCCATTCGAAGATGCGGTGCGTGTAGTCCCAGTATTCGGTCAGGGTCTCGCCTTTGACCGCGAACACGGGTGTGCCGCCCGCGGCGATGGCTGCAGCGGCGTGGTCCTGAGTCGAGAAGATGTTGCACGAAGCCCAGCGAACTTCCGCACCGAGCGCGGTCAGCGTCTCGATCAGCACGGCAGTCTGGATGGTCATGTGCAGGCTGCCTGTGATGCGCGCGCCTTTGAGCGGTTGGGTCTTGGCGAATTCCTCGCGGATAGCCATCAGGCCGGGCATTTCACCTTCGGCGATAGCGATTTCTTTGCGGCCCCACGAGGCCAGGTTGATGTCGGCGATGACGTAGTCTTTAGACATATTGCACTCCATTCATTTGGTAAGTTAATGAATGGGCGCCGTTGCTACATGTTGAGCCATCCTCGCCGAGCCTGACAGGTCCACCTTGCGGTGACTGCTGCAGCGCCCCTCGGCGGGATGGGTGTTTCTAAATTACAGTCCTGCGTCTGCGCGCAATGCCGCAGCTTTGTCCGTGGCTTCCCAGCGGAACTCGGGTTCTTCACGGCCGAAGTGGCCGTAAGCCGCCGTCTTCTGGTAGATCGGACGCAGCAGGTCGAGCATATGCACGATGCCTTTCGGACGCAGGTCGAAATGTTTCTTCACCAGCGCGGTGATCTTCTCGTCGGAGACCTTGCCGGTGCCGTAGGTGGTGACCATGATGCTGGTGGGTTGTGCCACGCCGATGGCGTAGCTGATCTGCACCAGGCACTTGTCGGCCAGACCGGCGGCGACGATGTTCTTCGCCACATAACGTCCGGCGTAAGCGGCCGAGCGGTCAACCTTGGACGGATCCTTGCCGGAGAACGCGCCGCCGCCGTGCGGGGCTGCGCCGCCGTAGGTGTCGACGATGATCTTGCGGCCGGTCAAGCCGGCATCGCCGTGCGGGCCACCGATGACGAAGCGTCCGGTCGGGTTCACCAGGTACTTGATGTCGCCCTTGATGAGTTCTTTCGGCAACACGGGCTTGATGACTTCTTCAATCACGGCTTCGCGGATCTGTTCCAGCGAAATATCCGGCGAGTGCTGGGTGGAGAGCACCACGGTGTCAATGCTGAAAGGCTTGTCGTCCACATACTTGATGGTGACTTGCGATTTGGCGTCCGGGCGCAGCCAGCTCAAGCGACCGTCGCGGCGCAGTTGTGCCTGACGTTCGACCAGACGGTGCGACAGATAGATCGGCAACGGCATCAGTGTGTCGGTCTCGCGGCAGGCATAACCGAACATCAGGCCTTGGTCGCCCGCGCCCTGATCCATCGTGTCGTCGTAAGCCTTGTCCACGCCCTGTGCGATGTCCGGGCTTTGCGTGCCGTAGCAGACTTGCACCGAGCAACCGTCTGCGTCGAAGCGCAGGTTCGGGTCGTCATAGCCGATGCGGCGGATCGTCTCGCGCGCCACTTTGGCGAAGTTCACCTGTGCGTTGGTGGTGATCTCGCCTGCCAGAATGACCAGGCCGGTGGTGACCAGCGTCTCGGCGGCGATGCGTGAATGTTTGTCCTGCGCTAGAATCGCGTCAACGATCGCGTCGGAGATTTGGTCTGCAACCTTGTCCGGATGGCCCTCGGACACGGATTCGGATGTAAAAAAGTATTCGCTCATGGCTCTCCGATTGCTGCTTCAGTAGTTAAATGGGCGCGCAGTATACCAAAATCCCTTCCTTCTTGAGTTATAGGCGAGCTGAATGATTGTTTTGTTTGAAGTGTTTGCGCGCTTGCCTTTGTCGGCATTACACCGGATTGGTGTGCTATTTGGCTGGGTTACCTACCTGTTTTCGAAGCGATATTCGTTCCGCTTGCGCGAAAATCTGCAAAACGCAGGATTGGCGCGCTCCGAATCCGAGTTGAAGGGATTGCAATACACCAATATCGGCGAGATGGGTAAGGGGGTGATGGAGTTGCCCTGGGTGTGGCGACGTCCACTGGAGAAGGTGGTTTCCAGCGTCAAACAGTGCCATGGCTGGGAACACTTCGAGGCTGCGCAAGCGCAAGGCAAGGGTGTGATCGTGCTGACTCCGCACATCGGCTGTTTCGAGGTCATCGGTTTGTATATCGCCGCGCGCATGCCAATCATCTGCATGTATCGTCCTCCACGCTGGAAGTTTCTGGATACGCTGATGCATCAAGGCCGCGAACGCGGGCAGATGAAGTTGGCGCCGACCGATCTGGGTGGCGTGCGCCAGTTGCTCAAGGCGCTCAAGAAAGGACAGGTGACTGGCGTGTTGCCGGACCAGGTGCCAGGCAACGGCGAGGGCGAATGGGCGCCGTTCTTCGGGCGTCCCGCTTACACCATGACGCTGATCGGGCGATTGGCTGAAGCGAGCGGTGCTGCAGTGGTGATGTGTGCCAGCGAGCGTTTGCCGCGCGGAGAAGGATACGAGCTGTATTTCACGCCGCTGTCTTTCGATGCGGGAGCGTCGATCCCGCTACAGATGAACGCTGCACTGGAGGAGGTGATTCGCGATCATCCCGAACAGTACCTGTGGAGTTATAACCGTTACAAAGTCCCGCGCGGCGCCTTGCCGCCGGATGCAAACAAGGAATATTGATGCTGGCCCGTCTCGGTGTATTCATCTTCTGGCTGATCCATTTTCTGCCGTTCCGCGTCATCGTCGCCATCGGCAATGTGCTCGGCACCCTAGCCTACCCGCTGGCAGCGGAGCGCCGCAATGTCGGCAACATCAATCTCAAGCTTTGTTTTCCGGACATGGACGAGCAGGCGCGCCGAAAGTTGCTGCGCGCGCATTTCCGCATGTTCATGCGCGGGCTGATCGAGCGCAGCATCGTGTGGTGGTCGAGCGCCGAGCGCATCAACTCGCTGATCAGGATCGAGGGTGTCGAACACTTCGAGGCCGTGAAGGGCCAGCCGATGATCCTGCTCACACCGCATTTCGTCGGTATGGACACCGGCGGGCAGTGGATCGCGCAGCAGGTGGATACCGTGTGCATGTATTCCAAGCAGAAGAATCTCTACCTGTCGGACCTGCTGCTGCAAAAGCGCTGCCGCTTCCGCAACCAGCGCCTGTTCGCGCGCCAGGAAGGTCTGCGCCCCATCATCAAGGGTATGAAGGAGAACATGCCCTTCATCTATCCTCCCGATCAGGATCAGGGCGTGCGCGAAGGCGCGTTCATCCCTTTCTTTGGTGTACCCGCTGCCACCATGACCAGCGTGCCGCGCATCGCCAAAATGACCGGCGCGAAGATCGTGCCCAGCATCACGCGGCTGCTGCCCGGCGGCGAAGGTTACGTACTGACCTTCTATCCGGCATGGGAGAATTATCCGAGCGGTGACGAGATCGCCGATGCGCGGCGCATGAACGAATTCATCGAACAGCGAGTGCTGGAGATGCCTGAGCAGTATTTCTGGTTGCACAAACGGTTCAAGACTCGGCCCGAGGGCGAAGCGAGGTACTACTGATGAAATATAAAGACCTGCGCGACTTCATTGCGCAACTGGAAAAAATCGGTGAACTCAAGCGCGTCACCGCGCCCGTCTCCACCAAACTTGAGATGACCGAGATCTGCGACCGCGTGCTGCGCGCACAGGGTCCGGCGCTGTTGTTCGAGAATGTGGTCGGGCACAAGATGCCGGTACTGGCGAATTTGTTCGGTACACCGCGCCGCGTGGCGCTGGGCATGGGCGAGGAGAGCGTCAGTGCATTGCGCGAAGTCGGCAAGCTGCTGGCCTACCTGAAAGAGCCGGAGCCGCCCAAAGGGCTGAGGGATGCGTGGGAGAAGTGGCCGATCCTGAAGCAGGTGCTTACCATGTCGCCCAAGGTGCTGTCGTCCGCACCGTGCCAGGAGATCGTGTGGGAAGGCAAAGATGTCGACCTTTCAAAGCTGCCGATCCAGCACTGCTGGCCTGGCGATGTCGCACCGCTGATCACCTGGGGTCTGGTGGTCACTCGCGGGCCGAACAAACCGCGCCAGAATCTGGGCATCTATCGCCAGCAGGTCATCGCTCCGAACAAAGTCATCATGCGCTGGCTGGCGCATCGCGGTGGCGCGCTGGATTTTCGCGATCACTGCGAGAAGAACCCGGGGCAGCCTTATCCGGTCGCGGTCGTCATCGGTGCCGATCCGGCGACCATACTCGGTGCGGTGACGCCGGTGCCGGATTCACTCTCCGAATACCAGTTCGCCGGCTTGCTGCGCGGTAGCAAGACCGAGTTGGTGAAGTGTCTGGGCAGCGATCTGCAAGTGCCCGCTTCCGCCGAGATCGTGCTGGAAGGCGTGATCCATCCCGGAGAGACCGCGCTGGAAGGCCCCTACGGCGACCACACCGGTTACTACAACGAGCAGGATAAATTCCCGGTGTTCACCATCCAGCGCATCACCATGCGCTCTAACCCAATCTATCACTCCACCTACACCGGCAAACCGCCCGACGAGCCGGCTATGCTGGGCGTGGCCTTGAACGAAGTGTTCGTGCCGTTGCTGCAAAAGCAATTCCCCGAGATCGCCGATTTCTATCTGCCGCCGGAAGGTTGCAGCTATCGCATGGCGGTGGTCAGCATCAAGAAACAATATGCAGGACACGCCAAGCGCGTGATGTTCGGCATCTGGAGTTTCTTGCGCCAGTTCATGTACACCAAGTTCATCATCGTGGTGGACGACGACATCGACGTGCGCGACTGGAAAGAAGTCATGTGGGCGATCACCACGCGCATGGACCCGGTGCGCGACACGCTGCTGGTGGAGAACACGCCGATCGACTACCTCGACTTTGCGAGTCCGGTTTCAGGACTCGGTGGCAAGATGGGGCTGGATGCCACCAACAAATGGCCGGGCGAGACACAGCGCGAATGGGGCACGCCTATCGTGATGGATGATGCGGTAAAGGCGAAGGTGGATGCGATGTGGGGCGAGTTGGGGTTGTGACCCCATGGTCATCCAGAAAACAAAAAACCGGGCATCGCCCGGTTTTTTGTTTGGAGTAACTTGCCAGTTAGAAATTGAAGACTGCACCCATAGTAACAATCTTTACGCCGATGTTGGGGGCGGCTACACCGCCGGAGAAGTTCCCTGGTAATTGTACTTTGCCGAGATCCAGATATTGGCTGCGAAGGCTGATTCTTTTGTTGAAATTGAATTGAGCGCCGAGACCATACATCAGATTGGTTTTGCGGGCGCTGGCCGATTGGGCCACATCAGCAGAGAAGCCTGTGCCGGTGAGTGAGGCAGTGTAATCAATCTGGGTATTGGCTGCCCCCAAGAAACCGAGCAACTCGAACTTTTCACCAATGGGGAGACTGCCAACAATTGCAATGCGCAGGGAGGAAGCTTTCAGCCTCTCGGTGGCCGTTCGGGGAAAAGTGATATATGTTGTGGTAATCGTCGATTCGTTCATGCGGGAGTACCCCCCTTCCAAGCTCAAGTAGGGGTTGAGGTGATAGCCACCGCCAATGCCGATAGTGTATGGGTTTCTGAAGGAAACGCTCGGAATGATTTGGCTGACAGCATTGCTATAGATGGTGGAGCCAACGTTGGCTGTCAGATATCCGCCCTGGTCGGTCGCCATTGCGGACATAGATGCGGTGGAAAGGATTGCAACTGCAAAAAGCTTTTTCATGTACAGATTCCTTAATATTTGTAACAGGGAGAAAGGCCCTGCGGGCGGGTCGGATTCTAGTGAGGGTGGCGGCGAACCTGCAAGCAATAAAAAGATATAGATCGTATCTATATCTCTTTCTATACCAAGGTATAGAAGCGGAGGTTTATTTCTGCGCCAGCCACTCGATCAGCGCGTCCTGCGCATCCTGCCCGCGCTTGGCGTTGTAGTGATTGATGAAGAACACCACGATCCATTCCTTGCCGTTCTTCGAGCGCACATAGCCGGCCAGCGTCCTCACCCCGTCCAGCGTGCCGGTTTTGAGGTGGGCGTGGCTGGCGGCAGCGCTATCCTTGAGGCGGCGTCTTACCGAGCCGTCCACGCCGAGGATGGGCAGCGAGGATTGCAGTTCCGGGTAGAGAGGATGGTCTGCTGCGCTTTGCAGCAGTTGTGACATATGGCGTGCGCTGATGCGTTCCTTGCGCGAGAGACCGGCGCCGTTCTCCAGCACCAGCTCGGGGAAATCCAGACCCTGCTGATGCAGCCAGATTTGCACTGTTTCGACACTGCGGTCAGTGGTGAGCGGTACGTCGCTCATCCCCCATTCGGCAGCGAGCGAGGGCCTGTATGAGGCCGAGCCCAAGGTGAGGAAGACTTGCCGTGCCATGACGTTGTTGCTGAATTTGTTGATGTCTCGGATGACGCTGCCCAACGGCTCGGAGCGGTGCGTGGAAAAGAGTCTCGCATTCTCAGGGACAGTTTCCTCGCGCAATTTGCCGCTGATCGTTCCGCCCACTTCCTGCCACACCGTGCGGAAGACCGATTCCACATAACGGGTGTGCGGCAGGATGCTGAGGCTCTGTTCGCGTTCGCCGCAGTCGCTGGGATAGCCGCCCTGCAGGACGACGCTGTCGCCGGTCGCCTGGGTCAGGATGGTTTCGTTCCAGTCGTTACAGTCGCCGGAGGGCGGGTGCAGGATGAGTTGATTGTCGAATCTCAGTCCGTCCAGCCGCGGTTCGGTGATCACCTTCATGCCATTGCCGTCGGGCGTGTAGCGGAAGCGCAGGGTGTTGAAGTTGAGCAGCAGCGCATCGGGGCCGACGTTGTAGGCGCGCACAGGGTCGCTGTCGAATTCCGCCGGGTCGTACTCGGGCAGGTCGAAATAGCTGCGGTCGAGGATGAGGTCGCCGCGAATCTCTTGCAGACCGCGGCCGCGCAATTCGCGCAGCCACAGCCAGAATTGCTCGATGGTGAACTTGGGGTCGCCGTAGCCCTTCAGGATGAGGTCGCCTTCCAGCACGCCGTCCTTCAATTCGCCGTCGATCCAGGCCTCGGTCTTCCAGGTGTAAGCGGGCCCGAGCAGGTCGAGCGCGGCATAGGTGGTGATCAGTTTCATGACCGAAGCTGGATTCATCGCGCGTTGACCGTTGACGCTGATGAGGGACGCGCGCTTGCCGACTTCGCGCACTTCGACCGCGATGCCTGATTGAGGGATGTTCACCTTTTTCAGTTCCTGGAGCACCGCTGCGGGCAGCGGCTCAGCTAGTGCATTGACGGCAAAGCAGAGCAGGAGGAATGTACCGAGGCGTTTCATTTCAGGGTATCAATCACTTTCAGGGTGCGCTCGACGAGCAATCCCAGCTCGTCTTCGCCGATCACATAAGGCGGCATGAAATATACCGTATTGCCCATCGGGCGCAACAGCAGTTCATGCTGCAGTCCGAGGCTGAAACAGCGCTGTGCAAAATCGGCGTGCGGCGTCTCAACCTCGAATGCCCAGACCATGCCGGTGTTGCGGAAGTTCCGCACGGCGGGGTGCTCGCGCAACGGTTGCGCGATGCGGTTGAAGAACGCCGCTTTGGCGCGGTTGGCATTGAGCACATCGTCCTGCGCGAAGATGTCCAGCGTTGCCAGCGCGGCGCGACAGGCGAGCGGATTGCCGGTGTAGGAGTGCGAATGCAGGAAGCCGCGCGCGGTCTCGTCGGCATAGAAGGCCTGGAAGATATTGTCGGTCGTCATCACAACCGACAGCGGCAGGTAGCCGCCGGTGATGCCTTTGGAGAGCAGCAGGAAATCCGGGCGGATGTTCGCCTGTTCGCAGGCGAACAGCGTTCCTGTCCGGCCCATGCCGACGGCGATCTCGTCGGCAATCAGAGGCACGCCGTATTGCGTGCACAGCTTGCGCGCAGCGCCCAGGTAGGCGGGGTGATACATCGCCATGCCTGCCGCGCCCTGAATCAGTGGCTCGACGATGAAGGCGGCGATGTGCTCGTGATGCTGTTGCAGATGCGTCTCCAACGCGTCGGCACAACGCAGGGCAAAAGCCTCGGCGCTTTCCCCGCCAGCTGCATTGCGCCAGTCCGGACTGGGTACGGTGGCGTTCTGCTTGATCAGCACACCATAGGCATCGCGGAACAGGGCGACATCGGTCACCGACAGCGCGCCCAGCGTCTCGCCGTGGTAGCTGTTCTGCAGGCTGAGGAATTGGTTCTTCTGCGGTTTGCTGTTGTTGCGCCAGTAGTGGGCGCTCATCTTCAGCGCGATCTCGGTGGCCGAGGCGCCATCCGAGCCATAGAAGCAATGGCCCAGCCCGGCGGGCGCCAGCTCGCGCAGCCTTTCCGACAGTTGTACTACCGGTTCATGGGTGAAACCGGCCAGCATCACATGTTCCAGTTTGCCGAGTTGGTCGGTGATAGCGGCATTGATGCGCGGGTTGCAATGGCCGAACAGGTTCACCCACCAGGAGCTGACCGTGTCGATATAGCGCTTGCCGTCCAGATCGTAAAGCCAGACACCTTCGCCGCGCGCGATGGGCACCAGCGGCAGCGACTCGTGCCGCTTCATCTGGGTGCAGGGATGCCAGACGGCGGAGAGGCTGCGGGAAAGGAGATCTGAGGTGGCTGACATGCGCGGAATCATAACGGACTTTGCGAAGAGTAAGATACCTGTGTCTATATTCATTTTCGGGAGGTAGTCATGCGTATCTTGATCACTGGCGGGACAGGATTGATCGGCCGGCATCTGTGCAAGACACTGCTGGCTGAAGGGCATGAATTGACTGTGTTCAGCCGAAATGTCGCTTCGGTCCCGGAAAAATGCGGCGTCGGGGTGCATGCGCTGGCGACATTGTCCGACTGGAAACCCGACATGGCATTCGATGCCGTGATCAACCTGGCTGGCGAACCCATCGTCGATGCGCGCTGGACGGAGTCGCGCAAGCAGGTGTTGCGGGTAAGCCGGATCGCGTTGACTGAAGAGCTGGTGCGCCGCATTGCCGCCGCTGAACACAAACCGGCCGTGCTGTTGAGCGGTTCGGCTATCGGCTATTACGGCGGACGCGGCGATGAAGAACTGAGCGAGGACTCCGGAGCAGGCGCTGACTTTCCCGCGCAACTGTGCGTGGACTGGGAGGCGACCGCCAATGCCGCAGAGCGATACGGCGTGCGTGTGTGCCTGCTGCGTACCGGCCTGATACTGAGCACGGATGGCGGCCTGCTCGCCCGCATGGCACTGCCCTTCAAAATGGGAATGGGCACCCGCCTCGGCGACGGGCGGCAATGGATGAGCTGGATACATATCGATGATTACGTCGCGTTGGTGTTGCGTCTGCTGCGCGACGAGCAGATGCGGGGTGCCTACAACATGACTGCGCCCGCGCCTGTCACCAACAAGGAATTCACGGCGGTGCTCGCCGCCGTCTTGCATCGCCCGGCGGCGTTCGTGGTGCCGGCGTCTTTGTTGAAACTGAGCCTGGGCGAATCCGCCAGCCTGCTGCTGGAAGGGCAGCGCGTGTTGCCGAGGCGGATACTGGCAGCGGGCCAACCTATTCTTTTCCCCAAGCTGGAAGAAGCGCTGAAAGACCTTTTCGGCTGAAAGGCCGTCCCGAAGAAATATCACGTCACCCTTGAAATAGCAGGGTGTAGCCCCTATCATTAGCAGTCGCAGGCTGAGAGTGCTAACCCTCCGCTTCCGCAATTAGTCAACTCACTGAATTTAGGAGAATAAGCATGAAGATTCGTCCCTTGAGCGACCGCGTCATCGTCAAGCGTTTGGAAGCAGAAACCAAAACAGCATCCGGAATCATCATTCCCGATGCCGCTACCGAAAAGCCTGACCAGGGCGAGATCGTTGCCATTGGCAACGGCAAAGTCGGTGACGATGGCAAGCTGCTGCCCATGAATGTAAAGGTCGGTGACCGCGTTCTGTTCGGCAAATATTCCGGTCAAGCCTTCAAGATCGACGGTCAGGAGCTGCTGACCATGCGTGAAGACGACATCATTGGCGTAGTCGAGAAGTAATTTTTCGCCGGGCGAAAAATTCTTTCAGTCCCAAATAAATTTCAGGAGATAAGAACATGGCAGCTAAAGACGTGAAATTCCATGATGCAGCACGTGCCAAGATGGTCGTGGGTGTCAACATTCTGGCCGATGCGGTCAAAGTAACGCTGGGCCCCAAGGGCCGTAACGTGGTGCTGGACCGTTCCTACGGCTCTCCCACCATCACCAAGGACGGCGTCTCCGTCGCCAAGGAAATCGAACTGAAGGACAAGTTCGAGAACATGGGCGCGCAAATGGTCAAGGAAGTTGCTTCCAAGACTTCCGACGTGGCCGGTGACGGAACAACCACCGCAACCGTGCTGGCTCAATCCATCGTGCAGGAAGGCATGAAGTTCGTTGCCGCCGGCATGAATCCGATGGATCTGAAGCGCGGTATCGACCAGGCAGTCATCGCCGCTGTGGCAGAGCTGAAGAAGATCTCCAAGCCCTGCACCACCACCAAGGAAATCGCGCAAGTGGGCAGCATCTCCGCCAACTCTGACACTGTGATCGGCGAAAAGATCGCTGCAGCGATGGAGAAGGTCGGCAAGGAAGGCGTCATCACCATTGAAGACGGACAAGGTCTGGAAGACGAACTGGACATCGTGGAAGGTATGCAATTCGACCGCGGTTACCTGTCGCCCTACTTCATCAACAATGCCGACAAGCAAATCGCAGCGATGGAAAATCCCTTCATCCTGTTGCACGACAAGAAGATCTCCAACATTCGCGACCTGTTGCCCCTGCTGGAACAAGTCGCCAAGGCCGGTCGTCCGCTGCTGATCGTCGCTGAAGATGTGGACGGTGAAGCGCTGGCCACTCTGGTGGTGAACAACATCCGCGGCATCCTGAAGACTGTTGCAGTCAAGGCGCCCGGTTTCGGTGATCGTCGCAAGGCGATGCTGGAAGACATCGCTGTCCTGACCGGCGGCACCGTGATCGCTGAAGAAGTCGGCCTGACTCTGGAAAAAGCCACACTGGCTGAAATGGGCCAAGCCAAGCGCATCGAAGTGGGTAAGGAAAACACCACCATCATCGACGGCGCAGGCAAGCATGAGGCGATCCTGGGTCGCGTGGGCGAGATCAAGAAGCTGGCCGAAGACTCTACCAGCGACTACGACAAGGAAAAACTGCAAGAGCGTCTGGCCAAGCTGTCCGGCGGCGTGGCAGTGATCAAGGTCGGTGCCGCGACCGAAGTCGAAATGAAGGAAAAGAAGGCGCGCGTGGAAGATGCGTTGCACGCGACCCGTGCTGCCGTTGAAGAAGGCATCGTGCCCGGAGGCGGTGTAGCTCTGCTGCGTGCCAAGGCAGCAGTTGCCGGACTCAAGGGCGTGAACCACGACCAGGACGCCGGCATCACCATCGTGCTGCGCGCGATGGAAGCACCTATCCGCGCCATCACCATGAATGCGGGCGACGAGCCCAGCGTGGTGGTGAACAAGGTGCTGGAAGGCAAGGGCAGCTACGGTTACAACGCAGCCTCCGGCGAGTATGGCGACATGCTGGTCATGGGCGTGGTCGATCCGACCAAGGTAACGCGCGTTGCACTGCAGAACGCTGCTTCCATCGCCGGTCTGATGCTGACGACTGCTTGCATGGTTGCTGAAATGCCGGAAGACAAGCCTGCTGGCGGCGGCATGGGCGGCGATATGGGCGGCATGGGTGGTATGGGCGGCATGATGTAATTTGAACCTACTGCGCGGCCCGATTGCGGCGTTGCGCGGTGCTCGAAATCCGGGGTTGCGAAGCAACAAACTTTGAGTACATTCCGGCTTCTGTGCTCCGTGCGCTTTGCACTCAAGCCGCTCGCTACGGTTCAGGCGCCTACAGCACCTGACAAACCCCGCCTAGTGCGGGGTTTGTTTTTTTATATTGCCCGCGGTGCTGCTTGCCGCTACAATGCGCGCCTTCGTTTTTCCACCCCGACAGGGATGGGCATAAAAACGGCTCGGTAGCTCAGTTGGTAGAGCAGCGGATTGAAAATCCGCGTGTCGATGGTTCGATTCCGTCCCGAGCCACCAATCAGGAAAGGCTTGCAGAGATGCAGGCCTTTTTCATTTTCAGCCTCGATTTATCCAGCTATGGCATCATTGCAGCGAATGGAGCGCAAGGGGGCAGCTTCAGTCTGTATCGGGGAGAACAAACATGGCCACTATGCCATTTTGGAAAAAGTTGCTGTTGCGCGGAAATACGACTGCGCTTTCCATGTTTCTTGCCACGCTGTCCATCTTTAGCGTCCTGTTCCTCTACTACACCCAGAATTCCTTTCTCGAAGCGTTCGAGGAGAAGACCTACGACCTTCGCTTCAAGGTCATGCGCGGTCCGGTCACGCCCGACCCGAACATCGCCATCATCACCATCGACGAAAAAAGTATCGCCGCACTCGGGCGCTATCCATGGAGTCGTGACAACTATGCCCGGCTGATCGACAAGCTGGCCGCGGTCAAAGCCAAGGCGGTGATGTTCGACGTCTTCTTCCCGGAACGCGAAAACGCAACGAACGACCGTCTGTTTGCCGCAGCGACAAAGCGGGCGGGTAATGTGGTGTTGGCAGTCGCTTTCAACTTTGACAATGAAGGAAGGGTGACGACCGTCACCCGCAGCCTGCCGGAGATCGAGCGCGGTGCGATCGGCATCGGCCATATCAACCAGATGCCGGACGACGACGGTGTGATCCGCCGTATCCCACTGTTGCTCGCAAAAGACGGCCAGCAGATCCCGTCCCTGGGGTTGATGGGTGCCAGGCTGGCGCTGGGCGAAAAAGACATCGCCCCGGGTGATTATGAGATTGGATTGGGCGAGCGCCGCATTCCCGTGGACGACGAATACCGAATGTGGATCAACTATGTGGGCGGTCCGGGGGCATACCCGTATCACTCGTTCATCGATGTGGTCGAAGGCCGCGTTCCCGCCGACGAGTTGAAAGGCAAGATACTGTTCGTCGGAGCGACGGCGCTGGGTATCTACGACATGCGCGTCACGCCATTCCACAAGAACTCGCCGGGGGTGGAGCTGCACGCCACGGTGGCCGACAACATCATCAGCGGCCGCTACATCCGTCAGGGTGGTTTGGAAGCCTTGATCGACATGGTTTTCATCGTGGTGATGGGTGCGCTAGCGTTCTTTCTGACGACCCGTCTGCGCCTTTATGGTGCGATCCCGGCCACGGCGGTCCTGCTGGCCGGCTATATCTGGTTCACCTATTACATGTTCGATGCCGGGCAATGGATCAACATGATCTATCCGGCCATGTCGGCGATCGCGGCGGTGCTGGTCGGCGGCGGCTTCCGTTATCTGGTGCTGGAACGCGACGCGCGCGAGATGCGCTCGATGTTCTCGAGTTACCTGTCGCCCAAGCTGGTCGCCCGGCTGGAGAAGGATCCGGATGCGGCCAAGATCGGCGGCGACAACAAGGAAGTCACTGTGCTGTTCACCGACATCAAGGGCTTCACCACTTTCAGCGAGTCGCATCCGCCGCAGGAAGTGGTGTCGCGGCTCAACGGCTATCTGGGAGCGATGGTGCAGGTGATCGAACAGCATGACGGCACGATCGACAAGTTCATCGGCGACGGCATCATGGCTTACTGGGGCGCGCCACTGGCACAACCCGACCATGCCAAGCTGGCCATCGATTGCATCAAGGCGATCAATGCGCGCATGGGCGAGTTGCGTGCGCAATGGCTAGCGGAAGGGCTGGAGCCGTTCACCATTCGCGGCGGCGTGCAGTCGGGCGAAGTGGTGGCGGGTAACGTGGGGCTGGCGGGTAAAAAGATGGAATACACCGTCATCGGGGATACGGTGAACCAGGCCGCCCGGCTGGAGGGAACGGCGAAATATTACGGTGTGGCCTATCTGGTGGGTGAAGATACCTATCAAAGAACCCGCGAGATCTGCCGATACAGGGAACTGGACAAGATACGCGTAGTGGGCAAGCAATTACCCGTTACAATCTATGAGCCGCTGGAAGGCTTGTCCATGCTGGACGAGGCCACTGCGCGCAACTTCGAAGCTGCTCTGGCAATGTACCGGGCGCGGTCATGGGAAAAAGCGCACGCCGCTTTTAAGTCGATTCTGGATATCGTTCCCGGGGACAAACCCAGTAAAATATACATAGAGCGTTGCGAATACTTCATCCAGACCCCGCCACCGGAGGGTTGGGATGGTGTGTTCAACCGGGCAGAAAAGTAGGGATCTGCAGATAACAAACGGCCGGGGTTCACCCCGGGCCGGAATAATCCACCATTCGGAATGGGTCAGGGACATGCGAAACATATTCATCGTAATTGCACTTTTACTTCTTTCTTCGGGCGTCAGCGCGGCGGATGCCGGTATGAGTGCTACTAACGGATTCTCCAAGGCGGATTTCCGCAGCGAGATCGCCTCGGCCAAGATGCTCAAATTGCTGGGGGTGGGAGCTGGCAACCTGTTCATCGCCAAACAGGATGGTTCGGTCGAGGTCGTGGACAAGGAAGGCAAATCGGTTATGACGCTGGCGTCGAAGAGCGGTGCCATGGAGTTGCTCAAGCATCCCGAGGCGGCAGCCGTGTCCGGCGAAACTATCTATGTGGTGGATAGCGGGACAGAACAGGTCGTCATGTACGCCTTGTCCGGCGGCAAGTACCTGGGCAGTTTCGGCAGCAAGGCCAGCGGTTTCCTGGGTGATTCCGTGCTTGATGAGCCGCGCGGTATCGCCGTCCATGACGGCGTCGTGTATGTCGCGGATAGCGGCAACGAGCGGATACAGCTGTTCGGCATCAACGGGGTCTTTCTGACCACGCTGCCATTGAGCGGTGCGGCGGGCGCCGAAAAGGAATTCAAACTGGGCGAGCCTGCGGATATCGCGCTGGACACCGAAGGTCGCATCTACGTTCTGGATGACGACAACAAGACGATCAAAGTCTATACATCGAATGGCGTCTACCTGCGCGCGTTGCCCAAGTCCGGCAAACCCGTCGCGATGAGCGTGGCGGAGGACGGCATCTACGTGGCGGACGAGAGCAATTCCTCCATCCAGAAATACAATTTTGACGCCAGCCTCGCTTACAGCTTTGGTTCCAAGGGTGAAGGCAAGGCACAGTTCAGCAGCCTGTCCGGCGTGGCCGTGGACAAGGCACAGCAGGTGTATGTTGGTGACAGCAAGAAAGCGCTGGTCAACGCCTTCGTCGTCGAAGCCGGGAAAGCGCTGGAGCCCTTGCCCAGAGCCGTTGGAAGGGCGTCGGTGAAATGGCTGGAGAACATTCCGGCAGAAGCGGAGCAACTTGCCTGGGATGGCAAAGAGACTTTTTACGCGGTGAGCAAGGACAAGAAGAGTCTGCAGGTGATACGCAAAGGCGCGGTCACAGGCTCGATCAAGCCGGCTGACATGCAGTTGTCTGCCGTGACCGTGGATAAGACAGGCGCGATCTGGGTGCTGGACAGCCAGGGCCGCCGCGGCGCCAAGCTGGACGAAGCGGGCAAGGTACTGATCAGCTTCGGCAGCGGCGGCAGTGGCGCCGGCCAGTTCAGGGACCCGACCGCGATCGCGGTCTCGGCTTCCGGCATGGTGTTCGTGGCCGATCGTTCCAACCGTAACGTGCAGATCTTCCGCGGCGACGGCGTGTTCCTGAACGCTTTGAACGGCGAGAATGCCGGCAAACTGAGCGCGCCTGTCTCCATGGCATTCGACCAGCGAAACAATCTGTACATCCTGGATGAATCGCGCAAGACCGTCCTGGCCTATTCCTCGGGCGGGCAATCATTGGGCGAATTCGGAAGGAACAAAGAGGGCGCCAGCCTGCTGTCCAGTCCGGTGGCGCTGGTCGCGGCGAATGACGAAGTGCTGGTGGTGGATAACAATCAGGTCAAGGTTTTCTCGCCCAAAGGACAGCTGCTGCGCTCTTTCGGCTCCAAAGGTTCGGGCATCGGTGGTCTCAACGAGCCGGTCGCGATCGCCTATGGCGGTGGCTCCAATCTGCTGGTTTCGGATCGCGGCAACAAGCGTATCCAGTCGTTGGCGGTCCTGTATAAGCCCGAGGCGCCGCAACAACTTGCAGCGCAAGGCAAAGTGCACTCCATCGAGTTGCAATGGGCGCAGGCGACATCGCCGTTCATCAAACAGTACCGCATCTACCGTTCGAAGAACGAGAAAGAGGGGTTCGTGCAGGTGGGCTCGAATGCCGCCAACCAGTTCGTGGATACGGAGCTGGATGCCGAAGTCCGTTACTACTATCGCGTCGGCAGCGAGACGCATTTCGGCTATGAGGGCGCGACCAGTGCCGTGGTGAGCGGCATCCCGGCCAAATTCGTACCGCCCGCGCTTGCCACCATCCAGGTGGAAACGACGCCCTGGCAGGTCAAGATGAGCTGGGCGGCGGCAGACGCGAAGTATTTCGGCGCTTACCGTATCTACCAGAAGGAGGGCGACAACTACACCAAGATCGGTGAGGTTGCACAGCCTGAATTCATCAAGGATGCGCTGATTCCCGAGACGAAGTACACCTACTACGTCGCCACCTTCAGCAGCGACGGCACCGAATCCGAGAAGGTCGCAGTCGAGGCGACCACGCAGGTGTTCAACCGTCCGCCGCTGGAGATCGACGTGGTGCAGTTGCGCGATGTGTTCTCCAACTCGTACAAGATCTATGAGCGCGACGGCATCGGCCGCATCAAGTTGACCAACAACACCAACAAGAGCATGGAGCGGCTCAAGGTCACCTTCCAGCTGAAGGACTTCATGGATTTTCCGACCGAGGCCAAGCTGGACAAGCTGCTGCCCGGACAGAGCGAGGAGGTCGCACTCAAGGCGGTGTTCAACAACAGCATCCTGACGCTCACCGAGGACAGTTCCGTGCAGGCGCTCATCGAAGCCAGCTATTTCGAAAACGGCAAGCGCATCACCTATAACAAGAATCCGACGGTCAATGTCTATGACAAGCACCGCCTGACCTGGGACGAGCGCGGTCGCTTTGCCACCTTCGTCACACCCAAGGATACCCCGCTCATCAATCTGGGACGATCGGTGGCGACACAGTTCAGGGAAACCAAGGACGAGGCGCAATTGGCAGCGGCGTTGTTCGACATGCTGGGTGTGTACGGTATGACCTATATCCAGGATCCGAGCAACCCCTATCAGGTGAGCTCGGGCAAGGTGCATACGGTCGACTACATCCAGTTCCCGCGCGAGACGCTGGAGCGCAAGTCCGGCGATTGCGACGATCTGGTGGCGTTCTACTCTTCGGCGCTGGAGAGCATGGGCATCAATACGCGCGTGGTCGAAGTGCCCGGTCACATGTTCATGATGTTCTCCACCAACATCGCGGCAGACGACGATGGTTACACCATGGATAACATGTACGTGATCTACGAGGATCAGCTGTGGATCCCGGTCGAGACCACGCTGGTCGGCAACGCCTTTATCAAGGCTTGGGAAAAGGGTGCAGCCGCCTACTACAAATGGAAAGACAAGGGGCTGACCATTCTGGATGTGCATGCCGAGTGGGAGACCTACAAGCCAGCAAGCTTGCCGGCGGCCATGACAAAGCAGAGTGAGATATCGCGCGCCGAGATCGAGAAGAAGTTCCCCAGCGATCACATGTCGGTGTTGAAGATCAGCTCGCAGACCAAGACCCGCCGTTATCTGAACACGATCAAGAAGAACCCCTCCGATGTCGACGCGCATCTGCAGATGGGTATCATTTTGGCCAAGGCTGGTGATCGCAAGGAGGCAATGAAGTATTTCGACAAGGTCCTCAGTCTGGAACCCAAGAACGCGGCGGCCATGAACAACCGCGGCAACATCTTCATGATCGAAGACAAGCACGTGGATGCACAGAAGGCCTATCTGGCGGCGACCCAGATCACTCCCAAGGATGCACATGTATGGGTGAATCTGGCGCGGGCCTACAAGGCCACCAACGATGTCAAAAAGGCCAAGGCGGCCTTCGTCAAGGCACAAGGCCTTGATCCCTCAGTCAAAGAGGCTCACCGGGCGCTGGCATTGGAACTATTGAACGCGCTTTGAGTCGGATGTAGCGTTGCAGTATGCAGCAACCTTAACCAAGGAGATTCACATGAAGAAACTGATCGCATTGTTCGTATTGTTGGGCGTGGTGCTGGCGGCTCCGGCATACAGTGCCGATGTGCAGCAGGAAGGCTCGCTGTGGGAGCGACTGCGCAAGAAGATCGAACTGCTCACCCCGAAGAAGAAGATCCAGACCACGACAGCAGTCGGTGGTGTGCGCGGTTCCCAGGCGGATGCGGACGATGTCTACTGGAAGGGCGAAGCCAAAGTCCAGCCGGTCGATTCCGACGAATTGCTGGCGTTCAAGAAGGCGATCGCCCTGGCTGAAGCGGGTGATATGGCGGGTGCGAACTCGGCGTTCAGCGATTTCCTGAAAAAACACCCGGACAGCCGCTTGCGTCCCGATGCCGAAGAAGCCCTGGCATCGTTGCAGCCCAAGAAGTAGTCCCCGGCAGGCTGGGTCGGCTGGTGTTCAGCCCTCCCAGCCTCTATAATCCGTTCCCTTGCGAACCGGATAGTCGTTTTTCCCATGCAGTTATTCACATTTGGCATCAACCATCAGACCGCGCCGCTCTCCGTGCGCGAACAGATCGCGTTCAATGCCGAGACGCTCGATACTGCCCTGCGTGATCTGGTTGGTAACGGTGCGGCCAAGGAAGCGACCATCCTTTCCACCTGCAATCGTACCGAGATCTATTGCAGCACCAACGCGCCCGTGCTGGCGGTCGACTGGCTGGCTTCCTACCACCACCTCCCCACGAAAGAGATCGAACCCTATATCTACCGGTTGCCGCAGGAACAAGCGGTAAAACACGCCTTCCGTGTGGCCAGTGGACTGGACTCCATGGTGCTGGGCGAGCCGCAGATCCTGGGGCAGATGAAACAAGCCGTGCGCCAAGCCGAGCAGGCGGGCACATTGGGCTTCCTGCTGCACAAGCTGTTTCAGCGCACTTTCTCTGTCGCCAAAGACGTGCGTACGCAGACCGAGATCGGCGCCAATCTGGTGTCCATGGCCGCTGCTGCCGTCAAACTGGCCGAGCGCATCTTCCCCAGCATCACCGAGCAGCGCGTGCTGTTCATCGGCGCGGGCGAGATGATCGAACTGAACGCGGTGCACTTCGCTGCGCGCAATCCAAAACACATCACCGTGGCCAACCGCACGCTGGAGCGCGCACAGACGCTGGCGCGGCGCATCAATGGCCACGCCATCACGCTCAACGAACTGCCCGAACAGCTGGCGATGCACGACATCATCGTCACCTGTACGGCCAGCCCGCTGCCTATTCTGGGCAAGGGCATGGTCGAGCGCGCACTGAAGCAGCGCAAGCACCGCCCGCTGTTCATCGTCGATCTGGCCGTGCCGCGCGATGTGGAAAAAGAAGTGTCCGAACTGAGCGACGTGTTCCTTTACACCGTGGACGATCTATCCGAAGTGGTGCGCGACGGTCTGGATGCGCGCCAGGGCGCGGTTAAGGAGGCCGAAGTCATCATCGATTCCGGTGTCAACGAATTCATCCACTGGATGGAGTCGCGCGAAGTGGTGCCGACTATCCGTGCCTTGCGCGACCATGCCGAGCGCCAGCGCCGCAGCGAGATGGAAAAAGCTTTGCGCCAGCTGACCAAAGGCGAGAATCCCGAGAAGGTGCTGGAGTCGCTGAGTGCGGCGCTGACCAACAAGTTCCTGCATGCCCCCACCCAGACGCTGAACCAGGCGCAAGCCAACGAGCGTGAAGCGTTGCTGGAAGCGATACACCGTATCTATCACCTGCATTCCTCCGAATGAAACCAAGCATCTCATCCAAACTCGCCCAACTCAGTGAGCGGTTGGACGAGGTCAATAGTCTATTGAGCAGCGAGGAAGCGACGCGCAACATGGATGCGTTCCGCAAACTCAACCGCGAACGGGCCGAGATCGAGCCGGTGGTCGGCCTGTATCACAGCTATCTGTCCAGCGAGGCCGATATCGCCACCGCCCAGGAGATGGCTAATGATCCCGACATGCGCGAGTTCGCCGAGGCCGAGATCAAGGCCGGCCAGGAAAAACTGGAACAACTCGAAGTCGAACTGCAAAAACAACTGCTGCCGAAAGACCCCAACGACGAACGCAACGTGTTCCTCGAAGTGCGCGCCGGCACCGGCGGCGACGAGGCGGCCATCTTTGCGGGCGACATCTTCCGTATGTACATGCGCTTTGCAGAACGCCGCCGCTGGCAGGTCGAGATCATTTCCGAAAGTCTGGGTGAGATGGGCGGTTACAAGGAAGTCATCGCGCGCATCATCGGTCAGGGCGCGTATTCCGTATTGAAGTTCGAGTCCGGTGCGCATCGCGTGCAGCGCGTGCCCGCCACCGAGACGCAAGGCCGCATCCATACCTCGGCCTGCACCGTTGCCATCCTGCCCGAGGCCGACGAAGTGGGCGAAGTGGAGTTGAATCCCGCCGACCTGCGCATCGACACCTTCCGCGCCAGCGGGGCGGGCGGCCAGCATATCAACAAGACCGACTCCGCCGTGCGTATCACCCACCTGCCCACCGGTACCGTGGTCGAATGCCAGGATGGCCGCTCGCAACACCAGAACAAGGCACAGGCTCTGCGCGTGCTGGCGGCGCGCATCAAGGACAAACTGGACCAGGCAGCGCACAGCAAGATCGCCGCCGAACGCAAATCGTTGGTCGGCAGCGGTGACCGCTCAGAACGCATCCGCACCTACAACTTCCCGCAAGGCCGCGTCACCGACCACCGCATCAACCTCACGCTGTACAAGATGGATCACATCATGGATGGCGACATCAGCGAACTCACCAACGCGCTGATGGCCGAGCATCAGGCTGAGCAACTCGCGGCATTGGCGGAAGAACGTTGAAGCCTGTGCGCAGTATCCATGATGTCCTGTCTCAGGATGGCGCATCGCTGAGAACTGCGTTGACACTTCCGGCTGCAGAGGCACGCATCGAGGTGCAGATGCTGTTGCAGCAAGCACTGGGCGTTCCCCGCGCCTGGCTGCTGGCACATCCGGAGCAGATGCTCGAAGCAGGCCAGCAGGCTGCATATGGCGCAATGTTGCAGCGGCGTTTGCTGGGTGAACCTGTCGCACACATCCTCGGCGAGCGCGAATTCTTCGGTTTGAGTTTCAAAGTCACTCCCGCCACATTGATCCCGCGACCCGATACCGAACTGCTGGTCGAGCTGGCGTTGCAGAGGATTCCGCTACAGGGCGGGTTTCGGTTGCTAGATCTCGGCACGGGCACGGGCGCGATAGCCTTGTCCATCGCGCATGCCCGACCGGATGCGGAAGTGGTGGCAGTAGATGCATCGGAGGCGGCGCTGGCAGTGGCGCGTGAGAACGCACAGCGCCTCGCCCTGCGCAATGTCAGCTTCGTGCAGAGCGATTGGTTCGCCGCGCTGGGAGGGCAACGTTTCGATCTAATTGTTTCCAATCCACCGTACATCGCGGCCGGCGACGAGCATCTGTCGCAGGGCGATGTGCGCTTCGAACCGATGTCTGCGCTGGCTTCCGGATCGGACGGTCTGGACGATATCCGCCGCATCATTGCCCAGGCGCACGGTTTCCTAGAGCGTGATGGATGGCTGATGCTTGAACATGGTTATGATCAGGCGCAGCAGGTAAAGGATCTATTGCAGCAATATGGCTATAGCGATGTCTTCTCGGCAAAAGATATAGCCGGAATAGAGCGGGTCAGTGGCGGGATTAACTCAAGGATTCAATAAGTTTGCCGGTGGGATGGATGCGGGGGAGAGGAAAAGGTATAGGCCGTTATATAGGCCGTTTGGCATATATGCAACTCCGAAACAGACTCCTACAATCCGTCCTGAGTTGTTAGAGCCTTGAGTTGTAGCCAACTCAATCTTTCATACTCTCCTCCTATTCTGGGCCATCGCAAGGTGGCCCGTTTTTTTGCCTGCGATTCCTGCGCAGGCTTAGGAGGCTAGCAGTTTGCGCGCGCGCGCGATGGCGGCTTCGACCTGGTTGGGGGCGGTGCCGCCGGTGTGGTTGCGTGCGGCGAGTGAACCTTCCAGTGTCAGCACACCGTAGATGTCGTCGGCGATAAGCGCAGAGAATTGCTGCAACTCATCCAGCTTGAGCTCGGCCAGGTCGCAGCCTTTTTGCTCGGCATGACGCACGGCGAGTGCTACGGCTTCGTGTGCGTCGCGGAACGGCAATCCCTTCTTCACCAGGTAGTCGGCCAAGTCGGTGGCTGTGGCGTAGCCCTGCAAGGCGGCGCGGCGCATGGCTTCCGGTTTGACGGTGATGCCGCGCATCATGTCGGCGTAGATGCGCAAGGTCAGCGTCAGCGTATCCACCGTGTCGAACAGCGGTTCCTTGTCTTCCTGATTGTCCTTGTTGTAGGCCAGCGGCTGGCCTTTCATCAGGGTGAGCAGGGCGACCAGATTGCCGTTGACGCGCCCGGTCTTGCCGCGCACCAGTTCCGGCACATCGGGATTCTTCTTCTGCGGCATGATGCTTGATCCGGTGCAGAAGCGGTCGGCGATGTCGATGAAGCCAAAGCGCGGATTCATCCACAGGATCAGCTCTTCCGACAGGCGCGACAGGTGTGTCATGACCAGCGCAGAGGAGGCGGTGAATTCGATGGCGAAGTCGCGGTCGGACACGGCATCCAGCGAGTTCTCGCAGACGCCGTCGAAGTCCAGCAGTTCGGCGACATATTCACGCTTGATCGGGTAGCTGGTACCGGCCAGTGCGGCGGCACCCAGCGGCAGGCGGTTGACGCGCTTGCGCGCATCGCCGAAGCGGCCGATGTCGCGCTGGCACATTTCGAAATAGGCCATCAGGTGATGGGCGAAGCTCACCGGCTGCGCCACCTGCAGATGGGTGAAGCCGGGCATGATGGTGTGCGTGTGATGCTGCGCCAGATCGAGCAGCGAGGTTTGCAGCTCTTTCAGCAGGCCGACGATGTTGTCGATCTCGCTGCGCAGGTACAGGCGGATATCGGTCGCGACCTGGTCGTTGCGCGAACGGCCGGTGTGCAGGCGTTTGCCTGCATCGCCGACCAGCGTGGTGAGGCGCTTCTCGATGTTCAGGTGTACGTCTTCAAGGTCGAGCTGCCAGTCGAAGTCGCCGCTGATGATCTCGTTCTCGATCTGCGACAGGCCGCGCTGGATGTCTTTCAGGTCCTGCGCGCTGATGATGTTGCAGGTTGCCAGCATCTGCGCGTGGGCCAAAGAGCCCTGGATGTCGAACAGCGCGAGGCGCTTGTCGAAATCCACCGAAGCGGTATAACGCTTCACCAACTCTGCCACGGGTTCGTTGAAGCGTCCCGACCAGGTCTGATTGTCTTGCATCGTAGCCATGTCTTGTCCAGAATGAGCGGCACTTGAAAGGTCCATATGCCGGAGACGCGCAGTATAAATCAAAACGTTAGCCCCAAGCTGTTGCCCGACTTCCGCAACATGGGCACGGTGTTGCGCATCGTGCTGCTGACCAACGCGGTCTTCCTGCTCGGTGCGGTCTCGCAGGCGGTCTCGCTCGGCGATCTGCAAGACAGCCTGCTGCACGGGTCGGCCTTGCTGCAGCCGGTGTTGCTGACCAGCCTGTTGCTGCTGTACTGGCTCAATCCCCTGTTTGCGCGCGTACCCTACTGGCAGGGGGTAATCGTGGCGGCGGCTGTCGTGGCGGCTGTCTGCGAAGCGCTGGACCTGATCGGCGGCGAGATATTGTTCGCGCTGGACGATGCGGGCAGTTTTCGCTACGCGCGCCATGCATTGGTCGGCATCGCGGTCACGCTGGCGCTGCTGGCGTATTTCCGTTTGCGCGCGCTGGCGCTGACCCCGGCGAAACATGAAGCGCGCTTGCAGGCTTTGCAGGCACGCATCCGCCCGCATTTCCTGTTCAACACCATCAACGCCGTGCTGAGCATCGTGCGCAGTGATCCCAAGCGTGCCGAGGCCGCGCTGGAAGATATGGCGGACCTGTTTCGCATGGCGATGGTCGAGCCGCGCGAATTGGTCGCGCTGGACAAGGAGGTAGCACTGGCGCGGCAATATCTGTCCATCGAAGAGTTGCGCCTCGGCGAACGCCTCAAAGTGAACTGGGACATCGCGGACATGCCGCCGGATGCGCTCATCCCGCCGCTGATTCTGCAGCCGCTGCTGGAAAATGCCGTCTATCACGGTATCGAGCCCCAGCTGCAGGGCGGGACCATCGAAGTCCGGCTGTACCGATTGCGCGACGAACTGCATCTGGAAGTGCGCAACCCCGCCCAAGGCCAGGCTTCATTGCATCCCAACGGACACAAGATGGCGCTGTCCAACATCCGCGAGCGGCTGTCGCTGCTGTTCGATGTCGAAGCGCAGTATCAGGTCGAACGCGACGCCGAGCATTACCAGGTTCACATCATCATTCCCTATGTGAAAGGCCAGCCAGCATGAACGACACCATCACCATGCCGCTCACCGTCTTCATCGTCGACGATGAGGCGCCGGCGCGCAATCGTCTGAAAGAGCTTCTCGCCGATTGCGAGGCGCAGTTTCCGCTGCAACTGACGGGCGAGGCGGGCAACGGCCAGGAAGCGCTGGACAAGCTGGCAGAGAGGCCGGCCGAGGTCGTCCTCATGGATATCCGCATGCCGCAGATGGACGGCATCGAGCTCGCGCGCCACCTCAACAAGCTCGAGCACCCGCCGGTCATCATCTTCACCACCGCCTACGATGCCTATGCCATCCAGGCTTTCGAGCAGCGTGCCATCGACTATCTGCTCAAGCCGATCCGCCTCGGTCGCCTGTTCGATGCGCTGTCGCGTGCGCGCGATTCCGTACCGATCCGTACCGAGGTCTTGCAGGAACTCACTCCGGAGCCGCGCAGTTTCCTGTCGGCACACGAACGCGGCAAGGTGTTGCTGATCCCTGTCGAAAAAGTGATCTATCTCCGCGCCGAGATGAAATACGTCACCGTGCGTACCGTCGAGCGCGAATACCTGATCGAGGAATCGCTCACCGCACTGGAAAAGGAGTTCGCCACGCGTTTCGTGCGCACCCACCGCAGCTGCCTGGTGGCAAAGAGCGCCATCGCCGGATTCGAGAAGGGCGGTGAGGAGGGGGAAAGCGGCTGGGTGATGAAACTGAACGGGATCGAAGAAAGACTGCCGATCAGCCGCCGGCAACTGGCGAGCGTGAAGGGCAAGGGCTAGATTCCCGAGGAATCATCGTTTCCGGTGCGATTTTCGCGCAATTCACCTTTCCCTCACATTTTGTTGACGTTCCCTTTACAAAGACATAGGTATTATTCGACCGTCTTGTGCAGTAGCACGTTCTGCCAATCAGTCCGGTGCGCTGCAAGAACAGGGGGGAACAGGATGCTGCAAGACAGGCAACGGTTGTTGCCGGGGGCATCTGGAATGACAACAATAACAACTACTACCAAGCAAAGTGGGTGAGGCGCTGTGCAAAAAGCGGTCTGCGACGGGCAGGGGAGTCGTGGGAAGCCGCATCAGGGAGGAGCAGCGCTTAAGCATCACACGATATAGCGAGTAGAGGCAAAGCAATTTGGGAGACTTCGGTCTCCCAATTTTTTTGTCCGCGCAAACGGCTCAGCCGCTGTTGCGCAGGCCGGTAGCGATGCCGTTGATGGTCAGGTGGATCGCGCGTTTCACCTTTTCGTCGTTGTCGCCCGCACGGTGGCGCTGTAGCAGTGCGACCTGCAAGTGGTTGAGCGGATCGATGTAAGGCAGACGGGTCAGCAGGCTGCGCGCGAAAGCCGGGTTGTCCTGCAACAGCGATGTGGAACCGGTCACTTTGAGCAGCATCTCCACGGTGATCTCCCACTCGTGGTTGATCGCGCCGAAGATGCGCTCGCGCAACTCCACATCGTCAACTAGCTCGGCATAGCGCGAGGCGATACCCATGTCGGTCTTGGACAAGACCATGTCCATGTTCGACATCAGGCCGCGGAAGAACGCCCAGTTCTTGTACATGGCCTGCAACTGCTTCAAGCCGGCCTCGCCCTCGCGTTCGATGAACCTTTGCACCGCGCTGCCGAAACCCAGCCAGCCCGGCAACATGATGCGGTTAAGACCCCAGCTGAACACCCACGGGATGGCGCGCAGATCTTCGATCTTGTCGGAGGCCTTGCGTGACGAGGGGCGGCTGCCGATGTTGAGTTCGGCGATCTCGCGGATCGGCGTGGCGGTGAAGAAATAATCGGTGAATCCGGGTGTCTCGTACACCAGCTTGCGGTACACCGCGAAGGCGTCCAGGCTCAGCGCTTCCATGATGCGGTGGTATTCCGGCATGGTGCTGTCGGCGCCGTGGTGGTGCAGCAGGGTTGCCTCCATGGTCGCGGCGATCAGCGTCTCCAGATTGCGGCGGCCGATCTCCGGATTGGAATATTTGCTGGCGATCACCTCGCCCTGCTCGGTGATGCGGATCTGGCCGTTCACGCTGCCCGGCGGTTGCGCCAGAATCGCGTCGTAGCTGGGACCGCCGCCGCGCCCCACGGTGCCGCCACGGCCGTGGAACAGGCGCAGCTCGATGCCGTGCTTCTCGAACACCTTCACCAGTTCGACCTCGGCCTTGTACAGCTCCCAGTTCGCGGTGAGATAACCGCCGTCCTTGTTGCTGTCGGAGTAACCCAGCATCACTTCCTGCGTATCGTTGCGGCTCTTCAGCAGCGCGCGGTACCAGGGCAGCGAGAACAGCGCGTCCATGATGGCGGCGCCGCCACGCAGGTCTTCGATGGTCTCGAACAACGGGATGATGTTGACGTGCAGTCTGTCGCTGCCCTGCAGCAGGCCGACCTGCTGTAGCAGCAGTGCCAGCTCCAGCATGTCGCTCACTGCGTCGGTCTTGGAGATGATGTGGTTGGGCAGCGCGCCCGCGCCGTAGCGGCGGTGGATCTCCGCGGCCGCCTGCATGATGCGCAGTTCGCCCTGCGGCACATCGGAATAGCGCGCGATATCGGTCATCAATATGCGGCCTTCCTGCAGCGTCTGCAGCAGCACAGTCCGCTTCTCGCTCTCGCCGAGGTCGGAGTAGTTGGCCTTGCCCGTGCCGTGGGCAAACAGCTCGCTCACAGTATGTTCGATGAGGGCGCTGTGCTGGCGCATATCCAGCGGGGCGAGGTAGAAACCGAATACCTCGGCGGCGCGGCGCAGATTGGCCAGCCGGCCGCGTGCCAGATAGACCGCGCCGTGCTTGTACAGCGAGTCGATCATCACATCCAGATCGGCGATGAACTCCTGCACAGTGGCGTAGGGCTTCGCATGCACGTCGATCGGGCGCAGCGTGGCCAGATCATGACCGAGATGCTTTGCGGTCGCCGACAGGCGCGAATAGATCAGGATCAGCGCGCGCCGGTAGGGTTCGTCTTCGCGCGGCGCGGCCCTGTCCGGAGAGGCGTCGGACAGCGCGCGCATTTCCGGCGTGACCTCGACCAGCCGGTCGGTCAGGCTCAGGCGCGTGCCGAGCACATGGGTCTCGTTCAGGTAATGTTCGAAGGCCAGCGATGAATGGTATTGCACCGCGTCGGACATCACGTCGTGGGTGACATAGGGATTGCCGTCGCGGTCGCCGCCTATCCAGCTGCCCACGCGCAACAGCGGCGGTACCCTGATGTGCTTGTCGAAGCGCGTCTCCAGCTGTTTCTCCAGGCCGGCGTAAAGCTTGGGAAGCTCGTTCAGGAAGGTGTAACGGTAATACTCCAGACCGTTGCGGATCTCGTCGCGCACGGTCAGCTTGGCGGTGCGCAGCATGCGCGTCTGCCACAGGATCAGCACGAAGCGGTGCAGCGCCTCCTCGTTCTCGGCGAGGTCGTCCGGCGTCATGTCCATGCGATCGCGGTTGGAGAGCAGGCTGGAGATGATGAGCTGGCAATCGAGGATGCTCTTTCGTTGCACTTCGGTCGGATGTGCGGTCAGCACCGGTGAGACCAGTGCGCTGTCGAGGAATGCCTGCAGGGTCTTGCTGTCGATCTTCTTTTCTTCGAGCCGGTCCAGCGCCAGCAGCAGGGCGCCGTCCTTGTGCGTGCTGCCCGTCTTCAGGTGGGCGCGGTGGCGGCGGTTGTGGTGCAGGTCTTCGGCGATGTTCGAGAGTTGCGAGAAATAACTGAAGGAACGCACCACGGCCAGCGCATCGGCAGGTGAGAGTGCATCCAGTATCTGTTCCAGCGCCTCGCCGTCGCGTTCGTCCTGCGTCTTGCGGAAACGCACCGCCGCACGGCGCACGTTCTCGACCAGCTGGAAATAATCCTCCCCTTCCTGCTCGCGCAAGGTGTCGCCAAGGATGCGGCCCAGCAGCCGCACGTCGTCGCGTAGCGGCTGGTCTTTGCTGGAGATGTCGGCAGGTGCAGAGATCAGGTTCATACCGTTTCCGTATATGTCGGCGGCGCAAAAGCGCGGCGCACCTGTTAGAATGCGCCGTGCATAAACCGCAAATTATTTATCGTTAGGAAACCCCGATGAGTCAGGCTTCACTTACTCCCCCAGCCCGTCTGGTGATCGCTTCGCGCGAGAGCGCATTGGCCATGTGGCAAGCGGAACACATTCGTGACAGGCTGCGCGCATTATACCCGCAAACTTCGGTCAGCATTCTGGGCATGACCACACAGGGAGACCAGATTCTCAATGTGACTTTATCCAAGATCGGCGGCAAAGGCCTGTTCGTCAAGGAACTGGAGACGGCACTGGAGAACGGCAGCGCCGATATCGCGGTGCACTCGCTCAAGGACGTGCCGATGAACCTGCCGGACGGTTTCGTGCTGGCCTGCATCGGCGAGCGCGAAGATCCGCGCGACGCATTCGTCTCCAACAAGTTCGATAACCTGCAATCGTTGCCTGCCGGCAGCGTGGTCGGCACTTCCAGCCTGCGCCGCGAGAGCCAGCTGCGCGCGCGCTTCCCGCATCTCAAGATCGAACCGCTGCGCGGCAACGTGCAGACCCGTCTGCGCAAGCTGGACGAGGGCCAGTACGCCGCCATCATCCTTGCCGCCGCAGGGCTGAAACGTCTGGGACTGGGCGACCGTATCCGCGCCGTCATCTCCAGTGAAGACAGCCTGCCCGCCGTCGGTCAGGGTGCACTCGGCATCGAGACGCGTGCCGACCGCGCCGACCTGAAAGCGGTCCTCGCGCCCCTGCATCATGCCGACACCGCCGCCTGTGTGTTTGCCGAACGCGCCATGAGTCGTGCCCTTGCAGGAAGCTGCTCGGTGCCATTGGGCGGCTTTGCCGAAGTGCAGAACGGCAAGTTGCGCATGCGCGGCTTCGTCGCCACGCCGGACGGTACGCGCCTGTTGCGCGCCGAACACATCGGCGACATCGCCAATCCCGAAGCGCTGGGTGACAAGGTCGCGCAGGACTTGCTTAAGCAGGGCGCAGGAGAGATCCTCGACGCGCTGAATGGCTGAACAGCCGCTTGCCGGACTGAACATCGTTGTCACGCGACCGCGTGACCAAGCGATCGAACTGTTGCGACACATCGAATGTCTGGGTGGCAAGGCTCTGCTGTTCCCCTTGCTGGAGATCGAGGCCGTGCCGGACGCGCAGGCTTTGCGTCAGCAGCTCACACTTCTTAAGCAAGCCGACCTTGCCATCTTTATCAGTCCGAACGCCGTACGTTACGGCATGGCTGCGATCGAAGCGGCAGGCGGCATGCCGGCAATGTTGAAGGTTGCCACCGTCGGACAAGGCAGTGCGAAGGCCTTGCGCGAGCACGGTGTCGGACAGGTCATCGTGCCGGCCGAGCGCTTCGACAGTGAAGGATTGCTTGCACTGCCCGAGCTGCAGAACATGGCGGGCAAGCGCGTGATGATCCTGCGCGGCGACAGTGGGCGCGAACTGCTGGGCGACACGCTCAAGGCGCGCGGCGCGACGGTGGAATACGTGAGCTGTTATCTGCGCCGCAAGCATCCCGTCGATGGTGTCGCACTACTCGCGGCCAAGCCCGCTGCCATCACGGTGACCAGCAGCGAGGCGCTGGTGCATCTGTGGGCCTCTCTGCAGGAGGCCGCAAGGACAGCGCTGGCCGCGATGCCGCTGTTTGTGCCGCATGCCCGCATCGCCGAACTGGCCCGCCAGCAAGGCTGGACCAACATCACCGTCGCCGCATCCGGGGATGACGGTTTGATCGCCGGTTTGGTAGCATGGGCGAATAAAGAACGGAGCTGACCCGATGAACGACCAGACACAACTGCCTGCCACCACCGAACAAGCCGCAGCCGCGCCGCAAGCGGAAGCGCCCGCGCCCGGCAACGCGCTATCCAACCTGCTTGCCCACGTGACGCTGACCCAGCTGACCTTGGCAGTGCTGGTGGTGGTGTTCGTTTGGCAATGGCTGGATTCGCATTACCAGCTCGACCAGACGCAGCAGGAAGTGGCGCGCCGCCTGTCCGAGGTGGAGGCGGCGAACAAGGGCAGCCAGATGCTGGTGGCGCAGAACCAGGAGCTGGTGCGCGAGATGGGCGGCAAGCTCAGCCTGCTCGAGAGCCGTTACGCCGAGACGCAGAACCAGCGCGCCGCACTGGAAGCTCTGTATCAGGACATGTCGAGCAGCCGCGACCAGACCGCGCTGGCCGAGGTTGAGCAGATGCTGCTCATCGCCGGACAGCAGTTGCAACTCTCCGCCAACGTCAAGGCTGCGCTCATCGCCATGCAGCAGGCCGACAGCCGTCTGCAACACCTTAACCGTCCCGCCTTCGCCAACCTGCGCAAACGCATCGATCAGGATATCGACAGGTTGCGCGCGTTGCCCAATGTCGACGTGCCCGCCATCAACCTCAAGCTCGACGGCATGATCAACGCCGTGGACGAACTGCCGCTGGCGCAGGACGTTCGCATCCAGACGCAGGAAGCCGTGCCGGCCGCCGATCCGAAGGAAGGGATGCTCGAACGTCTCTGGCGCGAATTCTGGCAAGAGACCAAACATCTGGTGCGTATTGAGAACACCGAGCAGCAGGAACTGCCGCTGCTGTCACCGACACAGGCATTCTTCCTGCGCGAGAACCTGAAGTTGCGCCTGCTCTCCGCGCGCATGGCACTGCTGACGCGCGACGAAGTGAGTTTCCGTCGCGATCTCAAGACCTCGCAGGAATGGCTCAAGCGTTATTTCGACACCAGGTCCGCCGCAGGGGCGAGATCGCAGAACGAGTTGCAGAAACTGGCCGCCTCCAGGATCGTGATCGAGATGCCCGACATCAGCGGTAGTCTGGAAGCGGTGCGCAACTATCGTGCCTCGCACGAGCGGGGTGCGCGATGAAGTGGCTGCTCTGGCTCGTCGGCCTGTTCGCCGCCGCCGTAGCGGTGACCATGGTCGCGCACAATCCCGGCTACGTTCAATTCGTCTTCCCGCCCTACAAGATGGAGATGTCGCTGACGCTGTTCGTGTTTGTCCTGCTCGCCGTCTTCGTGCTTGGCTATCTGCTGGTGCGTATGACTTTCGTCACGCTGAACCTGCCCGAGTATGTACGCAGCTTCCGCGAAGAGCGTGCTGCCAGCAAGGGCCGCACCGCGATGATGGAAGCGCTCAAGGCGTATTTCGAGGGACGTTTTGCGGCAGCGGAGAAGGCAGCCGTGCGTGCCATGGAGCTGGGCGAGAACTCCGGACTGAATCCCATCGTCGCGGCACGCGCCGCGCACGAGCAGCGCGAATTCGACAAACGCGATGCCTATCTGGTGCAAGCCGAAGGCAAGAGCGTGGGCGAATCCACCATGCGCCTGATGGCAAAAGCCGAATTCCTGCTCGACCAGAAGCAGCCCCAATCCGCACTCAACTCGCTGAAGGAGCTGAGCGACACCGGCATGCACAAGCATGTAGGTGCACTCGGCCTGGAACTGAAAGCACAGCAGCAAGCGCGCAACTGGGACGCCGTGCTCGAAGTGATGACGCAACTGGAGAAGCGCAATGCCATCGACAAGGTGGTCGCCGTGCAGATGCGCCAGCAGGCATGGCTGGAGAAGCTGGGTACCCAAGCGACGGACCTGCCGGCTCTGCGCGCCTTGTGGAAAGCCATCCCGAACGACATCAAGCGGCGCAGCAAGATCGCCGCAGTTGCGGCACAGGCCTTCGGCAGGCTCGGCGATTGCGAAAGCGCGCAACACCTGCTGGCCGAAAGCCTCAACGCGCAGTGGGACAGCGAACTGGTCACCCTGTTCGGCGAGTGCCAAAGCGACAACAACATCGCCCAGATCGAGCAGGCCGAACGCTGGCTAAACCAGCACACCGACGATGCCGGACTCATGCTGGCCCTGGGCAAACTCTGCATGCACCAGAAATTGTGGGGCAAGGCCCAGAGCTACCTCGATGCCAGCCTCAGCCTGAAGACCAGCCGCGCAGCTTTCACCGCGCTCGGGCAGTTGGCCGAGAAGATGGGCAAGCAGGAACACGCCTTGGCTTATTTCCAGAAAGCCACGCAGGTTCAATAACCCTGTGATCTGCCGCCGTATCCATAAAGGTATAGGCATGGTTCTATATCTTTTGGCCTATATTCCATCTTGAACAGTACTGTTAGAGTTCGGGCAGTGGTTTGGCCACAGGTAACGGCAGTCAGCGGTTTTTCAGGAGATTGAGATGGGACGTGATATGCGCATCCTTTCGATGGGGTTGATCGGCGCCATGATGGTGGCTGTTTCGGCATGCCACCGTGCGCCGGTCTCAGATTCTCCTGTCGCAAAACCTGCGGCATCCAAGCATAGGGTGGCTGACCGCCAAGCGCGCGTACCCAACGAATATTTGATTACTCTAGTCCCCGAGGCACAGGAGAGCGCGATCGCCGATCTGTTCGGGCGTTACGGTATCAAGGAGAGCCATGCGCTGGGCGGAGAGACCTATCTGCTGGTCCTGGCCAAGGACCCCGGGCCGGGCGAACTGAGCGAGTTGATAAGGGACGATGCGCGCTTCCAGGCGGTGCAGCCCAATCTCATCTATTGGGCCAACCGGTCCGGCAAGAATACGAAATAGAGTTTCAGGCCTTCGGCACGAAAGTGAACACGTCCGAGAAGAACGCGTCGTTCGGCAAGCCGCGCTGGGTGGTGAACTCGCGGTGGGCCGCTTCCACCACCACCGGTGCGCCGCAGGCATACACCGCGTAACCCGACAGATCCTTGAAGTCGTCCAGCACCGCCTGATGCACAAAGCCCGCGCGGCCGTTCCATGCTTCATCGGAGACCACGGGCGTGAACTTGATGCCCTGCGCCTCCCACTCCTTCACCTTGTCAAGCATGTACAGATCGGCCTGCAGGCGCACGCCCCAGTAGAAATGCATCTCGCGCTTGAAGCCGATGTGCAGCGCGTGCTCGATGATCGCCTTCACCGGTGCGAAGCCGGTGCCGCTGGCGACGAACAGGATGGGCTTGGGCGAATCCTCGTGCAGGCAGAAGGTGCCCAGTGGCCCCTTGATGCGCAGGATGTCGCGTTCCTTCATCCCGTTGAACACATGCTGGGTGAAGGTGCCGCCGGGGATGTTGCGCACATGCAGTTCCAGCAAATCGTCGTTGTGCGGCGCATTGGCCAGCGAGAAACTGCGCGGCTTGCCTTCCTTTTGCAGGATGTCGATGTACTGGCCGGAGAGGAATTGCAGCCGCTCGTTCGCGGGCAGCTTCAGGAACAGCGCCATGATTTCGTCGGTCAGCTTCACCATCTTTTCCACGCGGCAAGGCAGCGTCTTCACCACGATCTCCTCAGCGGTGGTGACCTCGTGGCTTTCGATGACCAGGTCGGAGAGCGGCTTGGCGCAGCAGAACAACGCCATCCCGGCGGCCTTCTCCTCCTCGCTCAGCGCAAAGGCTTGCGCCTTGCCGTGATCCACTGCACCGCTCAGCACCTTGCCTTTGCACGCCCCGCAAGCGCCGTCGCGGCAGCTATACGGCAGCGTCAAACCATGCGCCAGCGCGGCCTCCAGGATGGTTTCATCCCTGGTGATGGGGAAGGAGTGGTTGCTCGGCTGTATCGTGGTCTTGAAACTCATGGGGCGCATCCGTCAAATAAAGGCCGCGATTTTAACGCATAATCCGGCCATGGAACGACTGCTCATCATCGGCTGCGGCGACATCGCGCAGCGCACCATCCCGCTGATCAGCGGGCATTACCGCCTCTACGCGCTGATACGGAATGCCACACGCAGTAAGGGGTTGCGCCAACAGGGCATCACCCCTGTCATCGGCGACCTCGACGATCGCAGGCAGTTGCCGAGGGTCGCCGGGCTCGCAGATATCGTACTGCACTTGGCCCCGCCGCCGAACGCAGGCCCAGATGACAGCCGTACCCGCCACCTGCTCGCCCTCTTGTCACAAGGCGCGTTGCCCAAGCGCTTCATCTACATCAGCACCAGTGGCGTCTATGGTGACTGCGGCGGCGCATACGTGGACGAGACCAGATCTGTCCAGCCACGAACCGTCAGAGCTCAGCGCCGCGTCGATGCCGAGCAACAGATACGCCGCTGGGCCAGACGCAACGGCGTGCAGGCCACCATCCTGCGCGTGCCCGGCATCTATGCCGCCGAGCGCCTGCCACTGGAACGCATTCGCTCCGCCACCCCTGCCCTCGACGCGGCAGAAGACGGCTACACCAACCACATCCACGCCGACGATCTCGCGCGCATCATCGTCGCTGCGCTGCAACGCGGCAAACCGAACCGCGTGTATCACGCCAGTGACGATGGCGAGATGAAGATGGGCGACTATTTCGATATCGTGGCGGATGCGTACCGCCTGCCGCGACCGCCGCGTATCAGCCGCGCTGAAGCGCAGCGGGTGTTGCCGGAGTCGTTGTTGTCGTTTGTGAATGAGTCTAGGCGGTTGGTGAATGGGAGGATGAAGAGGGAGTTGGGGGTTAGGTTGAGGTATTCGACGGTGATAGATTTGTTGAAGGGACTCTAGGCCGTTCGCGGTGAATACCTGAGACCGTTCGTCCTGAGCTTGTCGAAGGATGGGCGAAGCCCGCAGGTTTGCAAATTTAAGATCAACACCGTCGGGGGTTGCCCGACAGCAAGCTACTTTCTTTTGCTTCGCCAAAAGAAAGTAGCCAAAGAAAAGGCGACCCCGGTGCGCCGCCCCTTCGGGGTTCCCTGCGTTGCTCGACTGGTCAGGCCTCCTCATAAACTCGCACGACCCGCTACGCGGTCACGTGCTCAAACATATTCGTCGGACTACCCCTGACCAGCCTGCGCTACTCGGCGGC
>JAUSBR010000005.1 GCA_030651895.1 Sideroxyarcus sp. | reverse complement strand
AACTGGCACGTACACTGCAAGCCAGCGCCTTGCTCATTCACTGCGATAGCGACGTCGTCGTGCGCCTCGCGCAAAATGCCAGTAGCACCGAAGCTGCCCGCCTCGCCCCCTTATTCGCCGAAATCCGCTCGCAGATAAAGTGTTTTGACCAATTCGAGTTACGCTGGATTCCGCAGCACCGCAATACAGAGGCAGACTATCTTTCCCGCAGCGCCTTTGGGCTGCCTACGCGAACTCCCGCAAAACCCCGCAAGCGGAAATGAAAAAAGCGCCCGCAGACGCTTTTTTCCGATCAAGCAAATCAAAGAGGACGGCATCGAATTGCTTTTTGTGGATAAGGCTGAGAAGGTAATGCGATGCTGACCCCATATCACTTGGTGGCGGAAAATATTTCGAACCCGCCCCCTTTAGTTCGCTTACAGTCCAGCCATCTTGCGGAGGCGTTCGATTATGAGCGTCAATCTTGCTTGCTCGACGTAACTCGAATTGATATGCATCGGGAGCGTGTCGATGAACTGTGAATTTGTAAGTAGATCGTCAATTTCTTGTTCGAGATATTCGCGCAAATGTGTTGGGGCTTCACGAACTTCACCAACAATTTCAGGTCGACCATCTACAAGATTGATAATGTCCTCAATATCGTGATGTGAGAAATCTCCTTTCCCGCGGCCATAGAATGACTCAACCTTAGAAGCAATCATCAAAGGTGCTGAAATATGTCGGATTACAAGGCCGCTTGGAAGAGTGGTCGTCAAAGACATCTTTACTGCTAGTTCATACCATCGATTGGTAAAGCCTAGTACCTTTTCGTCAGTGGGAACAATATCAACGATAAGACCATCTTTGGTCCAACGGCAGGTATTGTCGCTGCTCTCCCGGAAACCAAGATTTCTAAGTTTATCTGACAAGGCATAGTAGTTCATGAGTGGCGTGGCTTCAGTAGCCAAGTCAACATCAATAGTGGCGCGAACAGGCGGTCTTGCTGCGTCAGTAATCAATAATCCAACAGCGCTTCCCCCAACAAGTACTAATTCGCCAAGCAGTGGTTGTAGCGCTAAAGCGACTTGTTCAAGTGAATGTAGGTTTGGATTGTTTGCGCTCATGCCAGTCGCTTCATTAGTTCAGTTGTAGCAATCTCGCGCTCGCGAGCAGCACCGCTTCGTAATGCGTCTATGAGTATTAGCACTTCGTAAAGACGAATATCGGCCCGAGCGGCGGAAGGTACAGATGGATATAGGGGTTGCAAGCTCATACCTCTATCTGTACCGCTTGAATCTGGCCAAACAGCAATATCTATGTCGCTCTCTGAAAAGAACTGCTTAAGTGGGAAGGCCGACGTAGATGTGGCCATGCCCCGCGTAGTGGATCCTGTGAGTGCAGGGAATGAATATTTAACGCCATGTACAACAAATTCCTGAAGCGCTGAGCGAACTGCACGTAACTGACCATTGTCTCGCGTAAGGAGTCGAGACATCTCGGCTCTTTGAGCAGCTGAATGTACCTCCGATGCTGACATAGATAGCTCTTGTCCTAGTTCAGCGAATGTGAATTCCCTATCTTCATTTACCGCGATTTTTAGCGTCACAAGAAGATCTTGAGGTTTTAGGGTTGGTTGCTTCTGTCGTAAGGTCGCCATACTTCTTCTCTATTCGCGAATTGAGGATGAATTCTACCATCTTAATTATTTGATTGTTTTGATAAGTATTCGCTATTCGCGAATATTGAATATTTTATTTAAACTGCGTGCAAACTTATATTTAAAAATTATTATTGTTATTTTACTTATAATTATTAACATTATTTATCAATAAAAACATTGCATAACTAATGTATTAAGTATAAATATAGTTGTGCTAAGTATGTAAGTTGAGTATATTTAAAGCGTACAAAACGATTTGGAGGTAATTATGGGTGAAATACCAAGAAAGAAAAGTCCTCGTGCCCCATCACTTTCCTTGGATGATGCACTAGCTCGGTCAATGAAAATATATGACCGCGAAGGATTGCATGCTGCCCCAACTGAAATTGTGGCGCAGCACATGGGCTACAAGAGCGCTAATAATGGGGCAGCTTTGGGAACTTTGGCATCCCTTCGATATTTTGGTTTGCTGGAGCGCCCCAAAGATGGACTTTTGGCCGTAGCTAAAGACGTGCAGTCATATAAGTTTGCGCCAGACGAAAAAATGAAGCGCTCTTTGCTATTGGGGTTTCTTAAACGCCCTGCTTTATACAATGAGCTTTTAGAAAAATATGAATCAGGATTGCCGTCTGATGCGAACTTAAAATTTGAACTGATACAACGAGGATTCGCACCACAGGCGGCAGAGGCTGCAGTCGCTGTGTTTAAGAAGTCATTACTTTTTGCGGATTACTATGGCGATGCTAATGATGTGGCCGAAGACGGCAATGTTGGAGATTCACAGGATGAATTGTCATCTGATATTGAATCTCAGCAGGCCCTCGCTAGCAATGCGTTACCTGCGACAAACATTTCGGAGGCCCGCATCAGAGAGTTAGATGATACCGAGCTCGATCGAATTCCAGTACGTTTACCAGGGGGGAGGCGAGCTTGGCTTCTAATCCCGACCCCATTCTTTAATGCTGATAGAGATAGGCTCAAAGCGCAAATTGACTTACTCCTGACTAAAGAAGACGAGGCGTCTTCTTTAGTTTAAGGGCACTGAAAAGCCGATGGGCGTTTTGCGCCCATCGGAAGCATTGACGCGCGTACACATGGCGTTACAAACTTCGAGCCACTTGGGGGTCACTCAAACCTCACCCCTTTCAACTTCGTTTCAACCACCTTCCCAGCCCTAGCCCTCGCCCCAAAGTACGTCTGCAACTCCTTCCCGCCAATCTGCAACTGCTGCATCTTGCTACCCGCCGTGCCGCTCAACGTCACCGCCGGTTGATTCACAACCGTGCAAGCCGTCAACTCGTCGCCTTCTTTCAGGTCGATCAGCATCATGCCTTTGCCGCCACCGTTCAGCAGTTTCAATTCGGAAAGCATGAATACCAACAGCCTTGCACTCATCGATAGCACGGCGACGAGTGAATTCTGCGTCGGGGCCAGGATGACGGGCGGCAGGATGGTGTCTTCTTTTACGCTGATGAATTGTTTGCCCGCCTTGGTGCGGCCGACCATGTCGCCGATGAAGCAGGGGAAGCCGTAGCCCGCGCTGGTGGAGATGAGCACGGGGGTTTCGGTTTTGCCGCAGAAGGCGTGCGCGATCTTGGCGCCGGGCGCGAGTTCGATGAAGGTGGCAAGCGGTGCGCCGTCGCCGCGGCCGGAGGGCAGTGACGAGACGGGGATGCTGCACACG
This sequence comes from Sideroxyarcus sp., assembly GCA_030651895.1. Lineage (GTDB taxonomy): Bacteria > Pseudomonadota > Gammaproteobacteria > Burkholderiales > Gallionellaceae > Sideroxyarcus. Next base: position 74,458 of record JAUSBR010000005.1, on the reverse strand, counting down.
CGGCCGTTGCTGCAGATGACGATGCACTGGTCGGTGGTGCGGCATTCATAGGTGGCGGCGATGCTGTCGCCGTCCTTGAAGGCGATGCTGCTGGCGTCGATGCCGTGGCCAAGTCTTGTGCGCACCCAGAAGCGTTGCGAGATGAACACCGTCACCGGTTCGTCGCTCACTTGTGCGGTCACCTTGGTTACCTGCGCTTCTTCGATCAGCGTGCGGCGCTCGTCGCCGTAGGTCTTGGCATCGGCTTCGATCTCGCTCACCACCAGTTCGCGCAGCGCATCTTCGCTGCCGAGCACGCGTTTCAGTTCCTTGGCCTCGGCCTTGAGTTCTTTAATCTCGCGCTCGATCTTGATGCCTTCCAGTCGCGCCAACTGGCGCAGACGGATTTCGAGAATATCTTCGGCCTGACGTTCGCTCAGGTCGAACTTCTTCATCAGGTCTTCTTTGGGCGCGTCCGAATTGCGGATGAGCTTGATGACCGCGTCGATGTTCAGATACACGATCATGCGGCCATCGAGGATGTGCAGGCGGTCGGTGACTTGTCCCAGTCGGTGATCGCAACGGCGTGTCACGGTGCGCAGACGGAATTCCACCCACTCGCGCAGCACCATCGCCAGCGATTTCTGCTGCGGGCGTCCATCGAGGCCGATCATGGTGAGGTTGACCGACACCGAGTTCTGCAGGCTGGTGTGGGTGAGCAGCACCGCCATCATGTCGTCCGGATTCAGCTTCGATGTCTTGGGCTGCAACACCAGCCGCACCTTCTGCGATTTGTCCGATTCGTCGGCGATAGAATCCAGCACCGAGAGGATGAGCTGCTTGTTCTGCGTCTGTTCCGGCGTGAGCGATTTCTTGTTGGCCTTGACCTTGGGGTTGGTCAGCTCGTCGATCTCTTCCAGCACCTTCTGCGCCGAGACACCGTGCGGGAATTCGCTCACTACCACCTGCCACTGGCCGCGTGCCAGTTGCTCAATGGTCCAGCGTGCGCGCATCTTCAGCGAGCCGCGTCCCGTGGTGTAGGCATCGCGGATGTCCGCGTCGGAAGAGATGATCTGCCCGCCGCCGGGGAAGTCCGGGCCACTGATGTAAGACATCAGCTTCTCGTCCTTGAGGTTGGGGTTTTTCGCCAGCATGACAGCGGCCTTGGCGACTTCCTTTAGATTGTGCGAAGGGATCTCGGTCGCCATACCCACTGCAATGCCGGATGCACCGTTGAGCAACACCATCGGCAGGCGCGCGGGCAGCATCGCCGGTTCCTGGAATGCGCCGTCATAGTTGGGAATGAAATCCACCGTGCCCATGTCCAGCTCGGACAACAGCAGATCGGCAATCGGCGTAAGCCGCGCCTCGGTGTAACGCATCGCCGCCGCGTTGTCGCCATCGCGCGAACCAAAGTTGCCCTGGCCATCCACCAACGGATACCGCATCGCAAAATCCTGCGCCAGCCGCACCATCGCCTCATACGCGGAAGAGTCGCCATGCGGATGGTACTTACCCAGCACATCACCGACGACACGCGCCGACTTCACATGCTTGTTGCCATGCGTTAGGCCCATGCGCAGCATCGAGAACAGAATGCGGCGCTGCACGGGTTTTTGTCCGTCGCAGACTTCAGGGAGGGCGCGGCCTTTGACCACGGAGACGGCGTATTCGAGATAGGCGCGCTCGGCGTAGTCGGCGATGAGGACTTCGTCGCTGTCGGGCAGCTTGGCGAGGGGGGCGAATTCGCGTTTGCCGCTGGTGCTGGATTCAGCTGGGGCGGATTCGGGTTGTTGCTCGTCTTGTGGGTCGATTTCGTTCATGGTCATGCTTTGTTCTTGCTGTAATGATCAGTTATCTAAACATCCGTTCGCCCAGAGCTTGTCGAAGGGTGAACGGCTTTCGTAATGCTGTTTGAATCAGTTCCGCTTGTTTCATTACTCTCGGCGCGCCGCTCGTTCCTTCGACAGGCTCAGGACGAACGGAGGATAGGGCTGGTTGTATCCGGTCTGCATGCTGTCCTTAAATCCCGTTCGCCCTGAGCCTGTCGAAGGGTTGAACGGCGCTCAGCTCTGCCTTATCAAATATCCGCCTCAACCTCATTCCCGTGATACTCCAGCCACGCCCTGCGCGTCGAAGCCTCCTGCTTCCCCATCAGCATATTGAATATCCCCATCGTCGCCTTGAACGATTTCAAATCCGCCTTTACACACAGCGCACGCCGGGTATCCGGATTCAGCGTGGTGTCCCACAACTGCTCGGGACTCATCTCGCCCAGTCCTTTGAAGCGCGAGATGCTCCAGCTGCCTTCGCGTATCTTTTCTTTGCGCAATCTGTCCAGGGTGGCGGTCAGCTCGCCTTCGTTCAGCGCATAAATCTTGCTCGCCTGCTTCTTGCCGTGCGCGGGTACGTCGATACGGAACAGCGGCGGCTGGGCGATGAAGATCTTGCCCGCTTCCACCACGCGGTAGAAGTGACGATAGAACAGTGTGAGTAACAAGGTGGAGATGTGCGAACCGTCCACGTCGGCATCGGCCATGATCAAGATCGCGTTGTAGCGCAGGTTGGAAAGGTCGACGGTATCGGTCGGCGCATGTGGGTCAACGCCTATGGCGACCGCGATGTCGTGGATTTCGTTATTGGCGAACAGGCGGTCTTTTTCAACTTCAAAAGTGTTCAGCACTTTGCCGCGCAAGGGCAGCACGGCCTGGAATTCCTTGTTGCGTCCCTGTTTTGCAGAGCCACCCGCAGAATCGCCCTCGACCAGGAACAGTTCGGTGCGGGTGGAATCGCTGGAGCTGCAATCGGTGAGCTTGCCGGGCAGCACGGCGACGCTGCTGCCTTTTTTCTTTTCGACTTTTTGCGCCGAGCGCAAACGCGCCTGCGCCTGCTGGATGGCGAGTTCGACGATCTTCTTGGCCGAGTCGATGTGTTCGTTCAGCCACAGGTCGAGCGGGTCCTTGATCATCGACGAAACGAGGCGCAGCGCTTCGCGCGACACCAGTTTTTCTTTGGTCTGGCCCTGGAACTGCGGGTCCAACACTTTGGCCGAGAGCACGAAGCTGGAACGCGAGAACACGTCTTCCGCTACCAGCTTCACGCCCTTGGGCAGCAAGCCATGCAGCTCGGCGAACGACTTCACCGAGTTGAAGATGCCTTCGCGCAGACCGGCTTCGTGCGTGCCGCCGGCCGGGGTGGGGATGAGGTTGACGTAGGATTCGCGCACCACGTTGCCTTCGGCGCTCCAGGTGAGCGCCCAGGTCGCGCCTTCGCCCTCGGCGAATCCGCTGGTGTCGCCTTTGCGGGTGAATTTCTCCTGCAACAGGATGGGGGTGGCAAGTTCGAATTCGCTCAGCGCTTCGGCGAGGTAGCCGCGCAGGCCGTCCGGGTAGGTCCACGATCTGGTCTCGCCGGTCTTTTCCAGATTCAGCGTGATGGTGACGCCGGGCAACAGAACGGCCTTGGAGCGCAGCGAGAATTCAAGCTGCGCGAGGTTGACGCTCGGCGCATCGAAATACTTGGGGTTGGGCCAGGCGCGCACGGAGGTGCCGGTCTGGTTCTTCGGGCAGGTGCCGGTCTTCTTCAGCGGGGCTTCGGCCACGCCTTCGATAAAGCGCAGATCGTGCTGGCCGCCTTCGCGGTACACGGTGACTTCGACTTTCTTCGACAACGCATTGGTGACCGCCACACCGACGCCGTGCAAGCCACCCGCGAATTTGTAAGCACCGTCCGATTCCTTGTCGAACTTGCCGCCGGAATGCAGCACGGTGAAGGCGACCTCGACGACAGACCTGCCTTCTTCTTTATGGATGCCGACCGGGATACCGCGACCGTCGTCGAGCACGGAGATGGAACCGTCGCTGTGCGCAGTGACATATATATTCTTGGCGAACCCGGCGAGCGCCTCGTCGCAGGCGTTATCCACCACCTCGGCGATGATGTGGTTGGGCGATTCGAGGTTGGTGTACATGCCCGGGCGCTGGCGCACCGGCTCCAGACCGCGCAGGACTTTGAAACTCGCTTCGTTATAAGTAGCCATTATTCAAATAGTTGTTGATGTATTGCGGGTGAAAGGGTTACTTGTTCGCGGGCAATTTTACCTGACGATAGCGCAGAGAGACGAATCATGTCTCGGTAACCGGATTATTTGGGCAGACGCGACAATACCTTGAATGAGCAAACACTCGTGCGACCGAGAATCGGAAATACTCCAAAGAAGCACAAAGCACAATATGCCAAACGGCCTAGATATATGACAGAGAAGCTCGGAAAAATAATTCTGTTAGCATCTTCGCATCGATCAATCAGGACGACCTTCATGGCAAACCACGAGCGCTTTTCAACCGAATCCGCTTCGACCTTCACACCCTTCTGGCGCAGATTGCCCAGTTTCTTCGCCTACCCGATGCAGATGGGGTCGATCATGCGCATCGCCGGTTATTCCCTGCTCGGCGGTTTTTCGGTACTCCTCCCGTCCCTGTTCGGCGTGTTGCTGTATGCCATTCTGTGGATCGTGTTCCTCAAGTACGCCTTTGTGGTGATGGAGCGTACTGCTAACGGACAATTCGATGAGCCGGGTGGTTTGCAGGACAAGGAAGAAGGCGATGCGGGGCAGGTCATGCGGCAGTACGGGCTGTTCCTGATTCTGGGTATGTTCGTCGGTCTGTTCATATATCTGTTCGGAAGAGTCGGCTATGGCGTGGGTTCGCTGCTGCTCAATATCGTGGTACCGGCGGGAATCATGATCATTGCGACAAAGCGCAGTCTCGGACAAGCACTCAATCCTGGGCAGATCCTGTTTTACATAAAAACTATCGGTTCACCCTATCTGGCGCTGTGCGGTCTCCTTTTCAGCCTGCTTACCAGCAGCGAGTGGCTGCAGGGGTTCCTGTACGAGCATATGGACTCATGGCTGGCGATTCCTCTGCTGATCTTCGTTGATTTCTATTTCGTGCTCATCATTTATCACATGATGGGGTACGCGATCTATCAGTATCACGAGGAGCTGGGTGTGTTTGCTGCGGTCGGTTTTGAAGAAGCCGAGGCCAAGCTCTCAACAGGCAAGGCAGCCGATCCGGTGTTGTCCAGACTCGGAACACTGATCGCGAATGGCCAGCAAGATGAGGCGATCGAGCTGTTGCGGAACGAGTTGCGCACGCGCTGGGAGAACAACGATCTGCATGATCGCTACCAGAAGCTGTTGGTGCTGGCGGGCAGGCAGACGGAGGCGCTGCATCATGCGCGTGAATTCATCGTCAAGCTGGTGAATGAGAAACGCCTGTTCCAGGCGCTGGACTTGAGCGAGCAATGCCTGAAGCGCGATCCGGAGTTCCAGTTGCAGGACTCATATCAGGTGCTCGATCTGGCCGTTGCCGCGCGCATGGGAAGACGCTCAAAGCTGGCGCTCGATCTGATGCGTCGTTTTGACCGGCGCTATCCGGATCATCCGCATATTCCGTCGGTGTATCTGCTTTCGGCGCAGATACTCAGCGAGCACTACCGGATGGATAAGGAAGCGTTGCAGATATTGCAGGCATTGCAGCTCAAGTTTCCCGATCACTCCTTGGTCAAAGAGGCACGCCAGTATCAGGAAGCGCTGAACAAGGCCGCCGCCATCGTCTAACCTACCCGCAGCATGCCCGCCGCAGTTTCTGCCTCCAGCGACTGCGGATATCTGCTGATCAAAGATTGCAGGGTCGCCTCGAATTGCTCCTTGCGCTGTTCGCGATAATGTCCGCGTGCCAGCGCCAGTAGCACCCCCGGCAATTCAATATGCTGCGGCGCGATACGTTGTAGCAAGCTCATCAATTTTTCCGCATCGTCGCAGTGGTTGCTTCCGGCAAAGCGCTTCGCCAGTTTTGCGACAAGGTCCGGTCCCAGGCGGGGGGATGGTTTGGCGGTACTCAGGTATTCCTGAAAGACAGTGTGTGTTTGTTTCGAAGTGGCGGCATCCATGTCGCGCGAAGCCAGCAGTTTCAGCGCGGCACGATGATAGTCTTCGCTCGCTGGATCCGCTTTTGCCGCGCGCAGAACAAGACGGGTGAGATTGGCATCGTTCGGATGGTGTTCCTGCAGCGTCTTGAAGATGCTTAATGCTTTCTGGAATTCCATCTCGCCCAGATAATCCATGCCGCGCTGGAAAGCCTTGCCGTCCAGCTCTGTGCTCTCGGCTTCCTGATGGTGGCTTTCTATCATCGCCGGTCGCAGCAAACGATACAGCGTTCCCATCACCGCTCCGCTCAGCAAGCCGCCGAAGTGCGCCATATAGGCGATGCGGGCGCCATCATTGGCGAAGAATTGATACAGCTCGTTGCCCAGCCATAGCGGCAACAAAGCGATGGCTGGCGCTTTGACATAGTCGAAATAGAAGCCAAGGGAATAGAAGAAGTCGATCTTTCTGAATCCGAAGATCACGGTATACAGGCCCATCACGCCCGCTATGGCGCCGGACGCGCCCAGACAGCTGCTGCCGGGCGCAGTCAGGCTATACATCAGGACAGACCCAAAAATAGCGACCAAATACGCGAGGGTGTATAGCGCCCTGCCGATCACCGATTCAACCAGGAAGCCGACCAGGAACAGGACCAGCATGTTGCCGAACAGATGGTCGAAGCCGCCATGCATGAATGCAGAGACGAAAGCCTTGATCATGTCGCGTTCATCGACCTGGTAAACATAACGGTCGGTGAATGAGCGTCTGGATTCGTACTCGGCCCGCTGCACGGTCCAGTTGGCATATTCGGCGTCCTGGCGGGTGATGATGTTTCCGGCCTGCAGTTCGCGCATGAATGTGGCGTCATGTTCCATGATCGGCAACGCGATCCGGTTCTTTTTGTCCTGCATCTCGTTGAATTGCTGCAAGTCCGCCGGGTCGCCATTGGTCTCCAGATATTTGGAGTAACGAGTCAGTTCCCAATTCGGCAGCTCGGACGAAAAATAGTATTGCTCTGCGATCTCGTCGTTCTTCTGGTCACTGCCCTGCAAAAAGAAGAACACAAAGCAGTTCACAAGGATGAGCAGCAAGGTCACAACAGGTGGACGTTTCCAATTTACTCTGTCGCCGACGGGGATGATGAACATGGTTCGTTTCCAGATATGGGATGGCGGGGTATTTTTGTGTATCGGCGCCACCCTATCCAGCGGCATCGCCTCCGTCAAGATGTTCGAAGGTCTAGATACTCTGCCTTCGGCCGCTAAAAGTCTTCGGGAGTAAGTGATGTTATATTCCTGGCGAAAGCTGAGGGAGTCGGAATGACCGATACACTGCTGAAAACATTACACCTCGTCATCCACGGCCGCGTTCAGGGCGTGTGCTTCCGCAATTCGATGCAGGAAGAAGCCGAACTTTTAGGGGGTTCGGGCTGGGTGCGCAATCTGCCCGACCGTAGCGTGGAGGCGATGGTGCAGGGCGAGGCTGCTGCGGTGGATGCCATGGTGCGCTGGGCGCAGCGCGGGCCGATGATGGCGAACGTGGAGCGGGTGGATGTCGCGCCGGGAACCGGCAACTACAGCGGGTTCGAGATCAGGTGAAGACTGTCTTCAGAAAGCCGGAGTGCCAGCCTTTTACAGGTCGCCGACCGCCAGCATCGGCAGGCCGTGTATCCAGACCAGTGTGTCGATCAGTGCCGGACATTCGCTCTTGGCGCGTATCTCGCTGAGGCAGCCGCAGTAGGAGCCGCGCATCCAGACCTTGACGAGGTGGTTGTGGTCACTGGCTTGCACCTCGGTCTGTTTTGCAAGCAAGAGGGGAGAGAGCTTTTCCTTCTTCTCCTGGATGTAGCGTCGCAGGCGCAGGCGGGCTTGGTCGAGCGCCTCGTCCAGCAGCAGTTCCTCGTCGAAGCGCACGCGCCCCTCGGGAAAGGTCCGCAGGTCGAGCTTGTTGCGTTGCGAGAAGAGTTGCCCTTTGCCTTCCGGCACGACCAGAAACCATTCCGCCCGCGGCATCTCCTTGGCGGTGGTATAGGCGGCGGTGACGATGAACGGCGTGTCGACGAAACCCAGCGGGTCGGTGAGGTGGACGCGGAAGATGGGCTGGAAGTTCATCTTCGACCTTTCAGGTCATCTTCAGATTTTCCAGTCCGCTCATCACGTCGCGGTCCTTGGTGGCCTGGCCCTGCAGTTTGATCTTCAGGCGCAGGTCGTTGACCGAGTCTGCATTCTTGAGCGATTCTTCGTAGCTGATCATGCCGGCCTCGTGCAGGTCGAACAGCGCCTGGTCGAAGGTCTGCATGCCGAGTTCGCGCGACTTGGACATGACTTCTTTGATCTCGTGCACATTGCCCTTGAAGATGAGGTCGGAGATCAGCGGCGAATTGAGCAGGATCTCGAAGGCGGCAGCGCGGCCCTGACCGTCGCGCTTGGGAATCAGACGTTGCGAGATGAGCGCCTTGATGTTGAGCGACAGGTCCATCAGCAGCTGTTCGCGGCGTTCTTCCGGGAAGAAGTTGATGATACGGTCGAGCGCCTGGTTGGCGCTGTTGGCGTGCAATGTCGCCATGCACAAGTGGCCGGTCTCGGCGAAGGCCACGGCGTATTCCATGGTCTCGCGGTCGCGGATCTCGCCGATCAGGATGACATCGGGTGCCTGGCGCAGGGTGTTCTTCAGCGCGCTGTGCCAGTTGTCGGTATCTACACCGACTTCGCGGTGGGTGATGATGCATTTGACGTGCTCGTGCACGTATTCCACCGGGTCTTCGATGGTGATGATGTGACCGTAACTGTTGTGGTTGCGGTAGCCGATCATCGCGGCCAGCGTGGAAGATTTTCCGGAACCGGTGCCGCCGACCAAAATCACCAGACCGCGCTTGGTCAGGGTGACATCCTTAAGCGTCGTCGGCAGGCGCAATTCCTCGAAGGTCGGTATCTTGGTGGTGATGGTGCGCAACACCATGCCGACACGCTGCTGCTGCATGAAGACGTTGACACGGAAACGGCCGATGCCGGGCGGGCTGATGGCGAAGTTGCATTCGTGTGTAGCTTCGAACTCGGCGGCCTGGCGGTCGTTCATGATGCTGCGCGCCAGTTCCTGCGTGTGCTGGGGAGTCAGCGCCTGACTGGAGACCGGCGTCATCTTGCCGTCGATCTTGAAAGCCGGCGGGAAACCCGCCGTAACGAACAGGTCGGAGGCCTTTTGCGAGATCATGCCGCGCAGCAGGTTGTGTACGAGTTCGGTGGCCTGGTCTCTTTCCATGATGTACTCCTAACGCTGTTCGTTTCCTGGGCCGGGAAATTATCCCGGGAAAAGATCCTTGTTCACTGCCTTGCTGCGCGCCTCGGATGAAGCGACGAGGTTGCGTTTCACCATCTCGCTCAGGCACTGGTCCAGCGTTTGCATGCCGATGTTACCGCCGGTCTGGATGGCGGAATACATCTGCGGAACTTTCGCTTCGCGGATCAGGTTGCGGATCGCCGGAGTACAGATCATGATCTCGTGCGCTGCGGCACGGCCCGAGCCGTCCTTGGTTTTGAGCAGCGTCTGCGAGATCACCGCGCGCAGCGATTCGGACAGCATCGCGCGCACCATCTCCTTCTCGTCGGCGGGGAACACGTCGATGATACGGTCGATGGTCTTGGCGGCAGAACTGGTGTGCAGCGTGCCGAACACCAGGTGGCCGGTCTCGGCTGCGGTCATCGCCAGACGGATGGTCTCGAGGTCGCGCATTTCACCCACCAGGATCACGTCCGGGTCTTCGCGCAGTGCCGAACGCAGCGCGTTGGTGAACGACAGCGTGTGCGGACCGACTTCGCGCTGGTTGATCAGTGACTTCTTGGATTCGTGCACAAATTCGATCGGGTCTTCCACGGTCAGGATGTGGCCCATCTCGTTCTCGTTGATGTGGTTCACCATCGCCGCCAGCGTGGTCGATTTGCCGGAACCGGTCGGGCCGGTCACCAGCACCATGCCGCGCGGGAATTCGGAGATGTCCTTGAAGATGGGCGGGCACTTGAGATCTTCCAGCGTCAGGATCTTGGACGGAATGGTACGCATGACCGCTCCGGCGCCGCGGTTCTGGATGAAGGCGTTGACGCGGAAACGAGCCAGATTTGGGACTTCGAACGAGAAGTCGACTTCCTTGTTCTCTTCGTAATGTTTGCGCTGCCCGTCGTTCATGATGTCGTACACCATGGCGTGGACTTCCTTGTGTTCCATCGCGGGGAGGTTGATGCGGCGCATATCACCGTGCACGCGGATCATAGGAGGCAAGCCTGCGGAGAGGTGCAAGTCGGAAGCTTTGTTCTTCACGCCGAAGGCGAGCAGTTCGGTGATATCCATATATAATCCCTGAGCTTAGAAAACAGCATTGAAAGGCGAATGCCTGAGGGATTATGACTGCAATCCTCTCCAACTTGCAAGCGACCAGGCTGGCCGTCGAAAAGGCCGCCGCATCGGCCCACCGCGGGGTTAGCGAAGTGCGCTTGCTGGCGGTCAGCAAGACCTTTCCGGCAGCGTCGGTACGCGAGGCCTATCAGGCGAGCCAGACCGCGTTCGGCGAGAATTATTTGCAGGAAGCGCTGGACAAGATCGCAGCCCTGCGCGATCTGCCGCTGGAGTGGCATTTCATCGGGCCCATCCAGAGCAACAAGACGCGGCCCATCGCCGAGAACTTCGCCTGGGTGCACAGCGTGGACCGGCTCAAGGTGGCCGAACGTCTTTCCGCACAGCGTCCTTCTCATCTGCCGCCTTTGAACGTCTGTCTACAGGTGAACGTGAGTGGCGAGGAGAGCAAGAGCGGTGTCGCCGAGGATGAAGTGGAACAACTGGCACTGGCGGTCGCGCGGCTCCCTAACCTCAAGTTGCGCGGATTGATGTCGATACCCGCACCTGCTGCGGACGAAAAGTCGCAACGCTTGCCTTTTGCCCGGATGCGGGAGATATTCCGAAAATTGAATGCGCGGGGAATGGGGCTGGATACCCTCTCGATGGGGATGTCGCACGACTATCCGGCAGCGATCATGGAAGGCGCCACCATCGTGCGTATCGGCACGGCGATATTCGGTGCCAGAGACTACGGGGAGAAACAATGAAGATCACTTTCATCGGCGGCGGCAACATGGCGAAGGCTCTGATCAGCGGACTGATCAAGCGCGGCTACTCGCCTTCCAAGATGCATGTCGTGGAGGTCAGCAAGGATCGCTGTGCCGAATTGCACAACGAGTTCGCCGTCCGCGCTTCCACCGATATGGCGCAGGCGGTCGCGCACAGCGAAGTCGTGATCCTTTCGGTCAAGCCGCAACAACTGCAGGAAGTGGCCCTGCAACTGGCTCCTTCTCTCGAAGATCGACTGGTCATCTCTATCGCCGCCGGCATTCGCACCCAGGATATCGCGCGCTGGGTGGGCTCGCAGAACATCGTGCGCTGCATGCCCAACACCCCCGCGCTCATCCGCAGCGGCGTCACCGCGCTGTATGCCACGCCGGTGGTGCGGCCCGAGCAATGCCACCGCGCCGAGGCGATCCTGTCGGCGGTCGGCAGCACTTTCTGGCTGGACGACGAGGAACGGCTGGATGCGGTGACCGCCATCTCTGGCAGCGGTCCTGCCTATGTGTTCTATTTCATCGAGGCCATGCAGCAGGCGGCCTACGAGCTGGGCGTGGAAGAATCCCAGGCGCGCCAGATGGTGCTGGATACCTTTCTCGGCGCCACCAAGCTGGCCGAGAACAGCAGTGATGAGGTCGCCACATTGCGCGCGCGTGTCACTTCCAAGAACGGCACCACCGAACGCGCACTGCTCAGCATGGATGCGAACCGGGTGAAGCAGGATATCGTCGATGCCATCCATGCCGCGGCGAAGCGATCGAAGGAGATGGGCGACGAACTGGGGAAGGACGCGTGATGTTAGGACAGGCACTCGCTTTCCTGCTCGATGTGGTGGTGCAGCCTTTTGCGGCCGTGCTGCTGTTCCGCTTCCATGCCGTGTGGCTGCAGGTGCCGATGCGCAACCCGCTCGGCGAGTTCGTCATGGCGATCACCGATTTTGCGGTACTGCGGGCGCGCCGTTTCGTCCCCAGACTGCGGGGGCTGGATACGGCTACCCTGCTGCTGGCATTCGCGGTCGAGTTCATTTATCTCGCTCTTTTCGTGTGGTTGCAGCAATCAGCTGTGACATTTCCGCTGGCCGGGTTGCTGGCCTGGACGGTGGTCAAGCTGCTGCAACTGAGCATCTACCTGCTGATCATCACGCTGCTTGCCGAAGCCATCCTGTCCTGGGTCAATCCGCATACGCCGCTCGCGCCGATGCTGCATGCGGTCAACAGTCCCTTTCTGCAACCCCTGCGCCGTCGCATCCCGCCGGTCGGCAACGTTGACCTCTCGGTGTTGATCCTGTTCATCATCTGCCAGCTCATCCTCATCGTGCCTGTCGGTGCCCTGGAACAGGCGGCCCAGAGCCTGTTGTGAGCGAGTGGTACCGCCGCAGCGGCGACATACTCACCCTGACCTTGCATGTCCAGCCCGGTGCCAAGCGCACCGAGCTGGCCGGGCTGCACGGTGAAGCGCTGAAGATCCGCCTCGCCGCTCCGCCCATCGAGGGGCGCGCCAACGAAGCGCTGCTCAGGTTCATCGCCGACACCTTCGGCGTCCCGCTGCGTCAGGTCGAGCTCAAACAGGGCGGTCAATCCCGCCACAAGGTCGTGGCGATCAGCGGCAGCATAGTCGAGCCGGATAGTTTGCTGCTCTAACAGTCTGCAAAGATTCACCCGGCCGTCACAGCCGCGTCACAAAGCTTCCTTATAAGGTCGCTGCATGATGAAGCGCATCCTTTTCCTGCTGCTTTTGCTGACGGCCTCTCCAGCCTGGCCGGATACGCCTTACCCCGGATTGCAGGTGGAGGTGAAGCGGGAGGGGAGCCAGTACAGCTTCGTCGCCAGCTTCGATACGCCGTTGCCGGGCTGTGCCGCTTACCGTTACCTGACCGATTACGAAGCGGCGAAGGAATTGCCAGGTATGGTCGAGTCGCTGGCGTTCCGCGAAGCACCGGACAAGGTCAGGGTGGAGCGCACCGCCGATGAGCGCGTGCTGTTCTTTCATGTCCGCCTGCATTCGGTGATGGAATACACCGAGCAACCCTATGAACGCATCAGTTTCACCCAGCTGAGTGGCGACTCGAAGATGTTCCAGGGCAACTGGGAGATCGAGCCGAATGCACAGGGCAGCAGACTCAAGTTCCGGGGGCTGTGGGAACCTGACACCCTGATCCCGCTCTTCATCATCGACCACTTCGCCCGTAACGGGCTGATCGATCGTTTCAGCGCGATCGCGCTTCTGGCCGAGCAGCGCAAGGACAAACCCGCGGAGAGTTGTGAAGCCGCGCAACTGGCGATGGGTGGGGAGCAGGAAGCGAGATGACGTTCACGTCCGGTTTCGCTTCCCTGCCTAGCCACTAGCACAGCCGCCGTCAATAGGCCAAACGGCCTATATATCCCGCTATTACTTTGATGCGCAGGTGCATTTTCATGATGTTGTCCTCGTCCATGATTTTGCTCGATCCGCCGTTCGATTCGCCTTGGATAACGGTAATACTGTTACAGGTGAGCGTTGCATGACCCGGTCCGTGGCGTGAGGGCGGCGACGGGAGAATGGCCATGGAAGCCTTTATTTACAAGGAGGTGGAGGGTGTTTTCGTTGTCGGGGAACGCGGCCAGACGGAGTATCGCCGGTCGCGTAGGGGCGTTTATTGCAGGCGTAGCAGGCTTTTCGGGCCGACCGGCCTGTTGCAGGTTTGCTAAATCATTTGCATGCAACCCCTTGCCATTCCGCCAAATATCTACAACAATCCGCTCCGGTACTTTGACTACACGGTACTTCAACCATCAACTACAGGGAGTTTACTCATGAACCGCAAAGAACTGATCGACGCACTGGCAACCAAGACTGGCAGCAGCAAGGCTGACGCCGACCGCAACATCGCGGCACTGATCGACATCATCACTGCTTCCCTGAAGAAGGGCGACAATGTTGCGCTGGTTGGCTTCGGTACATTCGAAGTGCGCAAGCGCGCAGCCCGCAACGGCCGCAACCCGGCTACCGGCGCAGCGATCAAGATCAAAGCTTCCAAGCAGCCCGCATTCAAGGCAGGTGCTACTCTGAAGGCTGCAGTCAACGGCGCCAAGAAGTAATCACCCAAGCCGTTCAGGCTTGTAAAAACGCCGCTCATCGAGCGGCGTTTTTTATTGAGCTTTGATCCGGTCTAGTGGTGTGCTGCAGTGGCTGGCGCAGCGGTGGGCTTGCTTGCCACGGGCTTCTTTGGCGCTGCTTCGGGCGCTGCCTTGGGTTTTAGTTTGGCCAGCAGGGCGCTTACATTTTCCAGCTTGGCGGGATCGGTCTCGCCGTTGATGTTGACGATGTGCAGTTTGCCCGCGCCCTGATGCAGGTCGTCGGCAAAGTCCATGACCGCGCCGATGACGAGCAGGCGTCCCGCGCCGATCTCCTCCGCGAACTTCAGCCTGGCGCCGGTGACCTGGTTATGCACGTTGGCCTTCACGCCGTCGATGTTGTTTAGATCTTTGGAGATGGTGATAGTGTCCAGTTCGCGCCTGATGGCAGCTGATTCCTTGGAGTAGTTGCCGCTCACTGCGGCAATGGCACCGCAGCGGGAGTGACCTATGAACAACAGTACCGGGGTGTGCAGGTGATGCACGCCGTATTCGACCGAGCCTTCGGCGGTCGCCATCTGGTTGCCGATGTTGCGCACGGTGAACAGATCGCCTTCAGGGGAGCGGTCGAACATGTTGGCCTGTACGCGCGAATCCGAACAGGTGACCACCGTGGCTACGGGGGTCTGCCCCTTGGAGAGCGCAGCAAAGAATTCGATCTTGCGCGAGCTCATGTACACGCTGTTGTCGGCTTTCAGATTGTTCAGAAAGGCGACGATGATCGCGCTTTGGTCAACGGCAGCCTCGTGCCCGTGCGCATCCAATGCGCAAGCGGGCCTGGTCAGTGCCAGTAAGGCGATCAATAGCGGCAAGAACAGTCGATTCATGGAGCACCTGTATGTCGATGGATGTGGAAGCGTAGCCTAACAGGCGGAATGTCTGGACAGGCAGGAAAAAGAGCGGCAAATACAGCTCTTTTCGTGGAGACGGGGTATCTTCGGATGCCGTTTCGTGACGCGGGAATGCGCTACATCAGGATGACATCGTATTGTTCCTGCGAATACAAAGTCTCGACTTGCAGTGATACCGGCTTGCCGATGAAGTCGGAAAGCTGGGCGAGGCTCTGCGATTCCTCGTCGAGGAACAGGTCGATGACCTGTTGCGAGCCGAGGATGCGGTATTCGCGGCCGTTGAACTGGCGGTCTTCACGTACGATCTCGCGCAGGATCTCGTAACACACGCTCTGCGCGGTCTTCACCTCGCCGCGCCCCTGGCAGGTGGGGCAGGGTTCGCACAGCACATGCGCCAGGCTCTCGCGCGTGCGCTTGCGTGTCATCTCCACCAGTCCCAGCGAGGAGAAGCCGCTCACGCTGATGCGGGTATGGTCGTGTGCCAGCATCTTCTTGAACTCTTCCAGCACGGCGTCGCGGTGCTCGGCCGTATCCATGTCGATGAAGTCGCAGATGATGATGCCGCCCAGGTTACGCAGGCGCAGTTGCCGTGCGATGACTTGCGCCGCTTCCAGATTGGTCTTGAAGATTGTATCGTCGAAATTGCGCCCGCCAACGAAGCCGCCGGTGTTGACGTCCACGGTGGTTAGCGCCTCGGTCTGGTCGATGATCAGGTAGCCGCCGGACTTCAGGTCGACGCGGCGCGACAGGGCGCGCTCGATCTCCTCGTCCACGCTGTAGAGGTCGAACAGCGGACGCGCGCCGACATAGTGTTCCAGTTTGGGCACGGCGTCGGCGATGTAGTCGCGGGCGAAGGTCAGCAGGCGCTCATGTGTCTCGCGCGAGTCGACCAGGATGCGGCCGGTCGACTCGTTCACGCAATCGCGCAGCACGCGCAAGCTGATGTCCAGTTCTTTGTACAGCAGGGCGGGGGGCGCGACCCGCTGTGCCTGCTGTTGCAGGTTGCTCCATAGTTTGTCGAGATAAGCGATGTCAGCGCGCAATTCGCAATCGGTCGCCGACTCGGCCAGCGTGCGGATGATGTAGCCGCCCTTGTGTTCGGCCGGCAGTATCTGCTGAAGCTGGGCGCGCAGTGCTTCGCGTTCAGCTTCGCTCTCGATGCGCTGAGACACGCCGATGTGCGATTCCTGCGGCAGGAACACCAGCAGGCGTCCGGCGAAACTCAGTTGTGTGGAAAGGCGTGCGCCCTTGGTGCCGATCGGATCTTTGATGACCTGCACCAGCAGGCTCTGTCCCTCGAACAGCACTTTCTCGATGGGTTTGGCGGCGTCGCCGTTCTGCTGGTTTTCCCAGATGTCGGCGACATGCAGAAAGGCCGAGCGTTCCAGGCCGATGTCGATGAAAGCGGACTGCATGCCGGGCAGGACGCGTTTCACCTTGCCGATATAGACGTTGCTGACGAGGCCGCGCTGGCTGCCGCGCTCGATGTGCAGCTCCTGCACGACGCCCTGTTGCATCACTGCCACGCGGGTTTCCTGCGGGGTGACGTTGATCAATATCTCATCTGTCATGGTGCGGGATATCCGAAAAGTTTCAGCAATTCTACCGTTTCGTACAGCGGCAGTCCCATCACGCCGGTGTAACTGCCCTCGATCTGTTTCACGAAGGAACCGGCATGGCCCTGGATGCCGTAGGCGCCGGCCTTGTCGTGTGCTTCGCCGGTGAGCAGATAGCGGCGAATGCGCTCCTCGCTAAGCGTGTCGAAGGTGATGGTGGTCGCCGATAGCCGCGTCTCCAGCCGTTCGCCGTAAATGACGGCGATGGCGGTGAGCACCTGATGCTGTCTGCCCGAAAGCATGCGCAAAATCTCGGCGGCGTGTTCGTTGTCGTCCGGCTTGCCGATGATGTGGCCATCGAAGGTGACCGTGGTATCCGCGGCCAGCACCGGGTGCAGCGGCTGTTCGCGCAATTCCAGCGTCTCCCAGCCTGTCAGCGCCTTGTCGCGGCAGACGCGCTGCACGTAGTCCAGCGGTGCCTCGCCGTCATGCGGCGTCTCGTCCACTCCGGCCTCGCGGCGCAGGCCGTGGCGCAACAGCAGGACTTCGTAATGCACGCCGATCTGCTTGAGCAGTTCGCGGCGGCGCGGACTCTGCGAGGCGAGATAGATGTGCGGGTGTCTGGCGACCATGGTTCACTCGCGATGATACGGGTGGTTATGCATCAGGCTGTGCGCCCGGTACAGTTGTTCCGCCAGCAGCACGCGCACCATGCCGTGCGGCAGGGTGAAGGCGGACAGTGCCAGCAGCTGTTGTGCCTGCTGCTTGACCGATTCGTGCAGGCCGTCGGCGCCGCCGATGACGAAGGCGACATCGCGGCCCTGTCGCATCCAGTCCTGCATCTGCTGGGTAAGCTGTTTGGTGGTGGGGGTGGCACCGTGTTCGTCGAGCGCGATGCACAAGACCCCTGCGGGCAGTGCGGCCTTGATGCGCAGGGCTTCGGCTTCCATGATCTGCGCGGCGGTCTTGCCGCTGTTGCGGGCTTCCGGCTTGATCTCGACCAGCGTGATTGTTGCCTCGCGCGGCATGCGCTTGGCGTACTCGTTGAAGCCCTCGGTGATCCACGACGGCATCTTGTTGCCCACCGCGAGGATCAACAGCTTCATTTGCCCGCTTGGGCGCGCAGCTTGGGTTGGACGCCCCAGAGTTCTTCAAGGTTGTAATAGGCGCGGACCGCGGGCTGCATGATGTGCACCAGCACCTCGCCGAAATCGACCAGTATCCATTCGCCGCTGCTCTCGCCTTCTGTGCTGAGCGGGACTTCGTTCAGTTCCTTGAGCTTTTTTTCGACGTTGTCGGCCAGCGCTTTGGTCTGGCGCGTGGATTGGGCGCTGGCGACGATCATGCGTTCGAACAGCGGGCTGAGTTTGCTGGTGTCGATGACCTGGATGTCGAGTGCTTTGACGTCTTCCAGTGCGGCGACGATGGCTTGGGTTTTTTCTTGTGTGCTTAGCATGTACGGTAGAGTGAGTTGGTGTTGATGTGATTGACGACGGCGTCCGGTACCAGATAACGAACGCTTTTCTTTTCTGCGCAGCGGCGGCGGATGTCGGTGGAAGAGATCTCCAGTGCGGGCATGTCGGCGACGAAGATCGTCCCGGCGGGCGACTCATGCAAGGCATCCGCGCCGGGGGCGAGGCGTGCCTGATATTCGGTTTGCAGCGCGGCGTCGGCTTTCTGCATCGCATTGCCCAGCGGCAATCCGCCCGCGCGCTGCAACACCACGATGTGCGCCAGGGCGAACAGGCGCTTCCATTCGTGCCAGGTGTGCAGTTGCAGGAAAGCGTCGCCGCCGAGGATGATGCATATCGGTTGCTGGTCGCCCAGTTCGGCGCGCAGCGCGGTGAGCGTGTCGACGGTATAGCAGGGGTCGCTGCGGAACACTTCGCGCACGTCGACGAGGAAATCGGGGTGGCCGTTCAGTGCCAGGCGCACCATCTCCCAGCGCATCTTGGCCGATGCCTGCGGCGCGGGCCGGTGCGGCGGCGTGCCGCAGGGGACGAAGCGGACTTGCGCCAGCTTGCACTGCTCCAGCGCTTCCTGTGCGATGCGCAGATGCCCATGGTGGATGGGATCGAAGGTGCCGCCGAGGATGCCGATGGGGGCAGTGCTCATATTGTGAGGAAAATACGGTTAGCCACGGATGGATACGGATGAAGCATGGATAAGAACGGCGGCAAGTTTAACCGATATTTCCTGCCGCCGCCGATACGGCGGGTCTGGCAGGGCTCATCTGTGGCTAGTGAGGGATTAAAAATTACAGCGCCAACCTGCGCATATCGGACAGCACATGCGCGAGGTAGGTGGTGAAACGGGCCCCGGCCGCGCCGTCGATCACGCGGTGATCGTAGGACAGTGACAGCGGCAGCATCAGTCGCGGCACGAATTCGCCGTCTTTCCACACCGGTTTCATGCTGGAGCGAGAAACGCCCAGAATGGCCACTTCCGGTGCATTGATGATGGGCGTGAACGCCGTGCCGCCGATGCCGCCCAGGCTGGAGATGGTGAAGCAACCGCCCTGCATGTCGGCGGCGGTGATCTTCTTTTCGCGCGCCTTGGCGCTGACTTCGCCCAGCTCTTTCGCCAGCTGCACGATGCCTTTCTGGTCCACGTCGCGGATCACCGGCACCATCAGGCCGTCCGGTGTATCCACGGCGACGCCGATGTGGATGTATTTCTTCACAATCAGGTTCTCACCGCTGGCATCCAGCGAGGCGTTGAAATCCGGGAAGTGCTTGAGTGTGATCGCGCAAGCCTTGAGCATGAAGGCGAGCGGGGTGATCTTGATATCATGCTTGGCGTATTCCGCGCCGAGTTCCTTGCGGAAAGCTTCCATCTCGCTGATGTCGGCCTCCTCGAACTGCGTGACATGCGGGATCATCACCCAGTTGCGGTGCAGGTTGGCGCCGGAGATCTTCTTGATGCGTGACAGCGGCTTGGCTTCGATGGCGCCGAATTTGGCGAAATCGACATCTGGCCACGGCAGCAAGCCGGGCAAGGCGCCGCCCGTGGCTGCGCCGCCACCGGCCAGCGACTTCTTGACGAAGTTCTGCACGTCGTTCTTGGTGACGCGACCTTTCTCGCCGCTGCCGCCGACTTTCACCAGATCCACGCCCAGCTCGCGCGCAAAACGGCGGATGGACGGGCTGGCATGGGCGCCTGCGCCGGAGGAAACGGGTGCAGCTGCGGCAACGGGGGCTGCGACTGGAGCCGGCTTCGCGACCGGGGCAGTCGCTACGGGTGTCGCGGTCTGTACCGGTGCAGCAGCCGGAGCTGCTGCGGGCGCGGCGGCTTCACCGCTTGCCTCGATCGTCACGATCAAAGCACCTTCCGACACTTTGTCACCGGTCTTGACCTTCACCTCTTTGACAACGCCGGCAAAAGGCGTGGGGACATCCACAGTCGCCTTGTCGGTCTCCAGTGAGATCAATGTCTGCTCGGCAGACACCTTATCACCCGCCTTCACCGCAACATCGATGATGGCCACATCTTTGAAATTGCCGATATCCGGCACCACTACATTTTTGATTTCTGCCACGCTGGTCTCCTCGGCTTAAACCGTCACTGGGTTCGGTTTGTCGGGGTTGATCTTGTAGAGCTTGATCGCCTTGCTCACTTCGCTCGCCGGGATAGTGCCCTCGTCGGCCAACGCCTTCAGCGCGGCGACAGCGACGTAGAAGCGGTCCACCTCGAAGAAGTGGCGCAGCTTGACGCGGAAGTCGGAACGACCGAAACCGTCCGTGCCCAGCGTCTTGTAGCGTGCTTTGACGAAAGGACGGATCTGGTCGGAATAAGCACGCATGTAATCGGTTGCGGCGATCACCGGCGTCTTGGCATCCAGGCAGGAATCCACATAGCTCGTGCGCGGCTGCGCCTCTGGGTGCAAGGTGTTCCAGCGTTCGCAGTCGATGCCATCGCGGCGCAGCTCGTTGAAGCTGGTCACGCTCCACACGTCGGCGGCGACGCCGAAATCCTTCTCCAGCAGTTCGGCGGCGGCGATCACCTCGCGCAGGATGGTGCCGCTTCCCAGCAGTTGCACTTTGGCTTTTGCCTTGGACTTGCTTGCGCTGAACTTGTACATACCCTTGATGATGCCTTCTTCGGCACCTTTGGGCATGGCTGGGTGGGTGTAGTTCTCGTTCATCACCGTGAGGTAATAGAACACGTCTTCCTGGTTCTGGTACATGCGGCGCATGCCGTCTTGCACGATCACCGCCAGTTCGTAGGCGAAGGTCGGGTCGTAGGACACGCAGTTGGGGATGGTGGCTGCCATCAGGTGGCTGTGGCCGTCTTGGTGTTGCAGACCTTCGCCGTTCAGCGTGGTGCGTCCGGCCGTGCCGCCGACCATGAAGCCGCGCGCGCGCAGGTCGCCTGCCGCATAGGCCAGGTCGCCGATGCGCTGGAAGCCGAACATCGAATAGTAGATGTAGAACGGGATCATTGCCTTGCCGTGGTTGGCATACGATGTCGCCGCAGCGATCCAGTCTGCCATGCCGCCCGCTTCGTTGATGCCTTCCTGCAGAATCTGTCCGGTCGAAGACTCTTTGTAGAACATCAGCTCTTCGGCGTCCTGCGGTGTGTACAGCTGACCCACCTGCGAGAAGATGCCGAGCTGGCGGAACATGCCTTCCATGCCGAAGGTGCGTGATTCGTCCGGCACGATGGGCACGATCTGCTTGCCGATGTTCTTGTCTTTCAGCAACATCCCCAGCATGCGCACGAAAGCCATGGTGGTGGAGAATTCGCGGTCCTCGCTGCTTTTCAGCAGGATGTCGAACGCGGAGAGATCGGGGATCTGCAACGATTCCTTGCCCTGTGCGCGTGCCGGCAGGGTGCCCATGGCCGCGCCGCGTTCGCGCAGATACTTCATCTCCTGGCTGTCTTCGGCGGGACGCACGAAGGGCAGATTCGGCAATTGTTCGTCGGAGACGGGGATGTTGAAGCGGTCGCGGAATTTGCGCAGCTCTTCCAGGCCCAGCTTCTTCTGTTGATGCGTCGGATTCTGTGCTTCGCCCGCTTCGCCCATGCCGTAACCCTTCACCGTCTTGGCGAGGATCACCGTGGGCTGGCCTTTGTGCTTGTTGGCTGCAGCGTAGGCCGCGAACATCTTGAACGGATCGTGGCCGCCGCGGTTCAGGTGCCAGATCTCGTCATCCGACATGTCGGCGACCAACTCCAGCAGTTCCGGGTACTTGCCGAAGAATTCCTTGCGCACGAACGCGCCGTCTTTGGCTTTGTAGTTCTGGTATTCGCCGTCGACCACCTCTTCCATGCGCTTCATCAGCAGGCCGCTCTTGTCCTTGGCGAACAGGCGATCCCAGCGGCGTCCCCAGACTACCTTGATGACGTTCCAGCCGGCGCCGCGGAAAACGCCTTCCAGTTCCTGGATGATCTTGCCGTTGCCGCGCACCGGTCCGTCCAGGCGTTGCAGGTTGCAGTTGATGACGAAGATCAGGTTGTCGAGTTTCTCGCGCCCGGCCATGGAGATCGCGCCCAGCGATTCCGGCTCGTCGGTCTCGCCGTCGCCGAGGAAGGCCCACACCTTGCGGCCATCGGTCTGCGCCAGTTCACGGTGTTGCAGATAGCGCATGAAGCGCGCCTGATAAATAGCCATCAGCGGGCCGAGGCCCATGGATACGGTGGGGAACTGCCAGAAATTCGGCATCAGCCAAGGGTGCGGATAGGAGGATAGTCCGTCGCCATCCACTTCCTGGCGGTACTTGCGCAACTGTTCTTCAGTCAGGCGGCCTTCGATGTAAGCGCGGGCATAGATGCCGGGCGAGGAGTGGCCCTGGAAGTACACCAGGTCGCCGCCGTGATCGTCGGTCTTGCCATGGAAGAAATGGTTGAAAGCAACGTCATATAAGGTCGCGGCAGAAGCGAAGCTGGCGATGTGGCCGCCCAGCTCGGACGACTCCTTGTTGGCGTTCATCACGATGGCCATCGCATTCCAGCGCGTCAGCGCGCGGATTCGGTGTTCCAGTTCAAAATTCCCCGCCGAGCGTTCTTCCTTATCGACCGGAATGGTGTTGATGTAGGGTGTGGTCGCGCTGATCGGCATGTCGTCGCCGGCCATGCGGGCGTGATGGATCAGCTGATCCATCAGGAAGTGGGCGCGTTGGGCACCTTCCTTGTCCAGTACGGATTGGAGCGCATCCAGCCACTCCTGGGTCTCTTGCGGATCTTGATCAGGTATCTGTGTCGCCATCGCTTACTCTCTCCCTTTGATGCAATGTATCGTTTCGTTCTCCGTCACCAGCCATTCGATTTTATGGTCGGTACTTTCCAACGGAATCTCTTGCACTACTTGCAGCGCAAACGCCCCGGCAACCAGTGTTGGTCGGTGCGGCATGCGTGCCAGTAGTTTGTCGTAATAACCGCCGCCGTAGCCCAGGCGGTCGCCCGTCCGGGTGAACGCGACTCCCGGCAACAGGATGAAGTTCACTGTGCCAAGTGCGTCGACTCTCGTGCAGCGTTCGGCGACCGGCTCGCGTATGTCCCATGCCCCGGGTGCCACGTCATGTTGCAGGTCGTGCACCTTATATATGTCGAGGTGTCCGCTTGCCCGGTTCACCCGCGGCAGCAAGACTTGCTTGCCGTCCGCCAGCGCCTGGTTCACCCACAGTTCGGCAGCCAGTTCAGCCCCGAAATTCAAATAACCCAGTACGACAGTTGCCTGTTTGTAGCCGGGCAGGCCGCAAATTCCGCCGATGATGGCGCGGCTCAGGCCTAGGTTCTCGGCGCCACCCAGCTTTTCGCGGGCGGCGATTATACTTTGCCTGAGGGCCTGTTTTCTAGCGCGGATATCCATTCCCAGATCGCCCCTCACTTAAGATTCGTAAATTTGCGCTCTATTTTGCGCATATGCATCAAAAATACACCTAACGCCTATTAATAATTATTATTGGCGGAAGCAATAAAGCAACTCATTTGCGCTCTAAATCCACAGGAAGCTCCCCTGCCTGCCTGAAAATGTAGCAGCGGGGCGAGCTGGGTGCAGAAGTGGGAGTCGCCGAAACGGGTGCGTAGCCGGCTGGGGCGGGTCGCCAGGGCTGAATCACGGACAAGTCCGTGACCATTCGCTGATCAGCCCAAAAATAGCCGATAGGCCGGATTGTCACTCTCGTCCCAGTACGGATAACCGAGGGTGTCGAGGAAGGTCTTGAGCGCCTTCTTGTCGGTGCGCGGCACCTGCATGCCGACCAGCACGCGACCGTAGTCGGCGCCGTGGTTGCGGTAATGGAACAGCGAGATGTTCCAGCTGTGGTCCATGCTGTTGAGGAAGTTCATCAGCGCGCCGGGGCGCTCCGGGAATTCAAAACGGAACAGGATCTCGTTTTCGGCTGCGGCATGGCCGCCGACCAGGTGGCGCAAGTGCAGCTTGGCCATCTCGTTGTCGGAGAGGTCCAGTGTCGGCAGTTTGCCGCGTTGCAGCTTGTCGACGAGGTCTGCCGTCTCCGATTGGTCCTTGACCTGGATACCGACGAACACCTGCGCCGCTTTCGGGTCGGCGTAGCGGTAATTGAACTCGGTGATGTTGCGCTTGCCCAGCAGCGAGCAGAACTTGCGGAAGCTGCCCGGCGTCTCCGGGATGGTGACGGCGAGCAGGGCCTCGCGCTTCTCGCCGATCTCGGAGCGTTCGGCAACGAAGCGCAGGCGGTCGAAGTTCATGTTCGCGCCGCTGCACACGGTCACCAGTGTCTCGCCCTTGAGCTGTTCGCGCTTGGCGTACAGCTTGGCTCCCGCGACGGCGAGCGCACCCGCCGGTTCGAGGATGGAGCGCGTGTCCTGAAACACGTCCTTGATCGCCGCGCACACCTCGTCGGTATCCACCAGCACGACTTCATCGACGTATTGTTTGCAGACGCGGAAGGTCTCCTCGCCCGCGAGTTTCACTGCCGTGCCGTCCGAGAACAGGCCGACGTCGTTGAGGGTGACGCGTTTCTTCGCCTTGAGCGAGCGCGCCATCGCATCCGAGTCGGTGGTCTGCACACCAATCACCTTGATATCGGGGCGCACCTGTTTGACGTAGGCTGCCACGCCCGCGATCAATCCGCCGCCGCCGATGGCGCAGAAGATGGCGTGGATGGGGGCCTGATGCTGGCGCAACACCTCCATGCCGATGGTGCCTTGTCCGGCGATCACATCGGGATCGTCGAAGGGGTGCACGAAGGTGAGATTCCTTTCTTTTTCCAACTCGTACGCGCGGGTGCAGGCGTCGCTGTAGCTGTCGCCGTGCAGCACGATCTCTACCGAACGCTGGCCGAAATGCCGCACTGCATCGATCTTCACTTGCGGCGTGGTGGTCGGCATCACGATGATGGCCTTGCAGCCGAGTCGGTGTGCGGAGAGGGCCACGCCCTGCGCGTGGTTGCCCGCCGAGGCGGCGATCACGCCGCGCTTGAGTTGCTCAGGTGTGAGTTGCGCCATCTTGTTGTAGGCGCCGCGCAGCTTGAACGAGAACACCGGTTGCATGTCCTCGCGTTTGAACAGGATGCTGTTGCCGATGCGCGCCGACAGGTTGGGCGCGAGTTCCAGCGGGGTTTCGACCGCCACGTCATAGACGCGGGCGGTCAGGATTCTCTTTAAGTAGCTTTGCATGATGTTTCGCGATCAATTGGATTGGCCGCAAGATTAGCAGGAAACCGGGCTTGCTGCTTAAGCGCGCAGCCCGATCATGCCGTAGAAACGGGGCAGGTCGCCCAGATCGTCGAGCACTGCCGCCGCACCGGTGAAGTCCTGCTTACAGGTGTACGGGTTGGTCGTGATGTAGGTTTTGATGCCTGCCGCGAGGGAAGAGCGCAGGCCGTTGTTGGAATCTTCCAGTGCGATGCAGTCCTGCGGTGCCAGCTTGAGCTCGTTCAATACCCAGTTGTAAATGTCCGGTGCCGGCTTTTTGTGAGGCACGATATCGCCACAACCATTTGCGGAGAAATTGCTTGCCCAATCCTTGCCCAGTCCTACCTCGAGCAGGGCGGAGACGTTCTCCGGTGAGGTGGTGGTCGCGATGGCGAGCTTGAGGCCGGCGTCGCGCGCGTCGCTGATGAGCTGTTTGACACCGGGACGCAACGGGATCTTGCCGTCGCGCAACATGGCTGTGTAGTGGCCTGTCTTCACGACATGCAAATTCTTGACGAAACCTTCGTAGTCATCGGGCTTGCTGAAATCCGGCAACCAGTCCTGAACATAGTATTTGATGCGCTCTTTGCCGCCGGTCACCTTGAGCAGTTTGTCGTACAGGGCGACATCCCAATTCCAATCCAGGCCGTTCTCGGCGAAAGCCATGTTGAAGGCGATGCGGTGAGCGTCCTCGGTGTCGGCCAGTGTGCCGTCGACGTCGAATATGATGGCTTTGAGTGTCATGTCTGCGGTTCTTTAAATTAAGTGAGGGTTAGCGCATCCCCGGCAACTTGCCGGCCATGCCGCGCATCATCTTCGCCATACCGCCCTTGCCGCTGATCATCTTCATCATCTTCTGCGATTGCTCGAACTGGTTCAACAGTTGGTTGACGTGCATGACTTGCACGCCGGCACCCGCCGCGATGCGGCGCTTGCGCGAGGCCTTGATGAGTTCGGGGTGGGAGCGCTCGTAGGGCGTCATCGAGTTGATGATGCCTTCGGTGCGATTGATCTGGCGCTCGTCGACTTTGGCTCCGGCCGCTGCCTTGGAAAGTTGCGCGGGCAATTTGTCCATCAGTGCCGAGACGCCGCCCATCTTCTTCATCTGCACGATTTGCATCTTGAAGTCGTTGAGGTCGAAGCCCTTGCCGGTCTGCATCTTCTTCGCCAGCTTTTGTGCTTCGCCCATGTCGACGTTGCGCTGCGCCTCTTCCAGTAGCGACAGCACGTCGCCCATGCCGAGGATGCGCTGCGCCATGCGCTCGGGGTGGAAGGCTTCAAGGCCGTTGGGCTTTTCGCTGACGCCGACGAACTTGATCGGTTTGCCGGTGATCTGGCGTACGGACAGTGCTGCACCGCCGCGCGCGTCGCCGTCCAGCTTGGTGAGGATGATGCCGGTGAGCGGCAGCGCATCGCCGAAGGCCTTGGCGGTGTTCACCGCGTCCTGGCCGGTCATCGCGTCGACCACGAACAGGGTCTCGATGGGCTTCAGCGCGGCATGCAGGTCCTTGATCTCCGTCATCATCGCTTCGTCCACGGCGAGGCGACCGGCGGTGTCGACGATCAGCACTTCATGGTGGTGCTTGCGTGCCCAGTCGAGCGCGGCGAGGGCGATGTCCTGCGGCTTCTGGCTGATGTCGGAGGGGAAGAAATCGGTGTCGAGTTGCTGGGCCAGCGTGCGCAGTTGTTCGATCGCGGCGGGACGGTACACGTCGCAGCTCACCAGCAATACTTTCTTCTTGTTCTGATCGCGCAGCAGTTTGGCCAGCTTGCCGCTGCTGGTGGTTTTACCGGCGCCCTGCAGGCCAGCCATCAGGATCAC
Source organism: Sideroxyarcus sp. (assembly GCA_030651895.1). Taxonomy (GTDB): domain Bacteria; phylum Pseudomonadota; class Gammaproteobacteria; order Burkholderiales; family Gallionellaceae; genus Sideroxyarcus. Next base: position 47,480 of record JAUSBR010000005.1, on the reverse strand, counting down.
GGCGGGCGGCACGGCAGCGAGGTTGAGCGCATCGTTGTGCTCGCCCATCAGTTTGGTCAGCTCGCGGTTCACTACGCCGATCAGCGCCTGACCCGGTTGCAGGTTGCCGATGACTTCCTGTCCGAGTGCGGCTTCCTTCACCTTTGCGATGAATTCCTTCACAACCGGCAGCGCGACGTCGGCTTCCAGCAGGGCGAGGCGAACTTCGCGCATCGCGTCCTGAATGTTGCTCTCGGTCAGTCGTGCCTGGCCGCGCAGGTTCTTGACGATGCCGCTGAAGCGTTGTGTGAGGTTGTCCAACATGGTTTCAGATCCCGAAGTTTCAGTTGAGCGCCGGTGCAGACACTTGGGCGGCGCTTCCTGTAGAATCCGCACAGTCTAAAACATCTGCACTCCCCATGTCGAACCAAGCCTTGCATCTGCTCACGTTTGTCCTTTATGCCGTTCTGGCTATTCTGTTCTGGCGCGCACAAGCCGCGGGCAATGCCGAGCAGCAGAATCGCGGCGCGCTGGGCTTCGCGGTGATCGTGCCGCTGGTGCTGCACGGCTGGCTGTTGTACGACACACTCTTTATATGGGGCGCGCTGAACCTTGGTCTGGTCTACGCCTTGTCGCTGATCCTGTGGCTGACCGTGCTGGTGTACTGGTCGGCACGCTATTTCTATCCGCTGTCGAGTCTGCAGACTCTGGTATTACCGCTGGCTGCCGTCAGCACGGCGCTGCCGGCGATCTTCCCCGATGCCCACATCCTGTCCCAGCCCGCTTCCGGTCTGTTCGATACCCATGTGCTCATGGCGATGCTGGCCTACAGCCTGTTCACCATCGCGGCCCTGCATGCCGGTCTGATGTCGCTGGTGGAAAAACGTCTGCATCACGCCAAAATGCCCAAGGTGTTGCAGAATCTGCCGCCGCTGCTGACCATGGAGACCCTGTTGTTCCGTGTCATCGCCATCGGCTTTGTGCTGTTGTCCATCACCGTGGCCTCGGGGATGTTGTTCTCAGAGCAGATATTCGGCCATCCCTTGCAATTCAGTCATAAGGTCTTGTTTGGAATGGCTTCGTGGGTGATATTTGCAATATTGCTGTTAGGCCACCGTTTCTACGGCTGGCGCGGCCATACGGCGGTGCGCTGGACCCTGAGCGGCTTCGGCTTCCTTGTCCTGGCCTATCTGGGCTCCCAATTCGTGGTGGAAGTGGTCCTGCACCGCTAAAATCCCCTCCGAAACAGTCCTTGCCAGAGGTTGGCAAGGTATCGTAGAATTCGCGCCCTTTTGGCATTGGCCGAAATTTAATCTATTGGGTAATCACTATGGTAGTCATTCGTCTTTCTCGTGGCGGCGCGAAGAATCGCCCGTTCTACAACGTGGTGGTCGCGGATTCCCGCAACCGTCGTGACGGTCGTTTCATTGAGCGCGTTGGCTTCTACGATCCGCTGGCAAAAGAAGGCTCCGAAGGTCTGCGCATCCAGCTGGATCGCGTGACACATTGGCAAGAGCGCGGCGCACAGCTGAGCGAGACCGTAGGCCGCTTGGTCAAAAAAGCCGGTGCAGCAGTCAAGGCCTGATGAGGCAAGCCCCATGGTCGTCATGGGGAAGATCGTAGCGGCACAGGGCATCCTCGGTTGGGTAAAGGTGCAGACCTTCACCGAATATCTGGACAGCCTGCTCGATTACGACACCTGGTATGTGGGCAACGAGCAAGCCTGGCGTCCGCTGGAAGTTCTGGAAGCGAACGTGCATGGCGGCAAGGTAGTGATCGCCAAGCTGCAGGGTATTTCCGACCGCACTGCGGCGGAGGGATACAAAGGCCAGTTGATCGCCGTTCCTCGCGCGGAATTGCCGGAGCAGGAAGAAGGCGAATATTACTGGTCTGACCTGATCGGACTGTCGGTCGAGAATCTGCAGGGTGAGAGCTTCGGTACGGTGGATTCCTTGCTGGAGACCGGTGCCAACGACGTGCTGGTGGTCAAGGGCGAAAGCGGAGAGAAATTGATCCCGTTCATCGCCAGCGTGATCCAGCAGGTAAGCCTGAAAGACAAAACGATCCGGGTGGATTGGCAGGCGGACTACCTCAAATGAGGTTCGACGTCGTAACGCTGTTCCCCGAAATGTTCGATGCGCTCACCAAATACGGTGTGACGCGCCGGGCAGCAGAGCAGGGCAAGTTTGAGTTGCAGACGTGGAATCCGCGCGATTTTACGACCGACAACTACCGCACCATCGACGACCGTCCCTACGGCGGCGGTCCCGGGATGGTGATGTTGGCGGAACCGCTGGAAAAGGCGATCAGCGCAGCGAAAGCAGCGCAGGCCGCAAGCGGAGCGAAGAAGAGTTGTGTGATCCACCTCTCGCCGCAAGGCAGGCAGCTCACCCATGAAGTGGTGATGGAACTGCTGGCGCGGGACGAAGGATTGATATTGCTGGCGAGTCGTTATGAGGGCGTGGATGAGCGCCTGTTGCGCCAGCAAGTGGATGAAGAGCTTTCCATCGGTGACTATGTATTGTCCGGTGGCGAGTTGGCAGCGATGGTGGTGATGGACAGCGTGGTGCGGCAGATTCCCGGGGTATTGGGCGACGACGCATCGGCGCAGCAGGATTCCTTCGTGCAGGGACTGCTGGATTGCCCACACTACACGCGGCCCGAGGTTTATAACGGCGAGGCTGTCCCGGAAGTGTTGATGTCCGGGCACCACGCCGAGATAGAGAAGTGGCGATTGAAGCAGGCATTAGGCAGGACTGCGGAACGTCGCCCGGATTTGCTGGCATCACGCCAGTTGACTAAACAGGAAGCTCGGCTACTGGCAGAGTACCAGCAGGAACAAGCCTCCGCACAAGAAAAGGAAACAAAATGAATCTGATCGGCATTCTTGAAAAAGAAGAAATCGCGCGTCTGAACAAGACCATCCCCAATTTCGCACCCGGCGACACCGTCATCGTGAACGTGAACGTGGTCGAAGGCGACAAGAAGCGTACCCAGGCTTTCGAAGGCGTGGTCATCGCCAAGCGCAACAAGGGGCTGAACTCCAGCTTCATCGTGCGCAAGGTATCCTCCGGCGAAGGCGTGGAGCGTACGTTCCAGACTTACTCCCCGAGCGTTGCCAGCATCGAAGTGAAGCGTCGCGGCGATGTACGCCGTGCCAAGCTCTACTACCTGCGCGACCGTTCCGGCAAGTCGGCACGTATCAAGGAAAAGTTGCCCGCGCGCAAAGCTGCAGCAGTATAAGCAGCGGCAGCAAGCAACATGTAAAACGGGAGCCTCGGCTCCCGTTTTACATTTCAGCTATCATGTGCGCATGAAATTCCAGGCCATCATTTCCGCACCCTTCGGCAAACTCGGCATCCGTTGTTCAGATACGGATCTGCTGGGTATCGAATTCCTGCCGGGTAAAACAAAAACGCAGCAGCCGGCGGGCGAAATGGCCAAAACGATCTGTGCGGAGCTGGAAGCTTATCTGGCCGATGCAAGCCATGAGATCGACCTGCCTTTCGAGCTCGATGGCTCGCATCACCAGTGCAACGTGTGGCAGGCAATGCTGGATATTCCCCGCGGACAGACACTGGCCTATGGTGAGCTCGCGAAGAAGATCGGCTCAAGCGCGCAGGCGGTAGGACAGGCTTGCGGCAGCAATCCGATTCCCATCGTCATTCCCTGCCATCGCGTGGTGAGCAAAACGGGCTTGGGCGGATTCATGAAGCACACTGAAGGCGAGTCGCTCGATATCAAGCGATGGTTGCTGGCCCATGAGCGACGCTGAACTTCTGGACGAATTCAGCGACGCCCTCTGGCTCGAAGACGGCCTCTCCCGCAACACCCTTGAAAGTTACCGGCGCGACCTGAACAAATTCGCCGATTGGCTGGCGAAGCAGCGCGGATACGGTCTGCTGCAAGCATCGCATGCCGACATCCAGGGTTTTCTCGCGCATCTGGTCGGTGGGGAAAAAGCCAAGGCCACCTCCACCTCGCGCGCCATCTCCAGCCTCAAGCGCCTGTTCCGTTACCTGCTGCGCCAGAACAAGGTCGCCGCCGATCCGACCCTGCAGATCGCCACCCCCAAGTTGCCGCGCAGCCTGCCCAAGAGCCTGACAGAAGAAGATGTCGAGTTGCTGCTGAACGCGCCGGATGTCGATGCGCCGCTCGGCATGCGCGACCGCACTATGCTGGAGGTGCTGTATGCCAGCGGATTGCGTGTGTCGGAACTGGTCGGCCTGAGTGTGGCGCAGGTGAGTTTGGACATGGGCGTGACGCGCGTGATGGGCAAGGGCAGCAAGGAACGTCTGGTGCCGCTGGGTGAGGAAGCGCTGGACTGGGTCAGGAGATATCTCGCCGAAGCCCGTCCGGCTTTGCTCCAGGGCAAGCTGACCGACGCACTGTTCGTAACAGGGCGCGGCGAAGCGATGACGCGGCAGATGTTCTGGTATCTGATCAAGAAGCACGCGAAACTGGGTGGCCTGCAAAAGCCGCTGTCGCCGCATACCCTTCGCCATGCCTTCGCCACGCATTTGCTCAACCACGGCGCAGATTTGCGCGTGGTGCAGATGTTGCTGGGGCATTCGGATATCTCGACGACGCAGATATACACGCATGTGGCGCGGGAGCGCTTAAAACAGCTGCACGCCACGCACCATCCGCGCGGATAAAGAAGGTTTGGAGTGGTGGAGGTGATCAGGATCGAACTGACGACCTTCTGATTGCGAACCAGACGCTCTCCCAACTGAGCTACACCCCCACGGCAGGTGCATCCTAAAGGCAAATTGCCGCTTTGAAAAGAGTTTGCTGGAATGGGGCGGGAAGGTTTCTAAATTAGCAATTTCCTGCAATAATCGCCGTGCAAAACAATAATATTGATTAAGAACTGGGGAAATGATGGCTTTGTCACAAGATGATTTGAAACGCGCGGTCGCCCAGGCGGCGATCGCTCATGTACCGACCGATTGCATCGTGGGTGTTGGCACCGGCTCCACCGCCAACTTCTTCATCGATGAGCTGGCCAAGATCAAGCACAAGATCCGCGGCGCCGTCGCCAGCTCCGAAGCCTCGGCCAAGCGCCTGCAAGGCCACGGCATCGAGGTCTTGTCGCTGAACGATGCCGGAGACCTGCCGGTGTACGTCGACGGTGCGGACGAGATCACACGCCATATGCACATGGTCAAGGGCGGCGGCGGCGCGCTGACGCGCGAAAAGATCGTCGCAGCCGCAAGCAAGAAGTTCATCTGTGTGTGTGATGCCAGCAAGCTGGTGGACGTGTTGGGCAAGTTCCCGCTGCCGATCGAGGTGATCCCGATGGCGCGCAGCTACATCGCGCGCGAAGTGGTCAAGCTGGGTGGCCAGCCCAAGCTGCGCGAAGGGTTCACCACCGACAATGGCAACGTCATTCTCGATGTGCACGGGTTGAGCATCATGAATCCGGTCGAGTTGGAGACTGCATTGAACCAATTGCCCGGCGTGGTGACCAACGGCTTGTTCGCGCGTCGCGGAGCCGATGTGCTGCTGTTGGGCACACCGGACGGCGTGAAGACGCTGACGGCCTGAGTCGCGGCGTAACAAAAGTTTAACAGGGTGTGGTTAACATCCTGCATTTGCAATAATCCTTTAAGGAACCATCATGGTCGGTAGCGAACACACCTCGAAACAGTTTGACGCGGAACTCGAAGCAGTTCGTGCGCGCGTGTTGCAGATGGGCGGACTGGTCGAGAGCCAGATACGACTGGCCGTCGAGTCACTGACCTCGGGTGACGTGGCACTGATGAACCGCGTGATCGACGACGATCATCGTGTCAACGCCATGGAAGTCGAGATCGACGAAAGTTGCAACCGCATCCTGGTGCGCCGCCAACCGGCCGCCGGCGACCTGCGCATGGTGATGACCGTCATCAAGACCATCACCGACCTGGAGCGCATCGGCGACGAGGCCGAAAAGATCGCACGCATGGCCAAGCTGCTGTCGCAGAAGGAGCGCCTGAACATGCCGCGTTTCCACGAGATCAAACATGCCTCCGATATCGCGCTGGACATGTTGCGCAAATCGCTGGATGCGTTCGCCCGTCTCGACCTTTCGACAGCTGCACAAGTAGTGCGTCAGGACGAACTGGTGGACGAAGACTTCCGCGCAATCATGCGTTACCTCATCACTTTCATGATGGAAGACCCGCGCACCATCTCCACCTCGCTGGAGATCCTGTTCGTGGCCAAGGCCATCGAGCGTATCGGCGACCACGCCAAGAACATGTCCGAGTATGTGGTGTACATGGTCAAGGGCCGCGATGTGCGTCACGTCACCGTGGAAGAGATCGAGCGCGAAGTACAGGAACAGTGATTCCCTCATCACCGTGCAACAGCAACCCCTCCTTGCGGCAGTCGATCTAGGCTCGAACAGTTTCCGTTTGCAGATAGCCCGTGTGGTCGACGACCAGCTCTACATGCTGGACGGCCTGCGCGAGGCGGTGCGCCTGGCCGCCGGACTGACCGAGGACAAGCGCCTCGACAAGGCTTCGCAGCAACGGGCGCTCGTCTGCCTGCAGCGTTTCGGCGAACGATTGCGCGGGCTGCCGCGCGAAGCGGTGCGCGCGGTAGGCACCAACTCGCTGCGCGTCGCCAAGAACGCCCCCGAATTCCTGAAGCAGGCCGAAGAGGCCCTCGGTTTTCCCATCGAGGTCATCGCCGGTCGCGAAGAGGCGCGGCTCATCTATCGCGGTGTCGCGCAGACACTGCCGCAATCGGACAGCAAGCGCTTGGTGATGGATATCGGCGGCGGTTCTACCGAATTCATCATCGGGACAAGCCTGCAACCTCTCAAGCTGGAAAGTCTGTATATGGGCTGCGTCAGCTACAGCGTGCGCTACTTCCCCGATGGCAAGATCACCAAGTCCAATCTCAAACAGGCAGAGCTTGCCGCGCGCAGCGAAGTACAGGCCATCGCTTCCGAGTTCTCCGTCGGCCACTGGGACATCGCTTTCGGATCGTCCGGTTCGGCGCGCGTGCTGTGCGACATCCTTGAGCAGAACGGATTCAGCGATGGAGGCATCACGCGCGCAGGGTTAGAGAAGCTGCGCGAGATACTGCTCAAGACCGGCGACGTGAACCGACTCGAACTTCCGGGCTTGCGGCCGGATCGCGTTCCGGCATTTCTGGGCGGATTTGCCATTATGTACGCCGCCTTCTGCGAACTCGATATCGAGGTCATGCAACCTGCCATCGGCGCCCTGCGCGAAGGTGTGCTCTATGATTTGCTCGGACGTATCCATCACAACGACATGCGCGAAGCGACCGTGCAGCAATTCATGCGCCGCTACCATGTGGACGCGCGCCAGGCGGCCCGCGTGGCGCGGCTGGCGGACAAGCTGGCCGGACAATTCCTGGCAGGACTGATCAACGAAGAGGAGTCGCTTCTGCTCGACTGGGCGGCCAGGCTGCACGAGATTGGCATCAGCGTCGCGCACAGCGGATACCACAAGCATACTTCCTACATTCTGGCCAACGCCGACATGCCAGGCTTCTCCAAGAAGGAACAGGCGCAGTTGAGCCTGCTGGCACTGGCGCACCGCGGCGGGCTGGAAAAACTGCGCGGCATGCTGGGCCCCCCAGAACAGATGGCTCAGGTCATGGCACTGCGTTTCGCCGCACTTTTTTATCGCAGCCGCAGCGATGTCGCGCTTCCCGAGATGCAGGGCAGTTTCAGTGGCACCAAATTCCATCTTGCCATCGCCCCCGGCTGGCTGGCGCAGAACCCGCTCACCGAGACGGCGTTACTGGAAGAGATGAAACAATGGAAGAGCCTCGGCATCGGCATGCAAGTGATCGAAGGATAAGGCAGAATCCGCAACTGCAACGACACTCAGCAACCAACAGGAGACATCCATGACCCAGCAGCTCAAAACCATCTTCATCAGCCTGATCATCGGCGTGCTCATCGGCATGGCGCTAGGCGTCAACATCGGCCGCGAAAAACCGCTGCTCTCCAATCCGTTCGCCAAGCAGGAATCCCTGCTGGACAAGGCCAAACGCCTGGGTAGCGAGACCGTGGAAGAGAGCGGCAAGGCCCTGGAGAAGGCCGGACAGGCGTTGCAGGACAAAGCCAAGTAAACCTATCCCGCGTGATAAACTTCGTTTCGAAGCTGGCTAGACAGTCGCTACGCACTGTTGCTGCGTAGAGGAAAGTCCGGGCTCCACAGAGCAGGATGCCGGTTAACGACCGGACGCCGTGAGGCGATGGAAAGTGCCACAGAAAATACACCGCCGATGGCTGCGCAAGCAGAACAGGTAAGGTTGAAATGGCGAGGTAAGAGCTCACCGCGCTGGTGGCAACATCAGTGGCAGGGTAAACCCCATCCGGAGCAAGACCAAATAGGCTGGCTATGACGTTGCTCGCGTCGCCAGCGGGTAGGTTGCTTGAGCGTCAGGTAACGAAACGCCTAGAGGAATGACTGTCCACGACAGAACCCGGCTTACCGGCTGGCTTCACCTTTTTTCCGCAGAAACAGATTCGATAATCATCAGATCGCTTGCCAGTTCTTGGTGGGCAAATTCGCGCCTTACCCCGCCTTCCATCACAAACAACTTTAGCTTACCTTTCCAATCCATTGCTTTTTAAGCAAATTTGAATTGCATTAACGAAGTGCGCTAACCCATTGTCCCGTAAAGAAAAATCCAATTTACTTGCTTGACCCTCCAGTTGTTTTTCAATATAGTGCGTGCAAGTGGTAAAAAGTGGGTAAAGGTGGGGAATCGGGATGTTTCAGGGAGCGACGCAACTTAATCTGGATAGCAAGGGCAGGCTCGCGATACCGGCGCGGTATCGCGACATGTTGCTTGCGCATTGCGCGGGTCAGCTGGTGCTGACTGCCGATGCCGACGGTTGCCTGCTGGTCTATCCGCAACCCGAGTGGCAACCCATACGCGAGAAGCTGATGAAGCTCTCCGCTTTCGATCCGCGCATCCGCGCACTGCAACGATTCCTCGTAGGCCACGCCGAAGACTCGGTGATGGATGCCGCCGGCCGCGTGCTGGTTTCGCCCACGCTGCGCACGTTCGCTGTGCTGGACAAACGCGTGATGCTGGTAGGACAGGGTAACAAGTTCGAGTTGTGGGATGAGACGCGCTGGCAGGCGCAGAACGAGAAGATGACCGGATTCACTGCGGACAATCTGCCGCCGGAACTTGAAGGTTTCACGTTGTGAGCAAGGGACTGGTTCACGCGACCGTCCTGTTGAAAGAAGCAGTCGAAGCGTTGGAGATCAAGCCGGAGGGCATCTATGTCGACGGCACGTTCGGGCGCGGCGGACATAGCCGTTTGATCCTGGAAAAGCTCGGTGAGCGCGGCAGGCTGATCGCGCTTGACAAGGACCCGGCGGCGGTAGCCGCAGGACGTGCGATCAAGGATGCGCGGTTTCAGTTGGAACATAGCGAGTTCGAGAATCTGGGCGCTGTGCTGGGCAGGCTTGGGATAGGCAAGGTGGACGGGGTGTTGCTGGATCTGGGCGTGTCGTCGCCGCAGTTGGATGATGAACAGCGTGGTTTCAGTTTTCGGTTCGATGCGCCGCTGGACATGCGCATGGATACCAGCAGGGGGCAGACGGCGGCGGAATGGCTGGCGATGGCGGACGAGGGCGAACTGACGGAGGTGATATTTGATTACGGCGAAGAACGGTTTGCTAGGCAGATTGCAAGGACGATTGTTGCTGCGCGCAAAGAGCAAGCGATCCTTACCACGAAACAGCTCAGCGACATCGTCGCGAAGTGTGTACATACGCGCGAACCCGGCAAAAATCCGGCGACTCGTACCTTTCAGGCTATACGGATTTATATCAACCGCGAGCTCGAAGAACTCGAGAGCGTGTTGCCGCAGTGCGTGGATCACCTGAAACCGGGCGGACGCATGGCAGTGATCAGTTTTCATTCGCTGGAAGACCGCATGGTGAAGCGCTTCATGCGCGACATGGCACAGGGCGACAAGTTGCCCAAGGGCGTACCGATCCGTGCCGCCGACGTGCCGCAGGGCAAGGTGCGTTTGGTCGGCAAGCCGGCCTATGCATCGGATGAAGAGATATCGGCGAACCCGCGCGCGCGTAGCGCGGTGTTGCGCGTGGCGGAGCGTTTAGGTGGCTAGGCTCAATGTCCTGTTACTCATCATAGTCATCGCGTGTGCGTTGGGGGTAGTCACCTCCCAACACAAGGCGCGCAAGTTGTACGTGGAATTACAGAAAGAAAAAGACAGGGCGCAGCAGATGGATGTGGAGTGGGGGCAGTTGCAACTGGAGCAAGGTACTTTGGCGATGCCCGCGCGGGTAGAGAGACTCGCCGCCGTCCAATTGCTGATGCAGACGCCGCAGCCGCGCCAGATACGCTACATCCGGCTGGAGTCGGGAATGGTGACGCAGCCGTGAACTACGCCACTCAACCCATACAAACAACGGGACAGATCGAGTTGCCGGCCTGGCGCTCACGCGTGCTGTTCGTGCTGCTGCTGGCGGGCCTCGCCACGCTGCTGGTGCGCGCGGTCTATCTGCAAGGCATCAACAACGACTTCCTGCAGCAAAAGGGCGACGCGCGCTACGGCCGCGTCGTCGAACTTCATGCGCACCGCGGAATGATAACCGACCGCCACGGCGAACCGCTGGCGGTGAGCACGCCGGTGGAGTCGGTGTGGGCGAGTCCGGCGGATACCGCGGTCACGACCCGGCAGATCATTCAGTTGGCGAGCATCGTCGGCCTGTCGCCCGAGGAAGTGAAAAGCAAACTCAAAGACACCTCGCGCGAATTCGTCTATCTGAAACGCCAGTTGCCGCCGGCGCAGGCGGCCAGAGTGGTCAAGCTGGGCATCCCCGGTATCTCCCTGCAGCGCGAATATCGCCGCTACTATCCCGGTGGTGATGTCACCTCGCATCTGATCGGGTTCACCGATGTGGACGATAACGGTCAGGAGGGCATCGAGTTGGCCCTGCAGGCGCAACTCGGCGGCAAGGCCGGCAGCCAGCAGGTGATCAAGGACAGGCGCGGATTCATCGTGGAGGATGCTGGCAGCATGCGCGCACCCAAGGCGGGCGGCGATGTCGCGCTCAGCATCGATAGCAAGATACAGTCGATGGCTTTCCGCGAGATCAAGCAGGCGGTCGAGCGCAACCGCGCCAAGGCCGGCTCCATCGTGGTGCTGGACGCCAGGACCGGCGAGGTGCTGGCACTGGCGAACTGGCCTTCCTTCAACCCCAACAATCGTGCCAAACCATCCGTCGGCGTGCTGCGCAACCGCTCGGTCACCGACCTGTTCGAGCCGGGCTCGACCATGAAGCCGTTCACCGTGGCAGCGGCGCTGGAAGCGGGCAAAGTCTTCCCCGGCACCCTCATCAACACCGCGGGCGGCAAGTTCACCATCAACGGCCGCACGATTCACGACACTCACCCTTCCAGCGCGCTCACGGTCAGCCAGGTCATCCAGCGCTCCAGCAACGTCGGCACGGCGCGCATCGCGCTCGGTCTGTCGCCCGAGGTGTTCTGGCGCAGTCTCAACGAGAGCGGCCTCGGTTCGGTCACCGGCTGCGAGTTCCCCGGCGAGGCGGTCGGCAAGTTGCGCGACTACAAGACCTGGCGTCCGATCGAGCAGGCGACCATGTCCTACGGTCACGGCATCTCGGTCAATCTGCTGCAACTGGCGCGCGCTTATACCGTGTTCGCCAACAACGGCGAGTTGCTGCCGGTGACACTGCTCAGACAGCAGGTGCCGAGCGTGGGCGTCAAGGTCTTTTCGGATGCCACAGCGCAATCCGTGCGCGACATGATGGAAATGGTGGTGCGTCCGGGTGGCACCGCGCCGCTGGCGCAGATCACCGGCTACCGCGTGGCGGGCAAGACGGGTACCGCGCACAAACTCGAGAACGGCAAATACATAGACAAATATGTGGCATCGTTCGTCGGCATGGCACCCGCCTCCGACCCGCGCCTGATTGTGGCAGTGATGATCAACGAGCCGGGCGGACGCGACTACTACGGCGGCCTGGTGGCGGCACCGGTATTCAGCAATGTGATGGGTTCCTCGCTGCGCATCCTCAACGTGCCCAACGATGCGCCGCTGGACAATGTGATCATGGCGCCGGGCGAAGTGATCGGGGAGGAAGTATGAGTGCCGCCGCGATCAAACCCCAGACGGGCTTCCGTTTCGAAGAACTGGACGAACTGGGCGTGAAGCTCACGCGGCTGGTCTCCGACAGCCGTGCCGTGCAGCCCGGCGACACCTTCGTCGCCTATCCCGGCACGCAGGCGGATGGCCGGCAATATATCGCGCAGGCCATCGCGCGCGGCGCCAATGCGGTGATCTGGGAGCTGCACGATTTCAAATGGAACAACGAGTGGGTGCTGCCCAATCTGGCGGTGCATGACCTGCGCCACAAGGCAGGCATGATCGCCGACCACATTTACGGCCAGCCGTCGCAGAAGCTGTGGATGGTCGGTGTGACCGGCACCAACGGCAAGACCTCGATCAGCCACTGGTTGGCTAAGACCTTCAGCGCGCTGGGACGCAAGAGCGCCCTGCTCGGCACATTGGGCAACGGCTTCCCCAGTGCCCTGCAAGCGACGCTCAACACCACACCGGATGCGCTGCTGGTGCACGGGCTGCTGGCGGAATACGCACAGCAGAGTGCGCGGGCTGCTGTGATGGAAGTGTCCTCGCACGCACTGACGCAAGGGCGCGTCAATGCGGTGCATTACGATGTGGCGCTGCTCACCAACCTGACGCGCGACCATCTCGACTATCACGGCGACATGCAGAGTTATGCCGCCGCCAAGCGCAGCCTGTTCGACTGGGCGAACCTCAAGCATGCGGTGCTCAATCTGGATGATGCCTTCGGTGCGGAGCTGGCAGAGCAACTGCAGGATTCAGCGGCCGAAGTGATCGGTTACGGCATGGAAGATGAATCGCTGAAACTGGCGGAGCGGCTCGGCATCCGCATGGTGTACGGCACGCTCACGCAGATGGATGCGCAGGGATTGGCGTTGCAACTGCATACCAGCTGGGGGTCGGCCGCGCTACAGAGCAAACTCATCGGCCGCTTCAATGCCTCCAACCTGCTCGGCGCGCTTGCGGTGCTGCTGGCGAGCGAAATGGACATCGACGATGCGGTGCGCGAACTCGGTTTGCAAAAAGCCGTTGCGGGTCGCATGCAGACACTGGGCGGCAAGGATACGCCGTCGGTGGTGGTGGATTACGCGCACACGCCGGATGCACTGGAAAAAGTGCTGATGACATTGCGCGAAGTGACCGCGGCTTCCGATGGTCGGGTCATCTGCGTGTTCGGCTGCGGCGGCGACCGCGACCGCGGCAAACGCCCGATGATGGGCACGGTGGCGGCGCGGTTCGCCGACGTGCGCATCGTCACCAGCGACAACCCGCGCAACGAACAACCGCGCGCGATCATCGACGCCATCCTCACCGGCATGCAGGGCGAGTACCAGATCATCGAGGACCGCGCCAAAGCCATCGCGCATGCCATCGCCAAGGCGCAGGCGAACGACACTATCCTGCTGGCGGGCAAGGGACACGAGGATTACCAGGAGATCGCGGGTGTGCGCCATCCTTTCTCCGATGCCGAGATCGCGCACCGCGCGCTGAGCATGTGGAAGGCCGAGGAGCGCTGGACATGATGCAGCTCTCGCAAGCCTCCCGTATATTGGACGCGCAGCATGCTGGCGCGGATGTGCGTTTCAACGCTGTTTCCACCGATACGCGCACGATCGCGAAGGGCGACCTGTTCATCGCGCTCAGGGGTGAGAACTTTGACGGTGCGAAGTTCGTCGCGCTAGCAGTGCAGGCGGGAGCAGTGGCGGCAGTGGTCAATGCTGACAGCAAGATCGCGAATGCCCCGTGCCCCGTACTGTATGTGTCCGACACCCGCCTTGCGCTGGGGCAACTCGCCGCGCACTGGCGTGCGCAGTTCGACATCCCGCTGGTTGCCATCACCGGCAGCAACGGCAAGACCACGGTGAAAGAGATGCTGGCTGCCATCCTGCACGCGGCCACCGGCGCCGAGGAGGGCGTGCTGGCGACCAAGGGAAACTTCAATAACGACATCGGCATGCCGCTCACCCTGCTGCGCATGAATGCGGCGCATCGCTACGCAGTGATCGAGATGGGTATGAACCACCCAGGCGAGATCGACTATCTCACCCGCATCGCCAGACCGGATGTGGCGCTGATCAACAACGCGACCGGTGCACATCTGCAGGGGCTGGGATCGGTGGAGGGTGTGGCACGCGCCAAGGGCGAGATATTCGGCGGACTGAAAAGTGACGGCACGGCGGTCATCAATGCCGACGATGCGCACGCCTTGCTTTGGCGGGAACTGGCCGATCCGCATCGTGTGCTCGACTTCGCACTGGAACGTGAGGCCGCAGTGAAGGGCGAATGGACAAGGCAGGGCTATGGCGGAACATTGCTGGTCCACTCTCCCTTCTGCGGACTGAAGATGACGCTGCAAGTGCCGGGCGAACATAACGCCCGCAATGCGCTGGCGGCAGCGACTGCAGCGTTGATGCTGCAAGTGACGCCGGAAGCCATCATCGAAGGGTTGGAGACATTCGGCGGTGTGGCCGGGCGTTTGCAGCGCAAACAGGCCCTGCACGGCGCTATGTTGATCGACGACACCTACAACGCCAATCCGGCATCGATGCATGCCGCACTTGAAGTGCTGGCGCAAACCCGCGGCAAGCGCATCTTCGTGCTCGGCGACATGGGCGAACTGGGCGACGGCGCCGCGCAGTTCCATCGCGAGATCGGCATCACGGCGCGCGAGCTGGGAATAGAGAAGATGTTCGCGCTGGGTTCGCTCAGTGCAGGTGCGGTGCAGGAGTTCGGCGCCGGGGCGCGGCACTTCGAAAGCGTCGAAGAACTGAATGCGGAACTGGACAAAGAGATGGATGCGCAAACCACGGTGCTGGTCAAAGGCTCACGATTCATGAAGATGGAACGGGTCGTGCAATTTTGCGCGCTACAAAAGGAGGAAGCATGCTGCTCGCATTGACCCAATGGCTGGCGCAGGACGTGCGCGCGTTCAGCGTATTCAACTACATCACGCTGCGCGCGGTGGTGGCGGCGATGACCGCGCTGGTCATCTCGTTCATGCTGGGGCCGTGGATGATCCGCAAACTGACCGCGATGAAGATCGGCCAGTCGGTGCGCAGCGACGGTCCGCAGACCCATTTGGTCAAGGCCGGCACACCGACCATGGGCGGTGCTCTCATTCTGGCATCGGTCGCCATCACTACGCTACTGTGGGGCGACCTGCACAATCCCTATATCTGGGTGGTGCTGCTGACCACGCTGGGCGTGGGCGCCATCGGCTGGGTGGACGATTACCGCAAAGTGGTGAATCGCAACCCGGACGGCTTGTCCGCGCGCGCCAAGATGTTCTGGCAATCGCTGATCGCGCTGGCAGTGGGCATTTATCTGCTGCAGCATGCCACGCTGCCGCAGCAGACAGAACTCATCGTGCCCTTCTTCAAGAACCTGGTGTTCCCGCTGGGTGGCATCGGTTTTGTCGTGTTGGTCTATCTGGTCATCGTCGGCAGCAGCAACGCGGTGAACCTGACCGACGGTCTCGACGGCCTCGCCATCATGCCGACGGTGATGGTGGCCGCCGCGCTGGCGATCTTCGCCTACGTTGCGGGCCATGCGGAATTCTCAAAATATCTGGGTGAGCCTTCCATTCCCGGCGCGGGCGAACTTGCCATCTTCTGCGCGGCGATCTCCGGCGCAGGACTGGCCTTCCTCTGGTTCAACGCCTATCCGGCGGAAGTGTTCATGGGCGATGTCGGCGCGCTGGCTTTGGGTGCCGCCTTGGGTGCGGTCGCGGTGATCATTCGCCAGGAACTGGTGCTGTTCATCATGGGCGGCGTATTCGTGGTGGAAGCAGTGTCGGTGATGCTGCAGGTGTCCTGGTTCAAATACACCAAGCGCCGCTATGGCACTGGCCAGCGCATCCTGCTGATGGCACCGCTGCATCATCACTTCGAGCAGAAGGGTTGGAAGGAGACTCAGGTCGTGGTGAGGTTCTGGATCATCACGATGCTACTGGTACTCATTGGATTGGCAACACTGAAACTCAGATAAAGAATGAATCGACTGCGCGGACAATCGGTGCTGGTGCTCGGTCTCGGTGAGACCGGGTTGTCGCTCGCCCGCTACCTGCATGCGCAGGGCGCGCGGCTGAGCGTCGCCGACAGCCGCATGGACCCACCGGGCATCGCGACGCTGCGAGGCGAACTGCCGCAGGCCGAAGTGCACTGCGGCCCGTTCGGCGACGAGCTGTTGCAGGGCATAGACCGCATCGCCATCAGTCCCGGTGTGCCGGTGGCCGAGCCGCTGGTGCAGCGCGCCATCGCGCGTGGCTTGCCCATCGAAGGCGATATCGAGTTGCTGGCACAGCAACTGGCGAGCAACGACTACCGCCGCAACACCAGAGTCATCGCCATTACCGGCGCCAATGGCAAGACCACCGTCACCAGCATGGTCGGCGCGATGTGCGCGGCGGCCGGGTTGGATACACAAGTGGCGGGCAACATCTCGCCCGCCGTGCTGGATGCTTTGCGCGCACGCAAGCAGCAGCCGCAGGTGTGGGTGCTGGAGCTCTCCAGCTTCCAGCTCGAAACGACTTACACGTTGGCCGCCGATGCTGCCGCCGTGCTCAACGTCACCGAAGACCATCTCGACCGCTACGCGGGAAGCATGGATAGCTACGCGGCCGCCAAGGCGCGCATCTTCCAGGGCGAGGGCGTGCAGGTGCTGAACCGCGAAGACGAGCGCAGTATCGCGATGAAGGTCAAAGGACGCAGGCAGGTCAGTTTCGGCCTGAATCCGCCGGCGAGCGATAACGATTGGGGTATCACGAAAGAAGGCGCGATCACCTGGCTGATGCAGGGTGCGCGGAAGATCATGCGTGCCGACGAGTTGCAGGTCAGCGGTTTGCACAACGTCGCGAACGCGCTGGCTGCCCTGGCTTTGTGCCGTTCGCTGGACATGCCGCTCGCACCGCTGGTGCAGGCACTGCGCTCGTTCAAGGGGCTGCCGCACCGCGTCGAAAAAGTCGCGGAAGTGAACGGCGTCACCTACTACGACGACTCCAAAGGCACCAACGTCGGCGCGACCGAGGCGGCTCTGAAGGGATTGGGCAAGCCGGCCGTGGTAATCCTGGGCGGTGACGGTAAGGGGCAGGACTTCTCGCCGCTGAAAGATACCGTGTCCAGACACGCGCGTGCCGTGGTGCTGATCGGGCGTGATGCGCCGCTGATCGAACGCGCTATCGCCGGCTGCGGCAAACCGGTGTTGAAGGCGAGCGACATGGACGATGCGGTGGCGATCGCCACTGCCAATGCGCAACGCGGCGATGCGGTGCTGATGTCGCCCGCCTGCGCCAGTTTCGACATGTTCAGGAATTATCTGCACCGCGCGGAAGTGTTCATCGCGGCGGTGAAGAGAACGGAGGCGGCATGTTCAGTACGACACTGACCGCACCGCGACGTGCTGTGGCGGAATACGACAACGTGCTGGTGTGGATCATCACGGCGCTGCTCGCCATCGGACTGGTGATGGTCTACTCGTCCTCGATCGCGACGGCGGAAGCGGGAAAATATACCGGCCATCAGGCGACCTATTATCTGATGCGCCACGGCATCTTCATCATGATCGGTATCGCCGCGGGCGTGATCGCCTTCCAGATCCCGACGCAGATGTGGCAGAAATATGCACCGCTGCTGTTCCTGATCGGCGTGGTGCTGTTGGTGCTGGTGCTGATTCCCGGCATCGGTCGCGCGGTCAATGGCAGCCGTCGCTGGATATCGCTTTTCGTGGTCAATCTGCAACCTTCCGAACTGATGAAGCTGTTTGCGGTGCTGTATGCCGCCGACTATGCGGTGCGCAAGGGCGCAGTGAAGGATCACCTGCTCAAACCGTTCCTGCCGATGTTCGGCGTGATGGCGCTGGTCGGTGCGCTGCTGCTGCTGGAACCGGACATGGGCGCATTCGTGGTCATTTGCGCGATCGCCATGGGCACGCTGTGGCTTGGCGGTTTCAATCTCAAGATCTTCGGCGGACTGGTGGTGTTGCTGCCGCTGGCCTTCGCTGCGCTGATCTTTTCCTCCGAGTACCGCACGCAACGGGTGCTCGGCTTCCTCGACCCCTGGGCTGACCCGTTCGGCAAGGGCTATCAGTTGAGCCATGCGCTGATCGCCTTCGGCCGCGGCGAATGGATCGGTGTCGGGCTTGGCGGCAGTGTGGAAAAACTGTTCTATCTGCCGGAGGCGCATACCGATTTTCTGCTTGCGGTCATCGCGGAAGAGTTGGGGCTGTTCGGCGTATGCACTGTCATTCTGCTGTTCGGCTGGCTCATCGTGCGTGCCTTCGCCATCGGCCGCCAGGCGGCGATGTCCGACCGCCTGTTCGCCGCACTGGTGGCGCAGGGCATCGCCGTGTGGCTTGGCGTGCAGGCGATGATCAACATCGGCGTCAACATGGGTGTGCTGCCGACCAAGGGGCTGACCCTGCCGTTCCTGAGTTTCGGCGGCAGCGGCGTGGTGGTGAACCTGATGGCGATCGCGGTGCTGCTCAGAATCGATTACGAGAACCGTAGAGTGGCCAAGGGGTTGCCGATATGAGCCGCACCATCCTCATCATGGCAGGCGGCACCGGCGGGCACATCTACCCGGGACTGGCCGTGGCCGATGCCTTGCGTGCCCAGGGCTGGAACATCGTCTGGCTGGGCGCGCCAAATAGCATGGAAGCAGAACTGGTGCCCAAACACGGCTATCCGGTGGCGTGGGTGAACTTCTCCGGTCTGCGTGGCAAGGGGTTGGTGCGCATGCTGCTGTTGCCGCTCATGCTGCTGCGCGCGTTCGCGCAGAGTATCGCGGTGCTGCTGCGTCATCGACCCGATGTGGTGTTGGGCATGGGCGGCTACATCACCTTCCCCGGCGGGATGATGGCTGTCCTGCTCAACCGCCCGCTGGTGGTTCACGAACAGAACTCAATCGCCGGGCTGAGCAACAAGGTGCTGGCAAAAGTGGCGGACAGGATATTGAGCGGATTTCCCGACGTGCTGAAGGGCGCGCAGTGGTGCGGCAATCCGGTGCGCGCGGATATCGCGGCATTGCCTTCGCCGCAGGAACGCTTCGCCGGCCGCAGCGGAAAACTGAACGTGTTGGTGGTGGGCGGTAGTCTCGGTGCGCAGGCATTGAACGAAGCGTTGCCCAAAGCGTTGGCGATGCTGAGTGAACAGGAGCGCCCGCATGTGCTGCACCAGACCGGCAAGAAGAACTTTGAGACTGTGCAGAAACTGTATGCGCAGGCAGGAACGAGCGCCGACATCCGCGCCTTCCTCGACGACATGGCGAACCAGTATACAAAAGCCGATGTGGTGATCTGCCGCGCGGGTGCGCTGACCATCGCCGAACTGGCGGCGGCGGGCGTGGGGAGCGTGCTGGTGCCGTTCCCGTTCGCGGTGGACGACCACCAGACGCACAACGCGCGCTTCCTGAGCGAGCACGGCGCTGCACTGCTGCTGCCGCAGAAAGAATTGAGTGCGGAAAAGCTGGCGCAACTGCTGCGCGAACTGAACCGCGAAAAACTGCTGGCGATGGCGCAAGCCGCGCGCAGCCTGGCAAAACCGGATGCGACACAACAAGTGGCGCAAGTGTGCGTCTCTCTCGCAGGGTGAAACGAATATGAAACACAAGATCAAAAATATCCACTTCGTCGGCATCGGCGGCTCCGGCATGAACGGCATCGCCGAGGTACTGCTCAACCTCGGTTTCAAGGTGAGCGGTTCCGACCTGGCCGACAGCGCGGTCACGCAGCGTCTGCAATCGCTGGGTGCGACTGTTTATCAGGGGCACAGCGAAAAGAACCTGCGCGATGCCGATGCGGTAGTGACTTCCACTGCGGTGAAGGCGGACAATCCGGAAGTGGTGGCGGCGCGCGAACAGCGCATCCCCATCGTGCCGCGCGCGGTGATGCTGGCCGAGTTGATGCGTCTGCGCCAGGGGATCGCCATTGCCGGTACGCACGGCAAGACCACCACCACCTCGCTGGTCACCAGCGTGCTGACCAAAGGCGGTTACGACCCAACTTTTGTGATCGGCGGGCGCCTTAACAGCAGCGGTGCCAACGCGCGGCTGGGCACGGGCGAATTCATCGTGGCCGAGGCGGACGAGTCGGACGCCTCGTTCCTGTTCCTCACGCCTATTCTGGCGGTCGTCACCAATATCGACGCCGATCACATGGAGACCTACGGTCACGACTTCAACAAACTGAAGCAGGCCTTCATCGACTTCGTCGAGCGCTTGCCATTCTACGGTCGCGCCATGATGTGCGTGGATGACGAGAACGTGCGCGAGATATTGCCGCGCATCAGCAAGCCGGTGACCACTTACGGTCTGACCGAAGAGGCGCAGATCCGTGCTGTCAATGTGCGTCACGAGAATGGAAAGATGTGTTTCACCGCCCAATGCCGCCATGACGAAAAATGCTTGTTCGAGGGAAAGCCCCTCAATCTGGAGGTGACGCTCAATCTGGCGGGCGAGCACAACGTGCTCAACGCGTTGGCCGCCATCGCGGTCGGACTGGAAGTCGGTGTGGCACCTGCTGCCATCGTTGCGGCACTGGCTGAATTCGAGGGCGTGGGCCGGCGCATGCAACGCTACGGCGAGATAGCACTGCCCTCCGGCGGATCGTTCACGCTCATTGATGACTACGGTCACCACCCGGTGGAGATGAAAGCGACGCTGGCTGCGGTGCGCGGTGCTTTCCCCAAAAAACGCCTGTTGTTGGCCTTCCAGCCGCACCGCTACACGCGCACGCGCGACCTGTTCGAGGATTTCGTCAAAGTGCTGGGCACGGTGGACGCGCTCGCCCTGGCGGAGATCTATGCCGCCGGCGAAGCGCCCATCGTGGCGGCTGACGGTCGCGCATTGATGCATGCACTGCGCGTGGCGGGGCAGAGCGAGGCGGTGTTCGTGGAGAACATCGCCGATATGCCGCAGACCATCATGCAGATGGCGAAGGACGGCGATGTGGTGTTGACCATGGGTGCGGGCTCCATCGGCGGCGTGCCGAATCTAGTGAAGCAGATGAAATGAAGATGAGCGAACCGACACAGTTCAGTGACTATGGGTTGCGTGGAGAGATGCTCCATGACGAGCCCATGTCGCGCCACGTGAGCTGGCGTGCGGGCGGTGTTGCGCAGCGGCTGTACCGTCCGGCCGATCTCGCCGACCTGCAGCAGTTCCTGCGGCAGACGCCGGCAAACGAAGCGCTGTTGGCCGTCGGTCTCGGCAGCAACCTGCTGGTGCGCGACGGCGGCTATCGCGGCACGGTGCTGCAGATGGTGGGTGCACTGACCGAACTGCGCATGGACAGCGATCTGATCTATGTGCAGGCCGGTGTGCCGGGCGCGAAGCTGGCTCGCTTTGCCGCGAGCAACAATCTGTGCGGTGCGGAATTCTTCGTCGGCATCCCCGGCACGCTGGGCGGCATGCTGGCGATGAACGCGGGCTGCTACGGCGGCGAGACTTGGCAAAAGGTGCAACGCGTGCAGGTGCTGACGCGCAGCGGCGAGTTGCTGGAGCGCACGCCGCAGGAATACGACATCGGTTATCGCCATGTGGCGTTGAACGAGGCAAATGAGGAGTTCTTCGTCGGCGCCTGGTTGAAGCTGGAGTCGGGCGATGTGGAAAAGGCGCGCCAGGACATCAAGGCTCTGATGGAGAAGCGCAGCGCCAGCCAGCCTTTGCAGTTGCCGAATGCGGGCTCGGTGTTTCGCAATCCCGAGGGCGGCCATGCGGCGAAGCTGATCGAAGGTTGCGGATTGAAGGGTCGCAAGGTCGGCGGCGCCGAGGTATCGCAGAAACATGCCAATTTCATCGTCAATGCGGGCGGTGCGACGGCGACTGATATTGAAGATTTGATCAACGAAGTGCGGGCAACCGTGTTGCAGCAGACGGGCATCGAATTGCATCCGGAAGTAAGGATCGTAGGAGAAAAAGCTTGAAGAACTTTGGAAAAGTGGCGGTGTTGTTCGGCGGGCGTTCGGCAGAGCGCGAGGTGTCGTTGAAGAGCGGCGCGGCCGTGCTGGCCGCATTGCAGCGCAGCGGTGTGGATGCGCATGCCTTCGACCCGGCCGAGCGCGACCTGTCCGAGCTGAAGAAGGAGAATTTCGAGCGCGTGTTCATCGCGCTGCACGGCCGTTTTGGCGAGGACGGCACGGTGCAAGGCGCATTGGAGCTGTTGGGCATCCCCTACACCGGCAGCGGCGTGATGGCATCGGCTATCGCCATGGACAAGTGGCGCACCAAGCTGGTGTGGCAGGCGGCCGCTTTGCCCATTCCCGAGTACGAGGCGCTGACCGGGCCGACCGACTGGAACGCCGTGGCCGACCATCTCGATCTGCCGTTGTTCATCAAGCCTGCGAGCGAGGGCAGCAGCGTGGGCGTGACGAAGGTAAAGACGGTGGAGGAGCTGCCGGTGGCCTATGCCGAGGCGGCGAAGCACGACAAGGTGGTGATCGCCGAGAGCTTCATGAGCGGCGGTGAATACACCGTGGCGATCCTGAACGGCCGCGCTTTGCCGGCGATCAAGATCGAGCCGGCCAACGAGTTCTACGACTACGACGCGAAGTATCTGCGCGACGACACGCGCTATCTGTGCCCGTGCGGACTGGGACTGGATGAAGAGGCGGCGATGCAACATCTGGCGTTGCTGGCTTTCCAGCTCATCGGTTGCCAGGGCTGGGGGCGCGTGGACTTTTTGCGCGGAGATGACGACAAGTTCTACCTGTTGGAGATCAACACTTCGCCGGGCATGACCGACCATAGCCTGGTGCCGATGGCGGCCCGCCATGCCGGCATCAGTTTCGAGCAACTAGTGGTGCAGATACTGGAGGGGGCGCATGTGGGATAACGCACCACTGTTGCGCAGTATTGCCAACGCGCTGTTCGGCATCAGCCTGGTGCTGGTGCTGTACGGCGTGGTGCGCTACGTGCTGCAACTGCCGGTGTTTCCGCTGCGCGCAGTGGAACTGACGGCCGCTCCGCAGCGGGTGTCGTCCGAGTTGCTGGAAAAGGTGGTGCGCGAAAAAGTGAGCGGGAATTTCTTCACGGTGAACCTGGAACAGACGCGGCAGGCGTTCGAGCAACTGCCGTGGGTGCGCAAGGTGAGCGTGCGGCGCAAGTTCCCGTGGAGTCTGGAAGTGGAAGTAGAAGAGCAAGTCGTGCTGGCGCGTTGGAACGGCACGGAACTGGTGAATACGCATGGCGAGGTGTTTGCTGGCGAGTGCGAGAGGGTGATGCCGAAGGCATCGGGTACCCGTCGGCCTCCCCCTTGCGGGGAGGTGGAGCAGGCCCTGCCGGCTTTTATCGGTCAACCGGACAGTTCACTGCAGGTAGCGCAGATGTATGCCGAGTTGAGTGTGGTGATGCAGCCGCTGCAGCAGCAGATCGTGCAGCTCAGCCTGTCGCCGCGCTATGCCTGGCAGGTGAAGCTGGATGACGGAATGGTGATCGAGCTGGGGCGCGAGGAGATGCAGCAGCGGCTGGCACGCTTCGTCGCCGTGTATCCGTACAGTCTGGCCGCGATGGCACGGGCTGTGCGCCACGTGGATCTGCGTTATCGCAACGGGTTTGCGGTTTATCTGCCCGGCAGGGAAGTTTAGGAAGCAAGGGGACACGATGAGCAAGAACAGAGAGAGCAAGAATTTGATCGTGGGACTGGATATCGGCACGTCCAAGATCGCATGCATCGTCGCCGAGATCAGGCCGGAAGGCACACTGGAAGTGATCGGTGCGGGCATGCACCAGTCCTCGGGCATGAAGAAGGGCATGGTGGTGAATATCGACGCCACCGTCGCCGCCATCCAGCGCGCGCTTGAGGAGGCCGAGCTGATGGCCGACTGCAAGATTCGCGAGGTCTATACCGGCATCGCGGGCGGTCACATCAAGAGCTCGAATGCCAACGGCATGATCAAGATCAAGGATAAGGAAGTGGCACACACCGACATCGTGCGCGCGGTGGAGACGGCCAGCTCGATCAGCCTGCCGGGCGACCAGCAGATCCTGCATATCCTCGAGCAGGAGTTCAGCATCGACGGGCAGGAAGGCATCAAGAAACCGCTCGGCATGAGCGGCATGCGGCTGGAGGTGGAGATCCACATCGTCACCGGCGCAGTGTCGGCGGTGCAGAACATATTGAAGTGTATCCACCGCTGCGGGCTGGAAGTGAACGAGATGATCCTGCAGCCGTTGGCGTCGAGCAAGGCGGTGCTGGCGGACGACGAGAAGGAGCTGGGTGTGTGTCTGGTGGATATCGGCGGCGGCACAACCGACGTGGCGATCTTCACCAACGGCGCGATCCGTCACACCGCGGTGATCCCGATCGCGGGCGATCAGATTACCAACGATATCGCCATGGCTCTGCGTACGCCGACCAAGGATGCCGAGGATATCAAGATCAAATACGGCTGCGCGCTGCGCCAGTTGGCCAACGACGCGCCTATCGAGGTGCCCGGCGTGGGCGAGCGCGGTTCGCGCATGCTGTCGCGCCACACGCTGGCCGAGGTGATCGAGCCGCGCGTGGAAGAGTTGTACTCGCTGGTGCAGCAGGAGATCCGCCGCAGCGGTTTCGAAGACCTGCTGTCCTCCGGCATCGTGCTCACCGGCGGCAGCAGCGCCATGCAGGGCATGGTCGAATTGGGCGAGGAGATATTCCACATGCCGGTGCGCATGGGCGTACCGCGCAACATCGCGGGTCTGTCGGATGTGGTGAAGACGCCGCGCTTCGCCACCGGCGTGGGATTGCTGTTGTACGGGCTGGATAGATACCAGCGCGAAGAAGTGTCGCGGGTCAATTCGGGGTCGTTCGGTGATGTGTTGGCGAGTATGAAGACGTGGTTTCAGCGCAATTTTTAATTCGGGTTCAGGGTCGGTTTGATTTTAGAAAAGGAGAAACACTATGTTTGAATTGATGGATGCACAGCCGCAAGGGGCGGTGATCAAGGTGGTGGGGGTGGGTGGCTGCGGCAGCAATGCTGTGGATCACATGATCGATCAGGGCGTGCAAGGCGTCGAATTCATCACTATCAATACCGATGCGCAGGCATTGCGTCGCAGCAAGGCGCGTGTACAGCTTCAGATCGGGGCAACATTGACCAAAGGCTTGGGAGCGGGTGCCAAGCCGGAGATCGGCCAGGCCGCCGCGATCGAGGATCGTGAGCGCATCGCTGAGATCATCAGCGGCGCAAACATGGTGTTCATCACCGCGGGCATGGGTGGCGGCACCGGTACCGGGGCTGCTCCGATCGTGGCGCAGGTGGCCAAGGAGATGGGCATCCTGACGGTTGCTGTCGTCACCAAGCCGTTCGTGTTCGAGGGCAAGCGCATGTCGCTGGCGCAAAGCGGTATCGAGGAACTGGCATCGTATGTCGATTCGCTGATCATCGTGCCGAACGCCAAGCTGATGGAAGTGCTGGGCGGCAAGACCACGCTGCCGGAAGCTTTCAAGGCAGCGAACGGCGTGTTGCAGGGCGCGGTCGCGGGCATCGCCGAAGTCATCAACGTGCCTGGCATGGTCAACGTGGACTTCGCCGACGTATGCACGCTGATGTCCGAGAATGGCATGGCGATGATGGGTGCGGCGACCGCTTCAGGCGAAGGCCGTGCGCAACGCGCTGCCGAGCAGGCCATCGCCAGCCCCCTGCTGGAGGACGTGGACCTGTCCGGTGCGCGCGGCGTGCTGGTCAACATCACCTCCAGCAGCAACTTGACCCTGGAAGAACTGCACGAAGTGATGAACTGCTTCCAGTTCGCCGCGTCGGAAGCGACCGTGATCGTCGGCTCGGTGTTCGACGAGGCGATGGGCGACGAGATGCGCGTGACCATCGTGGCGACCGGTCTGGGCACGCCGCTGGCGCGCAAGCAGCCGAAGCCATCGCTGGTGTACGAGAAGCAGCAACGCACCGGCACGCATGATGCACCGATGGTGAATTACAACGAACTGGACATGCCGGCAGTGATCCGCACCGGACGTCATCGCGAAGCAGTTGAAGCGATGAAGCAGTCGGGAGTCGATCCGCTGGATATCCCGTCGTTCCTGCGCAAACAGGCGGACTGACAGCGGGCGAGGGGAGGCATCGAGGCGACGGGCTTGCCGTCTGCCTATGTTAAACTTCGCACCTAATCGGTCAGGTAATTGCTTATGGTCAAGCAGCGCACATTGAAGACGACAGTGCAGGCGACGGGTGTCGGTCTGCACACCGGCGAGAAGGTCTATCTGACCTTGCGCCCGGCCGCCATTGACAGCGGCATCGTCTTCCGTCGCGTCGATCTGCCGCATCCGGCGGATATCCGCGCGGAGGCGCATCTGGTCAACGATACGCGCCTGTCCACTTGCCTGGAGGCGAACGGCGCGCGTGTGGCGACGGTGGAGCACCTGATGTCGGCGCTGGCCGGCCTGGGTATCGACAATGCGATCGTCGAATTGACCAGTCCGGAGTTGCCCATCATGGACGGCAGCGCGGGGACTTTCATTTTCCTGCTGCAATCTGCCGGCATCGCTGAACAGGCGGCGGCGAAGAAATTCATCCGCATCAAAAAGATTGTGGAAGTGAAGGACGGCGACAAATGGGTGCGCTTCGAGCCGTATCACGGCTACAAGCTCAACTTCACCATCAACTTTGCCCACCCAGTGTTCGCGAACACCAAACAGAACGTGACGGTCGATCTCGGCACGCAGTCCTATATAAAGGAAGTGAGCCGCGCGCGTACCTTCGGTTTCATGCAGGAAGTCGAATACATGCGTTCGCAGGGTCTGGCGCTGGGCGGCAGCCTGGACAACGCCATCGTGATGGACGAATACCGTGTCATCAATCCGGACGGTTTGCGTTTCGAGGACGAGTTCGTCAAACACAAGGTGCTGGACGCCATCGGCGATCTCTACCTGCTCGGTCATCCGTTGATCGGCGCTTTCTCGGGCTACAAGTCCGGTCATGCACTCAACAATGCCCTGTGTCGCGCTCTGCTCGAGGACGAGACAGCATGGGAATTCACCACCTTCGACAAGCCGGAAGAGGCGCCGGACTTCCTGCGTCTGCAACTACAGGCCGCCTGAAAGGATAGCAGCGATGCTCATCCGCCTCGCGCTGTTGATCTCCATCCTGCTGATCGTTTCGTCAGCGTTGATGTATGCGCTGACCCGGGATCCGCGTTATCCGCGTTTTATCTGGCAAGTGGTGCGCTTCATGTTCTACACGCTGCTGGTGTTTGCTGCGCTGTACCTGCTTGAACGTTACGGTCTGGTGGCCTGGCAGGTGCTGGTCTAGCGTATCAGTGGGAGGCCGAACGCAGCCAGCGTTCGAATGCCTTGTCACCGATCTCCCGGACGGGGAATTCGACGAAAGTGCCCTTGAATTTTGCCTGCTGTCCCAGTTGGTTGACCAGACGGGTGCCGAATTCACGCTCGTCGAGTTCCGGCAGTTTCTGCTCATTGAAGCGCAACGGGACCAGCTCCAGCGACTGCAAGACGCCATCAGTGTTCACCGTGACTTCCAGCAAGGCCGAGACAGCGGCCATCTTTTTGGCCGACAGACCGCCCACGCCGACGAAGTTGCCCAGCGAATAGGCGATGGGTCGATCCTTGTAGCACTCGACAGCGCGGAGTACATGCGGACCGTGGCCGACGACCAGATCGGCGCCAGCATCGACCATGGCGCGGGCGAAGGCGACGACGTTGCCGCGGTTCTCGCCGAAGAACATCTCTTCCTTGTCCTCGTGCCAGATCGCCGCGGGGCCTTCGGCGCCGGCGTGAAAGGTCACGATCACGTATGCGCCCCCGGATTTGGCCTGACGTACGAGTTCGGTGTTCTGTTCCAGGTCAAACACCGAGGGGAAGCGGGACGAATAGGAAAAGCCAAGCATGGCGACGTTGAGGCCGCGTACGCTGAGGGTGGCAAGATGGTCGCGCGGACCGACATAGGCGATGCCGGAGGCTTTGAGATTCATTAGCGTGTCGCGAAAGCCGGATTCACCGAAATCATAGGCGTGGTTGTTGGCAACGTTCATGATGTCGAAACCCTCATCGCGCAACAGTGCCGAGTAACGGGAGGGCATGCGGAACGCGAATTGACGACCGCCGCCGGGTGTCTTGGTGGTCTCGCCGCGTTCGCTGAGCACGCCTTCGAGGTTGCCGAAAGCGATATCCGCGTCCTTGATGATGCTACGCACCCCGGCAAAATAGCGCTCATCCCAGCTGGTGGGGATGTTGTCGACCACATAATTGTTGCCGAGCACGATGTCGCCACCGAACACCATGCGCACAGTGTCCTGCGGGTCGCCCTTTTGTTCTGGATGTGTGCAGCCGCCTGCAAACGCGTTTTTTGAAAGCAGAACGACGCATAAGAAAGCAAATTGAATGAAGTATGGGGGGCGGGTGAGGGGGCGGCAATCAGCTGACATCGGGCGGTATATATAAGTAGGTTTATCAAACGGCATGAGGCGAGAGAGGAGCAAGGGCTGCATGTTTCACCGCCGGATTATCTGATGGCACTGGCGAGTTCCGCAAGGATTGCCGCAATTCCCCTTCGATTAGCAATGGATGCTGCGGGGTGTGGCGGAAAGATTCGGCAGCAGGCAGCGTCAATGCTTCATCAGGCGTTCCAAAGCTGTTTTGAGTGGCGAATCGGCCAGATCTTCGTCCAGTTTGCCCAAGGCTTCGTGCGCAGCCTTGCTCAAGCTGCGCGGTGCCGGGCGGTACTGCGGCGCGGGGGGCACGACTTGCACCCTGATTTGAATTCCAGTAACCTCGCATCCCCTTGCTTGAAAAAGGGAAATAAGTTCTTCGGTCATCTGGCGCAGCTTTGAGGCTACCGCCCCGTTGAAGGCCGCAAGGATCAGCATCTGTTGGTTTAATTGCAACACTTTGCTGCTACTGTATAAATTTGCCGGGGCGATGGCCTGATAATGCCTTTGCACAAGGGTCAATTGCCTGGCCCTGCTCGAAAGTAGCCGCAACTCCCGATCGGATGCCAGATAGGTGTTCAGACGGTTAGGCAAGGTAAGTTGGGATTCACGAATTGAAGGGGATGATGTGAATATTATTCTAGTTTCCAATCGGTTTGCAAAAGCACGCAGCATCACGCTGACCCGAGTGCATCTGCTGGCCTTGGCGATAATGGCTTCGGTCCTGTTCGTGGCAGCGGTGCTGGCGGCGCAGTACGCCATCGTACGCTTTCAGCCCGGTTTGATGGGCAACGAGTTGCGCGGCTGGCTGGCCAGCGCACAGCAGGACGAACAGCAGAAGGAGCAGGCTTACCTGCGCAAGAGCATGGACACGCTGGCGATGCGGCTGGGCCAGATGCAGGCGCAATTGCAGCGTCTTGACGGCTTGGGTGCCAAGCTGGCCAAGATGACCGGCATGAAACCGCAGGAATTCTCGTTCGGGCAGCCGCCTGCGCAAGGCGGCCCGTATGTTCCGGCGCCTTTGTCGCAAGAGATCTCGTTGACCGCGATGGAACAGCAAATGGCGCAGCTGAATGTGTTGCTGAGCGACCGTAGCGACAAGCTGGTGGCGCTGGAGACCCTGCTGATGCAGGATAAACTGAGCAAGAAGCTGCTGCCGTCGATCGCTCCGACCACGGTGGGATGGTATTCCTCCAACTTTGGCTGGCGCACCGATCCCTTCACAGGCAATAGCGCGATGCACGAAGGCGTCGACTACATGGTTCCCGGCGGAACCTCCATCCGTGCCTCTGCTGGCGGGATGGTGGTGTACTCAGACATGCACCCGCAGTATGGTAATATGATTGAGATTGATCACGGCAACCAGGTCATCACGCGCTATGCGCATTGCTCCAAGTTGCTGGTCAAGGTCGGGCAGATGGTGCGGCGCGGGAAAGAGATCGCCTTGTCCGGAAGCACGGGGCGTTCCACTGGTCCCCACCTGCACTTCGAAGTAAGATACAAAGGCATCGCCCAGAACCCGGTGCGCTTCCTGGAAGACGCGGCCAGTTGATGCAACAGGCTTAATCGAAGGGTGAGGTGTCCGCCTCACCCTTTTTTATTTGTTAGCAAGCAGAAAAGACAGCATGATCTCCAAATTGTTGAAATCCGTATTCGGCAGCCGCAACGACCGCCTGCTCAAGCAATATCGCCAGAACGTTGTCCGTATCAATGCGCTGGAGGCGGGGATATCCGTACTTTCCGACGACGAGTTGCGCGGCAAGACGGCCGAATTCAAACAGCGCGTACAGAACGGTGAAGCGCTGGACAGCATCCTGCCGGAAGCTTTTGCCGTCGTGCGCGAAGGCGGCAAGCGAGCCCTGCAGATGCGGCATTTCGATGTGCAGTTGATCGGCGGCATGGTGCTGCATTACGGCAAGATCGCCGAGATGCGCACCGGCGAGGGCAAGACGCTGATGGCGACCCTGCCCGCTTACCTGAATGCGCTGTCCGGCAAGGGCGTGCATGTGGTGACGGTGAACGATTATCTGGCCGCGCGCGATGCCGAGTGGATGGGCAAGCTGTACAAGTTCCTCGGCCTGACTGTCGGTGTCATCCTGACCAGCATGGAACATGCGGACAAGCAGGCCGCCTACGGGGCGGATATCACCTACGGCACCAACAACGAATTCGGTTTCGATTACCTGCGCGACAACATGGCCGGTACCGCAGGCGAGCGTTTCCAGCGCGGACTCAATTTCGCTGTCGTGGACGAGGTGGACTCCATCCTGATCGACGAGGCGCGTACCCCGCTGATCATCTCCGGCCAGGCCGAAGACAATCTTGATGTCTATCTGAAGATGGACAAACTGGCGCCAAGCCTGAGGCGCCAGGCCGACGAAAATTCGCCCGGTGACTACCATGTCGACGAGAAGAACCACCAGATCCTGCTGAGCGAGATCGGCCACGAACATGCCGAGCAATTGTTGGCGCAGGCGGGCATGCTGCCGGTCGGCGGTAGTCTGTATGACCCCGCCAACATCACGCTGATCCATCATCTGTACGCGGCACTGAAGGCACACAACCTGTTCCTGCGCGACCAGCATTACGTGGTGCAGAACGACGAAGTGGTGATCGTCGACGAGTTCACCGGTCGCTTAATGTCCGGTCGCCGCTGGTCGGACGGCTTGCATCAGGCGGTCGAAGCGAAGGAAGGCGTGGTGATCCAGAAAGAGAACCAGACGCTGGCCTCGATCACCTTCCAGAACTATTTCCGCATGTATCAAAAGCTGTCCGGCATGACCGGCACGGCGGACACCGAAGCCTACGAATTCCAGACCATCTATAACCTGGAAACAGTCATCATCCCACCGCACCGGCCGACCGTTCGTAACGACATGATGGACAAGGTCTATCTCAGCGCGCAGGAAAAATACACGGCGGTGATCGTCGATGTGCGCGACTGTTACGAGCGCGGCCAGCCGGTACTGGTGGGTACGACCTCTATCGAAACGTCAGAGCTTCTTTCCGGCATGCTGGACAAAGCCAAACTTCCGCATCAGGTGCTGAACGCCAAGCAGCACGCGCGCGAGGCCGAGATCGTGGCGCAGGCAGGCAGCCCTAAAATGATCACCATCGCCACCAACATGGCGGGCCGCGGCACGGACATCGTGCTGGGGGGCAACGTGGAGAAGCCGATCGAACTGGTACGCATGGACGACAGTCTCGATGCGGCAAGTAAAGAACAGCGCATCACTCAATTGCGTACCGAGTGGCAACCTGTCCATGAGCAAGTGGTTGCCAGCGGCGGACTGCACATCATCGGCACCGAGCGCCACGAGTCGCGCCGCGTGGACAACCAGCTGCGTGGTCGTTCCGGCCGTCAGGGCGACCCCGGCTCCAGCCGTTTCTATCTGTCGCTGGAAGACCCGCTGCTGCGCATCTTCGCTTCCGACCGCGTCTCTGCGATCATGAACAAGTTCAAGCTGCCCGAAGGCGAGGCCATCGAGCATAGCTGGGTGACGCGCGCAATTGAGAACGCGCAACGCAAGGTCGAGGCGCGCAACTTCGACATGCGCAAACAGATCCTGGAGTACGACGACGTCGCCAACGACCAGCGCAAAGTGATTTACCAGCAGCGCGCGGAGTTGCTGGAAAGCACCGATATTTCGGAAACCATCAGCGCGATGCGCGAGGGCGTGCTGTCCGATACGGTTGCCGAATATATTCCGCCGGGCAGCATGGAAGAGCAGTGGGATGCGCCGGGTCTGGAAAAGGCGCTGGCAGCGGAGTTTCAGTTGCCTTTGCCGGTTGCGCAATGGCTGGAGCAGGACAAACAACTGGACGAGCATGGCTTGATTGTGCGCATCGTCGATGCCGCACAGCAGCTGTATCAGGCCAAGGTCGACCAGGTGGGCGGCGAGGTGATGCATGGTTACGAGCGCATCATTATGCTGCAAAGCCTGGATCAGCACTGGCGCGAACATCTGGCGGCGCTGGACCATCTGCGCCAGGGCATTCATCTGCGTGGTTACGCGCAGAAAAACCCCAAGCAGGAATACAAGCGCGAAGCATTTGAACTGTTCTCGACCATGCTCGAAGCGATCAAGCGCGATGTGACGCAGATCCTGCTTAACGTGCAGATACGCAGCGAGGCCGATGTGGCGGCGGCGGAAGCGCCCCACGTGCCGGAAAATGTGCAGTATCATCATGCGGACTACGAAGAGGCGCTGGCATCAACCGACAAGCAGGCGGAAGAACACAAGCCATTCGTACGCGGCGGCGAAAAAGTGGGACGCAACGATCCGTGTCCATGCGGGTCGGGCAAAAAATACAAGCAGTGCCATGGAAAGTTGAACTGAACATACACATCCGGGAGAATGGGAATGCCAACAGACAGCCTTATATTGCAGACCTTGAATAATTCGACGCTGACCGAAGAGTTGCGCGATGCCGAGATCGAAACGCTGGGACAATTGTTCGAGATCAAGTCCTTCAAGAAGGGCGAAGCGCTGTTGCGCCCCGGCGAGGAACAATTGAAGAATTCACTGATTGTCCTGGCCAGCGGCGAAGTTGAAGCCACGGCGACTCTGGGCGGTGAACAAGCGACGCTGCACCTGCTGCAGCCAGGAGATCTGGCCGGCATCATCACTTTCGCGGGCGGCAACGTTTCCCAGATCAGCGCCACCGTGGTCGCCAGAACCGACTGCAAGGTCCTGCTGCTGGAGCGCTCCAGGTTCGAAACTCTGTTGAATACGCAGCCAGCCATCGTGTATTACGTGATGCGCGGCATCGTGCGCCACACGCACGGCATTGTGCGCCGCATGAATACTGAGACCGCCGTGATGAGCAATTACATTTACAAGACGCAAGGACGCTTCTGAATCATGCCGGTTAATCTAGCCACGCCCGTCGCGGGTTCTTTGTTGCCCGTTGCGGGCGTTTCTTTGGGTACTGCGGAAGCGGGCATCAAGCGCGCCGACCGCAAGGACGTACTCGTTATCAAACTGGAGGAAGGCGCCACGGTTGCGGGCGTGTTTACCACCAACCGTTTCTGCGCAGCGCCGGTCACTGTCGCAAAAGACCACTTGGCTGCGGACAAAGGTATCCGCGCGCTGGTGATCAACACCGGTAACGCCAATGCCGGAACCGGCGAGCAGGGCATGAATGCCGCGCGTACCACCTGCGCCGCACTGGCGAAATTGTTGGGCTGCGCGCCTGAACAGGTCTTGCCGTATTCCACCGGCGTCATCATGGAGCCGCTGCCCGTGGACAAGATTGTCGCCGGCATGCCGCAAGCTATCGCCAACCTGAAGGCCGACAACTGGTTCGACGCCGCCCACGCCATCATGACCACCGACATCGTCGCCAAGGCTGTGTCGCGCCAGGTGCAGATCGGCGGCAAGACAGTCACCGTGACCGGCATGTCCAAAGGCTCCGGCATGATTCATCCCAACATGGCGACCATGCTGGGCTATATCGCTACCGATGCTGCAATTGCGCAACCGCTATTGCAGCAGATGGTGTCCGAAGCTGCCAACCGCTCTTTCAATTGCATCACCGTGGACGGCGATACTTCTACCAACGATGCGCTGATGCTGATCGCCACCGCCAAGAGCGGCGCGGTCGTTGATGCCGCCAACCGCGAAGCCATGCAGGCTGTAATTACCGAAGTTGCTACCGTGCTGGCGCAGGCTATCGTGCGCGACGGTGAGGGCGCAACCAAGTTCATTACCATCAAAGTCGAAGGTGGTAAGGACGAAGCCGAGTGCAAGAAGATCGGCTACGCCATCGCGCACTCGCCGCTGGTCAAGACCGCGTTCTTTGCTTCCGATCCCAACCTTGGGCGCATCCTGGCTGCCATTGGTTATGCGGGGGTGGGCGACCTGGATGTCGAGAAATTGAAGTTGTATCTCGACGATGTGTTGGTGGCTGAGAATGGCGGACGCGCCACGAGTTATCAGGAAGAAGACGGACAGCGCGTGATGAAGCAGAGTGATATCACTATTCGTGTAATGTTGAATCGCGGGGCGGTGAATGCGACGTTGTGGACGTGCGATTTTTCTTACGATTACGTGAAGATCAACGCGAGTTATCGCAGCTAGTTTTTTAGGCCGTTCGTGGTGAGCTTGTCGAACCTCGAATGGACGAGAGTAACATCGTCGGGAGTGGCCCAACAGCCAGTCACTTTTCTTGTCTTGCCAAGAAGAGTAACCAAAAGAAGGCGCCCCCAGTGCGCCGCCCCTTCGGGGTTCCCTGCGTTGCTCGACTGGTCAGGCGGCTGCGGAACTCGCACTTCGTGCTCAAACAGTCCTCGCCGACACCCCCTGACCAGTCTGCGCTACTCGGCGGCGCACAGGGGAAGAGGGTGGCTACGCAAACAATAGGTTTCACTTAATGGACAAACTTGATCACTTCCTCACACGCGCAGAAGGCCTGCTGGGTCGACTGGAAAACGTATTGCCTAGCGCGCACCCACAAGCACCCGATTGGCAAGCTGCCGCTGCTTTTCGCTGGGATCACCAGCAACGCACGCTGCATCCCGTTCCGAATTTCCAGCGCATCGCTCTCACCGATCTGCTCGGCATAGCCGACCAGAAACAACGCATCCAGCAGAACACCCTGCAATTTGTACGCGGCGGAACGGCGAACAATGTGCTGTTGTCCGGTGCGCGTGGTACAGGCAAGTCATCACTGGTCAAAGCCCTGCTGAACGAATACGCGGGACAGGGTTTGCGTGTGATTCAGATCGACAAGCAGGGGCTGATCGACTTGTCGCACATCGTCGGCTTGGTGCAGGGTCGAGCCGAGCGCTTCATCCTGTATTGCGACGACCTGTCTTTCAATGATGCCGAACCCGGCTACCAGGCGCTCAAGGCCGCACTGGATGGGGATCTGGTGGCGTTCTCCGACAACTTGTTGATCTACGCGACTTCCAACCGCCGCCACTTGATGCCGGACTATATGCAGGACAATCTCGCCACCAAACACGTCGGCGACGAAGTGCATCCGGCGGAAAGTGTGGAGGAGAAGGTGTCGTTGTCGGAGCGTTTTGGATTGTGGATTTCGTTCTATCCGTTTTCGCAGGACGACTATCTGGCGGTGGCGGCGCATTGGCTCGCGCATCATGGGTGGAAACAAGGCATGATGGATGAGGTGCGCACGGCTGCGCTGCAGTGGTCGCTGATGCGCGGCTCGCGCAGTGGCAGGGTGGCCGGTCAATTTGCGCGCGACTGGTGCGGACGTCATGCCGAGCACTAAGTATGTCGAAGTTTCCGCTGCCGTACTGCAGCACCCGGACGGCACTTTTCTTCTCGCCCAGCGCCCACCCGATAAAATATGGGCCGGCTATTGGGAGTTCCCCGGCGGCAAAATAGAGCCGGGTGAAACGCCGTACCATGCGCTGGTACGCGAGCTGAAGGAGGAACTCGGCATCACCGTTCAAACTGCCTACCCTTGGCTCACTCGCGTCTTCACCTATCCGCATGCCACGGTGCGCCTGAATTTTTTCCGCGTAACCGCATGGACCGGCGAATTGCATCCGCATGAAGGCCAGCAATTCTCCTGGCAGCAGCCCGCCAAGGTGCTTGTTGATCCTATCCTCCCCGCCAATTCCCCTATCCTGCACGCGCTGGAATTGCCGGATGAGTACGCCATCAGCAATGCGGCAGAGCTGGGCGTGGAGTCTTTTTTGTCAAGGCTGCAGGTCAGGCTGGATGCCGGTCTGCGCCTACTTCAACTGCGGGAAAAAAACCTTTCACGGGATGCATTACGCGAGTTGGCTTTGCGCGTGGTGACGCTGGCGCATGCCCGTGGTGCGAAAGTACTACTCAACGGCGACGTGGGATTGGCGCAGGAAGTAGGCGCGGATGGGGTGCAGCTGACCTCAGCCCGGCTTGCGGAATTGAAAGAACGGCCGGCAATCGATTGGTGCGCGGCTTCCTGCCATAACGCTGAAGACCTACTCAGAGCAGAAGCTCTAGGATGTGACTTCGCGCTGTTAAGTCCGGTACTGCCGACGCAATCTCATCCGGGCGCGCAGCATCTGGGCTGGGACGGCTTTTCGGCCATCGCGGCGGGATCATCGATTCCGGTATATGCCTTGGGCGGTTTGAAACGAGAGGACATGCAGATCGCGTGGCGGCATGGCGCGCACGGCATTGCCTTGCTGCGTCAGGCCTGGTGATCCGAATCGGGGATTTCCTGTTCGCGCTGTTCGACGCGATATTCTTCATTCGCCCATTTTCCCAGATCGATGAGCTTGCAGCGTTCGCTGCAGAATGGGCGGAAACGGTTGCCGGTGTCCCATACATGTTCCTTGCCGCAGGTTGGGCAAGTGACGACTGGCGGCTTGCTCATTGCAGTGAACAGAAGGTCAGATCGAAGGCGACATCCTGATCGTAAAGAGCGGTCTTCGCGGTGTATTTCGCTTCGACGAAGCGGATGTTGAGGGCGTATTTGTTGGCGCTGATCTCGGGAATGCAGGGCAGTTCTGTATCGAGCGAGATGCGCAGCATTTGGGCCACGCGTCCTCCCTGCATTTGCTGGAAGCTGCCGTGGAAGGCGGTGAAGTGGTGTACTTTGCCGTTTTCGCGCAACAACTTGAGCAAAATGGTTATGCCGTCGCGCAACGGCAGCATGGGTGCCAGCCATGTATCCAGACTCTGGCGGCGATGTTCGGCGCTTTGATGCTGCCAGTAATGGTATGAAGGAAGGTCGAATTCGCAAACGCCGCCGGGGATGCATGCGCGCTGTTTGATGGCCATCAGCCATTCGTCATCGCGCAGGTGCTGCCCGATCTTGCCGCTCATACCAAGCAATCTGGTGCTGGCGGTTTCGATCTCGCTGAGAACGGCATCCAGCGCGTCTTCCAGGATTTCGGGATTGTTGTGCAGTGCATTCAGCGCTTTTTTCTGGCGTTCCAGTTCCTGCAACAGTTCGGATTTAAGATCGGCGCGGCAGGCAACTTCCAGTATCTCGAACAGCATGCCGAGGGCGGCATGATGGTCCGGGCTTTCGTCGCTATCAATGAAGCGGCCGGTGCGAAAGAAGAGATCCTCCAGACGCAGCATCGTGCGTACTCGTTCATTCAGAGGAAACTCGTAGCTGATCACTTTCGCCTGTCGGGGAAGGGGTTTGAATGGTTGCGAAAGATATAGGCAGTGCCGCGTTGCGTCAATCGCTTTCAGTTGCCAAAGCAGACAAACGGCGATGTATTCCGACGACCTGTGATTTCAGGTAATCCAGACTGCCGTTGTTGTGTATTACCTCATCAGACAATGCCAGACGCGCCTCCCGGCTGAGTTGCTGCGCCATGATGGCGCGTATGGCAGTCGCGTCGAGTTTGCTGCGTTGGGCAGTACGCGCGATCTGGGAATCTTCCGGGCAGTCCACGGTAATGACGTGCTTCAGCCAGCCGGCGTAGCGCCCGCTTTCGAATAACAATGGAACGACAATCAGCGTGTAAGGGGCGTCGGTGGGAGCAGCGGCTTGTTGCTGCGCGCGCGCATAGATGAGAGGATGCAGTATGTCTTCAAGACGTTGCTTTTCCTCCTGATTTCCGAAAATAAGTTCGCGCATCTTGTTGCGATCCAGTGCGCCTTGGGCATCAATGACCTGATCGCCGAACGCATTGCGTATTGCCGCAATGGCTGCGCCGCCGGCTTGGGTCAACTGGTGTGATATGAGGTCGGTGTCGACGATGCGCACGCCGAGTGTGGCGAACATATCGGCGACGGTGCTTTTGCCGCTGCCGATGCCGCCCGTCAGTCCAACCGGATAGTTCACGGAGCCAGCAGTTGCAGATAGTTTTGCGTCAGCGTCTGCCCCCAGAACAGTGCGATCAGCCCGCCACCGGCAAGGTAAGGGCCGAAAGGAATGGGGATGTTGCGCCCGTGCTTGGTCAGCATGATGAGGACTATGCCAACCACGGCGCCGACCACGGAGGAAAGCAGAATGACTAATGGCAGCATCGTCCATCCCAGCCAGGCACCGATGGCGGCGAGCAGTTTGAAGTCACCGAAGCCCATGCCCTCCTTGCCGGTCGCGAGTTTGAACAGCCAGTACACGCTCCACAAGGTGAGATAGCCGACGGTGGCGCCGATGACGGCGTTCGGCAATGTCGTATATGCCCCGTTGAGATTGAGCAGCAGTCCCAACCAGAGCAGCGGTAGGGTAATGTCGTCCGGTAATAGTTGAGTGTCGAAGTCGATAAAAGTGAGTGCGATCAAAGCCCAAATGAAAACGATTGCGGCGAGTCCGGCAAGTCCGAATCCAAAATGCCAGGCAGCATAAGCACTCAATAGCCCGCTAATCGACTCAACAATGGGATAGCGCAGAGAAATGGCCGCACCGCAGCCCTTGCATTTGCCGCGCAGGAACAGGTAGCTGAGTACGGGGATGTTTTCCATTGCGCCGATGGCATGTCCGCAATGCGGGCAGGCGGAGCGTGGCACCAGCAAGTTGTAACTGGGAGAAGGTTCAGCGGTCTGACCGCTCAATTCCGCGCACTGCGAGTGCCACTCGCGTTCCATCATCTTGGGCAAACGATGGATGACGACATTCAGAAAACTGCCCACCATGAGTCCGATGATTCCGGCGAACACTGAAAACAGCACGGGAGAGGTTTGCAGCGCTAATAGCATTCGATCACCTGTAATTACAAAAAAGGCGCGGACATGGCCGCGCCGGATTGAGGGGAGGGTGGCGACTAAACCACGGAACCCATCTTGAAGATTGGAAGATACATGGCGACGACCATACTGCCGATCAAAGTGCCCAAAATCACCATGATGACAGGTTCCATCAGGCTGGAAATCGCGGCAACTGCATCATCAACCTCTGCTTCGAAAAAGTCGGCAACTTTGCTCAGCATGCTGTCCAATGCGCCGGATTCTTCGCCAATAGCAACCATTTGCAGCACCATACTGGGAAAAACCTCGGTGTTTTGCATCGCGACAGTAAGGCTGGAGCCGGTGGTTACTTCGCGCTGAATATCTTTGGTGGCATCGAAATACACCGCGTTGCCTGCTGCGCCCGCGACGGAATCGAAAGCTTCGACCAAGGGTACGCCCGCAGCAAACATGGTAGACAAAGTGCGCGACCAGCGCGCGATGGTCGCTTTGCGTACCAACGGACCGAATACCGGCATTTTTAGCATCAATTGGTCCATGCGACGTTGCATGGTCTTGTTGCGCTTCCAGGCGTAGAAGAATCCATACAGGGTGCCACCGATGCCGCCGAAAATCGCCCACCAATAAGCCACAAAGAAATCGGATATCGCCATCATCACCATTGTCGGATAGGGCAAATCAGCGCCGAAGTTTTCAAACAATTGTTTGAAAGCCGGAATCACAAAGATCATGATCACAGCCGTAATGACGAAAGCAACGACAATGATGGCGACCGGATAGAACAATGCCGACTTAATCTTGCTCTTGATCGCAAGAATCTTTTCCTTATACGTGGCCAAGCGATCCAGCAAAGTGTCCAGAATACCTGCCGCCTCGCCCGCGCCTAGCAGGTTGCAGTACAGGTCGTCGAAATACAATGGAAATTTGCGGAACGACTGTTCCAAGCTACTACCGGTCTCCACATCGGTTTTGATGTCGAACAGCAAGCGCGCAACGGCTGGATTGTCGTGCCCCTTTCCGACAATGTCGAAAGCCTGCAGCAGCGGCACGCCGGATTTCAGCATGGTGGCAAGCTGGCGCGTGAACAGCGTGATGTCTTTTTCGCTGACTGTACCGCCGCCCGATGCGCTTTTCTTGATTTTGGAAACTGTAATACCTTGGCGTCGCAACTGAGCGGAAACAGTGGCTTCACCAGCGGCGCGCATTTCGCCTTTGACAAACTTGCCGCCCTTGTCTTTACCTTCCCAGCTGTATTGACGTTCTTTGGTCTTGTCAGATTTTGCTGTCGCCATGGTGTGACCCCGATTCAATTTTTGTCATTGTGACTACACGACAATCGTTAATATTCATGCCGATGCGCCAGATTTCAAAAGACTTTTGCATGATGCATGGCTTTACCTTCTTTGTAAAGGATGGTGCGGTTGCGCCGGGAACAGTCTTGCGACTTTGACGGCGCGGTCCTGGGTCTGGATGATTTCAATGGGATAGTTGCCGATTTTCAGGCTGGTTCCCGCTTCCGGGATATCCTGCAGGTGTTCGAGGATCAATCCGTTGAGCGTTTTTGCTTCGCCTAGCGGGAAATGCAGCCCCAGTTTGCGATTCAATTCGCGCAGGCTGCTGCTGCCTTCCAGCAGCATGCTGCCATCGTCCTGGCGCAGAAATTTGCCGGTCTGCGAGGGAGATTGCGTGGTGAAATCGCCGACGATCTCCTCCAGAATGTTCTCCAGCGTCACCAGACCCAGCAACTCGCCGTATTCATCCACCACCAGACCCATGCGCGTATGGCGCTCCTGGAATTGCTGCAATTGTTTAAGCAGCGGCGTGTCGGAAGGGATGAAATAGGCGTCGTTGAGTATCTCGCGTAACTGCGAAATGTCCAGCTCCTCTTCCTGAAGCAGGGGCAGCACGCGCTTGATGTGCAGGATACCGATCACGTTGCTTGCGGCGCCGGCATATACCGGCAGCAGGGTGTGGTGGCAGGTGATGAGTTGCTGGCGCAATTCGGCCGGGTCGGTGTCGATGTTCAATGCCTCGATCTGATTGCGGGGGATCATCACATCGTTAACCGTGATGCGCTCCAGATCGACAAGATTCAGCAGCATCTTCTGGTGTTTGCGAGGCAGGAAATGTTCCGCATCCAGCACCAGTCCGCGCAATTCCTCCATCGTCATTTTCAACTTGCTCTGGTCTGTTTCTATTCTGATGCGCATCAGCGATAACATGCCGTTAACCAGGGCGGTTGCCACCGACACGACCGGATGAAACAGCGTGATCAGCAGCGTGAGCGCGTAACTGGCGGGCAACGCGACCCGTTCCGGGTGACTGGCAGCCAATATCTTGGGCATGATCTCGCTGAATACCAGAATCACAAAGGTGAGCGCCAGCGTGCCCAGCAATATCGCCCAGTCGTTTTGCCCGTACAGTCGAAGAATAATGATGTTTGCGAGTGCGGCTGCCGCAACATTGACCAGCGTGTTGCCGAACAGAATCGAGCCGAGCAGCTTGTCTACCTGGCTCAACAGCCTGTTGACCAGCTTGGCGCTGCGATTGCCCTTGCGAATCAGGCTGTTCAGCCGGTAACGGTTGATCGCCATCATGCTGGTTTCAGAACCGGAAAAAAAAGCGCTGCAAACCAGTAGTAACAGCAGAATACCGAACAGCCAGCCTAGGGAAATATCGTCCAAAATGATGATTCAGGGGTAAAAGACAAAGGAATAGTGTGCGAGCGGGCGGTCGGGTGTCAAGCCGCGCGCCGCATGCTCAGAAACATCAGCAACACACCCGCAATCACCATCGGCAGGCTCAACCACTGCCCCATGCTGATGC
This sequence comes from Sideroxyarcus sp., assembly GCA_030651895.1. Taxonomy (GTDB): domain Bacteria; phylum Pseudomonadota; class Gammaproteobacteria; order Burkholderiales; family Gallionellaceae; genus Sideroxyarcus. The sequence goes on along the minus strand of JAUSBR010000005.1, from coordinate 5,568 downwards.
CGAAGGTCATCACCCCGAAGATGCCCGAGTCTGGGTTGCGTGTGAATTCGCCGATAAAGCGAAAACTGCCGTAGCCGATGAGAAACAGCCCGGACACGGCGCCCACCGGGCGGGGTTTGCGCGAATACAGCCACAGCAAAGCAAACAAAGCGACGCCTTCCAGCGCGAATTCGTAAAGCTGCGACGGATGGCGGGGCGTGCTATCCACATGCGGAAATATCATGCCCCAGGGCACATCAGTCGGCCGTCCCCACAACTCGCCGTTGATGAAATTGCCGAGTCGGCCAAAAGCCAGACCCGGCGGAACCAGCGGCGCAATGAAATCCATCAGTGCCAACCAGCGGATTTTGCGGCCGCGTGCGAACAGGGCCATCGCCGCCAATACGCCGAGGAATCCGCCGTGGAACGACATGCCGCCTTCCCATACCGCGAAGATTTTCAGCGGATGCGAAAAATAATAGCCGGGGTTATAGAACAGCACCTCGCCCAGCCGGCCGCCGAGCACCACGCCGAGCACCCCGTAGAACAACAGGTCGTCGAGGAATTTTTCGTCCCAGCCAGGCCGATTCAGCGTGCGCAAACGCATTCGCCCCAGCCAAATAAAAGTCACAAAGCCGAGCAGATACATCAGCCCGTACCAGTGGATGCCGAAAGAGCCAAGATGGATGGCGACAGGGTCGAATTGGGGATGGGTCAGCATAGGACGAATCGGTTAGAATTGACCGGCAGATTATACGTGCAACATTATATTTAGAGAGACATCATGCCAGCTTACCGTTCCCGCACCTCCACCCACGGCCGCAACATGGCCGGTGCCCGCTCGCTGTGGCGCGCCACCGGCATGACCGAAGGCGACTTCGGCAAGCCCATCATCGCCATCGCCAACTCCTTCACCCAGTTCGTGCCCGGCCATGTCCACCTCAAGGACATGGGGCAACTGGTGGCGCGGGAGATCGAGAAGGCGGGCGGCATCGCCAAGGAATTCAACACCATCGCCATCGACGACGGCATCGCCATGGGGCACGACGGCATGCTGTATTCGCTGCCCAGCCGCGACCTGATCGCCGACTCGGTGGAATACATGGTCAACGCGCACTGCGCCGACGCGCTGGTGTGCATCTCCAACTGCGACAAGATCACGCCCGGCATGCTGATGGCCGCGATGCGCCTCAACATCCCGGTGGTGTTCGTTTCCGGCGGGCCGATGGAGGCTGGCAAGGTCAACTGGCAGGGCAAGGTAAAAGGTCTGGATCTGGTGGACGCGATGGTGGCCGCGGCGGACAGCCGCGTGAGCGATGCCGAAGTGGACGCCATCGAGCGTTCCGCTTGTCCGACCTGCGGTTCCTGCTCGGGTATGTTCACCGCCAATTCCATGAACTGCCTGACTGAGGCGCTGGGCTTGTCGCTGCACGGCAACGGTTCGCTGGTGGCGACGCACGCCGAGCGCAAGCAATTGTTCCTGCGCGCCGGACGCCTGATCGTCGAACTGGCGAAACGTTACTACGAGCAAGATGATGCGAGCATCCTGCCGCGCAGCATCGCTACCTTCGATGCGTTCGAGAACGCGATGACGCTGGACATCGCCATGGGTGGTTCGACCAACACCGTGCTGCATCTGCTTGCCATCGCGCGCGAAGCGGAAGTGGATTTCACCATGAAGGACATGGACCGTCTGTCGCGCCATGTACCGACCTTGTGCAAGGTCGCACCTTCGTCCGAATATCACATGGAGGATGTGCATCGCGCCGGTGGTATCGCGGCCATCCTCGGCGAGCTGGACCGCGCCGGGCTGCTGCACGGTGAAGTCGGCTCGGTGCACAGCAAGACCCTGCGCGACGGACTCAAGCAGTGGGATATCGTGCAAAGCAAAGATGAAGCGGTGCAAAAGTTCTTCCGTGCAGCGCCCGGCGGTATCGTCACCACCGTCGCGTTCTCGCAATCCATGCTCTATCCGGAAGTGGATGCGGATCGCGCCAAGGGCTGCATTCGCGACAAGGCGCACGCCTACTCTCAGGACGGCGGCCTGGCGGTGCTGCACGGTAACATCGCGCTCGATGGCTGTATCGTCAAGACGGCCGGTGTGGATGAGAGCATCCTGAAGTTCAGCGGCCGCGCGCGCGTGTTCGAAAGCCAGGATGCGGCGACTGCGGGCATCCTCGCCGACCAGATCGTCGCGGGCGACGTGGTCATCATCCGTTACGAAGGTCCCAAGGGCGGACCCGGCATGCAGGAGATGTTGTACCCGACCTCGTACCTGAAATCGAAAGGCTTGGGCAAAGCCTGTGCGTTGCTCACCGACGGACGCTTCTCCGGCGGCACCTCGGGCCTGAGTATCGGCCACGCCTCGCCGGAAGCGGCCAGCGGCGGTGCCATCGGCCTGGTGCAGGAAGGCGACCGCATCGAGATCGACATCCCGAACCGCACCATCAATCTGGCGATCTCCGATGCCGAACTGGCCAAACGCCGCGCGGCGATGGAAGCCAAAGGCAAGCAAGCCTGGAAGCCCGCCGCAGAACGTCCGCGCAAAGTGTCGGCCGCTCTCAGAGCCTATGCTGCAATGGTGACCTCGGCAGACAAGGGCGCAGTCAGAGACGTTTCACAAGTGGAGAAATAGCCGGCTGTATAAATAGTGGGGGCGGTTGCGTGAAAGCCATACTGATTGCGAATCCCAAAGGCGGCAGCGGAAAGACGACGCTGTCCACCAATATCGCGGGCTATCTGGCCTCACACGGCCGACGTGTCGCGATACTGGATATGGATCGGCAGAAGTCTGCGACGCAATGGCTGGCGAACCGCCCCCTGAAGTTGCCCGGCATCGAGTTGATGCACGCCGGGAACGAAAAAAATGCGCCTGTGGACTGGCTGGTGATCGATTCCCCCGCCGGGTTGCACGGCAAAAACCTGGAACATGCGCTGAAACTGGTGCACAAGGTGATTGTGCCCATCGCCCCGTCCGCCTTCGATATCCAGGCCAGCCGCGATTTTCTGGAGGTGTTGCATCACGAGAAAATGGTTCGCAAGGGCAATATATTCGTCGGTGTGGTCGGCATGCGTATGGACCCGCGCACGCGCGCAGCCCTCACGCTGGAGCAATTCCTGAAAGGGCTGGACTTGCCAATTCTGGCCTATTTGCGCGAAGCGCAGATTTACGTCAACGCGGCCTTCGAGGGCAAGACACTGTTCGATTTGCCGCCCTCCCTGGCGCATCGCGAACTTGAGCAATGGGTCTATTTGCTTGACTGGCTGGAACGAATCGAATGACAACCTTCCAATGAAAGGAATCGTGATGACAAAAATGCACTGCAAAGCAATGTTGATGGCACCATTGTTGACGTTGCTATACGGTTGCCAGCCGGATGCACCGGCGCAACAGGCCGTGCCTGCTCCCGTCGTTTCTGCCGTGGCGGCTACAGCGCAAGCACCTGCGGCAGCACAGGTCGCCGCTGCGAAACCGGAAACGAAGCCCGAAGCGCCAGCCGCAGCCGGTGCTGTTGAGCGAGCGCTGGCGCAAAAACACGGTTGCTTTGCCTGTCACATGATAGAGAAGAAGCTTGTAGGGCCTTCATGGAACGAAATCGCGGCGAAATATCGCGGCCAAAAGGGTGCGGAAGCCACGTTGATCTCCAAAGTAGCCAAAGGCGGACGCGGGACTTGGGGGGCCACACCCATGCCGCCGAATTCGCCCAAGGTCGGCGAAGCAGACATAAAGACGCTGGTGCGCTATATCCTGTCGTTAAAATAGACCCGAACTGGCATTGTCAACGAAAGTACTTGAGCCAGCGTTATTGGCAAGCTGCCGGCAAGTTTGCAAATATGGCAGGGTTGTTTAGAATGCGGGCGGGGTAAAGGCTCCGTTCGTTTCAAATGTGGTTAAACGTATAAATTCTGGAGAGAAAATGAAATCTACCGTTATTAGCATGATCGCTGCAGTCGGCCTGATGGCTGCAGGTTCCGCCATGGCTGCAGAAATGCATCCGCTGGCCAAGAAGCACGGCTGCAGTGCTTGCCACACAATGGACAAGAAGCTGGTTGGCCCGTCCTATGCCGATGTTGCCAAGAAGTACAAGGGCGATGCGGGCGCAGCAGCCAAGCTGGAAGCCAAAGTTGCCAAGGGTGGTTCCGGTGTTTGGGGCCCAATGCCCATGCCGCCAAATGCACCTAAAGTTCCTGCTGCCGACATCAAGGAGCTGGTTAAGTGGGTTATGAGCCTGTAATTTCAGGTTCATAAGCAGTCCAGAAAAGCCGACGCAAGTCGGCTTTTTTGTTGCCCCGGAAGGCTTAATTGACAAGGGATAGGGGCCTACGCATAATCCGGACATCCTTAATTTACCGACCGAATTTCACTATGTTGATCAACAGAATTGCACTGCTGGCGGCACTTGCCGTTGCCGTTGCCGGATGCGGCAAAAGCGAAACCGCATCGACCGCAGCCTCCGATGATCTGGTGATCAAGATCGGCGCCGCCGGCCCGCTCACCGGCCCGCAGGCGCATATCGGCAAAGACAACGAATACGGCACGCGCATGGCCATCGACGATGCCAACGCCAAGGGCGTAATGATCGGCGGCAAGAAGGCACGTTTCGAGTTGCTGAGCGAAGACGACCAGACCGACCCCAAGACCGCGACCATCGTGGCGCAGAAACTGGTCGATGCCAAAGTGAACGGCGTCATCGGCCACCTCAATTCCGGTACCAGCATCCCCGCTTCCTCCATCTACTTCAAGAACGGCATCCCGCAAATCTCTCCTTCTGCCACCGCAGTCAAATTCACCGCACAGGGCTACAACACCGCCTTCCGCGTGATGACCAACGACGCACAGCAGGGCAAGGCACTGGGCGAATTTGCTGTCAAAGTGCTGGGGCTCAAGAACATCGCGGTGATCGACGACCGCACCGCCTACGGCCAGGGGCTGGCGGACGAATTTGTCAAATCGGCTGAAGCGAACGGCGCGAAGATCATCGCGCGCGAATACACCACCGACAGATCCGTGGACTTCACCGCCGTGCTGACCTCGATCAAGGGCAAGCAGCCCGAGTTGCTGTTCTTCGGCGGCATGGACCCGCAGGGTGTGCCGATGGTCAAGCAGTTGCGCTCTCTCGGTATGAAGACGCAATTCATGATGGGCGATGGCGGTTATACACCCAAGCTGATCGACCTCGCCGGTGCGGCCGTGGAAGGCACTTATGCCTCCCTGCCCGGTGTGCCGCTGGACGTCATGCCGAGCGGACGCGATTTCTCGCAACGTTATGAGGCTCGCTTCAAGCAGCCCATCCAGCTCTACGCGCCATATTGCTACGACGCCGTCAACGTGATGATCGCCGCGATGCAGAAAGCCGGTTCCGCCGAGCCGGCCAAATACCTGCCCGAGATCGGCAAGGTCGAACTCGACGGCGTGACCGCGAAGATCGCGTTCGACGAGAAGGGCGATATCAAGGGCGGTGCGGTCACCCTGTATCAGGCGCGCCAGGGCAAATGGCAAGTCGTGCAGACCATGGGCGGTGCGCCCGCGGCCAAGCCGTGAGACAGTTGGCAGTGAGCAAAAGCGACACCCTGTGTGTCGCTTTTTCT
>JAUSBR010000017.1 GCA_030651895.1 Sideroxyarcus sp. | reverse complement strand
TTCGGGGTTCCCTGCGTTGCTCGACTGGTCAGGCCTCCTCATAAACTCGCACGACCCGCTACGCGGTCACGTGCTCAAACATATTCGTCGGACTACCCCTGACCAGCCTGCGCTACTCGGCGGCGCACAGGGGAAGGAAAGTCAAAACCTGAGACCACTGCGTGGGCACTTCGTGCCACGCTGCTTAACTTGCACCACAACATACGGCGTATTGAACCTTACACTGGCTGCGCGCGTTAACTTTGAGATAGGAATACGATCAATGGGGTGATAGCAAACAGAAACGGAAAAATGTAATCGGTAAATTCAGTATCAATTAAAACGAAATGGGGAAGCTTGAAAAACACGCAGCCAATATATTCACCACGTGGCACTAAATATCTATAGTTCATGCCATTATTGTTATACAAATGTATTCTTATTCCTTCAAAAACTCGTACCGGCAACTCAACTTGCATACCTCCATCAGCCTCAATGCAGATGTTCCGGGATACTTTGCTATCTATTGGCTGAAAGACATTAATAGAATGATTTCTTTGAAATAAGATTGCAGCTCTTTTTGCCAATGGAGTTTTTACTCGCTCGAAAATTACATTCCTTATTTTATCTATGGCCTTTTCTCTGAGAAAAAACTGGATATAGCGCAACATCCAATATGCCCAAAGCACCCAAAGGGAGAAAGTAAGAACTTGTGGATTGCCAACTGTAATAGATGCGCCAAACAACGCCAACGTTTCGTTCACACGAAAATGAGCAAGCTGCGAGACACTTAACAGCGCACTTATTACAAAAAGATCTCTGCGCTGCCTAATAAATGAAAGTGCCGAATCAGAGTCAGACATAGTTAAATATCCCTAAAGCTAATCAAATCGTAATTTTGATTCAATGTACCGGAGTTCAATTGCTTTGACTATGGTGGGCAGCTTGCTGCCCACCATGTGGTTTTGACTTTCGCCTTTCCTTCCCCTGTGCGTCCGCCGAGTAGCGCAGGCTGGTCAGGGGTAGTCCGACGAATATGTTTGAGCACGTGACCGCGCAGCGGGTCGTGCGAGTTTATGAGGAGGCCTGACCAGTCGAGCAACGCAGGGAACCCCGAAGGGGCGGCGCACCGGGGTCGCCTTTTCTTTGGTTACTTTCTTTTTGGCGAAGCAAAAGAAAGTGACTAGCTGTCGGGCTACCCCCGACGGTGTTGGGTTTGAATTGAGGAATGCGCGCTGAATCCGTTCACCCTTCGACAGGCTCAGGACGAACGGGCAATAGATTACTTAGTGCGCTTCATCCCAATTCCCGCCCTCACCCAACCCCACCTCCAGCGGCACTTTCAGTTCAGCCACATTACACATCAACTCGCGCACTTTCTCTTTCACCAGCGCCAATTCCCCCTGCGGCACTTCCAGCACCAATTCATCGTGCACCTGCATGATGAGCTTGGTCTGTAACTTCTCTTTCTCCAGCCAATCCTGTACTGCAATCATCGCCAGTTTGATCAAGTCGGCCGCAGTACCCTGCATCGGCGCATTGATGGCAGCGCGCTCGGCAGCCTGGCGTCGCATGCCGTTGGCGCCGTTGATCTCCGGCAACCACAATCGACGACCGAACCAGGTCTCAACGAAGCCCTGCGCCCTGGCCTGTTCGCGCGTGCTTTCCATATAGCTTTTCACCCCGGAATAGCGTGCGAAGTAGAGGTCGAGGTATTGCTGAGCGGCGGAACGTTCAACATTGAGCTGCGAAGCCAGACCGAACACCGACATGCCGTAGATCAAACCGAAGTTGATGACCTTGGCGTAGCGGCGCTGTTCGCTGCTGACTGCCTCGAGGGCGACATTGAACACTTCGGCAGCGGTGGCGCGGTGGATGTCTTCTCCGGCAGCAAAGGCCTTGAGCAGGCCTGCATCGCCGGAGAGGTGGGCCATGATGCGCAGCTCGATCTGCGAATAGTCGGCGGAGACGATGCGGCTACCGGGTGCCGCGATGAAGGCTTCGCGGATGCGGCGGCCTTCGGGTGTGCGGATGGGGATGTTCTGCAGGTTGGGATCGCTCGACGCCAGACGGCCGGTGACGGCCACGGCCTGCGAGTAGCTGGTGTGCACGCGGCCTGTGTTGCGATTCACCATCTGCGGCAGTTTGTCGGTGTAGGTGGATTTGAGTTTGGACATGCCACGGTGCTCAAGCAGGATCTTGGGCAGCGGATAGTCGAGAGCGAGTTCCTGCAGCACTTCTTCGTCGGTCGAACGCGAACCGGTTGCGGTCTTCTTCTTGGAAGGGATGCCGAGCTTGTCGAACAGGATCTCCTGCAACTGCTTGGGCGAGGCCAGGTTGAACGGCTGCCCGGCCAGTTCGTAGGCTTGCTTCTCGATGGCCATAATCTTTTCGCCCAATTCATGGCTCTGCCGGCCCAGCATGGTGCTGTCGATGAGCACGCCGTTGCGTTCCATCTTGAACAATACTTCGCGCACCGGCATCTCGATGTCGCGATAGACCTCGACCAATCTTCCCTGCAGTTGTGGCGACAGGGTCTGGTGCAGTTGCAGGGTGATGTCGGCATCTTCCGCCGCATATTTCGTCGCCGTTCCCAGATCGACCTGGTCGAAGCCAATCTGTTTGGCGCCCTTGCCCACCACGTCGGTGTAGCTGACGGTGGAGAGGCCGAGGTGGCGCAGCGCTAGGTTGCCCATCTCGTGCGGCTTGTGCGATTCAAGCACGTAGGATTGCAGCAGTGTGTCTTCGGCGATGCCCGCGAAGGCGATGCCGTGATTGGCGAAGATGTGCTGGTCGTATTTGAGGTTCTGGCCGAGTTTCTTGTGGGTTGGACTTTCGAGCCAGTGCTTGAGTTTCTTTAATGCATGGTCGCGACCGAGTTGGTCGGGTGCGCCGGGATAGTGGTGCGCCAGCGGCAGGTAGGCGGCCTGGTGTGCTTCAATACTGAAGGAGATGCCGACCAGTTGCGCGGTCATTTCGTCCAGACCGGTGGTTTCGGTGTCGATGCTCACCAGCGGTGCGGCCATGAGTTTTTCCAGCCAGGTATCAAGCTGGGCGTCGGTGAGGATGGCTTCGTAGTTGGAGGTGTCGTTGACGGTGGAGGGCAAAGCGGCCTGTTCGAATTGGCGCTGGTCCACAGTGACAGATGCACGCTCTTTCTTTGCGGGCGTTTCACCCGTGAGTTCGCGCATCAGGCTGCGGAAACCGAAGCGTTCGTACAGGGCTTTCAGTTTTTCGGTATCGGCAGCCGGCGCAACCAGTTCGTCGAAGCGTTTGTCCAACGGCACATCGCATTTCACCGTGACCAGTTGCTTGCCCATCGGCAGCCATTCCAGCGCGGTGCGCAGGTTTTCGCCGACAGCCCCTTTCACCTCGGCGGCATGTGCGATCAGGTTGTCCAGCGTGCCGTATTCGGCAAGCCATTTGACGGCGGTCTTGGGGCCGCATTTGTTCACGCCGGGCACGTTGTCCACGGTGTCGCCGACCAGCGCGAGGTAATCGACGATGCGTTCGGGCGGCACGCCGAACTTGGCCGTGACGCCCGCGATGTCGAGCTTCTCTTCGCTCATGGTGTTGACCCACAGCACGCGTTCATCGACCAGTTGTGTGAGGTCCTTGTCGCCGGTGGAGATGATGCAGCGCGCGCCGTTGTGCGAGGCTTGCCGCGCCAGGGTGCCGATGACGTCGTCCGCCTCGACCCCGTCTATCATCAGGATATTCCAGCCTGCCGCCGCCACCACTTCGTGCAGCGGTTCGATCTGCGCGCGCAGGTCATCCGGCATTGAAGGGCGGTTGGCTTTGTATTCGGGATACCAGTCGTCGCGGAATGTTTTGCCCTTTGCATCGAACACGCAGGCGCTATAATCCGCCGGGTAATCGGCGCGCAGACGGCGCAGCATGTTGAGCACGCCCTGAATCGCTCCGGTGGGCTCGCCTTGCGGGCTGCGCAGATCCGGCATGGCGTGGAATGCGCGATATAAATATGACGAACCGTCTACCAGCAATAAAGTCTTCATTCTTTTAGAGGTCCGAGATGAACAACGATATGAAACTTCCGCCCGCGCAATCGCCGGAATTGATGCATTCGAAGGAGTCCTGGCGGGTGTTCGGCATTATGTCAGAATTCGTCTCGGCGACCGAACGTCTGAACAATATCCACCCGGCAGTCAGCATCTTCGGCAGCGCGCGCACGCCGCACGACCATCCCTATTACAAGCTCACCGAGGAGATCGCGCGCCTGCTCTCCGATGCCGGTTTCGCGGTCATCTCGGGCGGCGGTCCCGGCATCATGGAAGCGGCCAACAAGGGCGCGTTCTACGGCAAGTCGCCCAGCGTGGGCCTCAACATCCAGTTGCCGCACGAGCAGCACAACAATCCCTACCAGAACATCAGCCAGACCTTCCATCACTTCTTCACGCGCAAGGTGATGTTCGTGAAGTTCGCCAGCGCCTATGTGGTGATGCCCGGCGGCTTTGGCACGCTGGACGAGCTGATGGAGGCGCTGACGCTGGTACAGACCGGCAAGACACGCAAGATGCCCATCATTCTGGTCGGCAGCAAGTTCTGGGGCGGCATGGTGGATTGGATCAAATCCAGTCTGCTGGAAGAAAAGATGATCGGCGCCAATGACCTGGAACTGATCAAGGTGCTCGACGACCCGGAGCAGGTGGTCGACGCCATCTTCAAACACTACGAGACGCGCGGTTTCGAGCCTTCCGCCGCGGAACGCGAGTTGCAACTCAATCTCTGATACTTATCAGATAGAATCCCCCTATCCATTCCAACCGGAAAACATCATGCGCCCCATCTCATTTTTCGCCCTGCTCTGCCTGAGCTGCAGCGCCTTTGCCGCACAGCCGGACTCGCCCGCCAGGATGGAGCCGCCGCCCCCGCCCCCGATGAGTACGGACGAGGACCTCGATGCGCCGCAGGTGACCATCACCAAGCAGGCCGACCTGACCGTGGAGGAGTACCGCGCCAACGGCAAGCTCTACATGATCAAAGTCATTCCCAAGGTCGGCGCACCTTATTACCTGGTGGACGACAAGGGCGACGGCAAGTTCGCGCGCCAGGAAAGCATGGACTCCGGCCTGCGCGTACCGCGCTGGATCATCAAACGTTTTTGATCGAGAAGCTGCATGGCTGTATTCACAAGTGTTTCCGAGGCGGACATCGCCGCCTGGCTCGCCAATTATTCGCTGGGTGAGCTGCTCGAACTGCAGGGCATCCCCGCCGGTATCGAGAACACCAATTATTTCGTCACCACCGGCAACGGTCGTTTCGTGCTGACGCTGTTCGAGAAGCTCACTGCCGACGATCTGCCGTTCTATCTCAACCTGATGTCGCACCTTGCGCGTCACGGCATCCCCTGCCCGGCGCCGGTGGCGGACCGCCACAACCGTTTTCTTGGCGAGCTGAACGGCAAGCCCGCCTGTATCGTCAGCCGTCTTTCCGGCAAATCCGTCACGCAGCCGACCGTAGCGCAATGCGCGGCGGTCGGCGCGATGCTGGGGCAGATGCACAGCGCCGGACAGAGCTTCGGCGATGTGATGCTCAACCCGCGTGGTTCCGCCTGGCGTTTCGAGGCATCGCAGCAGGTGAAGAAGTTCCTTTCCGCGCAGGATGCCGCACTGCTGGAGAGCGAGGTCGAACTGCACGCGAAGAACACGCTGAGCGATATCCCGCGCGGCGTCATCCATGCCGACCTGTTCCGCGACAACGTGCTGATGGAAGACGAGCGTGTCGGCGGCCTGATCGATTTCTATTTCGCCTGCACCGGCAACCTGCTCTACGATGTGGCCATCACCGCGAACGACTGGTGCATGGGCGCCGACGGCAAACTGGATGCGGAACGCGCGCGCGCCATGCTGCGCGCCTACCACAGCGCCAGACCGTTCACGGCGAAAGAGGCCGAGGTATGGCCACTGGCACTGCGCGTGGCGGCATTGCGTTTCTGGATCTCGCGCCTGTACGACCTGCACCTGCCACGCGATGCGGAGATGGTGAAACCGCACGACCCGGAACAGTTCAAACGTATCTTGCAGAACCACATCGCAACAGCCCGGCCTGTCTGGCTATAAGGAGGCATTATGGAAGTGAACCATGTAGCAGCAGAACGCGGATGGATGTGGATCAAACAGGGCTGGGCATTGTTCACCAAGTCGCCCGTGCTGTGGCTGGTATTGCTGCTGATCGCCTTTGGCGGCGCCGTGCTGCTGTCATCCATCCCGACCGTGGGCCAACCCCTGGCGACGCTGCTCGGACCGGTCGTCATGGCGGGACTGATGTCAGGCTGCCGCGCATTGGACCGTGGCGAAGAACTCGAACTCGCGCACCTGTTCAGCGGCTTCCGCCAGTTCACAACGCAGCTGGTCACCGTGGGTGGTCTGACACTGCTCGGGCAGTTCCTCATTCTGGGGCTGATGATCGGCATGGGCGCGTCGGCGCTGATCGGCATCATGACCAGCGATACGCCGCCACAGGATCCGCAGGTGATCTTCGATGCCTTTGCGGGCGCAGGCATCGCCATTCTGGTGGGCCTTGTGCTGTTCTCGGTGCTGATGATGGCGGCACAGTTCGCGCCCATGCTGGTGTACTTCAACCGTCTCTCGCCTTTCGAGGCGATGAAACTTAGCCTGCGCGCCTTCTTCCGCAACATCGGCGCGATGTTCGTCTACGGCTTGGTGTTCATCCTGCTGGCCATCGTCGCGACAGTGCCCATGATGCTGGGCTGGATCATTCTGATCCCGGTGATGGTCACCTCGCTCTACGCGTGCTACAGCGACATCTTTCCTCTCCCCGATGAGATCGCCGAGGAGACACCAGTTTCTCAATAATATTGGAGCTTCATCATGCGTTACGAAAATGCCACACCGGAGGAAGTCAAGAAAGCGCAAGCCCCCCACAACCTGTTCATCTCGGGCGTATTCCTGTTCGATCTGCTGATGACGCCCGCGATACTGGCGTTGAAGATAGGCATGGTGGGTTTGCTCATCCCGCTGCTCTGCTCGGGGGCGCTCATCGCCTGGATCTATCTGCGCAGCAAGAAGACCACCACCTGGTTCGTGGACATGCACTGGAAGATCAGCTTCGGGCGTTGCAAGCTGCTGATGCTGGCTTATGCAGTCTCGGCGACACTGATCTTCCTGGCCTGGCTGATCAGCATCTCGACCAAGGACCACAACATGAGCCACATCATCTGGACCGCACTCACGCGCGTCGCGCTGATGCCAACGGTGATCATGGTGTTGGTCACCGCGGTGATGGAATTCGGCTCCTTTGCCCAGGCCGCGAAACGCGAAGTGCCGGACAAACTGGCCGCCAAGTTCCCGGCACCTGCCGCCTAATCGGTCGGCTGGGAGAATTCCTCAAAGGCGTGCATCACCTCGCCCGCATACATCAGCGAGGGACCGCCGCCCATGTACACCGCGACAGCCAGCATCTCGTTGAGCTGTTCGCGGGTGGCGCCCAGCCGCACCAGCGTCCGCACGTGGTAGGCGATGCAGCCTTCGCAACGCGTTGCCACAGCGATGGCGGTGGCGATCAGTTCCTTGTCCAGCGCCGAGATCACACCCGCAGTCATCGCCGCCTTCGACATCGCGTCGAAGCCGGTCATGGTGGCCGCCGCTTCCTTGCGGAAAGTCGCCAGTGGCGGATTCAGGTGCTGGATGAGTTCCTTGAATGATTTGCTCATGATTCGTTCCTCCGTTGATTGATCGAGTCTTGCCTTACTGTTTCCAATACTTCAAGGCGCAGCGACGAACACCGCCGCCTGACCGTGATAGCCGCCCTGTTCGTCGGCGAGATTCCACACCGTGCAGTCCGTGATCATGAAGCGCCTGCCGCTGCTGGCGATGCGCAAGCCCGAGTAGTTGTCGACATAGCCCTGCTGCGTGACCTTCGCCAGCAGTTTCTCGCGCGCCTCCTGCGCCAGTGGCTCGGCGGAAAGGCGCGAAGGCAGCTGCGTGAATTCCGCGAAACTCATCTCGAACAACTGCAGCGCCAGACGGTTGCCGTAAAAGAAGAGCGGGTCGTCTTCGGTGCCGTGCGCCACGATGGCGCGTGGCGCATTCCACACGGCGATGCGCAAAGCGGCGATATCCACAGGTACACCTTCGAGCAGCTGTTTTCCCGTCAGCCTGTGGTAGCTCTCGACCAGCAGACGCAAGCACTCGTCCGGAACGGCATCAGATAGCTTCGAGCTTGGCATATTCGAGCGCGAGCCACTTGCTGCCCGCGCGTTTGAAATTGACCTGCACGCGGCCGTCGCTGCCGCCGCCTTCGGTGTCCGTCACCACACCCTCGCCGAATTTCTGGTGGAACACGCGCTGGCCGATGCGCCATATCGAATCGGGCGAAACATGCGGTATGGGCGCAGCCGGACTGGCAGCGAATGCCTTGGCGTAACTGCTGGTCTCATACGCGCTGGTGTGGAAAGTCTTGCGCGCGCTCACCCGCGGCGTCAGCCAGTGCAGCAACTCTTCCGGCAGTTCGCGCAGGAAACTCGACGCTGCACTGTAGTGCGTCTGCCCGTGCAGCATGCGGCTCTGCGCGAAGGTGAGGTACAGGCGGCGGCGCGCGCGGGTGATCGCCACGTACATCAGGCGGCGTTCCTCGTCGAGATCGCCGTTGTCGATGCTGTTCTGGTGCGGGAACAGACTCTCTTCCAGCCCGGTAATGAACACGGTATGGAACTCCAGACCCTTGGCCGAATGCACGGTCATCAGATGCAGCGCGTCCTCGCTGTCGCCCGCCTGGTGTTCGCCCGACTCCAGCGTGGCGTGGGTGAGGAAGGCGGTGAGGCTGTCGTCCTCGTTCTCGTGCACGAACAGCGTGGCCGAGTTGATGAGTTCGTTGAGGTTCTCCAGCCGCTCTTCCGCCTCGCGCCGCTTGGATACCGAAGCCTTCTCGGTCTCATAGTGCGTGACCAGCCCGCTGTGCTGCAGCACATGCTCGACGATCTCGGGCAGCGGCAGGTTCTGCGTGCCGTTGCGCAAGGATTCGATCAGTCCGACGAAGGCCGTGACCTTGCCGCCCGCACGCGCCGCCGCATCCCACAGCGTGGTGTTGTTCATCTTGGCGGATTCCTGCAACTGCTCGATGCTGCGCGCGCCGATGCCGCGCGTGGGGAAGTTGATGATGCGCAGCAGCGCGTTGTCGTCGTCGGTGTTCTCCATCAGACGCAGATAAGCCATCGTGTGCTTGATCTCCTGCCGCTCGAAGAAGCGCAGGCCGCCATAGACGCGATAGGACAATCCGCCCGACACCAGCGAATGTTCCAGCACTCGCGACTGTGCATTGGAGCGATACAACAGCGCCATCTCGGAAAGCCGCACGCCCTCGCGGTTGAGCTGTTTGATCTCGTCGACGATGAAGGCCGCCTCGTCTACATCGGTACCCGCCTCGTACACGCGGATCTGCTCGCCCTTGTCGGCATCGGTCCACAGGTTCTTGCCGAGGCGGTTGCGGTTATTTTGAATGAGCGCGTTGGCGGCTTCGAGAATGTTGCCGTGAGAGCGGTAGTTCTGCTCCAGCTTAATGACGTTCTCGACATGGAAGTCGCGCAGCAGCTCCTGCATGTTGCCGACGTTGGCGCCGCGGAAGGCGTAGATGGACTGGTCGTCGTCACCCACTGCGAACAAGGCATTATTCTGTCCGGCCAGCAGCTTCAGCCAGCGGTATTGCAGAGGGTTGGTATCCTGGAACTCATCCACCAGGATGTGCTTGAAGCGCTCCTGATAGTGCTCGCGCAACGCCGCATTTCTCGACAGCAGCTCGTAGCAGCGCAACAACAGTTCGGAGAAATCCACCACCCCTTCGCGCTGGCACTGCGCGTCATATTCGGCGAAGACCTCCACCTTGCGCCGCGTGTAGGGGTCGTAGGCTTCCACCTCGCTCGCGCGAAGACCTTCTTCCTTGCGGCCGCTGATGAAGTTCTGCATCTCGCGCGGCGGGTATTTCTCGTCATCCACGTTCATCGCCTTCATCAGGCGCTTGATGGCGGAGAGCTGGTCGCCGGAATCGAGGATCTGGAAGGTCTGCGGCAGGTTCGCCTCGCGGTAGTGCGCGCGCAGCATGCGGTTGCACAGGCCGTGGAAGGTGCCGATCCACATGCCGCGCGTGTTGATCGGCAGCATCGCCGACAAGCGCGTGACCATCTCCTTGGCCGCCTTGTTGGTGAAAGTCACCGCGAGGATGCCGTGCGGCGAGACCTGTCCGGTACTGATGAGATAGGCGATGCGCGTGGTGAGCACACGGGTCTTGCCGCTACCCGCTCCGGCGAGGATGAGCGCGGACTGGGCGGGGAGTTCGACGGCGGCGCGTTGTTCGGGATTGAGGCCGGAAAGCAGGGATGGATTCATGGGCGGATTATCCCACACGACCGCGGCTCTTCTTCAGCTTCGATCTTTGTACTCGTTGTATTTTTTCGAGCTGCCGCGCACCTTATCCGCCGGATACTTCGCGGCGTTCAACACCAGTTTCTTGTCCACGGCGGCGATGATGTCCAGCTTCAGTTTCTCCGCCAGACTGATGAGGTAGACCTGAATGTCGGCAAGTTCCTGTTCGACTTCGGCCAGCTTCTCCGGCGACAGGTTGCTGCTCTGCTCCTCTGTCAGCCACTGGAAATGTTCCACCATCTCGGCGGCCTCGACGATGAGCGCCATGGAGAGGTTCTTGGGCGAATGGAACTGGTCCCAGTCGCGTTCCTGCACGAACTCGCGCACCTGCTTTTTGATCCGGTCAAAATCGTTGTCTGCCATCATTGCCTCCTGTGCCCATTGTACAAAGCAAAACGGGGAAGCGTCTCCGCTTCCCCGTTCCGTTGTTTACCGCAAGTCTTACTTCTTCTTGTTCTGGATCATGTCGTGCATGATCGGCGACAGGATGATCTCCATCGCATGGCTCATCTTGCCGCCGGGCACCACCAGGGTGTTGGCGCGGGACATGAACGAGTTGGGGATCATTTGCAGGTAGTAAGGGAAGTCCACGCCCTTGGGATCGCGGAAGCGAATGACCACGAAGCTTTCGTCCGGGGTCGGGATATCGCGCGCGATGAAGGGGTTGGATGTGTCCACCGTGGCCACGCGCTGGAAGTTGATGTGCGTGCGCGAGAACTGCGGGGTGATGTATTTGATGTAGTCGGGCATGCGGCGCAGGATGGTATCCACGGTCGCTTCGGCGGAATAGCCACGCTCGGCCTTGTCGCGGTGGATCTTCTGGATCCACTCGAGGTTGACCACCGGCACCACGCCGATGCCCAGGTCGACATGGCGGCCTGCGTCGACGTTCTTTTCATCGTTCTTGACCAGACCGTGCAGGCCCTCGTAGAACAACAGGTCGGTGTCCTTCTCGATGTCTTCCCAGGGCGTAAAGGTGCCGGGCTTGAGGTCGGTCACGCCGAAATGCTTGTTGTGCTCGTCGGCTTCGACATCGCTATGCACATAGTAGCGGCGCTTGCACATGCCGGTTTCGCCGTATTGCTTGAACATCTCTTCGATCTTGTCGAAGTGGTTGGAGAACGGGCCGAAATGGCTGAAGGAATGGTTATTTTGTTTGGCGGCCTCAGCTGCGGCAGCGCGGAACGCCATGCGGTCCAGGCTGTGCATGCTGTCGCCTTCGACAACGGCGGCACTGATGCTCTCGCGGCGGAAGATGTTCTCGAACGCGCGCTTGACGGTGGTGGTACCGGCGCCGGACGAACCGGTAACGGCGATAACTGGGTGTTTACGGGACATATGCCACTCTCCTGAACAATATGAAACGATATGAATAGATTTTTTGGACCCGAATTTTAACCCAGTTTCGCCGCCTAGCGCGAGACGCTTGGATTTTCCGCTCCCAGCATGCCTTTTAGTTGCGCCGCTAGCTTTCCTGCCTCGACCCGGTCGGCAAGCCCATGGATGCGCAGCGTATATGCCCAGCCATCCGCGCTCGCGACCGGTTTCAGACGCACATCGTAGCCGGCATCGCGCCATTGATCATATGCCGCCAGCGCGGCGCGTTCTTCGGCGAGGGTGAGCAGTTCCACTTTCCACTTGCCACCGGAATGCATCGCGGGCCCGGCGATATCTGTCTCAACCGCCCATTTCTTCAGCTGTTCCATCTCGACCGGCGCCACCGGCAGCGGTGCCGCGCCCTTGGGCATCTTGTAGAACGACAGCGGCTGATCCATGACGAATTGCCTGTTGTCCACCCCGGTCACGTCGATCTTGCCCTCGATCAGGCACACCACACCCTGCTCGTTGCCGTCCTTGCCCCACACGTCGGTCCCGCGTATGCCTATCGTCGCACCGGCGACCCTGACGGTCACATCGCGTCCCTTCAGTTTGGCGAGGCCGGAGGTGGTGAAACGGAAGGCACCCTTGGCCACGTCCAGCACGGCATTGAACAGTGACTGTTCCTCGCGCTTTTGCGACAACCCTTCCAGCTTCAGCGTGGCGTTCTCGCCCAGTTTCACCGTACTGCCGTCGGCGGTCTGTACGTAGATGCGCGCGTTCGCGCCAGTGACGAGTTTGTCGCCGTTGCGCAGTTCCGAGCCGACGCGTAGCGGAACGGTGCTGGCCCCGCGCTGCAACCAGGCCGGCATCTGCACGGCCTGGACCAGTGCATCCGGTTCGGCCCCGACCGATGTGGCGGCCAGCAGCAACAGGATTCCTATCGATTTGTTCATATCCGCTCCCCTTTTCCTTGCGTGCGCGAGGGCCCCATGTTGCCGCTATAATGCCGAACCCGCAAATTTACGCAGTCGACCCCCGAAACATGCAATCAAACTATTCACCCAAAGACATCGAAGCCGCTGCACAACAGCAATGGGACGCCGCACAGGTATTCCGCGCCAAGGAAGACAGCCCCAAGCCCAAATACTACTGTCTGTCGATGTTCCCCTACCCTTCCGGCAAGCTGCACATGGGCCATGTGCGCAACTACACCATCGGCGACGTGCTCTCGCGCTACCACCAGATGAAGGGCTACAACGTGATGCAGCCAATGGGCTGGGACGCGTTCGGCCTGCCCGCCGAAAATGCCGCGATGGCCAACAACGTGCCGCCCGCCGCCTGGACCTATTCCAACATCGAATACATGAAGCAGCAGTTGAAGTCGCTGGGTCTGGGCGTGGACTGGTCGCGCGAAGTGACCACCTGCAAGCCTGACTACTACCGCTGGGAGCAATGGCTGTTCACCCGCCTGTTCAAGAAGGGCGTGATCTACAAAAAGACCGCCGTGGTGAACTGGGACCCGGTGGACAACACCGTGCTGGCCAACGAACAGGTCATCGACGGCCGCGGCTGGCGTTCCGGCGCCATCGTCGAGAAGCGCGACATCCCGATGTATTTCTTCCGCATCACACAGTACGCCGACGAATTGCTCAAAGACCTCGACACGCTGTCCGGCTGGCCGGAGCAGGTGAAGACAATGCAGGCCAACTGGATCGGCAAGAGCTACGGCGTACGTTTCGCCTTCCCGTATGAACTGGACGGCAAGCAGGACAAGCTGTGGGTCTACACCACGCGCGCCGACACCATCATGGGCGTGACCTTCGTCGCTGTCGCTGCCGAGCACCCGCTGGCGACCTACGCGGCAAAGAAGAACCCGGCACTCGCCGCCTTCGTCGAGGAATGCAAACACGGCGGCGTGGCCGAGGCCGACATCGCCACCATGGAAAAGAAGGGCATGCCCACCGACATCTCGGTGACGCATCCGCTCACGGGCGAACAAGTGCCGGTGTGGGTTGGCAACTATGTGCTGATGGGCTACGGCGAAGGCGCGGTGATGGCTGTGCCGGCGCATGACGAGCGAGATTTTGGTTTCGCCAAAAAATACCGGTTGCCGATCAAACAATCCATCGGCATCAAAGGCCAAGAGTTCAGCGACGCGGCCTGGCAGGAGTGGTACGGCGACAAGGAGAACGGTGTGTGCGTGGACTCGGGCAAGTACGACGGCCTCGACTACACGCAAGCGGTGGACGCCATCGCTGCCGATCTCAGTGACAAAGGCCTGGGCGAAAAGAAAGTGCAGTTCCGCCTGCGCGACTGGGGCATCTCGCGCCAGCGCTACTGGGGCTGCCCCATCCCCATCATCCATTGCCCGACTTGCGGCGATGTATCCGTACCGGACGAGCAGTTGCCGGTGAAGCTGCCGGAGAACGTGGTGCCGGACGGTGCCGGTTCGCCGCTGGCGAAGATGCCGGAATTCTATGAATGCACCTGCCCGCAATGCGGTGGCAAAGCTCGCCGCGAGACCGACACCATGGACACCTTCGTGGAATCATCCTGGTACTACGCGCGCTACGCCAGCCCGCAATGCGACACCGGCATGGTAGACAAGGCAGCAGCGCAGAAATGGCTGCCGGTGGACCAGTACATCGGCGGCATCGAGCACGCGATCCTGCACCTGCTGTATGCGCGTTTCTTCCACAAACTGATGCGCGACGAAGGCTTGGTACAGGGCAACGAACCGTTCAAGAACCTGCTCACCCAGGGCATGGTGGTCGCACCGACGTTCTACCGCGAAGAGCCCAACGGCAAGAAGTTGTGGATCAACCCGGCCGATGTGGATGTGGAAGTCGATGCCAAGGCGCGCCCCATCGGTGCCAAACTAAAGGCCGACGGCCAGCCCGTCATCATCGGCGGCACCGAGAAGATGTCTAAGTCCAAGAACAACGGCGTCGACCCGCAGGCAATCATCGATGCTTACGGCGCAGACACCGCGCGCCTCTTCATGATGTTCGCCGCGCCGCCCGACCAGCAACTGGAGTGGTCCGATGCGGGCGTGGAAGGTTCGTTCCGCTTCCTCAAGCGCGTGTGGAAAGCGGTGCATGACCATGTTGAGAAAGGCGTGGTGACGGCGTACCGCGAGGGCGAGTTGAGCGCGAATGCCAAGGCCATGCGCCTGCAATTGCACCAGACCATCCAGAAGATCGACGACGACTACGGTCGCCGCAAGACCTTCAACACCGCCATCGCGGCGACCATGGAGTTGCTCAATGCCCTGGGCAAGTTCGACGAGGACAGCCCCGCAGCGCGCAGCGTGGCTCAGGAAGTGCTGGAGAACGCGGTGCTGCTGCTTTCTCCCATCGCCCCTCACATCGCCGAGTTGCTGTGGACGGCACTGCGTCCCGGCAGCAAACTGATCGACCAGGGATTCCCCCAAGCCGATCCGGCCGCACTGGTACAGGACGAGATCGAGTTGGTGATCCAGGTGAACGGCAAGCTGCGCGGCAACCTGCGCGTATCCAAGGATGCCGACAAGGCGACCATCGAGCAGTTGGCGCTGGCGCATGAGGCGGTGCAGAAACAACTCGCGGGCGGGACGGCGAAGAAGATCATCGTCGTGCCGGGCCGACTGGTCAACGTGGTGATCTGATGACGAATACGACACGACTGCTGTTACTCGCCGCGACGCTGTCGCTGGCCGCCTGCGGCTTCCATCTGCGCGGCAGCGATCTCAAGGGCATGCAGTTCGCCTTCAAGTCGCTGTACCTGAAGAGATCAGGCGAGACTCCATTCGTGTCCGACCTGCGCCGTGCGCTGACATCCAGCAAGGTGACCATGACCGAAAAACCCGACCAGGCCGAACTGGTGCTGGAGGTCGTCTCCGAGCTGGCTTCGAAGCAGATCCTGTCTCTTTCCGGCAGCGGCCGCGTCAAGGAATACCAGCTGTTCTACCGCGTGTCCCTGCGCGCCTACGACAGCCAGCAGAACGACTGGCTGCAATCGGAAGAGATAGTGCTGTCGCGTATTCTGCCTTACGACGATGAACAAGTGTTCGCCAAGGAACAGGAAGAGTCGCTGCTCTATAAAGACATGCGCGCCGACGCGGTGGCCCAGGCCATGCGCCGTTTGAGCCGGGCCAAGCCGCAACTGTAGTCCCATGAGGATATCGAGCGAAGATCTGCCGCAGCATCTGGCCAAAGGCCTGGGGTCGCTGTATGTGATCCACGGCGAGGCGCTGCTGCTCGCCATCGAGGCCGCCGATGCCATCCGCGCGGCCGCACGCGCGGCGGGCTTCACCGAACGCGAGACACTCATCGCCGAGCAGGGTTTCAAGTGGGCCGAGTTGCGCAACAGCGCGCAAAGCATGTCGCTGTTCGCCGACCGCAAGGTCATCGACCTGCGCATCCCGTCCGGCAAACCCGGCGTGGAAGGCGCTCAGGCATTGCAGGAACATTGCGAGAACCTCAACGCGGACACTCTCACCATCATCTCGCTGCCGCGTCTCGACGGTACCGCGATGAAGAGCAAATGGTTCACCGCGCTGGAGCAGCACGCCACCGTCGTCAGTGCGGACGAGGTCTCGCTCGCCGTCTTGCCCGCCTGGATCGCCGCCCGATTGAAACGACAGAACCAGTCCGCCGATGCAGACACACTGGCCTTTCTGGCACAGCGCGTGGAAGGCAATCTGCTCGCGGCATTCCAGGAGATACAAAAACTCGCGCTGCTGTTCCCGGCCGGGCCGCTGTCTTTCGATCAGGTGAAAGACTCGGTGATGGACGTGGCACGCTACGACGTGTTCAAACTTTCCGAAGCGATGCTGGCCGGCGATGCCGAACGTTACGTGCGCATCCTTGACGGCTTGCGTGCCGAAGGCACGGCGACCGTGCTGGTGCTATGGGCAGTGGCGGAAGACATCCGCACGCTGGCCAAAGTCTCGCGCGCCATGCAGCAGAGCGGCAACCTCTCCGGCGCGCTGCGCGATGCGCGCGTCTGGGGTGTGCGCCAGAAGCTGGTGGAGCGCGCGGTGCGCCGCTTCACACCGACTTTCGCCGAACGCGCATTGCGTCAGGCCGCGCAGATCGACCGGCTGGTGAAAGGCCTGCGCCAGGGCGATGTGTGGGACGAGCTGCAGCAACTCGGCGTGCGCTGCGCGCGGGCGGGGGCCAGATGAGTACAGCCGAAGTCATCATGGTCATCAGCAACCTGCCGGACCGGGCGACTGCGGAACGCATCGCCGATGCGCTGGTCACAGAAGGTGTCGCGGCTTGCGTCAACATCCTGGCCGGATGCACTTCGGTCTATCGCTGGGAAGGCAAGCTCAACCACACCGACGAAGTGCCGTTGCTGATCAAGACGACGCGTGCGGCTTATCCGCGTCTGGAAGCCGCATTGCGCAAGCTGCACCCTTATGAACTGCCGGAGATCGTCGCGCTGCCTGTCAGCGCCGGTCTGCCGGATTATCTGAACTGGGTCCGACAAGAGACCGAACCGAAGAGAGAAAAATGATAAGACGCCTGCTTTCCCTGTTGTTGCTGCTGAGCCTTGCGCCGCTGGCGCAAGCCGATCTGCTTTCCTTCGGCAGCAAGAAATCGACTTTCCTGCCGGCCGACCAGGCTTTCGGGCTGGAGATACATGCGGTCGACCAGCGGAAGCTGATCGCCAGCTTCCGCATCACCCCCGGCTATTACCTGTACCGCGACAAGGTCGCTTTCAGTATCGGCCAAGGCAAGGCGAAGATCACCCGCGTCTCGTTGCCGCAAGGCGAGAGTAAGGACGACCCCAACTTCGGCGTGCTCGAGGTGTACCACCAGTCCTTCCAGGCCGAGATACTGATCGAGAAGGCCGAAGCCGGAAAACCGCTGCTGCTGAACGCGACCTATCAGGGCTGCAGCGACAAGGGCCTGTGCTACCCGCCCATCGAAAAACAGCTGAGCGTCGATCTGGTGACCGTGATCAGCGCGACTCCGGCCCCCGTTGCGGCGGTGTCGCCTCCGCCGGACAATGAGAACACACAGATCGCCAGCCTGTTCAAGGATGGCAGTTTCTGGCTCATTATTTCGTTCTTCTTCGGTGCGGGACTGTTGCTCGCATTGACGCCCTGTGTATTCCCTATGCTCCCCATCCTCTCGCGCATCATCGTCGGGCACGGGCATAACATCACCCACAGGCATGCCTTCATACTATCGTTCGCCTATGTGCAGGGCATGGCGATCACTTACACGATCGCAGGTGTCGCGGCTGGCTATTCCGGCGCGCTCGCTTCGAACGATCTGCAGACCCCTTGGGTACTGGGCAGTTCCGCCGCACTGTTCGTGATCCTGTCGCTGTCGATGTTCGGACTCTATGAACTGCAGCTGCCCACCGCACTGCAAAGCAAGCTCACCAATACCAGTAACAGACTGCACGGCGGTCACCTTTCCGGCGTGTTCGGTATGGGCGTGCTGTCCGCCCTGATCATCGGCCCCTGCGTCGCTGCCCCGCTTGCCGGCGCCCTCGTATATATAAGTCAGACCCACGATGCCGTGCTGGGCGGCGCCGCCCTGTACGCGATGGGACTGGGCATGGGCTTGCCGCTGCTCATCATTGGCACTTCGGCCGGGGCACTCTTGCCCAAGACCGGCCCCTGGATGGAAGCGGTGAAGCGTTTCTTCGGCGTGATGATGCTGGCGATGGCGATCTGGATCGTTTCGCCCGTCATCCCGCTTTCCGCGCACATGCTGCTGTGGGCGGCGCTGCTGATCTTCTCGGCCATCTACCTGCGCGCACTTGACCCCCTGCCGCATACCGCGCGCGGCCTGCACAAGCTGGGCAAGGGTATCGGCATCCTCGCCCTGCTGCTGGGCGTGGCCTATCTCATCGGCGCCCTGTCCGGCGCGCGCGACATCCTGCGCCCGCTCGGCACCCTCGGCCGAGCCGCCCCCGAGAGCTTTGCCACACTGCAGTTCGAGCGCGTGAAGAGCAGTGCCGAGCTGGACAAACGTATCGCCCAAGCCGGCGGCAAGACGGTGATGCTGGATTTCTACGCGGACTGGTGCGTGTCGTGCAAGGAGATGGAACGGTTCACCTTCAGCGATGCGGCAGTTCAGTCCAGCTTGAAGGGCTCCGTTCTGCTGCAGGCCGACGTGACCGCCAACGATGCCGACGACAAAGCCCTGATGCAACGCTTCCAGTTGTTCGGTCCGCCCGCGACTTTGTTCTTCGATACGCAGGGCAAAGAGCTGGCCGACCACCGCGTGACGGGCTATCAGGACGCCAAAACGTTTCTTCAGTCATTACAAAGCGCTGGACTGTGATCCCCAAGCATCTAGTAGGGTAATTTTCCGTAAAAGTGGACAATCTCCCCCTTTTTCGGCAAACTCCGCCCCCCATGAAGAACATCCTGGTACTACACGGCCCCAACCTGAACCTGCTCGGCACCCGCGAGCCGGAGGTCTATGGTCGCGTCACGTTGGATGAAATTAACACCAAGTTGGCCGCACAAGCGCAGAAGAACGGCGCAAAGCTGGCTGCATACCAGAGCAACACCGAAGGGGCGCTGGTCGAGCGCGTGCAACAGGCGCGTACCGATGGCACCGACTTCATCATCATCAATCCGGCCGCATACACCCACACCAGCGTCGCCCTGCGCGACGCGCTGTCGGCGGTCGCCATCCCTTTCGTCGAGGTGCACCTTTCCAACGTGCATGCCCGCGAGGCGTTCCGCAAGGAATCCTATTTCTCCGACATCGCAGTCGGCGTCATCAGCGGCTTGGGCGCGAAAGGTTACGAACTCGCATTGGAATTTGCGTTGCAACACAACTAAACAAGGAGCTGACAAATGGATCTGCGCAAACTGAAGACACTGATCGAACTGGTTGAGAACTCGGGTATCGCCGAACTGGAACTCACCGAAGGCGAAGAGCATGTGCGTATCTCCCGCTCCAGCTCCGTTGCGGCCCCGATGCAGCAGCAATACTATGCCACCGCTCCGCAGGCAGCGCCCGCACCGGTAGCAGCTGCCGCCGCACCGGCTGCACCCGCCGCACCGGCCGCTCCTGAAGGCCACGTGGTCAAGTCGCCGATGGTGGGCAGCTTCTACCGCTCCCCTTCGCCCGGCTCCAAGTCATTCGTGGATATCGGCCAGAGCGTGAACGAAGGCGACACCCTGTGCATCATCGAAGCGATGAAACTGCTGAACGAGATCGAGTCGGACAAGACCGGCGTGATCAAGGCGATCCTGGTCGAGAACGGCCAAGCCGTCGAGTTCGGTCAACCCCTGTTCATCATCGGTTGATCCGCCATGGCCGTATTCGTCCGCAAACCCCGCCCCCCTGCTCCGCCGGAGAATCCCATCATGTTTGAGAAGATACTCATTGCCAACCGCGGCGAGATCGCGCTGCGTATCCAGCGCGCGTGCCGCGAGATGGGTATCAAGACAGTCGCCGTCCACTCCGAAGCTGATGCCGAAGCCAAATATGTGAAGCTCGCCGACGAGTCCGTGTGCATCGGCCCCGCACCGTCCAGCCTGAGCTATCTGAATGTTCCCGCCATCATCAGCGCGGCGGAAGTGACCGACGCGCAGGCCATCCACCCCGGTTACGGCTTCCTCTCCGAGAACGCCGACTTCTCCGAGCGCGTGGAAAAATCCGGCTTCGTCTTCATCGGTCCGCGCGCCGAGACCATCCGCCTGATGGGCGACAAGGTCTCCGCCAAGAGCGCGATGAAGAAAGCGGGCGTGCCCTGCGTGCCCGGCGTCGAAGGCGCACTGCCGGACGACCCGGCCGAGATCATGCGTATCGCCAAATTCATCGGCTACCCGGTCATCATCAAGGCTTCCGGCGGCGGCGGCGGACGCGGCATGCGCGTAGTGCACACCGAAGCAGCCCTGCTCAATGCGGTTACCATGACCAAGACCGAAGCGCAGGCAGCCTTCAACAATCCCATGGTGTACATGGAGAAGTTCCTGGAAAACCCGCGCCACATCGAGATCCAGGTGCTGGCCGACCAGCACGGCAACGCCGTGTTCCTCGGCGAGCGCGATTGCTCCATGCAGCGCCGCCACCAGAAGATCATCGAGGAAGCACCGGCACCTTTCCTGAATACCAAGCTGCGCGACAAGATCGGCGAGCGTTGTGCCGAAGCCTGCCGCAAGATCGGCTATCGCGGCGCGGGCACCTTCGAGTTCCTGTACGAGAACGACGAGTTCTACTTCATCGAGATGAACACGCGCGTGCAGGTCGAGCATCCGGTCACCGAAATGATCACCGGTGTCGATATCGTGCAGCAGCAGATCCGCATCGCCGCGGGCGAGAAGCTGCCGTTCCGCCAGAAGGACATCGAGTTCCGCGGCCATGCCGTGGAGTGCCGCATCAACGCCGAGCATCCCTACACCTTCGTGCCATCGCCGGGCCGCATCACCAACTGGCATGTGCCCGGTGGCCCCGGCATCCGCGTCGATTCGCATGTCTACAACAACTACTTCATCCCGCCGCATTACGACTCGATGATCGGCAAGATCATCGCTTACGGCGACACGCGCGACCAAGCTATCGCCCGCATGCGCACTGCCTTGTCCGAGATGGTCGTGGAAGGCATCAACACCAACATCCCGCTGCATCAGGAGTTGATGAACGACGCTGCCTTCGTGAATGGCGGCACCAGCATCCATTATTTGGAACACAAGCTGGCAGAAAAGAAGGGCAAGTAAGCTGTGTCCTGGCTCACGTTGTCGGTGACAGCCTCTGCCGACTACGCTGAGGCACTGAGTGAGGCGCTACTGGCGCACGGCGCTCTGTCGGTGGACATGCTAGATGCAGACGCCGACACGCCCGACGAGCAGGCCATCTTCGGCGAACCGGGCGAGCCGACCTCCTCCGTCTGGCAACACAACCTCGTCAATGCACTGTTCGAGAGCGATACCGATGTGGCGGGCGTGCTGCAAGCCTGCTGCACCGAACTCGGCCTCGCCGCGCTTCCGCAACACAAGATAGAGACTCTGGAAGAGAACGACTGGGTGCGCATCACCCAGGCGCAGTTCGATCCCATCCGCATCAGCGACCGCCTTTGGATTGTGCCGACCTGGCATGAGCCGACCGACCCAAAAGCCATCAACATCGCGCTCGACCCCGGCCTCGCTTTTGGCACCGGCAGCCATCCGACCACGCGGCTATGCCTGCGCTGGCTAGACGGCAACATCAAGGGTGGTGAAAGCGTGCTTGATTACGGCTGCGGTTCCGGCATTCTCGCCATCGCCGCGATGAAGCTGGGAGCCGGCAGCGCCATCGGTGTCGACGTGGACGCGCAGGCCGTGGTTGCCAGCCGCGACAACGCTTCCGCCAATCGGGTGCTCGCCGACTTCTACCTGCCCGATGGGATCACGCTCGCGCAATATGATGTTGTCGTCGCCAACATCCTCACCAATCCCTTGCGCGCGCTGGCCCCGCTTTTGGCCGGTGCCGCGAAGCCGGGCGGTCGTATCGTACTCTCCGGCATCCTCGCCGAGCAGGCCGAGGAAGTGATGCGCATCTACGCGCAATGGTTTGACCTCGCGCCCGCTGTGCTGGAAGATGGATGGTGTTGTCTCTCCGGCTCCAAACGATGAGCGATATCACGCGCTGCCCCGAATGCGGTACCCGCTTCAACGTGTCCGTTGCGCAACTCGCCGCGCATGACGGGCTGGTACGCTGCGGCCATTGCCACGACGTCTTCGATGCACGCAAGCACCTGCACGACGACGAGCCCAGCCCGCAACTCAGCCTGCCTATCGAGAATTTTCCGCAACAGGGCGGCTTCGACCTTTCGCCCATCCCTGACGTGCCCGAACTGGAAGAAGAGCCGCGCACGCTGGCACAGCAAGTCCAGTTCGTCGAGGAACTCACCGACGAAGTGCCCGCGAAACCTGCGCGAGGACTCAACTGGGCCGGGATATTGATCGCCGTGACACTGGCGCTGATGCTGCTAGGCCAGGCGACTTATTATTACCGCGTCGAACTCGGCGCGCGCCTGCCGGGACTCAAGCCGCTGCTGATGCAGTATTGCGAAGCGCTCTCCTGCACGGTCACCCTGCCGAAGAAGATAGACCTGATGGTGCTCGAATCTTCCGAACTCGAATCCGACCCAGCGCAAAGCAACATCGTCATCCTGCACGCGCTGAGCCACAACCGCGCACCCTACGCGCAAACCTATCCCAGCCTGGAACTCACCCTCACCGACATGCAGGACCAGGCCATCGCGCGCCGTGTCTTCCATCCGGCGGATTACCTGAAGAAAGGCACTGACGAGAAGATTGGTATCCCTGCCAACCGCGACCTCGATATCCGCCTGCGCATGGACACCACCGAACTCAAGCCGTCGGGATATCGTTTGTTCCTGTTCTATCCTCAATAACAAGTTCCGGTATAATCCACCCGCCGTTCAAACCGACTGGGAGAGCGTGCCAATTGGCACCGCCGAAGGCGCAACACCCGTAACCGCTCAGGCCCATGAACCAGTCGGAACAGGCAAATCTGGAGAGCGCTGTTCAATCAGCCACCGAAGGGGCACACGGCCAACACCGTAATCTCTCAGGTATCAAGGACAGATGGGGGCGAGGCTATATGGCCTCGCCCTTTTTTATTTGCAGAAAGCGGCTATGACGACTCTCAAAACGACTCCTTTGAATGCAGCCCACCGCGCCATGGGCGCCAAGATGGTGGATTTCGGCGGCTGGGACATGCCGGTCAACTACGGCTCGCAGATCGACGAACACCACCAGGTGCGCAACGATGTCGGCATGTTCGACGTCTGCCACATGCGCGTGGTTGATGCCAAGGGCGACGGTGTGCGCGCCTTCCTGCGCTACCTGCTGGCGAACAATGCCGACAAGCTGGCCGCCTCCGGTCGCGCGCTCTATTCCGCCATGTTGCGCCCCGACGGCGGCGTGATCGACGACCTCATCATCTATTTCATGACCGAGCAGTGGTTCCGCATCGTGGTGAACGCGGGCACGGCGGACAAGGACATCGCGTGGATGAAACAACAGGCCGCCGTGCATGCCCCCAAGCTCACCATCACTTCACGCGACGATCTGGCGATGGTCGCAGTACAAGGCCCGCACGCACGCACCAAGGTATGGGAAGTGCTGCCGCAGACCAAGGCTGCCACCGAACACCTGATCAATTTCCAGGCCGCCGATTGCGGCGAATACTTCGTGGCGCGCACCGGCTATACCGGGGAAGACGGTTTCGAGGTGATGCTGCCGAAAGAGAAAGTGGAAGCGTTCTGGTATGCGCTGAGCAAGGTCGGCGTGAAACCCATCGGCCTCGGCGCACGCGACACACTGCGACTGGAAGCCGGCATGAACCTCTACGGCCAGGATATGGACGAAACCGTTGGTCCGCTGGAATCCGGCCTTGGCTGGACGGTGGACCTGAAGAGCGATCGCGACTTCATCGGCAAGGCTGCGTTGCTGGCCAACCCGCCGACGAAGAAATTGGCCGGCCTGGTGCTGCTTGATCGCGGCGTGCTGCGCGGCCACCAGAAAGTGAAGACTGCCCACGGCGATGGCGAGATCACCAGTGGTTCATTCTCCCCGACTCTGGAGAAATCGATCGCACTGGCGCGCATCCCGAACGAAGTGCAGCTCGGCGACACCGTGCAAGTCGAGATCCGCGACAAATTGTTGAACGCAAAAGTAGTGAAGTACCCGTTTGCCAGAAACGGCAAAGGCTTGATCAATTGACACTCCGTTCGTGCTGAGCCTGTCGAAGCATGAATACATGCCCTTCGACAGGCTCAGGGCGAACGGCCAAATAATTCATTTAGAGGAGAACACCATGAGCAATCCATCCAACCTGAAATACACCGCCTCCCACGAATGGGTCAAAACCGAAGCCGATGGCAGCATCACCATCGGCATCACCCAGCATGCGCAGGAACTGCTGGGCGACATGGTGTTCGTCGAAGCGCCTGCCGTCGGCCGCAAGCTGAAAGCCAAGGAAGAATGTGCCGTGGTGGAATCGGTGAAAGCCGCTGCCGACGTGTACGCCCCCGTTTCCGGCGAAGTCATTGCCGCCAACGGTGATCTGGACAGCGCACCGGAAGCCATCAATAGCGACCCGTACGGTGCGTGGATCTTCAAGATGAAGCCGGACAGTGCGGCGGATGTCGCTGCCTTGCTGGATGCTGCCGCTTATCAGGCAGTCGTCGACAGCGAAGCACACTAGAAAAGAATAAACCTGCTGCGAGGTCGGATTGCGGCGTTGCGCAGTGCTCGGAATCCTCATGTACTGAATGTACATTCCGGCTCCTGCGCGCTGTGCGCCTTGCACTCCAACCTCTCACAACGGTTTCTTCATTCCTGGCACTCCTAACTTAAGAACAGCTCAGACCATGAACAATACCGAACAATTCGTGAATCGCCACAACGGCCCAAGCACCAATGACGTGCAAACCATGCTGAAAAAGATCAATGCGCCGTCACTCGACGCGCTGATCGACCAGACCGTGCCCGCCGCTATCCGTTTGAAGAAACCGCTCAACCTGCCGGACGGCATGAGCGAACATGCTTTCCTCAACCACCTGCGCGGCATCGCGGCGAAGAACAAGTTGTTCAAGAGTTATATCGGTCTGGGCTATTACGACACCATCGTTCCGCCGGCGATCCAGCGCAACGTGCTGGAGAATCCGGGCTGGTACACCGCGTACACGCCCTACCAGGCCGAGATCGCGCAGGGGCGCTTGGAGGCGCTGCTGAATTTCCAGACCATGATCATGGACCTGACCGGCATGGAGATCGCCAACGCTTCGCTGCTGGATGAAGCCACGGCCGCCGCGGAAGCGATGACCATGCTGCACGGCCTGCGTTCGCGCGACGATGTCGCCGCGGGCAAGAACAGTTTCTTCGTATCGAACGAATGCTTCCCGCAGACCATCGAACTGCTGAAGACGCGCGCCAAGCCGCTCGGCATCGATCTGGTGATCGGCGACTTCAAGACGCTCACACTGAACGACAAGCTGTACGGCGCGCTGCTGCAATACCCGACCGCCGACGGCACCGTGCATGACTACGCCGATTTCGTCGCGCGCGCCAAGGCCAATGGCATGACCATCGCAGTCGCCGCCGATATCCTCAGTCTGGTGCTGCTCACACCACCCGGCGAATGGGGCGCGGACGTGGTGCTGGGTTCGACGCAGCGCTTCGGCGTGCCGATGGGCTACGGCGGCCCGCACGCCGCCTACTTCGCCTGCCGCGATGCGCACAAGCGTTCGATGCCGGGCCGCATCATCGGCGTGTCGGTGGATGCCGACGGCAATCCCGCCCTGCGCATGGCACTGCAGACGCGCGAGCAGCATATCCGCCGCGAGAAGGCGACTTCCAACATCTGCACCGCGCAGGCGCTGCTTGCCATCATGGCCAGCATGTACGCGGTGTATCACGGCGTGGAAGGCCTGCACGGCATCGCCGCGCAGGTGCATCGCTCCACCGCCTTGCTGGCGAACGAGCTGAAAAAGCTCGGCTACAAAGTGGCCGAAGGCGTGTTTTTCGACACCATCAAGCTCATGCACACCGACAACGTGAAGGTGCATGCGCTGGCCGAAGCGGCGCAAATCAATTTCCGCTATGCCGCCGATGGCGTGGGCATTTCGCTCGACCAGACCACTTCGCTCGACGACCTCAACGCTATCCTCGCC
This sequence comes from Sideroxyarcus sp., assembly GCA_030651895.1. Lineage (GTDB taxonomy): Bacteria > Pseudomonadota > Gammaproteobacteria > Burkholderiales > Gallionellaceae > Sideroxyarcus. The sequence continues at coordinate 57,526 of JAUSBR010000017.1, read as the reverse complement.
GTGTTCGCACAAAAGGTCGGCAAGCCAGCACCGGTACTCACTTCGGCGCAACTCGCCACGCAACCGCTACTCGTAAAACAGCGCCAATCGGCCATCCTGAGGCATCCGGTGTTCAGCCGTTATCACTCCGAAACCGAGATGATGCGTTACATCAAGCGCCTGGAGAACAAGGACCTGTCGCTCACCCACTCCATGATCTCGCTGGGCTCCTGCACCATGAAGCTCAACGCGGCGTCCGAGATGCTGGGTCTGACCTGGCCTGAGTTCGCCAATCTGCATCCCTTCGTGCCGCTGGAGCAGGCTGCGGGCTATCAGGAACTGATCGCAGGTCTGGATGCAGACCTGTCCGAGATCACCGGCTTCGCGCAGATGAGCTTCCAGCCCAACAGCGGCGCATCGGGTGAATATGCCGGTCTGCTGGTGATCCAGGCCTATCACCGCTCGCGCGGTGAAGCGCAGCGCAACGTGGTGCTCATCCCCTCCTCCGCGCACGGTACCAACCCGGCCAGCGCGGCGATGTGCGGCATGCATATCGTGGTGGTGAAGTGCGACGCCAAGGGCAACATCGACGTGGAAGACCTGCGCGCCAAGGCGGAAGAACACAAGACCGACCTGTCCTGCCTGATGGTGACCTACCCCAGCACGCACGGCGTGTATGAAGAAAGCATCAAGGACATCACCGCAATCATCCACGCCAACGGTGGCCAAGTGTATATGGACGGCGCCAACATGAACGCGCAGGTCGGCCTCACCAGCCCCGGCAACATCGGCGCGGACGTGTGCCACCTGAATCTGCACAAGACCTTCGCCATTCCGCACGGCGGCGGCGGACCCGGCGTCGGCCCCATCGGCGTGGCGGCACACCTCGCGCCGTTCCTGCCTTCACACCCGGTGGTCAAAGTTGGCGGCGCGCAGGGCATCCATGCAGTTTCCGCCGCGCCGTACGGCAGCGCACTGATCCTGATGATCTCCTATGGTTATATCAAGATGATGGGCGGCAAGGGACTCACCGAAGCGACCAGGATGGCGATCCTGAATGCGAACTACATCAAGGAATCGCTGAAGGACAGCTACGCCACGCTTTACAGCGGATCGAATGGCCGCTGCGCCCACGAGATGATCCTCGATTGCCGTGAATGGAAGAAGGAAGGCGTGGAAGTGACCGACATCGCCAAACGCCTGATGGACTTCGGCTTCCATGCACCGACCACTTCCTTCCCGGTGGTGGACACGCTGATGGTGGAACCGACCGAGAGTGAATCCAAGGCCGAACTGGATCGTTTCTGCGAAGCAATGATCGCCATCCGCAAGGAGATCGAGGAAGTCATCAGCAACAAGGTGGACAAAAAGGACAACATCCTAAAACACGCACCGCACACGGCCAAGACGGTGTGCGCCAACGAGTGGCAGCGTCCCTATTCGCGCGAGCAGGCGGCCTACCCGCTGAACTGGGTGCGTGAAAATAAATTCTGGCCTGCCGTGGCACGCGTGGATAATGTGTACGGCGACAAGAACCTGGTTTGCGCCTGCCCCCCGATAACGTCTTACACCTGAGGAGAATGAACATGGCCAAGGACACCAGCAAGAAACCCGCAACCACACTGGCCGGTGCCCCTGTCACCCTGTTCGGCACCTTCCCATCCGTGGGACAAGCCGCTCCCGATTTCACCCTGGTGGACAAGGACCTGAAGGACGTGTCGCTGAAAGACTACGCCGGCAAGCGCAAGGTACTCAACATCGTCCCCAGTCTGGACACCGCAGTGTGCGCCACTTCCACACGCAAGTTCAACGAGGCCGCCGGCCAGCTGAACAACACCGTGGTACTGGTGATCTCCGCCGACCTGCCCTTCGCCATGAGCCGCTTCTGCGTGGCGGAAGGTCTGGAGAACGTGGTCACGCTGTCGCTGATGCGCGGCCGCGACTTCATGCGCAACTACGGCGTGAAGATCGCCGACACCGCCCTGGCCGGTGTCACAGCCCGCGCGGTGCTGGTACTGGACGACAAGAACCAGATCATCCACGCCGAACTGGTCGACGACATCACCCACGAGCCGAACTACGAGGCGGCACTCGCGGTATTGCGCTAAGCAGCGCGACCGGTTCGCAAGATGGCGCGCCCCGACAACCTGCTTTTCCGCTCCCATATCGAGATTGCCCGTCTCATGAAGGTGCTGGCGCAGGAAAAGTGCAAGGTCACCGCAGAGATCAAGAACGGCCATCCGTTCGCTTCTTTCATGCTCTCCGCCGATCCCGCCGCCGACCGCTTCGCCATCAGCTATTCCCCGCACAAGACGATCAACGCCATGCTGATGAGTTCGCCAGCAGTGGAATTCACCGCCACCGACCGCCAGGGGCTGAACTTCACTTTCACCGGCACCGCCCCGGAAGAGACGCAGATCGGCGGCGAGCCCGCCATCCAGTTCGCCATGCCGAAATCGCTGCTGATACACAACCGGCGCGAACATCCGCGCATCCCGGTTCCGGCCGAGCTCTCGCTGCGCTGCGTCGCCGACGAAGGCGGCTTCATCCCGTTCGAGTCGCACATCACCGATATCAGCCATGAAGGTCTGGGCTGCCTGATCTACGACATGGACATCAATCTCGATGATGGTGCACTGCTGCATGGCTGTCGCATCATGGTTCCCGGTGGCAATGCCGTCGTGGCCGATATGGAACTGCGCCATGTCACCACGATCCAGCAACCCGATGGAACGCTCGCCCACCGCGCTGGCTTCCGTTTCGTGGAAAAGCCTGCCGATCTCGCCAAGGCCATCGGCCTGTTCATCCAGGATCTGGACAAGTCCCCCAAGGTGCCCTGAACGTCCGGGCTGCACCGGAATCGGTGTACCATCCCCGATGTACACCGGAGCGCTGAAATGAAAACCCTTTCCCCCTCATCGGCAGACACCGTGCCTGGCTGGCACAGCCTCACCGCCCAGCAGGCAATTGCCGCACAAAACACGACTGCAGACGGACTCGACTCCGAAGAGGCCGCGCGCCGCCTCGCCGACCACGGCCCGAACCGGCTCACGCCGGCGCAAAGGCGCGGTCCGTTCATGCGCTTCCTGCTGCAATTCCACAACGTGCTGATCTACGTGCTGCTGGCTGCGGCAGGCGTCACTGCGCTGCTTGCCCACTGGGTGGATACGGCGGTGATCGTCGGCGTGGTGGCGATCAACGCCATCATCGGCTTCATCCAGGAGGGCAAGGCGGAGCAGGCGATGGAAGCGATCCGCCGCATGCTGTCGCCCGAAGCCACCGTGTTGCGCGACGGCAAGCGTCTCGTGGTTGCAGCCGAGACGCTGGTGCCGGGAGACATCGTGCTGCTTGCCTCCGGCGACAAGGTGCCGGCCGACCTGCGCCTGTTGAACGAGAAGAACCTGCGCATCGAAGAAGCCGCGCTGACCGGTGAATCCACCGCCGTGGAGAAAGACATCGCCGCCGTGGACGCGCTCGCCGTGCTTGGCGACCGTTATGGCATGGCCTATTCCAGCACGCTGGTGGTGTACGGCCAGGGCACGGGCGTGGTGGTGGCGACCGCCGCCGATACCGAGATCGGGCGCATCAGCGCGATGCTGGAAGAAGTGAAGAGCATGACCACGCCGCTACTGCGGCAGATGGAGGCCTTCGGGCGCTGGCTCACCGTTGCCATCATGCTGCTTGCCGCGCTCACTTTCCTGTTCGGCTGGCTGGTGCACCACTTCGACCTCGGCGACATGTTCCTCGCCGCGGTGAGCATGGCGGTGGCGGCGATCCCCGAAGGGCTGCCCGCGGTGCTCACCATCACGCTGGCACTCGGCGTGCAACGCATGGCAAAACGCAACGCCATCGTGCGCCGTCTGCCCGCCGTAGAAGCGCTGGGATCGGTCACTACCATCTGCACTGACAAGACCGGCACGCTGACCAAGAACGAGATGACCGTGCAGCGCGTGATCACCGCCGCGCAGATATTCGACGTGGATGGCAGCGGTTACGCGCCGCACGGCGGCTTCTCCGTCGACGGTAAGCCTGCCGATCTCGCCGCCCACCCGCATGCGCTCGACCTGTTGCGCGCCGGCCTGCTCTGCAACGATGCGCAACTGCACGAGAGCGAGGGGCAATGGCATATCGCGGGCGACCCGACCGAGGGCGCACTGATCCCGCTGGCACTGAAAGCTGGCTTGGACGCGCGGCTCGAACATGGCGCCTTACCGCGTACCGACCATATCCCGTTCGAATCGGAACACCGTTTCATGGCCACGTTGCACCACGACCAGAGCGGCCATGCCTTCATCTTCGTGAAGGGCGCAGTGGAGCAGGTGCTGGCGATGTGCCAGCAGCAGCGCGCCACGGGCGAGGACCAGCCCCTCGACCTGCCTTACTGGCATGCGCAGATGGCCGCGACCGGCGCGCTCGGCCAGCGCGTGCTGGCACTGGCGATGAAGACGGTGGACCGCGGCCAGCGCGAGCTGGCTTTCGCCGACATGGCGAGTGGCTTCACGCTGCTGGGCCTGGTCGGCATCAGCGACCCGCCGCGCGACGAGGCCATCGCCGCGGTGCGCTCGTGCCGCGCTGCGGGCATCCGTGTGAAGATGATCACCGGCGACCATGCCGACACTGCGCGCGCCATCGCCGCACAGCTGGGGATCGCCTGCGACCGCGTGCTGACCGGCATCGATCTGGACGCGCTCGACGACGAAGCATTGCGCCGGACGGTGCAGGAGGTGGACGTGTTCGCGCGCGCCAGCCCGGAACATAAATTGCGGCTGGTCGAGGCCCTGCAGGCCAACGGCGAAATCGTCGCCATGACAGGAGATGGCGTCAACGATGCGCCCGCGCTCAAGCGCGCCGACATCGGCGTGGCGATGGGCATGAAGGGCACCGAGGTCGCCAAGGAGGCGGCGGAGATGGTGCTGGCCGACGACAATTTCGCCACCATCGCGCATGCCGTCGAGGAAGGCCGCACCATCTACGACAACCTCAAGAAGGCCATCGTGTTCATCATGCCGACCAACGGCGGCGAGGCTGGTGTCGTGCTGATCGCGATCGTGTTCGGCATGGCGCTGCCGCTCACCCCGGTGCAGATCTTGTGGGTGAACATGGTGACGGCGGTCACGCTGGCGCTGGCCTTGTCGTTCGAGAAAGCCGAGCCGGACCTGATGCGACGCAAGCCGCGCGCCGCAGGCGAGCCCATCCTGTCCGGCTTCATGGTCTGGCGCATCAGTTTCGTCTCCGTATTGCTGGCCGCGGGCGTGGTGGCGTTGTTCCTGTGGGAGTCCGCGCGCGGCGTCGGTCTCGATACCGCCCGCACTGTGGCAGTCAACGCGCTGGTGGCGGGCGAGATGGCCTATCTGTTCAACTGCCGCTACCTGCTGTTGCCCGTGCGCAGCTGGCGGGATTTCACCGGCAATCCCTACGTATTGCTCACCATCGCGGTGCTGGCCGTCATGCAGGCGGCCTTCACCTACCTGCCGTTCATGCAAAAAATGTTCGGCGTGGTTTCACTCGACGCGGCGGCCTGGAGTCTGATTGCGGGCTTCGGCGTGCTGTTGTTCTTCGCAGTGGAGCTTGAGAAACTGGTGCTGCGCCGCATCGGCGAACCGGATGCCCGCAAGACGGGTGGGCAGGATTGAACGACTGGTCAGCGACTGCCTGTTCCTGGCCGGCGCGTTTCTGACGCGGATCGGCCTGCGCAAATAGTCATGCGCACTATTTGTGGGTTTTCTTTTCCAGCACGGGCTTGTAGTCCATATCCCTGACATCCTGCACGACCTGCTCGATCTCCGCAGGCGACACCCGGAGTATCTGCAGCGCCGTTTCGCCCAAGCGCAGGCTCGCTTCTATGGCTTCCGGATAGGCATGGGTCGCACCGGCTTCGAGCAGGTGCGCACTGGCCTGCAGATCGCGCGCCCGCGCGATGACCGGCACCTGCGGACAATGCTTGCGCAGGAACTTGACCATCCGCAGCGCCATCACGGCATGGTCGATGGTGATCACCACGAGTGCCGCGCGTTCCACATGGATGGTGGCCAGCAATTCCGGATCGGCGATGTCGCCATACAGCACCGGGAAGCCGTCGGCCCGTCCCTGCGCCACCCGTTTTGCATCGGCTTCGAACACCACGAACGGAATCTCGCTCGTCTGCAGCAGCACGGCGATGGTGTGTCCCACGCGCCCGTAGCCGCCCACCACCACCTGTTGTTCCGCCGCCCCCTCGATCTCTTCCGGCACGCGCTTTGGCGCGTTGCGCCAGATCTTTGTGAGCCATGCCGCGATGGCATGATTGAAGCGGATCAGCACTGCCCCGATGATCATCGACAGCAGCACCGAGGTGATCGCTACCTGTCCCAGCGCCATGTCGATCACGCCGGAGTCCAGCGCGATGGCGATCAGTGCCAGGCCGAACTCGCCCCCCACCGCCAGCAGCAGCCCGCTGCGCCATGCCACCAGCGCATCGATGCCGATGCGGCGCATCATCGCGGCGACGATCAGCGTTTTGCTGATCACGATCAGCAGCGCGCCGAGCAGGGCCCAATGCCAGATCGGCGGGATGGAGGCCGGGTCGAAGCGCATGCCGATACCGATGAAAAAGATACCGAGCAGCACGTCGCGGAACGGGCGGATGCTGGATTCCACCTGATGGCGGAACTCGGTCTCGCCCAGCATCATGCCGGCCAGGAAGGCGCCGAACGCAAGCGACAAGCCGAAGCTGCTGGTGGTCCATGCCGACAACAGCGCGACCAGCAGCACGGCCAGGGTGAACACCTCGGGCGAGCGGCGCTCGGTGACCAGATGGAACAGGGGCCGCAACAGCCAGCGCCCGGCGAAGAACACCAGTGCGAACGCGAACACCGCTTTGACCATGGCCCAACCCAGCGCACCGGCCAGCGCGCTTGCACCGACTGCCACGCCCAGCACCGGAATGACCACCAGGAAGGGCACGGCGGTCACGTCCTGAAATACCGACATGGCCAGGCCGAGACGGCCGTGCTGGCTGTTCTCCTCGCCCTGTTCTGCCAACTGGCTGCCGATGATGGTGGTGGACGACTGTGCGAACACGGCGCCGATCACGAACGCGGCCGCGACGGACAGGCCGGCCTGCCAGGTGATGACGCCGACCGCCACGGTGGTGAACACGACTTGGCCGGTGCCCAGGCCGAGCACCTGATGGCGCAGGACATGCAATTGCGGCAGCGAGAAGTTGAGACCGATGGTGAACAGCAGGAACACCACGCCGAATTCGGCGAGGGCCTTGAATTCGGCGACGTGCACCGTCGGGCCGACCGTGTGCGGACCGAGAATCACACCCACCAGCAAATAACCCAGACTGGTCGGGATGTGCAGGCGCTGGAATGCCACCACGACGGCCACCGCCACGGCCAGCAGCAATATGATCTGTGCGAGATGTTCCATCATCGTCCGGTTCAGGCGCTCAACAGCACATCGCATTCGGCGTGATACAGGATGTTCTGCGTCACGCTGCCGAGCAGCCGTTCATCCTGTTCCCGTCCGCTGTGTTTGCCGATGACGATGAGATCGCTGTTGCGCGCACGCGCCTGCGCGAACACCACGGACTCGGGCGATCCGATCAGTGCCATCCGCTCGAAACGTTCGTGAGTCGTATTGCCCTCGCACTTGCGCGCAAAGGTTTCGAGCTGGCCGCTGGCAAGTTCAAATTCGCGCTGGCGAAAGCGTTCGATATCCTCCTCCCGCGCGCCGCCCAGTCGCATGCTGCTTTCGAACGGCACCAGCCAGGCGTGTATCAGCGCCTGTTGTGCAGCGGGGAAACACACCAGCGCCAGTCTCGCGGCTCGCGCCGCCGCAGGCGAAAAGTCGGTGGCGATGACGATATCGCGGTAAAGCTCGGGTTCGCCCTGCCGCACCAGCAGTACCGGGATGCGTGTCGACTCGATCACCTTGAGCGCGGTACCGCCGAGCACGATATCGCGCACCCAGTTCTCGCCGTGCTCGCCGACCACCAGCAAGTCCGCCTGACGAGCACCGACGATCTCGCCGATCTGCTGCGAGGCTCGTCCGGTGAGGACTTCGGTATCCACCTTCAAGCCGAACTCGGACGCGATCTGTTCTCTCAACTGCGCCAGCCGGGTACGCTGGCTGGCCAGCGGCTTGACGTCGTTCCAGCCCGGCAGGTCGTACATAGCACGCAGGCTGGCCCATACGCTGTCGTTGAACACATGCACCAGTGTCAGCGACGCACCCCATGTGCGCGCCATAAGCGCCGCCTGACGCACGGCACGCGTCGCGTTGTCGGAAAAATCGGTGGCGGCGATGATGGACTTGGGGATGGTCATGCTGCACTCCTGTCGGAAGGGGTTCGGGGATTCACCCCGGATTGTAACGTCTATCCGCGGCGCTGCGGGCAAGACAATCTGCCCTGTTATAATCCGGTCCTTTCCAACCACTACGCGCAACGACATGAAGACTCTCATCTGCGGCTCCATGGCTTACGACACCATCATGGTGTTCAAGGACCAGTTCAAGAAACACATCCTTCCCGAGCAGATCCATATTCTCAACGTTGCTTTTCTGGTGCCGGAGATGCGCCGCGAATACGGCGGCTGCGCGGGCAACATCGCCTACAACCTGCAGTTGCTGGGCGGCCACCCGCTGATCATGGCGACGGTGGGCGATGACTTCGGTTCTTATGCGCAGCGCCTGGAACGCCTCGGCATCGCGCAGACCCACATCCGCCGCGTGCCCGAGACTTTCACCGGTCAGGCCTTCATCACCACCGACCTCGACGACAACCAGATCACCGCGTTCCACCCCGGCGCGATGGGACATTCGCACCTCAACAACGTGCGCGACGCCAAGGAAGTCACGCTCGGCATCGTCTCGCCGGACGGACGCGACGGCATGCTGCAGCACGCGCGCGACTTCGCCGAGGCGGGCATCCCCTTCGTGTTCGATCCGGGCCAGGGCCTGCCGATGTTCACCGGCGGCGAACTGCTCGATTTCATCGAACAGGCCACCTATGTGACCGCGAACGATTACGAAGCCAAGCTGTTGCAGGACAAGACCGGCAAGACGCTGGAACAGATCGCCGAACGCGTGAAAGCGCTCATCGTCACGCTGGGCGGCGACGGCTCGATGATCTACACCGGCGGCAAACAGATCGCCATCCCCACGCCGAAGCCGGATGCCATCGTCGACCCCACCGGTTGCGGCGATGCCTTCCGTGCCGGTCTGCTGTACGGCATCCAGAAAGGCTGGAGCTGGGAAACCACGGGTCGCCTGGCCTCGCTGATGGGCTCGCTCAAGATCGCCAGCCGCGGCGGCCAGAACCACAAATACACCCGTGCCGAACTGATGGACCTGTACCAGAAACACTTCGGCTCCAGCATCGTCCTGTAACCTCAAATCCTGTCATGCCCTTCCGGGCATGACAAAACAGGAGGCAGCATGAAGATACCGCGCATGACCGTCATCACCCTGGGCGTGTCCGACCTCGCCCGCGCCACCGCCTTCTACCGCGAGATCTTCGCCACCTCTCCTGTCACAGAACATGAAGGCGTTACTTTCATCCCGCTACCCGGGGTGTGGCTCTCGCTCTATCCGCTGGAAAAACTCGCCGAGGATATCGGCGAGGAAGTGAAATTGCCCGCACCCGGCAGCTTCCGCGGCTTCACCCTCGCCTACAACGCGCGCAGCAAGGACGAGATCATGGGCGTCTTCGCTCGCGCCGCAGATGCGGGCGCGCACATCGCCAAAGCGCCGCAGGACACCTTCTGGGGCGGCTTCAGCGGTTACTTCACCGACCCGGACGGACATTACTGGGAAGTGGCCTGGGGGCCGATGTTCGATTTCAGCGAGCATGGCGACCTGCGATTCAAACGCTGACCCTTCGACGGGCCTGTCCTGAGCAATGTCGAAGGGCTCAGGGCAAACTTCGGAAATTTGAAACTTCCCGCATGAACGCGAAATTGCTCTCCCAACTCTCTGCAGCGATCAGCACTGCGACACAGCGACCGTTCGAACTGCGGCGCATGACTCCGGTCGGCGGCGGCAGCATCAATGAATCTTCGCGCATCGAAGCTGCCGACGGCACAGCTTACTTCCTCAAACTCAACGATGCCCGGCATCAAGACGCATTCGTCGCAGAAGCCGTTGGGCTTGCAGCCATCGCCGCGACCGACACCCTCCGCGTACCGCGCGTCATCGCGCACGGTGTCGCGGACGGACAGAGTTATCTGGTGCTGGAACATCTGCAGCTGAGTGCGCGCGGCGATGCCCGACTGCTCGGCGAACAGCTCGCCGCGCTGCATCGTTGCTCGGCCGGGGGTTACGGCTTCGAGCGGGACAATTTCATCGGCACCACACCGCAGCCCAACGGCTGGAAAAAAGACTGGATCGACTTCTGGCGCGAGCGACGTCTAGGGTTCCAGTTGCGGCTTGCGGCGGAGAAGGGCTACGGCGGCGAGTTGCAACGAACGGGAGAGCAGTTGCTGGATGCGCTGCCCGCCTTCTTCGCCGGCTATACGCCGCAGCCATCACTGCTGCACGGCGATCTGTGGGGCGGCAACCACGCGTATCTGGCCGGCGGCACGCCGGTCATCTTCGATCCGGCCGTGTATTACGGCGACCGCGAGTGCGATCTGGCGATGACCGAACTCTTCGGCGGTTATCCGGCAGAGTTCTACTCTGCGTATCGCGCCGCCTGGCCGCTGGATGCCGGCTACGCAAACCGCCGCGAGCTGTACAACCTCTATCACATCCTCAACCATGCCAATCTGTTTGGCGGTGGATATGTGCGGCAGGCGGAGCAAATGATGCGCGGGTTATTGTCCGGGATCGACTGAGCGTATGCCGGCTGCAGCGGCGCGCTTTGCCTTGCGCCTGCCCCCTGCAACGGGCACAATTTGAACGCCACCTTCGAGTTGAACGCATAATGCAAATGCCACTCCCGTCCCCGGGCAAAATATCATGAACAGCGCGATGCTGGAGCTGGTCTATGGCGAGGAGTGCCTGTATCCCAGAGAATTGGAACAGCACCACCCGCGCGTCCTGGAAAAAATCGTGCTGCTGTGGCACACGCCGCAGATGGAAGAATTCTTCCGCGAATTGATGGTGAGTACGCGTGCCGACCGGCAGGGTTTTACGCACGAGGTCGCCAGCGAACTGTTTTACCTGGGCGAAGTGTTTGAAGGCACGCGCAACCTGCCCAAGGTCTTCGACGAAAATCCGCTGGCTCAGCTCAACAACAAGACGCCCGGAAACGGAAAATTCGAGCATTCGCCGCAGGATTTCATCAACATGCGCGCGCCCAGCGACGACAGTCCGTGGGCCAGCATCAAGCCCGACGCCCGACACGCAATAGAAAGCCTGGGCTATCCCTGCACGGCGAACGGCTTCCTGAAAGCGACCGGCGCCAAGGATCTCAAGGCAATCGGCTTGTTCCTGCATTGCGACATCAATATCGACACCTGCGACGAGCGCGGCTGGTCGCCGCTGTTCTTCGCTGCATTCAACGGCAATCTCGAATTGGCCAAGCTATTCCTTGAGTTCGGTGCCAATGTGAATCTCAAGGACCACGGCGGATTCCTGCCGTTGCACTGGGCTGCGTACAACGGCCACGCCCATATCATCAAACATTTCGTCACCCATAGCGCGGAGGTCAACGCGCAGAGTCTGCGCGGCTGGACCGCATTGATGATGGCCGCCATGAACGGGCATCTGGCCGCCTGTTCCGCGCTGCTCGCGAGCGGGGCCGAATCCGGGGTGGTTTCCAGCCACGGCTGGACCGCGCTGCAAAAAGCCAGCTTCAACCATCACGTGCCCGTGATCAAGCTGTTCCTCTCTCTATTGAAAGATCATGTGAAGTTCTTCAAACCGTCAACAACGGCAGATCTGTCGGATCTGCCAAACGCGATCTAGTTCAGTGCCGCGCGCTGTCCGGCGGAGGCTACATAAGGCGGGCGCGCAAATGAGGCAAGACATCTTGCCAGTGCCTGCTGACCCCGCCACCCCGCCACCCCGCCACCCCGCCACCACGCCACCACGCCACCACGCCATTTTGCCGCCCACAAAGAAAAAGCCCCTGAACCACACGGATCAGGGGCAAATGTCTTAACACAAGGGGAGTCAAGACAGCATGCTCAGGGAGGAGAAACATGCGGTGGCTTGCGCCACTGCCAATTAGAATATTATTAAACACTTATATTGTCAACTACTCAGTTTGGCCTTTTTCACCCCGCCGGGGCCGATACCCATAATTTCATTTGCTATTCCTGCCGATACAGTACATAGTGCCGCCCGCGATTCTCAAGTTCTGTTGTTGCTGTCTGGTTAGTCTCCGTATTCTGCGGTAATCCTTCCTTCATCTTCTTGCCGTCTTGACCATCGCCCTAGTGTGGGACTTCGTCCCACTTGTATGTTTATAAGGAGATTCATCATGGCAACAGGTACAGTTAAGTGGTTCAACGATTCCAAGGGCTTCGGCTTCATCACCCCGTCTAACGGCGGCGATGACCTCTTCGCTCACTTTTCCGCGATCCAGAGTTCGGGTTTCAAGACCCTGACCGAAGGTCAGCAAGTCAGCTTCGACGTCACTGCCGGCCCCAAGGGTCAGCAAGCTTCGAACATCCGCGCAGCGGAATAATCGGCGGGCTGGCATGACGACAAGTCGTGCCATCAGTCCTGCCGGAAAGGCCCGGCTTTAGCCGGGCTTTTTTACTTATTTACTGGATTACATAAGTCATGGCCAAAGAAGAATTACTTGAGATGGACGGCGTGGTGGATGAAGTGTTACCGGACTCGCGCTATCGCGTGACGCTGGATAACGGCCACAAGCTGATCGCGTACAGCGCGGGCAAGATGAAGAAGAACCACATCCGCATCATCGCGGGCGACAAGGTGTCGCTGGAACTGTCTCCCTACGACCTCACCAAGGGACGCATCACATTCCGCCATATCGAAACGCGCGGTCCTTACGTTCCGCAGCAAAAACGCCGCTACTGAGCCGAAGCACTACCAGTGCTTCGCCACCGGGTTGCTGCAGCTCACCTGAAAGAGTTGCCGGTCTTCCAGTCGAAGCGCGGTCATCGGGCCACCCCACAGGCATCCGGTATCCAGCGCGATCAGGTTCTTTTTGTGTACCAGGCCTAAAGCCGACCAGTGTCCGAAGATGACGGTGGTATCGCGGCTCTTGCGTTTGGGCACCTCGAACCACGGCAGATAACCCTCCGGGATATTCTCCACCTCTCCCTTGAATTTGAATTCCATCTCGCCCTGCGGGGTGCAGATACGCAAACGCGTGAAGGCGTTGACGATGACGCGCAGGCGCTTGTTGCCGCCCAGATCGTTGTCCCAGCTTTGCGGGTTGTTGCCGTACATGTGCGCGATGAAATCCACATAGTCATCGCCGCACAGCGCACTCTCCACCTCATGCGCCAGCTCCACGGCCTGTTTCGCCGTCCAGCCCGGTAACAGGCCGGCATGCACCAGCAGATGACCGTTCTCCAGATGGGCCAGCTTCTGCCGGCGCAGCCAGTCCAGCAACTCCCTGCGATCGGGGGCGGCGAGGATGCTGTCGAGGGTGTCGCTGCGGTGCAGTTGCCCGATGCCCGCATCCACCGCGACCAGATGCAGATCGTGGTTACCGAGCACAGTGGTGGCACTGTCACCCAGTGATTTCACCAGCCGCAGCACTTCCAGCGAACCGGGACCGCGATTGACCAGGTCGCCGACGAACCAGAGCTTGTCCTGCGCCGGGTCGAAACGGATCTGCTCGAGCAGCAACTGCAGCTCGTCATAACAGCCCTGAATGTCGCCTATCGCGTAAGTCGCCATACCCTGTTTTCCGATCGAAGCCTGTACAATACGTCCCGTACGCAGACTCAACACTACCAGAATTCTTTCGAATCTTGATGAAACCGATCCCGTTCAACAAACCGTTCATCATCGGCCGTGAACTCTCGCTGATCGCCGACGCCGTCTCCCGCGGCCATCTCTCCGGCGACGGGCATTACACCAGGCTGTGCAACCGCTGGTTCGAGGAAAAGCTGCATTGCCGCAAGGCGCTGCTCACCCACTCCTGCACCGCCGCGCTGGAGATGTCCGCTATCCTGTGTGACCTGCAGCCCGGCGATGAAGTCATCCTGCCGTCCTACACCTTCGTTTCCACGGCCAATGCCTTTGCCCTGCGCGGCGCGGTACCGGTGTTCGTGGATATCCGCCCGGACACGCTGAACATCGACGAGAAGCTGATCGAGGCCGCCATCACGCCCAAGACCCGCGCCATCGTGCCGGTGCATTACGCGGGCGTACCGTGCGAGATGGACACCATCATGGACATCGCCAAGCGCCACAAGCTGCTGGTGGTTGAAGACGCGGCGCAGGCACTGCTCTCCACCTACAAGGGCAAAGCTCTCGGCACCATCGGCCATTTCGGCTGCCTGAGCTTCCACGAGACCAAGAACATCATCAGCGGCGAAGGCGGCGCACTGCTGATCAACGACGAGCACTTCTTCGAGCGCGCCGAAGTCATCCGCGAAAAGGGCACCAACCGCAGCCAGTTCTTCCGCGGCGAGGTGGACAAATACACCTGGGTGGATATCGGCTCGTCCTACCTGCCGAGCGAACTGGTGAGCGCCTTCCTCTATGCGCAACTGGAACACGCCGACGAGATCACCGCCCAGCGCTGCCGCATCTGCTCCGCCTATGCCGAGCAACTGGCTCCGCTGGAACAGGCCGGCAAACTGCGCCTGCCGCGCTTCGATGCCGACAGCAACGGCCACATGTACTACATGCTGCTCGACAGCCTCGCCACGCGCACGGCGCTGATCGCGCATCTCAAAGCACAGGGCATCAATCCGGTGTTCCACTACGTACCGCTGCATTCCTCGCCTGCCGGACGCAAATACGGCCGCGTCAGCGGCAGCATGCAGGTGACCGACGAGCTGAACGAGCGCCTGCTGCGCCTGCCGCTGCATTACGAGATGGACGATGCGGATGTCGCACGCATCAGTGCGGCGATCCGCGATTTCTTTTGACCCCCACGCCAACCGTCTGATGAAACTCAATTCCATCCTCGATCTGCCGGCCCTCTACAAACTATTTTCAACCCTGGTCGGCGCACAGAACAGCCAGTCGACCTTCGTCAGGGAATATGTGCGCCCTGCCAAGGGGGCACGCATACTCGACATCGGTTGCGGACCCGGCAACATCCTCGACCACTTGCCGCAGGTCGACTATTTCGGGTTCGACTTCAACCCGTCCTATATCGAATCGGCGACCAAACGCTACGGCGATCGCGGACAATTCTTCTGCCAACGGGTTTCCGAGGCGCAGGTATTCCTGGAACAGCCGGAATCTTTCGATATCGTGCTGGCGATCGGCATCCTGCATCACCTGGACGATGCAGAAGCGCTTCAGTTGTTCGAGATCGCCAAACGCGCGCTCAAAAAGGGCGGCCGTCTGGTCACTTTCGACGGTTGCTATGTGGATGATCAATCGCGTATGGCGAAATATCTGCTGTCGCGTGACCGCGGTCAGTTCGTGCGCGACGAGAAGGGCTACGTCGACCTGGCCAAAGCGCGCTTCGACGAAGTGCACGCATCCACCCGCAGCGATCTTTTGAACATCCCCTATACGCACATAATGCTCGAATGCGTGAAGTGAATCCTTCCTATTGGAACTGATGAAGATGCTCGCTTTGAACAAACTCCCGTCTAACGAAAAACGCGACTGGCTGCTGTTCGCCCTTGCGGCGATCAGCTTCCTGCCCACACTGTTCTTCTACTACGTCGGCGAGGAAGGCATCTTTCCGATGATCTCGCAGGAGATGTGGGAACGCGGGGCCTGGTTGAAGCAGTACATGTACGGCAATGACATGCAGCACAACCCGTTGTTCAACTGGCTGATCATGATCTTTTCCGCCCTGTTCGGATGGGAGCATGTACTCACAGTCACGCGCACACTGGCAGTCGCCTCCACGCTCATCACGGCCCTGACGCTGGCCTGGATGGCAGGACGGCTGTTCCAGGACAAGGCATTCGGCATCTTTGCCGCGCTGGGCTATCTCACCATGGCCGATGTGCTGCTGTATCACGGCTGGCTGTGCTACGTCGATCCCAACTATGCGATGTTCATCTTCACCTCCATCGCGACGCTATGGGTAGGTGTGCGCGAGCAGCGCACCTCGCTGCTCATCCTGTCCGGCGTGCTGATCAACTGCGCCTTCCTGAGCAAGGCGCTCACTGCGTACATTTTCTTCGGCGGCATCATCTTCGTGCTGCTGTTCGAAGCACAACAGCGCCGTTTCCTGCTTCGCTGGCGTTCCATATTGATACTGCTGGTCACGTATTCCGGCCCGTTCATCTGGTATGCCTCCATACCGGACGGGATGGCGCAGGGGAAACGCATGTTCGCCGAACTGACCTACAAGTTCGCCAGTCCGACCTTCTTTGAATATGTTGGCCGAATAGTAGGCTTCCCTGTTGAGGTGTTGAGCTGGCTAGCTCCGCTGACTTTGCTAGCGCTCTACTTCTGGCTGCGCAGACGCAACCAGAAGGAAACCTCCGCCACCCATCAGTTGCTGTTCATCTCGGCCTGCTGGATGTTCCTGCTGAATTTCCTGCCTTACTGGACCTCGCCGCGCGGCGGCATGCGCTATCTGTTGCCGATCTTCCCGCTGCTGGCTCTCATCGCCGCGCGCATCATCTGGCAATCGGGAGAGTCGGCATTGGCGCTGGCACGCAAGTGGATCATTGCGGCACTGGTGTTCAAGTTCGTGGCAGCCCTGGTCCTGTTCCCGTACTACCAGAGTCATTTCCGCGGGCAGAACTACGATGAAACAGCCGCCGACATTCTGCGGCTGTCACAGGGAAAACCGCTCTACACCGTCAACGGCAGCGCGGCTGGCTTAAGCGTAACGGCATATCTCAACAAGCGCCGCCTGCCCGAACCGGCACTGCTGTGGCCGCCCGTCGATCTGGAGAACGGCTTCATCGTCGGACTCTCTGCGGATGAGACGCTGGGCAAGGTGTACAAGAAATACCGCTTGGGCGGCGACGACATGTTCCTGCTCTGTCGCGGCACGGCGTGCGATACGCCGCAGTAAGCGCTTATTCGACCAGCCGGTGATAGACGTCCTGCGGATGGCGGAACGAGAAACCGAGTGAGGCATACAGATTGAGCACAGCCAGATTGGCGGCAGAGATCGAGCTCTTCACCTCGGCATGACCCGCGGCAAACAGCTCGCTACTCACTGCACTCCACCAGTATTTCGCCCGCCCCTTGCCGCGTTGCGATTCAGCCACTGCATGCAGGACAAGATTGTTGTCGGTATGCGCGATGAATCCGGCCAGTTCACCCTGCCAATACAGCCCGTAGACTGCTTGTTTTTCGTAGAGCTGGTGCAGCCAGTTGTCGTAACGAAAATCGGCGCGCGCCTTGTCCAGATTGAAATCGCGGTGAAAGCGGCCGTGCGCGAAGGCGCCGTGACAGATCTGCAGCAACCCTTCCCACTCGGCCTTTTTGGAGATCGTGGCGTCCGGGTGTGCGACCGGTTTCAGCTTCTGCTTCGCGCAATAAGGCTCCAGCAATGTGTCGCAATAATAGAAGCCGTATTTGTGCAGCAGCGCCTTGTCGGCAAGCGGATCGACCTTGATGGTGTAGTGACCCGGCGTCTGCACCGCCTCGCGCAAAGCCGCATCGCTGTACTCGACGACCTCGGCGGTATGTATGCCAAACACCGCTTCATCCCACGGCGTGGCCTTAATCATGCTCATCGAAGGTCGCCCTGCTAACGAGATAGAGCGGCCGTTTCTTGCTCTCGTCGAAGGTCTTGCCCAGATAGATGCCGATGATACCTAGCAGCGCGATGATGACACCGCCGATGAAATACAGCGAAACGATCAGGCTGCTCCAGCCCAGGATGGGAACGCCGTAGACGGCGGCAAGCACCAGGGTATACACGCCATAGCAGAAAGCGAAAAACGCCATGATGAAGCCGAAGCGCACCGCCAGACGCAGCGGCTTGTCTGAATAGGCGATGATGGTCTCCGCCGCGAGTTTCCACAATTTGGCGAAGGTGTAGCTTGACTGGCCTTCATGCCGCTCGGCATGTTGCACCTCGATGCTGGTAGTGGGAAAGCCCATCCACTGCACCAGACCGCCGAAGAAACGCAGCTGCTCGCGCATCTTGCGGAAACTCTCCACCACCTTGCGCGACATGATGCGGAAATTGCCTGTCTCGCCGTCGTATTCCATATCGGCAAGATAGCTGAACAGCTTGTAGAACAGCCAGGAAGTGAAGCGCTTCAGCAACGGATCCTGACGCTGGCCACGCCGCGCCAGCACGATGTCGAAGCCTTCCTGCGCCTTGGCATACAGGCGCGGGATCTCTTCCGGCCGGTCCTGCAGGTCGCAGTCCATCACCACCACCCAGTCGCCGTCGCAATAGTCCAGACCGGCGGTGATACCGTAATGCTGGCCGAAATTGCGGCTGAACTGGATGCCTTTCACACGGCTATCCTGCTTGGCCAAGCGCTCGATGACCTGCCAGGAACCGTCGCCACCGCAGTCTTCCACCAGCACGATCTCGAAATCCGGCGAGATCGTTTCCAGCGCCAGTTTCAGCCGGCTGTAAAGCTCGTCGAGGCAGTTCTCGGCCTTGTAGACCGGGACGACGATGGAGATGAGGGGGCGGGTCGGTTTCATGGGGCGTATTCTAATCGTTACTGGCCGCGACCGGTTTACGGGCGATCACCAGCAGAGAACCACCCATCGGCATGCGCAAGCCGATGCGAATCAGGCCGCGCTCGACCGCCATCACCATGCTCAACAACGCATTGGTCACCTTGCCGATGTTCAATCCGGCCGCATCCATCTGGTCTTCCATCTCTGTTCCGCCGGGTTTGCGCAGCAGGCGCGTCGCCAGCATCAGCGGCAGCAACAGCGAGATGAACGAGGTGGCGTATTCGATCCTGAATCCGGCGCGCTCCAGCTTTTGCACCAGTTCATCGCGTGTATAGCGCCGCTTGTGGTGGGCAAAGTCGTCCATGCGGCTCCACAGCCAGCGATGCTGCGGAACCGTCAGCACCACGTTGCCGCCCGCTTTGCAGGCCTGCCACAGTTGATCCAGCACAGCCCCGTCATCCTCGATGTGCTCCAGCACATCGAATGCGCCAACCAGGTCGAACTCGTCCCGATAGGGGATATGCAGGGCATCCATCTGGAACAGGAACGCATCCGGCACGCGCCTGGCGGCGTAACCCAGCCCTTCGGTATAGATGTCGCTGGCGCTCAGACTGGCTTGCGGGAAGACCGCGCGCACACCGGACAGCACGAAGCCGGTGCCACAGCCGATCTCCAGCACCTTGGCCGGAGGTACGGCGATATGCTTGCGCAATGCATCGCCCAGAATACGGTTTCGGGACACGAACCAGAAATTGGCAGGCTCGACCTCGGCCATCAACTGGAAGAACTTCGGGTTGAAACCGTCGTTCTGGGCCGCTAGTGCCGGGGCGAAGGTGAGAAATCCGTTGCGCTCGGTCGGCATATGGCCGCAATGCGGGCAGCGCCAATCCGGGGCGGAGAAACTACGCTGGCATTCAAGGCAGAATTTCATCGCTGTTGGTTGTCGTACTTTGTACTGAATATCGTGTCGTTAATGATATGGATCCGCTAAACGATTTTACGCGACTGCGGCATAATCGCGTACCAACAATACCGTGTCGCGTTCAAAACCTTGAAAAACCTGATCAGAAAAAGCATCCACAGCGAATTCTTCCGTTTCCTGCTGGTCGGGGTGAGCAACACCCTGGTCGCTTACGTGGTGTTCCTGTTGTTGCTGCCTTTCCTGCCTTATCTTTACGCCTACACGCTCTCTTACTGCGTCGGCGTGGTGAACTCCTACTTCATGAACGTGCTGTTCGTGTTCAAAAAGAAGATCTCGCTGCACAGCTTCCTGAAATTCCCGTTCGTTTATGTCGTGCAGTACTTCCTCGGCGCATCCATCATGTGGCTGCTGGTAGGGAAATTTGCTGTCTCCCCCGTGTGGGCTTATGCCGTCGTGATCGTCGTCACCGTCCCCGTTACCTTCGTCGCCAGCCGCTTCGTCCTCAGGAAGTGAGCGGGCACTGCCGGTAGATTGCCTCGTATTCCTGTGCCACGTTGCGCCAACTGTGCGCATAGGGCGGCGGCGGGTTGATCTGTTGCAGTTGCTCACGCAAGGCATCCACCCACTGTTCCGTCGGTGCCCCCAGCGGGACACTCGTTCCTGCTTCCGGCCTGATCTCCGACACCGCACCGCATACGTCTGACACCACCACGCGCGCGCCGGCCGCCATCGCTTCGGTGATGACCATGCCATAGGGTTCTGCACGGGCCGGATGCAGCAGCACATCGATCTGCTGCAGATGGGCGGTGTCACTGCGCCAACCCAACAGCTGATAGCCACCCTTCCATCCGGCGAAAAGATGCTGCACCTCCTCGACCTGTGGGCCAACTACCCACAATTCCAGATTCGGGCGTTCACGGCGCAGCTCTGTCACGATCTCGACTGCCAGCGGCAATCCCTTACGCTGCCATTCCTTGCCGACAAAACCGACGATGCCGCGGTCGCCCGGCACCGCCTTCCAGTCGCGCGGCGGCATCGCCGCCACGCCAGGCACGACTGGGTCGGTCAGTTTGTGCACGTACTCGGGATAGTAATGCGCGAGCTGATGCTTGATGAAGATGGAGTTGGGCACGATGAAACGAGCGACTTCCAACTCGCGCCGCTCCAGATAGAACTGCATCGCGATACGCAGCGAGATCTTCTTCCACCAGGGTTTGTCGCGCACGGTGGCGAAGGGCGGGCCGTGGAAGGTGGTGACGTCGTGGGCCGCGAGTCGCTCGTTGCTGTGCACGACATAACCCGGATGCGGGTTCTGCTCCAGCCAGTGCGCCACGCGCTTGCCGAAACGCAGCAACGACAGCCAGCGCGGCTTGGGCGCGATCTCGCCGAGTTCGTGCACGGTGATGCCTTGCGGCTTTTCCACATGACAGCGTTCGCACACGACCACGACTTCATGGCCGAGTTTGGCCAGTTCGAGGGTGATCTCCCACACGTAGCGTTCCATGCCGCCGACGGGGCCGTAGCGGCGCACGACGTGGAGGATTTTCATAGAGGCATGCCGAATAAGTCCTCCGTTCGTGGTGACCCTTCGACAGGCTCAGGGCGAACGGATTTATGTAACTCATTCATAGGTATTGATCCACACCCTTGAGCGCGCGGATATGTGTGGCGCTCAACACTTGCTGCAGTCGGCGCTTGTTCTCTTCCAGATGCGAGCGGTCGTTCTCCTTATGCCACAGGTGCAGCACCGGTGTGGAAAAGCGCGCGCTCTTGTTGATAAGACCGGCACGGATCAGACGCACGACGAGATCCGAATCCTCCTGCCCCCAGCCGGTGTAGCTCTCGTCGAGACCGTTCACTTTCAATAGATCTGCGCGGAACGCGGAGAGATTGCAGGTCTTGGCGCCCTGCCAGCGGCGCGGAGAGACCTTGCGGAAGGCTGAATCGGGCAAGCGCAGCAGCGGCAGCAGGCGCGCGATATGGCCAGCACGGTAGGCGCGCAGCCAATCGCCGAAGCGCCAGAGATGGACGGGGACTTTCTGTTCCAGCATCTGCCTGGTGAACTCCTGCGACAGCAGCAGGCGGTTGCCGGAAAGGAAACAGCCGCGCTCGCTCAGCTTCCTTTGTTGCGCGACGAAATCGACCGGCGGGATGCAATCGCCGTCGGTGAAGACGATGTATTCAGCTTTGGTTGCCGCCAGCGCGCGATTGCGAATCGCGGCAGCACGGAAGCCATCATCCTCCTGCCACACATGCGTGATGGGGAAAGGGGCGCGGGCCTGATAGGTCTTCACGACTCCGGCGGTGTCCGGCGTGGAACCGTCATCCGCCACCAGCACCTCGAAATCGCTGTCGCTCTGCGCGAGATAACCCTCCAGCACGGCAATGAGTGCGTCCGGACGGTTATAGGTGGTGACGATGACGGCGATGCGCATCACTGTTTCCTGTTCAACAGCATCAGCTTGAGATAGCGGTAATAAGTGCCCTCGGCATTGGAGACCGCGAGCATGAAACCTTCGCGGCCGTCGAGGATGCCGCCGCGCAGGATGTAAGTACGGAAGAAGCTCCACAACCCGCGCACCACCGCGCCGGTGAGCGAAGCTTTGCGTCCGCGTTTGTGCATCATCGCCGCGCCTGCGGTGGAATACTGGTTGACCTTGTGCAGCACCTCTTCCATGCCGTCAAAAGCGTAGTGCAACAACAAGCCCTTCAACTTCACAGAACTGCCCTCGACGATGAGGCGCTCATGCACCAGATCGTCGCTGAAACGCGCAGCTCCCCGTTTGAACAGCCGCGGCAGCAAATCTGGATACCACCCGGAGTGATACATGAAGCGACCGCAGTAATTGGACAGGCGCGGAACCAGATAGGAATCCGCTGTCTGCTCCGTCTTCAGGATGGCTTCGATCTCTGCGCGCAGTTCCGGCGTCACGCGCTCGTCGGCATCCAGCGACAGCACCCAGTCTTTCGTCGCATAGCCAAGTGCGCGGTTCTTCTGCACGCCGAATCCCGGCCAGTCCTGCACATGCACCTGCGCCCCCAACTCCTTCGCGATTGCCACCGTGTCATCGGTGCTGCCGGAATCGACCACGATTATCTCGTCCGCCCATGCCACGGATTCCAGACAGGCGCGGATGTTGTCTGCCTCGTTCTTGGTGATGAGAATGACAGACAGACTATTCATTCTGTTCCTTCTGCTTCAGGGAGGCGAAACACAATGCACTCATGTAGGCAAAGAACAAACCCTCGGTGTGATCCATCAGCGGCGTGTTGACCAGACTTGTCACCATCAGCGTCAGCATCAGTCCGATCGCCGTGTCGCGAGACTGTATGTCCTTCAACTGAAATGCCGTTCGCCATTGGGTATAGAGCAAATACATAAATAGTGCCGCTCCCAAAACACCAAGCTGAACAGTCAAGTGCAGGTATTCGTTATGCGGGTTGACGGTCAAAGACACCCCTAATTCCTTGGTTTGCTGGGCGTAGGCGGATGCAAATCCTCCCGTACCCACCCCGAAAGCGGGGTGCGCGGAAACAATACTTCCAGTATTGAAATAAAACTCGAGGCGCTCACCAATCGAGGTCGCCTGTCCGCTATGCGGGTACCAAGACTGGAATTCAGTCACAGTCTCGTCCACACGCTGATGCAGACGCGGAACGGTCTCATAAAGCCCCCATAGCAGCAAAGGGATCGCCAAGAGAGACACCCAAAGATGACGAGACGTGAACCTCCCCCCCATTGACCGCATTGTGCTAAGCCCGAACCACGACAAAGTCAGTAATAGCACCAGATATCCGCTTCGCCCCTGCACTAAGACAAGAACACTTGAAGTAGTCAATATCGCCAATCCGAGATATCCAACCCGCATTTTCATATTGCTAGCCCAGTAGGCATGCAAAACTAAAATGTAGGTGGCAAAACTCATCAAGATATTTTGCGTAATCGAACTGCGGAATATTGCCGGGTTGGCCAAGCTAGTTCGGGTGCCCTGCCACATCCACGATGCCGGTGATAGTATTTCCAGATTGACCGACCAGGACAGCAAGGCCGTTACAACCATCACAGCAAGAAATATTTTCCACACCCTTTGACGCAGCTTCTCATCCGCAAAAATCACCATCAACAGCGGGACAAATGCCAAATCAACATATTTGCCCAGCATCCCAAAAGCATCGCCATAAGCCGTCGCGCCATATGAACATCCGAGCAGCAAGGCGATGAACAACACCGTACTGCCCCGTGCCACCGGATGCTGCCGCACACAACGCCAATACTCCGGCAAATATCCAGACATCCCTGCACCCAGCAACAGCAAGAAAAGCAGCACATTATCCAGCGCTGTGGATACCGGAATCGACAGAGCCAACAGCAGAACGACAACCTGTACCGCTTGACGACCGGCCGGATATATCGATGCGGTCATATTTCTCAAATCAATGCCCATTCGGGGTTGGCACATATTCCGGCACCCAATGCTGCAGATGCTCGCGCACGACTTCATCACTGTTTGAGGTATCGGTATTGATCCAATCCAGCATAGTCTTCACTTCATCCGAAGCCACGCGTCGAGCCTGAGCGATGCGCAATTTTGGATGCGGCGTGGGCAATGTACCCTCATCATCGGCCAGCAACTCTTCGTAAAGTTTTTCGCCCGGGCGCAAACCGGTGAATTCGATCTTGATGTCACCTTCGCTAAAACCAGACAAGCGGATCATATCTTTGGCCAGGTCAACGATCTTTACCGACTCGCCCATATCAAGAACAAAGATCTCTCCGCCCTTGCCCATGTAGCCTGCCTGCATGACCAACTGCGCCGCCTCCGGAATCGACATGAAATAGCGCGTGATCTCCGGATGCGTCACAGTGATCGGACCGCCTTGGGCGATCTGCTCGCGAAACTTGGGGATGACGCTGCCATTGCTGCCAAGCACATTACCAAATCGCACGATGACAAAGCGCGTGCCGTCAGCCTTCTGCAAACCCTGGCATACGATCTCCGCCATACGCTTGGTCGTTCCCATCACGTTGGTGGGATTCACAGCCTTGTCTGTGGAGATCAAAACGAATTTTTCCGCACCATGTCTTTGCGCGCAGCTTGCCACGCGCCAGGTGCCGAACACATTATTTCGCACCGCCTGCCAGGTATTGTGCCGTTCCATCAACGGAACATGCTTGTAGGCTGCGGCGTGGAAAACCACGCTGGGTTTATATTCGCCAAAGACTTCTTCCAGGCGCACGTCATCGCGCACATCGCCCGCAAGGTAGACAATATTCAGATCAGGAAAAGACTTGATCAGCTCTTGTTCGATCGTGTAGAGCGCAAACTCACCGGCGTCATATAACACCAGCTTCTTTGGCGTAAAGCGTGCGATCTGGCGACACAATTCGGAACCGATAGAACCGCCTGCGCCGGTCACCAGCGCCACCTTGCCGGTCAATTGATCGTGCAAGCCGGCATCATCGAGCTGCACCGGATCGCGCCCGAGCAAATCGTCCAACTCCACGGCGCGCAATTGCGAGATCGACACACGCCCGCTCAGCAGATCATCGAAGGCGGGAACAGTAAGCGCCTTGATGCCGTTGCGGTTCGCCAGATCGATAGCCCGCTTGCGTTCCTGATGGGCGGCGGATGGCATGGCAATGATGACTTGGCTAACGCCATAACGGCCTGCCCAGCGCGGCAACTCTTCCAATCCACCGAGAACCTTGATTCCGTTCAGCATGCGTCCTTGCTTGTTCGGGTCATCATCCAGGAACCCGACCTGGCGCCATGTCTGACTGCGACCCAACTCTTTGGACAAGTTCACTGCGGCATCACCGGCACCGAGAACAATGACCGGGCTGCCCTGCAAACTCATGCCGGTGTAAAGGATCCGTTCCTTCCACACTCTATAGAGCAGGCGGCTGCCACCCATCATGAGCATCAGCAGTATCGGATAGAGCACCAACACCGAGCGCGGCACGATCGCTTCAAGGCGCAGCATCCAGAACAACAACGGGATCGAAGCTGCGCCGAGCAGCACGGATAGAACAATGCGGCGCAGATCGGGAATGCTCGCATAACGCCAAACGCCCTGATACAGACCGAAACGCCAGAATATCAATGTCTGCAGCGGCACGATCCAGATCAGGGTTCGCCACATCTCGTTGAAGAACTCTTCCGGCGGCATGAAATTGAAACGCAGCAGATAAGCCAGATACCAGGCAACGATCGTCGCAAGTGCATCGTGCAAAGCGGCCAGCAGGCTGCGGTAGTGGGGCATCTTCATGGTTTCAATGGTCTTGTGATGAACAGCGTTGTTACCAGCTCGGCAACGATCAAATAGTAGTGCGACATGATGGCCCTCAACCTTATATCAGAGCGACAAGATTTTTCGGCTGTGCTCCTGCTACTGCAGCCAACCCTATCCGCCGATCAAACGTCACGAAACGCCCGCCGTGCTTTACTGCAAGTGCCAACAAATATACATCCGTGACTTGTCGGTGCCCCAATACCCTTGCCCAATCAAACATATTTTTGTCCAACAAGTTCACATCAGCCGGCCAAAACTCGTGGAGGGGATCCGCGGCAGCCTCCGCCAAGCGCTCCGCAACTTGAAGAGCAGGTAATGCAGCAGGATAGTTCGGCTGAGACATGATGCGAATACATCCATTCTGGGTGATGGGGCATGACGCCCATCCTTGGCCAATCTCAGCTTGCAGCCATGACATCGCCAAATCATGGTGAACATGTCCTGCATCTAGCAGGGCGATCAGCACATTCACATCAAGCAAGGAGCGCATCAAACTCCCTCTTGGTCGCGTAGCAGATCTACCGTGTCATTGGTCGCTATTGTCCCGCGAGCTGCAAACGGTCGAAATCCGCCGACTTGAGGTACATCATTTTGATTTTTTGACTGAACCCCAGCCAGCGCATTTCTTAACAACTTTGATACAACTTGCCCGGCGGAGACATTCTGCAATCTGGCTAATTCTTTGGCCGCTGCCAACACATCATCTTCGATATCAATAGTCGTTCGCATGCTGCTCTCCTGATTAACTGCGCATCATGATGCTATCGCATCATGATGCGCAAGGTCAAGCACTTGTACTCAACCTACTCTATCAACAAGGATTTCCTGCCTGCTGCATCACTTCCTGCACGACCTCTACTATCCTCTGCATATGTTCCTCCCCCAATGTGGGATGAACAAGGAACATCAGACTGGTTTCACCCAAATCCTTCGCCACACGGAGTCTCACGGCCGGACGCGATGGTGAGCCTTCAAATGCTTTTTCCAGATAGATCTCGCTGCAAGACCCGCTGAAGCATGGAACACCCGCGTCGTTTATCGACTGCATGATGCGGTCGCGACTCCAATCGCTGCGCAATTTATCGTTCTCTACAAAGACATAATATTTGTAGTACGCATGCCCGATCTCTGCTGTCGGCAACGTGACGCGCAAACCGGAAATCGAAGCGAAGCCGGAACTCAGGATCGCTGCGTTGCTCCTGCGTTGCGCAACCCAACCGGGAAGCTTTCTGAGTTGTATCCTGCCCAGAGCCGCCTGCATCTCGGTGATGCGCCAATTGGTTCCGAAGGTATCGTGCAACCAGCGGAATCCGGGGGGATGCTTGCGGTTGTAGACTGCATCGAAGCTCTTGCCATGGTCCTTGAACGCCCAAGCCTTTTCCCACGCCGCCTCATCGTTCAACACCAGCATGCCGCCTTCGCCGCCGGTGGTGATGATCTTGTCCTGACAAAAGGAGAATGCTGCCGCATGGCCGAACGAACCGACTGGGCGACCGCGATAGGTCGCTCCGTGCGCCTGTGCGCAATCCTCAATCACCTTGATGCCGCGCTCGTTGGCAAATTCCATGATGGCGTCCATCTCGCAAGGCCAGCCGGCCAGATGAACGGGGATGATGGCTCTGGTGCGCGGTGTCACGACTCGCTTGATCGATTCAAGTGTGATGTTCTGGCTGACCGGATCGACATCCGCAATGACGGGAATGGCGCCGCGCATCACGGCGGCACTAGCCGATGCGATGAACGTCCTGCTGGTGGTGATCACCTCATCGCCATCCCCAATGCCAAACGCATACAACGCCAACTCAAGTGCGACCGTGCCATTGCTTAGTGCAATCGCATAACGCGTTCCCGTGTAAGCGGCGTATTCACGCTCAAACTGGCGCGCTTCATCACCCGTCCAATAATTGACTTTGCCGGAGCGGAGCACGGCTGAAACTGCCGCTATCTCGTCTTCATCGTAATGCGGCCAAGGCGGGAAGGTCACTGTCTGAGCTGGCTTGTTTTCGTTTTTCATTTTCTATCAATAGGTCTGGCGGGAGAGCCCACCACTGTCATTCCATCTTCAATGTCTTTGAGGGCGGTCGCGCCCGCGCCCACGATAGCGTTTTCCCCGATACGCAGATTCGGGTGGATCACCGCACCGGCGCCGATCATGGCGTGGCCGCCGACCGACACGCCACCGCACAGGGTGACCCCGGGAGCCACATGCACCCCGTCACCGATCACGCAATCATGGTCGATGATCGCGCCTGTATTCACGATCACGTTTTGACCGACACGAGTGTCGGAATTGATCACCGCTGCCGCCATGACCACCGACCCTTTGCCGATGATCGCGCCCCGCGCCAATTGCGCCGAAGGGTGGACTAGTGCCTCGCACAATGCGTATCCGTTGGCGACCAGCCATGCCGCGATCTTGCTTCTGGCTGCATTACTCCCTATCGCCACCACGGTGCGATGTGCCTTCAGCTGATCTCCGGATGACAGAAGTGCCTCCTTGCCGCCTTTGACTGTGTAGCCATAGACCTGCCTGCCGTGCAACGTGACATCATCATCATACAAACCCAGCACAGGGACTCCGGCCTTTTCGGCAATATCAATGACGACCTTGGCGTGCCCACTCGCGCCGAATACCAATATGCCATCGCCTGCACTTGCTTCATTCATTTGCCGTCTTTCCGAATAGTGTCTGATCCCCGGAATCGCTCCATTGTCACGCTACCGGCCTGGCTGATGCCTTCGGACCGCACGACCTTCAATATGGTCAGCCACAGTATCCTGATGTCCAGCCAGAACGACTGGTGATCCACATACCACACATCATATTTGAACTTGTCTTCCCAACTGATCGCGTTACGTCCATTGACTTGGGCCCAGCCCGTGATGCCAGGTTTGACGGAATGACGCCGCGCCTGCTCGGCATTATAAAGGGGCAGATACTCCATCAACAGCGGTCTGGGCCCGACGAGGCTCAGATCCCCTTTCAGCACATTGATCAATTGCGGCAGCTCGTCCAGGCTGAACCGGCGCAGAAGACTGCCGAAACGCGTCATGCGCTTCTCATCCGGCAATGGCTCTCCGCGCTCATCGAATGCGGACAGCATGGTTCTGAACTTGTAGACATAGAAAGGCTTGGCATCCAGCCCCGGTCTTTGCTGGCGAAACAACACGGGCGATCCCAGCTTGATCCGCACCAGCACCGCGACCACTGCAATCACCGGCCACAACAGCATGATCACCACCAATGCGACAAACAGATCAAATGCACGTTTCATACTCTCGCCTGGTAGAACGCCAGCCAAGCCGCCGACAACCTGTCGCTGGAGAAAGTCTTGATTGCGCGTGTGCGCGCCTGCTGGCCAAGTTGCAACCGATAGTCCCTGTTATTCACCATGTGTCTCATGGCCGCCTGCAAGCCGGATATGTCGCGAGCCCCGAACAGAACTCCGCTGACATCTTCCTGGATCGCATCCACCACACCGTATATCCGGGTCCCGATGGCGGGGATGCCCACCGCCGCCGCCTCGATCACCACACTGCCAAAACCCTCGCGATAACTGGGCAGACACAGCACATCCGCCGCCGCCATATATTCCTCAGGTTTCGCTGCATAGCCGACGAAGTGCACCCTGTCTTTGCACCCCTCGGTCAATTTCATCACTTGTGCGGCGATATCTTCTTCGTCAGGCCCCACCAGCAACAAATGTGCTCGCTCATCATTCAGAGCGGCAAACGCGGCCGCAAGATCCGGCACGCCCTTGTCACGATTCAATCGCCCCAGAAACAGGAAGACCACTTCTTCACCGGAGATCTTCAACTCGGCGCGAAGCCGTTTTCTGGCCAGATCATCGGGCTGAAAGCGCATTGTATCAACACCGGAGATAGACCCCTCGGCCAATACACCGGACTTGGCCTCGCTTAACACTCCCTCATCCAGCAAGAACTGCCTTTGCGAGGGGCTGTCGACCAGAGCGTAAGTGCCAAACCGGGCAATCAGTTTGTCCATGTTTTTCAGGATCAGCCTGGCAAGGCCCCGACGAGTGACCCATACCTGCCCGGTAAAGGTATGAACGCGGATATCGATCCCGGCGAGAAATGCAGCCAGCATCGCCAGCAAGCCCGCTTTGGGTGTGACGGAATGGACCAGTTTGAAACGGTGGCGGCGGAACAGCACGAATATTTGCCACAGCGCCATAAGATCGCGCCATGGCATGATCTTTCGCTCGATGGATACCGGCAATACCGTCACCAGATTTTCAACGCCGGCCAAGGATTCACCCGGCCGGATATTCAATGCCACATGCACGTCATATCGCTCGGACAATCGCCTGATCGGCTGTTGCAGGAATGCACTCACCGTCATTGGGCTTGCGACCACCAAACAGATTTTCTCTTTCAAGCTCGCGCTCCGATCCGTGATGTCTCGTCAAACGACCATGATTTGAAGTACCCCGCCAACAGAACCAGATAAGCGATGATGGTCACGACGATGCTTGGCGTACTTCCAAAATGCACCCCGATGAGCAACGTACCGTACAACAGCCAGTTCATCAGCATGACCACGGCATCGAACCAGGTGATATGCCAATACCTGACCAGCACCAACGTCAGCAGCACGGTGGAAACCAGCATGGACACCGACATGCCGAGTGCAATGCCGGCAACGCCCATGTAACGCATCAATAGCAGGCTGGCAACGACATTGACTGCCAGACCAACGATGGCCACTGCGCTGATCGCGAGCACATGTTTCGTCGCGGTAGCGAATTTAAGCAGCAGCGAATTGCAAATGAAGAACGGCAATTGCACCACGGAATATTGCATCACTCTGGTCACAACCGCAGTCGAATCACTGCCAAAAGTGCCACCCTCAAAAGCCAGACGAATGATCGGCTCTGCCCATATATACATGCCGGCACTGATGGGCACAGATACAAAGGTGGCAAACAGCAGGAACAGCGAAAGTTCCCGTCGTGCAGTCACCAGATGGTTCTTGCTCACCATCGCGGAGAAATACGGCAGCATCACCGTCGCCACTGCGGTGCCCACCAAACCGGTGATGAAGAGCACAACCTTGTTGCCCAGATTGAAAGCGGAAACGGCTCCTTCGGGCAAGGACATGGCCAGCATCGACGAGACCAGTGCGGCTACACTGATAAAGAATGCCGACGCCACCAGTGGTAGATATTGCCCCAGCAACGGCGTCATACTGCCGCCTCCGTCCCGTGTGAACCGGAAAGAACCCAGCCTGGCCCACAGCGCGACGTTCTGCCGTTTGAGATACAACTGAACGATCAGCAAGTTAAGCACCTGCCCAATCACCATGCCAATCATCACCGCCTGGACGCCATAGCTTTCACCGAATAACAGCAATGCAATGATAGCCACCAAAGGAACAACCAGCTGAGCCGAGCTTGTGAGCACTGCACGCCCGTGTGCATTCAGCACGGAATTGCCGAGGATCACCATGCCGCTAAACAGCAGGATAGGCAAAGCGAGGTCGAACAGCCAGGCAAGTTGGGCAACATCAGGGATCGCTCCCTTGACATACAGCAGCGGGAACAAGGATGGGCCGAGCAGATAGAGCACAACGCAGATAAGCAGTAGTGCCGCCGTCGTCCAAGATGATGTGCTTGTTACCAGCACATTGGCCACCTGCAACGATACGCGCTCCTTGATATCAAGATATGCCGGAATGAACGCCGCCCCCAGTGGCATGCACAAGACAGTGACGATGAACATCGGAATCATCAGCGCGATGAAAAAATCGTCCAGCTCGCCTCCAAGTCCAAAGGTCTGGGCCATCAACATATCGCGTATGAAGAAGCCAACAAAGCACAACAAGGTCAGCAACATAACGATTAGGCCACTTCCTAGCGCTTCCTTGCGCTGTGGTGTTTCAATCTCCGATGCCTCAACGGTCTGCTGCAGCCTTGCTGCAGGACTCATCCATACCCGCAGTCGTTTCATCCGACCGGTCCTGTCCAGCCATGTGAGCCAACCCAACACGCCCAGCATGACCATCACGAACAGGTATGCGTAGCGTAGACGATACAATGTCCCCAGATTCGCGATTGTGAACCCGTAAATCAGCATGAAATAGACAGAGAAGCCGATGGTCAGCAGCACTGCCGGTTTCCGGTTGTAGATCAGCAAAAGCAGGACGCCCGGCAGACACAGATAGCTAATGAGCATCTCCGCGGCAGAGACCAATCGCGCCATGCTCAAACTTGACAACCAATCCGCTGGAAACGGCGCAAACAACGCCACCTGTAATGCGCGAGGAAGATATGCCATCACCTCTTCAACATTTCGGGGCGAGATTTCCTGATCGATCATGGACTTCGCATGCTCACTGATTCCGTATTCGATCAGGCCTGCTCGCGTTTTGGCGGCTAATTCAATATAGTCTTCGACTCTATCCGGCAACCATGCAGCATCTTGCCATTGCCACTGTGTGCCACCCTGCCAGTTTTCATAGGGTTCCACAAATTGAGGAGCCACGCTGATCCCAGCCGTCAAGATGCACCCGGACGCCAACAAGAAGACGGACAATCGAAATTCGTGCCCCACTTTCCGGCGTAGTGCTGCCACCCCCACCATAATCAACCAAACAACCACCGTGGCAATCAGTAGCAATTTCAAGCTATAAGGCCGCACGATGCCCACAAGCACGACACCGGCAAAATTCATCAATATCAAATTCAGCCATGCACGAATGTCTTGCTCGCCCCGCATAGCTTTCACCCAAGTCAGCAAAATCAATAGCGAGCCGGCGATGGCATAGCCGTCCTTATGCAATTGGCCATACCAGTTCAATGCAGAAGGGAAGCTGATGAACAACCCGGAAGCGATGATTCCCGCATAGGTGCCGATGGTCTGCTTGCAAGATAGCTCACGGGCCAGCATAAAGATCAAAGTCCCGCCCAGTGCGTGTATCGCTGCATTGATCGGAACGATCAGCGTAGGGTCATGGCCGAAAACCGCATACAACGCAGCGAGTATCCCGACGTTCCCGGCGGCAGCCGCATTGGGATAAAGATGCCAACTACTCCAGCCATTCAGCCGTATTTGTTCAGCCATTTTTTCGGCCACTGAATCGAAATACATGGCATCGCCGGCCACCAAACCACCACCAGCATGCAATGAAGGCATCAACGGAAGCAGGACTTTTTGAAACAACAACGCGGCACAGATGGCATAACAAAAGAACACCACCCAAATCACAAATGACATTGGTACAGAGCGATGCTTAATATAACTCACAGATTCCCGCATCAAATTTTCTCAGCCCACCAATTCCTGATTATCCTATTCATCCCCAGCGTAAATTCCCGCCTGCCGTACTTGATGAGGGAAAATCCCCAGGCTAGCAATAGCAAAGCCACACCGATTCTATTAGCCCTGTAATGCGCATAAAAATTAGCCAGTTCGCCCAACTCCATTTTCCATAAACTGGAACTCAATCCGCCTGATCCATAGCGAGCCTTATACAAGTACGCTAGTGGTATTTCCAAGCGCACCACACCGATTCCCGAAAATGCAATTAACTGCCATAGGCAGGCATCTTCTGCATAGCGCTTACCCTCTGGGAAGCGACTTGCGATTTCGCGTTTTAACATCACCGTGGGCGTTGAAAATGCCGTCTTGAACAGCAAATTCAATGCCGAAACTTTTGTCGCGTGAAAACTGCCCGGCAAGGTCGGCAGCACAACATCTGCCCCCCCCGCCAACTCGGCGCACAAATGCCCACATAACCCGATATCCGGATTGTTCTTCATATAGCGGTATTGGCAATCAATCTTCTCTGGATGCCAGGAATCATCTGCATCAAGAAAAGCGACATAGGGTTGATTGGTTGCTGCCCATCCGGCATTTCTTGCGCTAGCTGCACCACAGTTCTCATGCAGCGCAATCACCTTGATCCACGCTGGATACTGCAGTTCGATTCGCTTCAGCACATCCAGCGTATTGTCACCACTTGCGTCGTCCACCAGAACCACCTCTGCTGGTTTCAGCGTTTGTGCGGCAACCGATTCCACAGCACGATTTATAGTATCAGCGCAGCGAAAGCAAGGTATCACCACGCAGACGGGTGCATATCCGTTTAATTCTTGTTTGAAATGATTTTGCCCGGTCAGCATGCTCTAACGTCCCAAGCGAAAATATACCGACTTCAGGTAATTAAATAGAGGACTATCAGATCGAATCCGCAGAATAGATAACAACAACAGTTTGAATTTGACCATTAAACCCTGATCACTTCCGTAGACTCTATTCAACTTGCTCCATCTGAAGAAGACATCAGAACACTGGCCTGCCGCCCTTAAATACAAACGAGTCGCATGCTCAAAAACGACTTTTCTAGCTTCGCCTTCGTTGTTTTGCATCAACTCGGTAAATGCCGCATCCACATAATCCAGATTCGATTTGGGCGAAGATGGATCTCGCAGTTTCAATACCTCATCAATCCAAGTCTTTTCCAATCTCATTGAATCAAAAATATAGCCCCAGTACCTGTGTCGAATCTCTTGGCTCAGCTGAAGCTGTTTGGATAAAGATGCTGAAGATATCTGAGCACCATGTTGCCGGTATAGCAGCAAGACTTGGGGCACATTGGTCATTTTCCAGCCGGCTCTTGCTGCCCTTTCCCATAAATCGTAGTCCTCGCACTTCTCCCATGCTTTGTCATAGCGCAATTGTTTTACCAGGGCCGTCTTCATCATCACAGTTGGATGCGCAAAACACGATCCGAAAAGCAGCTCCATTTTGTTGGCCGCATCGGTTTGCGGATGTTTGAGAACACTACTGCCCGATGTGCCAAATGTCTTGATCCAACTCCCGCTAATATCCGCCTTCGTTTCCTGCATCCACTGCAACTGGCGCTCAAGCCGGTGCGGCAAAGCAATGTCATCCTGATCCATGCGCGCGATCCATTCTCCACGCGCAAGGTCTATCAAGTCGTTAAGCGTAGTGGCAAGATTTCTGTTCTCACGCGCGATCAGCCGGATGCGTGCATCGCGCTTCTCGTATTCTTTCAGAATGGCAAGCGACCCATCTGTCGAACCATCATCAATGATGATCAACTCAAAGTTACTAAAGGTCTGCGTCAGAATCGATTCAATAGCCTCAGCCAGATGCCGCTCACCGTTATAAACAGGCATCACAACCGAGACTATTGGCGTGGCCATTTGCTCTGGGTCACTCATAGGCCTTTATTCGCCATCTGATTTTTTCTCGTAGAAACCACAATGTCACAACGTAACCCAGCCTTGCGGAAACAAGTCTCGCGTGCTGTTTGTGTTTGCAAACCACTTCTTTGGTGCAACGACAATTTTATTGGGATTGCGATTAAGCCAAGCGCCCCACCAACTAAATGAACTATTGGCAATAATGTGGTGTCGGCACAAACTCATTAGCCTCATGTCGTTGTAGCTCTCAGCGCCCTGATTGTGTCCAACATAATGACAAGGAAAGTTTATTTTGAGATTTTCCTTTACCCAATTCACATCATCAGAAAATATATAAAAATGGGGGCTTTCCACCTTCTCGGCGATATGGCTAATAGCAGCTTGATAATACTCAATTGAGCAAAGCCCATGAGTAGCCGTGGTAATTGGATTATTTGCGTAGTCACCGCGACGCACGTGCAGACTTACTGCATTTTCCAGACTGATCTTGTCGGCCAACTCCTTGTTGGGGCCTGACAGTGGCAACTTGAATGTGAAGTCAGCATGAATTGCTGCGGCTTCATTCTGAAAATACTTCTCTGATTGCCAATACCCCACCAAATAGCATTCCTTGGGGATGCTCTCAATACCCTGCCAATAGTGAAAGTGCGGCTCTATGACATATCCTTTGCCACGGCATATGGACAGGCTTGGCCGTGCTAATTTTTCCCGAACTATCGGCAAATATTGCCAACCCAAAATTCGGCGAACATCCCCTTCACACGCAATATCAGCCAAACAGTTAAATACACGATTCAGTTCAAAACCCTGATGCAGCCCATAATTGGTAAAACCCGAAATGTCCAATCGCAAAGGAACACCCTGCGCCAGCGACGCGGCACGTCCTGCAGCATATTGAAACATTTGGTTACCAAGCCCACCAATGACCTTAGATATCACCATGTCTGGAACTCCCCTATCAGAGACTCTTGGGCATGCACTCTGAATCACTTAACGCAGAAACAATCGTATTTGTTAACTGCTCAGCAAAACTCTCTGCAAAAAACATCTGGGCTGCCGAGCTATTCAGAAAGTTTTGAATGGCTAATTGGTGTGCCTGATAGCTTGTTTCAGACATCTGGTCGAGATGCCGGTATAGATCCTCATGATTGCTGAATTTGCGACGGTCAATGAAGCAATCAACCGGAATGTAATCAGACACATTGGATGCCCCCCAATAAATGGGCACGCACCCGGCGAAGAAACAATCAAATATCTTTTCAGTAATATAACCGGGCAGGTCTTTCACGTTCTCATAGCAAACTGAAAATCGGTATTTGCCAAGCGTCTCAAGCTTGCGCTCCACCCTTCCTTGAAATGACGGGAATGCCCTGTACCCCGTCTTGCGCGCGATACCCAAGGCGATCCTATGCCACAGCCTAGCTATCCTGCCAGAGTGCGGCGGCGATATCTCCCAACCGCTTCCATACAAATCGAACTGACCAGGCGCGTGTTGCTCAAACCACCTTATGGTTTTAACCCGCTCCTCGTATAAATCCAGCGAACTCGTTTGAGCTGGTCGTTTATTGCCGGCAATCAAACAGCACAGCCGATCACGATCTTTCCAGCCACGATTCTCCATTGAATGCCGCTTATTCGGAAAGTTGATCTTGAAGTACCGCTTATCGTCAATCAGATCATCTCGCCACGTGAATATCCGATCATATTGGGCGAGCAAAGCCTGCGACTCGTTTAGCGGGCATATCTGTGCCGTCTCCATCAGCAAAACAAATGCCTGTCCATCCCGCTCTCTTTGCATCACATTCATATGCAATTCAAACGCAATTGCGCGCCCAGCATTTACGTCTGGCGTATTCAGCTCAATGCCACTTGACAGCAACCGCTCTCGCAACAACCAGAATGGATAATTGCTATCGTCTCTGTCGATGGAATTACCTAGATTGAAACGAGCATTATTTGCAATTCCATGCTCTGCATAGTTAGCGTACTGCATTCTCGGCTCTATGGTTATATTGGACATCGGGCTTATTGCTTATTAAGCCCCCGCATTACTTTGCGAATCGATTCTCGAACCACCATGGAATAGAGCACCTCAGCGAACTTCAAAGGGAATAGGACTATCAGAGCCAGCTTGGTCCACCCTCTGGCTATCCTGATGAACGATAGTAGATAGTCTATTCGTTGCCTGGCGGTTCGAAATTTCTTGGCTATAGAGCTTCTCTGCGCCGCCACATAGTGCTTCTGATTATTCACCGTACAGCCGAATAATTTTCTTTCTACCAGTGCCAGCCGCCCTTGGCTTAACAGCCAAAATATAAACAATGTGTCAGCTCCGTACTCCCCATAGCGCTTGACGTGTTCCATCCATGAGAAATTTTTCATCATCCGCATGGGAAGCAACCCATATATTGCATGCGGGATCGCCCTGCCTTCCGCCAACAAGAAAAATCTCAGCTGCCTGATCACCGAATTCCCCCCGGTCATCAATCGTAACGCCGCATGTGGATCCGGGTGTTCCGCCAGTATCTCACCGCTTTCGTTCCTGATATCAAAATCACAAAACGCCATCGAGCTGAATTTGTCATTTTGAAAGACCTTTAGCAAGGATTCGATGTATTCCGGCTCATGCCAATCATCATCGGCACACCAGATGAAATATTCCCCCTGCGCTTTCTCCAGCACAAACTGAAAATTTGGATGTATCCCCAAGTTGGTTGGCTGTTTAAAGTAGCGTATGCGCCGATCACCATGTGAAAACTCTCGCACTACATTTTCGGAATCTTCATTCGGTGAGGCGTTGTCCGAAACAATGATCTCAATGTTCTGATATGTTTGCTTGGTAACTTCTTCAAGCGTACGCCGCAACCCTTCAGGCCGATTATAAGTGGGTATACCGATACTGATCAGGGGTGCGTGAATATTGGACATTCCTTGCCTCAACGAAAAAGCTTACGATGCCGATTTATGATGGATTGCACAATTTCTCGCCCGATTGGCGTTGCCAACGTGGCGGCGCAAAGTGCAGCTGTTGTGATTATTGACACAACGCTAAGGCTATAAACCGGCGAGCTCAAATCCGGTGCCCTTGTTAGCATTCTCCCCAAACCTACTACTGCACCAGAAACAGCAAGAGGTGGGAGCACATCTCGAAGATACCAGCTGGCCATTTCCCCCGGCAAAAGCTTGCGATGCATGATAGGTAGCGCAACCACAATGAAGAATGCATTTACTGCGGCCCAAAGCCATGCCGCCCCGATCGCCCCATAATGTGGCACAACGAAAAGCAACCCGGGAATAAATATTGCCACCACCACGACAGATACTTGAATGGTAAGGCGCGTCCAGCCGTAGGCAAGTTGGAGATAATACGGAACGCTCATCAAAGCATTCAGCAGCGTACCTACGCATAAAGCCGTGACAAGAGGGGAGGCCGATGCTGAGGTTTGAGCATCTCGTGTCCATAGCAACAAAAGATGGTCAGAGAATGCTGCAATCACCAAGGCAGCCGGCGCCACCGTCATCGACAGGAATTGTGCGTACCGATGGTAGGCATTTTTTATTAAGGCCACCTCACTTTTAGCAACCATCTCTGCCAAGCGTGGCGAGA
This sequence comes from Sideroxyarcus sp., assembly GCA_030651895.1. Lineage (GTDB taxonomy): Bacteria > Pseudomonadota > Gammaproteobacteria > Burkholderiales > Gallionellaceae > Sideroxyarcus. The sequence goes on along the minus strand of JAUSBR010000017.1, from coordinate 18,873 downwards.
TCGCTGAGCCAATGGGATTGATCAGCATATACAGGGCACTTGCCACAACACCTGCCAGGGAATAATAGCCAAACTCCGTCAGTGGGAGCAATTTTGAGAGCAGCACTTTGTCCGCCTGCGTCATTAGCAACACCAGCAGTGTTATGACCATGATGCCGCCCGTGAAATGCCAAGCCTGGGCAAGAGCTGCCCAACTAAAACGGCCAGGTATTGAAGCTCGCGGCAAGAAGACATAGAGCATGATGCCAAGTGCAACGGTCTCGAACAAGGACACAAGCCCTTGAAATATGAAAAAGGCTTGGATAGTTGGCGATATCGTCGCCAACACCAAAATCACTCCCATACCGCGAAGTGTGGAAAATACTATGTTGCTAACATTGAGCCATACTTGTTCCTGCAACCCAGATATCGCACTCCGGTATAGCCCGCCCAGCCACCTTAAAGCAATGACCCCCCCCATGATCGCCAGCGCATCGGCAACCACCATTGGACTTAATTGATCCGCCTTGAACCAGTTGAATGCAAGCCACCGCGAGCCCAAATAAACGATTGCGGCAATGAGAATCGCCACAAGAAAATAAATCACCTCCATCGAACGCAACAGGTTACGAATTGACATCGCGGTATGTGCACCACCGCGAAAACGCGCCATTTCCCGGCTCAAGGTCTGACTCAGCCCCATATCCAAAAGAATGAACCAGGCCTGTAAAGCGGCAAATATACCGATAAGGCCATATGATTCCACACCCAAATACCTGATGTACAAAGGTACAAAGACAAAACCCATCAGTGCGCTCCAGGCACCACCGATGTAGTTTGAAAGGATGTTTTTTTTAATTGATGCCATGACTAGGCAATAAGAATCGTATGGCTTCAATCACCAGTTGGTGAATCTTGCAGGCCAGTATCAAGACGATTGCGTAGTAACCGGGCAGGATTGCCAGCAATCACGCTATAAGCAGGGAATGACTTCGTTACGATAGAACCGGCTCCCACAATGCAGTTATCTCCCAAACTAACGTTTGGTAAGATTTTTGCACCATGTCCAATAAATACCCCCTGCCCAATAGTAATGGGACCTGCCTTTTCCCATCGCTGTTTCAATATTGGGCCATTATTTAAATCAAAGCCATGAGCGAGGTCAGAAATGTACACGAAGTCACTTATTACTGAATGGTTGCCAATATGCACACCCTCGATTGCATGAACTGACGTGTGTTGGCCAATATATGTGCCTTCTCCAATAACTATTTCTGGTGTGCATGAACTAACTAGATCGTGGTTAACTGCAAAGATAATGCTGTGGGCCCCCAAGGTTACATTGTTACCAATACTTACAAATTGTGGATTCATACAGGAGAAAAAATTGCCGAAATGTACCTGTGCGCCTATCTCCTTGAAGGATTTTTTCCGCGGCGCAATAAGCATGCAATAAAATTGGCGAATTAAAATATTTGCGATTTTCTGAATCATATGCAAGCTGATTGAATGGGTTATTCCAAGTTACCTAAGCTCTGTCTCTGATTTTTTCAGCGGGCACACCGCCCCAAATTTCATAAGCGGGCACTTCACCCCTTACTACACTGCCTGCGGCAATGATCGCACCGCGATGAATATGACTGCCATCAAGGACCACGCTGTTTGCGCCTATCCAAACATCGTCTTCAATCACTATGCCGTTCTTGGAAGGCAAAAAACCTTGATGCCGAATCGGAATGTCCCGGCGTGAAAACGCATGGTTGGTTGGTATCAACATCACCCCTGGCGCGAGCAATACGTACTCACCAAGTGTGATGCCATTTCCGGAATAAAGAACACAACCTGGATTGATATAACAATGCGCCCCGATCTTTATATCACCGTTACCCCCAACGGCACGGATACAAACGAAGTCATAAATCTCAGAATATTCCCCGATTTCTATCCTCGTTCCGCGAACTGACGGATGTATGCGTGCATCAGGGCTAATGACGACACCCTCGCCGATAGTTAGCCCTGGTGGCGGCACTGGGCTCGCTGTCTGGCTCATTGATACCCTTAGCGAACCCGACGGAGGTAACCGTCAATCGTTTCCGTGATCATCGCCTTGTTAGTCAGGCTATGGTCGGTTTCAAACATGTCGGTTTCGCCCAGATACTGCTTCATGCCGGTGTAAGGATTATCGCCCACGTCCCATGGGCGGTTGTGCGAGTAGTATCCCTTGGGGAAGAATTCGATAAATGTATCAGGCAAAACGCAATATGAACCTACCGTTACCATCGGTGCGTAGGCCTTCAATTCGTTATATACATGTTCATGGCTGTGCAGGGAGTCCAGTATGACCATGACGCATTTTTTCCCAACGGTATGTTTCCGAACCTTCTCGATGATCTCTTCGCTCGTTGAGCTTCCCTCATACATCGTGATGCGCTTCATCATCGGATGTGTTTCGATCAAGTCACGGTTATGTTTGCGAATATCAACATCAATGCCTACCACTTCGCCATCAATGCCCATCATCTCCATCATGGAGGCGGTGAAGATGATTGACCCGCCGTGAGCTATCCCTGTCTCGATGACGAGATCCGGCTTCAATTTCCACATGAGTTCTTGCTGAATGACGATGTCGCTCGGGAATTTAATGATGGGGCGACCCATCCAAGTGAAGTTGTATGTATATTTATAGCGATCTGCATGGAGCATCCAGTCGAGCGACTTGCGGCGCAGCTCTTCGTCTCGCCCCATTGCGTCAATATCAGCTTCGCGCTCTGCAAAAAATTCGGCAACAGGATCAGTTGTTGGCATGGGGTATTTCCTTTTCGTGATTAAAGTTGAAAAAAAGTTGCGAAATTACATCGGCCATGAATTGCCGTGATTCTTCTTCCGTGGATCGCAAAGGAGAAAGTCTTGATTTAATCGTGAATCTGTTCGCCAGCTTCGGCTCGTCGGCCAGCACATTTATTGGCAACTGCTTGCTGTATCGCTCGAAGTATATCTGCTTTGTTATTTCCGCAATCTCGCGAATCTCGCACAGCCAGTTAGAGCCAAGATTAACAACTTCGCAACCCTGGGGGAAATTGCTCAATAAATGGAGGCAGGCATCCGCCACTTCGTTAGTCGAGATGAAATTACGCTGCTGCCTGCCGGAAGAGCGCAATGTAATTGCCCCCGTTTGAACGGCTTCCTTGACAAAGCATGCCGGGACGAGCGTGTCTCTGTTCACTGTTGAAACATCAGGTACACCATATATGTTCGAAGGCCGAAGAAGCACGGTATCCAGACCGTGTGTTCTTGAATACATTCTGCACAGTTCCTCGCCATAAAAATGATTGAGGCCATATGGAGACTGGCAGTACACGGGGGTGTCTTCTGCGATTTCCCCGCTTAGTTCGGTGCCATAAACCTGCAGGGTTGAAACAAAAATTATCCGTTTGATCCCCGTCTTTACTGCAAACTCCAGTATGTTTCGCGTTCCATACACAGACAGGTTCACCCCGGCTTCAAAATTTCGGGACAAGATGTCATTCGCGGTTGCACAATGGACGATCGCATCAATTGCCTTGTTTTCATTCTCCATCTGTATGGGCTGAAGTACATCCAGCGCAGTGACAGGCATCCCCAATTCGCGCACGAGAACATCAGATGGCTCTCTGGCGCTTGCAACCACATCATGGCCAGCCTGTTTAGCCTGAATGGCCAACCGGCTACCGATAAATCCGGAGCACCCAGTAATGAGTATTCGGTTCATTACGTTTTTCGTCCCACATTCTGTTGCGACAGCAACGGCCAATGCCTATCCTTATCCGACATGTCTGTGACCGCCAGAGGCCATTTGATGCCGAGTGCGGGATCGTCATGCCGAAGTCCACTCTCTGAACCAGGCGCATATGCAGTGGTGACCATATAGAATGCTGTGGCCCCGTCGGTCAGGGCTTGATATCCGTGTGCAAAACCTTCTGGAACTACTATTAGCAAGCCGTTATCCTCGCTAAGTTCAACACCGTACCATTGGCCAAAGGTTGGCGAATCTTCCCGGATATCCACAATCACGTCATAGATTGCCCCGCGAGTGCAGCGGACAAGTTTAGTTTCCGCGTGGGGCGCTCGCTGAAAGTGCATGCCCCGTACTATTCCAGTTTTTTCATTGGTGCTGATGTTGCTCTGCACAATATCAGTGGGTATGCCATGCGCACTGAATTCATTCTTGCAAAATGCGCGGGCAAACGAGCCGCGTTCATCGCTACGCTTTTCAAGGGATACCAGAAAAGCCCCTTCCAGCGGGAGTTGTTGGAATTTCATGTCAATTGTTCCCTGCTCTGGTTTGATATCCAGCTATTTGCTCGAGAGTGACCTGGCGCATGTCCCCACCAGCGCGCCAAGCTTGATGCCAAATTAGCGTCTGCCGCAGTGCTGCGCTCAGGTCCCAACGCGCTTCCCAACCCAGTCTTGCCTTCGCTTTGCTGCTATCGAGCTTAAGAAAGTTGGCCTCATGTGGCTGCGGTGCGGCATCACATTGCCACTTCATATCTGTACGCATCTCTGCCAACCGCTCGACGATCCAACCTACCGGTCGTGCATCCTCATCTCTCGGCCCGAAATTCCATGCCTCGGCATAATGGTTGCCGTCCGTATAGAGTCGCTGCGCCAGCGTCAGATAGCCGGACAGCGGTTCCAATACATGCTGCCACGGACGTATCGCACCCGGTGAACGGATATTCAGCGTCGCACCCGCATCCATGGCCCTCAGAAAATCGGGTATCAGACGGTCTGTCGCCCAATCGCCTCCGCCAATGACGTTGCCAGCCCGTACGCTTGCAAGGGCGATACCCTGCGATTCCAGGAAAGATTGGCGATAAGCTGAGGTCACCAGTTCAGCACAGCCTTTGCTGCTGGAGTAGGGATCGAACCCACCCATCGCCTCGTTCTCGCGATAGCCCCATACCCACTCTCGGTTCTCGTAGCATTTGTCCGTCGTCACGTTCACGATCGCTTTCACGCCGGGCGTCGCGCGTACGGCTTCCAGCATGTGTACGGTGCCCATCACGTTGACGGCATAGGTCTCCACCGGTTGCACATAGGAATAACGCACCAGTGGCTGCGCGGCGAGATGGAACACGATCTCCGGGCGTGCGGCCTGCATCGCTGTGCGCAAGCTTTCGGCATCGCGGATATCCGCGATCACGCTGGCCGCCATCCCTTCGGCGACTTTCGCCACCGAAAACAGGTCGGGGTCGGTCGGCGGATTGAGTGCATAGCCAAACACTTCCGCACCCATGGATTGCAGCCACAGGGAGAGCCAGCCGCCCTTGAAGCCGGTGTGCCCGGTCAGGAATACGCGCTTGCCGCGCCAGAAGTCCGGGTTCACTTCCACACCTTCCAGGGCGCTTTGCCGCTTTGCCACAGCTCTTCCAGTTGATTCTTGTCGCGCAGGGTGTCCATCGGCTGCCAGAAGCCGTTGTGCTCGTATGCCATCAACTCCCCCTGTGTCGCCAGTTTGCTGAGCGGCTCGCTTTCCCACGCAGTGCTATCTTGGGCAATTAAGTCGATACAGCTTGGTGCTAGGACGAAAAAGCCGCCGTTGATCCAACCACCGTCTCCCTGCGGTTTTTCAATGAAGCCGCGCACCGACTTTCCATCCATGTTTAGCGCGCCATAACGGCCGGGTGGCTGGACCGCAGTAACTGTTGCGCGCCTACCATGCTGCTTATGGAAAGCAATCTGCGCGCTGACGTCGATATCTGCAACACCATCGCCATAGGTGAAACAAAACTCAGGCTCGTCTTTCACATAGTCCGCCACACGCTTCAGGCGTCCACCAGTCATGGTGTTGTCCCCGGTATCGACCAGCGTCACCCGCCACGGCTCGGCATTGCGCTGGTGCACTTCCATCTTGTTGTTCTGCATGTCGAAGGTCACGTCGGACATGTGCAGGAAGTAGTTGGCGAAGTATTCCTTGATCACATATCCCTTGTAGCCACAGCAAACCACGAAGTCGTTGATGCCGTGAGCAGAATATATCTTCATGATATGCCACAGGATCGGACGACCGCCGATCTCGATCATCGGTTTTGGTCGCGTAGAAGTTTCCTCGCTGATCCGCGTACCCAAACCGCCTGCAAGAATGACCGCCTTCATCTTCTTCTCCTTACAATTTCGCAAGTGCCGCAAATGCTTCAGGGATCGGGTAGTGGTGGTTGCCGACGAACAATCCGTTCTGGTCGATGTGTTCGGCATTCCTCAAGTTACCGTGCACTTCGGAATCGAAATATTTCACCACTTCGTTCTTGGCGAAGTTGCCCGCCACGATGGGTCGGCATTCAAAGCCCAGTTCGTTCAGCCTCGCTACTAGTGCTTTGCGCGTCAATTTGCTGCCGGGGCGGATCACCAGGCTGAAACCGAACCAGCTGCTTTCGCCAATCTCTTGCTGGATGATGATATCGGGATGATTAGCCAATGCCGCCTGCAGCAGCTTACCGTTCTTGCGACGCTCTTCAATCAGCATCGGCAAGCGCTTCACTTGCTCGACTCCGAGCGCGCCTTCGATCTCCAGGGGGCGCACGTTGTAGCCGGGCAAGACGAAGCGGAACGATTCCTCAAACGGATCGTCGCTCTTGTCACCACATACCAGGTTGTGTTTGGGCAGGTTGCGCGTCCAGCCGTGCGCGCGCAGCGACAGCAGGATCTGATACAACTCCTCATCGTCTGTGACGATGAGGCCGCCCTCCATGGTGGAGATGTGGTGGCTGAAGAAGGAGCTGTAGCTGCCCATCACGCCGAAGGTGCCGGCATGTTTGCCGTTGAAGCGCGCACCCATCGACTCGCAGTTGTCTTCCATCAGCACGATGTCGCGCTTGCCGATGATCTTGTTGATGCGGTCGAAATCGTTTGGGTTGCCCAGCAGGTTCACCGCCATGATAGCGCGCGTCTTGCCTGTGACTGCTTGTTCCAGTTGATCAAGATCATAGTTCAGCGTGTTTAAGTCGATATCAACGAACTTGATCTTCAACCCATATTGATACAACGGATAGAACGTCGTACTCCATGACACTGCGGGAACGATGACTTCATCACCTCTCTGCAATTTCTGTTTGGCGTTTTTGGTATAAAACAGTGCTGCAACCATGAGCAAAACCGCCGATGAACCGGAGTTCACCATCACGCAGTGCTTGCTGCCGACGTATTGCGCGAAATCGCGCTCAAAGGCTTGCACGTTCGCGCCCATGGTGAACATGCCGGATGCGATGACGCGTTGCATCGCATCTTGTTCTTCTTGCCCCCAGGTGGCCGTCGCTAGTGGAAATTTGAAACTCATTGCAGTGATTCCTTCAGATAGTATTCGTACGTTCTTTCGATTCCGGCGCGCAGATCGCTCTGCGCTGACCAACCCCATGCTTGTTGTCGCTCTACACTCACCAGCTTGCGCGCCATCCCGACCGGCTTGCCGAGGTCGTGAACGAAGTCGCCGCTGTAACCCATCACATCGGCAGCAGCCTGGTAGTATTCATTGATCGTGTGGTCGTGACCGAGTCCCACATTCATCACCGGCGGCAGCGTGTCGAATTGCCTGATCGACTGCAGCAGGGCGTCAGCCAGATCGCCCGCATACATGAATTCGCGCCGCGCCGTCCCGTCGCCCCATATCTCGACCGCAGTCTGCCCGGACTGCTTCGCAAGATGCACCTTGTGGATGATCGCGGGAATCAGGTGCGAATGCGCCGGATCAAATTTGTCGTGGCGTCCATAGATGTTGCAGGGAATGAGCGTCTTGTATTGGAAGCTCGCATCCTCGCGCATGATGTATTCGCACAGCCGTGCGGTCACCACTTTCGCCAGCGCATAGCCTTCGTTGGTCGGTTCCAGTTCGCCTTTGAGCACCATCTCTTCGCGCAACGGTTCGGAATGGTTGCGCGGGTACATGCAGGAGCTGCCCAGATTGATCAGCCGCCTGATGCCCGCCTGGTGCGCACCCCAGACGATGTTGCGCCCCATGTCCAGATTCTGGAGCAGAAAACCGACCGGTTCGCGCATATTCGCCTGTATGCCGCCCACTTTGCCTGCCGCATGGATCACCATGTCTGGCTGGTGTTTGTGCAAGTAAGCTTGCACGGCATTGAAGTCACACAGGTCCAATTCGCCGCTACGCGGCGCAAGCACATCAAACTCGCCGATGGCAGGATGTTCGAGTACATTGCGTCCGACCATGCCGCCGCCGCCGGTCAATAGGATTCTCTTCTTGCTCATGCTCTGACTTTTACTCGTGCGGGTTAAAAGCCGCGTAGCCGTGTTTCTTCACCAGCTCATCACGCTCTGCACCCTTAAGGTCTTCGCGCACCATCTCGCTGACCAACTCGTCAAAGGTGATCTTGGGTGTCCAGCCGAGCTTGTTCTTGGCTTTGCTGGCATCGCCCAGCAGGGTTTCGACTTCGGTGGGACGGAAATAGCGCGGGTCGACGGCAACGATGCATTTTCCGGCTGCGTCGTAACCCTTCTCTTCCACGCCTTCTCCCTTCCAGGTGATCGCCATGCCCAGCTCTTTGGCCGCCGCATTCACAAAATCGCGCACGCTGTATTGCACGCCGGTGGCGATGACAAAATCTTCCGGCTTGTCCTGTTGCAGCATCAGCCACTGCATCTCGACATAGTCTTTGGCATGTCCCCAGTCGCGCAGCGAGTTCATGTTGCCCAGGTACAGGCAATCCTGCAGCCCGAGCTTGATGCGCGCCAGGGCACGGGTGATCTTGCGCGTGACGAAGGTCTCGCCGCGGATCGGGCTCTCATGGTTGAACAGGATGCCGTTGCAGGCGTAGATGCCGTAGGCCTCACGATAGTTGACGGTTATCCAGTAGGCGTAGAGTTTGGCCACCGCATACGGGCTACGCGGATAGAACGGTGTCGTTTCTTTCTGCGGGGTCTCCTGCACCAGCCCGAATAGTTCTGAGGTGGAGGCCTGGTAGAAGCGGGTCTTCTTGGTCAGGCCGAGCATGCGGATCGCTTCCAGAATACGCAGCGAACCCAGGGCATCGGAGTTGGCGGTGTATTCCGGTTCTTCGAACGAGACTGCGACGTGGCTCTGTGCCGCGAGGTTGTAGATCTCGTCCGGCTGCACCTTCTGGATAATTTGCGTCAGGCTGGAAGAGTCTGTCATGTCGCCGTGATGCAGGAAGAAGGGCTTACCCTTTTCATGCACGTCATGGAACAGGTGGTCGATGCGTCCGGTATTGAACAGAGAACTGCGGCGCTTGATGCCGTGCACTTCATAACCCTTTTCCAGCAAGAGTTCGGCGAGATAGGCACCGTCCTGTCCGGTGACACCAGTGATGAGTGCGACTTTTTTGGCTTTGCTCATTTCAGACCTTTCGTTTTTTGTGGCTATCTGCCGTAGTTATCTTCATAGCGTTGAATATCGTCCTCACCCAGATAGTCGCCAACCTGGATCTCGACGATGTGAAGCGGCTCGTTGCCGCGATTCTCCAGACGGTGTTTCGCTCCGATCGGGATGTAGGTGCTCTGGTTCTTGTGCACTGTAAGGACTTCATCACCATTGGTGACAGTTGCCGTGCCGGACACCACGACCCAATGCTCGGATCGCTTCGCATGGCTTTGCAAGCTGAGGCGGGCGCCGGGTGCGACTTCGATACGTTTGAGTTTGAATCCTTCTGGATCCTCTTCCAGCACGGTGTAACTACCCCAGGGGCGGTTCACCTTGGTGTGGCAGATATGTTCTGTCGCACCCTTCTGGTGCAACGCATCCACCACTTTGCGGACATTCTGGGTCTGGTCGCTCTTTGAGATCAAAACGGCATCGGCCGTTTCAATCACGCAGATATCTTCCACACCGATCGCTGCCACAAGGCGTTTCTCCGATCGGATCAGGCTGTTCTTGCAATCCACTGCGATGACATTTCCTTGCAGTGCATTGCCATTCGCATCCTTGGGCGATATCTCGTGCACCGCCTGCCAGCTGCCGACATCGTTCCAGCCGATGTCGCAGGGGATGAGCGAGACACGGTCGGACTTCTCAAGTACGCCGTAGTCGATTGAAATCGATGGCATGGTCGCAAAATGATCTTCGACTGCCTGTTGGAATGTCTTTCCTGCCCGGCTGTCCGCGAGTATGGATTGAGCAATACTGTGCACCTCCGGCAGGTAACGCTGTATCTCGGCCAGAATCACCGATGCGCGCCAGACGAACATACCGGAGTTCCAGTAATAGTCACCCTCTTTGAGGAACATCTCTGCGGTCGCGAGATCGGGCTTCTCGGTGAATCGCTCCACTTCATGGATCTGCCCGTTCTCGCCGGGATGTGCCTTGATATAGCCGAAACCCGTGTCGGGCCGAGTCGGCTGAATGCCGAAGGTGACCAGCTTGCCGCTTTCCGCCGCGCGGATGGCGATGTCCAGATGTTCGCGGAACTGCACTTCGTCCTTGATGATATGGTCGGCGGGCAGCACCACCATGACCGGGTCGTCTCCCTCCGCCATGAGATATGCGGCAGCCAGTGCGATCGCCGGGGCGGTATTGCGACCAATGGGTTCATACAGGGCGCGATACGGCAGCAAGGCATGATATGCCTCTCCCTTGGCATGCGATTCCTGGGTAACGATCAATACGTTCTTCGCCGCTATCGTCGGAGACAAGCGATTGATCGTCGTTTGCAACAGGGTCGCTTTGCCGTCCAGCGCCAGAAATTGCTTGGGAAGGTGCTGGCGAGACAACGGCCACAGCCGGCTGCCGCTGCCTCCGGCCAGTATCACTGCATGTACATCAGTCATGTGCATTCTCCAGCAGGCCTTTTTGTTCTGCTTCGCGCTTCAGGTCTTCAATCTCTGCACGCAGCCGCTCATACTCCTGCACCTTGTACTTCAGAAACTCCACCGTCATTCGAGCCCTGGACTCAATCCCTTGTGGCGTAAGCAGATAAGCATAAGCCAGCTTGTTCTCGCTGTTGCGGAAGTTGTTGATCTTAAGACTGCCCTTCTCAACCAGCGCATTGAGGCAGAAATTGACTTTGCCAAGGCTGACGCCCAGCCGCTTTGCCAGATCTCTCTGCGAAAGGCCGGGGTTCTCTTCCAGGGTCTTGAGCAGACCGTAATGGGTTGTTTCGTCTAGCATTGATAGTGTGTTCAGTCGGTGAACGGTGCGCATTACACCAGTTGCCGACATGGGGTGTCAAGCGCAAAAACCGCTCGTGTATCATGGCGACCTTGGTTGTTGCCCTAAGACACTCATGCAAAACGCGCCCGACATCATTCTGATCAAAACCTCTTCGCTGGGCGATGTGCTGCACAACCTGCCTGTGGTCACTGACATTCTTCGGCATTTCCCCGTGGCAAGGATCGACTGGGTGGTTGAAGAAAACTTCGCGGCCTTGCCAAAACTGCATCCCGGCGTGCGTAATGTCGTCCCCGTCGCAGTGCGCCGCTGGCGCAAGTCCTTGTGGGCCTCACGGCATGAAATGAAGTCAGTGTGCCGCACCCTGAGCGACCGGCATTACAGCATTGCTCTCGACACCCAGGGACTCCTCAAGAGCGCCCTGATCACCCACTGCACCCATACGGTCCGTTGCGGCTACGCCTGGGGCAGTGCGCGCGAACCGCTGGCCAGCTGGTTCTATGACCGAACCTTCACCGTCTCCAAAGACTTGCATGCGGTCGAGCGCAACCGCCGACTGGCCGCGGCCGCGCTCGGCTACAGCACGGAAGGGCTCCCCGATTACGGCATCCGCACCCCCGATGTGGCGCTGCCCTGGTTGCCTGCGCAGCCTTATGCCGCGCTGCTGCATGCCACCAGCCGCGACGACAAGTTGTGGGACGAGCAGAACTGGACCGCTTTGGGCAAGCGGCTGCACTTGGCCGGGATGCGCGCGGTCCTGCCTTGGGGTAGCGAGAAGGAAAAGAGCCGCGCCGAACGTTTGAGCGCCTCCATCCCCGATGCCGTCTGTGCGCCGCGGCTGAATCTCAATGAAGCAGCTGCCCTGCTGGGCCGAGCTCGCGCCGTCATCGGCGTGGACACCGGCCTGAGCCATCTCGCTGCCGCGCTCGATGTGCCTACCGTCGGTATCTACACCGCCACCGATCCCGGGCTGACCGGCCTGTATGCCGGTGCACGCGCGGTCAATCTCGGCGGCAAGCACACGCCGCCGGCGCTTGAAGAAGTCATCGCGGCGCTGTCCGGTCTGGGTATCCATGTTTAAGCCGCGCACGCTCTACACCCTGGTGCTGTGGCTGTTGCTGCCCTATGTGTTCTTCCATCTGCTATGGCGCGCGCGCAAACAGCCGGAATACCTGCGCCATATCGGCGAGCGTTTCGGACGCTACACCGTCCGCAGCGACAAGCCCGTCATCTGGCTTCACTCCGTTTCGGTCGGCGAGACGCGCGCGGTGGCCACGCTCATTCAGAACCTGCGCGAGTGTTATCCGGAACACCAGATCCTGCTCACCCACACTACGCCAACCGGACGGGCTGCGAGTGAGCAACTCTATGGCGACGATGTGCTACGCGTCTATCTGCCTTATGACTATCTGTTCGCGGTGCGCCGTTTCCTGCGTCATTTCCGTCCCTGCATCGGCGTATTGATGGAGACCGAAATCTGGTTCAACCTGATCCATGCCTGTCACGCCGATGCCTTGCCGCTATTGTTGCTCAATGCCCGCCTTTCGGAACGGTCGGCACGTCGTTACGCAAAATTCCCCAAACTCTCCCGCGCCGCGCTGCATGAGCTGCACCTGATCGCCGCGCAGACCGAAGAGGACGCGATGCGTCTTGCCAGTCTCGGCAATCTAGCCGTGCCGGTGATGGGCAATCTGAAATTCGACATCGTCCCGCCACCGGCGATGTTGGAACTGGGAGCGCAGTTGCGCGAGCGTTTTGGCAGCAGGCGCCGCATCTTTCTTGCCGCCAGTACCCGCGAGGGCGAGGAGGCGTTGTTGCTGGAGGCATTGACCCACGCCGATATCCACGGTCTGCTAGTCGTTATCGTCCCGCGTCACCCGCAACGCTTCGAAGCGGTGGCGGATCTCATCGCCCAATACGGTCTGCGCATGCAGAAGCGCAGTGCCTTCGAGCCGATTGCTGCCGACACGCAGGTGGTTCTGGGTGACAGCATGGGCGAGATGTTCGCCTATTACGCGGCCTGTGATATCGCTTTCATCGGCGGCAGCCTGCTGCCTTTCGGCGGGCAGAACCTGATCGAGGCCTGCGCGGTGGGCAAGCCCGTGCTCTTCGGACCGCATACCTACAATTTCACGCAAGCCTCGGAGCAGGCGGTCGAATGCGGTGCTGCGCTCAGGGTGAGCCATGCCGACGATCTGGTACACCAGCTCAACGTGCTGCTGCAGGATGTGGACCGCCTGAAACAGATGGGCGAAAATGGCGAGCGCTTCGTCAGCAGCAGTCGCGGCGCAACGCGGTGCGCGATGAACCACATCTCGCTGGCCATGAACCAGTCGCTCTATAACGAATTGATAAACCCTCAGGTAAAATCGGCTCCATGAAAAAAATCATCGTCACCGGCGGCGCCGGTTTCATCGGCTCAGCGGTTGTGCGCCAGTTCATCAACGATACCGACTGCTCCGTGGTCAACGTCGACAAGCTCACCTACGCAGGAAACCTGCAGTCGCTCGCCTCTGTTTCGGACAACCCGCGCTACCGCTTCGAGCAGGTCGACATCTGCGATGCCACCGAAGTCGCGCGCCTGTTCCGCGAACACCGGCCCGATGGGATCATGCACCTTGCCGCCGAATCGCACGTGGATCGCTCCATCAGCGGTCCGGCCGATTTCATCCAGACCAATATCGTCGGCACTTACACCCTGCTGGAGGCCGCGCGCGCCTACTGGAACGAACTGGGTGCCGCCGGCAAGGCCGCGTTCCGTTTCCACCACATCTCGACCGACGAGGTCTACGGCAGTCTGGGCGATACTGGGTTCTTCACCGAAGACATGGCTTACGAACCCAATTCGCCCTATTCCGCCAGCAAGGCGTCAAGCGACCACCTGGTTCGTGCCTGGCACCACACCTACGGCCTGCCCGTCGTCACCACCAACTGCTCCAACAACTACGGCCCTTATCACTTCCCGGAGAAACTCATCCCACTGGTGATCCTGAACGCGGTCAACGGCAAGCCGCTACCGATCTACGGCAAGGGCGACAACATCCGCGACTGGCTCTATGTCGATGACCATGCGCGCGCACTGCGACTGGTGCTGGAAAAGGGCACGCCCGGAGAGACCTACAACATCGGCGGCTGGAACGAGAAGACCAATCTTGAAGTGGTGCAGTCCATCTGCACCATCCTCGACGAACTGCATCCGCAGGGCGCGCCACACAACAAACTGATCACCTACGTGACAGACCGGCCCGGACACGATATGCGTTACGCGATCGACGCCAACAAGATTGCGCACGAGCTGGGTTGGAAGCCGCAGGAGAACTTCGAGAGCGGTCTGCGCAAGACGGTTGAGTGGTATCTCTCCAACGATGCCTGGGTGAAAGGCGTGACCAGTGGCGAATACCAAAATTGGGTTAAGAAACATTACGGCGCTTAAAGCCAAATTGTTTCATTCGGCTGTCATACCGGTCCTTCGGCTGCCCCAGAAGCAGGGCGAGTTATTTAAAGCACTCGATTTACGACTTTATTGATTGCAAATGCAATAAAGTCGCGACTTTATTGCATTTATAGTATTCTCACGGTCATGAAACGCTATCTCGACGATCTCGTGCTGAAGGATCTTGCCACCAAGATGGTGGTATTGACCGGCCCACGGCAGGTTGGAAAGACTACGCTCGCCCGCCAGCTTATGACTTCGTTCGACTCGCCCCAGTATCTCAACTGGGACGTGTTGCAGGATCGTGCGGTTTTGCAGCGGCAAACCTGGAATCCGCGTGCAAAGCTGCTGGTGATGGATGAGATCCACAAGATGCACGAGTGGAAGAACTGGCTGAAGGGTGTTGTAGACGGTCGTGCGCCAGGTCAGGCTTTGCTGATAACGGGCAGCGCACGGATGGAGACCTTTCGGCAGGGCGGCGATTCGCTGGCTGGCCGATATTTCTCCTTTCGCTTGCATCCTTTCTCGGTGCACGAATGGTGCAAGCAGCTCCAGGTCGCTCCGGCCGAAGCGCTGGACCACTTGCTGATACGCGGCGGCTTTCCGGAGCCCTGTCTGGCGGCAGATGCAACACAGGCAGACCGCTGGCGCTCGCAATACTTCAACGACTTGATCCGCGAAGACGTGCTGGAGTTTTCGCGCGTGCATGAGATCAACACCATGCGCATGTTTGTGACGTTGCTGCGCGAACGGGTCGGGTCGCCGTTGTCTCTGGCATCGATCGCCCGCGATCTGGCGGTCGCTCCGGCTACCCTCAAGCGCTATCTGGATATCCTGCAGGCTTTGTTTATTGTTTTCACAGTGCAGCCATGGCATCACAATGTTGCACGTGCACTTTTGCAAAGCCCCAAGGTGTATTTCTTCGATACCGGGCTGGTGAATGGAGACGAGGGTGTGCGGCTGGAAAACGCAGTGGCGGGAATGCTGCTGAAGCATGTCCATTTTTTGCAGGACAGCGCGGGACGCGCGGTCAGTCTGCATTACATCCGCACCAAGGATGGCGCCGAAGTCGATTTCGCTTTGGGCGAGAACGGCAAGGTCACGCAGATGATAGAGTGCAAGTTGGGTGACAATAAGCCTCATCGCGGATTGGTTCGGTTTGCCGAACAGTTTGCCGAGGCGGAAGCTGTGCAGATCGTTTATAACCTGCGTCAGGAAGAATTACGCAACGGCATCAGAATTACCGATGCCGCAAATTGGCTGAATGGCCTGTCGGCATGACAGATACTGAAAATCAAATGGAGTACAGAATATGAAAGGCATCATTCTCGCCGGTGGGTCCGGCACACGGCTATATCCGGTGACGCTGCCGGTTTCCAAACAACTTCTGCCGATCTACGACAAACCGATGATCTACTACCCGCTCTCCACGCTGATGCTGGCGGGGATACGCGATATTCTGGTGATCTCCACCCCGCAGGACACACCGCGCTTCGAACAGTTGCTGGGTGACGGTTCACAGTGGGGTTTGAATCTTACCTATACGGTGCAGCCGTCTCCGGACGGGTTGCCGCAGGCTTTCATCCTCGGCGAGAAATTCATCGGCAATGATTCCTGCGCGCTGGTGCTGGGAGACAACATCTTCTACGGCCACAATTTCGAGTCCATGTTGGCCTCTGCCGCGAGCAAAGACAGTGGTGCAACTGTTTTCGCCTATCACGTGCACGATCCGGAGCGCTACGGAGTGGTCGAATTCGACAAGGCCGGACGCGTACTCAGTATCGAAGAAAAACCGCAACAGCCGAAATCGAACTACGCTCTCACCGGACTGTATTTCTTTGACAACCGCGTGATCGAATTCGCCAAGGCGGCCAAACCGTCCAAGCGCGGCGAACTGGAAATCACCTCGGTGATGCAGTCTTTCCTCGACGCCGACTCGCTCGACGTTCAACTGATGCACCGCGGACTTGCATGGCTGGATACCGGCACTCACGAGTCACTGCTGGAAGCGTCCATGTTCATCCAGACGCTGGAAAAGCGCCAAGGTCTGAAGATCGCCTGCCCTGAGGAGATCGCGTTCCGCAAGGGATACATCTCGGCAGCGCAACTGGAGAAACTTGCTGCCGTGCTGTCCAAGAATGCCTATGGGCAGTATCTGCAAGCGATCCTGAAGGAAGCTCTCTAGGCTGATGAAGGCCACGACTACCAAACTTGCCGACCTGCTCATCATCGAGCCGCAGGTATTTGAAGATGGACGCGGCTTCTTTTATGAGAGTTTCAACCAATCCGGTTTCGAAGAGCTGATCGGGCGTCCTGCCCGGTTCGTGCAGGATAACCACTCGCTTTCCAGACACAACGTACTGCGCGGCTTGCATTATCAGGTCGAACAACCGCAGGGCAAGCTGGTACGCATCATCGCCGGCGAGGTGTTCGACGTCAGCATCGATCTTCGCCGTTCTTCACCCACTTTCGGCAAATGGTTCGGCGTACATCTCAGTGCCGAGAACAAACGCATGTTGTGGATACCGGAAGGTTTCGCCCATGGATTTCTGACTCTCAGCGAACAAGCAGAGTCGCTCTACAAAACCACCGATTATTGGCATCGGGAGCATGAACGCTGCATCGCCTGGAACGATCCCGCCCTTGCGATCGATTGGCCGCTCACCGAGGCACCGATACTCTCGGACAAAGATGCTGCGGGTAAGCTGTTCAAGCAGGCCGAACTGTTCGCATGAAAAAGATCTTGCTCGTCGGCAAGAATGGGCAGATTGGCTGGGAACTGCAACGCTCGCTTCTCGCGCTCGGCACCCTGATCGCCCCTGAACGCCACGAACTTGAATTGACCAACGTTGGGGATATCCGCCGGATGCTGCGCAACCTGCGCCCCGACATCATCATCAATGCGGCCGCCTATACCGCAGTCGACAAAGCTGAAAACGATGCCGAGCTTGCATCGGCAGTGAATGCCGTAGCACCCGCCATTCTGGCTGAGGAAGCAAAACAACTCGGCTCAGTGCTGGTTCACTATTCCACCGATTACGTTTTCGACGGCAGCAAATCTTCCGCCTATACCGAAGATGATTTGCCTAACCCGCAGAACGTCTACGGCAAGACCAAGTTGGCCGGAGAGCAGGCGATACGCGCCTCGGGTTGCAAGCACCTCATCCTGCGCACCAGTTGGGTGTACGGCGTGCACGGCGGGAATTTCGTGAAGACTGTTTTGCGGCTGGCGAAGGAACGCGGGGAACTGCGCATCGTCGCTGACCAGTCCGGCGCGCCGACCTGGGCAAGAGACCTCGCGCTGGCGACACTAACCGCGTTGGAATGTTGGCAGGAAAAAAATTGGGACGAACAGTTGTGCGGGCTTTACCACCTCACGGCTGGTGGACGTACCAGCTGGCATGACTACGCAGTAGAGATCGTGCGCCTAGCCCGTAACTACGACAGCGCGCTTGCTGCCAGGCCGCCCGTCATCAAGTCCATCGCCACGCATGAATATCCGACTGCAGCCAAGCGCCCCGCCAACTCGGTGCTGGCATGCGATCGTATCCATGATGCTTTCGGCATCCGGCTACCCGAGTGGCAAGACAGCCTTGCTGCCAACATACGGCTGCTTTATCAGCAGGCTTAATCCAAAAAATCCATTTTTGATCCGGCACGCATAAAGCATGAAGCGGCTGGAAGCCCCTCTCCCGTAGGCGGGAGAGGGGTTGGGGTGAGGGTCGGCGAACAGAAGTCACTTGTCGAATATACCGAACGTCCCTCATCCCCAACCCTTCTCCCGCTTGCGGGAGAAGGGAGCGACCCAGATTTCATTTATTTCCATTCTGGTCGCTGACAGCCCTAATGGATAAACCGGGGTTAATGCAACGCCTGATTTACCCTCGTCACATCCTCTTCCACCAACCCGCCCACGGCTGCCTTCAGGCGTAGCTGGCTGATCAGGTAGTTGTACTCGGCCTGGTACAGATCGCGCCGGGTGGAATACGCCTGCTGCTGTGCGTTCAGCACATCGAGGTTGGTCCTTACTCCGACTTCGTGTCCCAGCTTGCTCGCTTCCAGCAGGCTCTCGCTCGACTTCAATGCCTGTTGCAATGCCTGCACCTGGGCGATGCCGTTCACCACCCCGAGATAGGCCTGACGGGTCTGCACTTCGACGTTGCGGCGGGCGTTCTCCAGTTCATGGTTGGCACGCGTGCGGTTGGCGTCGGCTTCGCGCCATTTGGACTGGGTGGCACCGCCCTGGAATAGCGGCATGTTGAGCTGCAGGCCGACGCTGGTGCTGCGCACGTCGGTGGGACCGCCAGTGAAGCTGCTGTAGCCGCTGTAGCTGTTGTTGTAGCTGGCG